>NZ_JBHZBU010000001.1:1022598-1327122 GCF_042754945.1 Nocardia sp. NPDC059180
TCGTGGGGGCGTTCTCGTTCTTGACGCTCAATCGGGGGGTGGTCCACACCCCGGGGTGGGGGTCAAACCCCCGCCGCTCAACACTTCCCCGGGCCGCCGTCCGAATCCGGACGGCGGCGCTTCATTGTCTGTGGTTCGGTTGCGGGTCAGCTCGCCGCGGAACTCGCCAGCTCGCGTTCGCGCTTGGCGGCCTCGCGGGCCAGCATGCGGTCGCGCTGCTCTTCGAACTTCACGACGTCCTTGCTGAGCTTGTCCAGGAAGTCGGCGAGGCGCTCGCGGGTCTGCTCACCGCGCGCGGTGAAGTCGGTGCGTTCGAAGATGTTCCACTTCTTCAGCACCGGCTGCACCACCTCTTCGAGGTGCTGGCGCAGGTCGTAGATGCCGTGCTTGGCCATCAGCACGCCGTTGCGGCGGAAATTGGGCATTCCGGCGCCGGGCATCTGGAAGTTCTCCAGAATCAGCGCGATGGCGTCGAGCGCCTGGTCGGGCGACAGATCGAGGGCCGCACCACACATGTTGCGGTAGAAGATCATGTGCAGGTTCTCGTCGGCGGCCACGCGTTGCAGCATGCGGTCGGCGATCGGGTCGTCGCAGACTTTGCCGGTATTGCGGTGCGAGACCCGGGTGGCGAGTTCCTGGAAGGTCACGTAGGCGACCGAGTGCAGGAAGCCTGCGTCGGCCTCCGCGGGGGAGGCGAATCCGTTGGTCATATGGACCATCCGCGCCTCTTCGAGCGCGACGGGGTCGACGCCGCGAGTGACGACGAGGTAGTCGCGCATGACGATGCCGTGCCGGTTTTCCTCGGCGGTCCAGCGACCGACCCAGGTGCCCCACGCCCCGTCCTGGGAGAAGTTCTCCGCGATCTCGCGGTGGTACGAGGGCAGGTTGTCCTCGGTAAGCAGGTTGGTGATCATCGCGGCCTTCGCGACCTCACTCAGTTTCGACTGCTCCGGATCCCAGTCGATCCCACCGAGTGCGGCGAAATTGCGGCCGTCGTCCCACGGGACATAGTCGTGCGGATGCCATTCCTTTGCCAGGGAAAGGTGCCGGTTGACGTTCTCTTCGGCAACCGGCTCCAACTCCGTCAGCAGCTCGAGTTGAGTCAGATCCCTTGCCATGTATCAAGCCCTTCATCTATGCGGTCTTGCGGGTCGCCCCCCTCAGGTTTGACCGTTGCCGATGCGGCCATACCTTACGGCACCGTAGGTGTGATGCGAAACGCATCCAGCCACGGATTTGTCGGGGTGGTGGACGTCATACGCCGTCATTGGCGCTCGGCAACTACCAGCGAGTGTATGGCGTCGATGTGTAGCCGGGTGTCTATCGCTTCGGGCCGGGTCGCCGTTAGCGAAACAGCTGATCTTGTGGGATGCCCCGCAGTGGGCAGTGCAATGATCTGCGCACGTATATCGTAAGTTTATGCGTACTAATATGAATCTGAACGGAACCGTCGGATGACCCGCAAGATCACGACCAGCCCCACCGCGTTCTCGGACGGCACGCTGCTGATGCCCTGGCAGGCGGGGCCGCGGCACGACCTCGCCGGCCCGGTGTTCGTGAGTGTGACCGATTTCCTGGCCGCTTCCGAGGGGGACGTGCAGCGCATCTACGAACTCGGGATCGATCTGGGCGGCGCCTGGCCGGTGATGCAAGGCGCAGTCGGCCTCTGGCTCTGGGGCCGCCCATCGCAGCTGCGCGGGGGCTCCATCTCGGTCTGGGAAAGCGAGCAGGACATGCGCCGGTTCGTGCGCTGGCCGAGGCACGTCGCCATCATGGGTGAGTGGCGTGGACGCGTCGGTGTCGCGGCCGACTCCTGGCATGCGCCGCAATTCGACGTCGACGATGTGCTGGCACGCGCAAGCCTCACCATTGATCGGCCCCACCCGAACTCGTGACCGCTTCGGCTCGCCCGGCCGCCGTCCTGTGACCGCGTTCCACCTCTGGAAACACCTCGGGCGCCCGGTGGTGACCGGACGCCCGCGCGGTGCCCCCACCAGGGCTCGAACCTGGGACCTGCGGATTAAAAGTCCGTAGCTCTACCAACTGAGCTATAGGGGCGCGGTTGGCAAGTGTAATGGCCTGGCGCGGTTTCTCGTAACCGGGGCGGGTGGTGAGTCGGAGTGGGGTGGCCGGGGCGGTCACGTGACGGTGCGGGGGCCGGGGCCGGTTGTGCGAGCTGTGGTGGGTGTGACGGATGTCGCGGGGGCGGGCTCGGGTGGCTTTGTCGACATTCGACTGGGCGCGATATCATCCAAATATGTTGCATACCAAGGAGTTCGGATATCCGCCTGCCGTCGGCGGCCGATGTCGGCGGTGGCGGGTGTAGCGATTCCTGGTACGGAACACGGTAACCGAATTCTCCAACGACACTGTGTCGCTTGCCGATTCGGTGTGCGCGAATCCATCCTAGCCGTTGCGCGGAGTTAGCTGCGGCCGCTCCAGGGCGGGCCGGCAACTTCACTCTTACGGTTTGCCGCGTGTCGGGTGACAATTCCGGGTACCGTGGCGAATCTGTGAATTCGGGGCTTCCCATGAGTTGACGCCGCAGGAGGCAAATCGGGGACGACGAAAAGCGCGACGACGATAAGGCCCGGATGCGCACCCCCTGCGGCGCACCCGGGCAGGAAAATTATACCAGTCGGTGTGTTTCGGGTTTCTCGCCTAGTTTTCGTACCAAAAGTTTGTATTCGGGGCGAAAACCCTGTTGTAAGTGTTGATAAAACTCATAACTTCGCGTCTATGGCCTGTTTCCATCCGGATTCGCCATGGCCGCGAAGGAGCCCGCCGGGGTGGAACCCCTTGGGCTCCATAAGGCTTCGGAGGCGTTTCGAAGATGGCACGGCAGCAAGAGCGGGCCCGCCGGACACGTGCGGCGATCATCAGGTCCGCCGCCGTTGAGTTCGGCAAGAGCGGCTACGCCGCCGCATCGCTCAACCGCATACTGGAAGGATCGCGAGCCACCAAGGGCGCCATGTACTTCCATTTCGATTCCAAGGAAGACCTGGCGCGCGCCGTCCTCGATACGGCGCTGGACCGATATCGGTTCTCGGCCGATCGCTGGCTGGCCCGCAGCGACCTCGGTCCGCTCGACGTCATGCACGGCATGCTCGACGAGATCGCGCTGCGGCTCGAGCACGACATCATCGTGCAGGCCGAGTTCCGGCTCATCATCGAGCCCGACTTCTACCGCGACGTCCCCAACGGTGGCGGGCGCATCATCGCCCGGGCCACTCGCGCGCTTGCCGTGCGTGCCATCGAGCAGGGGCAGCTGCGTGCCGATGCCGACCCCGACCGCTTCGCCCGCACCCTCGCGGCCGCATTGGCCGGCCAGCGCTACTTCATCGACCTGTTCGGCAACGGCGTCGATCTGCGCTCGCGGTTCCAGGAGGCGCTGGAGGTCGTGATCGAGTCCATGTCGACCCCGGAATGGGTGGAGCGATTCCGTCGTGACGGCTGGCGTGCGGATGCTCGCCTGGAAGAGCTCGGTTTAGCGCTCTGACCAGCCGGTTTGGGAAACCTCGCAACTCTGTCATAAGCTATGCGAGCTCCCAACGGACACCCGTTGTAAAGCCGGTCCGGAGAAATCCGGGACGAGCCCCCTTCGTCTAGCGGCCTAGGACGCCGCCCTTTCAAGGCGGTAGCGCGGGTTCGAATCCCGTAGGGGGTACGATCTTCGGATCGTAAGAAGTAGAGCAAGGCCCTGTGGCGCAGTTGGTTAGCGCGCCGCCCTGTCACGGCGGAGGTCGCGGGTTCGAGTCCCGTCAGGGTCGCAAGTAAACGCCGGAGAAATCCGGCGTTTCACGTATGGCATTCCGTTCGGGTGCCTGCGGCCAGGTAGCTCAGTTGGTACGAGCGTCCGCCTGAAAAGCGGAAGGTCGCCGGTTCGATCCCGGCCCTGGCCACTCCATCCCCCTGGCTGAGCACCTGGTCAGGGGGATTTTTTGTGTCTGCGCCCGGCGGATGGCCTTCACCAAGCTCACCAGCGACCCCACCTATTCCACGATCGACGAGGATTACGCGGTCCTGGTGACGGACCAGCGGCTCGGAGACCGGTTCGGCACATTGGGTGTGCGGACCTACAACAGCTCATGGGATGACGAAAACGTCTGGTGGAACATCGGGTACGCCGGTGACATACCGGCCGGGGCAACGGCCACGTTTCCCTACTTCCAACGGGACAAGAAGATGGATGAGGACGAGTGGGACTACGCAGCGGCCGGGCGATGACGACCGCCGCAAATTTCAGGCCACGGCAGTCCGGGAGCCCGATGTTCGGATTCTGGGCCGACGGGCCCTACGTCGTAGCCGTTGCGGCGGCTGTCGGCGAGATCGTCTTGTCGGGCGAGGAGAACTGGTGCTCGGGCGTCCACCCTCGTCCCCCGCGGTGAACCTTGGCCGCCATGCTCGCGGAATACGCTCGCATCGGAGCTCTCCCCAAGGGAGCTGCTGATTGTCGCGTAGATCTCTTCGTCCCGCGACGTGGGCAATCCTGGAGATTCCGCACGTTGGACCGTGTCTGCGGCCTCGGAAACCGGCCTGGATGATCGGACCATTTCCGATGTTGTGAGCTGGGCCGGGTGGGAAGCTGGGTATATGGCTGATTCCTGGTATTACTGCCTGAAGCACAAGCGGGCCGAGCAGGGGAAGCGGTGTTGGTTCGCGGATCGGCTCGGGCCGTTTCCGGACCAGGCGACGGCTGAGCGGGCGTTGGAGATCGTGCGCGAACGCAACGCCAGCGAGGACGCGCGGGACCGGCAGTGGCGTGACGGAGGTAACTGAGCGCGGCTGGTGCGCGCGGGGCGGTTGGGGTCGCCGGGGGCGGGCGGTGCGCTGGGCGGCAATCGAATTCAGGTGAACGGTGGTGTTCGTAAGATCACCGGATGTGCGTCCGGCGCCGTGAGATGGCAGAGTGTGGGCCTGGTGCGCTGAAATCGCGGGGAGGCGGATCAGCTACCGTTCACGAGAAATCAGACGATCGCTCGCGGCCTGCGCACGGGTCTCCGGGCGCGACCAGGTGAGCAGGGAGGGCGACCCTTGAGGGTTACCGTTGTTGTGCCGACCTACAACGAGCGCGAAAATCTGCCCGTTGCGGTGGAACGGCTGACCGCGCTACCGGTGGCCGACCTGCACGTGCTCGTCGTCGACGACAACTCGCCGGACGGCACCGGTGAAGTGGCCGACAAGCTCGCCGCCGAACTGCCCAATGTCGTGGGCGTGCTGCATCGCACCGAGAAGGACGGCCTCGGCCGCGCCTACATCGCGGGCATCACCCGTGCCCTCGACGAAGGCGCCGACGTGGTGATCCAGATGGACGCCGACCTGTCGCACCCCGCCGAAGTCATCCCGGCCATGCTGGAGAAGCTGACCGGCACCGACGCAGGCGTCGTCCTCGGCTCGCGCTACGTGCCCGGTGGCTCCACTGCCGCCGAATGGAAGTGGTACCGCAAGGCGCTGTCGGCCTGGGCGAACTTCTACGTGAACCTGATCCTGCGCCTCGGCGTCAAGGACGCCACCGCGGGCTTCAAGGCCTGGAAGGCCGACACCCTGCGCGCCATCGAGGTCGCCTCGATCCGCAGCAACGGATACTCCTTCCAGGTCGAGATGAACTACCGCACCGTCAAGAAGGGCATCTCCATCGCCGAGGTGCCCATCCGCTTCGAGGAGCGCACCCTCGGCGCTTCCAAGATGAGCCTCAAGGTGCAGCTGGAATCGGCGCTCATGCCGTGGAAGCTGCTGTTCGGGCGCGCGGTGTAGCCACCCCGATCACGCTGAACGGCCCGCGGCTACTCCGGCCAGTCCAGCAACGTATCGATGAACAGCTGACGCACCCGCTCGACGTCGTCGTGCATATCCACGGGGTCCCACCCACTCACATCGATGGGATCCAGAATCGCCACATCGACCACCCCCGGCCGGACCACCATCGAATCTCGCCAGGAGATCTCGCCCGCATTGCGGATCACCACCGGGATCACCGGCACACCGGCCTGGATCGCGATGTGGAAGGCGCCCTTCTTGAACGGGCCGACCTCCGGCGTATAGGAGCGGGTACCCTCCGGAGCCACGGCGATGGACAGCCCGTCGCGCAGGGTGTGCACCACCGGCTCCAGCGACGCCTTGGCGCGTGCGGTATCGGCGCGATCGATGAAGGTGACCCCGACGAAGCGCATCAGCGGCCCGAACACCGGGTTCTTGGTGAGCTCCTTCTTCCCGATCCCGGTGACTCCGCCGCCGAGAACCGCGGGGACGATGATGACGTCGTATTGACTCTGATGATTGAAGACGAAGACCGCCGGCCGCGGTGCACGCGCATTGTGGGCGCCGGTGACGCGCAGCCGCACTCTGGTGGTCCGCAGTGTTGCGCCGGTGCCGACCTTCATCAGCGCATCGGCCATCGGCCTGCGTTCCCGGGTGTAGGACTTGCTGAGCACGCCGCTGATCGCTCCGCCGATGAGTCCGGCGAACCCGGCGATGGTTCGTCCGACGTCGGCCGCGCGCGGCGGCTTGCGCGGGCGAAAGGACATGGCAGGCCAATCCTGTTCCGCACAGGTGACCGCCAGCCCGGAATCCGGGTTCACCGCGACCGGGAACCCGACCGACGACAGGGTCGTCAGGTCGGCGGCGCTCGCGATGTAGGCGAAGCTGTTGCGGAGTTCGATCCCGGACGCGGCGGCGAATTCGCGGATCGCGTCGGCCTTGCCCGAGCGCCACAGCGTCCGGCCCTCCGGATATCCGGTCAGCGCACCGTCGTCGGTTGCCATCCGGGTGTAGAGGGTGTGCTCGATGCCGAGCGCCGCCGCCACCGGCTCGAGCGCGAAACGGGTCGCCGAGGAGACCAGGACGACGGTGTGCCCGGCCGCCCGATGGGTCCGGATCAGTCGCCACGCCTCCGGGTGGATGCGCCCGTAGATGGTGCGCTTGAACAGCCGGGTGCCGATCTCGTCGAGTTCGGCTTCGGTCCGTCCGGCGAACACCTGGATCGCTGTCTGTAGCAACCGGCCATAGGAGCCGTCGGACGGATGATCCTGGATGCCGTCGAGCAACAGTGCGGCCGCTTGCTCGTCGCGGTTTCGGCGGCCGGACCGGCGTCGAGGCGCGGGTTCGGAACCGTCGACCACCACACCGCCCAGTTCGAACACCGCCGCGACGGCAGGCCCCTGCGGGCCACACCTGATCGCGGCCACGACCGAGTCGATATCGGAATGCGCGGAGTCCAGTTCCAGCGCACGCATCCGCTCCTCGCCGCCCACTATCGCTCCGCACCGGGGATGTTGGATGGATCGAGGGCGGCGGCACGTGAGATCCGCGCGCCGATGACCCGCAGCCGTTCGGCGAATTCGCCACGGCGCATGGCCAGCTCGGCGGTCTCGGCTTCGGCGGGATCGACCAGGTCGTAGTTGGCGGCCAGTTTGAGTGCGCTGGTGAACAATTCGGTCGACACCGATTCGGGGCTGTGCAGCCTTTGCTGCAGCAGCATCTGCTTGCCCACCGCGACGCATTCGTCGATGAATTGCTTACGGTCGGCGATCGTTTCGCCGCCACGGTCTGCCAGGCGTTCGGCCACCACGAGCTGGGCGTCGAAGAATGAGCGCAGCACGCGATGGGCCATCATGAAGCCGGAGGCGGTGAGCTGGGCCAGGATCTCCACGCTCAGGGTGTCTCTGGTCCGGTGGTTCCAACCGGGGTCGATCAACAGCATCTCGGCGGTCAGCTGTTCGGAGAATTCACTGCGTTCGGGGAAGAAGAACTCGAATTTGAGCAGGTCGCGCAGCCGGTGCGCTTCCTCCCAGCCGGTGCGCAGCGGATCGGTGTCGACGCCGTCGTCCAGGTCTTGGGTCGCCTTGTCCACCGCGGCCAGGATCGACAGCTCCACGATCGCCCGGTTGACGAACCAGTGCACGGCGCTGTTGCGATAGAACGCGGCCTCGAGATGCGCCCCCGACTCGATCGAGTAAACCGGTTCGAGTCCGCCGCGATAGACGGTGACGACCTTGGCCAGCGACAACTGTTCCAGCACCACCGCGAGGCTCTGCTCATCGCGCAGTGCCGCCACCTCACCGCGCGGCAGGTCGCGGCGTTCGATGTAGTCCAGGACCGGGGCCAGCAGATCACAGACCTCGCGCAGGGTGAGCGCGCGTTCGTGGACGCCGAGCAGGGCGAGGGTGGCCAGCGCGTTGACCGTGATCGGGGTGACCTCGTTGATCCCGACCGCCACTTCGAAGGCCAGCCGCTGCACCGCCTTGCGTTCGAGTTCGCCCACTTCGTCTCCGGTATCGACGACCGGTGCAGCGGTTCCGTCGGCGCGATGCAGCGGAATCGACAGCGGCGGCGCGGTCAGCGGATCGCCGTAGGCCGCCAGCCGTTCCCGTGCCGACAGTGGCGCCCCGAATCGTACGTAGACGTGACCGGCAGAATGCTGCTGGCTGCGCACATATCTGGCCATCCAGCCGAGGCCCTCGGGTTTCTTCTTGCCGCCGGACTGTTCGCTGGCGATCGCGCCGAGTTCGTTGAGCCGCTCGTAGGTGATCGATACCGGCACCAGCATCACATCGTCGATCCGGTTCCAGCGCACCGCGGCGGCCAGATAGTTGAGCAGGCCGTAGCGCGGCGGGCGAAGTTTGCCGGTGCGGGTGCGCCCGCCCTCGAAGTACCACTCCAGGTTGAAGCGTTTGGCCAGCAGATAGCCGAAGTACTCCTCGACCACGGCCTTGTAGACCTCGTCGTCGCCGAAGCTGCGCCGGATGAACACGGTGCCGGTGCGCCGGGCGATCGGACCCATCGGCCAGAACCGCAGGTTGGCGCCGCCGATGACGTGGTTGGGTGGGAAGTCGTTGCGGGCGAGTACGTCGCCGAGGACGAAGGCGTCGACGTAGGAGCGGTGCGAGGGCAGGAACACCAGCGGATACCGGCGGTTGAGGTCGCGCAGGGCGTGGAGCCCGGATTCCTCGATGTCGACGTTCCAGGTCGAGGCGTGCACCGGGCGCATGGCTTGGGTGAACAGATCCGAGACCAGCCTGCTCTGTGCGGCGACCAGTTCCTGTAGCGCTTTTTCGGCCCGCCGGTACACCTCGTGCCTGCTCGCGCCGATCCGGTCGGCGATGAGGTCGAGACGGCGCAGGAACTCGGGGGAGTCGAGGATTTCCTCGGCCACCAGACGGGGCACCTTGTAGCGATCGCCGATGACCGAACGTTCGGCGCGTTCGAGCGCGACCACGCCTGCCCGCAGGATCGCCCGCGCGAACGGCTCGGTGGTGCCCGCGATATGCAGTGCCGAGGCCTCCGGATTGTTGGCGCGCAGCTCGCTGAGCCGGGCCGGACGTCCGGTGAGCACGACATGGCGGTCCGGTTCACGCCGCACCAGTCTGCGTTGAGCGAATCGGTGCGGTTTGCGCGGATTGCTCATCATCACCAGATCGGCGAAGGTGGTGCGGCGCACGCCCTCGCGTTCGGGTGGTAGCCACAGCACGCGGACCGGAACCACCAGTGGATCATCGGTGCGCCCGGTCAGCCGGTCGGCGATGGCACCGGCGTCGAGGTCGATCTGGGTGGCGGGAGCGTCGGTGCCGAGCTCCGCGGCGAGACCGCCGTCGGCCAGCCAGGTGCCGATCAGTTCGCGTTCCACCCGCGAGGCCGCCTCTACCAGCGCGACCACCGAGCCGGTGGCCGGCTCACCGGAGCTGCGGGCAGGTGCGCCGCCGCGATCGATCATGAGTGGTCCCTCCGCAAAAACGACGATCCCTCTATTCAAGCCCGCGAAAGGGATCCGCGCAGGAACTCCGGACCGAGAGTCGCTCCCCGGCTGTGGGCTCGGCCACGCCATCGTGCGGCGGAGGTAATGCTAACCTTACCTGGTTTAGTTAGGTCAGCATTACTTGGAGGATCGTTGTCGACCACGGACGAACGCTCGCGCGTTGAGTATGTGACCGATCCGGCGGCAGCGATGTCCCGCCTGGCGGCGGATGAACGGTTCGGCGAGTACGTGATGTACGAACGCCCAGGTGCCTGGGTGTTCGCCGCCGATCCGATCGGTGGCATCGAACTCGACGTGGAGGAACTGCGCGTCACCTGGAACGGTGAGACCACCGCGCGCGCCTGGGAGGGCAGCCCGGCCACCATCGTCGATCGGGCACTCAGCACTCTGCCGCTGGAGGGACGCAACGCCTACGGCTGGATCGGATTCGAATTCTGCGCCTGGTCGCTCGGCGCCACCGATCACCTGTCGCCGCGAACCTCTCTCGTGCACCTGATGATTCCGCGCATCGAGGTCAGCGTCAGCGAGGCCGGTGTACGGATCAGCGGCGCCACCGACGCCGAGATCGACATCATCCACGAGCTGATCGCCGGGTCCCAGGGCCTGGAACTGCCGGTCCCGCATCCGGCCGATATTCGCATCGACCCGACCGGCTACCAGGGCCGGGTGGCCGAGGCGATCTCCGAGATCCGATCCGGGCAGTATCAGAAGGTCATCCTGTCGCGGAAGGTCGATCTGCCGTTCGCGGTCGACATTCCGGCCACCTACCGGCTCGGCCGGGCCAACAACACCCCGGCGCGCTCTTTCCTGCTGCGGCTCGGCGGGCTCGAGGCTGCGGGTTTCAGCCCAGAACTGGTCGCCTCCGTCGACGACGACCGGGTTGTCACCACCGAACCGCTGGCCGGAACCAGGGCGTTCGGCCTCGGTGACGAGATCGATCTGGCCGCACGAGCCGACCTGCTCGCCGACCCCAAGGAGATCGTCGAGCACGCGATCTCGGTGCAGACCTCCTTCGCCGAAATCGCCGCGGTCGCAGATCCGGGAACGTCCGTCGTCTCGGATTTCATGGCGGTGCGCGAACGTGGCAGTGTCCAGCATCTGGCCTCGACGGTGCGCGGCAAACTGGCCGCGGACCGCTCCAGCTGGGATGCGCTCGAGGTGCTGTTCCCGTCGGTGACCGCCTCCGGAATTCCCAAGCGGGCCGGTGTCGACTCGGTCTTCCGGCTCGATCACGATCCGCGCGGCCTGTATTCCGGCGCGGTGGTGACGGTCTCGCCCACCGGCGCGCTGGAAGCCACCCTGGTGTTGCGCGCGGTGTACCAGACCACCGCGGGTGCGTGGCTGCGCGCGGGAGCCGGGGTCGTCGGCCAGTCGCGGCCCGAGCGTGAGTTCGAGGAGACCTGCGAGAAGCTGGGCAGCATCGCGCCCTACGTCGTCAAGGCGTAGGGGCCAGAGTTCGTCGAAGGCCGTGCGGTCGTGCGTGACACGACAGCACGGCCTTCGCTGTTGATCGGTCCGCCCGGACGTGGTGGCAGCACCCGCCACCACCACCTCCGGGTGCTCAGCCCTCGGCGGCCTGCAACGCCTTCTTGTCGATCTTGCCGACGGCGGTGATCGGTAGGCTCTCGGCCTGCCGCAGCACATCGGGGAGCTTGTAGGTGGCAAGGCCGCGTTCGGTGAGGAAGGTCTTGATCTCCACCAGTGTGGGCATCTCGCCGCTGACGACGAGTACCGCGCACACCTTCTCGCCCAGGCTCGGATCGGACAGTCCGACGGCGGCCGCGTGCCGGACGGCGGGATGGGCGAGCAGATGCTCTTCGAGCTCGTCGCAGGAGATGTTCTCGCCGCCGCGATTGATCACGTCCTTGATCCGGCCGGACACCATCAGATGCCCGCTGGGCAGCCTGCGCACCAGGTCACCACTGCGGTAGAAGCCGTCGGGGGTGAAGGCGCGGGCATTGTGTTCGGGCGCGCGGTAGTAGCCGCGAATCGTGTACGGGCCCTTGGTGAGCAGTTCACCCTCGTCGCCCGGCTCGACCTCGTTGCCCTCGGCGTCGACGACCCGCACGATATCGGCGTCCGACAATGGACGGCCCTGGGTGGTGCAGATGAGTTCCTCGGAATCGTCGAGGCGGGTGAAATTCAGCAGCCCCTCGGCCATGCCGAACACCTGCTGCAACTTCACCCCCAGCGCGGGCTCCACCTCACGGGCGTTGACCTCGGCCAGCTTCGCGCCACCGACCTGCAGCAGGCGCAGCGAACTCAGGTCGGCCTCTTCCCATTCGACTGCCGCAGACCACAGCTGGGCCAGCGGGGGCACCACCGCGGTGACCGTCACCCGATGGTTCTCGATGACGGCGAAGGCGTTTTCCGGACTGGGATCGGCGACGAAAGCCACCGTGCCGCCGACGCCGACGGTGCCGAGGATGCCGGGGCAGGCCAGCGGGAAGTTGTGCGCGGCGGGCAATGTCGCCAGATAGACGTCATCGGCGGTGAGTTCGCAGACCTGTGCGCTCGCCGTGGCGTTGTAGACGTAGTCGTCGTGGGTGCGCGCGATCAGCTTGGGCAGACCGGTGGTCCCACCGGAGACCAGCATCAGCGCGATATCGGCCGGGTCGATCTCAGGTAGCGTGGCGCCACTCGCCGCGCGCGTATCGCCGTGCGCCGGAATCGAATCCAGTGCGGTGAACTCGCCGGGATCGCCGAGAACCAGCACGTGCCGCAGGCTCGGTACGTTCTCGCGGACGGTCGCGGCGAGGGTCCGATAGTCGAAATCGCCTGCCTGTGCGGCGATCACGTACGCGACCGCGCCGGACAGGGTGGCCAGATGCTCGATCTCGGCCCGGCGGTGCGCGGGCAGGGTGAGCACCGGAATGATCCCGGCACGCAGCACGCCGAACAGTACGGTGAGGAATTCGGCGACATTGGGTAGCTGGACCACCACCCGATCACCCGGTGTCAGGCCGAGCGCGAGCAGGCCGTGGGCCATTCGATCGGCCTCGGCGTCGAGTTCCGCGTAGGTGAGCGTCCGCTCGCCGATCAGTGCGGTCCTGCCCGGGTGCTGCCGGGCGGTATCGCGAAGCAGATCGTCGAGGGTGCGCCCGGACCAGTAGTCGGCGGCGCGGTACCGCTCAGCTTCGGCATCGGAAAAGGGCACGTAGCCGTCGCGGTGCGTACCGGCTGCGGTGGATGTGGAACTCACGTCTGCCTCACAAACGGAATCGGCGGTGATCAGGAGAAATGTGTGCGCGAATCTGGTTTCAGTTATGTAGGTAAGGCAACCCTATCCCAGTCTCGAGTGGCGGTGGCGGCGGACTCGTGACTTCGCTCGTGTCGACCCCTGCCTCGCGCTGCCGGTGGCAACTAGACTCGCCGCATGAGTGGCTGGAGCGTCTCCGACATTCCCGATCAGCACGGCCGGACCTTCATCGTCACCGGCGCCAACAGCGGACTCGGTGCGGTTGCCGCACGCGCGCTGGCCGGAGCCGGTGCGCAGGTGGTGCTGGCCTGCCGCAATGTCGCCAAGGGGCAGGCGGTCGCCGACGAGATCGGCTCGCTCGCCGAGGTACGCAGGCTCGATCTCGCCGATCTGTCCTCGGTGCGTGAATTCGCCGCCTCCATCGACCGCGCCGACGTGCTCATCAACAATGCGGGCGTGATGGGAGTGCCCTACGGCCGCACCGCTGATGGCTTCGAAATGCAGATCGGGACAAACCATCTCGGCCATTTCGCGCTCACCGGGCTCCTGCTCGGCCGCATCGCCGACCGGATCGTGACGGTGTCCAGCGGCGCGCACGCGATGGGCGCCATCGATCTCGACGACCTCAACTGGCAGCGGCGAAAGTATCAACGCTGGCCGGCCTACGGGCAGGCCAAACTCGCGAACCTGATGTTCGCCTACGAATTGCAGCGCAAGCTGACAGCGGCCGGATGGTCCAAGCTCTCGGTCGCCGCCCATCCCGGCTACGCGGCCACCGAACTCCAGTCGCATACCGAATCCATCCAGGACACCGTGATGGCGCTGGGTAATCGGATATTCGCGCAGAGCGCCGAGATGGGCGCGCTGCCGGAGCTCTACGCCGCCACCGCCGACGTCGAACCGGGCGCCTACTACGGCCCGACCGGCTGGCGTGGACTGCGCGGGTACCCGGGTCGTTCCGGGTCGAGTAAGCGGTCCAAGGATGAGGAAACCGCCCGCAGCCTGTGGGAACTGTCCGAAAAGCTGACCGGAGTCACTTTCGATTTCTCTGTGTGATCCAGCCCACTGACACCTGATGTCACACCTGCCCGTGCCGCGTCGTCGTCTCGATGAAGCCGTCGCACATACCGAAAGGGCAGGAATATGGAACCCCGTCTGAACCTCTACGCCAACTCGATCACCGCGAGCTTCGGCAAGCGTCTGGTGACTGCCAATCGGGTGGTCGAGGACTCCGGACTCGAGCCTGCCACGTTCGAGCTGGTCAAGATTCGCGTGAGCCAGATCAACGGCTGCGCCTTCTGCGTCGACATGCACACCAAAGACGCCGCACACGCAGGCGAGGACCAGGTGCGGATCAATCTGGTCGCCGCCTGGCGTGAGGCCACCGTCTTCACCGAGGAGGAGCGCGCCGCGCTCGCATTGGCCGAGGAGGCCACCCGCATCGCCGACGGCGGCGGCGTCAGCGAAGGAACCTGGGAGCAGGTGCGCAAGTACTACGACGACGATCAGATCGGCGGTCTCATCGCTGCCATCGCCGCCATCAACGCGTGGAACCGGATGAACGTCATCGCCCACACTCCCGCCGGTAGCTACGTCCCGGGTTCCCTCGGCTGACCAGGGGCGAAGCAGCGCTGTGCGCAATCTGACACGGGGCGAGCGGGCACCAGTTGTTCATCGGCTGGTACTGTCTGCTCCGTGCAGCGCGTGTATTTCTGGTTTAGCAAGCCGGCCCTGGGTGGGTCGGTCTGCGGCAACCGCGCGCGCTGACCAGATTCCCACCCCGAGCCGGATGACGACCGGCTCGACGGGGTTCATGTTCCGTGGGTCGGCCTGGAGAAAAGGAACGACACCCACGATGACAACCGCAGTAGACGTCGATTCACGGCATTCCGATCTCGACGATCAGCGCACCCTCAGTGTGAGCCCATTGCGCTCGCCCGCCGAAGTGCGCCTCGTACACGCCATCACCGACGAGCTAGCCGACACCGTGCGCGCAGGCCGCAAGGCCACCGTCGAGGTGCTCAACGGCACCGACGATCGCCTGATGGTGATCGTCGGGCCGTGCTCGGTGCACGACCCGGCCGCCGCCCTCGACTACGCGCGTCGCCTGGCCGCCAAGGCCGCCGAACTCGACGACCGGCTGCATGTGGTGATGCGGGTGTACTTCGAGAAGCCGCGCACCACCCTGGGGTGGAAGGGGCTGATCAACGATCCGCATCTGGACGGCAGCTTCGACGTCAACACCGGCCTCGGCATCGGCCGCAAACTGCTCACCGATATCACGGCGCTCGGTCTGCCGGTGGCGTGTGAGTTCCTCGATCCGATCACCCCGCAGTACATCGCGGACCTGGTCTCCTACGGCGCGATCGGCGCCCGCACCGCGGCCAGCCAGGTGCACCGCCAGCTCAGTAGCGCCCTGTCCATGCCGGTCGGGATCAAGAACGGCACCGACGGTGACGTCCAGGTCGCCGTCGATGGTGTCCGCGCCGCCGCGGCCAGCCATGTGTTCCCCGGCACCGACCTCGACGGTCGTTCGGCGCTGATCCGCACCACCGGCAACCCGGACTGCCACGTCATCCTGCGTGGTGGCAGCACCGGCCCGAACTACGACGCCGCCTCGGTGTCCGAGGCCTGCCTGCGGCTGGAGAAGGCGTCGCTGCCCAAGCGCATCGTCATCGACGCCAGCCACGGCAACAGCAACAAAGACCACAACAAGCAGGTCGACGTGGTCACCGATATCGCCGAACGGCTCGCCGCGGGTGAGCAGGGCGTCGTCGGAGTGATGCTGGAAAGCTTCATCGAAGCCGGTCGCCAGGATCTGACCCTCGGTCACGCCGAGGACCTGACCTACGGCCAGTCCATCACCGATGCTTGCATCGACTGGAACACCACTGCCGCCCAGCTGGATCGGCTGGCCGACGCGGTCGCCCGGCGCCGCGAGCGCTGAAGGTCCGGCGCCCGGCCCGCCGGTGATCGCGCGACGATCTACCGGGGCGTGGCGATGACGCCGAGCAGTTCGCCCGAGGTAACTGTCTCGATGTCGAAGCCCGCCCCGGCCAGGTGGTCGATGAGGTTGCGTGGGGTCGTCGCCGGCCCGATGGAAGTGTGTGTGCTGGGCTCCCCGTAGCCGTAGAACAGGTGCAGCGCGCCGCCAGGGGTGAGGCAGTCACGCAGCACCGAGAGCTCGATGGCGGGGTTGCGGGTCCAAAAGGCATTGACGTTGACGGCCAGAATCTTGTCGAACCCGTCGGGTGCGAGGTCGGTGGCCTGGTCGCGGGTCAGTTCCTCCAGCGCGAGCTTTCGCACCCGAACCTTGCCGGATTCGATCAGCGACGCATGCCGTTTCGCGGCTCGGTCCACGGCGGTCGCGGAGCGATCAATGCCGACGATGTAGCCGGTGTCGAGTGTTTCGGCCATGACCGCGAGCGAGTCGCTGGAACCAGGTCCGATCTCGAGCAGCCGATCTCCCGGCGCCGGGTCGACGATCTGGCGAAACCACTGGAACCGCGCATCGTGGGCCATACCTGGCGAAACTACGCCCTGCCACCGGACTCGTGGCCCTGTTCGACTGCTGGACTGTCGAGGTCAGGGCCTGCGAAGGTATGTGCGGGCCAGTCGGCCACCGGGCCGGGCGGATCAGTCACCAATCGCGCGCCCAGCCAGCTGTCGCGCCGGACCCCGCGCTGAAGGCCACCCAACCTGTCCATGCCCTCGTAGTGGAAACCGTTGCGGCGCACCACCGCGGCCGAGGCGTAATTGCCGACGAAGGCCCGCCAGCTGATCCGGACCAGGCCGAGCCCGTCGGGATCGAACCCGAAATCGCAGACCAATCGCACCGCACGCGACATCACGCCCTTGCCCCGGACATCCGACCCGAGCCAGAAGCCGATCTCGGCTGCGGTCTCGTCGTGCGACCCGAGCCCGATCATGCCGATAACGGGCCCGTCCTCGGCCGGACGGATCGCCCACGTCGGACTACGGTCGGTCCAGCCGGGATCGGAGATGTCGGTAAGGAAGGCTTCCGCGTCACTGCGGCCGTAGGGCAGCGGGATCGTGACCCATTCGCCGATGGACGGCTCCTGACAGCGCGCCACGATCGTGGCGATATCGGCGGGCCGTGGCCGCGACAACCAGAGGTTCCCGTCGGTGAGCATGCGGTCTTCCATCGCCTCATGGTGGCACGGACCCGCCGGTCGGTTCACCGGGTTTTCCTGCGGTGAGGGCGACGCGGGCGGGTCATCCGGGGTCCGTAGACTCCGACTGGTGGTAGCCGCATTGCTCGCTGACTTGTTCGAATCGCATCGGTCGCATCTGCTGTCGGTCGGCTACCGCCTGACCGGAAGCGTGGCCGACGCCGAGGACGCGGTGCAGGAGAGCTGGCTACGTCTGGCCGGGGCCAGGCAGTCCGAGATCGAGGATCTGCGGGCCTGGCTGACCACCGTGGTGAGCCGCATCTGCCTGGATCGCTTGCGCAGTGCGGCGGTGCGGCGGGAAAGCTATGTGGGGCAGTGGTTGCCGGAGCCGGTGGTGACCGGGCTCGGCTCGCCGAGTGCCCCCGATCCGCTGGACGCGGTGGTGCGCAGACAGGAATTCCGGTTCGCCGCCATGGTCGTGCTGGATTCGTTGACGCCGCCGCAGCGGGTGGCTTTCGTGCTGCACGACGGACTTTCGGTGCCGTTCGACGAGATCGCCGAGATTCTGGAGATCACGCCCGACGCGGCCCGTCAGCTCGCGGTCCGGGCACGTAAGGCGGTATCGCGGGCGCCGGAACCGGTTGCCGACGCCGATCACGTCGCGGCGGTGCAGCGACTGCTCGAGGCCTTGATGTCGGGGGACGTGCAGGCGGTGACAGCGGCGCTGCATCCGGACGCGGAGATGATCGGCGATGCCAATGGCACCACCTCCACTGCCGTCAATGTGCTGCACGGTGCGGATCGGATCGCGAGGTTCTTCGTCGGGCTGCTGCACAAGTACGGGATCGAGTCCGGTGAGGAACTGCTGCGCAGCGTGGAGATCGTGGCGGTCAACGGCCAGCTGGGTGCGCTGGTGCCGGAACGGGCGGCCGATGGCCGGGATCCCGGGACACCGCGCCGGGTCGTCGGGTTCGCGGTGCGCGACGGATTGGTGTGGGGCACTTACGATATCGCCAACCCGGGAAAGCTCACCGGCATCCGGACGAACTGAGCGAGCGCCCGCCGGGCCGGACCGCGCATCGCCGGCCCGACGGGGTCATGCGCTACGGCGTAGCCGAGCCGGTGAACCAGTCGCCGGTCGAGGAACCGGTGCCGTGGTTGCCGGTCGACGATCCGAGTCCCCAATCCGGGGTCGAGGAACCGAAGCCTGCGATCAGGTCGTTGGCTACGTCGCGAAGCTGACCCAACATGAATCCGGCGACCTCCGACGCGGCCGGATTCGATATCAGGTCGAGGTATGAGGCCATAGACGCCCCTTTCGAGATGCCCGCCGAGGCGGGCTGTGAAATAGAACACGGCGAGGCTAGCTGCCTATGGGACAACGCACAACCATGCAGGTAGAAGTCGGAAAATAAATGTGAAACATAGCCGTTCGCTATCTCGTGGCAATGATAGCGATTTATGGGCTAACTCTTGGTGGAATCTTCCGCGCTCTAGGCTCCGGGTATGCGCCAGCAGCCACAGACCGTCGCCCGACTGCGGCCCTTCGGCGCCACGATCTTCGCCGAGATGACCGAACTCGCGGTCCGGCACGACGCGGTCAACCTCGGGCAGGGCTTCCCCGACTCCGACGGCCCGGCGGGCATGCTCGACGTGGCCCGCCGCGCCATCGCCGACGGGCTCAACCAGTACCCGCCGGGTCGCGGCATGCCGGTGCTGCGTCACGCCATCGCCGCCGATAGGGCCCGTCGCTACGGCACCGAGTACGACCCGGACACCCAGGTCCTGGTGACCGTCGGCGCGACCGAGGCGATTAGCGCGGCGGTGCTCGGGCTCGTCGAGCCGGGGCAGGAAGTGGTGCTCATCGAGCCGTACTACGACTCCTATGCCGCCGCCGTTGCGCTGGCCGGCGCACAACGGCGTACCGCCCGGCTCGTCGCCGACGGTGACCGGTTCGTCCTGGATGTGGACAGCCTGCGCGCCGCGATCACGCCTACCACCCGGATGATCATGGTGAACTCGCCGCACAACCCCACCGGTACCGTGCTCGATCGCGCCGACCTCATGGCGATCGCCGAGATCGCCTGTGAGCACGACCTACTGGTACTGGCCGACGAGGTCTACGAGCACCTGGTCTTCGACGGTGGCGAGCACATCAGCCTGGCCACCCTGCCCGGTATGGCCGAACGGACGCTGGTGGTGTCGAGTGCGGCGAAGACATTCAGCGTCACCGGCTGGAAGACCGGATGGGTGTGCGCCGCACCGGAACTGATCGACGGGGTGCTCGCGGCCAAACAATTCATGACCTTCGTGGCCGGTGGTCCCTTCCAGCCTGCGGTCGCGCATGCGCTGACCGAGGAACTGGACTGGGTGGCCGCGCTGCGAGATTCGCTATCGGACCGGCGGCTGCGCCTGTCTGCCGCGTTGGCCGACACCGGCTTCCATGTCTATTCCAGCGCCGGTGGCTATTTCGTCTGTGCCGATATCCGTCCGTTCGGCGCGACCGACGGTCTGGCCTTCTGCCGCGAACTTCCTACCCGCCTAGGTGTGGCGGCGGTGCCGGTCAGTGTCTTCACCGATCATCCTGGCGAATGGAATCACTTGGTGCGCTTCACCTTCTGCAAGCGCGAGGAGACGCTGAACGAAGGGATCCGGCGGCTGCGCGTCGGGGCGCCGATCGGCTGACCGCCCCCTCGACGATCAGGCAGGCACAGGCCGCGCGCGGTCCGTGACGACAACGGCCGCGATCCCCGCCAAGGCGGTCCCCATGAAGTAGCGCTGCATCCGCAACCAGACCGGGCGAGCGGTGAAAAATGTGGCGACCTGCCCCGCGCCCAGCACGATGAGCGCGTTCACCGTCAACGCGACGACGATCTGGATCGCACCCAGACACAGACTCTGCAACCACACCGGCCCGGCGCCCGGATGCACGAACTGCGGGATCAGCGCCATGTACATGATGGCGATCTTCGGATTCAGCAGATTGGTGACCAGGCCCATCGCGAACAGCCGCCGGCTCGGATCGGCAGGCAGCTGAGTGGGAGTGAATACCGACACACCCCCCGGGCGCAGCGCCTGCCAGGCCAGCCACAGCAGATAGGCGGCGCCGGCCAGCTTCAATGCCGTGTACAAGCCGGGGACCACCGCGAACACCGCCGTGATCCCCGCGACCGCGGCCAGCAGATATACCCCGAATCCGGCCGCGACGCCGGTCAGCGACACCAGTCCCGCGCGGCGTCCCTGTGACACGGTCCGCGACACCAGGTACATCATGTTGGGGCCGGGCGTGAGCACCATGCCGAGCGCTGCCGCCGCCACGCCCGTCATCGCCGCTATCTCGATCATGCCGATGATCCTTTCGTGGCCCGGGGTCGTTCGTCTCGGTCCAGTTCGGCACCGGTGGACCCGTCACCGCCGGTGAGCAGGGGAGTACCGTCGTCGCGGGTGGGTGTCGGTGGGTTCGGGAACAATGGGTGGGAGCACTGCACAGGAGGCACCGGTGGCTGAAGGTCCACTAATCGTTCAGAGTGACAAGACGCTGCTGCTCGAGGTCGATCACGAATTGGCCGACGCGGCGCGTCAAGCCATCGCGCCGTTCGCCGAGCTCGAGCGGGCGCCGGAGCATGTGCACACCTACCGGGTCACACCGCTGGCCCTGTGGAACGCCCGCGCCGCAGGCCACGACGCCGAGCAGGTGGTGGACGCGCTGGTCAATTTCTCCCGCTACGCCGTGCCGCAGCCGCTGCTGGTCGATGTCGTCGACACGATGGCCCGCTACGGCCGGTTGCAGCTGGTGAAGCATCCGGCGCACGGGCTCACCCTGGTGAGCCTGGATCGGGCGGTGCTCGAGGAGGTGCTCCGGCACAAGAAGATCGCGCCGATGCTCGGTGAGCGCATCGACGACGACGTGGTGATCGTGCATCCGTCCGAACGCGGCCACATCAAGCAGATGTTGCTGAAGATCGGCTGGCCCGCCGAGGACCTGGCCGGTTACGTCGACGGTGAGGCGCATCCGATCGACCTCGACTACACCGACGGTGCCTGGCATCTGCGCGACTATCAGGAGATGGCCGCCGATTCGTTCTGGGCGGGCGGCTCCGGTGTGGTGGTGCTGCCGTGTGGCGCGGGCAAGACGATGGTCGGCGCGGCGGCTATGGCGCGGGCGAAGGCGACAACGCTGATCCTGGTCACCAATACCGTCGCCGGTCGGCAGTGGCGGCGCGAGTTGCTGGCGCGCACCTCGCTCACCGAGGACGAGATCGGCGAATACTCCGGTGAGCGCAAGGAGATCCGCCCGGTCACCATCGCCACCTATCAGGTCATCACCCGCCGCACCAAGGGCGAATACAAGCATCTCGAGCTGTTCGACAGCCGTGACTGGGGCCTGGTCATCTACGACGAGGTCCATCTGCTGCCCGCGCCGGTGTTCCGGATGACGGCCGATCTGCAATCCCGGCGTCGTCTCGGCCTCACCGCAACCCTGGTGCGGGAGGACGGCCGCGAGGGCGATGTGTTCTCGCTGATCGGGCCGAAACGCTATGACGCGCCCTGGAAAGACATCGAGGCCCAGGGCTGGATCGCGCCCGCCGACTGCGTCGAGGTCAGGGTGACGCTCACCGACGCCGAGCGGATGTCCTACGCCACCGCCGAGCCGGAGGAACGCTACAAACTCTGCTCCACCGCACACACCAAGATCGCCGTCGTCGAATCCATTCTGGCCAAGCACAAAGACGCCCCGACCCTGGTGATCGGCGCCTATCTGGACCAGCTGGAAGAGCTGGGTGCGGCCCTGGACGCGCCCATCATCCAGGGTTCGACGAAAACCAAAGAGCGCGAAGCGCTTTTCGACGCCTTCCGTCGCGGCGAGGTCCCGGTTCTGGTGGTGAGCAAGGTCGCGAACTTCTCCATCGACCTCCCTGAAGCCTCGGTCGCGGTGCAGGTTTCGGGTACGTTCGGGTCCAGGCAGGAGGAGGCGCAGCGGCTCGGCCGGCTGTTGCGTCCGAAGCAGGATGGGGGGCAGGCGCATTTCTATTCGGTGGTCGCGCGCGACACGCTCGACGCGGAGTATGCGGCCCATCGCCAGCGTTTCCTGGCCGAACAGGGGTATGCCTATCGCATCACAGATGCTGACGACTTGCTGGGACCGGCCATCGGATAAGTGGAGGCGCCACCTCCACAACGTGTGCTAGGAATGAGACGTGCGACGCTTCGAATTCGTGGTGGACCGCAGCCATGCCCATGCGGTCAACGAAGTTGTCGCCGATCTGCGCCGGTTGCGCATCAGTGCGGTGATCGCCGCGACGATCGCGGCGGCCGTGACGGCCTATCTGGTGTGGCTGAACCACCCCTGGTCCTATCTGCTGGCTGTGGCCTCGGCGCTCGGTGCGGTGACCGCACTCTGGGTGGCGCTGTGGGCGCCGCGCCGGTCCCGTATCGACCGGCTGTATGCCGAAGGTGAGCTGGTCCCCGCGGTCGTCTCGCATACCTATCCGAGCGGGATGGTGCTGCTCGCGCTGGTGAACATCGGCCGTCCGGAGACCACCGAAACCCGCTACGCCCTTGTGGTCCGCAAGGTGCGGGCGCTGCCGGGTCACGAGGCGAAAGCGGGGGAGCGGGTGCCGTCGGTCGCGGTGCGTGGTGATCATGCCTCGCGCGCGGTCGGTGAGCTGCGCCAGACGGTCAATGCCATGCCCATCGCCTGGGGTACCAGGGACGGCAACGTCATCGAACGGGCCCGCGCCGCCATCAGCGAGGTGGAGTGGCGGCTGCTGTCGGACAATCTCGCCCTCGCCGAGAAGGTGCGCCGCAGCTCCGCCAAACGGCTGCTGCTGGATCCGCAGCAGCTGCCCGGCGATCTCGGGTCGTGAACCCGCGCCGGCGGAAATGAGTGTTGCGGAGTTCGCAGGCCCCGGCGCGTCGGTGGCGTCCGGCGGCTTCATCGACTGAGGCGACTACCATCCATCGGGGGCCGGTACACAGGTGCCGGATGATGCGGTGTCGAACGAGGGGTGTGGGTTCGTATGAGGTTGTCCGGCGTTTCGACCGTCGCGGTTGCGGCCGCGCTGCTGCTCGGATTCGCAGGTCCGGCGAGTGCGCAGTCGGCGAACGACCCGCTGGCCGGCGCGCCGGGACTCGGCGACCCGTATTACCCGCTTGATGGCAACGGCGGATACGACGTGCGCCATTACGAGGTCGGCATCGGCTACGAGCCCGCGGCCAGGCAGCTGACCGGGTCCACCCGGATCGACGCCACCGCCACCCAGGCGCTCACGTCGTTCAATCTGGATTTCGCCGGGCCGCCGGTGCAGCGGGTCTCGGTGAACAATATGCCCGCGGGCTTCGATCGCAACGGTGAGCACGAACTGACCGTGCGGCCGATGCTGCCGCTGCTGCCGGGATTGCCCTTCACCGTGACGGTCGATTACGCGGGACCCGCGGCCGACGCCACGGGCGCGGGCTGGACCTTCGCGCCGAGCGGCGGCGCGTTCGTCGCCGGTGAACCGCATTCGGCCACCACCTGGTACCCGCTCAACGACACCCCGCGCGACAAAGCCACCTTCACCCTGCACGCGACCGTGCCCGCCGAATGGGAGGTCGTGTCCAACGGCGTGCGTACCCGTGACGAGGTGCGCGACGGTTCCCGCTCGGTGAGCTGGGAATCGCGCCAGCCCATCCTCGGCTACCTGACCACCATCGCCATCGACAAATTCACCTACCTCGAACAGCGCCGCGCCGACGGCACCCCGTTGCTCAGCGCCTTCGCTCCCGGCGCGGCGGACAATCTCGAGCATGAGCGGCGCCTTCCGGAGATTCTCGACTTCACCGAATCCCTGTACGGCCCATACCCGTTCGATACCTCCGGTGGCATCTACGTCGACGCCGACCTGTCATTCTCGCTGGAAACCCAGACCCGCCCGATCTACGCACCCTGGACCGATCTGCAGACGGTGGTGCACGAGATCGCACATCAGTGGTGGGGCGATTCGGTATCGGTGTACAGCTGGGCCGATATCTGCCTCAACGAATGCTTCGCCAGCTACACGGCCGACTATTTGTGGCCGGAGCGGATGGAGGGCACCGACGTCGACGCGATGTACCGCGAGACCGTGCAGCAGGCCTCGACCATCCCGCACTTCTGGGATATTGCGCTGCAAAACCCCGGCGCCGGAAACGAATTCACCTCCGTCTACTACCGGGGACCGCTGTTCCTGCATGCGCTGCGCAAGCAGCTCGGCGATGACGTCTTCTTCGCCGCGATCCGCGAGTTCGTCACCGCCAACGCCTACGGCAATGCCTCGATGCCGCAGTTCCGTGATTTCATCCAGTCCAAGTCCGCCACCGATCTGACCGGATTCTTCGCGGCGTGGCTCGATCAGGCCGCCCGGCCCGCGGATGAGTACCTGTTTCCTGGTGACCTCAGGGTGTGAACGTCGCATAGACGCCATATTGTGACCAGAGTCACTGCTGGACAGGAATATTGAGGTCAGGGGTGCTGACCGTAGCGGTCGCGGTAACAGTCGGCTGCGGCCATACTCATGGGGCGTAACAACGCGCCGTCCGGCACCGACAGAGTGTCCGGACTGGACGTACGTCCATTATGTGGGCGGAACTGTGGAAGGCACTATCGTGAACTATTTCGGTTTTCAGATGCTCGGTCGACTGCTCCCGAGCATTCTCGCGCTGTCCATGCTCGGCATGGCCAGCATCTACTGACCCGCGGGCTCCGCACACCGATCAGATGCGGCCGTCATGTTCGTGCGGGTATCCTCACCCGCGCGTTCATGATTCAGTGAACGCTTCGGTAAGAGAGGTTTTCACGTGAAGTTCCCAGGAACGCGGCTGCTGGCGCGCATCATGCTCGCCTTCGTCGCAGCGGTCGCGCTGGCGGTTGCGGTGACCGGATGTTCGATGTTCGAGGACGCGGGCAAATCCGACACGGCCAAGTCCGAGGTCGGCGAATGCATCAACGTCATCAGCAGCTCGGCGGTCGACTCCGAGACCGAGCCGGTCGACTGCTCGTCGGAGAAGGCCGTCTACAAGGTGGTTCAGACCCACGAGACCAAGACCGAATGCGCCGAGGACTACACCTCCTACGAGGAAACCCTCAACGGCGGGACCACCGCGTTCCTGTGCCTGGCGCCCAATTTCAAGCAGGACAGCTGCTACGCCGACAGCATGCTCTCCGGCTATAGCTTCGCCGACTGCGCCTCTGCCGACGCCAGCTTCCGAGTGATCCAGCGGATCGACGGTCAGGCCGACGAACTGTTGTGCGGTGCCGAGGCCAACAAGTTCATCACCGTGACCGATCCCAAGACGACCTTCTGCCTCGGCGATCCCAAGGCCTGATCAGCGCCTGTTCCAGCAGGGCTGTAGCTATTCCAGCAGGGCGACCGACGCGATCCGGTGCAGTGTGAAGTGCCGGACCGCGCCGGTCACCGGATCCACCGCGTCGAGCTGACCGTTGCCGATTCGCAGCGGTTCCACGACTCGCTGAATGGCCGTGCCCTGCGCGTCGACGTAACCGATGTTCACCGCCCGGCGCCCGCGCGCGGCCAATTGCAGCAGCGCGAGCGTCGCGGCGGTTCCGGTGCGGGTGCCGTCGGTGCGCACGGCCTGCGCCGACCTGGCGCTGGCTGCCCGCTCACCGGCCCGCAGTTCCCGCACCAGTAGTTCCAATTGCTCGGTGCTCGGCGGCACCGGCCGATAGGCATGCCTGGCATTCGGGCGCACCGCGATTCGGGCGCCGCGCCGCCGCAGATCCACGATCACGCCCGCCGAATCCTCCCCGGCCGGAGCGAAACCCGCCGCACGCAGCCGGTCGAGCAGCTCGCCGAGCGGTGCCTGCGAGATCGCCACCGTCGGCGCGATCGCGCGCAAGGCGAGTTCGGTGGCCACCGGAGCGGTGAGGACCTGGGTCAGCAGCGCCGGATCGTCACTGCGCACGAACGACTGCGCCATTCCGGCCCGCAGTTGGCCGTGGCGCCGTGCCACATCATCGATCAGATAGGTCAGCGCCTGCGGTATCGGCGTGCGCGAATGCCGGGCGAAGAGTGCGTGCAATTCGGCGGCGGTGAGCCCGGCGTCGAGAGCGCGCCGCACCGAGGTGTCGCCGATCCGGTAGACGGTTGCCGCGCCCGCCGATTCGACATCGGCGACGAGCGCGATCCGGCTCTGCAACTCCGCGGTGAGCGGACCGGGTGCGATGACCGTCAGATCCGCCTGCACCAGCACATGATCCACCGGATCCGGCAGCGCCTGCTCCATGGCCGCTTCGGCCTCGCTGACGCTGTTCGGTTCCTCGGCAAGCAGCGCACGCCCTGGCGCACTCAGCGCACCGCGGCCGATGACGCCGAGCGCGGCAGCCTCCGCGTAGGTGCGTTCTACAGCTTCGACCCGGAAATGCCTGCGCCAGCGTGGCGCCCGCCAGGCCAGCATGCGCGCGGCGTCGGCAGGTTCGAGCCCGGTGCCCGCCTGCTGTTCGGCCAGTGCCCGCAACATCGCCCGCCGGTCGCGTACGGCGTGCGGAGTGCGCAGCTCATGGGCGAGGGCCGCGAGGGGTTTGTCGTTGGCGTCGCGCATGCCGATCATCCACGGCACCCGATCCGATTCCAGCCAGGCCTGCGCCAATGTCGCCCAGCGCCGGGCGGGCGGTGCTTCCAACCAGGAGTCGGCGGCGGGGGTGGGTGCCCAGAAGTCGTCGGTGCTGTCGACATCCGGTGGCGGGTCGGGCAGGCCACGATCGATCAGCTTGGCCCCGGCCAGCAGCTCGATCAGCAGACCGGTGCGCTGTTCGTCGGTGCCCGCGTGTTTGGCGATCCGGCGCGTCTCCCGCACGCCGAGCCCACCCGCGCGCAAGGCGGGAGCGGGTGCCTGACCCAGGACTTCCAGCACACTCGCGCCATGGCGCAGCAGTTCCCCGACCTCGCCCGCGGCCACCGCGTTCACCTCGGCCGGGGAATGCTCGGACGTGGCCGGACGCGGAGGTGTGAGCGCGTGCGGATCGGTGACCGGTTCACCTCGCAGCACCTGGGCGACGGTGAGGGGCAGCTCGACGGTCTCGTCATCCAGTGGACGCAGCAGGCGCCGACTCAGCAGTTGCTGCACCGGACGATCGGCGGGGGTGCCGGGGGCGGCGTCCTTGGTGCGCCCGCGCGGGCCGGTCGCGGCCAGTTTGTCCAGCAAAGCCCGTTCGGTGGGGGAGATTTCGGCCAGTGCGGCCGTCACCTCCGGTTCGGTGAGCGCGTCCGGTAGTTCGGTGGTGCTGCCCATCGGCCACGGAAGTGCCTCCGCGGCGGCAGGAACCAGCCGCAGTGCGTCACCGTCGAGCCAGACCAGCGCGCGGTCGGTCAATCGCTTCACCGCGGCGTCGACCGGGGCTGCCTTGACTCGATCGCGCAGCATCTTCTTCAGCTCGCGGCGTGTCAACGGCTCGTGCGCCGACGCCGCCCGCACCGCGAGGGTTTCCACAATGGCGAATTCGAGCGTGTCGAGTTCGTCGGCGGCGCGCAGCACCGAGGCGCGCTGTTCGGCGCGGGCGGCGAGCACCGTCATCGAGGACGGCAGTGGCACCGCCAGATCGGGTCGCAGCTCGAGCAGCGCGACCAGCTCGGCATCGCCGCGGGCGCCGAGCCAGTCGGCCAAAGAGTCGGTACCGGTCATCGGATTCAGCCTACGATGTGCGGCCGCATGCCGCCGGAGCAGGAGCCGCGCGCGCCCGCACCGCGGATTCGCGCCGACCATGTGCCGGTTCGCGCCGGCCACATGCCAGAATGGGCGCGTGGTGAACAAATCGAAGAAGCCCTATGTCGACAACGGCTGGCCGCAGGTGGCCGACGGTGAGCATGCGGTGACCGAACTGTCGTCCTCGCGCTCGGGCAACCTGTCGCCGTTCGGTGAGGACACAGAGTTCCCGGTGGCCGCCGATCAGCTGCCCTACGTCCACCCGAACACCGTTATCAACCGCTGAGCCGTCCGCCCCGGCCGCCGACCGTCGTCGCGGACCGCGGGCGTCACAGAGGTCTCGGCCTCCGGTAGTTCATCGCATTCGGCGATGCTCTCGACTCTCCGTCCGCGTTGACGTATGTCCGTGGACGGCTTCGGCGTGCCTGGAGCTGATTCGGTGCGGGTGGGCAGGTTCTCATCGGCCGGTGCCGAAGAGCAGAGGAACCCGCCACATCACACGCGAAAACGACTGTGGCCCCGCATCCGATCGGATGCGGGGCCACAGTCGTACGAGACTCGGGTCAGGAGGGGAGCAGACCCTTGTTCGCCTCGAAGAAGTTCACGACGGCCGGGTCGAGCTTGGTGCCGTTGGCCTTGGCGGCGTTGAACATGTCCAGCGCCTGCTGCGGAACCTGAACGCCCTGCGCCTGCACAACCGCGATCGCGCGGTCGACGGTGTCGAACACCTGCTGGCTGCTGTCGGCGGCCTGCTGCTGCGGCGCGGCCGGCTGCCAGCGCGGGCTCTCGGCCTCGGCGGGAGCCGAACGGGGGGTAGCTGCACT
The DNA here is from genome assembly GCF_042754945.1 of Nocardia sp. NPDC059180. NCBI lineage: Bacteria > Bacillati > Actinomycetota > Actinomycetes > Mycobacteriales > Nocardiaceae > Nocardia > Nocardia sp. NPDC059180. Next base: position 1,051,186 of record NZ_JBHZBU010000001.1, read on the forward strand.
GCTCAGGCCGAGCGATGCGGAGCAGGACGGCCACGCGCCCCAGCCCTGGGAGGCGAGCACCTTCTCGGCGACCGCGATCTGCTGTTCCCGGCTGGCCTGGTTCGCGGTCGCGGCGTACTCGCCACCACCGTGGGCGTTCCAGGTGCTCGGGGAGAACTGAAGTCCGCCCTGGTAACCGTTGCCGGTGTTGATCCCCCAGTTACCTCCGGCCTCACACTGCGCGAGTCGATCCCAGTCGGAGTCGGGTGCCGCGCTGGCGTTTCCGGCGAGGGCCACACCTGCGGTGCCCATGATGGCGCCGGTGACGGCGACCTTGGCTACGGTGCGCCCGGTGGAGGATGGCTTGCGATGGCGTCCACTCATATCGGGTTCGTCTTCCTCTCGTACGCACCTGCGAGGCTCTCGCTCGGGCCCGGACTGAGAGGTCGTCCGTCCCGCCCTCACCCCTCAATTGCGTCGGGGTTCCGGTACCCGCGGGGTGAGGTTCGGTGCGGCGGGCCGGTGGTTTGGTTGCCGGGTGTCCCGGCTGGGTAAGACGGTACGACGATCCTCGCGAAAAATCACCATTTGGTAACCGGCGTGTACGCGGGGGTCTCGGAGCGGTCTCGAGTGGGCATAGACGCCTCTGTGCAGCTAGGGGCTGTGCGGGATGGTCGGCACGGCTGCAAGAACGTTCTGTTATCTGCTCGTTATGTGACGAGGATCACAGGCCCGGTTCGGTAACAGTTGCCCGGGGTAATCAGTTGACGTCACTTGGCTCGTCGCCCGGAGCGCAGTGTGAACACCAGCGCCAAGACGAAGCCGACCGGCGTGAGCATCGCCAGCAGATACAGCACAAGTCCCGGCTTCCCGTCGGTGAGGATCGGCGTCAGGAAAATGGCGACAATCGCCAGCAGTCCGACCGCGAAGGCACCGAGCGCGAGCTGCAGCAACCAGTCTCCGGAACGGCGCGGCGATCCGCCCGAGGGCGGTTGCGGGGGAGTGTTCGTCACAGCTGCACCGTAAAACTGATGTGCTCGAGAGGTGGGCACCGGGGTAGACTCGACGGCAATGCGCGTCCTGCATACCTGTGGGGCGCGTTCTTTCGCACAAAGGGCAAGGCCTGATCGCGGCGCCGCCGCGCAGGTGCTTCGCATACGGATCCGCCCGGGCCGCAAGGGTCCGGGTTTCGAATGATGAACGGGTGAGCGCAGTGCCGACCGGCAGGGTGAAGTGGTACGACGTCGAAAAGGGCTTCGGCTTTCTTTCCCAGGACGAGGGTGAGGACGTCTATGTGCGCTCGTCCGCGCTGCCCCAGGGCATCGAATCCCTCAAGCCGGGGCAGCGCGTGGAGTTCGGGATGGCCGCAGGCCGCCGCGGCCCGCAGGCGTTGAGCCTGAAGCTGCTGGAGGCGCCGCCGTCGGTCCGTCAGGGCCAGGAGCGTTCGGGCCGCAAGGAGCCGGTCGCCCGCAGGCATTCGCCCGACGAGCTGCACGGCATGGTCGAAGACATGATCACCTTGCTCGAGGCCACGGTGCAGCCGGATCTGCGCAAGGGCCGGTACCCGGATCGCAAGACCGCGCAGCGCATCTCCGAGGTCGTGCGGGCTGTTGCCCGCGAACTCGATCACTGAGCGCAGCGCGGTACCGTCGAAAAGCGCAACGGTCGTAGGCATCACGCAATGCCTACGACCGTTTTGCTGTCGTCACTACTCTGCGGTGCTGATCGACCAGGCCGCGTGCGGGACGTAGAACTCCGCGCCGGTCTCGTCACGCGCCAGAATCGGCAGCTGCATCTCCACGCCCACCAGTCGCAGATCCGGGTCGGGCTGTGACTCGATGGTGATGGCGCGCACTCCCTCCGGGAAATCGGTATGCCTGCTCACCTTCGCGATCTCCTCGCCGGAGGGCAGCGCGTACACCTGCTGGATCAGCCATGGGGCGTCGGAGATCTCGTTGGGCAGCGACAGCTGCAACGGGTAGCCCGGCGGCACCTCGAGGCTGACGGTCCGGCCGTAGCGGCAGTTCTCCATCCGCACCGTGCAGTACATGAACGGCGCGACGGTGACCGTGCGCCCGTGTGCGTAGGCGGTGATCTCCGGGTCGTGCTCGTCGGCGTTCTGGACGAGCACCGTCAGCACACCGACGAAGGCGGTCGACAGCAGCAGCACGCCTGCGGTGAACAGCGCGACGATGGTGCGGGCGTTGAGTGTGCTCACCAGATGGGATCCCCTCGTTTGATATCGGCGGTCTCGCCGTGGCGCCGGGCGGTGCCGGATTTATGGGCTGTGGTGTCCGATGACGGTGCGGGCACCACCTGTTCGGCGTGCTGCGGCCGATTGCCGCCCAGCCCGGGCAGCAGTGAATGGCCGCGATAACTCACCACAGTCTGGACCAGGCCTGCCACCAAGATCACCGACACCACCGCGAAACCCTTCCAGTAGTCGGTCGGCAGCAGCACACCGGCCGCGCCGCCCGCCACCCAGCTCAGCTGGAGCACGGTCTCCGAACGCCCGAATCCGGACGCGATCGACTCCGGCGGCAGATCGTCCTGGATCGCGGCATCCAGCGACACCTTGGCCAGCGCGCTGCCACACGCGGCGACCAATGCCGCCACCGCAGCACCGAGCAGGTTGTCGGCGAAGATCGCGAACAGCGCGACCAGCGCGCACGCGGCGGTGCAGTTGACCACGATCAGCGACGGCCTGCCCAGTTTGATCCGCGCGCCGCTGGCATTACCGGCGAAGTTGCCGATCGCGGCGGCGGCACCGACCACCCCGAGCATGGCTGCCTGCTGCACCGGCCGATGCTCGGTGGCCTTCGCCACGAACGCCACATAGAAGGTGAGGAATCCGGTCAGTACCCGGATGGTGCTGTTGCCCCACAGGCCGGTCACCACCGAGCGGCCCAGCGGCTGACGGCGTTTGCGGGCGGGGACGGCAGATTTCTTACCCGAGGGGATGACCTCGGTGTCGGGGTCGTCGCTGTGATAGCTGAGGGTGGCAGGCACCTCGCCCTCGGTGATCTCGACCCAACGCGGAATGTGCAGGCTCAGATAGGTACCTGCGCACGCGATGACGACCGCGAGCACCAGCGCACCCGTCGAGCCGAAGGCGGCAGCCGCGATCGCGGCGATCGCGCCGGCTCCGATCGTCCCGCCGACCAGGCCGAACACTGTCAATCGCGAATTGGTTCGGACCAGGTCTATCCCCGGTGGCAGTACGCGTGGTGTCACCGCGCTCTTGAGTACGGCGAACGATTTGCTCAGCACCATCATGCACAGCGCCAGCGGATACAACGCCCAGGTGTCGAAGTCGACGATGAGCACCACCGCCAGTACCGCGCGCACCGCGAATGAGGACGCCAGCGCGAGCCTGCGCCCGCGCTGCAACCGGTCGAGCATGGGCCCGATCAGCGGCGCGATCACCGCGAACGGCGCGATGGTGATCAGCAGATACAACGCCACCTTGGTTTTGCTCTCGGCGGTCGCACTGGCGAAGAACAGCGTGTTGGCCAGCGCGACGGCGATCGCGGCGTCAAGGGCGAAGTTCGTCATGGTCGCGTAGGTCAACGCGGTCAGGCCGGATTTGTCGGCGCCGTCGGCCTTGGCCGCGCGCTGGAAGGTGGCGAACCCCTTCTCGGTGAGCTCCTTGCCGCGCAGGGCGGCGACCCTGGTGACGGTGAGCTTGCGCGGGACGCGACGGTCGTCGACTCGTCCGGGGTCGTCTGTCTGCTCCTCGCGGCGGTCGTCGACCCGGGGTGGTTGCTCCGGCGCGCCCTTGCGCATCGACCGCGTGAACTTCTTGCCCGATCCGCGGCCGGTGTCACGCTCGGCGTTGCGGCCCACTTCGGTCAGCGGACGGGTCGGTGGTGGTGGGACGGTGCCGGGATGGTCCGGCGGTAGCGGCGGCAGCGGGCGACGTCGTCGCGGTGCGTTGGGCGGTGGGTACCGGTCGAAGCCGGGATGCTGCTCGTTCGGTGGGTACTCTTCGCCGTCCCACCGACCGCGATCGGGACCGGGGGGATCGCTGGGAGTCGTCACAACCTCAATTCTGGCCCACAACCGCGTGTGGGGTTCACGCACTCTCCGTCGATTTCGCCGAAAGTGATGTGGTTCGCGTATCAGGAGGGCACGAAACGCACCTCGAACATGGTGGGCCAGTACTTGCCGGTGAGCAGGAAGCGGTCGGTGCCGGGGACCTGGGTGATGCCATTGAGGACATCGGCGCCTGCGCGCTCGCGTGGGGGGAGCAGGCCAGAGGCATCGATCACAGCGAGGACCTCCCCGGTATCGGGGTCGATGCGCAAAATCTCGTCGGAGGGCCAGTTGTTGGCGTAGACCGATCCGTCGGCCGCGCAGTCCAGCTCGTTCAGGCGCGCTGAACTGCGGCCTTGCAGTTCGACAGAGCCGGTGGGGGCGAAGGTGACCGGATCGCGGAAGGTCAGGGTGGCCGAACCGTCGCTCATCACCAGGCGTCCGTCGCCGGCGCACAGACCCCAGCCCTCGCCCTCGTAGGAGACCCGTCCGCGCTCGGCCAGGGTCACCGGGTCGCGGGCGAAGGCGATGCCGTCCTTCCAGGTGAGCTGCCAGAGTGTGTCGCCCGCTGTGGCGATGCCCTCACCGAACAGTGGAGACGGCAGCTGCACCCCGGCGAGTTCGGCACCGGTCGCACGGTCGGTGGCGCGCACGCCCGACTCGCCCGGCATGCCGGTGCTCTCATAAAGCACTCCGTCGTTGATCTGCAGGCCTTGGGTGAAGGCCTGCGTGTCGTGCGGCGAGGTACCGACGACCTCCACGACCAGGTGTGGCGCGTTATCTGCCGGGTCGTCGGCGCCCGCACAACCCGTCGCGGTGACCAGGCAGAGCAGTGCAGCGACGGCCAGCGAACGCCGATCGGTCTCCATACGGCAAAATGTAGGCCGTGAGCGCAGTTTCTGTTTCGGACTCCGGCGTGCGGCCGATCCTGGCCGACGCCGTCGAGCTTGCCCGTCGTGCGCTCCTCGAGCTGGAGCCATCCGGGGTCGGTACGCATCTTGGTGTGTCCGCCGAGGACGACGACAATGCCGCGACGCACCGCTTCGAGGCCACGCTGCCCGGCTATCGCGGCTGGCAGTGGGCGGTCGTGGTGGCGGCGCCGCCGGGCGCGGACCATCCGACCGTCAGCGAGTCGGCGCTGCTGCCCGGGCCGGACGCGTTGATCGCGCCCGATTTCGTGCCGTGGGACCAGCGCGTCCGTCCCGGCGATCTGGCCCCAGGCGATCTGCTGGCCCCGCTGCCCGGCGACCCGCGGCTGGCGCCCGGCTACACCGCCACCGGCGATCCCGAGGTCGACGACGTCGCCTACCAGGTGGGTCTGGGTCGCACCCAGGTACTCAGCCTCGAAGGTCGCGAAGAGGCCGCCCAGCGCTGGTACACCGAGTTCGGCCCCGACACCGAGATGGCCAAGGCCGCTCCGTCCACCTGTGGCCGCTGCGGTTTCTATCTCCCGCTGTCCGGTGCCCTGCGTGCCGCGTTCGGTGTCTGCGGTAACGCGATGGGTGCCGATGGCCACGTAGTGCACACCGAGTACGGATGCGGCGCCCACTCCGACGTCACCGTTCCTGCAGGGGCAGGCTCGCCGTTGTATGAGGCCTACGACGACGCCGCGTTCGATGTCGTTCAGGTGGATTCGCAGCGTGGATCGAAGGCCGGTAGCTCCGAGGGCACGGCTGTCGTGACGGACGCCGCTGTCGCGGAGGTCGGCGCGCAGGCGTCGGAGCAGCAACCTGCCACCTCGGCTTCGGAATCCGAGTCGGGCGGAACTGCTTCCGAATCCGACGTGACTACCGCGACTGTCGAGCAGATCACCGACACCGATACCGCGACGGAGGCCGACGCCCAGTCGGAGCCCGGGTCATCGACGCAGAACTGAGCGCGCCGGGGGGCGATCCGTTCGAGACGGCGGCCCTACGTTCGGGTGTGCTGGCCGCATGGCGGGATTCGCCGACCCGGTTGCGGGAGGACGCGGCCACCGAGGCTGATCTGGTGCGTGCCGGGTATCGGGACCGGCTGCTGACCGAGCTGGCGCAGAACGCCGCCGATGCTGCCGCGAAGGCCGGTACACCGGGACGGATCGCGGTGTGGCTGGATGGCCGCACCCTGCATGTATCGAATACCGGTGCACCGCTGGATCTTTCCGGCGTGCATGCCCTGACGGCCCTGCGAGCTTCGGGTAAGTCCGACCGCGCGACCACCGTCGGCCGCTTCGGTGTCGGCTTCACCGCGGTGCTGACGGTCAGCGATGAGATCGAACTCCGCTCGACCACGGGATCGTTGCAGTTCTCGCGAACAAGAACCCGAGAGGCGCTGCATCAGAGCCATATTCATGTGCCCGGTAGCCCTCCGGCCGAGGCGGATTCGGGAACAGTCGGCGACGATGTTCGAGTGTCATCGGGTGAGCCCCGATCCGAAGCCTCGCGACCAGAGACCGGTGCGCAGTCGGCACTGCGCCGCACGGTTGCCGGGGACCGGATCGAGCCGCCCGCACTTCGATTGGTGTGGCCGAGTACTGCGGCACCGGCTACCGGGGCCGATACCGAAATCGTGCTTCAGTTGCGCGACGGCATCGACCCCGAGGCACTACTCACGACGATGCGTGACGAGGTCGTCGACCTTTTGCTCGAACTGCCCGCACTGCACGTCATCCGGGTCGGCGATGATGAATTCGCCAGTGCGGCATGCGCCTCGGACGAGGCCGGTTCGGACGAGGCTGGTCTGGACGAACTACGGATCACGGGCCCCGGTGTGGATCAGCGCTGGTGGCAGTTCCGCGCGCCCCGCGCCAGGTGGCTGCTGCCGATCCGCGACGGCAAGCCGGTACGCGCCGCGGCGGATGTGCTGCGTGCGCCGACCCGCTCCGACGAGGAACTGTCGCTGCCCGCTCTACTCATCGCAGACGTCCCGATGCAACCCGATCGCCGACGCCTGCTGCCCGGCGCGCACGTGGCCGAATTGGTCGCCGGATACGCCGATTTCGCGCGTGCCCTACCCCCACGCGACCGCCTGACTCTGGTGCCGGTGCCGGGTTTCGCCCGCAGTGAGGCCGACGGTCTGCTTCGCGAAGCCATCATTCGCGAATTGCAGGCCCACCCCTGGCTGCCGGTCGTACAGGACTCCGACGTCGCCGAGGGAAATCGGGTGGCGCACGCACTACCGACCCGGGCGAGCGTTTTCCCGGGTCTCAGCCCTGAACTGGCGGATCTGCTGGCCGAGGTACTCGGCCCGCTGGTGATTCCGGAACTGTCTGGTGGCCCGTACGCCGAAGCGCTGTCGGTCCTGGACGTACACCGAATCGGCTTGGCGCGCCTGGCCGAACTGTCGGCCGGGCTCGAACGTTCACCGCAGTGGTGGCGCGAGCTGTACGCGGCGCTCGAACCCTATGTCGCCGACCCGCTCGCGGTCGAGGAGCTGGGCGCACTCGCGGTGCCGTTGGCCGACGGGCGCCTGGGCACCGGCCCCCGCACCGCCGTCCTCGATGACGAACTGCAAGTGCCGATTCCGGTGCACTGGGCGCGGCTGATCCACCCGGACGCGACGCATCCGCTGCTGTCACGGCTCGGGGCGCGACAGGCGAGCGCACTGGATCTGCTGTCGGATCCAGGACTGCGCGCAGAACTCGAGGACAATCCCGGTGACCCCGACACCACCGATGCGGTGCTGCGGCTGGCCGCTCATACCGATCCAGCGGCCTTGCCGTCCTGGCTCGGTCTGCTCGAATTGACCGATGACGCGGGTGAATCGCTGCCGGCCGATGAGCTGCTGTTGCCCGGTGCGCCGCTGCGCGAAGTCTTGGTGGCGGATTCTCCGTTCGGCACCGTCGACCAGGAACTGGTCGATCGCTACGGCCCCGACGCATTGCGTGCGGTGGGCGTCGGCTGGGATTTCGCCATCGTCACCGAAACCGATCCGACCGGACCCGATCACGACCTGCCGGATGAAGAGGCCTGGTGGGCGGGGCTGTCCGAGGACCCGCCCGAGCTGATCGCCGTCCGCGACCTCGATCTGGTCGAGGACACCGCATGGCCCCGAGCCCTGCGTCAGCTGGCTGCCGGCGAGCGGACCCGGCCGCTGCTGGCGGACCCGAACGGTTACACCACCTGGTGGCTGCGCAGGTTCGCTCGTCTCGATGGCACGCCGCTGGGTGTGCTGCGGCATCCGGACGGACCGGAGTTCGCCGGTCTGCTCGCCGAATTCGCCGCCCCGGGTTTCTCGCGGACCGAAATCGATGCACTGCGTCCCGTCCTCGCCGATCCCGCTGCGGTCACACCGGACCTCGCCGCGGCCCTGCTGGCAGCGCTCGCGGACCCGGCGAAGACACCGACACCGGAGGTCGCGGTCCGCACCCACGCACTGCTCGCGGCAGCCGAGGAGCATCTCGATCTCACCGAGCTCGCCCTGCCCGACCTGGTGCGGGCCCTGTCCGGCGCGACCATCGATCCGGCCGACGCAATGGTGCTGGACCAGCCGTGGTTCGGTCTGGCGATTCCCGCGCAGCGGCTGGTGGCGGGCGCGGTCGAGTCGGCTCCGGCGCTGGCGACGCTGCTGGATCTTCCACTCGTCTCCGAAGTCGTGACGGCCGAGGTGATCAGCACCGGGCGCGCGAGCACCTGGGCGACCGAACCGATGGGTGTGGTCCTGCGCCAACTGTTCCGGCTACCCGACGACGGTGATCTGGTTCTGCACGATGAGCTGCGCATCCGGTTGTCGGGCGCGGTGGAGGCCACGGTGTCGGTGCCGTGGTGGCGCGAGGGCGACACGACGCATATCCGAAACCCGCAGGCCGGCGGCTGATCCGCCGTCGAGGCCCTACTTCGCGTAGGTGCTGACCATCTCGCTGAGCACATCCAGCTGGGTGCGTACGCTTTCGCTGTCGTTGTCGACCAGCCAGCGCAGCACGATCCCATCGATCACGCTGAGGGTGAATCGCGAAAGGGTCTGTACCGGCACCGACCATTCCGTCGACGTGGCGTCGCGGGCATGGTCGAGGATGTCGGCGACCGTCGAATCGTTGAACGCGTACTGTTCCCGCGCGATCGCCAATTTCGCCGGCGTCTGTTCCCCCTCGCGCAGTGCGTAGGTGGTGGTTTCGTAGGTGAGCAGCTGACGTTCCGGCGTGGCTTCGATGTTGAGCCACATGAGTTCCAAGCCTGCGCGCACCAAAGATTGCAGCGCCGTTTTTCCGGTCCCGGCGTCCTGCCATACCGTTTCATTGGCGTCGACGGAATCGCGCAATTCCATCGAGAGCGCTTTGACCAGCTCGGTCATCAGCGCGTCCTTGTTTTCGAAACAGTAATGCACCACACCTAGCGACACGCCTGCCGCTTGCGCGACATCGCGCGTGGTCACGCCCGCTACACCCTTTTTCTCGGCAAGGCCGATCGCCGCCTCGATAAGGTGGGCCCGTCGTTCTTCGACGCTCAATCGGGAGGACACCTGAGCGAGTTAAGCGCTCGCGGCCCGATCAGTCAATTCGCCGACCCGGAAAATTGGTACTGGACGCATGTCCAGATGTGTGGTTCGCTGCCATCGGATCGAAGGGAGTCTGTGATGTCGGTAACGCGCAGGACCATGCTCGCCAGGACGGCCGTGGGTTCGGCCGCCCTTGCGGCGGTGCCCGGGCTGTCGGGTGTGTTCGCGGCATCCGCGCAGGCGGCACCCGGCGAGTACGAGATCGGCGCGGGTCTATCCGATATCACCGGCCCGGCCGCGGAGTGCGGCATGATGGGCTACTCCCAGCAGGAGCAGACCACCGCGGGCATTCATCTGCGACCGCGCGCCAGGGCGTTCATCATCGGCGCCGGTGGTCGCCGGATCGTCTACGTCGTCGCCGACAACGGCATGATCTTCCAATCCGTGCACCGCGGCGTCATGCTCGAACTCGCCAATCGGTTCGGTGATCTGTACACCGAGCAGAACGTGCTGCTGACCTCGACGCATTCGCACGCCACCTGCGGCGGTTCCGCCCACGACTACGCCTACAACCTGTCCATTCTCGGATTCCAGCAGCAGGTCTACGACGCCGAGGTGCAGGGCATCGTCGAGGCCATCGCCGCCGCGCACGCCGATCTGGGCCCCGGCTCACTCTCCCTCGGCCGCGCGCAGCTGCACGATGCCAGCGTCAACCGGTCCCGAATCGCCTTCGACCGCAATCCCGAAGCCGATAAGCAGCACTTCCCGAACGCCATCGACCCGGCGGTCACGGTGCTGTCGTTGCGTAAAGGCGGGCGCGAGGTCGGCGCCATCACCTGGTTCGCCACCCACAACACCTCGATGACCAACGAGAACCGCTTGATCAGTTCGGATAACAAGGGTTACGCCTCGTTCAGCTTCGAACACACCGAACACGGCGTGCGATATCTGGACGGCCGGGCCGACTTCATCGCGGCCTTCGCGCAGACCAATTCCGGTGATATGTCACCGAATCTGAATCTGCGGCCGGGTTCCGGACCGACCGACAACGAATTCGACAACACGCGCATCCTCGGTGATCGACAGTATCGCGCCGCGAAGTCCGCGCTGTCATCGGCGGATTCGATCAGCGGCCCGGTGGACGCGATGCTGTGCTACATCGATCTGGCCGATATCGCAGTCGACGGCCGCTTCACGCCCGACGGCCGACCACGTCGTACCTCGCCGGCCGCCGCGGGTGTTTCGCTCATCGCGGGCAGTGTGGAGGACGGCCCCGGCTTGCCGGGTGGACCGGTTCCGGAGGGCGTCACCAACCCGTTGCTGTCCGCGCTCGGTGATCCGAACGCTCCCGCGCCTGCCTGGCTCGCCGACGCGCAGGCACCCAAGGCGATCGCCGCGCCGCTGGGTCTGTTGCCGCCGGTGCCGTGGGTGCCGAATGTGCTGCCGATCCAACTGGTCCGGATCGGTGAGCTGTATCTGGCGGCGGCGGGTGGTGAGTTCACCGTCGTCTCCGGTCTGCGGGTGCGTCAGGCGGTTGCGGCGGCGCTCGGTGTGGACATCGAGCAGGTGCTGATGCAGGGGTACGCCAATGCCTATCACGAGTATGTGACCACGCCGCAGGAGTACGACGCCCAGCAGTACGAGGGTGCATCGACGCTGTACGGCCGCTACACCCTGTGCGCCTACCAGCAGGAATTCACCCGGCTGGCAACGGCCTTCGCGGCTCGTCAGCAGATCGCGCGCGGCCCGGCGCCACGGGATGTATCCGCGCTACAGCCGAATTTCGTGCCGGCGCCCGGCCCCGATGCCACGCCGCTGGGCCGTAATTTCGGCGATGTGCAGGTGCAACCGGCGCCCACGTGTGCACCCGGAACCCGCGCCGAAGTCGAGTTCGTCTCGGCGCATCCGAAACACAACCCGCGCCGAGGCGGCACCTTCCTCGAGGTGCAGCGGCGCACGGGTTCCGGTCGCTGGGAGCGGGTGGCCAATGAAGGTGAATGGGCGGTGCGGTTCCATTGGAGCTCACCTGGACCCGGCATCTCGGTGGCCCGATTCACCTGGGATATTCCGAGCGATGTGGGGCGCGGCCGCTACCGCTTCCAGCATTTCGCCGATCGGCTGGGTACGGACGGATCGCTGACGCCGATCGTCGGGACGAGCGACGAGTTCGATATCGCCTGACGGGGGGCGACGATCGTGGCGTTCTAGAGCCCGGTCTGTGCACCCTTGTCGCCACGGCGCGCACCGCGACGCTGGATGAAGAAGATCGTGTACCCGAGCAACCCGACCGCGAGCCCCATCAGACAGACCGGGCGCGCAGCCTCCCATCGGTCTCCGCTCAGGAACACCACCACAGTGGCCAACGCCCACAGCGCACTGCCGACCGCAAGGACAGGCCGGGGATCGGTGAGGCGCGGCGGGATTTGCGGAACCTTCTGGGTCACGCTGCCAGGTTAGTGGACGGTGTCGGCGATATCGGATGTCAGCGTGCGCATGGCCGCATCGAACGCGGGGTTGCGCACGAGTGGCTCTGCCGGGTCAGCCCGTCGAAAAAGCCTGCGCATGGCCGAAGCGAATGCGGAGGTATGCGGAGCGGGCGAACATGCGTGAACTCGGGGCACTGTCCCGTATCGTGCACAACTGTGACAACGCCATCGGATGTTCGGGAGCTCGCGGGTGAGCTGTCGCTGGCGGTCGTGCGTTTGACGCGGCATCTGCGCGGGCGACGGACCGATTCGCAGATCTCGCTGACCCAGCTATCGGTGCTGGCCACCCTGCACCGTGATGGTGCCATGACCCCGGGTGCTCTCGCGGCCAGGGAGCGGGTGCAGCCGCCGTCGATGACCAGGGTCATCGCCTCGCTCACCGATCTCGGTTTGGTGGCGCGCAAACCGCACCCGACCGACGGACGGCAGATCATCGTGTCGCTGTCGTCGACCGGCCGCGCGCTGATCGCCGACGAGGCCAGCGCGCGCGAGGCGTGGATGACCGATCAGCTGTCCAGCCTGACGCCGGACCAGATCGATGTGCTCTCGCGGGCGGTCACAATCATGAAACAGATCGTCGCCGAATCCGAGTGACAGTTCCGGGCTAGCGTGCGCCGAATGGCTGATCCGAGTCCACGATGTCCTTGCCCAGCGGGAACAGCGCCAGCGGGATCAGCTTCAGGTTTGCCCAGCCGAACGGAATCCCGATGATCGAGATGAACAGCGGGATGCTGGTGAGCAGATGGCCGAGCGCCAGCCACCAGCCCGCGACCACGAACCAGATGATGTTGCCGATCAGCGAGCCCGCACCGGCGCCCGGCTTGTCCACGGTGGTGCGGCCGAACGGCCACAGTACGTAGGCGGCATTGCGCAGCGAGGCGACGCCGAACGGGATGGTGATGATGAGGATGAAGCAGATCACGGCCGCGATCAGGTAGCCGATCGCCATCCAGAATCCGGCGAAGATCAGCCAGAGGATATTGAGGATGAGCCGGATCACCTGCATGACTCGAGCATGCCAGGACCGACCGGGTTTCGCACCCCCTCTGAGGCCCTGGTGTGCACTTGCTCAGAAGAACCAGCCGAGTTCGGCATCGCGTTCGGCGGCGAATGCCTGGTCCACGGCACGCACCACTCCGGAATCCTTGGCACGCAGTCGGTTCGCGGCGGCGAACACCCGCGCCGGATGCGCTCCCAGATACAGGCTGCCCAGCACATCGATCCCGAGTTCCAGCTCGGCCTCGCGGTCGGTCGGTGCGCATTCGGCGACGCCGTCGCGGACCCGCAGCGCGAAGGTGCCGCCTGCCTCGCGGAAGGGGTCGTGCACCGCGAGCACGACGTCAAGATCGGATTGATAGGCACGCGCTGACAGGGCGGCGGAAACGTCCATGAGTCGCAACCACAATCCGTCGTAGCGGCCGGTGGTGCGGACCAGTCGAGGATCGGTGAGCAGATATTCGAGCGGATCGCCGTCGGTGACCACAGCCTCGATCCGATCCACCAGGTCCAGGCCGAGCAGGGCGCGCCACAGCGCGGCGTGCGCGTCGGTGGTCACTGTCCGCAGCTCTACGACCTCGACCACCGAACCGTCGGCGCCGTGGCGGTAGCGGTACAGCGCGTAACCGTCGGGATGCAGCAGCACGAACAGGTCGGTCCCGCCGCCGCGGAAACGTTCGGGGTCACCGAAGCGGATCGCCCAGGCGGCCTCGGGACGCACCTGCGCACCAGGGACGATGCGACGCCAGCGGTCGTAGACGGCCAGGATCGCTGCTTTCGCGGCGGGCAGCGACACCAGCTCGACCCCACCCGGATCCGGTGCCGACGACAGGAATACCGCCGCACGCCGATCCACCCGGATACTCTTCTCGACCACGGCCGGCCCGTAGCCGAAGCGCCCGTAGATCCCGCCCTCACTGGCGGTGAATATGGTCAGCGGCAGACCGGCGGCCTCGGTCCGGCGATGCTGTTCGGTGTACATGGCGCGCAGGATGCCGCGGCGCCGATGGGTGGGCGCGACGACGACGCCCGAGATCCCGGCGGCGGCGACTTCGTGGCCACCGGGGACGGTGAGCGTCATCGTGGCGGACTGGGTGTGCCCGACGACCCGGCCACCGGTCTCGGCGACCAGCGCCTGATCCAGCGGGAACAGTTGCGGACTGTGTTCGTCTTCCTCCGGCGAGGTGCGCGTCGCGAAACTCACCTCGAGCAGGAGCTTGATGGCGTCGGAGTCGGCTGGTGTCGCCGCGCGGATCACGACGGCGTCCTGGATGGCCATGTACCGACGATGCCATCTCGACGGTCGGACGCGCACTCGATTTCTTTGCGATCATGCCGGTGAGAGTCCCGGCGAGGATGCTCATGGTTTCACGCGTCGCCGACCTGATAGCTGGGAACCGACGGCCTGCGACGCGTTCGGAAGCTCGCTGTTGCGGTGTCGCGTGCTCCGGAATATAGTCCGCCGCATCGAGAATTTGGTCATTGGTCCAACATTGTCGGAGGGGCTGTCATGTGGCACTGCCGGAGCCTGTCTCGGTGGCACGTGGATCGGTCCGGAAGACGGCGGTAGTTCATGAACAGCCTGCTGCACAAGAGATTCCCGCATCTGTCGCTGCCCTATGACCGGCTCGGCGACGGTCCGACGCCCGTGCGTGAACTCGACTGGCGAGGATTGCGCTCGCAGGTCTGGGTGAAGGACGAGAGCGGGTACGGCAGTGGCGGGTGGGGTGGCAACAAGGTGCGGAAGCTGGAATGGCTGTTGCCCGACGCGCATCGGCGCGGCACCCATACGATCCTGACCGTCGGCGGCCTCGGCACCAACTGGGGCCTGGCCACAGCACTGTACGCCCGTGCGTACGGCATCCACACCGCGCTGGGGTTGATCGACCAGCCCGTCGACGACCACATCCGTCGTCAACTGCAGCGGCTGCGTGAGTCTGGCGCGTCACTGCACTTCGCGCACTCCAAGGCCCGCCTGATCGCCATCGCGCCGTGGCTGTTCGTGCGGCATTCACACCGGTGCCGGCCGCCGCACTACCTGCCTGCCGGTGGCTCGTCGGCGCTGGGCGTGCTCGGTCATGTGGAGACGGCACTGGAGCTGGCCGATCAGGTCGCCTCCGGCGCCGTGCCCGAGCCCGGATACATCGTGACGGCGGTCGGCTCCGGCGGCACTGCGGCGGGCCTCTCGCTCGGCCTGCGGCTGGCCGGGCTGCGCACCCGGGTACTCGGCGTGGTCGTCAACGACACGCTGCAGCTCGACAGCGTTACCCTCACCCGCTTGGCCGGCAAGACGGCCCGTCTACTGAACTCCCATGGTGCACCCGTAGACGACGCCGCGGCGGACATCGATACCGAGTACGGCTGGCTCGGGCCGGGGTACGGGCACGTGACGACCGCCGCGGCGGAGGCGGCCCAGGTGGCAGCCGCCGCCGGTCTTGCACTCGAGATGACATACACGGCGAAGGCGTTCGCAGCGTTGATCGACCTCGACAGGGCCGGCCGTTTCGCCACCGAGCCGGTGGTCTTCCTCAACACACACGGACCCCGATGAATCCACACTGATTCTGGTGGGGCCGCACGTTTCGGGGTGGGTCGGGCCGGACGCCGCGCGATTGGCAGGATATCGGCTGTGGCGGTGGTTGTGGATATCGACGAGGTGAGCGATCCCCGGGTCGACGACTTCCGGGATCTGAAGTCGGTCGATCGCAGGCCCGACCGTCCCGGCGGCAAGGGGCTGGTGATCGCCGAGGGCGTGGTGGTCGTGCGGCGGATGCTGGAGTCTTCGTTCCGTCCGCACGCACTGCTCGGGACGGCGAAGCGACGCGAGGAGCTGGCGGCCGACCTCGAGGACAGCGATGCGCCCTACTACCAGGCCTCGGCCGAGGTCATGGCCGAGGTGGTGGGCTTCCACCTCAACCGCGGGGTGCTCGCCGTCGCGCACCGGCCACCCGAACGCACTCTCGACGAGGTCATCGCAGGCGCGCGCACAGTCGCCGTCCTCGAGGGGGTGAACGACCACGAGAATCTCGGCTCGATGTTCCGCAATGCGGCCGGGCTCGGCGCCGACGCCATCCTGTTCGGCGAACGCTGCGCCGACCCGCTGTATCGACGGGCGGTCCGGGTGTCGATGGGGCATGTGCTGCGGGTGCCGTTCGCGCGCGTCCCGGACTGGCCCGACGGCCTGGACATCCTGCGCCGTGAGGGGTTTCAGATCATCGCGCTGACCCCGAATCCGGCGGCGGTGAATCTCGCGACGGCCATGACCGGCGATCGGGTAGCGCTGCTGCTCGGCGCCGAAGGCCCAGGCCTGACGGAGGCGGCCATGGCGGCCACCGATGTCCGCGCGCGTATCCCGATGAGCCCCGGCACCGATTCGCTGAATGTGGCGACCGCGGCCGCGATGGCGTTCTATGAGCGTGTGAGGACGACATGAGCGATCTGTCGAACAGCCCCTACGACCCGTACCACGACTGCCAGGACCCGACCCCGTGGTCGGCGGGTATCACCGTGACGGTGCTGGTCGCGGCCCTGACGACGGTCGCGGTCTACGCCTTCGGCGCCGCCCTGGCCGAGGTCCATCCGCTGCTGTCGGTGGCGGTCAATCTGGTCGCGGTCGGCGGGGTGGCACCCACCGCATGGCGCTGGCGGTCTGCACCGGTCACCCGCTGGGTGCTCGCGGGCGGCGCGATCGGGGTCCTGCTGGCGTGGCTCGGGCTGCTGCTCGGCGGCTAGTCAGGCCGGTTGCGGGGACACCTCGTCGTCCATGATGTGCATATCGCCGCCGACCCCGATGAACGCGGTCGGGGTGAGCCCGAACATCGCCCGGAACGTATCGCTGAAATGCGAGGGTGAGGCGAAACCGGCGTCGACCGCGGCGCGGGTCAGATCATGCCCGGCCGCATAGGATCTCGCCACCTGCAACATGCGGGCCCATTGGACGTAGCGCCGGAAACTGGTGCCGGTCTGCTCGGTGAAGGTGCGCAGGAAATGCGAGGTGGAAAGCCCGGCGAGCCCGGCGCTTTCCGGCGCGCGCTGTGGCCGGGCCGGATCGGCGCGGATGGCGGCGGCGACCGCGGCGATCCGTGGGTCACGCACCGCGGGCACGGGGATACTGGCCAGCTCCAGCAGCTGTCCGATATCGGGTTCCGGGTCCCGGCACAGTGCGACGATGTCGGCCTCGTTGGCGTGGTCGACCGAATACCCGCCGATCGACCGGCTCATCCCGCCCAGGCATCGGGCCACCCGCGCGGAGGTCGGATCGAAGAAGCAGAACAACATCCGGCCGTCGCTGTCGACCAGATGATGGGTCACCCTGGCGCGGAACAGGAAGCTACGCGCGGTGATATCCGGCCCGTCACCGACCCGTACCCGAAACGGCGCGTCGATGCCGACGCCGAGTGAAGCGATCGCGGTGGAATGCGCGGCCAGCCCGAGGCTCGGCCCCAGATAGACCGCATGGCCCGGCCGCAGCCACAGCTTCGCCACGGACGATTCGGCGCACGTTTCCGGAAGTGCCGACCGTGTCATGGGCGCGACGATACTCGGGCGGCGTCACGCACGGGCGCCCGTCAGCAGGAACCACTCGTCGCCGCTACCGCCGCGACCAGGGACAACGAGCAGGAGGCGTCGATGACCACCGACCGAACCGAACCCGTGACGAGCCCATCTCCGATCGCCCTGCGCGAAGCCACCGTCGACGGCGCCAGGCTCCGCTACGCCGAAGCCGGGACCGGTGATCCGCTGGTGCTGTTGCACGGCTGGCCGGAAAGCCATCTGGCCTGGGAGCATCAGATCGAGTCGCTGTCGCAGCTGCGCCGGGTGATCGCCCCGGACTGGTTCGGCTGGGGCGAATCCACCCGCGACACCGCGTTGAGCTGTGACTACGACAGCGAAGTCGACCGCATCGCCCGGATGTTCGACGCGCTCGGGCTCGATCGGGTCGATCTGGCCTGTCACGATTACGGCGGCTTTCTCGGGCTCGGGTTCGTACAGCGGTATCCCGAGCGGGTCCGTCGCTTCGCGCTTCTCAATTCGCGCGCCCACCGCACCTTCAACCCGCCGTTCTACCTGCTGTTCGGGATGTTCACCGTGGCCGCGCGGCACCGATTCAGCCGGCCGCTGCTCACCGCCGCTCCGATCTACTGGGTGCACCGCTGGGGGATGGCCGGCTATCTGCGCAACGGCACCTTCGATCTCGCTCGGCTCGACCGCTATCTGCAGGTGCTCCGCACACCGGAGGGGCGCCGCTGGTACGCCCATTTCTGGGCGGGCTATCAAGTGCGTGAGCGGCCGGAACTGGCGGTGCGGCTGGCCGAGATCACCTGCCCGACCACCATCATCTGGGGCACCCGCGAGCCCGCCATCCCGATCACCACCGCCGAGCAGCTCGTCCGCGATATCGACAGCGCCGAGCTCGTGCGCATCGACGCCGACCATTTCCTGATGGAACAGCGCCCCGACGAGGTCTCCGAAGCACTACGCCGCTGGCTGCTACGGCCGGCCCGATGAACCTCATCCCACCGGATCCCCACGGCGCAACCACGACAGCAGCCCGCGACGGGTTTTACCGTTTGCGATATGCGGCCGGCTCTCGGCGGTGAGCGCCGCGGGATCGGGTGCGTGGCCCTTCGGGTACAGCGTGAAGCCGCATACCGAGAGATCGCCGGGTAGCAGTGCGCCGTCGGCGGCCGGTGCGCGGTAATGGAAACCGAGCCATTCGTTATTGGCCGCGTCGGCGAAATCGGGGGGATCGAACGGCAGAATCTGCGGGTCGGGCATATCGCCGACCTGCAATCGGACCGGATGCTCACCGGCCCAATAGGAACGCTCCCACACCAGCGGCAGGCCCTCGTCTTCGAGGATGTTCACCCGGTTGGCGCTGAACGCGCGCCGGAATTCACCACGCTCCCAATGCGCGAACGAACCCCAGCGGTGCGCGGTGTCGAAGGCGATCAGATAGGTGTGCTCGGAGGCCAGCGGCCGGATCAGCGGCGCGGGTAGCGCGGTCGGCCGCACCCGCGCCATCTGCGGCGAACACACCACGGTCACACCGGGATAGCAGCCGATGTACACCTCGTCGGCGTCGGGTCCGGCGCAGCCGCCGAGGGTGCCGACCATGATCGGCACCACGTCGCTGTCGGGGTGTAGTTGTTCGGCCAGTGCTCGCGCGGCATCAGGATCGGAGGCATGGTCCTCGCGCAGCACCGCCGCCGGATCGGGTGCGTCGACGTACCAGAGTGACGAAGCCTTGGACAGCATTTTTCGGCACCTCCCGAGTTGCACGAAAGAGCTCCGCGAACTTCGGGCAATGCACGGTGCGCCGAACGCGTTCCGTGCATCGCCCTCGCCGACCGCAGCCGACAACACACCGAAAAATCTACCCGCCCCCGCCGCACGATGCTGCGGCTTTGCCCGTTACGACATCGGCGTGCCTGCGCCGACGCGGGCTCAGTGACCGGAGCTGCGAACTCCGAGCAACACGTCTTCCCATGACGGCATGGGCGCCTTGCCGCGCTTGGTGCGAGCGGGCTTGGCGGCCTTGCCGCTACCCGTCTTGGCGTCGTCTGCGGCGTTCTTGGCCTCGGGCTCGACCGATTCCGTTGCCGCGGCGGGGGCCTCGGGTGCCTCGGCCGGGGTGCGCTCGACGGTGGTCTCGGTGCGTCCGTTGGATTCGGCACTGGTCTCGACGTCGGTGCGCGCGGCGGGCTCGGCCTCGACGCGTCCACCCGCGGTCGGCGCCTTGGGGGCGGCCGCTGTGGCACCGGCGGCCGAACCACCTGCCGCCGGAATCGGACCCGTCGTCCCCGCGGCAGGCAGTGCCGTGGCACCGCCCGCGGCGACCGCGCGCTGCTCGTAGAACTCTTCGAGCGCAGGCTGATTCTGCGGGAGGGCGGCGGTTTCGCGCGGCTGCCTCGGCTCGGCCTGCGGTTCGACCGGCGCAGGTGCCTCCGGCTCCTCCGGCAGGATGGTGGCCAGACCGCGCAGCGCGCGCCCGAAATCGGGATCGATCAGATCTGCGGCGGGATCATCGAGCGGGGACACCGTGCCGCCGTGTGCGTCCGGCTGGTACCGCCAATGCGCGGCGATCTCCGAACGCCCGTTCTGCCACTGCAGCTGGGCGACCCAGAAACCCTTCTCGTCTTTCCAGGCATCCCATTCGGCGTTTTCCAAAGTGTGCCCGCGGGCGGTGAACGCGGCGGTGACGACATCGATGAGAATTTCCACCGCGGGGCCGTCGGGCCGCACCGGATGGGCCTTCTGTGCCAGTTCGGCGGCGCGGGCCCGTTCCAGCAGAACCGGGTAGGCGAAGCGTTCGACCCGGCTGGCGGGCATGCCGGATTCGTCGGTGACCTGGGCTACGGAGGCACCGGCGCGGATACGGGCCTGGATATCGCGTGGTCGCATAGTCGCTTCCATTTCGATCTCGATCTGGCCGAATCGGGCAAGGTCTCCGCGGGCGGCGGCACGCAGTTTGTCATCGGCGGGAAGCCGGAATTTCTGGCCGCTTTCGGTGTCCACACAGACGATATGGGCGGAATCGGGCGTCACGCCGATCACTCGAAGTTCACGCACCGTTACCTCCTTATCGCGTCGGCTCGCGACACCGCCCACGTTCTGGAACAGTAGTGCACTTCTGTAAATCACGCCGCAAGACACGCGGCATCGAAATCTACCCCTATCGCGCCCCGCACGGCTAATCTGCTCTATTCCGTTGCGAACCAAGAAGTTTCCCCCGCTTGACAAAAAGAGAACCCGCCACGCGGTCGGCGCGGCGGGTTCTCCCTGGTTTCGACAGGCTCAGGCGAGCTTTTCCACGACCCAGTCGACGGCCTTGGTCAGCTGGGTGACGTCCTCGGGATCGATGGCCGGGAACATGCCGATACGCAGCTGGTTACGGCCCAGCTTGCGGTACGGCTCGGTGTCGACGATGCCGTTGGCGCGCAGCACCTTGGCCACCGCGGCGGCATCGACCGAATCGGCGAAGTCGATGGTGCCGACGACCTGCGAGCGGTGCGCCGGATCGGTGACGTACGGGGTGGCGTACTCACTCGACTCGGCCCACGAGTACAGCCGCGAGGACGAATCCAGGGTCCGCTTGACCGCCCAGTCGAGGCCGCCGTTGCCGTTGAGCCATTCGATCTGGTCGGCGAACAGCAGCAGGGTGGCCAGCGCCGGGGTGTTGTAGGTCTGGTCCTTGGTGCTGTTGTCGATCGCGATCGGCAGCGACAGGAAATCGGGAGTCCAGCGACCCGAGGACTTGATCTCCTCGACGCGAGCCAACGCGGCCGGGCTCATCAGCGCGACCCACAGGCCACCGTCGGCGGCGAAGCACTTCTGCGGCGCGAAGTAGTAGACGTCGGCGTCGGTGATGTTCACCGGAAGGCCGCCCGCGCCGGAGGTGGCATCGATGGCGATGAGTGCGTTCTCCGAACCGGCCGGACGCTGCACCGGGATGGACACACCGGTGGAGGTCTCGTTGTGGGCCCAGCCGATGAGGTCGACCGAAGGATCGGAGACCGGCTCAGGCGCGCTGCCCGGATCGGCCGAGACGACGATCGGGTCGCCGATGAACGGGTTGTTCTTGGCCACCGAGGCGAACTTCGAGCTGAACTCACCGTTGGTCAGGTGCAGCGAACGCTCCCGGATCAGGCCGAACGCCGCGGCGTCCCAGAACGCGGTGGTGCCACCGTTGCCGAGCACGACCTCGTAGCCGTCGGGCAGCGAGAACAGTTCGCGCAGACCCGAGCGCACCCGCGCGACGACATCCTTGACCGGCTTCTGCCGATGGCTGGTTCCGAACACCGAGGCGCCCACCTCGACCAGGGACCGCAACTGCTCCGGTCGCACCTTGGAGGGTCCGCAGCCGAAACGTCCGTCGGCGGGCTTGAGGTCGTCGGGAATGGTCGGGAACGCACTGGTCATGGCGAACAGCGTAGTCGCGGTATCGCTGTGGTGTGTACCACCCTCCGGCTAACCTGAACCCTCATGAGCATGCTGTCGGCAAACTCCGGGCGGCGATCACACAGAAGACTCGGGCTGCGGTCCTCGCGTGCCGCGCGGCGGGGTCGACGGAGCAGGTCGCGGGCAACGGCGTCGGGGGCGCGGCGTTCGGGGATCGGCTTGTGGTTGCTCGGCGTCGGGTTGGCGCTGTCGAGTCTGCGTCCGCGGCTACCGTGGCGCATCGGCTCGCAGGCCGGCGCCCTGTCGGGGTCGGCGCGGCGCGAGCTGTTGTTGCGCGGTACGCACGGCACGGCCACCGTGCTCGGTGTTCGCCCGCGTCGCAGGGAGGCCGGGCACGTGTTCTGGGTGCGGGTGCAGCTCGACGGCGAGCTGCCCTACGAGACCAGGGTGCGCCAGCGCGTGCGGGAGGCGGATCTGGACCGGATGCGGCCGGGCGACGTCATCTTCTGCCGGGTCGACCCGGGTGACCGTGAGCGCGTGGTGCTGCATGTCTCCAACGATGCCGACCCCGGGCGGGTAGGGATCGCCAAGATCCTGTCCGACGGCCGCCGCGCGGAGGCGACGGTACTGGCCGCCACACCCATGGCCGCCGACTATTCCGGCCGCGATGATCCGGTGCTGCGGCTGGACCTCGAACTGCACGCGTGGGACGAGCCGTCGCCGTGGCGGGTGCGATTGGTGCAGCCGGTGCCGTTGGCCGCGATCGGTCTCGTCGACCTCGGCAAGCGGCTCGAAGTGGCGTTCTTCACCGTCGATCGCGGTGAATCGGTCGCCGTCGATTGGGCGGCTTCGCTGGGGGAGCGGTAGCCCGGTGAGATCAGCTGTGCGAGATGGCCGACCAGCCCGCGACCTCGTCGGGCTTGCGTGGGCTCGGGCCGGTGTAGATGGCGGCCGGACGCACCAGCTTGCCGAGCTGCTTCTGTTCCAGGATGTGCGCGCACCAGCCAGCGGTCCGGCCACAGGTGAACATGGCGGGCATCATGTGCGCGGGCACCTCGGCGAAGTCGAGGATGACCGCGGCCCAGAACTCGACATTGGTCTCGATGGCGCGGTCCGGGCGACGCTCACGCAGTTCGGCCAGCGCGGCCTGCTCCAGCGCGGCGGCCACTTCGAAGCGCGGCGCGGCCAGGCGCTTGGCGGTACTGCGCAGCACCCGGGCGCGCGGGTCCTCGGCCCGGTAGACCCGGTGCCCGAAGCCCATCAGCTTTTCCTTACGGTCCAGGATGCCCTTGACCAGCGCGCGGGCATCGCCGGTGCGCTCGACCTCTTCGATCATCGGCAGCACGCGCGCCGGGGCCCCACCGTGCAGCGGGCCCGACATCGCGCCGATCGCGCCCGACAGCGACGCGGCCACATCCGCGCCGGTGGAGGCGATCACGCGGGCGGTGAAGGTGGAGGCGTTCATGCCGTGTTCGGCGGCCGAAACCCAGTAGGCGTCGATGGCCTCGGTGTGCCGGGGATCCGGGTCACCCTTCCAGCGGGTCATGAACCGCTCGGTGACGGTGGTGCACTCGTCGATCTTCTGCTGCGGCACGGCGGGCTGGTAGATGCCGCGCGCGGACTGCGCGACGTAGGACAGCGCCATCACCGACGCGCGCGCCAGGTTCTCCCGCGCGGTCTCGTCATCGATGTCGAGCAGCGGCTCGTAGCCCCAGATCGGGGCGAGCATGGCGAGGCCGGCCTGCACGTCGACCCGGACGTCACCGGTGTGGACCGGAAGCGGGAACGGTTCGGCGGGCGGGAGGCCGTGGCCGAATTCACCGTCGACCAGCAGCGCCCAGGCATCACCGAAGGTCACCCGGTTGGCGACCAGATCTTCGATATCCACCCCGCGGTATCGCAGTGCGCCGCCGTCCTTGTCGGGTTCGGCGATATCGGTGGTGAACGCGACGACGCCCTCGAGACCGCTGACGAAATCCGGGGGAACCGCGGGGCTGGTAGTCATGTGGTGACTCTCCTTGCACGTCGGGTCGCATGGCTCGCGGTGCACGGTGGTCGCGGCACATGCCGATCAACAAAACCTTAGACCCTTGCTACTGCGGAGTAACGTCTGCCCCATGCGTGACCTGGACAATTCCTACCCGGATCTCGCCGCCATGCGCGTCGAGTACGGCGCCGGTCCCTTCGACAGCGAAGGCGCGCCCGGTACCGGCGCGCGCGATGCGGATCTGGACGAGAACTGGCTGGCAGGCGGCTGGGAACCGTTGCTACGGCACTGGATCGAACAGGCCACCGCCGTCGGGATCGCCGAACCGAACGCCATGGTGCTCGCCACCGTGGCGTTGTCCGCCGACGGCACACCGCGCCCGGTCGCGCGGACCGTGCTGTGCAAAGGGCTCTCACCCGAAGGTGTGACGTTCTACACGAACTACGACTCGGCCAAGGGCACCCAGCTCGCCGCCGTGCCGTTCGCGGCGGCCACCTTCGTCTGGCCCGCACTGGGCAGGCAGGTGCATCTGCGCGGACCGGCGCAGCGGGTCTCGGATGAGACCACCGCCGTCTACTGGCGGTCCCGGCCGCGCGATTCCCAGCTGAGTGCGTGGGCATCGCATCAGTCCAGGCCGATCGCCTCACGCGCCGAACTGGATCGCACGCTGGCCGAGGCCACGGAGCGGTTCGCCGGCGTCGATCACATTCCGGTGCCGCCGCACTGGGGTGGTTATCTGCTACGCCCGGACGAGGTCGAGTTCTGGCAGGGACGGCAGGGGCGATTGCACAACCGCATCCGGGTGGACGTCGATGGCGACACCATGACCGTCCAGCGCCTGCAACCGTGAACTCGCCGCCGTAATGCATCCAATGATGTGATGAATAAGGTCTGGATCAATCAGGCTCCGGTCGAATAATCTGCGGCTGGTGAGACTGCTCGCCGACACCAGGCCGCTGCGCGATCCGAACTATCGCAGGCTGTGGACCTCCGGCGTCGTCACCACCATCGGCGCGCAACTGTCGGTGGTCGCCGTGCCGACCCAGATCTTCCAGCTCACCGGCAGCTCCGGCTATGTGGGTCTGGCCGGTCTGTTCGGGTTGGTGCCGCTCATCGTGTTCGGCCTGTGGGGCGGTGCGCTCGCCGATGTGATGGACCGGCGCACCCTGATGTTGATCACCAATGCCGGCACCGGCCTGACCGCACTCGCGTTCTGGTTCCAGGCAGCGTTCGGGGGCGGCAATGTCTGGATGGTGCTCGGCCTGTTCGCCGTGCAACAGGCCTTCTTCGCCGTCAACCAGCCCACGCGAAGCGCGACCATTCCCAGACTCCTGCCGGAAAGCCAGCTCGCGGCGGCCAATTCACTCTCGATGACGGTCACCCAGTTCGGCGCCATCGCCGGGCCGGTGCTCGCGGGCGCGCTCATCCCGTTGATCGGCCTGTCCACGCTGTATCTGATCGACGCCGTCGCCTTGCTGGTCACGCTGTGGGCGGTGTGGCGGCTGCCGTCGCTGCCACCGACCGGTTCGGTGCGCCGCGCGGGTCTGCGCACCGTGTTCGACGGCTTCGCCTATCTGGCCACTCAGCGGATCCTGCTCGCATCCTTCGCCGTCGACATCATCGCCATGGTGTTCGGCATGCCGCGAGCGCTGTTCCCGCAGATCGCGCACGAGACCTTCGGTGATCCGGCCACCGGCGGCGTCGCGCTGGGGCTGCTGTTCGCGTCCATGTCCGTCGGTGCGGTGCTCGGCGGGGTGTTCTCCGGCTGGATTCCGCGGGTGCGGCGGCAGGGGCTGGCGGTGGTCGTATGCATCGCCCTATGGGGGCTGGCCATGGTCGGATTCGGGATCGCGGTCGGATTCACCGGGCACGGTCTCGGTGTCGCCGCCGGCCTGTGGATCGCGCTGGCCTGCTCGGCCTTCGGCGGGGCCGTCGACATGGTCTCGGCCGCGCTGCGGATGACGATGTTGCAGACCGTGGCGACCGACGAAATGCGTGGCAGGCTGCAGGGAGTGTTCATCGTCGTCGTCGCAGGTGGGCCCAGGATCGGTGATGTTGCGCACGGTTTTGCGGCCGCGAGCCTGGGTACCGCCGTAGCCTCGGCGGGCGGTGGTGTGCTGGTCGTGGTCGGTGTGGTGGTCGCGGCACTGGCCTTCCCCGCCTTCGTCCGATACCGCGTGGGCCGGTCAGAGCCGAAACCGGTGCTCGCGTGAGTGCCCAGGCCTCACTGTCGTTGCGTACGTTTGTGAGATCGTGCGCTGGGCACCCTCCTGCCCGAGCCCGGCGACGCAGCGACTAGCGTCATGGTCAAGCGCACCCCGTGCCGACCGCACCCGGTGCCGACGGTCATAGCCTGAGAGGGATCCTTCCGTGCCCGAGAATCACATCAACGACGCCAAGCCGGTGCTGACGTACCCCGGCGGCGAATACCCGATGACGATCGCCGACGCCTCCGAGGGCAACGACGGTATCGATCTGGGCAAGCTGCTGGCGAGCACGGGATACACCACCTACGATCCCGGCTTCGTCAACACCGCGTCCACCAAGTCGGCCATCACCTACATCGACGGTGAGGCGGGCATCCTGCGCTACCGCGGGTACCCGATCGACCAGCTGGCCGAGCGCTCGACCTTCATCGAGGTCAGCTACCTACTCATCTACGGTGAGCTACCGACGCAGGCCCAGCTCGAGTCGTTCACCGACAAGATCCGCCGCCACACCCTGCTGCACGAGGACCTCAAGCGGTTCTTCGACGGCTTCCCCCGCAACGCGCACCCGATGCCGGTGCTGTCGTCCGCGGTGAACGCCCTGTCGGCGTACTACCAGGACTCGCTGGACCCGCGCGACCCCGAGCAGGTCGAGCTGTCCACCATCCGCCTGCTGGCCAAGCTGCCGACCATCGCCGCGTACTCGTACAAGAAGTCGGTCGGCCAGCCGTTCCTCTACCCGGACAACTCGCTGAGCCTGGTGGAGAACTTCCTGCGGATGACCTTCGGTTTCCCGGCCGAGCCCTACGAGGTCGACCCGGAGATCGCCGCAGCGCTGGACATGCTGCTGATCCTGCACGCCGATCACGAGCAGAACTGCTCCACCTCGACCGTGCGCCTGGTCGGCTCTTCCGACGCCAACCTGTTCACCTCCGTCTCCGGTGGTATCAACGCGCTGTGGGGCCCGCTGCACGGCGGCGCCAACCAGGCCGTGCTCGAGATGCTCGACGACATCAAGGCACAGGGCGGCGACGTCAAGGAGTTCATCCGCAAGGTCAAGGCCAAGGAAGACGGTGTGAAGCTCATGGGCTTCGGGCACCGCGTCTACCGCAACTACGACCCGCGTGCCGCCATCGCCAAGAAGCACGCCGACGCCATCCTGGCCAAGCTCGGCGGTGACGACGAGCTGTTCGACATCGCGAAGGCCCTCGAAGAGGCCGCCCTCACCGACGACTACTTCGTCGAGCGTCGCCTGTACCCGAACGTCGACTTCTACACCGGCGTCATCTACAAGGCGATGGGCTTCCCGACCCGCATGTTCACCGTGCTCTTCGCCATGGGCCGGCTGCCCGGCTGGATCGCGCACTGGCGGGAAATGCACAGCGAGCCGCTCAAGATCGGCCGCCCGCGCCAGGTCTACACCGGTTACGGTGCACGCGACTACCACGAGATCAACAACCGCTAGATCCGACGAAGAACACACATATCGAAGGGGATATGCGAATGAGCAAGCCGGAGATCGAATTCCAGGCGGGCCCCGCGCCCACCGAGCTGGCCATCAAAGACATCACCGTCGGTGACGGCGCGGAAGCGGTGCCCGGCGGCACCGTCGAGGTGCACTACGTTGGCGTCGAATTCGAGACCGGCGAGGAGTTCGACTCGTCGTGGAACCGCGGCGAGTCCCTCATCTTCCCGCTGCGCGGCCTGATCCAGGGCTGGCAGGACGGCATCCCCGGGATGAAGGTCGGCGGCCGCCGCCAGCTCACCATCCCGCCGGAGCAGGCCTACGGTCCCGTCGGCTCGGGCCACAAGCTTTCGGGTAAGACCCTGGTCTTCGTCATCGACCTGCTGGACGTCAAGTAGGTCTCGGCCTCCTCTGTTCACGCCGACTGCGGCCCGCGCTCATCGAGTGCGGGCCGCAGTGCTGTTTCCGGGGTGGGTTCAGGATGCCGGATGATCCGCGGCGGCCGCGCGCGCGGCGTCGAACGGTGCCCGGTCGAAAATGATCCGGACGTGGGTGATCTGTCCGTCGACGACGGTGTACAGCTCCGCCGCCGGTGCATGCGGCACCGGGATCGTGGTGGTGTCGTACATCAGCAGCGCGGTGTCGTCGTCGCCGAACGCGGCGAGCAGTTGCGAACTCGTCATGATCTGGCTGAACGGTTCCATGAAGGCGCGGAAATCTGCCAGGCCGGTGATCTGTCCGGATGGCGCTGCGCAGACGAGGTCAGCGGCGAGGAAGGAGCTCGCGCGTTCGAAGTCGTGGCTGGTCCAGGCGCGGTGGTAGGCCAGCGCGGTCTGCAGGGCACTGCTGGTGGTCATGATGTCCTCCCGGGGTCGATGGGCCGCCCGATGCCGCCCTCAGTGGTTGTGACACCGCGGCGGGCACGAACGGAACGCGGCGGACGGTCCCGCTCGTATCGCGCCGCGGCCCCTCCCCGATGGCACGATGGCGGGGTGGAACCGACCGTCCTCGAACGGGCCCGCGCAGGCGACGAGCGAGCCTTCGGTGAACTGACCGACCCGTACCGCCGGGAACTGCTGGTGCACTGCTATCGCATGCTCGGATCGTTGACCGACGCCGAGGACACACTCCAGGAGACATTGTTCGCGGCCTGGCGCGGTCTGCCGGAGTTCGAACAGCGGTCCTCGCTGCGAACCTGGCTGTACCGGATCGCGACCAACCGTTGCCTCAACGTCCTGCGCTCGGCGCGACGCCGTCCGCCGGAGCCGGTGCCGCCGTTCCGTCCACCCGAGCCGACTCGTCGGGATTCGATCACCTGGCTACAGCCGGCACCCGACGATGTGCTGGCCGGCGTCGCGGATCCGGCGGCGGGTCCGGAGGCCGATCATCAGGCGCGGGCCACGGTCGAACTAACCTTCGTCGCCGCGCTGCAACGACTTCCGCCGCTGCACACCGCGACCGTCGTACTGCGCGATGTCCTCGATTTCCCGACCGCACAGGTCGCGGACCTGCTCGACAGCACACCGACAGTGGTCAAGGGCACTTTGCAACGTGCGCGGGCGACCCTGCACCGGGAGCATGGCAGCATCGACGTGACCCGCCCGGGCTCCGCCACGGAACAGGCACTTGCACAACGTTTCGCGGCCGCGTACCTCGCAGGCGACGTCGACGGGGTCGTCGCGTTGCTCACCGATGACTCTTGGCTGACGATGCCGCCCGCGCCGCACGAGTACCACGGCCCGGACGCCATCGCCGCTTTCCTACACGCCTCGTTCGGCTACCGCGGCACCCGGCGAGCGCACCTTACGGCGACAAGCGCCAACACCCAGCCCGCGTTCGCGAGCTACCTAGATGATCAGGAGGAACCGTCCGCGTCCCCGGCCGGGTTGATCGTGCTGACCTGTGCGGGCGAGCGGATCGCCGCGATCACCAGGTTCCATCTGGACACCCTCTACGCGCGCTTCGGTATGCCCGATCGGCTACCGGTGCCGGCGGAGAATGGCCGGTGACCTGACACGTTACGACCGGCCGGTGAGATCGGCCGGCGACCTGCGCTTGCGCTCGAGCGCGGTGGTTGTCGCGCACAGCCTCGGCTGTTTGGCGGTGCTGCGCCGGCTCGCTGCCCGCATCGGTTCCTGGCGGCTCGGGCATCTGGTGCTGGTGAGCGGCTTCCTCGAGCGGTTGCCGGTCCTGCCGGAGCTCGATGCTTTCATCGGGGACGGCTGCGCGGTCGACGGTCTCCGGTCGTCGATCGATCAGGTCAGCGTCATCCGCTCCGACGACGACCCGATCGTGCCCGCCGGTCACACTGATCGGCTGGCAGCGCAATTCGGTGTTCGGCCGACGATCGTCCCGGGAGCCGGGCATTTCCTCGCCGCCGATGGCGTCACCACCCTTGCCGCGGCACGGGATGCGGTGCTGGCGCCTGCGTTCGACTGAACGGCCGGTTGCTCGGTCCGGGTCACTCCCGCACGATCTCCACCGGATCGGTGAGCGCGAGCGCCACCGCCGACTGCTGCGCCTTGCCGCGTTGCGGAAGGGCTTCCAGGGCCTTACCGGTCTGGGTGTTCAGATTGGTGACGATGCCCTGAAGCTGCCCGATGCCGGTCTCGATCATGCCGATGGCGGCCAGCAGTTGCGCACCGCCCTCTTCGGCGAGCTTGGGCAGGGATTCGGCGAGTTGGGCGCCCTGGGCCAATTGATCGCTCGCGCTGGTCAGTCGGGCCACTACGGTGCGCAGCAGGGTGCCGAGGTCGGTGTTCGGGTCCACGGCGGCGCCGGTCAGCGTGCCGAGGCCGGTGAGTTGGGAACCGGCTTGACCGGAAACGTCACGCAACGCTTGTAGTTTGCCGATGACGTCGGCCACCTGCGGATCCCCGGCGAACGGCAGCCCACGCAGCAGCGGCAGGATCTGGTCGAGCCCCGAACTCATCGTATTCGCCGACTGCTGCACCTGGGCGATGGTCAGATTGGTCGAATCCAAAGCGGTGGCCAGCTGTTCGGCCTGCGCAGCCGCGCCGTCGACGGTGTTGTTCAGCAACTCGATCGCCGAAGTCAACTGCGCGGACCCGTTTTTGGCCATATCCAGAAACCCGAGCAGCTGATCGGCGCCCGCGGTGAACTGATCGGCACCGGCGACCGCTACGTTCACCCCCGCGTTCAACAGCTGAGCAGTGAACTGCACACTCGTCATCTCCGACCTGGCGGCGGCCGTGGCCGACAACGCCGCATCCACACCCACCGCGCCGATGTGCTGAGTCACCGTAGCGACCGCCCCGTTCACCAGACCGGCGTCCGCCCCCGAATTCGTCACCACCGTAACCTTCGCCCGGCGCGGGTCCGGCTCCGCCAACGTGCCCATGGACTCCGTCAAGTCGGCGGGAAGCGTGATCACGGCCGCATAGTCGTCGCTATCAGCCTCACCTGGCGCGACGGCTGCCCATTCATAACCACCGGCCTGCTGAACTGCCTCCACCACGCGCTCCCCGGTCGGCCCGGAATCAGCGTTGACCAAGGCGATCCCGCTCGGCGCCGCCGCCGACCGCCCACATGCAGCAAACCCACCCACCGCCCCGACCCCGACGACAACAGCAGCGAGAAGTGCCCAGCGGGCGCGTATTCCGATCACAGCGCCGAGGCTAGATCCGCCTTATGCTGCGATTGTTGGTGATTCTCTGAGGTTTCGGTAAGGACCGGCACGGCGCTGAATGTGCGAGTGCGTACCGGTGCGGCGGTCACGCATGGAACTTGCGTCGGTCAGGTCACCTGTGCAGGGCGTGCGGGGAGATCGAGGACCAGTCGAATTCCGCCGAGCGTCCCGTCGTCGAAAAATGCTTGACCACCATGCAATTGCGCCTGCTGGGCGACCAAGGCGAGCCCGAGCCCGGAACCGCCCTTGGTGGCCTGACTCCCGCGGTAGAACCTGTCGAAGACGGCTTGGCGTTCCTCGGCCGGAATCCCGCGCCCGTTGTCGTCGATCGAGACGACGATGTGCCCGCCCGGTGCTCGGTGGGCCGAGACCAGAGCTTCGGTGGCGCCGCCGTGTTTGACCGAGTTGGCCAGGGCGTTGTCGACGGCTAGGCGTAGGCCGGCAGGTAGGCCGCGGGTGACGAGTTCGGCGTCGGTGTCGATGCGGACGGTGAAGCCGGGGAAGTGGCGCATGGCGTCGTGGGCGGCCTGGTCGCACAGGTCGCCGACGTCGGTGTCGACGTGGTCGCGTTCGTGGGTGAGGTCGCCGGAGGCGAGGCGTTCGAGCGCGGACAGCGTCGCTTCCACGCGGCCCTGGCTGCGGTGCAGGTCGTCGAGGATTTCGGCGCGCTGGGCGTCGTCCAGGTCGAGGGTGCGCAGGACCTCCAGGTCGGTGCGCATGGCGGTGAGCGGGGTGCGTAGTTCGTGCGCGGAGACAGCGGCGAAATCGCGGGCGGTTTCCAGCGCGGCCGCGGTGTCGCCCTGGGCTTGATCGACCCGCGACAGCATGGTGTTCACCGCATCGGCGAGCTTTTCGGCCTCGAGCACACCGGAGCCGTCGACCGGTTGTGGTGGCTGGTCCGGATCGCGATAGCCGCTGCGCGCCCCTACTTGACGGGTGAGGTCGACGATCGGCCGCACCGCGCGTCCACCGAAAAGCCAGCCGAGCCCCGCCGAGGCGGCGATGGCCAGCAGGCCACCACCGAGCACCCAGCGCTGCTGTTCGGCGGTGGCGCGGGCGGAATCCGCGTTCGGAATGCCCATCGAGACGGTCCGGCCGGGTTGCTGATTTTCGGTCGTGGTGAGGACGCGATACGACGCGCCGTCCACCGTGACAGTCCGCGAACCTGGTGGCAGATCGGGAAGTTCGATCGCGGTGGTCGCGGACAGTGCGCCGTTGTCGCGCACGGTGAGCGCCATGTCCTCGTTCGGACCGATGATGTTGACCAGGCCGACCGCGATCACCGGATCGATCAGTACCAGCCTGGACGCGAGAGTGAGTTGCTGATCGGTCTGTTCGACGTTGACCCGCTCGATCGCCTGCAAGGTGATGACGCTCAGGATCGTGATGATGAGAATTGCGCCCGCCGCTGCCGCGCCTGCGACCCTGGTGCGCAGCGAGTAGGCCCGTCTACGAGGGCGATTCGCAGTGCCGGATGGAGATGTCCGGCCCGGCGTGCCGGTTTCTCGCGGTCGCGAGATTTCGGCTCCGCGCGGTGGGCGGGGCCGATCCGGCGCCGAGCCGGCGCTCACCTCTGCCCGATCATTTCGGCGCCCGCAAAACGAAACCCACCCCGCGGATCGTGTGCAGTAGCCGCGGCGTGGCCTCGACTTCCAGCTTGCGCCGCAAGTAGCCGACGAATACGTCCACCACATTGGTGTCGGCGACGAAGTCGTAGCCCCACACCAACTCCAGTAACCGTTCCCGGCTCAACACCACCCCGGCATTGCGGGCCAGCGTGGACAGCAATTCGAATTCCCGTTTGGTCAGGTCGACTTCGCGGCCGTTGAGCAGCGCCCGATATCCGGCGACGTCCACTTCGAGCGGCCCGACGGTGACCGCCCCCGGCGTGGCAGGCGCCGGCGTATCGGAACGACGACGCAGCAGCGCCTTGATGCGCGCCACCAACTCGGCGAGCACGAACGGTTTCACCAGGTAATCATCGGCACCGGACTCCAGCCCGGCGATCCGGTCGTCGACCGAGCTGCGGGCGCTGAGCACACAGATCGGCACCTCGTTGCCCATTGCCCGCAGCGCCGTCACCACACCGGCGCCGTCGAGCACCGGCATATTCATATCGAGCACGATGGCGTCGGGGGAGTGCTCGTTGACGGCGCGCAGGGCCGCGCCACCGTCGCGGGCCACCAGAACCTGGAAGCCGGACAGGCGCAGCCCCCGCTCCACCGAGGCGAGCACGTCCTCGTCGTCGTCGACGACGAGGACGGTCGGGTTCGTAGTTGTGCGATCGGCGCTCACGTCGTTCATTCTGCCGTCGCTTCCCGGCGCGGCCCCGGCACGACCCGGGCCGGATCACCTCGGCGGCGGCAGGCCCGCGACCGAAAAACGGATCGGCCGCGGCCCGTGGCGGCGAACACCGGCTCGGTCAGTAGTTGTGGCAGGTGTCGGCCACGCCCTGGATGGTCTGGCTCAGCCCCGAGGCGCGGGGATCGTTTTCGGCCTGCTGCGCGGCTTCGGGGTTCTCGTCGATGTAGCGCTGGAGTTCGGCACGGCGCTGCTCGACCGGCTGTTCGAACTTGGCCTGCAGTTCCGCCTTGACCTCTGGATTCGCGTCCAGCATCGCCGCCAGTTGCGGGGCCTGGTCGTGCAGCGCGGCATCGACCTGGGCGAACGAACAATCGGATTCGAGCAGCGGTGTGGCCAGCTCCATCGGACCAGCGGACGCGACCGCGGGGCTGAGGAAGGCGGTCACGGTGGCGGCCCCGGCCACGGTGAGTGCCGCGAGGGTGGCCCTGCCACGAAAACGGTTCATATTGCTGCCTCCTACAAGATCGGTGACGGACGCCTCGACGCTATTGCCCGGGGCTGGCACGAGTGTGAACCGTTCCTGTGAAAACTCTGTGGACGGGCGCCGCCTGCGGTGCGGATGCCTCTACTGCGCAATCGGATCCGAATCCGCCACGACCTCGCCGGAGTTCCCATTCGCCTCACCATCGGCCGGACGGCTGGTGAACAACTCCGGTTGCGCGGCAAGAATCTGATCTTCCAGCGCGACCAGCACCGAGGAGTCCTCGATAGTGGACGGCACCTCGTATTCCTCACCCGCGGTGATCTGGCGGATGGTCTTGCGCAGGATCTTGCCCGAACGGGTCTTGGGCAATCCAGCGACGACGACCGCATCGTGCAGGGTGGCGATGGCCCCGATCTGGGTGCGCACGCGCTGGATCAGCTCCTCGCGCAACTGCTCCTTGTCCACCTCGACCCCGGTCTTGAGAACGACATACGCGATCGGACGTTGCCCCTTGAGCTCATCGGGCAGGCCGATGACCGCGCATTCGGCGACCGCCTCATGGCCCGCGATGGCGGCCTCGATACTGCCCGCCGACAGCCGGTGCCCGGCCATATTGATCACGTCGTCGCTGCGACCGAGGACGAACAGGTAACCGTCGTCGTCGAAATAGCCGGAGTCACCGGTCAGATAATGGCCGGGATAAGCAGATAGGTAGGAACGTTTGTACCGCTCGTCGTCGTGCCACAGTCCGCTGAGCGCACCCGGCGGCAACGGCAGCCCGATGACGATATTGCCCTCGACATTCGCCGCGACCGGATTGCCCGACGAATCCAGCACTCGCAGCCGATACCCGGGCACCGGCACCGATGCCGACCCGGGCTTGATCGGCAGCTGTTGCAACCCCAGCGGATTGGCGCAGATCGGCCAACCGGTCTCGGTCTGCCACCAGTGGTCGACCACCGGGCAGTCCGGCCGTTCGGCGAGCAGGGTGTCCACTGCCCAGGCGTAAGTCGTCGGATCGAGTCGCTCACCCGCGCAGAACAACGCCCGCAGCGAGGACAGGTCGTAGGTGTGGGCCAGGGTGGCGTTCGGATCGGCACGCCGGATGGCGCGCATCGCGGTCGGCGCGGTGAACAGCACGTGCACCCCGTATTCGGCGACCACGCGCCAGAATGCGCCCGCATCAGGGGTGCCGATCGGCTTGCCCTCGTACAGCAGCGTGGTGGCACCGACCAGCAATGGCGCGTAGACGATGTAGGAGTGGCCGACGACCCAGCCCACATCGGAGGCCGCCCACATCACCTGGCCCGGACCCACGTCGTAGATATTGCGCATCGACCAGCTCAAAGCGACCGCGTGCCCGCCGTTGTCGCGGACCACGCCCTTGGGCCTGCCGGTGGTGCCGGAGGTGTAGAGGATGTAGAGCGGATCGGTCGCGGCGACCGAAACCGGATCGGCGAGTGGGGCATCGCGGACGGCGTCCTCCCAATCCAGCCAGCGGGCGGCGACCGTCTCGGCCGAACTCGGCATCGATTCGGTGGCGGGTAGCTGCTCGGGGAAGGGGATCGTCGGAAACGCGGTCCGCTGCTTGACGATGACGTTGCGTGGCGCGGTGGTCTGCGCCAGGTCGAGCGCCTCCATCACGATCGGCGGGTACTCGATCCGGCGCCCCGGCTCCAGCCCGCCGGAGGCGGTGATGATCAGCACCGGCTCGGCGTCATCGATGCGGGCGGCGAGTTCCGGCGCGGCGAACCCACCGAAGACCACCGAATGCACCGCGCCGATGCGCGCGCAGGCCAGCATCGCGATAACGGCCTCCGGGATCATCGGCAGATAGATCACGACCCGATCACCCTTGGCGACACCGAGCCGTGACATCGCGCCGGCGAACCGTGACACTTCGGTCAGCAGTTCCGCGTAGCTGTAAACCCCCCTGGCACCTGTCATAGCCGAGTCATATATAAGGGCGGGCTGGTCGGCTCGGCCGCCCGTGCCCTCGGCGCCTTCGGGCAGTTCGCGCACGTGCCGGTCGAGCGTGTTGAACGAGGTGTTGAGTCGCGCGTCGGGGAACCAGCGCGCGGCGGGCCTGGCCGTGGTATCGATCACCTGGTCCGGGGGTATCTCCCAGTCGATGGCAGTGGCAGCATGGGCCCAGAACTCGGCGGGATCGACGAGGCTGGTCTGGTAGACCGGTCGGTACTCGTTCCTCGCGTTCAACCCGTGCTCCCTAGCCTCGCTTCGATGCCCGCCTCGATAGATCAGCACGATTGTGGCAGACTTCACGCGACGCCCGGGTGGGTGCCGCGACCTTTGGTTTTGCCTGGAACGGGCTGGTCACTGGCGGTGTGCCGATGCGGGGTCTACCAAGAAGTTATTGATCCGTTAGAATCTGATGTCACTTATTCGGTCCGTCGTAGACGCAATTTCTCGGCCAGCCGCAGTTCTCGGCCAGCACTGTCTGTCGAGCCAGCATGCGATTGTGGAGGTTCCGCTGATGGCGCGTGGCTGGGGCCAGTTTGGAAAGTGAGTGGGAGATGCGTGACGCCGCTAGGTCCGGCAGAAAGCGCTGGGCGCTCAGCAACTGGGACCTGCGCTGGAAGGTTACGGCGGTGCTCGCCGTGCCGCTGGCGGTCGCGGTCGGACTCGGCGTGTCCAAGATTTCGTCCGAGTGGAGCGAGGCCAACAGGCTGGCTTCGGCCGCCGACAACGTCGAGGTCATTCCGGTCGTTACCGGTCTGAGTGCCGCGACCTCGACGGTCGCGGGTTCCCAGGTCATCAACATCGGTGGCCGGTCGCTGGTGACCGAGGAAAACCTGGTCGACCTCGACAAGGCCATTGCCGAGACCGAGCAGGCGATCGGCGCACTCGCCGACCTGCCGAGTGCGCAGCAGCCGCTGCAGGAGATGCTCGACCAGGCCAAGCAAGTGCGCACGCTGGGCCTGTCCCCGACGTCGCTGCCGCCGCTCGAGGCGCGTGATCAGATCGACCGCTACCGCAGCAACGGTGTCGAGGCCGTCGAGCAGATCGTGGCGCAGGTCAGTGATCCGCAGATCGATGCGGCGAAGCTGCGCCTGGTCGACGCGCTGAACATGCGCTCCACCATGCTCGGTGAGGTCGTCGGTCTTGCGGTGTACCTGCAGGACCGCGAAGTGGGCACCCAGACCTATCTCGTCGCCACCAATACCGAACGTGCGCTGCTCGCCCTGCTCGCCGAGCGCTTCCCCGCCGACGACCGCAACATCAACGACCTGCGCCAAGGCATCGAAGCCCGTGAAGGCATGCTCACCGGGCCTGCGGCCGAATCCGGGCAGCTGCCGCTCGGCGAGGCTCGCCAGTCGATCCTGTCCAGCCTCGATACCACCGAGGCGCTGGTCGCGTTCTCGACCGACGACATCGTCGGCGGTGTGCGCGACCTCGCCGATACGGCCCGGTCCGACGCCATCATGTACAGCATCGTGGTGCTGCTGACCATCCTCGCCGCACTGCTGCTCGCGGTGTTCGTCGCACGGTCGATGATCGTGCCGCTGCACCGCCTGCGCCTGGCCGCGCTGCGCGTCGCCGAGAGCGACCTGCCGCACGAGGTGGCCCAGCTGCGTAACGGCGCTTCGCCCGAGCAGGTGCCGCTGGAGCCGATGCCGATCCGCTCCGAGGAGGAGATCGGTCAGCTGGCCCGCGCCGTCGACGACATCCACGGTCAGGCGCTGCGCCTGGCCAGTGATCAGGCGCAGATGCGTACCCAGGTCAACGACATGTTCGAGACCCTGGCTCGCCGCTCCAAGTCGCTGGTCGATCATCAGCTCACGCTGATCGAGGCGATGGAGTACGACGAGAAGGACCCGCGTCTGCTGGAGAACCTCTTCCGGCTGGACCATCTCGCCGCCCGTATGCGCCGAAACGGCGACAACCTGCTGATTCTGGCCGGTACCAAACAGCGCCGCTCCAAGTCAGCGCCGGTCGAGATCGCCGACGTGCTGCGTGCCGCGATCTCCGAGGTCGAGGACTACGAGCGGGTCAAGCTGGGTGCCACCCCGCGTGGTTCGCTGAAGGAACCGTCCGCCTCCGACCTCGCGCATCTGTTCGCCGAGCTGCTCGACAACGCGCTGCGTGCCTCGCCGCCAGAAACAGATGTGAAGTTCACCTTCGCCCAGGCGCACGACCAGGGCCTGCTGATCGAGGTCGCCGACCGCGGTATCGGCATGCCGCCGACCGAGATGGCCGAGATCAACCGCAGGCTCGAGACCACCGCCGAGCCCGGTCCGGATACCGCCCGCCACATGGGTCTGTTCGTGGTCGGCCGGTTGGCCGAGCGGCACGGACTCACCGTGCGGCTGCGCCCCACCTTCGATACCGCGCGCGACCCGGGCGTCACCGTCACGGTGCACGTGCCGGTCGGCCTGATCGTCCCCGACAAGAACGGTTCCGGTCCCCTGGTACCGCAGCCGTCTCCGGCTCCGGCCGCCGAGCCGCAGCGGCCGTCGGCTCCGTCGTCGATGCAGATGCGCTCGGTCAGCCGCACCCCCGGCGGCAACATGATGGTCACCGTCGATCCCGGCGTGAGTGGTCCGATTCCGGCCGGTGCCGAGGATCGTGCTGCGGCGGCGAACGCGGCGGCAGGCCCGGCCACCCCGGGGGGTGGACTGCCGCAGCGGCAGCCCGGCTCGGCGATGGCCTCGGGTCTGCGCGGTGAAGCCGAGCAGTCCGGTGCCACACTTCGACCCGCACCGGGTCAGCAGGGCACCGGCCCGCAGCGCGGCAAGCTCGCGGCGGCGAGCATGCCCAAGCGCAATGTCGTCCCCGGCGGTCCCGTACCGCCGCGTCCGGGTGGCCCGCAGGCCGAGCGGCCCGTCGCTGCTCCGCCGTCGCGCGATCCGAACGGCGGTCTTCCGCAGCGTCAGCCCGGCACGAACGGTGTGTCGCAGCCGACCGGTGGTCTCCCGCAGCGGGAGCCCGGCGCCGGTGGCGTACCCCAGCGTGAGGCGAACGGCGGCCTGCCGCAGCGCGGCCCGAGTGGGCTGCCGCAGCGTGAGTCTGCCGCGGGTGGTCTGCCGCAGCGTCAGCCGGGTCAGGCCGGACCGGGTGGATTGCCGCAGCGTGAGCCCGGCCAGAGCGGTCTGGCACCACGTGACGCGGGTCCGAGTGGTCTGCCGCAGCGTGAGCCGTCCACGGGTGGTTTGCCGCAGCGTGACGCGGGTCCGAGTGGGCTGCCGCAGCGTGAGCCGTCCACGGGTGGTTTGCCCCAGCGTGACGCGGGTCCGAGTGGCCTACCGCAGCGTGAGCCCACCGCCGGTGGTCTGCCGCAGCGTGAAGCAGGCCCGAACGGCTTGCCGCAGCGTGAGCCGTCGGCCGGTGGTCTGCCCCAGCGTGAGCCAGGCCAGAATGGTCCGGCGCCGCGTGAGGCGGGTCCGAGTGGTCTGCCGC
Organism: Nocardia sp. NPDC059180; assembly: GCF_042754945.1. Classification (NCBI taxonomy): domain Bacteria; kingdom Bacillati; phylum Actinomycetota; class Actinomycetes; order Mycobacteriales; family Nocardiaceae; genus Nocardia; species Nocardia sp. NPDC059180. Next base: position 1,090,509 of record NZ_JBHZBU010000001.1, read on the forward strand.
AGCGTGAGCCCGGTCAGTCCGGCCTACCGCAGCGTCAGCCCGCGGCGGATCGGTCCGGCGAGATCGAAGCCGTCGGTGGCCTGGCCAACGGCAGCGCGCAGCCGGGGCTACCGCCCCGTCGCCCGGATGTCACCCAGCGTCACACGGAGCTACCCCAGCGTCAGATGGATCTACCCCAGCGTTCGACCGAACTACCGCAGCGCCAGACCGACCTGCCCCAGCGCGCGAGCGGCCCAGGCGGGCTGCCGCAGCGTCAGCCGGGTGGCAACGGCCTGCCGCAACGGGTCGAGAACGCACCGGGCGTCGCACTGCCGCAGCGGGACAACGATGTGGCCCAGCCCGTCGCGAGTGGCGAGCACGCGGAGTCGAACGGCCTCGGTGACGCCGGACGCGATCGGGGCAGGCACAGCTACCGTGCCAACCCGGAGCGGACCGCCTCGTTCTTCCAGACCCGGTTGCAGCCGGCCGAGGAGAGCGGCGACCCGATAATGGGCGGAACGCCGATCTTCGCCGAAATGATGTCGGCCTGGCTGTCGGATCCGAATGCGGACCGATCCCAAGCGGCCGCCTCCTTCGAATCACCGGGTGACGAAGGCTGGCAGGCTGCCCAGCGGGCCAGCGAAGCCAAGCCCACTGCAACAACGGCAGCCGGTCTGCCGCAGCGTAATCCGGGCGGACGACTCGTGCCCGGCGCCGTCAGCGGCGCCGTGGATCGGGCACCGAGTCGCGATCCCGAAACGATCCGGTCCAGCTTGAGTCGTCACCAGCAGGGCGTCCGGGATGGCCGCGCAATGAAGGCAATGAACCTAACCGGAGACAAAGGAGACCGATGAACCCCGATCTAGGTGGTAGTGGTACGAACCGTCAGCTGGATTGGCTGGTTTCGAACTTCGCCAACGAGGTTCCTGGCGTAGCCCATGCCGTGCTGGTCTCGGCGGACGGTCTGCTGATGGCCGCGAGCGCGCAGCTCCCGGTCGATCGTGCCGAACAGCTATCGGCCGTCACCGCGGGGCTCGCCAGCCTCTCGGTGGGTGTGTCGAATCTGTTCGAGGGCGGCACCGTGCTGCAGTCGGTAGTCGAGATGGAACACGGCTACCTACTGCTCATGGCTGTCGGCGACGGCTCGTATCTGGCGGTCCTGACCAACACCTCGTGTGATATCGGTCAGGTCGGCTACGAGATGGCGTTGTTGGTCGAGCGTGTTGGCCAGACAGTTCAGGCCACTCCACGCGTCACGATGGGTTCCTGATGGTGGGATGGACATAGAAGATCATCGTGTGGGGAGCACCGAGCCGAGCCTGGTTCGCCCGTATTCGCTGACCGCGGGTCGTACGCGGCCCGCGGTCGAGCTCGCGCTGGAGGCCCTCGTCGCATCGCATCCGGTCGCCCCTGAGCGGCAGTTCGAACTGACCAACATCGAAACGTCCATCGTGGAGTTGTGCAGAGAATCGCCGTCCGTGGCTGAACTTGCGGCTCGATTGGGTATACCCATCGGGGTGGCGCGCGTGCTCGTGGCAGATCTCATCGAAGCGGGGCACGTGCGCGTTTCCGCCACATTGAAAGACGACTCCAGCGACGATGAACGTCGCGAGCTGATCGAAAGGGTTCTCAGTGGACTCCGGCGTATTTGATTCGACGGCGCAGGTCGATACCCGTACTGCCAAGCCGACTTCGGCCAAGATCGTGGTCGCGGGTGGTTTCGGTGTGGGCAAAACGACATTGGTCGGCGCCGTCTCGGAGATCGTTCCGCTGCGCACCGAAGCGTTGGTCACCAACGCGAGTGCCGGAATCGATAACCTGACCGGCATTCCGATGAAGTCCACCACCACGGTGGCCATGGACTTCGGCCGAATCAGTCTCGCGGACGACCTGGTGCTGTACCTGTTCGGTACGCCGGGCCAGTACCGGTTCTGGTTCATGTGGGACGACCTGATCAAAGGCGCTATCGGCGCCGTCGTGCTGGTCGATACCCGCAGGCTCGAGGACAGCTTCGCGGCCGTCGACTATTTCGAAGCGCGCAACCTACCCTTCCTGGTGGCGCTCAACGAATTCGACGACGCGCCGCGGTACCCGATCGAGGACATCCGGCAGGCGCTTGCCGTCTCCGGTGATGTGCCGATCATGTCCATCGACGCCCGTCGCCGTGAGCCGGCCAAGCAGGCGCTGGTCGCGCTCACCGAGTACGCCTTGCGCAAGGTGATGCAGGGCTATTGATCGGCCCCGGCGGGCAGCAAGCCAGCGGTTCGGCGGTAGGCGTCGGCGCGGGATCGGGGAGGATCTGCGCCGCCGATCTACTCGAGGCGTTGCTCGATCCGGGCTCGTTCCATAGCTGGGACCGACCGCCACTGGCGGTGAGCATGTCCTCGCGATACCGCGATGAGTTGCGCGTTGCGGCCGAGCGGGCGGGTACGGATGAATCGGTGTGCACCGGCGAAGGACTGTTGCGCGGCCGCCGTGTGGCTGTGATCGCCTGCGAATTCGGTTTTCTCGCGGGGTCCGTCGGCGTGGCGGCGGCCGAACGGATCGTGACCGCAGTCGAGCGGGCCACCGAACTCGGTCTACCGCTGATCGCTTCGCCGACCTCCGGCGGTACCCGGATGCAAGAGGGCACCGTCGCCTTCGTGCAGATGGTCAAGATCGCCGGGGCGGTCGCCGCACACAAGGCAGCAGGCCACCCCTACCTGGTGTATCTGCGCGACCCCACTATGGGCGGGGTGTTCGCGTCCTGGGGTTCGCTTGGCCATATGACCTTCGCTCAGCCCGGCGCCATGATCGGCTTCCTCGGGCCCCGGGTGTACCAGGCCCTCTACGACCGCCCGTTTCCCAGCGGTGTGCAGACCGCCGAGAATCTGTACCGGCACGGCGTCATCGACGGTGTGGTCGGTCTCTCCGTATTCCGTCGCATCGCTCACCGGGCCTTGAGCGTGCTCAGTGGGGTACCGGATGAGGATGCGGCCTCACCGGCGGCAGCGGACATCCGCGCAGTGTCGGCCCAGGTCCGGTTCACCTCGGGCGCCGGAGCGAACTCGCCCGATCGCACGGCAGCTGAGGGACGAGCCGAGCCGACTTCGGGCGATGCCGAGGTGCCCTCAGGTGGTGAGGCGCACGATGTCGAGGACGCCCCCAGAAATCCTGCGTGGCAGTCGGTTCTGAGCTCGCGCCGCACAGACCGTCCCGGATTACGTGAGCTGTTACGTCATGTGACCCAACGGGTTCCGCTCAGCGGCACCGGTCAGGGCGAAACCGACCGGACCGTGGTGCTTGCATTGGCGCGTTTCCGCGGCCACCCGTGCGTGGTGTTCGGTCACGACCGGGCGGGTCAGGTGGGGGAGAACACCATGGGCCCGGCCGCATTGCGGGAGGCTCGGCGCAGTATGCAGCTCGCTCAGGAGTTGCGGCTGCCGCTGGTGCTGGTGATCGACACGGTCGGTGCGGCCCTGTCGAAGGAGGCCGAGGAACGCGGTCTCGCTCCCGAAATCGCCCACTGTATCTCCGATCTCGTCACTCTGGATACCCCGACAATCTCTGTTCTGCTCGGCCAGGGCACCGGCGGTGGTGCACTCGCCCTGCTACCGGCGGACCGGGTCCTTGCCGCAACGCACGGCTGGCTCGCCCCGCTGCCGCCCGAAGGCGCCAGCGCGATCGTCCACCGCGATACCGCGCACGCTCCAGAACTGGCGCAGTCCCAGGGAATTCGCGCCGCAGACCTGCACGCATCCGGCATCGTCGACCGCATCGTCGACGAAAACCCGGACGCGGCAGACGAACCCATCGAATTCGCCCGCCGCATGGTCGTGGCCATCGCCACCGAACTGGCCGGGCTGCGCGCCACACCGGTCACCGAGCTGTTTGCCACCCGACACCTCCGCTACCGCCGGCTCGGCCTCCCGCGCACGGCGGGCTGAGCGTCTGACGCCCGGCGCCTCGGCTCGGGGGAGTGTCCTGCCGATGCCCGCCGTCCGTCGCGAGAGCCCCGCACACCGAGACACGTACCGCCTGCTCGTTGACCATGCGGCTCGGCGCTTCTACCTTCGAAACGGTGACCTTCAGAAGCGAGACCAGCGCAGTTCCCTCGATCGTGCTGAACGACGGGAACGTGATCCCGCAGCTCGGGTTCGGGGTGTTCCAAGTTCCGGCCGATGATGTCTTTCCCGTGGTCACGGCCGCTTTGGAGGCCGGATACCGCAGTATCGACACCGCGGCGATCTACGGCAACGAGGAGGGAACCGGCCGGGCCATCCGCCAGTTCGGCCTCCCGCGTGACGAGGTTTACGTCACGACGAAGCTGTGGAACTCCGAACAGGGCTACGACTCCACGCTGCGCGCCTTCGACGCCAGCATGGAACGCCTCGGCCTGGACTATCTCGACCTGTATCTGATCCACTGGCCCGCGCCGTCGGCAGATCGCTTCGTCGACACCTACAAGGCCTTCAAGGCGCTCGAGGCCGACGGCCGGGTGCGCTCGATCGGAGTGTCGAATTTCCGGGTCCCGGATCTGGAGCGGCTGATCGGGGAGACCGGCCAGATCCCCGCGGTCAACCAGATCGAACTCCACCCCCGGCTCACCCAGCGTGAGCTACGCGAATACCACGCCGAGCATGCGATCGCGACCGAAGCGTGGAGCCCGCTCGGCCAGGGCACCCTGCTCGACCACCCGGTGATCACCGAGATCGCCGCCGCGGTGGAGCACACACCCGCTCAGGTGATCATCCGCTGGCACCTGCAGCTGGGCAATATCGTCATCCCGAAGTCGGTGACGCCATCGCGGATCGTGTCGAACTTCGACGTCTTCGGGCTCGAACTGTCCGGCGAGCAGATGGCCGCGATCAGCGCACTCGACGACGGCGGTCGCATCGGCCCTGATCCGTCGACGTTCGCCGCTGGTCTGGACTAGCGGTCCGGCAGCCCACCCGCGTCAGCGGCCGCCCACACCCAGGTGCTCGGTGAGTTCGACCGCGGCCGCCCGCCCGGCCCGATTCGCGCCGATGGTGCTCGCCGACGGTCCGTACCCGATGAGGTGGATGCGCGGGTCGACGGCGACCTGGGTGGCCAGCCGTCCGGTCATGGTGATGCCGCCGCCCGGCCCGCGCAGCCGCAGCGGCGCGAGGTGGTCGAGTGCGCTGCGGAAGCCGGTTGCCCACAGGATGACCTGCGCGGGCTGGAAGGTGCCGTCGGCCCAGCGCACTCCCTCGGGTTCGATGTGATCGAACATCGGCAGGCGGTTCAGCGCGCCGCGATCGCGTGCGGCGCGCAGCCGGTCATCGAGTGGGAGGCCGGTCACCGAGACCACCGAACCCGGCGGCAGACCTCGCCGTACCCGCTCTTCCACGATGGCGACCGCGCGCCTGCCCTCGTCCTCGACGAAAGGGGTCTCTCGAAACCGCGGTTCCGTTCGAGTCACCCACGTGGTCGTCGTGACCTGGGAGATCTCGTCCAGCAACTGCACCGCTGAGATGCCCCCACCCACAACGACCACGTGCTTGCCCGCGAACTCCGCGGCCGAGTGATAGTCGCGGGTGTGCAGCTGACGCCCGGCGAAGGTCTCCGAGCCCCGATAGCGCGGGATGAACGGGCGCTCCCAGGTGCCGGTGCCGTTGATCAGACCGCGGACCCGAATGGTGCCTGCGGAATCGGTCTCGACGTGCAGCAGCCCGTCGCGCTCGGCACCATCGGCCGGGTTCGAAGCTTCGCTGTGGTGATCCGAACCGTCGCCCGCCGGCCCGTGCTCTCGGCGGTCGCAGACCACAGTGACCCGCACTTGCCGCTGCACCCGCAGGTCGAACCGCTTTTCATAGAGCTCGTAATAGTGCGGGACCGCAGTGGCCGCAGGCGCCGATTCCGATCCGGGCGGCAGTTTCTCGGCGAATGACATCCCTGGCAGATCGTGCACCCGATTCACCGTGGTCAGCGTGAGCGACGGCCAACGGAACTGCCAGGCGCCTCCGGGGCCGGGCGCATGATCGACGATCAGGAAGTCTTTTTCCGGGACCAGCCCGCGCCTGCGCAGGTGATAACCCGCCGACAATCCGGCTTGGCCGGCACCGATGACGAGGATCGGGTAGTCCGCGGTGATCGGGTCGGAGTCGGCGTCGCCGGGTGTTGTCGTGTGGTCGGGCAGCACAGCTCTCGATGCTATGCGCACCTGCATTGGCGGTCGGCCCTGCGCGATCGCCGGGCGGGCTGCGGGGTGTGCTCGCAGACACCTTCGCGCCGGCTGCGGCGGCTGCGGACGGGATGTTCCTCGGGAATGCGCCGGGCCTGCGATCCGCCGGCAGCGCCGGCACCTACCGCTCGCACCACTGTGACCACGCACGTTCGCGCCGTCGCGGGTCTGTGTCAGCTCCTGTGGCAGCATGAACTCAACAGTCGGATTTCGTTCAGCTGGGGAGGAAGAATGCTCGGTGTCAGCCGCGATGGTGATGTCGTCACCATCGAACTACAGCGCGAGGACCGTCGGAATGCTCTGAACTTCGAGCTGGTCACCCAGCTGCGTGATGCGGTGCTCGATGCCGCCGAGCAGGCGCGGGTCATCGTGCTCACCGGACGCGGGCCGATCTTCAGCGCGGGCGCCGATCTGGGCGGGGTGTACGCCGAGGATTTCCTCGGTGCTCTGCTGGAGATGCTGCACACCATCGAGTCGGCGCCGATTCCGGTGATCTCGGCGATCAACGGCGCCGCGATCGGCGCGGGCGTGCAGCTGTCACTGGCCTCAGACCTGCGGGTTCTCGCCCCGGACTCCTACATCGCCATTCCGGCGGCCAAGCTCGGCATTACCGTCGATCGGTGGACCACGCGGCGGCTGGTATCGCTGATCGGCGGCGGACCGGCCCGCACCATGCTGCTCGGCGCGGAGCCGATTTCGGCGGCCGACGCCTACGGCTTCGGTTTCGCCAACCGGCTCGGCACCCTCGCCGACGCGCAGGCCTGGGCCAAGTCCATCGCGGAACTGGCGCCGCTGTCGCTACGGCATCTGAAACTGGTGCTCAACGACGACGGCACCCGTGAGCCGGATAACGCCCAGCAGCGCGAGGCGTTGGAAGCTGCCTGGACCAGCGCCGACGCCCAGGAGGGCCGCCTGGCCAGGCAAGAGAAGCGCGCAGCGAAGTTCACGGGGCGATGATGCGCATGCGACGGATCGCGACAGGAGCGGCGGGCGCACTCGGCATCACCTGGGTGGCGCGGGCGCTGTGGGGCCTGCCCTCGGCGATGGGCGCCTCGATCTCGGCGATCCAGCCGTACGCGACCGGGGCCACCAGCTACCGCAACCGTCAGTTCCACAACACCGAGCCCAGTAGCCAGATCACGCCGGGTGCGGCGCCGTCGCTGCTGCGCTCATTTCTCACCCAGCGCAATGCCGGTCGCCCGGGCAAGCCGGTGCCGCTGGTGGAGCCGCAGCTTCCCGCGGAGGCGGCCGATCTCGCCGTCACCTGGTTCGGGCACGCGACCGCATTGATCGAGGTCGACGGCTACCGCATCCTCACCGATCCGGTGTGGAGCGAGCGGGTGTCGCCGTCACCGCTGGTGGGTCCCGCACGGTTGCATCCGGTGCCCGCGCCGCTATCGGAGCTGCCGCCGGTGGACGCGGTGATCATCTCCCACGACCACTACGACCATCTCGACGCCGCCACCGTGCGCGCGCTGGTGGCCGGGCAGAGTGCCCCGTTCGTGGTGCCCGTCGGTATCGGCGCGCATCTGCGGCACTGGGGTGTGCCCGATCATCGGATCGTCGAATTGGACTGGGGCGGTTCGATTTCCCTGTCCGCGCTAGGACGTGATCGCCACGGTACGGATCTGACGATCACCTGTGTGGAAGCCCGGCACTTCTCCGGCCGTGGTCTGGTCCGCAACACAACGCTGTGGGCGTCGTGGTCGCTGGCAGGCCCCACCCGGCGCGCCTACTTCGGTGGCGACACCGGGTATACCAAGGCCTTCGCCGAAGCGGGCGCGAAACTCGGTCCGTTCGATCTGACGCTGTTGCCGATCGGCGCCTACGACGAGCGCTGGACCGATGTGCATATGAACCCGGAAGAGGCGGTGCGCGCCCACGCCGATCTGTGCGTCGGCGATCCGGGCCACGGCCTGCTGGTGCCGATCCACTGGGCGACGTTCAACCTGGCCTTCCACGGGTGGTCGGAGCCGGTGCAACGGATGGTGACAGCGGCTCGTGCGGCGGGCACCATCGTCGCGGTTCCCAAGCCGGGCGAGCGTCTGGATCCCGATGACCTGCCGTCCGGGCAGTTGTGGTGGAAAGATATCGGGTGAACACCTCATCGAAGGCACAGGGAAGGACGTAGGGCATATGAGCTTGATGGACACCTTGAAGGGCCTGGTCGGCAAGGGTCAGGACGCCGCTGCCAAGAATGCGGACAAGATCAATCAAGCCATCGACAAGGGTGGCGACTTCATTGATCAGAAGACGAAGGGCAAGTACTCCGACAAGATCGAGAAGGGCAAGGAAGCGGCCAAGAAGGCCGTTCCCCCGGAGCAGCCCGGTCAGCCGGGTCAGCAGCCGGGCCCCGGCCCGCAGGCCTGAGTAGCCTTCCCAGCCGAGACCGCCCGCAGGGCATGATCGTCCGCAGGCCGCCCGCGGCGGGGACCAGTTGAACGCCGGTCCCCGCCGCAGGGTCGCGGACAACGGGTTGCGCCGCAGCTTCCGAGACGCGGCGGGACGACCTGATATCGAGATAGAACTGAGCAACCTCGACAAGGTGCTGTACCCGGACTCCGGGACCACCAAAGGCGAGGTCATCGCCTATTACACGGCGATCGCACCCGCGATGCTGCCGCACGTCGCCGGACGTCCGGTCACCAGGAAACGCTGGCCCAACGGTGTCACCGAATCCTCGTTCTTCGAGAAGAATCTCGCCGCGCACGCACCCGACTGGCTGGCGCGGCGGTCGATGCGTCATTCCGACCGCACCGTCACCTATCCGCTGATTGATTCCGAGGCCGGTCTGGCCTGGCTGGGGCAGCAGGCCTCCTTGGAAGTCCATGTGCCGCAATGGCGTTTCGACGGTGACGAGATGGGTCCGGCGACCAGATTGGTCTTCGACCTCGATCCTGGCCCCGGCGCCGGGCTGGCCGAATGCGCGACGGTGGCTCTCGAAGTGCGGGATATGGTCGCGGGCATCGGCTTGCGAGCGTTTCCGGTCACCAGCGGTAGCAAGGGAATTCACCTGTATGTGCCGCTGGATCGGGTGCTCAGCCCCGGCGGTGCTTCCACGGTTGCCAAACAGGTCGCCACCAATCTGGAGAAGATGCATCCGGAACTGGTCACCGCGACGATGGCGAAGAAGGTGCGCGCGGGCAAGGTTTTCCTGGACTGGAGCCAGAACAATCCGGCCAAGACCACCATCGCGCCGTACTCCATGCGCGGGCGCGTCGAACCGAATGTGGCCGCGCCGCGTAGTTGGGCCGAGATCGAGGACCGGGAATCGCTGCGTCATCTGCGATTCGACGAAGTCCTGGCCCGATACCAAGCCGACGGCGATCTGCTGGCCGAACTCGATCCGCCGCTCACCCATCAGGATTCATCGCGTCCGGATGCGCTGACCGTCTACCGATCGATGCGTGACCCCTCCCGCACACCGGAGCCCGTTCCCGCGCAACCGCCGACCCCGGGGCCGGGGAATCGGTATGTCATCCAGGAACATCACGCGCGCAGACTGCATTGGGATGTGCGGCTCGAACGTGACGGTGTGCTGGTGTCCTGGGCGGTGCCGAAGGGGCCGCCGACGAATACCAAGGACAACCGCCTCGCCGTGCACACCGAGGACCATCCGATGGAGTACCTGGATTTCCACGGTTCCATCCCCAAGGGCGAGTACGGCGGCGGGGAGATGACGATCTGGGACTCGGGTACCTACGAGGCCGAGAAGTGGCGCGACGACGAGGTGATCGTTGTGCTGCGGGGTGAGCGGTTGCAGGGCCGGTACGCGCTGATCCGCACCGGTGGCAAGAACTGGTTGATGCATCTGATGAAGGAGCAGGTGGGAGAGGGTGACGGGGCGACTACCGGCGGCGCAGACCTGCCCCGTGGACTGTCGCCCATGCTCGCGACCTCCGGCGAAGTCACCGGCTTGGACCCGAAGGAATGGGTCTTCGAGACGAAATGGGACGGCTACCGGCTGATCGTCGAATTCGACCACGGCACACCGACACTGCGCAGCCGCGCGGGCAATATCGTCACCGACCGCTATCCGAAGGTTGCCGCCCTAGCCGAAGAATTGTCCGAGCATCGGGTGGTGCTCGACGGCGAGGCGGTGGTATTCGATCCGAACGGCGTCGCCAATCTCGCCTTACTGCAAGCCAATACCCGCCGTGCGGAGTTGGTCGCCTTCGATCTGCTCTACCTCGACGGCACCTCGCTGCTGCGCAAACGCTACAGCGATCGACGGCAGGTCCTGGAGGCGCTGGCCGCGGCCGTGCCCGCACTGTCTGTTCCGGCGCAGATGGCGGGTACCGGCGCCGAAGCGCTGGAACTCAGCCGCGAGGAAGGCACCGAAGGCGTCGTGGCGAAGCGCAGGGACTCGGTCTATCTGCCGGGCAAACGCGGCCATTCCTGGGTCAAACAACGCAATTGGCGTACCCAGGAGGTGCTGGTCGGTGGCTGGCGGGGCAGCGAAGCGAGGCCTTTCTCGTCGCTGCTGGTCGGCATTCCCGACGGCGGCAAACTGGTGTACGTCGGCCGGGTCGGCACCGGTTTCAGCGATGAAGAACTGCGCGCGCTGTCGGCAAGACTGCACCGGCACCGCCGCAAAACCACCCCCTTCGTCAACGAGATGTCGCGTGAGGAAACCAGGAACGCCACCTGGGTGACCCCGGAACTGACCGGCACCGTGCGCTTCATGAACTGGACCGACAGTGGACGGCTCTGGCATCCGGCGTGGTTGGGCCGGACCAACTGAGTTCTTCCGGCATGGTGGTCAGCAGCCGGAGGGGCAGCCTGCGTCACCTCGCAGGGCGTCCGATCATGCCGAACTAGCACGGCAACAATTGAGCAAACCGGCGCCGAATATGGTGCAATCGCTTCTGTCGTATCCGGGCGAGCGCCGTGAGCGCGGGTACGGTGATCGCGATTCGAACGCGGCTCGACACCGAGGAGTGCACGTGGATTTCAAGAACCTGGCCGGTAAGGCGATGGACCTGGCGGCGAAGAACGCCGACAAGGTCGACACCGTCATCGACAAGGCCGGAGACATCGTCGACCAGAAGACCGGCGGCAAGTTCGCCGACAAGGTCGACACCGCGCAGGAAGCCGCGAAGAACGCGGTGCGCAAGCAGGGCTGAATCAGTCGGCGCATCGCCGGAATCCTGTGTGCCGAGGGCGAATTCTTCGGCCGGGATTCCGTGTCTGTGAACGGAACTGGGCCGATCGCGTCGACTGCGATCGGCCCAGTGTCGTATTCCGTTCCGGTAGGTCAGTTCCTGCCGGTCTGGTCCATCCACTTGGTGGAACCCGGTGGGGCGTTCAGTGTGTTGATGAGGTCGATACCCGCGATGAGCAGGGCGGGACCACCCACAACCAGGGTGCCGATGATGCTTCCGACGCCCGCGGCCAGCGGAACCGTTGCGAAGCCGAACGCTCCGCCAAGGAAACCGATGAGTCCGACTGCTGCGCCGATTGCCAGACCGACGAAACCGCCGATCGCCGTGGCGATCCCGAACTGAGCCAAGAACGCATCCTGTGCCCGCTGGTTCTCCTCGAGCGAGGCAACAGGAGTCACCTGAACCGGACGAGCCCGCGTGAAGTCCTTGACCGCCGTCAATTCGAGCACTCGTCCGTCATCGCGCACCATGTGCGGCATCGGGAACTCCAGCCCGTCCTGCCGGAAGGCCAACGGCATGCTGATCGCCGTATTGCCCGCGGAGTCCTTGACATTCACCGTATTGCCGGCGACTTCGAACGTACCCCCGGTCAGTGTGGTGATAATTCGGTCGCCGACCAGCTTCGCCTCGTACCCGATATCGGGTACGAGGGCCGCGGCCGGCTGCGCATGTGTTGTGCCTGCGCCGACCACGATGGCAGCCGCTACCGGCACCACCAGCGCGGCGATTTTACGGAAGATCATTCTGTTGTTCCCATCTTCATCAGGTTCCCTACCGAACGCTCCGCGCGCTGTGGAACTTCCCCGCCCCGCGCACGAAGCTTGTGATCAAGTGGACAGCTCTCCTGCACGCCACGTTACAACCGGAGGCTGGTTTGATACGACGGATTGCGGGTAAACCGAAAGGTTTGGGTCAGTACCAAACCTGCCGCCCGTTATAGCGCAAAGCTATTGGGAACCTGATGAAGCGGGAAGCCTACGAGTCCTTGCCGAGCGCGTCGGCGATCGCCTGGTCCTGACCCTCCAGCGAACTGGCTGTAGTGGTCGCACCCGAACCCATGGCCGACAGCGTGGTGCTGAGGATCTCGACCGCTTTGAGTGCCTTTTCGGCGCCGGGGGTGTAGTTGCCTGCGAAGCTTTCGCCGATCTCGTCGGCGCCCCAGCATTCGCCCTCGGCGTCCAGCGCGGCCTTCAGGGTGCTCAGGGCATCGGCCACCTGGGTGGACAGGCTCTGGAACCCCGGCTCGGTGGCCTTGATCGCTTCCGGATCAGCCTTCAAGGTACTCATGCCTCCACCTCGCCAGCGCTCGGCTCCAGCATGAGTACTTGGGTAGCTGTGTTCATCGTTCGCTCGCTTCGCTCACTCATCAACGACCCTCGAGGTAGCTGCGGTTGCGGTAGTACTCGTCCTCGTCGTCATCGTCGAGCGGAGCTTGCGACGCCGATGGCGGCGGCGGCGTCGTGTCCTGCATGGCGGGCGGTTCCGGGATCAGCTTGTCGACCAGATCGCGGATGCTCGGCGCACCGGGCACCAGATCCGGCAGATCGGGCATACCGTCGGCGGCGGCCTCTATCGGCGCGAACGCCTGCTGCGATACCTGCACGCCCTCACGGGCGGCGGCCTGCACTGCCTCGGTGATCGAGCGGCCGAGCCGTTCGGGGTTGGAGCGTTTGAATGCCTCGGGTTCGATATGCACATCGAGCGGAATGCCTGCGGCATTGCTCGTCACCCGGACGAGATTATCCGACGACCACGCGGTGACCTGCGCGGTGGCGATCCGCTGCTGCGCGGCGGCCAGATCCTGGCGCTGCCGTTCGAAGGTCTCCAGCATGTCGCCGACCTGCGCGCGCAACGCGTCGTTGCGGGAGCGCATGGCTTCCCGGTCGTCATTCATCGCCTACCCCTGTTCCGAGACTCGGTCCGTATACCCATTTCGACGCGGCGGGCCTGCGTTCGGTTCCATCGATTTCGCGGGTGCCGTGATCCGGGCCGATCCGACCACCAGTGTGTCACAACAACAGCAAGTCGATCATGACGGAACCGACGCCCACCGCGACGACGACGAGCAGCGCGACCGCGTCCCAGCGGCCGGGCGAGGCCGGGTTGGCGGTGAGCTGTCCGGTGCCACCGCGTGCCGTGATCGCCTCACCCAATTCGCCTGCGCGCCGGGTGGATACCGCCATCGCGGCGGTCAGGATGTCGATGAGCCCGTTGTCGGCGGCCCGGTGCAGCAGATCGTCCTTGGGGCGCAGCCGTCGCGCGGCGTGCAGGACCCGGATCTCCTCGATCAGCAACGGCAGACCGCGCAATGTCAATGCGACGACCACGGCCCACTCGTCCACCGGAACGCGCAGTTTGCGCAGGGGCGCGCCGAGCTTTGCCAGTGCGGGTGCGATCTCGCTCATCGGGGTGGTCCAGGCGATGAGGAACGATGCGGCCACCAGGATCAGGCTGAACACCAGGACTTGAGCGAATCGTAGGACCGCCGCCCCGCCGACCGGCAGATTGACCAGCGCGCCGACAGCGGCCAGCCCCCAGAACCACCACGGCAGGCGCGGCAGCGTGCCGAGTGGCAGCCGGGCGATGATGCCGACAAATACCAGGAACACGGTCATGATGCCGAGGACCGGCCAGGTCGGCCAGAACATCAGCAGCACGCTGATCAGGAAGACACCGATCATCTTGGTTCCGGCCCACAGTCGATGGATCGGGCTCGCCACCGGGACCTGTCGCAACAGCACGATGCTCATGGCCGGCCTCCCTGCTCGATCCGCCACGCGGCGCCGGGTAGCGGCGATGTGCCGGGCTGCGCGGTTCTGGCGTGCTGTGCGGCCGGCTCGGAGGCCGCGCCCGGTTCGTTCGCGTGCACCGATTCGGCGATCCGGCCGTCGCGCAGGTGCACCGTCCGGTCGCAGATGGCGGCGACGTCGTCGACATCGTGCGAGATGACGATGAGCGTGAGCCCCGAATCGCGCAGGCGGGCGAGCAGGTCGACGATATCGGCGCGGCCCTCCGGGTCCAGTCCGGCCAGCGGCTCGTCCAGCACCACCACCTGTGGTCTGCTGGCCACGATCGCCGCAAGCACGACCCGTTTTGCCTGCCCGCCGCTGAGTTCCTCGATCGACCGTGCTGCCAGCGAGCGGTCGAGCCCCACGGCGTCCAGGGCGCGCCCGACCGCGCCGGACCCGGTGGCCCGCCCACCCCAGTCGGCGATCTCTTCGCCGACGGTCTGGCGCTGCAGCTGCAACCGGGAGTGCTGGAATGCCAGCGCCACCCGGCCGATCTGGGAGCTGACCGGTTTCCCGGAGAGCTCGCAGTGCCCTTTGCTCGGCTTGATCAACCCGGCCATGATCCAGGCCAGGGTGGATTTACCAGAGCCATTGCCACCGACGACGAGCAGCGCCTCACCGCGGCGGACCGACAGGTCCACACCGTGCAGCGCCGGTGCCTGCCACGGCGTACCCCGGTTGTAGGTGTGGCGGATATCGCGCAAGTTCATGATCGGCTCACCCATCGGGCGGCGGCGCGGATCGTGGCCCGGTTTCGGCCAGGCGGGCAGTCGATCCACCGCGCGTCCCCCGGACAGGTGCACAACCCGGTCGGCGGCGGCCGCGTCGGCTTCGTGGTGGGTGACCAGGACGACGGCCATCCGGTGCCGTTTGGGCAGCTCGGCCAGCAACGCGACCAGCTCCCGGCGGCCGTCGGGGTCGATCATCGAGGTGGCCTCGTCGGCGATCAGCAGCGCGGGTCGGCGGGCCAATGCGGCCGCGACAGCGAGGCGCTGCTGCTGACCACCGGACAGGGCGGCGGTTTCACGCTCGCCCATGCCGTCGAGGCCGACCTCGCTCAGCAGGCCGTCGACGTCGACCTGCTCGGCGAGGATGGCAGGCAGGCCCCAGACGACGTCATCGGCGACCAGCACGCCGAGGGTCTGGCTCTCCGGTCGTTGCAGCACCAGTGCGGTGCCGCCGAGGTGCCCGAGTCCAGCGGAGCCGGGCCGCTCCACGCTGCCGGTGGACGGTGGCAGTCCGGCGAGCAGGCGGGTCAGGGTGGATTTGCCGGAGCCGTTGTGGCCGACGACGGCGACGAATTCGCCGACATCGACGGTGAGATCGATCCCGGTCAGCGCCTCGGTGCCCGCGCCCGGATACCGATATCCCGCCGCGCGCATGCTCACCGGCAGCGGTGCCACCGGCCGGTTGTCGACGGGAGCGTCGAGCCGATCGCTACCCGGCAGCCAGTCCAGCCGATCCAGGACCGAGCCCAGAACGAACCAGGAGATGAGGGCGGTGAGCATCGTGCCGAACAGCACGCCGCCGGCGATATAGATCCACCAGAAGCGCAGCACCACATCGGTCAGCTCGGCGACGCCGTTGCCGAGCGGTTCCAGTTGCGGCGCCCGCCCGGCGAGATCCTTCACACCTTCGGAGGTATTGCGGATAGTGTCGAACAGCAGGTTGCGTGAGGTGGAGAACAGCAGCAGGAAGCCGACCGAGAAGGCGCCCCACGCCAGACCGGCGATCAGCGATAACCCGAAGACGGCGACGATGCCGCCACGTCTGCGTTTGACCCCGCCGATGATCCCGCCGATGGTGGCCGAGGCCGCCATGCCCATGGCAGGAAGCAACCCGGCCGCGACGAAGGTGACCAGCGCCGCCGCGACGGTCGTGGTGGCCACGGTCCGGAAGCGGTAGCGATGTGCCAGCAGACCCATCGGCACCGCGGCGACCAGCTGCAAGGCGGCCGCGAGTGGCACGACCGAACCGATCGTCACCAGCCCGACGGTGACGCCGCCGAGGACCGCGCCGGTGGCCAGCTCGATCGGCCGTAGCGGGCCGCGGTCGGCGCGCTCGGCCGATTCGGTGGACACATCACTCACGGCACAAGTCTGCCAGCCCGACACGAAGGTGTTGCATCCATGCGCATGTACGCATATGTTGTCAGGTGTGGGACATGATCATTCGCATGGGATAGCGCCGGAGAGCGCGTCCGGGAAATATCTGGGCCGGCTGGGGCTGGCGCTGGCCATCGGCATCGGGTTCATGCTGGTCGAGTTCACCTTCGCATTCGCGACCGGTTCGCTCGCACTGCTGTCGGACGCCGCGCACATGCTCACCGACGTCGTCGGCATAGGCATGGCCCTCTCTGCGATCCTGCTGGCCCGACGCAGCCGCCCCACCTATACCCGCACCTTCGGCTATTACCGGGCCGAGGTGATCGCGGCCCTGGCCAATGCGGTGCTGTTGTTCCTGGTGGCGGGCTATGTGCTCTACGAGGCGCTCATGCGCATCGGTGAACCGCCGGAGGTGCCGGGGTGGCCGGTGCTGATCGTCGGCGTGGTCGGTCTGCTGGCAAATATCGCGTCGTTCCTGCTGCTGCGCAGCGGCGCCAAGGAGAGCCTGAACGTGCGCGGCGCCTACCTAGAGGTGTTCGCCGACATGATCGGATCCGTCGGCGTGCTGCTGTCGGCGGCGATCACCCTCACCACCGGCTGGCGCTATGCGGACATGATCATCGGTGTCGCGATCGGCCTGTGGGTGCTGCCGCGGACGTACGTGCTGGCCAAGCGCTCGCTGCGGATCCTGTTCCAGCACAGCCCGGAGGAACTCGACGTCGAGCAGGTCGCCGCCGAGCTGGGCGCGGTCGACGGGGTGGCGGACGTGCATGATCTGCACGTGTGGACGCTCACCTCCGGTATGGAGGTCGCCTCCGCACACATCACCACCGCCGAGGGTGCCAGTGGGGATCACGTGCTGCTGGCCGCCCAGCATCTGCTGGCGGAGCGCTTCCACATCAGCCACGCCACACTTCAGGTGGAAACATCCGATTCCGCGCGCCGTTGCGCAGAGCTGTCCTGGTAATCGACACTTTCGGCCATACTGACTGCATGGTGGACAGTCCGGTACGTGATTGGGACTTCCCGCGCGGTGTGGCCAGCGTGGCGCTGCTCGCCGGTTACGCCGGCGAGCACGGTGTTCCGGTGGAACGGATGCTCGACGGCACCGCGCTCACCGAGCGGCTACTACGTGACCCCGACGCCCAGATCGACGCGCGCACCGAACTGACGGTGGTCCGCAATCTGGTCCGTGCGCTGCCGGACCGGCCCGCCCTCGGGGTGGAGGTCGGTCGGCGCTACCGGATCACCACCTTCGGCATCTTCGGCTTCGCCTGCATCAGCAGTCCGACGCTGGGGGAGGCCATCGCGTTCGCACTGCGCTACCTGGATCTGAGTTTCACCTTCTGCCTGCCGGTGGCCGAGATGCTCGACGACGAGTTCGTGGGCTGGATCCACGCCGAATCGGTGCCCGCCGATGTGCGCCAGTTCCTCATCGAACGTGATGTGACGGCGATGCATCAGGTGATGAGCGATCTGGTCGGCAGGCATATGCCGTTGACCAGAGCCGAATTCACCTTCCCCGAACCGCCCTACGCCGACCGCATCGCCGAGGTGACGGTGGTCCGCCCACGCTTCGACCGCCCGCACAACCTCTTCGCGCTCGACCCCCTCACCCTCGACCAACCGCTACCGCAGGCCAACGAGCACACCCTCGCCATCTGCCTGGCCCAATGCCGAGACCTGGTGCACCGCCGCCGCGCCCGCACCGGTATCGCCGCCGAGGTCAGATCCCGACTGGTCCCACACGGCGGCGCCGACGGTTTGGCCGGCCCACCCGGAATCGACTCAGTGGCACGGGATCTGAACATGAGCACCCGCACACTGCGCCGCCACCTCGACGCCGCGGGTACCAGCTACCGCGCCCTCCTCGACGAAATGCGCCGAGCGCTTGCTGAGGAAATGCTCAGCACCACACCGCTTTCAGTGAGTGATGTGGCGATTCGGTTGGGATACGCGGAAGCGTCGACGTTCATTTATGCGTTCAAGAGGTGGACGGGGACAACGCCTGCCGCTTACCGCAGGTCGCGGGATCGGGTGCTGAGTTAGCGAAACTGCGGCTCAACGTAGGTGCCATGGAGTGAACCATCTCGAAATCTCTATCGACTGTGTAGGGTCTTGAAAGTCGTGGCGGACCGCCCGCTGACTGACCTGGCCGTTTCCGGCTTGTCTCACGCCGTGGCGGACGTTGCCAGTCTCGATTCGATGGCATTTCCTCATGCTTCGTCCGTGGTCACGACGTTCCGCCGCGAACCGCGCCACACCGCTGGCGGCCCCCAGCCGTCATCTTGACCTTAACCATGGTTGATGTTTCAGAATTCGCTGTATGAATGGTGACAGCGACGCGATCCGAGAGCTGCTCGATCGCTATACCGAGCTCTGGATAGCGCATGAGATGCAGGAGTGGGGGCGATTGTTCACCGAGGATTGCGACTTCATTACGCACCGGGGCCTGTGGTGGCGATCACGGGAGGACAACGTGCGTGGGCACGAAGATGTGCCGGAATCTGTTCTTGCGCAGAAGAAAAACTATCGCCAGATAATCCTCGATATCCAGTGGATCGGTACCGGAGTGGTGCTCGTGCACACCGAGTGGGTATGGCCTGATCACGTCTTGCCTGGCGCTGCCGCCGGAGAGGACCGCCGCGGTGTCATCACTCTGGTACTCGTCGAGCGCGCGGGTTACTGGTTGATCCGGGCAGCGCACAATACGCGACTCAACGGCCTCGATGACTTCACCTCCGCTGCTTCGTGAAGCTGTCGATCCGGCTCGGTCCCGATGCTCTACCGCGGGCCGACTACGAACACGGAAGCCGTCCGAACCAACGCCATTCGGCTACAGGGCAGTCGGCGGAGGTTGCTTCGATCGCCGCACTGGCCACGTATGCCGATCTGCCAGAGAAGTGCGGAATTTCAGAACGACGGCGGATCCGCCACATCACCGCCAAATGTTCTGAGATTCCGCCCCGAGTTTCGAGACCCTACACATCTGCGTCGAAGGCGCTCAGGCGGCGGCAAACTCGCCGATGACGACGCCCTCTGTGAATGCGTTCCATTCGGCCGGGGTGAAAGCGAGTGTGATGTCGGCGGAGTGCAGTAGGACGGCGGTCGCTGTCCGCTCGATCCGGGGTTGTGCCCGTCGATGCCCGGGAATCTGTCCGGCAGCAGCACTCAGGAATGCCATCCAATCATCGGCGCGCACTGGGATGACTGGCTGATCGGCCGGGTTGTTGGCGGGGTCGCGGAGGTATTTGCTGTCGCGGATCAGCACCCAGTCTCCGCTGAACTTGACCTCGACACAGCTCGTGGACTCCTTCGAGAACGAAGACTTGAACCATCCAGATCGGGGAGTGCTGTGCGCGGTCGTGCTCATGCTGGTCAGGGTAGCTCAGTAGCAAGTCTCTTGATCAAGTCGAGCGAATCGGTCCGGCTCAGCGCTTCGGCTTGGACGAGGGAGAGGGTGACGTTGAGGGCCTGCACTTTCTTCTCGTCTTCAATGAACCCTGGCATGACGGGGAACTCGTGCCATGCGATCGTCGGCAGGGCAGGACTGTCGAAGTCGATCAGGTGGAAGGTGGCGCCGCCGAGTACGAATCCGCCGGTGGCGACGAAGGGCATGAGGCGGATATCGATCGTAGGGTGCGATTCCATCTGTTCGATCAGGTGCTCGAGCTGACCGCGGAGGACGTCGGGTCCGCCTATCTGCTGCATCAGGGCGGCCTGGCTGAGGACGACAGTCAGTTCGAGTGGGTCAGGGCCGTGGAGTCGTTCCTGACGCTTCAGGCGAACCTCCACGCGTTGGTCGACCTCGGCCTGCCGGATGAATGTGGTGTCGGTGGCCATCAAGGCGCGGGAATAGTCGGCGGTCTGAAGTAGTCCGGGAATCAGCAAGCTTTCGTAGCTGCGAATGCTCTGCGCCCCATACTCCATCGACCACAAGCGCATTGTTTCGTCCGAGAACAGTGCTCCGTACCGTGTCCACCAGCCGCGTTCCTTGCCGGCCGCGCGCAGGGCGATGAGCTCGCGCTGTTCGTCCTCGTCGAACTCCAATATGGCGCACAGGGCCTTCAGCTTGTCGTCGGTGATGAGTCGTCGATCGTTCTCGAAGTGGGACCAGTACGCCCTGGCAATACCGAGCGACTTGATGACAGTCGCGGTATCGATGCCCAGTTGTTCGCGCCGACGACGGATGCGCAATACGAGTTCCCAGCGTGCAACAGCAGGTGAGATCGGTGCCATTGTCTTGAGCCCCTCTGTCGGTGACCAGTGGCCAAAAGCTATCTGTACCGTTGCGTTGTAGCGTATACAAGTTTAGTCTACAGCGCATAGCCACCGCAGGGTGGAACTCCAGTCAGATCTTCCGGCGCAAAGCGAGGGGCGAGGTCGATGCAGGTAGTTCGTGTGATCGGTGGGGCAGCGAGGTGGGCACGGTGATCCCACTCCCGTCGAAAGACATGGTGCTGGAAGCGTGCGATGGCGGTCGCGCCTGCACGCGGTGCGGCATACCAGCACACTGAAACCGTTGGAGCAGTGGTCGATCGGATGGCGCAGCTGTCGGTTGCGGCGCGCGGGAGCATCGCGGCAGGTGCTCCGGACAACGAGATGCGGCGGGCGTGGCAGCGGCTGGCGGAATTGACGGTCGGATACACCGATTTGTCCTTCGAGATCTCGGCCGGTGTCCGCCGCCTGCCCGACCTCACCGTGCCTGCCCTCGGAACAAGCGAGTGAGTTTCCAGTATTCAACTAATGCAGGGGGTTCGATGTCCGATTACATTGCCGCGCTTGCCGTCGCGGGACCCATCGCGGTGCTATTGCTCGGCTTGATCTATGCACTGCCCTACACCTTCGGCGAGGATGAGCCGCCGATCCAGGCTCGAGAGCCCCGGATGTCGGTACGGACGGCGCATGGCATCATGCGCTCGCACCGCCGGTGCAGTATCGACAGCTGCCCGCACAAACGGGATGCGTACCAGACCCTCGTCGCGTTCGGCGTCATCACGCCGGATACCAGGGTAGAGCGGTACTTGCGGTGAACGAGTCCGACGACGAGCCCCGTGCTTGGGTGCAGTGGGACGATGGCACGTGGTCGACGCTCGACGCCTACGGGATGCCCAGTGAGCGGAAGACTCTCGATCAGCTGTTGAACACGTTCCAGAGACGCCTGCCAGATGACCCCGTACGTGCGCCCGATCCTGATCGACGTCGTGATCCGCGCCCATGAGCCATAGGATCTGCATCAGCGGCGTATGGCGAGGAGTGGGTGTGGGACGGTCCAAGCGGTTGGTCGGGCCGATGCATCTGGCGTGGGTTCTGGGTGTCCCGGTTGCGGCGTTCTTCTTCATGGCTGGTGCGCTGAACCTGGGCGCCGTCGTGGCCGAGTGGTCCGGTTCGGGGGTCGCCAAAGCGCTGTTTCTTCCGGTGAGCGCTGTGTTGGGCATCGGTGCGTGGATGCTGGTGCTCGCCGCTGCGTGGCGGCTGCGCCGGGATTATCTGCGGCGGGCAGGGAGCGCCGTGGATGCGGTCGTGGTCGAGTCGGACCTGCGGTGCAGGAACGGTCGGGCTTTCTTCAAGTTCGATTTGTGGCGGGTGCGGGTCGAAGCTCAGTTCCTGCATCCGGACACGGGTAACGAAGTTCGCGTGCGGAAGGAGTACTTCTACCATCAGTTCCGCGAAGCAAGAGCGCGAGCGCTGGCCGAACAGTTGAGCGTCCGCGCCGCGGTTCCGACCGTGGTCCGCAAGAACTACGCCATGTTCGACGTTCCCAAACGACCTTTCTGGACCGACATCTGGTGATCGGAATGAGCGACCTACGACTGTAGCCCTCCGAGTGCGTTCCGAGCCTGGTCGACTTCGGCCCGCAACGGATCTTCGGAGGGATCGTCGGCCTCGGGCGGCGGCGGCTCCACCGCGTAGTCCTCGACCTCGGATGACACGCTGTCGAGCAATCTCTCGAGCTGCTCGTGAACTCGTTCACCGTTGTCCGCCGACAGCCGGCGCGCGGCCAGCCACTCCTGCACGAAATCCGCACGGGTCATCTCGCCGTCGGCGTAGGTCTCCATCAACGTCACCTGTTGCGCGATCCCGCTGTCGTCGGGGACTTCGGAAAGCTTCCACACCGTTATCGGATACCTCTCGTTTGTTCGGGCCGCGCGGCGCCACCCTCGATGTCGCCCGTTGAACATGGGCCAAGGATGACCGACCATCACGTCGCGCCCATGTCCTCGTCGGCCATACGTGCTGGCCGACAGCCTGCCACGTCAGCAGGCCACGCGAAAGCCGTCCCAGCGAGCCCGTTACGCACGGACGAATAGTTCAACTGCCGCTGTACAGGCGCTCCAAGTCGATGAGCTCGACGTCTTCTCGGGTTCGGTTTGTCTGCCGTAATTCCGGGGTGAAGTCGTTGCCCGTAAACAGCAAGAGTTTCGTGGATGAAGACGCCCTGCGGTCGCGCTGGAGTAGCAACTCGCGGATCCGGTCCAGCCGGTTCAGCTCGTGGTCTCCGATGACAGAGTTGCTCTTGGCTTCGCCGATAGCGAGGATCTGGTCCTCACCGCCAGGGCCGCGGCCGAATACGACGACGTCGAGCTGATGGCCGGTTTTCCCGGCCGGATCGGGCAGGACTCCGGACAGTACTCGTGTTCGGTGGCCGCCGAGGGTCTCGCGGGTGGCATACCACCGGCTCCAGGTTCGGGCGATGTTCTCGAAATGCGGTCCGAGGACTTGGCACTGAAAGGTGGTCTGTGAGCGAGCCCAGACCTCATCGGCGTGCCCGGGGCGTTCGAGATCGGTCCATTCGGGACGCATGATCGCGTGGTAGAAGGCCAGCAGTGGCTCGGTGATTCGGTAGGTGGACCGCTTGCCGTGGAACGCATCCTGCTCGCGAGCGATCATGCCGACATCCTCGAGGACGGTCAGCGCGTGACCGAGATCGGTCGACTTGCGCCCCAGAAAATTCGCGATGCCGCCGCGGGTGTTGTTTCCGTCGGCGATCGCGGACAGAACACCGTGGTACGTCGCGGTATCCCGCAGTTCGGGTTCCTCGGCGAGCAGGAAACGAGCCTCGCGGAACAGCGGTCTTGCGGAGTTGAGAAGGTTTCGAACCACCCACGGACCGAAGTCGTTTCTGTCGGCCGGTGCGTCGTTGAGCGTGTATTCACGACGGTAGGCGGGAGTGCCGCCGACGACGGCATTCACCGACAACGCCAGGTACGGATCCGTGATCTCCCAGAAATCGCGCGCGAGCCGGAAGTCCAGTGTCGGAACGATCAGCTCGAGGCTGGCGCGGCCGCGCAGCGGGGCGCTTCCGACGAGCAGTTTTCCCATGAATGTCTGCGCCGAACCACAAAGCAGGAGTCGGATCGGGGAGGCATTGCGGCGGCCGGCCGGGTCGAATGCCCGCTGGATGAGCGAGGGCAGCTCCGGCGATGCCTTTGCCAAATAAGGGAATTCGTCCAACACCACCGGAACCGGTCGGCCATCCGTTGCCAGCTGCATGATCGTCTCGATCACCTCGGGCCAGCCGGTGAATCGTCTAGGCGCCGGTTCGCCCAGATAGTGGGCAAGGGCAGTGCCGAACTGGTGCAATGACTCGGCCTCGGTCGCTTCGGTGGCTGCGAAATAGAAGCCGTGCATGGCCTCGCAGACGGCGTCCAGCAGGAAGGTCTTGCCCTGGCGTCGACGGCCTGAGACCACGCCTAGTGCAGGGCGTGGGTCTTGGAAGGATGCGAAGCGGGTCAGCTCGGACCACTCGTGGTCACGGTCGAACATCCCCTGCGGCTTCTTCACGAATCTATGATAACACGACCTATAATAAACGTAGTTATCATAGATTGCGATACGGCTCAGTACGGTGCGACGCTGCCGAGCAAACGGAGCACGTTCGACCAGCTGCTGGATGCGCTCCCAGCACGACCAGGAACATGGGTCGGGCGGCGATGAGCGGCGATGTACTGACAGGCGGTTGCCTACCGCAGGTCCCGCCGCCTCTGATCGTCGCCGAGTACCGCTGCCAGGTTGTCCAGCATCGTGCGGTGCGCGAGAGCGCCTTCGCGGCGGACCGTTGTGACGAGCAACCGCGGCGCCGTGATGGTGACCTGCTCATGGACGAGGGTTCCGCCGTCGACCGGCGTGCAGGAGGTGACATTGTGTAGGTGGATGCGGGGGAATTGGTAGGCGTCGGAGACGATGTCGCCTTCCGGGGTGCGGGATGTCTCGACCAGATAACTGAACGCGATGGTCATCGGGCCCATCCGCATCCGGTCCCGTATCCGGTACCTGTCGATGCCGGGTAATCGCTCGTTGAGCCGGTCCACCCGAACAATCAGCGGATGGATCCGGATGGATTCGCGCAGATCGGCCAGGAAGTCGCGGACCGTATCAGGTGCCGCAGGCACAACGACCGAGACCTCGAAACCTGTGCGGCGCATTCGATCACGCTCCGATCGGCATACGTGCCACTGGGATCGGCCGGTCCGGATAGGCGAGGTGGACCCGGCACTGCCGGTTCGGTAGTCCGTCGAGCAACCTGATCTCCGCGCTCCGCAGAATCCGCACGCACACCTCGGCCACCAGCAGACGCGAGAATTCGCCCGCGACACAGCCGAACGGGCCCGATCCGAACAGTGCCCGCCGCGGATTGTTCAGCTCGGCGAACCGTTCCGGGCGGTAGTGGCCTGGGTGCTTCCATACGTCCGGATCCTGATTGAGCAGTGACGGCGCGACTCCGACGATGGTGCCTGCCGGAAGATGGTAGGCCACGCCGTCCTTCTCATAGGTGAATGGTTTGCTCAGTGCGCGCACCAGCGACGACACCGGATTCAGCCGGATCGTCTCCCAGAGACACCAGCTCAGATAGGTCACCGGATCGTCGGACGACATTGCCGTCCGGTACACCTGTGGACGAGACACCACATCAAGCAACGTCCACAGTCCGTAGCTGCCCGGATAGGTGACGGCATTCCACAGCACGTACATCGCCATCCAGGCGACGTCCTCGGCGGCGACGCCCGCGGCTCGAATCGACTGGAACAGTAGGCATGCCGGCATCACCTCGGCGGCTTCTTGAAGGATCGCGGCGAGCCGTTTGGTGGCACGGTATTCGCGCATGAACCACCGCGCCGGGGTGACCGCCAGTGTCGCGCGTGGTACTTCTATGCCATCGGCTATCGCGCGCAGCAGTGGGGTGATCCGGGCGCCGTAAGAGTCCCAGAACTCGTCTCCGGCGAAGTACCGTCCGGAGATCTCGTAGATCGCGCGAGGGAACGCCTCGGCCAGGTCGACGGTTTGTCCCCAGCCGGCGATATGGGCGGTTATCACCGTTTCGGTGAGTGGCGGGAGGTCGGCGACGCGATGCGGTGCCAGTAGTCCCGCCATGATCCGCTTACCGGTCAGCGCGAGGTCCTGGAGCGAATCGTGATCGCTGTGCCGGCGGGGGAACCAGAAACCGACCGTCGGCACATTGCCGAAGACCGGGCCCATCATGGCGTGCTCGGCGGGCAGGGCGAGCACTTGATCGTAGGCCGCGCGGTCGGTCAGGTACGTCAGGTCGAATCGGGTCGGAACGCGCAGGGTGAAGACGCTGCCGTGCACTCGGGCGGCATCGTGCACCATCTCCACCGGCCGGGTCACCACATTGTGCAACCGCGACACGACACCGAGGACCGGGATGGCATCCGCCCCGATCCGGACCAGCGGCGCGGCGCGAAATCCGTGTGGCACCTGCGGCGGACGGCAGTGCGCGCGCCAGCCACGCCACATGAGGAGTCCGGCGCCTGCTCCGGCGGCGAGGGCGGCCCGCCGCAGCGGGCCACGGTTGTGCCGATTGTTCACTGTGCTCCATCCACCGAGTAGAACTGCCGGACCCACTGGCGGTATCGGCCGACCTGGCCGTCACCGTCGGCGATTGCGGGCCGGGCGAGATAGGTTTTGTGCCGCCAGATGTCGATATCCCGGCGTACTTCCTGGGAGAAGGCTGCCAACGTGACACGGGCGAGAACCGCCGAAATCACTGTGCTCAATACCTTCCGGCTGCGACGCGCGCTGACGGCGAGCCGCAGCACGACCTTCCCATCGGATACGAGGGTGGGGAGGACGAGCAGACGCAACCGAACCCGGAAGGCGGGCAGCGTCAATTCGACGATCGATACACCGAGGCCCGCGGCCATCAGATCGAATGTCGCATCCATTCCGAACTGGCCGATCAGTCGGCGGCGGATGCCGTAACCGGCT
Source organism: Nocardia sp. NPDC059180 (assembly GCF_042754945.1). Taxonomy (NCBI): domain Bacteria; kingdom Bacillati; phylum Actinomycetota; class Actinomycetes; order Mycobacteriales; family Nocardiaceae; genus Nocardia; species Nocardia sp. NPDC059180. The sequence continues at coordinate 1,116,958 of NZ_JBHZBU010000001.1, forward strand.
CGAAGCAGCGGGCCGTCGATGGTCAGCGGCTGTGTCGCGCGGACCTCGCCGAATGCGTGCAGGATACGTAGATGGCCGAGGTCGACACTGTTTTCGGTGACTTCCTGTGGATGTCCCTGGAAATGATGGCTGCGCATCAGCAGCCCACGCCATTGCGAGCTGTCGTCGTCGGGTGGTTCCCATGCGGGTGTCGTCTCCGGGCCGGAGTAGACCAGGATCGCGCCGTAGCGTTCGAGAACCGGAATCGTGCCGAGCCGCGCGGCCGGCGGTGGTGTGCCGTACGGGTTGTGCGTGCAGGCGCCGGTGGTCGAGAAGCGGAAACCATGGAACGGACAGCGGATTTCTTCCCGCACTACCGTGCCGCCATGCCCGAGATGTGCGCCGAGGTGTGGGCAATAGGCGTCCGCGGCAACGAGTTTCCCCGATGCGGTACGGAATACGACGATCTCGCGGGAATTCAGCTGGGTGGTCAGTATTGATCCGGGGCGGCATTCGCGGCTCCAGCCGACGGCGAACCATCCGTATGGTGATTCCAGTCTGGCTATCGGTTTTCGGGCGTGCAGAGCCGACGACGGCGGAAAGGGTGGCATGCGAACTTCCTGGACAACCGCGTGTGAATCTTGCCTAGAGCAGCGAGGGTAGCGGTTCTATGAGAAGGAATATTCTTGTGCCAATTCCCAATTTTGGGAATATTTCGCCGGGGTGATCTGCTGGTAGCCAGAAGGTATCGTTTATATTTCCGAAGCGTTTACGGACCTTGTTTCCGGGTTATATATGCGGTTTTTGAATTACCGCCGGTGGCGATGCTCGGTGCGTTGAGGTGCCGATAATGCTTCCCGCGTCTTCGATGACGAGCCCCGGCAGGCGGTGTCGCCCGTTCAGTTCGGTGCGACGCCTATCCATCCGCCCATCGGCACGCTGCGGAAATGTGTTGTCAGACGGTGGTTCTCGTCGATCACATGCAATGCGACCGCCGGGTCCGGCGCATAGTCCATCACATGATCGGGCAGCGCGAGCTCCCACTCACCGCCGAGTACCGATGCGGTGCTCGGTGCGATCAGCAGCGGTTTGCCTGCGAAGGTGGTGGTCGCGGCGGAATGGGCGTGGCCGGTGAGCACGCCGAGAACGCGATCATCGCCTGCGACGATCGCGGCCAGACGTTCCGGTTCGGCTAGCGCGATCTCGTCGACCACCGGGCTGTAGAGATGCGCGGGCGGATGGTGGAGTGCCAGCAGGATCGGCCCATCGGCGGGGGCGTCGGCCAGGACGCCGCGCAGCCAGTCGTAGGTGTCGTCGGTGAGTTGTCCGCTGGGCTCGCCGGGGACACTGGAATCGAGCAGTGCCAGCGTCAACGCGCCGACTCGGTGGGTGCGATTGATCGGCTCCACCGACGACTGTTCTCCGAGCAGAACCTCGCGGAACGCGCCGCGATCGTCGTGGTTGCCGGGGATGGCGTACACCGGGATATCGGCCTGGAGGGCGATACGCGCCTCGGCGTACTGATCGGGTTTACCGGAATCGGTGACGTCGCCGGTGACCAGGATCGCGTCCGGTCGCCGCCGTAGGTCGGCAAGGTAGGCCATGACCCGCTCCGCGCGTTCGGCGTTTCGGGGTCCGAGATCGAAATGTGTGTCGCTGACCTGAGCCACCAGGATCATGCCCATCCGCTTTCTCTGGGGGATCGCTCCATTGCGAAACAGAGTGCGCCGCACCTCGAGCGGCGCCGGGTATCAGGCTAGTTGACCAGCGGAATCGTTGTCGTCATGAGGCTTACCACCTCGATTTCCGGTACCGGAAGAGTGTGGTATGAGTCATGTTGAACTTTCCAGCGGTGGACGCAGGCTCCTGGTATCGGGCGAGTTTCCGAGCCCCTTGCGAGGTCGGTCGTCGTTACCCCGCCGATCCGGGTTCGGGCGAGTTCGAGCGATCCGGATGATCGACTCAGTCGCCCAGACGGTCCGCTGCCCGATTCAGCAGCTCGGCCGGATCATCCAACGCCGAGGCCACCGGCACCCAGAATGCATCACCCGGCGCCGCCTCGAGGTTCAACTCGGGTGGTGTCCGCCAATCCGCGGCCATGTGAAGCCGCCAGGAGTGCAGGTAGGTGCGGTCGTGGGTAGCGGATTTGTCGAACAGCGGGTCGCCGGCGATGGCGTGGCCGATCCAGGCCAGGTGGACGCGGATCTGGTGGCGGCGGCCGGTGATGGGGCGCAGCGCCAGGACGGTGTAGCCGCCGTGGCGCAGGACTGTCGCGAAGCGGGTGGTGGATGGGTAGTTCTTGGTGTCGAGCAGATCGGCCGGGTCGACGTACCAGCGGTCATTGGAGACTCGGATGCTCTCCCGTGGTGCCGCGATCCGCACTCGGTTCTTCCTGCCGACACTCAGTGGCAGGTCGATGGTGCCGGTGTCCGGTAGCTGCTCGCTCTCGGGCGTCGAAACGATCGCGAGATACGTCTTCGTCGCGGTCTGCTTGTTGAACTGCCTGGTCAACGGACCGTGCGCGGCCAGATCCTTGGCCAGCAGCACCACACCCGAGGTCACCTTGTCGATGCGGTGCACCGGATACAGCGTCTCGCCGACGGCCGCGGCGGCCTGCACGATGTCGGTGTCGTGGCGTTCCCCGGTCACCGAAATGCCCGCGGGCTTGTTCAACGCCACGATCGCGTCGTCCTCGTCGAGGCGGCAACGTTGACGCAGGTCGGGCCAGTCGATATCCACCGGCCGAGCCTAGATGAGCGCGCGAGGTACCTCCCGAGCCTGGGCAGCGCCAACCTGCTCAGCGGGAAGCCCACCATTGTGGGGCGGCGGGCAGCGGCAGCGTCGTCACCGGTTCTTACCGTTGCGACGCAGCAGATGCGGCCGCAACCGGTTGAACCCGCGCACCCGCACACTGCGCAGATGCCGGATGGCGAATTCGGTCTCGCCGGCCAGCTCGGCCGCGGCGGCGTCATCGACGAGCACGGTGCCCGGCCGCGCCACACCGGTGAGCCGGGCGGCGATGTTCACCACGGAGCCGTACAGGTCACCGAACCGCTGCAAGACCGGACCGTAGGCGACCGCGACCCGCAACTCCGGTGTGGTGCCGACGGTCATGGTGCTCTCCTGGATGGTGAGCGCGATCCGGGCGGCCGCGAGCGCGGTCTCGGCGGCGTACATCACCTCATCGCCGACGTTCTTGATCACCCAGCCGCCGTTCTCGGTGATGGCGGCGGTGGTGGTGGATTCGAACGCCTCCAGCAGCGTCGACAGCTCGTCCGGGTGTAGATGCCTGGTCAGCCGGGTGTAGCCGACCATATCGGCGAATCCGACGGCCAGCTCCCGGGTCGAATCGGCGGCCGTGCCCGCGCCATCGAGTGAACGAGCCATGGCGGCGGCGAGGTGCCTGCGCCAGGCGTAGGCCTGTAGTTCTTCCAGGATCGGCACGGTCGCCTCGGTGGCCTGCCTGGCGACCTCGGCCGGATCGGCATCCGGATCGGCGGCGGCGACTCGGCGGGTGATCTCGTCGAGCACCAGATCGACCTGCCATTCCGCCAGCCGCGCCATCGCCTGGCCCATGGTGCGGGCGGTCGCGGCCTGCTGCCGCATATCGGCCGAGGCCAGCACGCCCAACTCACGAAAATCGCGCACGGCGCGCACATCGGCGTCGGTGTAGTCGAGGGCGGTCTCGTCGACTCCGGCCGGGAAACCGAGCGCGACCCACAACCGCTTCGATACCTCGCGCGGAACACCGGACTGAGCCGCTACGTCGTCGCGGTTGTAGCGCCGCGTGCCGTCCAGCAGGTATGTCTCGACGACCGACTGCACCAGTTGCGACATTTCGGGCGACACCATGCCCGAAACCCTACGGCTCCCGGCTCTGCTGAACGAGGGTGTCGCAACGACATTGTGGCGTCACACGAAATCACCCGAACCTGATCGGTCGATCGCTCGGCAGGTTGACGAAACTCGGCGTGTTCGGATCGAGCACCAGATGCTGCGGTTTGAGTTCGCTGGCATTGAGCATCGGCCGGAAGGCCAGCGCCTTGGGCGAGTTCCCGGCGAAGACGTCCACCCGCAGGCGGTGTCCCGGCTGAAGCACCGCCTGGGTCGGGATTACCGCGATATCCAGCGCGATCGCTTCACCCGGCGGCACCGGCAGCACACTGTCCAAGGTGATCGGATTGTGCGGTGCGGTGAGGTCGCCGTTGGCCGAGCGGGTGCTCTTCGCCTCGTCGATCGCGCGCAGCGACGAGGTGAGCTGCCCGGTCGAGAGCACCGTGGAGGTTCCGTCGGGCGCGACATCATTGACGGTGACGTTCCAGTACCCGTCGGCGGCATCGTGCACGGTAGTGAGGTGAACGTTGATCGGCCCGGAAATCACTGTCGGCTCGGTGATCTCGGCGCTGGTGAAGGTCAGCCCGTTGCGTTCGGCGATCCGGGAATCCTTGGCGCAGGCGTCGATCACCGCCGTCATCCCGGCCGAGCCCTGGGCGGCGTCGCGGGAACACGCGGTAGTAAGGCCGGGGGCGACGGTGAGCCGACTGACCTCGGCGGCCGGTGCCGCGGCCAGCGAACCGTCGTGCAGGCTGTCGCCGGTGGTGCCACTGGGCGCGCCGGACAGGTAGACCCGGCGATGCGTCATGCCGGGCTGCGGGAATTCACCGAGGGTGACCCAGCCGCCGCCCTGCTGCCACACCGTCACGGGCCCGAATCCGGTGATGCCGTTATCGATGTCCTTGAGCCAGTAGTCGAACCACGCCCGCTGCAGCACGTCGAGCCGGGCGGGAGCTCCTGGAACACCGGTGCCCGCACCGGGATTGGCGTGATAGGTATCGCCGACGACCAGCTTCTTCTGGTCCGCGGGCAGCGGGATGGCGTTGTAGAGGGAGGTGGCGCTGTTGGCGAAGATGTCGTGCCAGCCGCCGTAGACGAAGGTGGGCACGCCGACCTGGTCAGGGTGGCCCATGATGCCTTCCCGGAAGGCGCTGTTCTCATCGAGTGCGGCGCCGAGCGCCGGTGGGACATTGTGCAGTGACGGCGTGAGCAGGGCCTGGGCGAGCAGGTCGACATTGGTGAGCGGATCGCGGCGGCGATCGTTGAACCAGCGCCAGTCGAAGGTCCCGTCGAGCATGGAACCGATATCGGGCATCAGTTTCGCGTTGTTCACCGAGTTCAGCCACATCGGCAGGAAGGTGGTGCCGATACCACCGCCCGGAGCGACGACATCGCGCATGAGGTCGCTGCCCGGTTCCACGGGGAAGATCGCGCGTAGCGACTGCGGCGGATCCTCGGCCGCGCGCAGCTGGTTGATGCCGGAGTAGGAGCCACCGCTCATCGCGATCCGGCCGTTGGACCAGGGCTGGGCGGCCGCCCAGTCGATCACCTCGCGGGTGTCGAGTTGTTCGCGTGCGCCGAGGGTGTTCCAGGTGCCCTGGGAGAATCCGGTGCCGCGCACATCGGCGACGACCTGGGTGTAGCCGCTACGAATCAGCTTGCGGTCCAGCCCGAGTACGGTCTGGATGGTGCCGCCGTCGAGGGCGTGCAGCAGGTCCTCGAAGCCGCTCACCGGGGTGCCGGACAGGTTGATCCGGCCGATCAGGTCCATGGTGAGCTGCTGCAACCCCGGCATGGAGATGGCCGAGTCGATCAGGTTGGTCATGAGTTTCGTGTACGGCGTGAGGTTGACGATGGTCGGCAGCTGCTTGGTTTCGACCTGCCCGTCGGCGCCGATCGGCCGATAGACATTGGCCTTGAGCACCACACCGTCGCTCATCACGATCGGCACATCCCAGTCGATGTGCACGTCGGGGTAGGGCTGCGGTCCGTCGTGGGTCTGGGTCCACTGCCGCGCCAGTTCGTCCGGTGCGACGGCAGGTGCGAGCGCCTCGCGGGAGAGCCCGCGGTCGGTCACGGTCGTCACCGCGGCCGCCCCACCGGTCAACAGGATCACCAACGCTGCCGCCACACCCTGTACCCGCCGGGTCAACCGCATCGACACCCCTCCGCCTCATGGTTTTCGCATCCGGCGCACATGTGACCCAGACCATAGCAATCTGCTCTGGAAACCTGTGGAGGACGCGCCAGGGGCTGACGGTATGTCGGCGAAGGCCGTGCGAGAGGCGCGGCGGAGCGGGCTGCGGGGGCACTGCAGCCCGCTCCGCGTTCCCGGTGTCCCCGGGGCCTGTCGAGCGTAAGCCCAGGTAAGGACCGCTCGGGTGGTTTTGGGTAATCGCCGCCGGTCAGCTCGCGGGCTTGCGCTGGGCGCGCAACACGATATCGGTGGTGTGGTGGGTACCCGGCGGGCCGGGGCGGGTGCGGGCGCGGGCGGTGTGCACCAGGACCGTCCAGTCCTGGCCGAGCAGGTCGGCGATCTGGCCGGGCTGGTAGTAGTCGCGCGGATCGAAGCCGTTGTCGTGATCATGCGGGAGGTCGGCCGGATCATGGCCGACGACGAGCAGGGTGCCTCCCGGTGCGACCGCGGCGATGAGCCCGCGAATGGTGGTGTGCTCGGGTTCCAGTTCGATCGGGAAGTAGTGCGCGGAGACCAGGTCGAACGAATCCGGCGGCGGCGGGGTGGCGGTGAGGTCGGCATGGGACCAGGCCACGTGGGGGTCGGTCGCGGCGGCGCGTTCCAGCGCCACCTGCGAGACGTCCACCGCGGTCACCTTCCAGCCGTGTTCGGCCAGCCAGCGCGCGTCGGCGCCTTCACCGCAACCGACGTCGAGCGCCTGTCCCGGCGTGAGTTCGCCCGCCTCGGCGACCAGCACATCGTTGGGTAGCCCACTGAACAACTGCTCGCGGCTGCCGTACATCTCATCCCAGAACTGCTGGTCCATCGCGTTTCTCCGTCCATCGGTTGTGGCAGGACCAGGATGCGGCCGACCATGCGGACTTGACAAAGAAATTTGCCAGAACTGCAATATCGGTATGGATCGGGATTTCGACGAGGTGATCGATGCGGTCGGGCCGCGGCTGCGCGAACTGCGCCGCCGCAACGGCACCACGCTGGCCGCCCTCTCCGAACTGACCGGCATTCCGGTCAGCACGCTGTCGCGGCTCGAGTCGGGGCAGCGCAAACCCAGCCTGGAGCTGCTGCTGCCGCTGGCCAAGGCTCATCAGGTGCCGCTGGACGAGCTGGTCAACGCACCCGAGACCGGCGACCCCCGCGTGTACGCGCGCCCGTTCGTCCGCAACGGCCAGACCGTCGTCCCGTTGACCCGCAAGCCGGGCGGGCTGCAGGCCTGGAAGCAGATCCTGGCCGGCCGCCCCGCCGACCGGGAACCGGATCCGCGCACGCATGAGGGCTACCACTGGCTCTACGTGCTCAACGGCAAACTGCGTCTCATCCTCGGTGACCGGGACATGGTTCTCACCGCGGGCGAAGTCGCCGAATTCGACACCCATCTGCCGCACTGGTTCGGCAATGCCGACGAGCACCCCGTCGAGTACCTGAGTATCTACGGCCCGCAGGGTGAACGCTTCCACATCAGGGCCCGCTACCGGCCTGAGTGATCAGAGCCGCTCGATGACGGTGGCGTTGGCCAAACCGCCTGCCTCGCACATGGTTTGCAGGCCCCAGCGTCCACCGGTCTGCTCCAGGTGATTGACCATGGTGGCCAGGATGCGGGTGCCGGAGGCGCCGAGCGGGTGACCGAGGGCGATGGCACCGCCGCGCGGGTTCAGCTTGGCCGGGTCGGCGCCGAGTTCGTGCTGCCACACCAGCGGCACCGGGGCAAAGGCCTCGTTGACCTCGTAGGCATCCACATCGTCGATGCTCAAACCGGCCCGATCCAGCGCCTTGCGGGTGGCCGGGACGACCGCGGTGAGCATCAGCAGGGGATCGTCACCGACGACGGCGAACGAGTGGAACCGTGCTCTCGGCTGGAGGCCGAGCTTGTTCGCCATCTGCTCGCTCATGATGAGTGCGGCCGAGGCGCCGTCGGTGAGCGGGGACGAGTTGCCCGCGGTGATCGACCATTCGATCTCCGGGAACCGCTGCAGGTAGGCCTCGTCGGTGAAGGCGGGCTTCAGGCCGGCGAGCTTGTCGACGGTCGACCCCGTGCGGATGGTTTCGTCGGCATCCAGGCGTCCGGCGGTGACGAGTTCGCGATCGAATCCACCGGCCGCGGCGGTCTCGGCGGCCAATTGATGTGAGCGAGCAGCGAACTCGTCGAGCCGGGCGCGGTCCAGCTTCCATCGCGCGGCCAGCAGTTCGGCGGAAATACCCTGCTGCACCAGGCCTTCCGGATAGCGGTTCGCGATGGGTCCGCGGTTGGCGTCCTGGCCCGCGGCGTTGGAGAACATCGGCACGCGGCTCATCGATTCGACACCGCACGCGATGGCGATGTCGTAGGCGCCGGAGATGACGCCCTGTGCGGCGAAGTGCGCGGCCTGCTGGCTGGAGCCACACTGCCGGTCGACGGTGGTGGCGGGCACCGACTCCGGGAATCCGGCCGCGAGCACCGCGGTGCGGCTGATATTGAACGCCTGCTCGCCGCTCTGGGTGACGCAGCCGCCGATCACATCGTCGACCAGGGCCGGATCGAGATCGTTGCGGCCGAGTAGGTCCGAGAGCACGCCTGCCAGCAGCGTGGCGGGGTGCACGTCGGAGAGTCCGCCACCGGCCTTTCCCTTGCCCGAGGGGGTGCGCACGACGTCGACGATGACCGCGGTCTCCATGACCAACTCCTGACTTCCGGCCGACCGGTCAAGTTAATGACCATTCCGCACTAAGTTAACACGGATTCGCGGCCGTTCACCAGTAAAGGCGATCAGACTCTCACGCACGCACGACGATTACCGGGCATTCCACCGAATGCAGCACCGATTCCGAGGTGGAGCCGAGCAGCATGCCGGTGAATCCGCCGCGGCCGTGACTGCCGACCACCACCAGCTGGGCATTGTCGGCCTCGCGGGCCAGGGAACGGGCGGGCCGGTCGCGTTCAAGCACGCGCTGCACCTCGACGTCGGGATATCGCTCTGCGTATCCGGCCAAGGACTCGGCCAGCGTCGCCGCCTCGATGTCTTCGCTGTCCACCCAATCGAGCATGGGCACTTCCATGCCCGTCACGTCGGTCCAGGAGTGCAGGGCGGTCAGCCCGACCTTGCGCCGCGACGCCTCGTCGAAGGCCTCTCGATGGCGGGCTCGCTGTTGCGGGTGCCGTCGACGCCGACCAGTACGGGTTTGGCCGCCGACACCACGTCGGTGGCCGACACCTCGCGGATCACCGCGACCGGACAGTTCGCATGCCTGGTCACAGCGGTGCTGACCGAGCCGAGCAGGCTGCGCCGATACGCACCGAGTCCGCGACTGCCGACCACCAGCATCACCGCATCCGCCGACCGGTCGAGCAGATACGGGACGATGCGGCCGTCGATCAGTTCGGTCGAGATCTCGGGCACCGCACTCGAGGCCGCGACCTCCGCGGCCCTGGCCAGCGTCTGCTCGGACCGGCGGCGGGATTCGGCGATGTCCTGCGCGGAGAACAGCACACTCGGCCGCATATCCGAGGGCAGCTCCGGCGAGGAGACGATGCTGAGTGCCCGAGCCCTCGACGCGGCGTCGGCCGCAGCCCAAGCCACCGCGTGCATCGACTGCGGTGAACCGTCGACCGCTACGACGATGGGCGCATCGGCAGGCTTGATCGGTGTGGTCATCGGTCGCGTCCTTCCGTGGAATTGTCCGGCCGGACGACCATGACCGGGCATCCGGCGTGCTGGACCAGCGAGTTCGAGGTGGAGCCGAGCAGGAGTCCGGTGAATCCGCCGCGGCCGCGGCTGCCGACCACCACCAACTGGGCGGTGTCCGACCACTCGCGCAAACGTGCGGTCGGATGGTCGCTGTAGGTCTTGCGGATGACGGTGACGTCGGGGAACTTCTCCTGCCAACCGGCCAGACGCTCACTGAGCACTTCCTGACCCGCGGATTCGACCTCGGCCTCGGGCAGCAGTTTTCGTAGCCGCTCGGACTCGAGCCGTCGGTCGTTGTGGACGTGGATGGCGACCAGATCGGTGCGGCGGACCGCGGCTTCGGTGAACGCGGCGGCGACAGCGGCCTCACTGACCGGGCTGCCGTCCACGCCGACGACAACCGGACCCGTCGACCGGATCGCGCCCTCGGCATCCGCGCGCACCACGATCACCGGGCCGTGCGCTCGGGACACCACTGCGAGCAGGGTCGACCCGAGGTGCCCGAGAATGCCGACGTTTCCGGTGGCGCCGATGATCACCGCGAACGCTTCGGCACTTTCCTCGATCAGCAGCGCGGCGGCACTGCCCACCGAAACACGCGCTGAGACGGGCAGGTCGGGCGCCTCCTCGGAAACGGCCTGTTCAGCTCGGTCGAGCAGGTGGCGAGAGTTCTCCTTCATCGCCTCCAGCAGAGACGCCGTCACGCCGCCCGCGGTGCTGACCAGCTTCGCCGTGCCGACCAGTTCCATACCGTGGGCGAGGCGAAGGGCGCGTCCGCGTTCTGCGGCGAACCTGGCCGCCCAGCGCGCGGCCGCCAACGATCCCTGCGACCCGTCGATACCGACGACCACGTCCGTGGGGGAGTGCTCGCGAAGATTCTCGGCGGGCTGTTCCGACATGTCGGCCTCCGGAGGGTCGAGGCCGGACCGTGCTGAGCATCCGACCGAGAGGTGCGGTGATCTGATCTGGTGTCGCAGCGCCAAGCCTGTCCCGGCGCATGAGCTCGGGCAAGGGTCGAACGTCTCATTCCGGCGATCGTTTTCGGAAGGTTATCCGCCGAGGCTGCGCGAATCCGGCCGGAGTCGTGACGGACGGCGTGGCGTCCATGTCATGCTGGGACGGTCATGCGGTTCAAGCATCACACGAGGTGTGGAGGTCCGATGGCGACATCACGCGACGCCGACGATCTGTTCGCTCTACCCGCGTTCGGCCGGGCCGCGCCCAAGGCCGGCTTCCCCGAACCCGAACTGCTACCCCAGGTCGCCTACGAGATCGTGCACGACGAACTCGCCCTCGACGGCGTTTCCCGGATGAACCTGGCCACCTTCTGTACGACCTGGATCGACGATCAGGCCCGGCGGTTGATGTTCGAGTCGCTCGACAAGAACATCGTGGACAAGGACGAGTATCCGCAGACCGCCGAACTCGAGCATCGCGCCGTGCGGATGGTGGCCGACCTGTGGCACGCACCCGACCCTGTCGCGACGCTCGGCACTTCGACCATCGGTTCGAGTGAGGCGGCCATGCTCGGCGGGCTCGCGGCCAAGTTCCGCTGGCGCGGACGTGGCGGTGGGACCGGTATGCCGAATCTCGTCTGCGGTCCGGTGCAGGTGTGCTGGGAGAAGTTCGCGCGCTATTTCGACGTGGAGATCCGTCAGATCCCGTTGCGCGGCGACCGATACACCATGCATCCGGACGATATCGCCGCCCACTGCGACGAGAACACGATCATGGTGGTGCCCACATTCGGGCAGACGTTCACCGGTCTGTTCGAGGATGTCGCGGGAATCAGCAAGGCGCTCGACGATATTCAGGCCTCCACCGGTCTGGATATTCCGATCCATGTCGACGCGGCCAGCGGCGGTTTCCTCGCCCCGTTCACCGCGCCGGAGCTGGTGTGGGACTTCCGGTTACCGCGAGTGAGATCGATCAACGCCTCCGGCCACAAGACCGGTCTCGCGCCGCTGGGCGTCGGCTGGGCGATCTGGCGTGAAGCCGCCGATCTGCCCGCCGAACTGATCTTCGACGTCACCTACCTCGGCGGCAGCATGGCCACGTTCAACCTGAACTTTTCCCGGCCGGGCGGCCAAGCCATCACCCAGTACTACGAGTTCATCCGGCTCGGGCGCCTCGGCTACACCCGGCTACAGTCCGCGATCTACCACGTCGCGCGCCATCTCGCCGAAGGTCTGGCCGAACTGGGCCCGTTCGAACTCATCCACGCCGGCGATCCGAGCCGCGGCATCACCGCCGTGTCCTGGCGGCTCACCGGCGACCCCGGATTCAACCTCTACGAGTTGTCGGACCGGCTGCGGGCGCGAGGTTGGCTCATCGCGGCTTATCCATTGCCGAACAACCGCGACGACGAGGTGATCATGCGGGCGGTGCTGCGCCACGGGTTCACTCACGACATGGTCGATCTGCTGCTCGACGATGTGCGCCGCGGCATCGATCACCTGACGGTGCACCCGCCGTCGGTGCCGCTGACCCGCCACGATGCGGGCGGGTTCACCCACGACGCGACACCTCTGGTGCCCTGAGTCGGTGCGTTCGGCCCGGCAGTGAAGTGCGCGGGGCTGCCTGTCGGAAGCGAGTCCGGTTACGGGAGAAGCAGTTCGGATACACGCCGGGCTTTGATTGATGGACCGCCGTTGGCCGGTCACGCGGTGATTCTGGCAGCTTTCACAACAAGTCAGCGGCGAATAGTGACGTCGCTGCGTCTTCGATCACATCCTTCAACTTAATTGAAGCTCCGCGCTATGCTTCAATGTGCCTGAAGGTTGCTGAAGTGCGAGCCCCTCAACCCTTCGGGCCGGATTCGCGTGCATGCGGACCGCCAGGACCTTCGCGATCGGAGTATTCATGGATATTTTTCGTCGCACCACGTCCGATGCCGCCGCGCCGGCCGGAGTTGGCGCCGGGTCGCTCGACGCCACGGCATCCGCCGGACCGGATGCGCTCGAGCTGCCGTCATCTCCGATAGCCGCAGCGACGCAGCAGTTGATCGACACGGCCCTGATGCCCGCGGTGCGCAACCACAGCGTCCGCGGCTTCCTCTTCGGCCGAGCCATTGCCGAAAAGCAAGGCCTACGACCTGGTGTCGACTACGACGAGGAACTCATGTACCTCATCTGCGCATTGCACGACATCGGGCTCGGCGATATCGCCAACGGCCATCAGCGATTCGAGGTCGACGGCGCCGACTACGCAGCAGAATTTCTCGAACGCAACGGCATCACCGACGCCAGGGTCGACACCGTATGGGACGCAATCGCGGGCCACACCTCGGGCTTCAGCGATTCCCCGGTCTATCGCCGCCGCCGACCCGCCGAAATCTGGATCGCCGTGGAAGGCATCGGCATCGACGTCGGCGGCAGCCCCGACGACCTCCCACCCGGCTACGCCGACCTCGTCCACGCCACCTACCCCCGCCTCGGCGGCACTCGAGCCCTCACCGACGTCATCGAAACCCAAGCCCTCGCCGACCGCCGCAAAGCCTTCCCGGGCACCCTCCCCGGCGAACTCGTCCACCAACGCCACCCTGAACTGCCCTACCTGACTTGGGACGAGATCATCGATGCGAGTGGGTGGGGCGACTGATCGGGCCGAGGTCCTCCACTACGGCGCGGATTGCTGAAGTAGGCTGACGCCCTCCAGCTCACCACGGGAAAGAGACCATGTCGAAGTTCGAGAATGTCAGCGTCGCGAAGCAGGCCAACGTCTACTTCGACGGAAAGTGCGTCAGCTACAGCCTCGAGCTGTCCGATGGCACCCGCAAGTCGGTCGGCGTCATCCAGCCCGCCACCCTGACGTTCGGCACGGCAGCGCCCGAGGTCATGGAGCTGATCGAGGGCGAATGCGCGGTCACCTTCGCCGGTGCCGACGAGGCCGTGGTCTACCGCGCAGGCGAGTCGTTCTCGGTCCCCGGCGACAGCTCCTTCGAGATCGAGGTCCGCGAGACCATGCACTACGTCTGCCACTACGGATAGGCCTCACGCACACGGCACGGCGATCTCGGTCGCCGATGCAACGATGCGCCGCCGGGTGATCGGCTATGCCGAAGTGTCGGCCGGCGCGGGGCCGGGCCCGAGCAGGGTGACGGCCTGTAGCGCGAGATGGAGCTCGGCCGACTGGACGGGATCGGCGGTGTCGCGGCCGGTGAGGTCGCGGATCTTGCGCAGCCGGTAGCGCACGGTATTGCGATGGCAATGCAGCTGCTCGGCGGCCGCGGCGGTCGAGCCGTGGCATTCGTACCACGCCCGCAGCGCCACGATCAGGTCGTCGCGCTCGGGTGCGGGTAGCCCCAGTACCGGGCCGAGGATCTGGGTCGCTGCCTGCTTGCTCGCCTCCGGCAGCATGACCAGCAGGTGGGCGACGGGGTCGTCACCGAAGCGGACTGCCCGGCCCGAACCCGCCCGTGCGCTCCGGGCGGCGAGGCGAGCTTCGGCCAGTGCGCCGGGAATGCCGTGCGGACTCGCGAAACTCGTGCTCACGCCGACCCGTCCCGCCACCAGGTCGGCCAGCTTCGCCACAGCCCGGTCGACCGCTGCGGTCGATCCGGTGCACAGCAACCCCGCATGGGTATCGATCTGTGAATCCCAGACCGAACGAGCCCCGGCATCCTTCATCGCGGTGACGAGGTTGCCGGGCAATGCCGCGCCGGGATCGTCGGTCTCGATCGACACCACCGCGTAGGTTCCGTGCTCCGGCAGACCGAGCGTCCGCAGCGCCGTCAGCGCGCGGGCAGGGTTGCCCGAGTTGTCGTCGAAGAGCGTTCGGATCAATCGGCTCTGGGCCTGCGCGTCAGCGTGGGCGAGCAGGATCTCGGTCTCGCGGTAGGCCTCGACGGCGGTGTCGGAGTAGGTATCGATGAGTTCCCACAGCGAGGTGGCGAGATCGCGGACCTGCGGGTCGCCGGGCTCGGGGGAGCGCATGGTCAGCTGTTCCCAGATCAAGCGGCCGCCGAGCCGGAAGGCGTGCAGCAGTGCGGCGATCGGGACGCCGCGCTCGGCCTTGAGCCGCCCCACCGCGCGCGCCGGCTGCAAACGGGCGGGCTCGCCTGCGAGTGCAGAGATGATCGCGGTCAGGTTGGTCAGGCACGCGTCACGGAGTTCCTCGACGGTGAGTAGTCCGGACTCACCGTAGGAGCGGTCGGCGGCGGAGATCCGGGCGACCAGCTCGTCGGCCAATTCCCCGACGCGCTCGAGCAGCTCCAGTGCAGGTCGAGCCGCGCGCGTGGAAATCGTTTGCGATGGTGCGGTCACCTGGTCAGCGTACGCGGCCGGGGGTGAGCTGCGCCACCACTTGGTTGTTGCTGTGCACAATGGGGTGTGTTGACGGTCGGCGTCGAGCTGGGCTGAGCGTCAGGAATTTGCTCTACGCATCGTCCTGTGTGTTCGTCGAGCCCGGCCGGTCGAGGCAGGTGTTCACGACGCTTCGTGTGTCTGTTGTTGATCGCTTTAGGCGACGTAGATGCCGGTTGCGCTTGGTCGCTGCCCTGCGGGTGCAAGGTCGGGTGACCGCGTTTGGGCTGTTGATCGGCCGGGGGATCTGGGCGCTATCGGCCCTTGCCGAGGCGGTTCTTGCGGCCATGAGTCCATCGTGACGGTTGTGCGTGAGCACAAATGAGGCATGGTGGGTCCGCAACGGCGGCACATGGCCTCGATAGTGGTGCAGGACACACAATTGGTCGATCCCGTCCGCGGCGGAAGCCCGCGCGGACCGCCGACGTCTTGGAGGATCGAACGTGGTTACCAATGTGGCGCCCTCGACACACGCCGCTGTCGACGCTGCCCTCACCGAGCTCGTCGATGGCGAGAAGAAGTGGGCGGCCCTCCCGTTGCGCGGCAGGCGTGAGCTGCTCGACCGGGTTCGCGAACTCACCCATAGGCACGCTCAGGACTGGGTGGACGCTGCCGTCGCGATCAAGGGCCTCGAACCTTCGTCGCCATTGGTGGGTGAGGAGTGGATCTCGGGCCCGTATGTGCTGGCCGCAAGCCTTGGCGCGCTGTCGGAAACACTCGATGCGCTGGAACAGGGAAAGTCCCCGCTCGACAAGGCCTCGTTCGGCGCGACCGGCGACAACGTCACTATCAATGTCCTGCCGGCAAGCCTGTTCGACGCCCTGCTGCTCAATGGGTTCAGCGCACAGGTCTGGCTGCAACGGGGTGTCAGTAATGCCGCGGCGAAGGCGAATGCCGGTCTGGCACAGCGGGATCCGCGTCGAACCAATGGGATCGGCGCGGTGCTGGGCGCAGGCAACATCACCTCGATCGCGCCGTTGGACACGCTGTATGAGCTGATCGCCCACAACCGGGTCGTCGCGCTCAAGCTGAATCCGATCACCGACCCGTTGCTGCCGGTGTTCACCGCGATCCTCGCGCCGCTGATCGAGCTGGGTGCGGTGCGGCTGCTGACGGGCGGTGCGGAGGTCGGCGGCTATCTCGTCGAGCACGATCTCGTCGCACATGTGCACATGACCGGAAGCGCCAAGACGCACGACGCGATCGTGTGGGGGACCGGCGCCGAGGCTGCCGAACGCAAGCAGGCAGGCACGCCGAAGCTGACCAAACCGGTCTCCAGCGAACTCGGCGGTGTGTCGCCGACGATCGTGTTGCCGGGGCAGTGGAGTTCGGCCGATATCGCGTTTCAGGCCGAGCACGTGGCGACGCAGCGGCTGCACAACGGCGGCTACAACTGTGTCGCCGCGCAGACGGTGATCATTTCCTCCGACTGGGCGCAGAAGGATCAGTTCCTCACCGCAGTGCGCGAGGCCATCGCGAAGGCGCCCGCTCGCCGCGCGTACTACCCCGGCAGCGATGATCGAGTCGCCCAGGCGCGCAAGTCGTACCCGCGCGCCGAACGCCTCGGAACATCCGGCGAGCGCCTGCTGATCACCGGGCTGGCGCCGTCACCGGAGGAGCCGCTGCTGGCCGGTGAGTACTTCGCACCGGTGTTCGGCGTGGTCGAGCTGCCCGGAACCGGGGCCGAGTTCACCCGTGCGGCGGCCCGTACCGCGAACGAGGCATGCACCGGAACGCTCGGGGTGAACATCATCGCCCAGCCGGCCACCGTCTCCGAGCTCGGCGCTGCCTTCGACGAGCTGATCGAGGACCTGCGTTACGGCACGGTCGCGATCAACGCCTGGACCGGCGTCGGCTATCTGACGCCGACCGCGTCCTGGGGAGCCTTCCCCGGGCACACCCTGGAGGATGTGCAGAGCGGCATCGGAGTGGTGCACAACGCGTGGTTGATCGACCGCGTGGAACGCACCGTGGTGCGCGGCCCGTTCCGCCCCGCGCCGCGGTCGCTGCTGCACGGCGAGATCGCCATCTCGCCCAAGCCGCCGTGGTTCGTCGGCAACAAGACCGCCGCGGGCACCGGCAAGCTGCTCACCGGATTCGCCGCGGACCCCGGTTGGGGCCGCCTGCCCATGATCTTCGCCTCCGCGCTGCGCGGTTGAGCCCGACCACTTTCCGACTGGAGAAACTCATGAGCACCAATACGATGGCCGACTACGTCGTGGTCGGCACCGGTTCCTCCGGCGCCGTGGTCGCCGCTCGGCTCAGCGAGCGCGGGGCCGACAACATCATCGCCCTGGAGGCCGGGCCTGAGGACAAGAATCAGGCCGTCCATATTCCGGCCGCGTTCTCCAAGTTGTTCCAGACCGACCTGGACTGGAACTACCTGACCACCCCGCAGGCCGAGCTCGGTGATCGCCAAGTCTTCTGGCCGCGCGGCAAGATGCTCGGCGGATCGTCATCGATGAACGCGATGATGTGGGTGCGCGGCTATGCCGCTGATTACGACGAGTGGGCGCGGGCCGCCGGCGAGGGTTGGTCGTTCGCGAACGTCGTCGAGTACTTCAAGCGCATCGAGGCGGTCGAGGGCGCGCAAGGGGTCGACGAGGGCCGCGACGGACCACTGCACGTCTCACAGCAGCGCAGCCCCAGCCACTGGACCACCGACTTCCTCGCCGCAGCCGAGCACGCCGGTTTCAAGCGCGAACGGGCCAATCTGGCTCAGCCGGAAGGGTTTACGCAGACCATGGTGTGCCAGCACCGCGGCGCGCGGTGGAGCACCGCGGACGCGTACCTGAAGCCCGCGCGCAAACGCCCGAACCTGACCGTGCTCACCGGCGCCCATGCGACCAGGGTGTTGTTCGACGGCACCCGCGCCGTCGGTGTCGAGTACCGCAAGGACGGGAGAAAACACACGGTCCGTGCCCGCAAGGAAGTAGTGCTGTGTGGCGGTGCCATCAACAGCCCGCAGCTGCTGCAACTGTCCGGCATCGGTGACCAGGCGCAACTCCGCGCGCAAGGCATTCCGGTGGTCCACAACGTGCCCGAGGTGGGCCGCAATCTCACCGACCACTTGATCACGTTGCTCGGTTTCGCTGTCGACTCCGGCACCCTGTTCGATGCGGAGAAGCCGCTCGAATTGATCAACTACCTCGCTCGCCGGCGCGGCATGCTCACCTCCAATGTGGGTG
This sequence comes from Nocardia sp. NPDC059180, assembly GCF_042754945.1. Classification (NCBI taxonomy): domain Bacteria; kingdom Bacillati; phylum Actinomycetota; class Actinomycetes; order Mycobacteriales; family Nocardiaceae; genus Nocardia; species Nocardia sp. NPDC059180. Next base: position 1,135,118 of record NZ_JBHZBU010000001.1, read on the forward strand.
AGGCCTATGGGTTCGTGCGCAGTAGGCCCGAGCTCGAGCTGCCCGATCTGGAGATCATCTTCGGGCCTGCCCCGTTCTATGACGAAGGTATCGGCGTTGCGCCCGGCCACGGCATCGCGCTCGGCCCGATCCTGCTCCAGCCCCGCAGCCGCGGCACCGTGACCCTCGCGTCCGCCGACCCCATCGCCAAGCCGGTCGTCGACCCGAAATACCTGTCCGACAGCGACGGCATCGACCGCGCGGCAATGCTCGCCGGGCTCCACCTTGCGCATCGCATCGTCACCGCGGATCCACTGCGATCCCGGATCGGGCGGTTCTTACAGCCGAAGCGGGAGCAGCCGACGGTTGCGGAGACCCTCGAAGATGCCCTCACTTGGCATTCGCACACCCTGTACCACCCGACCAGCACCTGCCGGATGGGCACCGACCGAACCAGCGTCGTCACCCCCGAGCTGAAGGTTCGCGGTGTCGAGGGGCTACGGGTGGCCGACGCCTCCGTGATGCCGACGATCATTCGCGGCCACACCCACGCCCCGGCCGTCGTGATCGGTGAGAAGGCCGCCGACCTGATCAGGGCTGCGAATCGCTGAGGTTCGGGTTACGCACCGCGTCTGAATGTTCGGTCGGCTTCGCCGCACCGGACATTCGAGCCGGGTCCGCTGGCGCGCTGCATAACTATCAGTATTCGAGCTCAGCCCACGGGATGAGAATCGGGAAGGGATGGTCGAAGTCGATGCCGTCGGTCTCGCCTGGAAACCATTCCGCGGCAACGATGTAGTTGGCGCGCCGAAGAGGCAGGACGCCGTCCGGAAGCGGGCCGTGGCTGGTTGCCAGGCCATACGCTCGGACGCCGACGATCCGTCGCGGATCACGGGCGAGCTGCACCTCCCAGAACCACGGGATGCCGCTGGCGGCGTATCGGGCTTTCTTGGCCTCGATGTCGGTCTGGATATCGAAGGGCGATAGGACTTCACCGGCAAGGACGACGTCGCTGGCGCGGATGTCCTGGAAGTCCGGCTCGAGGCATCGATGGATCAGGAAGTTCGGTGTGAGGAAGTCGGACTTGCCGTTGGTCTGGAGGAACACATTGGTCCCCATACCCACTTGCCAGCACTGATCAGAATCGGCATTGTCGGAGTTCTCGCGGCCTGTGGTCCGTCGCAGTGCAGTCCACAACAGTCCCGCGTACTGCTGGTGCTCTAACGGACCTCGCGGAATCCACACCGGACGCCCATCCCATAGCTCGATCTGGCCTGCCAGTTCTTCCGGAAGTCGCCCGAGCTCCTCCCAGGTCATGTGTTCGGGCAGCTCGGGACGCTCGATCCGCGGCGTGGACATGCCGCCAACGTTAGTCGTGGCGTGGAGGTGGTCGGGTCGTCGATCTTGTGGGCTCCGATGAATTCTTCCCCCGGCGAGCGTCTCTATGGCTGAACGGACGAGGACCCCGGCCTCGTAACCACTTCCTCATAGAGAAGAGCACGCCATGATCAAGCCGGCCCTGGCCGCGATTGCCACCTTCGCCGTTGCTGCCACCGCTGTCCTGACCGGGTGCGGTGACGATGCCGAATCGTCGACCCCGCTGCCCGGCAATCACGTCCAGGTGAACGGCCTCGATATGTACTACGAGGTGCACGGGCAGTCGAGCGACGAGCCGCCGCTGGTGCTGCTACACGGCGCACTGTCCGGTATCGGCACGGATTTCGGTGATCTTATTCCTGTGCTGTCGGAGAACCGCCAGGTCATCGCGATCGAACAGCAGGCGCACGGGCGCACCGCCGACATCGACCGGCCGCTGCGCACCGAGTTCATGGCCGACGACACTGTCGCACTGCTGAAACAGATCGGCGTCGAGAAGGCCGACATCTTCGGCTACAGCATGGGCGCGGGCGTTGCACTCGATATCGGTTTGCGCCACAGCGACGTCGTCCGCAAACTTGTGCTGCTCTCGGTGGGCCTGTCGCCCGAGGGACTGCATCCCGGCGTGCTGGACGGCATCACCCAAATCCAGCCCGAAATGCTGCACGGCTCACCGTTTCACAATGACTACCTTGCCAATGCGCCACGCCCGGAAGACTTCCCGACGCTGGTCGCGAAGGTGAAGGAGATGGACGCCAACCCGCCGACCTTCCCAGCCGACGCCGTCGCAGCCATGACCGCCCCGACCTTGACCATCATCGCCGACTCCGACATCGTGCGCCCCGAGCACGCCGTCGAAATCTTCCGCCTCCGCGGCGGCGGCATCATGGGCGACACCCCCGCAGGCCTGCCCGACTCCGAACTCGCCGTCCTCCCCGGCGCGTCCCACGTCACCGGAGTCCACCGCCCCGAACTCCTCGCCCCCATGATCACCACGTTCCTGGATCGCCCCACGAACTGACTCGAACCCTCCGAAACGGCCCGGGACCAAGTGTTCCGGGCCGAGGCGTGTGCGGGCACCCCGCGGTGGCGGCCGTGGTCGACCTGGCTGCGGCAGTGCGTGGCCGCCGGCCCCTTCATCCCGGCTGGCACCGAGCAGGCATTCGAGGTGCGATGCACGTAGCGTCAGCTCGATGGACGACACCGCATCTACTCGAACGAACGCCCGGCCTTCATCTTCGGCGGCCGACACCACCCCAACGACCACCGCCGAGATCCAGGCGCTCTTCCAGCACCTGGAAGCGGCGCTGTCCGCCAAAGACGCGGACGCTTTCGACAGCGTCTTCACCGAAGACATCGTGTTCACCAACCCGGCCGGCCGAATCTTTCGCAGCTGGAGCGAACTCCACAGCTACCACCGCGCCATGCTCGGTAAATCCCCGGCAGCACAGGCGCACTACGACATCACCGCTATCCGCCTGCTGACCACCGAGCACGCGATCGTCAACCTCGAACAATCCCTGCACACGCCGGACTTTTCGATCACCAACCGAGGCACTTGGGTCCTCATCCGCCGGGATGGTGTGTGGTGGGTGTGTTCGGCCCAGAACACCAATGTCGCAGACTCCATTCGGCAGATCGAGGCGGGACGCGGATAACGGGTGTGCTCATGGTTGGGATCTGGTGGTCCTCAGGTGATCGCGGCGATGATGGCGCGCGCGACCCAGTCCGCGTACCGCTGCTGGGACCACCCTCTGGCGAGCACCAGCCGTTCGTAGGTATCGATGGCGAGGTAATTCCACAAGACATCGCGTACCTCGTCCAGGTCGATTCCTTTGCGCAACTGCCCGGTCTCGAGCATGTGCCGACCGAGCATGGTCATCCCGGTCAGCCCCTCCTCGGCCAGCTTGTCCCACACCGGGCTGAGCGAATCATCGACGTGACGACCATCGCGGATCAACAACTGCACGCTTGCCGACCGCGCCTGCCGCTGAGCCAGACCGTGGACGAACATCTCGATCTTGCGGCGGACGTCGGGTTCGGCGAGTATCGCCTGCTGCTCGGGCCGTAGATAGACGGGAATATCTTCGTCGTCGCCTGCGATCACGATGTCGAACACAGCCTTGGCCAGTGCGGCCTTTGTGCCGAACGCCTTGTACACGCTCTCGGCCGACACCTCCGCCCGCTCTGCGATGGCCGCGACCGTCGTCGACCGGAACCCGTCACGTTCGAACAATTCCTCGGCCGCGACCACCATCGCGTGGCGACGGGCTCTGGCCTGCTCACGGCGGCGCGACGCATCGTAACGCCTCTTGACTTCGGTCATCATCGGTCCAATACTTTTAGATACAGTTCAACTTTATCCAAATTGGAGTTGTACCACAGACGGGCAGTCATCATGAGCACCATCAATCCTCCAGTCCTGGCCAGTGACCCGAAATCCGTGGCGATTCACGGTATCCACCTCATGGTCGACGGCAGTGTCGCCGACCTCGCCGAGGTCACCCACCCCGACGGATTCACCCACGAACGCAAGGCGGCCCCGCCATGGGCGCGCGGAAACGGTCCCGAGGCGCTCTACGCGCTGGCGTCGTGGCTACGCGACGCGTTCACCGACATGTCCTACGACATTCACACCGCGGCAGTCGACGACGATCTCGTGACTGTCTACGCGACGATGCACGGACGTCAGGTCGGGCCACTGGTCTTCTACACCGAGTCCGGCGCGGTGGACAATGCGTTCGCTCCCACCGGCAAGACCTTCGCGATGACCGAATCGCACTGGTTCCGTCTACGCGACGGCAAGATCGTCGAGCATTGGGCCAATCGCGACGACCTCGCAATGGCCCGGCAACTCGGCTGGTTGCCGCCCAGCCCCAGGTACCTGCTGCGATGCGCCCTGCTCAAACGCCAAGCGATTCGGGAAGTGCGCTCCGGTCGGTGATAAGCCCTCGGTGCCGACGTGGGCAGGTGCCGAACGTCCTGTCCTCGGTGCAGGAGGTGCGCCTAACTCATTGCGCGGCAGCGATCACCGGAGCAAGCCCGCCCGGAACCATGATGGCGTTGCGGTCGGTGATCTCCTCGCCGTTGACGTAGACGGTGGGAGTGCCTTGGAGGCCCGAGTCGAGTGCCTCATCGGTCTTCGCGCGCAGATAGCTGTCGTATGAACGGTTGGTAATGCATTCGGCCACAGCGGTATCGGTGTAGCCGGCGGATTCGGCGATCTCGATCAGTTCGCTGTCGGGCAAGCCGTCACCACCTTCGGAGGGTTGCCGGGCGAACATGTCGGAAAGCCACGCCTGGTAGTTGTCCAGGCCGGAGTTCGCGACGCAGAATGATGCGTTACCGGCCCGGGAGGAGTACTCGGTTTCGCTGGCGCGGTCGAGGAAGCTGATGACGCTGTATTCCACTGCGGCGGTGCCATAGCGCACGGCGTCCTCGAGGACCGTGCCGTTGGCCTCCTCGAACGCTTTACACGCGGGGCATTGCAGGTCCATGACGACCCGGACGGTCACCTTCGCGTCGGGCTCGCCGACCCGCACCGCGCCGTCGGCCAGCACGTTCTCGGGGGTGGAGTCGTCGGTCGCCGCTATTGCGATGCCCTCGACTTTTGTCGTCACCACACCACGAGCCAGCAATCCGATACCGATCGCGGCCGCGACCACCACCAGCACCAGGATGGGTGTGAGTACGACGAGAAGTTGTCGGTTGGGTCCCGTCTTCTGCGGCGGCGGCCACCCGCCCGGATTGGTGCTCATTCACATCTTCCCACTCGCCGGACATTCCTCGCCAGCCTAATGGGCGGCCCGGGGACCGGCGCGGCGGCAGCGGAAGCCCTTGCCATGGATCGGCTGGTAGGCCTACCGCACACTCGCCGAGCGGGCTCCTCTGCCGCACCGGCCGCCCAGTAGGCGCACGGTCGGGTGATGTGCCTTTCGGTAGGCATCGACGACAGGGGATTGCCGACTGGCGCCGCATGGTGTCGGTTTCGTCCAAGACAGCGGCGGCGGCGGGTTCATAAGCTGACCTCAGGCAAACGCCGAAGCTCACACTCAGGAGGATTTGATGGCACGCGAACTCGTCTACACAGGCTTCATGTCGCTGGACGGCGTCGTGGACTCGCCGGGCGGCACGGCCGAGGGGCATCGCAGTGGCGGCTGGGTGATGGACACCGAGTTCGTGCCGGAGGCCTACTCGCTCAAGGGGGAGGAGCTCGCCGAGACAACGGCGTTGCTGTTCGGCCGCCGCAGCTACGAAGCGTTCGCACCGCTCTGGCGCGATTCCGAGGATCACGCCGCGTACAAGGACCTGCCCAAATATGTCCTCTCCTCCAGTCTGACCGACGACGATCTGGTCGACGGCTGGGGCCCGACCACGATCCTGCGATCGGACGACGACGTCGAGAAGCTGAAGCAGACCGATGGCGGCGCCATCTTCATCCACGGCAGCGCCGAACTGGCCCGACGCCTGTCGGACGCCGACCTGATCGACCGGTACAACCTCCTGGTGTTCCCGGTGCTGCTGGGTGCAGGTAAGAGCCTGTTCGCCCGTTCCGACCGCGATAAGCAGCAGCTGCGCCTGCGGGATTCGGCCACCTACTCCAATGGAGTGGCCAAGCTCGTCTACGACGTCGTCCACTGACCGGTATCGAGCGCGATCGTGCCGCCGGCCCCGCCGCGAAGCTGTCCGGCTGTCCGCCCGACATACCGGCGCAGCGCGCGGGCGAGATGCGGTTCGTCGTAATACCCGAGCTTGTCGATGACGTCGCCGGGCGTCTCACCTGAGGTGAGCAGGTGTGCGGCGGTGCGGGCTCGCCCGATCTGCCGGACCGCGCCGTGGGTGAGCCCGGTCGCCGCCCGGAAACGACGCTCGAGCGTCCGCTCGGCAACGTCGGGCGGCGAACCTTGCAACGTCGCCGCGACCAGGGGATCGCGGACCACACTTCCGTCGTGGACGAGCCGATCGACGAGCGCCTCGACGTCCTCGGGCCGCGGAATTTCCAGGTAGGCGCCGTCGAGCCAGAAGGCCCGTTCGGTGACATCGGGCAACACGATCCCCCCGTCGACCAGCGACGTCGTTGCCATCGTGCGCAGCGATGTGCCGACGGCGAACTGGACACCGACAAATTCCGCCCCTTCAGGCACTGGGGCAGTGCCCGTGCGGGTCTCCGGACCGGTGACCGCCGCGCAGGAACGGCCCTCTTCCTTCCAGAACACCAGTCCCCAGGTCTCACTCGCGACCGAGGTCATCGTCGAGACCTGCTCCGCCCGGCACGTCCAGATGGATTCGACCCACGGTGAATCCGACGCGCGCGTCTCGAAGAGCAGTCCCACATCCGCATCCTAAAGGGGCAGTCGGCAGACTTCACGACCTTGTCTTGACACCTCACGATGACCCGCATATCTTAGCGATTGCATTTTGCAATCACCTGGAGGAGCGGTAATGGGCAAGGTTCGCGTCGATCTCAACATCTCCCTGGACGGATACGCGACCACCACCGATCAGACGCCAGATGATCCGATGGGCAAGGACTGGAACCGCCTTGTCGCGGCTTACGCGGCGACCCGGACCTTCCGGGAGCGCGTGTTCGGGGACACCTCCGGCGCGGGTACGACCGGCGTGGACGACAAGTACGCCGCGGCATACTTCGAGGGAGTCGGCGCCGAGATCATGGGCGCGGGCATGTTCGGCCTGCACGCCAACCCCGGCGACCCGGACTGGCAAGGCTGGTGGGGCCCGAATCCGCCCTTCGGCGTCCCGGTCTTCGTGCTCACCCGCGAGCAGCGCCCGACACTGGAAATGGCGGGCGGCACCACATTTCACTTCGTCCAGGACACACCCGAGGACGCGCTGGCCCTCGCCACGAAAGCCGCAGGCGACCTCGACGTCCGCATCGGCGGCGGCGCGTCTGTGGTGCGCTCCTATCTCGCGGCGGGTCTCGTCGACCAGCTCCACGTCGCCATCGCCCCGATCCTGCTCGGCCGTGGTGTGCGGTTGTGGGATGAGCTGCGGGAATTGGAGAGCGGGTTCGATGTGGAGAGTGAAGTCGCTGAGAGTGGGACGATCCACGTCACGTTTTCTCGCTGAGTGGCGGGGATCGCAGGCGCGCAGAGCCCGCTTCTCAGGGGAGGACCAGCTCGTATGAGGTGCTACGGCCGCCGGATTCCGTCCGGCGAAGAGCACCGAGTTCGATCAGCTCGTTGATATCGCGAAGTGCCGTGTCTTGCGAGCATTTCGCGATGATCGCCCACTTGCGGGTCGTCATCTTGCCGTCGAACCCGTCCAGCAGGCGGTTGATTATCGCTATCTGCCGTGTATTCAGCGATGTCTGCTGCCATCGACGCCAGAACCGGGTTTTAGCGAGCACCGCGTCCACGGTGTTGTCCGCGTGGGCAATTGCCCGCCGCATGGCGTCGAGAAACCAGAGCAGCCACTCGGTGACATCGAGTGTGCCCTTCTGCGTACGTTCCAGAATTGTGTAATAGGAGTTTCGTTCCCGCTGGATTTGGGCCGACAGGCTGTAGAAGCGTCGCGAACTGTTGTCGGCGCGAGCCAGCCACAGGTCGCCAAGGGCGCGCGCGATACGCCCGTTGCCGTCGTCGAAGGGGTGCACCGTCACGAACCAGAGGTGCGCCAAACCCGCTTTGATCAGAGCTGTGTCGTCCGGTTCATCGTTGAACCACTGGAGAAACCGATGCATCTCGGCATCGAGACGTTCTGCGGGTGGCGCTTCGAAGTGGACGCGCTGTTTGCCGTACGCACCCGACACCACTTGCATCGGCCCCGTGGCATCCGTCCGCCATGCGCCGATGGTCAGACGTGAAATACCGGAATATCCAGTCGGAAACAGGCCAGCTTGCCATCCGAACAGGCGTTCCGATGTCATCGGATGTTCGCTGCCGACCGTCGCGTCGAGGATCATCTCGACAACGCCGTCCACCCGGCGGTCCGCCGGGTCGACCGCGCCGATATCCACCCCGAGATGCCGCGCGACCGACGAACGAACGGAGGCGGCGTCGAGCATCTCGCCCTCGATCTCGGAGGTCTTGACGACCTCGGCGGTCAGTGACGCCAGACCTGCTTCGTTCCGCACCGCCTCGTCGGTGTCGGCGAGGCGGCCGAGGAGTCGGCCTTGGAAGTGGGCCACCTCGGCCAACGATCCGGCCAATCGGCCGATGTCGTAGGTCAGCGCAGGCCATGCGGGGTCCTCCCAGATGTATGGGTGCCTCCGACCGATCATGCGGTGATTCTAGCCGCTATTCACCGCACAATATGCGGCGAATAGCGGTGATAATCGCTGCATGGTGGGTGGGTCCTTCTCCGGTGCGGATGTGCCGGTAGTTGGTCTGCGTTGGAGGAGCACCGGCCCCAGGATGGCGTAATCACGCGCGATGCGCAGCTCAGTGGCATGTGTCAGGACCTCCAGGGTGCCAGTTTCTCCGGATTGCGAATCGCCCAGATTCGGGTGATTCGGCCATCGGAGATATCGAAGGCATAGACCGAAATGATGGTGTCGCCGAGCTGCGCTACCAGGCCGGGTTGACCGTTGACCGTGCGCTCGAGCAGGGTTACCCGGGGGCCGTGGGCGATGATTTCCATCCACGCGCGGGCGATCTGCACGCCGCCATCGATCGGGGCAGTGAAAGCCAGTGCCAGACCGCCGCCGTCGGCGGTCGCGGTCGCCTGCGGATCGAGCAGGCCGATCATGGCCCCGATGTCTTGCGTCTCCCAGGCTCGTTTGAAGTCACGGACCACCTCGGCGCGCTCGGTGTTCGATGGGCGCCGCGAGGTATCGATGCGGCGGCGAGCGCTGGAGGCGAGTTGGCGACACGCGGCGGGGGTACGTCCGACGATGTCGGCGACCTCGGCGAAGGAGTAGCGAAAGACGTCGTGCAGAACGAAAGCCACCCGTTCGGCCGGCGTCATGGACTCCAACACCACGAGAAACGCCATGCTGATCGACTCGTCGAGGGTGACCCGATCTGCGGGATCGGCGCTGCTCGAGCCATCGAGCCATTCGGTCCGGCCGGGTACCGGCTCCGGAATCCAGTCGCCCACATAGCGTTCCCGCCGTGCGCGCGCCGAGCCGAGCAGATCGAGGCAGATCCGGCCGGCGACCGTCGTCAACCATGCGCCGGGTGCCGCCACCTCCCGCCGCTGACCCTCGGTTTGCGCATACCAGCGCGCATAGGTCTCCTGCACCACGTCCTCGGCCTCGGTCAGCGAGCCAAGCAGACGGTAGGCGAGATTGATCAGCTGACGACGTTCGCTGATCACCGCGGGCAGTTGCGGGTCGGTCATGTCGGCTCCTTCGGTCTGCGCGTCCCTTACTGAATAGACGAATCAGCGACCAGAAATGTGAGCTCCGCGCAGCGTCTCGACGAGAGGCCGGGCGACGGGCGCGCCAGCCCGCCTGACATTCCGGACCGCTGCGTCGTCGGAAGATCGTGACACTTTCACCAGAAGATCCGACTTCCGAATTGATCAGAATCGGCATAATCCTCGGTAGTACCCGGCCCAACCGCAACGGCATGCAGGTCGCCGAGTGGGTTCTGAACACGGCAGCCCACCGCGGCGACGCCGAGTTCGAACTGATCGACCTGCGCGACCACCCCCTACCGCATCTGGACGAGCCCACACCGCCGATGTTCGGCCCGTCGCCGCACCCGCACACCCGCGCCTGGGCTGAGCGGATCGCCCCCTTCGACGGGTTCGTGGTGGTGACGCCGGAGTACAACGGCGGCGCCCCTGGAGTGCTGAAGAACGCCCTCGACCACCTGTTCGCGGAGTGGACCGACAAGGCAGTCGGCTTCGTCTCCTACGGTGCGGGCGGCGGCGCCCGCGCAGTGGTGCAGCTGCGGACCGTCTGCGGCACGCTGGGCATGGCCGACGTGGGCTACCAAGTAGCGATCTCGCTGCTCACCGATTTCGAGAACCACACCACCTTCACCCCGCGCGACCACCACGCCGCAGCCCTGACCACAACGCTGGACCAGCTCATCGCATGGAGCAACGCCCTCGCGCCCCTGCGCCGGTCGGCCCACCACATCAACTCCGAAGGAACCAATCATGATGACGCCGCACAACTTTCCGTCACGCCCTGACCACCTCGACGTGGACGAAGCCGAGATCCACCGGCAGATCGACAAGGTAATCGAAGGCCTGCGAGCCAAGGACCTCGCGGCCGTGCAGCGGCAGTACACAACCGACGTCGTCTCCTTCGACGTCGAACCGCCGCTCCAGCATGTCGGGATCGCGGCAAAACTCGAGAACTGGACGAGAGTTTTCCAAGTCTTCGAGAACGTGACCTACGAGATTCGCGACTTGACGTTCACGGTCGGCGGCGATGTCGCATTCGGCCACGCCTTCGCTCGTCTCAGCGGCACGTTGAAGAACGGGGCGGAAACCAGCGGCATGTGGGTGCGGGTCACGTACGGCATGCGGAAGATCGACGGGATCTGGTTGATCGCGCACGATCAGGTTTCGGTGCCGTTCGATATGACGAGTGGGAGAGGTGCGGTCGACCTCGAGCCATAGACGGAAATCTAGGTCCAGCTCGAATGGTGTCGACGAAGCCCGGCGAGTGGGGGAGGGAGTCGGGGCAAACGGGCACTAGACCACGTCTCGAGTGCGGCACCGCTCGAGCGGGTCGGCCCGCTCCCACGAGCTCGGTGTCGACGGCGTCTTCACCGATCACACGGGCACGACGCCGACTCGTTTGGCCAATTTCCCGAGTTCTCCGGTGGCGAGGTCGCGCCGCGCCTCCCGCAGCATCGCGCCGACCAGTTCGCGTACCGGCGCCAGCCCGCGCACATGCTGGGGCGCGGCGTGCTCGCCCCGGAGCAGCGCGTGGAGCGCCGCGCGGTGGTCGCGCTTCATTGCGTGTGCGCGGCCGACCTCGACGAAGAACTGTGCGTGTCGAACCCCGGACGGTAGGTTCCCCGGGTCCAGGGTCTCGGCGATGCGCAGAGCCACGGCAGGTTCACGCCGCTCAATGGCCGAACTCAGTTGCCATAAAGCAACATTTGCCGGCCCGAAGGTTCGATTGCGCGCCGTGCTCCGTCCTGGCTGCGAATCGGAGAGCCGCCCAGCCAGTTCAGCCGCTTCGTCAAGGTGGGGCTGTGCATCACCGCCAGCCAGTGTCTTGGTGAATCCGGCCTGCAGGCGTGCCATTCCCACCGTTTCCAGTTCGCCGCGCGTGCTGGCATCGGGTGTCAGCCGATCGGCTGTGCCGTTCGCTACCATCAGCGCAGCTGTCAAGGCGCCAGGGCGGGCGGTCAGAATCTGGGACTTCAGATACTGGGCGGCGGCAAGGGGTGCGAGCGAATCAGCGTGCGCCGCAGCGCGTTCGGACTCCTGCACAGCAGTCCAGGCCAGCGCATCGTAACCGCGCTGCCGCAAGGCCGACGACACACCGTAGGCGGCGGTCGCCAGCAGGTCCCAGGCCTGCGCGCTGCCACCGTCGGCTAAGCGGTAGGCATCGGTGAGTAGGTCGGACAGCAGCGGCCCGAGCGCGGCGTAGTCCCCGGCATGTCGCAGCCGGGACGCGTCCTCGACTGCCTTGCTGAGTTCATCCAGCGTGCGAGGAGGCCTTGTATCGGTCAGGTTTCCCTGTGTCCACAATGCGGTTTCGATGGCAGGCACCGTGCGGTGAAATGCGCTTGTGGATGGGTCGATTCGATCATCGCTTCCGGTCAGGTCGCCCAGCGTGCAGCCGAGGGCCTGTGCGAGGGCCAACAAGGTACGGCGCGAATCGACTGGCCGGAGGCCCGCCTCATATTTGGCAATCACCGATCGGCTCAGCCCGGACCGGTCTGCGAGCACCTGTTGCGATATGCCCCTTCGGGCACGAATCTGGCGCACCCGCTGACCGATGAAGGTATCCGGCTCGTCGTACATCCCGCGTACCTGCGCTTTCCCTGTCGAGTTCCAACGCCTTTACGTGCATTGTTCCACTGGGGAACAGTCCGCGCTCATATCAGCGGAAAGCTGAGAGCAGCCCCGCCGCCGGGTGGATTTGCCCTCGTCGGCGGGTGCCTACCAACAACATGACAAGGGGCGGTTGGGATGTGTGAGAGGCCGAAAGCGATCGGGTTGGTGCGGCGTGGGGTCTATGGCGGGGATGGGGCTGCCCTACACGCCATTGCCGAGCGGTACGGCTATCGGATGGTGTTCACGCTCGGTCTCGATGTGCGGCCGCTGGTGGCAGCGTTGGCCTTGGCCCAGCACCTCGGCGATCACGCGGCGACAGCGGTTGTCGTTCCGACTTATGAGCACGCGGAGCCGTATCGAATGATCATCACCGAGCTCGCCACTTTGATCACACCGATGCGGACCTACCCGCGCGGCTACCGCTGGCCGACCTCGGACGACGGAGCGCGGCCGTGAGCGGCACTTTGGTGCTTGTCGTCCTGGCTCTCGGTTTGATCGCTCTGACTGTATGGCTGTACTGGCCGGTGCGGACGATCGAGCACGATCGACCGACCGTGGCCGACATCGAGCGGCGACTATCGGCCGAACGATATGGTCGGCAAATACCATCGGGCCCAGGCCGCGGGCGATTTCTCACCGTTACTGAGTGATCCATCCCTGTCCGCCTTCGCTACGGATGCCGGCCGCCGGTCGCCTCGAAGGTCGGAAAGCATCGGGGGTTCTGCGGAGATCCGACGGTCCTCCAGCGCTGCCTTCTCAGCTGAACCTTGCGTAATCGCCCCGATGGTGCGCGAAGATCCGAATCATGGCTGTCACAACTGTAATCCCTGCATGGATGCGTCAGCAGATCGCGGCAGCGGACTACGACTCCTGGTCCAACGAGCAGTGCGCGGGTATCGAGATCGTGGACGGAATGGTCGTTGTGTGCCCGAGCAGGTCCAAGCGACATAACCGGTTAGCTCGGAACCTGGCTACCGCACTGGACGCGGCAGCTGGACCGGAGTGGAATGCAGACACGGATTTCGACGTCCGACTGCATGCTGTTCCGCTCACGAATCGCCGTCCGGACGTCGTGGTGTATCGCGCGGACACGATTGATATGACGCCTACCCGTCCCGAGCACGTGCTGATGGTCGTGGAGGTGGTCTCACCTGGATCAGAGACAACCGACCGGATCGTGAAGGTCGACCAGTACGCGAAGGCAGGCATTGCGTACTACTGGCGAGTCGAGCAGGCTGCGACGGGGGTCCCGTTGATCTACACCTATGTGCTCGACCCTGCGACCATGACCTACCGGACTGGTGAAATGTACACGGGAATCGTCGAAGTTGCGGCGCCCTTCTCGGTGGAGGTCGACCTCGGCGGGGTCTGACCTCGGCCGAGCCGGCATGTGGAGCTCACTGCTTGCGGGCGTGAGCCATTCGCGATGGGCTCACGTTCAAGTTACTAACATTGATGTTACTAACGTCAATGTTAGTAAACATCGGCCGATCGCAATCGAGCCATGATGGACAAGGTCACGGCTGCGGCCCGGTGCCATCGGTGAGGTGATGGTGGCGCGGCTTGCGTCTACTGTTCCTCGGACTCCCTCCCCGCAGTTACCGGCGCGGTCCAGGTTCGCGCACGCGGCCTTTCGGAGTGCTTACCCACCATCGTCACCCGACCGGCCTTCACATCCGCGCGCAACTCTTTCCCGAGTCCGACACACATCGCAACCAGAACCAACACAAACGGTGACGCGACAACGATTGCGCCCCATTGCAATGCGTCCAGCCCGCCGACCACCAGGAGTGTCAATGCGACGGCGCCGACGAGCAGGCCCCAGGCGATCACCAACCATCTCTGCGGCTCTTGGCTGCCCTTCGACGAGAATGTGCCGAGGACGATCGCGCCCGCGTCGGCGCCGCTGATGAAGAACACCCCGGCCAGGATGATTACCGCGATGCTGGTGACGGTGGAGAGGGGAAAGGCCGCCAGGACTTCGAAGAACGCTGCTTGGGCACTTTCGGATGCCACGGCCGCGATGTCGCGTTCACCGCTCAACTGCAGATCCAAGGCTGCGCCACCGAGGATGGAGAACCATACGATCGTGGCGAGGCTCGGTGCGATCAGCACCCCGAAGACGTACTCGCGGATTGTCCGGCCCCGGGAGATCTTCGCGAGGAAGCTGCCTACGTAGGGGGCCCACGAGATTCCCCATGCCCAGAAGAAGACGGTCCAGTCCTGCATCCACTGGCCATCGGCGAAAGCGCCGGTCTGGAAGGACATCGGCAGGAAGTTGAAGATGTAGCCGCCGAGCGCCTGTGACATCAGATTGAAGATGAAGGAAAACGGTCCGAGTACCAGGATGAAGAGTCCGAGTGCGATGGCGAGCAGGGTGTTGAAGTCGGCGAGCCGCTTGATGCCCTTGTCCACCCCCGCGACCGCCGAGAAGATGAACGCCGCCGTGAGCAAGCCGACCACGATGATCAGCACCAGCGTGGAGCTTTCGATGCTCGAGATGAATCCGAGTCCGGCGATGATTTGCAGGGTGCCGAGGCCGAGCGTCACCGCATTGCCGACCATGGTTGTCACGATGACCCAGGTGTCGATGCTCCGGCCGGCCAGTCCTTCCGAACGTTTGCCCATCAACGGCTGCAACGTCGCGCTGACCAGGGAGGGGCGTCCCTTCTTGATGGTCGTGTAGGCGAACGCGAGCCCGGCGACACCGAAGAACGCCCACGGGTGCAGCGCCCAATGGAAGATCGAATACTGCATGCCGACCACGGCTGCCTCGTCGGTGCGCGGCTCCGGCCCGCCGGGTGGCGGCTCTGCCCACAAGGTCACCGGCTCGTAGGCGCCGTAGAAGATCAAGCCGATGCCGACGCCGAGCGCGAACATCATGGCGATCCAGGAGAACGCCGAGTACGCAGGCTGTTCGCCGGGGTCGCCGAGCTTCACGCGGCCGTATTTGCTGAACGCGAGATAGAGGATGAAGAAGACGAATCCGGCCGTGGACATCACGAACACCCAGCCGAACTGGTTCGCGATGTAGGCATATATGTGTTCGCCCGCAACGCGCATCTGGTCCGAGAACGCCACGCCGACAATCAGAAATAGTAATGTGAGCGCCGCCGCGACGACGGTGACCGGCATGTCGATTCCGGTGCGCCAACTCTTTGCTTCGTGCTCTGTATCTCCCATTGATCCCCACATCAGTCGGCTGATCGAGTTGCGTTGGGCGTCCTGCACATCCTGTGAGCGGAACCTACCGCGGTAGCGGGCCGCGTACGCTGCCGCCGCCTGTATCGATTGTGCACAAATCCTCTGTCCGCACGGACGGTTCGGGCATCTCCGCCTCGGTGAACCCATACGGCGCAGTGAGCTCGAGAATGCGGCCTTCCGCACGCAGCACAGCCAACTCGCGGTTGTAGGCATCACGGAGGGAACCATCGGTCTTCCGGAAACCCGCAGCACCGCAACCGAGCTGAGGCTTCCCGTCGACCACGGCGGTGAACGGCGGCGACAACTCGACCTCGGCCGCCCATTCCGCCGAGCCGCCGTCCGGCCCGCCCGGCCCTGCCTGCTTGGCGCGATCCAGCATGGTGCGCAACGAAATACTGGTCAGCGCAAAGGCATCGCTGTGCCCGAGAGCGACCTGTTCGAGTCCATCGTCCTGACTGCCGACCACATGGATCTGCTCATCACGGACCCCGGCCGCTTGCGCATACGCCTGCTCCACCGCGCTGGCGAGGACGGCGACGGTCGCGCCCGTGCGAGCGACAGAGGCGAAGTCGGAGAGTCCCTTCGGATTCTCCTTCCGCACCAGTAGCCCGGACTGCGCGCAGTAGATCGGTTCGCTGAAGGCGATCTGCTCACACCGCGCCTTGTTGACGAACATGCCCGCCGATATGACATCGAAGGCGCCCGAGTTCACGCCGCCGATCAAACTTCGGAACGGCACGAGCACGCCCTCCAGCTTGCCGACGCCGATCCCCTCGAAAACCGCGCGATCGACCGCTGGAATCGCGCCGACCAGGCCGTTGTCGTCGTATGCATAGGGACGCTCGCCCGCATATCCGACCTTGACGACACCGGCCTCTCGAATGTTCTCCAGCGTGTCCCCGAGCCCGACCGCATCGCATCCGACGGTCAGCCCGGACGCGGTGAGGAGACCACCGGCCACCGCGGTCGTCTGCAAGAATCGTCGCCTCGACCAGACATCTGTCATTCCCGCTATCCCTCCGCCGACAACGTTGACACGCCCATGATCCACCGGTGGTGGCGGCTGTGCAGGCGTTCACGGGATCTGCTCGGGTGGCACGCCGCCGGGCTACCGATTCAGCCACGCTGGATCTTCCGTGGCAGGCACCGGCCTCGGCGGGCGGCGATGCGATGCCGCCCAAATGTGACAGTGACCATACCTCGTCACGAAGCGGATCTCGGCAACGTCATACGTGCACACGGTTTTGTCGATCTATCAGGAGGTCGGGCATCCATGAGCACGGTGGCACACCGGGCGGACGCGTTGGACCAGCGGTACCAGGCTTCCGCATTCGTCAGGCGGTCGATCAATAAGGTCTTCCCAACCCACTGGTCCTTCCTGCTCGGTGAGATCGCGCTGTACAGCTTCATCATCTTGCTGATGTCGGGCGTGTATCTGACCCTGTATTTCGACCCCTCGATGACCGAGGTCGTCTACGACGGCTCCTATCAGCCGCTGCGTGGATTGACGATGTCTCGCGCGTACGAGTCGGCCCTGAACATCTCGTTCGAGGTGCGCGGCGGACTATTCGTGCGGCAGGTACACCATTGGGCTGCACTACTTTTCGCCGCCTCGATGATCGTGCATATGTGCCGAGTCTTCTTCACCGGCGGCTTCCGCCGGCCGCGCGAGGCGAACTGGGTACTCGGCTCGCTGCTGCTGATCCTGGCGATGTTCGAGGGTTTCTTCGGCTACTCGCTGCCCGACGACCTGCTCTCGGGTACCGGTCTGCGCGCCGCGTTTTCGGGCATCACCATGGGAATCCCGGTGATCGGCACCTGGCTGCACTGGCTGATGTTCGGTGGCGATTTCCCTGGCGACATCATCATCCCGCGTCTGTACATCGCGCACGTGCTGCTGTTCCCCGGCATCATGCTCGCGCTGATCGCGGCCCATATCGCGCTGGTCTGGTACCAGAAGCACACCCAGTTCCCCGGGCCGGGCCGCACCGAGAAGAACGTGATCGGTGTCCGGATCGTGCCGGTGTTCTCGCTCGATCAGGGCGCGTTCTTCATGTTCACCCTCGGCGTGCTCGCGCTGATGGGCGGTGTGCTGCAGATCAACGCGATCTGGAGCATGGGCCCCTACAACCCTGCCCATGTGTCGGCCGGTACCCAGCCCGACCTCTATCTGATGTGGACCGACGGGTTCCTGCGTCTGTTCCCGCCGTGGGAGGCGTACCTGTTCGGGTACACCATCCCCGCGTCGAACTCGATCGTGGTCCTGATGGGCGTGGTCTTCGTGCTGATGATCAGCTACCCGTGGATCGAGAAGCGCCTCACCAAGGATCGTGCACACCACAACATGCTGCAGCGGCCACGCGACGTGCCGGTGCGTACCGCCATCGGTGCCATGTCGCTGACCTTCTATGTGGTGCTGACGGTGGCCTGTGTCAACGACATCATCGCGCTGCAGTTCAACGTCTCACTCAACGCGACCACCTGGTTCTTCCGCATCGCGCTGCTGCTCGGTCCGCCCCTGGCCTACTTCCTGGCCTACCGGATGTGCCTGGGCCTGCAGCGCAGCGATCGGCAGGTGCTCGAGCACGGCATCGAGACCGGCATCATCAAGCGTCTGCCGCACGGTGAATACATCGAAATGCACCAGCCGCTGGGTCCGGTCGACGAGAACGGCCACCCGATCCCGCTCGAATATCAGGGCGCCCCGGTGCCCAAGAAGCTGAACAAGCTGGGCTTGGCAGGCAAGCCGGGCTCCGGCTCGTTTCTCAGAGCGGACCCGGCGCCGGAGGCCGAGCTACTCATCACTTACGAGCATCAGCAAGAACACCGGCAGCTGACTGTGTTGCAGGAGTACCAGGATCGCAACGGCAGCAATGCCCATGGGTCTGGTGATAGGCAATGAGATTGCGGATCACCCGATCTGCGGGACCGGACTCCGGGGACTATGGACTCCTGGCCACCGCCGCCACAGTATCGAGCGACACCGCAGCCCGCACGGTGCGGAATATACTCCGCACCAACGGCATACGTTCAACTATCGCTCCCGCCCTTCGGCATCCCGAACCGAACCATTATCGCGTCCTGGTCTTCCCTCGCGATGCGGTGCGCGCCTACCGCGTGATCTGCGAGCACACGAAGTAGAGCGCTACTTGAAGACGCTGAGGAATCCAATATTCGAGTCGACGTAACCATACGCTTGGCTGTTTCCGTAAATTCCGTCATCACAATCAACGAACGTCCAGACGCCCAGATTAAAGGTATAGATGCTTCCGGGGTTCATCGTCCAGAAAACCGACAGCGATGGATCATCCAATTGGAATCCGTCCTGGAGGTTCCCGCCTGATCCGATTTCTCCATTGCTGAGACGGAGCCGCCAAATCTTGTTCTGGGCGGCAGTGAGAAAGTTTCCGTTCTCCATCACGGTGAGCTCGATGCCGCCCTCGCTTGTACCGTCTCCGTTCCCCGGTGCCGCAAGAACGGAATACTCGTGCCGCGCCCATCGGAGTGCACGCCCCATGACGAAAACCGGGGTAGTTGAATTCACATCCGCCACGGTGAGGGCAACGCCGACGCCCGCATGCGCGTTGAGGTGTGCGACGTCAGTGTTGACGCTCGCGCTTATACCTGCGTAACCACCATTTCCAGGACTCCCCACGGTCGCCGCATCCGAGAGCGAGTAGGCCCCGCCGTGGGTCGACCAGCGCCAGTCGAAGTGACAAGTAGTGAATACCTTTGTGGCCGCGCCGAATTTGAACAGATCGCCCGCCTTCAGCATCTGCTCGTTCAGCAGCTCTCGATTCAGAAGCTCGGCGTTCAGTTCAATTGGTTCGAACCTTTCCTGGGCCTCGTCAAAGGCTCGTTTCGACTCGGGATCGGACTCGATTTGCCGCCTCAAATGTTCCTTCTCGGCAGCGCGGAACTCGCTGTGAAGGGCCCGCTGATCTCTTTGTCGGGAAATATTCCTGGTGGATCGCTCGACTAGTGATCCGATTGATTTTTCAATCACTCCGCGCGTATCGTCGGGGACACCCTTGTCGTAAGTTATCTCGACCTGTGGGGGTTCTTCGTAACTCATGTCCGTCGCCTCCGGTTGATTCGCCGATGTCATCGCGTCCCAGCCGTTTCGAATTCGACTGTGGGACGCGATGATCCGTTCGTATCGATACCGACAAGATGGCCAACGTATCGATTGTCCCCGACGTACGCGGCAATGTCACTGATGCTTTCCCGAGCTAAGAGCTTCAACCTGCGGGGATGACGAGCCGTCGTCGGCAGGCGAGCGCATCGCGGTCAGACCTGGCGAAGCGCCCCGCCGTCGACTGCCCATTCGGCGCCGGTGACTTGCCCTGCCAGCGGTGACAGCAGGTAAGCGATGACCTGAGCGACGTCGATCGAGCAAAGCCGGTAGCGCCGCCCAGGTCATACTCACCGCGGAGTGGAAGTTCAGCTCGAAACTCTGTCGCCATTGTTCGTCTGTCACATCGAGAACCCGGCACGCGAAGTCAATCCGCCTGCATGCCGGTAGTTCTCGCCGGGCCGCGAGAAGTAGACCAGGAGTGTGCGCATGTTGCCCTCCGAGGTGAATGTTGCGGTAGAGGGGCTGGTTGTTGGAATGTTCTGGGTACACGCGGTCAGGGCCGCGGCGAGCCCGGCGGCGGTGCCGACCAGGAGCGTGCGGCGTCGAGACCGGTCATGGAAGAAGTCCGTTCTTCGGCAGCCGACCGTACATCTCGTCGGTGACCGGCTCGAGCCACTCGTTGCTGACGTCCTGGCCCGGGGTGATGAACGCGAGGTGGGAGAACCACGAATCGGCCTTCGCGCCGTGCCAGTGCTTTGTGCCTGCCGGAACCCGGATCACCGAGCCCGGTTCCATGCTGAGCGGGTCTCCTCCCTCGGCCTGGTACCAGCCGCTGCCCGCTGTGCACAGCAGTATCTGGTCACCACCACCGTCGGTGCCATGGTGGATGTGCCAGTTGTTGCGGCACCCCGGCTCGAAGGATACGTTGCTGACTGGGACGCTCCCGTCGGTCAGCGGGGCCAGGTAGCTCTGTCCGATGAAGTACCGCGCGTAAGCGTCGTTCTTGTCCCCGAGCGGGAAGATCTGCTCGAACTCGTTCTCACTCATGATCTCTCCTTGTTTCGGATCGTTGTCGACCGCGTACCGCAGCCATATGCTGTCGCCGTCCTGATCAGGCTTCGGGGATGTCGAGGGCGAAGTTCTCGCGAGTGATCTGGTCGGGTTCCGGTCCGCCTCGCAGGCCGGTGTCCAGCGCGTCGATCGAGGCGAGTTCGGTGTCGGTGAGGGCGAAGTCGAAGATGTCGAAGTTCTCGGTGATGCGGCTGGGGGTGATCGATTTGGGGATCGCCTGACGGTGCTGTTGCAAGTGCCAGCGCAGCATTACCTGGGCCGATGTTTTGCCATGGGTCGCGGCGATGTCGGCGATGACCGGGTCTCGCAGGGTCGAGGTGTGGCTGCTGTCGCGGTAGAAGGTGATGCCGCCGATCGGTGACCATGCCTGATTGAGGATCCCGTGTTCGGTGTCGGTGGCCAGCACCGCGGATTGGCGGAAGTAGGGGTGGACCTCGATCTGGTTGACCGCGGGCACCATGGTGGTTGCCTCCAGGAGGCGCTGCAGATGGTCCGGCATGAAATTGGACACGCCGATGGCGCGAACTTTCCCGTCGGCCAGCAGGGTTTCCAGGGCTTTGTAGGCCTGAATGGTCAGGTCGAATTCGCCGGGAAGGGCCTGGTGCAGGATCAGCAGGTCGATCCGGTCCAGGCCGAGTTTGCCCGCGCTCTTGGTGAACGAGTGCAGGGTCTGGTCGTAGCCGTAGTCGGTGATCCAGATCTTGGTTTCGATGAAGACCTGATCGCGGTCGATACCCGAACGGTGCAGCGCTTCACCGACCTCGCGTTCGTTACCGTAGGCAGCGGCGGTGTCGATGTGACGATAACCGACATCGAGTGCAGTCCGCACGGCGGCGATGGTCTGTTCGGGTGGGGTCTGGAACACCCCGAAGCCGAGGGCGGGGATCGTGACGCCGTTGTTCAGGGTGAGGTCGGGAACGACGTAGTCGGTCACAGGTTGCTCCTTTGTGTGGTGTTCGAGATCAAGGTGGTGGCAGCCGAATCACGGCCGAGTTCGGAACGCGGGTGGCTCATCGTGATGATCTGTTCGGCGCCGAACTGACGAACTCGCGTTCGTCGTTGTGGAATGACGTCACTGTTTGTCGACGGATTCGTCTGTTCGCTCGGGGGTGGCCGCCAGGCTCGCGAGGAGCTGGAGGCCATCTGCGGCGGGCGTGCCGGATGCGGCGGTGTAGACGAGCATGGTGAGGCCCGGGTGGGCGGGGAATTCCATGGCTTCGAAGGTGAGGTCGAGACGGCCGACGGCGGGGTGGTGTAACGATTTGTGGCCGGTGCGGTGGAATCGCACGTTGTGAGCGGCCCAGCGGGTCCGGAAATCCTCACTGCGGGTTGATAATTCGCCGATCAGTTCGATGAGTTGCTTGTCGTGGGGGTTGTGTCCGGCTTCGGAGCGCAGCATGGCGGCGATGTCGTCGGCGGCGCGTTCCCAGTCGACGAAGAAGTCGTGGGAGGCTGGGTCGAGATAGATGAACCGGGCGGTGTTGGCCGGTCGACGGTCATCGGAGATCATCGGCGCGTAGAGCGCTTTCGCCAGGGTGTTCGCAGCCAGCATGTCGTGGCGTGCGTTGCGCACCCAGGCGGGGGCGTCGGTGATGGCGTCGAGCACCCGCTGGAGGGAATCGGTGATCCCGGCTGTCGGTTTCGCGCTGCGCTGTCGGGCCGGTGCCGGGACCGCCGCGCGGGCGAGGTCGAACAGGTGGGTGCGTTCGGCGTCGTCGAGTTGCAGGGCGCGGGCGAGGTTGTCGAGCACGCTGTCGGATGCGCCGGCGAGGTTGCCGCGTTCCATCCGCACGTAGTAGTCGATGCTCACTCCCGCCAGCAGCGCGACTTCTTCGCGTCGGAGTCCGGTGACGCGCCGGTTGCCACCGAAGGCGGGGAGTCCGGCCTGTTCGGGGGTCAGGCGGGCCCGGCGAGAAGTCAGGAACTCGCGGACCTGTGCGCGGTGGTCGTCCATGTTCTCCACGGTAAACGCGTTGTCGTGGGTGATGGGGGTACTGCTGTTACCTGGAAGAGCCGTCACTCCCGCGATCGGATGCACGGGCGTGTACTCGATAGCGTGACCGTGCACCTTGCCTTCTACGCCGTCGCGCGCGATGTCGGCGGGCCGTGACGGCGGGCGCCGGGCGGGTCCGGGCCGGTGGTGTCGAACGCGATGACACCTTCACCCGGCTCGAACCGGA
Source organism: Nocardia sp. NPDC059180 (assembly GCF_042754945.1). Taxonomy (NCBI): domain Bacteria; kingdom Bacillati; phylum Actinomycetota; class Actinomycetes; order Mycobacteriales; family Nocardiaceae; genus Nocardia; species Nocardia sp. NPDC059180. The sequence goes on from NZ_JBHZBU010000001.1 coordinate 1,157,939, forward strand.
TTCGAGTGCGCATCCTGGTATCGACGCCGCTTACCACACCGAATACGACCGATACGGCCGACAGATCGTCGGCGAGCACGCCACCGAGGTCACCTTGCGCCTCGATCCCCACACTTCCTGAACCCACCGAGGAGACATTTCATGCGAGCGACCTACATGTACGCACCGGGCGACGTCCGCGTCATCGATGTTGCGGACCCCGTCATCACCGACCCGACCGACGCGGTGGTGCGCATCGTCAAGAGCTGCATCTGCGGCTCCGACCTGCACCCCTACCACTCTATGGCCGCCAGCGCCGAGGGCAGCCCGATGGGGCACGAGGCCGTCGGCGTGGTCGAAGACATCGGCGCCGACGTCACCACGGTGAAGAAGGGCGACCTGGTGATCACCCCGTTCGCCTGGTCCGACGGCACCTGCGAATTCTGTCGGGAGGGCCTGCAGACGTCGTGTCGCCACGGTGGTTTCTGGGGCGGCGGGAAGGTCGGTGGGTTGCAGGCCGAAGCGGTGCGTGTGCCGTTGGCCGACGGCACGCTCTACCCGGTCGCGGTCGAGGAGAACTCTCCGCTGATCCCGTCTTTGCTGACGTTGTCGGATGTGTACGGCACCGGGTACCACGCCGCGGTGCAGGGGCAGGTGAACTCCGGGACCTCGGTCACCGTGATCGGTGACGGAGCGGTCGGGCTCATGGCGGTGCTCTCGGCCCGGCAGCTCGGCGCCGAACAGATCATCCTGATGGGCCGCCATCAGCAGCGCACCGACCTCGGTCGCGAATTCGGCGCAACCGACGTGGTCGCCGCACGCGGGGAAGATGGCATCGCGTCGGTCCGTGAGCTCACCCGCGGTGACGGTACTCATGTCGTGATCGAGGCCGTGGGGCATATGCCCGCCTTCGAGCAGGCCATCGGTGTGGTGCGTCCCGGCGGCGTGATCAGCCGGGTCGGTGTTCCCCAATATGCCGATGCCCCAATCGGGTTCGGCACCCTGTTCGGGCCGAACATCACCCTCACCGGCGGCCCCGCTCCCGCCCGCGCCTACATCGACACCTTGCTGCCCGGTGTGCTCGACGGCAATGTCGATCCCGGCAAGGTGTTCGACCGCGAGATCGGCCTCGACGAGGTCGCCGACGGTTACCGAGCCATGGACGATCGCGAAGCCCTCAAGGTCCTGCTCCAGCCCTGACGAAGAGAGGATCGATATGAGTGAGGTCATCGTGGTGGGACCCCAGACGAGATCGGTGCGCTCGGCGCGTTTCTGATGGGTCCCACCGGGGCGTTCATCGCTGGTAGCGACATCCTCGCCGACGGCGGAGTCACCGCGTCGTGGTTCTACGGGCCGTTGGTGCCCTAGTAGAACTCCACCCGCGGGCGCCCGACACGCCCGCGCATCCAGTCTACGGAGGGCCTCGTGCTCGGTCTCGAACTTGTTGTGGTGTTGGGTATTTCGATCCTGGTGTGCCAGGTCGCAGGTCGCCGACTGCACGTGGCGCCGACGATCCTGCTCGTGGCGGCCGGTGTACTGCTGTGGTTCGTGCCCGCCTTGCGGGCCGTGCATCTGCCGCCGGAGGCGATGCTACTGCTGTTCCTGCCCGCGCTGCTGTATTGGGAAGCGATCAGTACCTCGCTGCGTCAGCTGCGCACCGACTTTCGCGGGGTCATGTTGATGGCCACGGTCCTGGTCGTGGCCACTGCCGCGGCGGTCGCGGCGGTAGCGCACACGGCGGGCATGCCGTGGGGTCCGGCGTGGGTGCTCGGCGCGGCACTGGCTCCCACCGATGCCACCGCGGTCGGCGTCATCTCCCGGCTGCTGCCGTCGCGGCAGATGTCGCTGCTGCGCGCGGAAAGCCTCATCAACGACGGAACAGCACTGGTCATCTACGGGGTGGCCGTAGCGATAGCGGTCGGTGAGCAGGAGTTCAGCTGGCCGCGCATCGGGGAGATGTTCGCGGTGTCCTACATCGGGGGCGTGGTCGTTGGCGTCGTGATCGCGTGGCTCGGGCTGCGGGTTCGCCGCCACCTCGACGACCCCCTGCTGATCAACCTGGTCATCGTGCTGACCCCGTTCACCGCGTACCTGCTAGCCGAACTCATCCACGCCTCCGGGGTGCTCGCGGTCGTCGTGGCCGGTCTCGTGGTCGCTCGCGTGGCCCCACGCATCGGGTCCGCGCGAGCCCGGCGGATGACCGAGGACACGTGGTCGTTGATCACCTTCCTGCTCAACGCCAGCTTGTTCGTGCTCATCGGGCTCGAAGCGCAATCCGCGGTACGCGACCTCGAAAGCATGAGCATCGCCGGTGCGGTCGGCCTCGTGGTGATCGTCGCCGTCGTTCTTCTGATGGTGCGCTTGGTGTTCCAGTTCGGCGCGATCTACCTCATCCGGGCGCTCGATCGCCGCCCTTCGCAACGCGAGCGCCGGGTGAGTCATCGCTCGCGCATTGTCACGAGCATGGCCGGGTTGCGCGGTGCGGTGTCGGTCGCGGTGGCGTTGTCGGTGCCGCAAACCCTGGACTCCGGTGAGTCGTTCCCCGACCGAGACCTGATCATCTTCGTCACCATCGGCGTCATCGTCATCCAATTGTTGCTCCAAGTGCCCGTGCTTCCGGCCGTGGTGCGCTGGGCGCGCCTGCCTGCCGATCGCTCGTCCGAACAGGAATATCTGCTGGCCGGGAGCGCTGCCGTGCAATCTGCCCTCGAGGCACTCGACGACACGGCCGCAGCGCTCCACACCGATCCCGCGATCACCGAACAGGTCCGCCGCGGCTACGAAGACCACCTCCAAGCGCTGCGTGCCGCCCGGCGTCACGAAACCGGAGAGACACCGCTGCGCAAACAGCAATACGTCACACTGCGTCGGGCACTACTGGACCACAAGCGCAACACCGTGATCCGGCTGCGGGACCAGCAACGCATCGACGACACCATCCTGCTCCGGGTGCAAACCGAACTCGATACCGAGGAAACGCAACTGTCACCCCCGGAATTTGAATGAAGAACACCTGTCGTGCCCCATCGAGTCCGGCAGTTGCAGTGGGATGTGCGCGATTGGTTTGGCGGCACTTGCGCGAGAGCTGGCTTCCCTCGCGCGGTGGCGAGTTGACTTGGCACGTTGTGCCTTCGGCAGGACACGTAAAACATTGGCAACTGGAAAACACCTGGTCATAGTGGGTGCATGCCCGGTCTGACGATGTGTGCTGCGCCCGTAGCGCGTGGCCATCGTCGGTGACTGCTCGAGTTCGACGTGGCATAGCCTCGTGTCAACGTCGGTCGAATGTTGGATCAGGCACAATCTTCGTGATACCGGCGGTCGGGAGTGTTCAGTCCTTCAACAGGATTCGCTTCCGTGCCCCTGGAATCGGTGAATGTTTCCATGCCGCGTGCGCTGATAGAATCTTGTGAGATCCCGCGACGGAAGGAACCCGATGGGGCGAACAATGCCCACGACTGCCGCGCTGGTGCGCCGCGCCCTGGTTGTAACGCTGATTGCCGCGACGATCGGGGCGCCGAGCGCGGCGACGGCGACTGCCGAGGCGTTGCCGACTGGGGATGACGGCTTTTGCATCGATGAAAATACGCGTGTGCGCAACGGGTTGCGCGTCAGTGACGTCACTTGCATTCATGACCACAGCCGCTTCCACAATCACGAGCGCTTCCATATTCCGCCGACTAATTCTTGAACCCGGCTACCTCCCGAAGTTGCGGCTTCATGGCCACACACGTGCACGCGGAGCAAGGTCAGGTGCCCGTGCGTCGCAGCATGCACCACGTTGTCGGGTCGCTGTCCGGAATGGCCACCTCGGCAGTCACTTCGAAGCCGAGCCGCCGGTAGAACCGTAGGTTTCGCTCATCCGAGTGAATCGACGATCCTGCTAACTCGGTGTCCACCACCCGGGGTGAGCCTCAGGCGCAATGATGGACCGGGCGGTCCACTATAGGTAGCCTGGATGCATGCCGCGTCCACGCCAGTTCGATGAAGAGCGAGTCATGGCGGCCGTGCAGGCGGTGTTCTGGGACAAGGGTTACGCGGGCACGTCACTCGAAGATCTCCTGGCGGCCAGCGGACTGGGCAAAGGGAGTCTGTACGGGGCGTTCGGGGACAAACGGAGCTTGTTCCTGCGGGTGCTGCGCGAGTACGACGAGGCCAACGATCGGATGCTGCGTACGTGGCTGGAGCAGGCCGACCAGGCTATCGATGTGATTCGCGGTTTCGTGACCGGATCCATACGCGATCCTGGCGGTGAACAGGCCCGTCGAGGTTGCCTGCTCGCCAATACCGCGATGGAGCTCTCCGTGAGCACCTCCGAGGTGGCCGCCGAGGCCCGTCGCAGCTACGCCGCGACCACGTCCGTGCTGGTCGACGCGATACGGCGAGCGCAGCGCGAGGGCGACATCACTCCCCATGTCGACCCGGACAGCGCCGCCCATGCGGTGCTGGCGGGTCAGCTCGGGCTGATTGTTCTCGGCCGGGTCGGCCAGGATCCGGCCGCCCTGTCGATCATGGCCGAGACCCTGCTCAACGGTCTGTTGCCCGAGCCCTGAGCGTTCCCGCGGTGGCGCGAGAGAGAACGATGCCGCCCAAGTTCTTGACCAAACCGTCCATATCGGGTGTTATGGACGGGTCGGTCAATAATAGGAAGCGGGAAGTTGTCATGAAGATTCTGGAGGACAAGGTCGCGGTCGTGACCGGGGGTAACGCGGGTATCGGACGGGCGATCGCGCGGGCCTACCTCGACGAGGGTGCCCGGGTGTTCGTCGTCGGCCGCCGCCAAGCGCAGCTCGACGAGGTCGAGGCCGAACTCGGTCCCGGGGTGACCGGGGTCCGCTGTGACGTGGGCAGGCTCGAGGACCTCGACGCGCTCTACGCGACGGTCGCCGAGCAGGCGGGTCGGATCGACATCCTGGTCGCCAACGCCGGGATCGGGATCGTGGCGCCGTTGGGCGAGATCACCGAGGAGCAGTTCGACGCCATGTTCACCACCAATGTCAAGGGCGCGCTGTTCACCGTGCAGAAGGCGCTGCCGCTGCTTTCGCCGGGGGCGTCGATCATCCTCACCGGATCGACGGCGGCCTCGCGGCCCGAGCCGTACCTGCCCGTGTACGGGGCGACCAAGGCCGCGATCCGCAATCTGGTTCGCGGGTTCGCACACGAAGCCGGGGAACGGCGGTACCGGATCAACATGCTTTCCCCCGGCGGTACCCGCACGCAGGGTTTGGTCGACCTGATCTCGGCGGAGACGGTCGCCACTGCTGGGGCGTCGGTTCCGCTCGGCCGGTTGGCCGAGCCCGAAGAGATCGCCGCGGCGGCTGTCTTCCTCGCCTCGGACGCGTCCAGCTATGTCAACGGCTCCGAGCTCGCCGTGGACGGCGGCTCCGCCCAGGTCTGAGCCGCGCAGGCGCAAACCTGTCCGCCCGGCAGAAACTGTGGAAAGGCCGAGCGAATGGCACTGTTTGCTAACCAAGAGCTGTAGCGGCCTATCCTCCCGGGTTCGAGCCGAGGCGATCTCCTCGCGGCGCGGATTCATCCCTGCCGGGCCCGGGTGGTGCCGGTCAAGTGCTCCTCTCAAAACACTGTGCAGGCAACGCAACACGACCACGCGCGTTCCCGGGCCTGCGCTGTCGTCGAATTGCCTTGCCGAACAGCATAAGCCAGACGACGCTGGATCGGCACGTAGTGGTGGCAGGTGACCTCGGCCGTGCCGCTTGGACGGCAGAGGTTACAGACGACACCGTCAAGATTCACCAGCGTAGCCACACGGGGCCTCGGCAAGTGACACCCACGCGCCGCGGGCTCGTCGGCGGACACCTCCGACCGATCTCCTGATACGCAGAAGGCATTCGGATAGTTCCAATACCTGACGTCACCATTAACCCTGTTCGATGACGATCTGGATGACGTGGCGACGAGACTCGATTCCGCCCGCACGGGATTCGCTGCGGACTGGGGGAGGGGCGGGCCCGGAAGTTTCCGAGAAGCAGCCCGCCTGACCTGCATAGGTGTTGTGCCCTCGGCAGGATTCGAACCTGCGACACCCGCTTTAGGAGAGCGGTGCTCTATCCCCTGAGCTACGAGGGCTGGGGGTCGAGTCGCTGGATGACGTCTCCGCCGACCGGACTCCGATCCCGGTTGGAGAGCCTACCTTGTAGGGCCTGTGCCACGCGACACGGTGGATGTGCGGTCAGTTCGGGGCCTGCAGGGTTCTCGTTCGGCTGGATCTGTGTCGAACCGCAATCGAGCCGCTTCGAGCGGGGGGGAGCGCCGAGGCGTAACCGCTGGCCGCATCACCCTCCGGGTGGAAATGTTTCACACCGAGGGACGGCGTGTGTAGACCGTTCGGGTGATGTTCGCGGAGTGCGTAGCGCGAAGAATTCTCAGTGTGCACAGGGTGCACCGGCAGTGCCCGTTCGACGCGGTCGACCGCGACGGGGTCCCGCGATCTGTGACCGGAGGAGGTGTGCGGTGTCGAACCCGAACTCTGATCCGCAGCGATGGGGCTACCGCGAGCATCCGGTGTCCTACGGGCAGCCGTACCCGCAGCAGTCCTACGGGCAGCCGTACGCGTATCCGTCGGGGCCGCCCGGCATGGCGCCGTCTGCCCTTCCGGCGCCGCCGGCGTACGCGTACGCCTCGTGGTGGTCCCGAGTCGTCGCGTACTTGATCGACGCCATGCTGGCCGTGGTGCCCGGCGTGATCATCCTGTCGATCGGGCTGATTATCGCCACCGCTCCGACCAGGGCAGCGCGGGAGCAGTACGGACCCACTGCGGATGCCGACCCCAACGGGGCGGGCATCCTCATCGCAGTGGTCGGTGGCCTCACGCTGCTCGCGGTCATCGTGTGGAATCAGGTGATCCGGCAGGGCAGGACCGGCCAGTCGCTGGGGAAGAAGCTGCTCGGTATCGCGGTGATCCTGGAAGCAACCGGTCGGCCGATGGGCTGGCGCATTGCGCTCGGCCGGTGGGTCGTCCAAATGTTGCTCTACAACGCCGGATTCTGCTTAGTGTTCGGGATCCTAGGACTGCTGGACAGCCTATGGCCGCTCTGGGATGCCAAGCATCAGACCTGGCATGACAAGGTCGTCAACTCGGTTGTCGTGCGGGCACGTTGACACGCGTGCGGAGGTCGGCGCAGGGCCTGATCAGGAGACGCGCACCCGGGACTCCGCGTAATCGGCCGGGTCGAAACGCCGCGTCTTCCAGCTGTACAGCAAGGTCGCGCCAGGCCAGTTGTTGGTGATGCGACCGGAGGCGTTGCGGTACCAGCTGGAGCAGAAGTTCCAGGGGGTGTCCTTCAGGCGCTTCTGGAGCCAGTCGTCCCAGTTCTGCTCGGTGTCGGGGCGGGCGGCGAGGGCGCGGCCTGGGCGGGTGGTGAGGTATTCGACGATCTGGCGGATGTAGCGGGCCTGAGCTTCCAGCATGTAGATGATGGAACCGGCGCCGACGTTGGTGTTCGGGCCGTACATCATGAACAGGTTGGGGAATTCGGGAACGGAGACGCCGAGGTATGCGCGGGCGCCTTCGTCGGCCCAGGTGTCGGCGAGTTTGCGGCCGCCAGTGCCGTAGATGTTCATCGGGGCGAGGAATTCGGTGCCCTTGAATCCGGTGCCGTAGATGATGACGTCGACCTTGTGCTCCACCCCGTCAGCGGTGCGCACGCCGTTGGGCGTGATCTCGGTGATGGCGGTGGTTTCCACGTGCACATTCGGCTGGGTGAGGGCGGGGAAGTAGTCGTTGGACAGCAGTCCGCGCTTGCACCCCGCCTCGTAGTCGGGCGTGAGCTTGGCGCGCAGTTCCGGATCGGCGACCTGCTTGTCGCGGTGCCGGTCCGCGATCGCGACGACTGGGCCCTTGAGTCCGGGCACATCGGTGATGGCCAGGGCGATGAGCTCGAAGAACGACCACGCCACGAACCGTTCGGCCATCCGCAGCGGCGGCAGGTATTTGAACATCGTGTGGTGAATCGGCTTGTACGCGATATCGGGCTTGGGGATGATCCAGGCGGCCGAGCGCTGGAACAGCGTCAGCTTGTCGACCTGCGGCTGGATCTGCGGAATGTATTGGATGGCGCTGGCGCCGGTACCGATGCAAGCCACTCGCTTACCGGTCAGATCGACGCTGTGATCCCATTCGGCGGAGTGGAACGCGGGTCCGGTGAAGGTGTCCATGCCCGCGATGTTCGGCATGGCCGGGCGGGAGAGTTGGCCGACCGCGGAGATCAGCACATCGGCGGTGAGCCGGGAGCCGTCGGCGAGGCGGACCTGCCACTGCGCGGTCTGCTCGTCGAACTCGGCGTCGGTAACTTCGGTGCCGAACTGGATATGCCGGGTCAGCCCGTACTTGTCGGCGACCCCCCGCATGTAGGCATGGATATCGGCCTGTTCGGAAAACCGCCGCGGCCAATCGGATTTCGGCTCGTAGGACCAGGAGTACAGCGGAGACGGCACATCGCATGCGGCGCCCGGGTAGGTGTTCTCCCGCCATACGCCGCCGAGGTCGGCCGCGCGTTCCAGGATGGTGAAGTGACCAATCCCCGCGCGACGCAGCTCCAGAGCCATACCGAGCCCGCCGAAACCGGCTCCGATGATGATGATCGACGGCGATGTCATGGTTCGAGCGTAAGCCGGAAACGGGCTGGTCCGAAGAGATCGACGGACAAGAAATCCACATTTCCGGCCATGCGGGCCGGATGGCCTACTTCCCGGCGAGCTGCCGGGCGATGACCAGCCGCTGGATCTGGTTGGTGCCCTCGAAAATCTGCATGACCTTGGCCTCGCGCATGTACCGCTCGACGGGGAAATCCTGGGTGTAGCCGTAGCCGCCGAGCACCTGCACCGCGTCGGTGGTGACCTTCATGGCGGCGTCGGTGGCCACCAATTTGGCCACGCTGGCCTGCCGCGAATACGGCAGTCCGGCATCGCGGCGGCGGGCGGCATCGAGATAGGTGGCGCGGGCCGAATCGACGGCGGCGGCCATATCGGCGAGGACGAAACCCAGACCCTGGTGGTCGATGATGTGCTTGCCGAACGCTTCTCGCTCCTTGGCGTAGGCGACGGCGTCATCGAGTGCGCGCTGAGCCAAGCCGGTCGCTACCGCGGCGATGCCGAGGCGGCCGGAATCCAGGGCGCTGAACGCGATGGTCAGGCCCTCGCCTTCGTCACCGATCATCCGTTCGGCGGGGATGAACGCGTCGTCGTAGCTCGCGGTGGTGGTCGGGACCGCGCGCAGGCCCATCTTCTCCTCGGGCTTGCCGAAACTCAGCCCCTCGGTGTCGTTCGGGACCAGGAAACAGGAGACTCCGCGCGAGCCTTCGCCGGTGCGGGCGAACAGGGTGGAGAAATCGGCGCGGCCGCCATTGGTGATCCAAGCCTTCGAGCCGTTGATCCGGTAACCGTCCTCGACGGCGGTGGCGCGGCAGCGCAGGGCCGCGGCGTCGGAACCGGCGTGCGGCTCGGAAAGGCTGTAGGCGCCGATGGTTTCACCAGAGAGCATGGTCGGCAGCCAGCGCTGCTTCTGCTCATCGGTACCGAAGGTGAACAGCGGAAAACACGACAGGCTGTGCACGCTCACCGCCACCGCGACCGCGGCCCACCGTGCGCCGAGCTCCTCGAGCACTTGCAGATACACCTCGTAGGGCTGCCCACCACCACCGAACTCCTCGGGATACGGCAGGCTGAGCAGACCGGCCGCGCCGAGGGCCGGGAAGACGCCGTCGGGGAAGGTTTCGGTCTTTTCGCATTCCACGACCCGCGGTTGCAGTACCTTGTCCGCGAGGTCGCGGGTCAGCTCGATCAGGTCCCGGGCCTCCGGGGTGGGCAGCATTCGGTCCACAGCCATGGTGTCAACTCCCGCTGGTCGCGTCGTGTCGGATGCTGCTCACGTTATGCGCGTGCAGATGCACGTGAATCCCGGGTCGGCGGTCTACGCGGAGATCCCAGGGAAACCGCAGCTCAGGGCGTCGACCTCGATTTCGCGATAGGCGAGACCCTCGCGATGCAAGCGCGCACGGGTCTCGGTCGGGTCTATTTTTGTCACGGGGAGTTGGCACGACAGCGCGCAGGCGGCTAAACACTTGTCGGGTTCCGGACGCCGGGATCTGTGCCGGCGGCAAGCTGGGGGTGCCGCCGGCACGCACCCGACCGATCGTTGCGTCGTGCAGAATTCCGGCATGGAATCCAGTGCCGGGTCCCCGGGTGGCGCGGATCGAATATCGAGCAGCATAGACCCCGAGCCGTTGCGCGCTGGGCTTGCCGCAGTCCGGCACCAATGTGCCGATCTGCCCGTGATCGACGATCGCACCTGCGATGAACTGGTGGACTACGACGAGAGCGGGCTGCCGCACTGATGGCGAGGCCGGCGTGGGACATTCGGTTTGCGAGACCGGCGGCCCGAATTTATAGTGGTCGTAATCCGATTGGTGCTCTCTGGAAGTACAGCCGCAGAGTGGGAGCCCTCGCCTCATGATCCAGGCGTTGGAGTGGGCGGCAGATTTTGCCCACCCATTTTCCTGGAGGAATCCATGCATATCGGACTCGGAATGCCTATCGCCGATCCCGTCACCCTGCTCGATTGGGCTCGCCGTGCCGACGACGGACCGTTCTCGACCCTTGGGCTGCTCGACCGAGTCGTCTACGACAATCCCGAACCACTGATCGCGCTGTCGGTCGTCGCGGGTGCCACCAGCCGTATCCGAGTGCAGACCGAGGTGCTGCTTGCGCCCTTGCGGGACACCACCTTGCTCGCCAAACAGGTTGCGACACTTGACCGCATGTCCGGTGGACGGCTGGTGCTCGGCCTCGGTGTCGGCGGCCGTGCCGATGATCACCTGGCTACCGGTACCGAGTTGCGCACGCGTGGCCGTCGGCTGGATGAACAGCTGGCTCAGCTCCGTCGCCTCTGGTCCGGCGAGCCATACAGCGCCGATTGCGGGCCGATCGGTCCCGCGCCGATCCGCCCGGGTGGCCCCGAGCTGCTGTTCGGCGGCTTCAAACCGGTGGCATTGGAACGTGTCGCGCGCTGGGGCGACGGATTCCTGTCCGCGGTCCCGCCGAATTGGGCGGCCGATCTGTTCGACTCGGTCCGCAAGTCCTGGCATGAGCATGGCCGCGTGGGCGAGCCGCGGATCGTCGCCCAGGTCAATGCCGCACTCGGCCCCCAAGACGTTGTCGACGACGCCCGCGCGGCCATCGGCGCTTATTACGAGTTCACCGGCTGGGCCGAGAACATGCTGTCGGGGCTGCGCACCACTACCGACGAGATCCGCACGGTGATCAAGCAGTTCGCCGACCTCGGAGCCGATGAGGTTGTTCTGTACTGCTTCGGCAGTGATCCGGAGCAGGTCGACCGCATCGCCGATGTGATCGACTGACCTTTTGCCGTCGGTCTGGCATCTATATGCCGATGCCGGACCGACGCGGTGGATCCGGTCGGCGGTGCCACCCACCACCACGAAGTTCCCCACCCCACCCTGCCTACTGTTGGGTAGGCTCCCCGGTGTGATGTGGCTCATGTCCTGGTCGAGGTGCCGGGGCGTGGCCGTTCGCCCGAGAGTGAGGGGTCCTTTTCGATGTTGAGCACCATGCAGGACGACCAGCTGTCGCTGGCGACGTTGTTGAATTACGCGTCGACGTTCGTCGGTGATGCCACCGTGTCCACCTGGACCGGTGCGGGCGTGCGCACGATGACCTACCGCGAGGTCGGCGCCGATTCGGCGCGGCTGGCGAATGCGCTGCGTGGGCTCGGTATCGGCGACGGCGACCGGGTCGGCACGTTCATGTGGAACAACAACGAGCATCTGGTCGCCTACGTCGCCGTCCCGGCGATGGGTGCGGTACTGCACGCGCTCAACATCCGGCTGTTCCCGGATCAGCTGGTGTTCGTGGCCAACCATGCCGAGGACCAGGTCGTCATCGTGGACGGCACGCTGGTGCCGATGTTCGCCCAGTACCTGCCGCGGCTGACGACGGTCCGCCACGTCATCGTCGCCAACGGTGACGCGTCCACACTCACCGCCCCCGAGGGCGTGCAGGTGCACTCCTACCGGGAGCTGCTCGACGCGCAGTCCGACACCTTCGACTTCCCGGTCGTCGACGAACGTTCGGCCGCCGCGATGTGTTACACCTCCGGCACCACCGGTGACCCGAAGGGCGTCGTCTACTCGCACCGCTCGAACTGGTTGCACGCCACCCAGGTCGCCTCACCGAACGGTATGGGGCTCTACAACACCGACACCATCCTCGCGATCGTGCCGCTGTTCCATGCCAATGCCTGGGGCCTGCCGTACGCGGCGTTGATGGCGGGTGCGAATCTGCTGATGCCGGATCGTTTCCTGCAGCCGGGTCCGCTGCTGGAGATGATGGCATCGGTCAAGCCGACCTTCGCCGCCGCAGTGCCGACCATCTGGGGCGGTGTGCTGGCCGGGCTGGCGGCTGCGCCGCAGGACATCACTCATCTGCGATCGGCGGTCGTCGGTGGTTCGGCTGTGCCGCCGTCGATGATGCGCGCCTTCCAGGAACAGCACGGCGTGCGGGTGATCCATGCCTGGGGGATGACCGAGACTTCGCCGCTCGGCAGCGTCGCGCATCCGCCTGCCGGCGTCGAAGGCGAAGAGGAATGGGCCTACCGGGTCACCCAGGGCCGCTTCCCGGCCGGTGTGCAGGCGCGGCTGGTCGCCGATGACGGCAGCGTGGTGCCCAACGACGGTGAATCCCTCGGCGAGCTCGAGGTGCGCGGGCCGTGGATCACCGGCTCCTACTATTCGCCCGACGGCTCCGTGGTCGATCCCGACAAGTTCGACAACGGCTGGCTGCGCACCGGCGACGTCGGCAAGATCAGCCCGAACGGCTACCTCACCCTGGTGGACCGCTCCAAGGACGTCATCAAGTCCGGCGGCGAGTGGATCTCCTCTGTCGACCTGGAGAACGCGGTCATGGGTCACCCGTCGGTCGCCGAGGCCGCGGTCATCGGCGTACCGGACGAGAAGTGGGATGAGCGCCCCCTGGTGGCCATCGTGCTCGCCGAGGGTGCGGAAGCCGCGGAGAAGCAGGCCGAAGAACTGCGCGAGTACCTCGCGGGCAAGTTCGCGAAATGGCAGCTGCCGGAACGCTGGACGTTCATCACGGAGGTCCCGAAGACCAGCGTCGGCAAGTTCGACAAGAAGCGCCTGCGCGCCCAGTACGCCGACGGTGATCTGTCGGTGATCACCCTCGCCTGAGCTCATACGGAACGACGAACGGCCCTGCTCGGTTGTCCGAGCAGGGCCGTTCGCTGTGTTCGACGGTGTCGCGCATCCGTATTCGCGCGATACCGCGCGGCCCGCGACTAGCAGTTACGCAGTTCGGGGCTCTGGTTGAGCAGCTGCGCCCGCGTCCCGATGAAGGTCGTATAGGTCTCCCCGCCTACCGCCGCCAGCGGGAACGCCGCCACCCGGTGGCAGTTCTGGAAGGCCAGCTTCACGCCGAAATGCCGTTCCAGCCCGCCGCGGATGGCGTCGGAGGCCAAGGCGCGCAGCAGTTGACCGCGGGCGACCTCGTCCGGCGGCGGAACCTCGTTATCGGCGAATTCGGCCGTGCCGGACTGCAGTTCACCGGCGACGCGGCTGACCACTTCCCAGGCGTAGGGCAGTGAGTTCTTGACACATTCGACGAACTCGGCGTCGTCTACCTCGCCTCGTTCGGCGCGTTCGAGCAGTGCGGTGGGGACATCGAGGGACATAGCGCTCTCCTGTCGGTTCGCTGCGATCGGCCACCCGAGTCTAAACGAAAGTCGTTGTCAACAAGACCGGATTCGTCGTGAAAGTGCTGATTCCAGCGCGGTTTTCGTTTCGGCGGCGAGCTTCGCGACCAGCTCGGCGGCCGGTAACGGCCTGGTCAGCGAATGCGCTTGCCCTGCCCACAGGTTCACGGCGTCGGCGTCACCGGAGGTTCGGGCGGCTGCGCGCAATGGCCCTGTGGCGTAGTGGATCTCCGGGTAGGCGACGGGTGCGTCAGCGGTGAAGTCGGTGAGGAAGCGGTTGCGCAGGCCGCGCGCCCGTCGTCCGGTGAAGGCGCGGGTCAGCATGGTCGGGGTGTCGCCGCCGATCGCGTCGCGCACTAGTTGATTGGTACCGGCTTCCGGGGACTGGAGGAATGCGGTCCCCAGTTGTGCGGCGGCGGCACCGGCGGCGAGGGTCGCGGCGATACCGGCGCCGGTGGCGATGCCGCCCGCGGCGACGACCGGCCGGTCCGTCGATGTGGTGAGCAGTTGCAGCAAGGCCAACAGTCCGAGCGGATCGGCGGCATCGTCGGCAACGCGGTCGACGAAGGTGGCGCGGTGTCCACCCGCCTCGGAGCCCTGGGCGACGAGCAGGTCGGCGCCCGCCGTGATGGCAATCGTGGCCTCGGCGGGGGAGGTGACCGTCACCCACACCTCGGAGCCCACTTCGTGCAGGCGCCGCACCTCGGCCGCCGATGGGCAGCCGAAGGTGAACGTCACGACCGCGACGGGATCGGCGATGAGCAGATCCAGCTTGGCGTCCCAGTCGTCGGTGTCGTACTTCGGTTCGCCGACCGGGAATCGTGTGCGCAATGTGTCCAGATATCCGGTGAACACGGCGGGAGGGGTGGGCGTGCTCGGTACGAACAGGTTCACGCCGAACGGTGCCGAGGTGGCCGAGCGGGTGGCGGCGATGCGCTCGGCGAGGGCGGCCGCGGTGAGATATCCCGCGGCCAGTACGCCGAATCCGCCGGCCTCGGCGACCGCGGCGGTGAGTTCGGGAGTGGAGGGTCCGCCCGCCATGGGTGCGAGCACGATCGGAACGTTGACGTCGTCGATGATCACGGTTCGAGTGTCGTCCCGTTATCAACGACGCGCAGCCATGACCTGGCGATTACCTGCGCAGACGTGATCCAAACGGCCACGAAGGTTGCGAAATGGTCACGACGGGGTAGAGTTCCCGTCACAACGGATGCCGAAACGTTATTTCGCTCGGTACCGGCGGATCGTTACCAACGGTCGGCACCGGGATCGGCATTCGTGACCATTGTTCATCGGACGCTAGGACGAAGCTTTGCCGCAGCACCGAGTAGGCCCCAGTTCCGTTACCGTCTCCAGCCTCATCGGCGATGGTGCCGAGGGTCGGCCGACGCGGCACCGCGCCGAAGCCGGCCGCGTCGAGCGCGTGAAGGCCGCGGCCACCGCCGCCGTCGCCGCGGGCGCGCTGATCGGTACCGCTGCCCAGGTCGCTCCGGCCATCGCCTACGCGTCGCCGCTGCTGCCCGGTTCGCACAACGACAACGACGCCGACCATGATGTCGCGCCCGTCGCCTTCGCCGAGCCCGCCGCTCAGGCCCCGGCCGCCGAGGCGCCCGCCGCTCCGGCGCCGATCGCCGAGGCCGTCACCCCGGTGGCCGCTCCGATTGCTGCTCCCGTCGCCGCCCCGTTCGGACTCGGCGGTCTGCCGCCCGAGATCGCGGGCCCGCTGGCCCACGCCGAGCAGGTGCTCAAGGATCTGCAGCAGCAGGTGGCCCCGGCCCCCGCCGTTCGCCCCGTCGCGGGCGCCCTGAGCTCTTCCTACGGCAGCCGCTGGGGCGCGATGCACTACGGCATCGACTTCGCCGACGCACTCGGCGCACCCATTCACTCCGTCAGCAGCGGCACCGTCGTCGAGGCCGGCCCGGCCTCCGGCTTCGGCCTCTGGGTCCGGATCCAGCAGGACGACGGCACCACCGCCGTGTACGGCCACGTGAACGACATGTTCGTGCAGGCCGGTCAGCGGGTGAACGCCGGTGACGTCATCGCCAGCGTCGGCAACCGCGGCCAGTCCACCGGCCCGCACCTGCACCTGGAGATCTGGGACCAGGGTGGCGCCAAGATCGACCCGATTCCGTATCTGGCCTCCAAGGGTGTCCCCATGGAATGGGGCCCGTCGTCGCACTGATCCGGCCGCGACCCCTTCTCCTGGACAATTGAGACATTGGCGCTCGCCCGGATTTCGGGACCATCGGCAGGCCGCGAGGTGTGGCCGATGACCGAACTCGCCGACATATTCGAGCCCGGATCGCTGCACGGCAGGCTGTACGCCCTGCTGGTCCACCACCCGCGCACCCGGCTCCCCGATATCGCCGACCACCTCGACGTTTCCGAGGCCCAGGCGCGCACCGCGCTGGACCGGCTCTGTGACGTACAGGCCGCGGTCCGGCTCACCGATTCCGATGGCATCCCGGTGTGGGACGCGCACGCCCCCGAGGCGCTGTCCGAGTCCGAGGCCCGGCGCCGTCAGCAGGAAATCGCCACCATGCACGCGGCCGCCGCGCGGCTGAGCCAGACCTTCCGCTCCGTGCGCCGCTCACCGCGGGGCAGCGGCGCGGTGGTTCCGGTCTACGAGCGGCTCGAGATGCTGGCAGATTTCGAAGAACTGCAGGTCGGTGCCCGGCGCACGGTGAAGGTGATCGAACGCGGCCCGTTCCTCAGCGATGTGGAACGCGAACGGCGCCTGTTCGAACTCAAACAGTCCCGCATCGGTGACGGCATCCGCTACCGCACCCTCTACCAGGACACCATCTACCAGGACGGTGAGCGGCTGCGGCACGCCCTGGCCACCAATGCCCGCGGCGCCAGCGCTCGCACCCTGCCCGAACCGCCGTTCAAGCTGATCGTCGCCGATGACGAGCGCGCCAGCCTGGTCCTGCACGCCGACGAGCGCCGCTCGGACCCCATGGGCTTGCGCATCACCCGGTCCCCAGGGCTCGACCTGCTGGTCAAGACCTTCGACGTGCTGTGGTCGCTGGCCGCCCCGATCTCGGTGCATCCGGCCGCGACCGACCTCGACGAGCGCGATCGCGCGATCCTGACATTGATGGGCCTCGGCGCCACCGACGACACCATCGCGCGCAGACTCGGCATGTCGCGGCGCACCGTGGTGCGCCGGACCGCGCGCCTGCTGGAGCGGCTCGGCGCCAGCACCCGGTTCCAGGCCGGCGTGCAGGCGATCCGTCGCGGCTGGCTGTGACGAGGTTCATCGGAACGGGTAGTACTGCAACATCGGACCTGCCGTCCCGATATACCGGCTGCAACCGATGAGCGGGCGTGGGGATAGCCTGCGCAGAATTGGCACTGCCGGACGTAGTCCGTCTCCAGCCCGCGCACGGCCGGAGCGAATGCGGAGGTACGCCTTATATGATGGCCCGGACCGCGCCGGCCCGGGCTGACAGCGCCCTGGATGTGGGGCAGGGCCGGGTTTCTGGCTCGACGCGAGAGGTGAATGCACTCGAATGGAAACTGCCCGCCGTTCCGCTCGTGGTAGCCGTCGCCGCCGCTCGGGCAGCCCGTTGTTCGGACAGCTGCTCACCGCAGCGGTGGAGTCCTCGGCCTCCTCGGTCGCGATCCGGTACAACCCGACGGGTGAACCCGACGACGAGCGCACCCTGACCTATCAGGAGCTCGACCAGATGTCCTCGCAGGTCGCGCGGGATCTGATCGAGCGCGGTGTGGGTCCGGGTGATGTGGTCGCGATCGGGATCGCCCGCAGCCTGGAGTCGGTGCTCGCGGTGTGGGCGGTGGCCAAGACCGGCGCCGCCTATGTGCCTGTCGATCCCGGTTATCCGGCCGACCGCATCAACCACATCGTCTCCGATTCCGGCGCTTCCTTCGGTCTGACCACCATGGCGCATCGTCCGGTGCTCGGCACGGGCGTGTACTGGGTGGTGCTCGACGATCCGGTGTTGTCCGAGCGGATCGAGAAGCGGCCGAGTCATCCGATCTCCTACGCCGACCGGGTGCGTCCGCTGGACGAACGCCATCCGGCCTATGTCATCTACACCTCCGGTTCGACGGGCCGCCCCAAGGGCGTCGTGGTCACCCATGCCGGCCTGGCCGGCCTGGTCGCCGCCGAGCGCGAGCACTACGGGGTGACCGAGGACTCGCGGGTGCTGCACGTCTGCTCGCCGAACTTCGATGTGTCGGTGCTGGAACTGCTGCTCGCCTTCACCTCCGGAGCGACGCTGGTGATCGCGCCGCCGACGGTGTTCGGCGGATTCGAGCTGTCGGATCTGCTGCGTCGCGAGCAGGTCACCCACATGCTGATCACACCGGGTGCGCTGGAATCGGTCGATCCGGCCGGGCTCGACGACCTCGAGGTGGTCGTGGTCGCCGGCGACAAGTTCGGCCCCGAACTGGTCGGGCGCTGGGCCGACGGGCAGGAGTTCTACAACGGCTACGGCCCCACCGAAGCCACCATCCTGGCCACCAGCACCGCGCAGATGACCGCAGACGGCCCGATCACCATCGGGTCCGCCATCCCGGGCGTCGGTGCGTTCGTACTGGATGCGCGGATGCGGCCGGTGCCCGCCGGTGTGGTCGGCGAGCTGTACCTGTCCGGTCCGGCGCTTGCCCAGGGCTACCTGGGGCGCCCGGGCCTGACCGCCGAGCGGTTCGTGGCAAGCCCCTTCGGCGCCGACACCGGCAATCCGGGTGCGCGGCTGTACCGCACCGGTGACCTGGTGCGCCGCAGCGAAACCGGTGGCCCCGACGGCGGCGTCATCGAGTACCTGGGCCGATCCGATTTCCAGGTCAAGATCCGCGGATTCCGGATCGAACTGGGCGAGATCGACAATGCGCTCACCGCGCATTCGGATATCGACTACGCGGCCACACTGGGCAAGACGCTGCCCTCGGGTGCGACGGCGCTGGTCTCGTATGTGCTTCCGCGCGCCGGAACCACCATCGACACCGGCGAGCTGGCCGACTTCATCGGTGAATCGCTGCCGGGATACATGATTCCGGCCTCGATCATGGTGCTCGACGAGATTCCGCTGACCATGGTCGGCAAGCTGGACCGGGCCGCGCTGCCCGAACCGGTCTTCGCCGCGCGGGCCTTCCGTGCGCCGTCCACCCCGGTGGAGGAGATCGTCGCCGACGTCTTCGCGGCACTGCTGGTCGCGGGCGAGGACGAGCGGGTCGGCGCCGACGACGACTTCTTCGAGCTCGGCGGCAACTCGCTGCTGGCAGCCCAGGCCGCCGCGCGGATCGGCTCCGCGCTGGATGTGCGGGTGCCGGTGCAGCTGCTGTTCGAGGCGACCACCGTCGCCGCCCTCGCCGCCCGAGTGGAACAGCATTCGGGCTCGGCCGCCGGTCGCGCGCTGACCGCTGCGACCCGCCCGGAACGGATTCCGCTGTCCTACGCCCAGCAGCGGATGTGGTTCCTCAACCGCTTCGACCCCGACAGCGCGGTGAACAACATCCCCGTTGCCGTGCGCCTGTCCGGCCGCCTGGACGTGGACGCGCTGCGCGCCGCGGTCCGCGATCTGACCGAGCGTCACGAGGTGCTGCGCACCCGCTACCCGGAGGTCGACGGCGAGGGCTATCAGCTGGTGCTGCCGATCGGCGATCCGCGGGCGGTGCCCGCGCTGACGGTCGAGCCCGCCACCGAAGCACAGGTGCCCGAGCTGGTGGCTGCCGCGGTAACCGCCGGATTCGATGTCACCGCCGCGCCGCCGGTGCGGCTGCGGCTGCTGGTGCTCAGCGAAACCGAGCATGTGCTGATCTGCGTCATCCACCACATCGCAGGTGACGGGTTCTCGATGGGCCCGCTGACCCGCGATCTGATGGCGGCCTATGTCGATCGCACGCACGGCGGCGCCCCGGAATGGCCGCCGCTGCAGGTGCAGTACGCCGATTTCGCGATCTGGCAGCGCGAAATCCTCGGCACCGAGGACGACTCGGAATCGGTGCTGGCCCAGCAGATCGCCTACTGGCGTGACGAACTGGTCGCCCTGCCCGAGCAGCTGGAGCTGCCTGCGGATCGGCCGCGCCCCGCTGTGGCGTCCAACCGTGGCGCCACGCTGGGCTTCGAGATCGACGCCGACGTGCACGCCTCGCTGACTCGGCTGGCCCACCAGCACAATTCGACCCTGTTCATGGTTGTGCACGCCGCGCTGGCCGCACTGCTGGCCCGGCTGTCGGGGACCAGGGATATCGCTATCGGCACGCCCGTCGCGGGCCGCGGTGAGGCCGCGCTCGACGATCTGATCGGCATGTTCGTCAACACCCTGGTGTTGCGCAGCGAGGTCGATCCCGGCGCGTCCTTCGATGAGCTGCTTGCCGCGGTCCGCCGTACCGACGTGGAGGCCTTCGGGCACGCCGATGTGCCGTTCGAGCGGCTCGTGGAGTTGCTGGACCCGGTGCGCTCGGCGTCGCGGCATCCGCTGTTCCAGGTGATGCTGACCTTCCAGAACCTCGCTCAGACCGAGCTTGAACTGCCCGGGCTGAAGGTGGCGGGGGTGGATCTCGCGGTGCCGTTGGCCAAGTTCGATCTGCAGCTCGCGCTGGTGGAGAACATCGACCGCCACGGTGCGCCGCAGGGCATCTCGGCCGCGTTCACCTACGCCACCGATCTGTTCGACGCTGCCACCGTGCAGGATTTCGCCGACCGTTTCGGCCGAATCCTCGCGGCCGCGGCCACCGATTCCACCACGGTCATCGGCGACGTGGACGTGCTGGCGCCGGGCGAACGCGAACTGGTGCTGCGCGAATGGAACACCCCTGGCATTTCCATCCCCGAGGTGACGCTGGTCGACCTCATCCAGGCGCAGGCCCGCAGGCGCCCCGATGCCGACGCCATCCGGTTCAACGGCACCACCCTCGGCTTCGGCGAATTGCAGCGCCGCGCCAACCGGGTGGCGCGCGCCCTCATCGCCCAAGGGGCGGGTCCGGAAACCCTTGTCGCCGTGGCACTGCCGCGCACCGAGGAACTGCCGGTCGCGCTGCTGGGTGTGCTCACCGCCGGCGCCGGCTACCTGCCCATCGACACCACCTATCCGGCGCAGCGACTCGAGTTCATGCTCGGCGACGCGAAGCCGACCTGCATCCTGACCACTGCCGCCGAACTCGATTCCGTTCCGGCCGGTGATATTCCGGTGGTGCTGGTCGAGGATGCCGCGCCCTTCTCCGCCGGCCCCGTCACCGATGCCGACCGGATCGCCAAGCTGCGGCCGGACAATCTGGCCTACGTCATCTACACCTCCGGTTCGACCGGTGTGCCCAAGGGCGTCGGTGTCGCGCACCGCAATGTGGTGGAGCTGTTCGCCAACACACAGTCGGAGTTCGAGTTCGACGAAACCGATGTGTGGACGCTGTTCCACTCCTACGCCTTCGACTTCTCGGTGTGGGAACTGTGGTGCGCGCTTGCCAACGGCGGCGCTGTCGTCGTGGTCGACTATCTGACCTCGCGGTCACCGGAACAGTTCCGCGAGTTGCTGATCCGCGAACAGGTGACGGTGCTGAACCAGACGCCGTCGGCGTTCTATCAGCTGGCCGAGGCCGATCGCGCCGTGCATCCCGACGACGAAGGCAAGCTCGCGCTGCGCTACGTGGTCTTCGGTGGTGAGGCGCTGGATATGCGTCAGCTGCGGCGCTGGTACGAGCGCCACGGTGGTCCCGACGCCGCAGAGAACAGCTCGCCGTGGCTGGTGAACATGTACGGCATCACCGAGACGACGGTTCACGTGTCGTTCCTGTCGGTCGACGAGCAGCTGGTGGACAACCCGGCCAGCGTCATCGGACGGGCACTGCCCGGTCTCGACGCCTTCGTACTCGACGACCGGCTGCATCCCGCGCCGGTCGGCGTCGCGGGGGAGATCTATGTCGCGGGCGCGCAGCTCTCGCGCGGCTACCTCGGCAGGCCGGGACTTGCGGCGACCAGGTTCGTGGCCAACCCGTTCGGCGCGCCGGGATCCCGGATGTACCGCACCGGCGATATCGGTCGCTGGGTCGGTTTCGGCGGTCGCGCCAATCTCGAATACGCGGGCCGCAGCGACCAGCAGGTGCAGCTGCGCGGCTTCCGCATCGAGCTCGGCGAGATCGAGGCGGCGCTGCTGCGGTGCGCGGGCGTCGGCCAGACTGTCGCACTGGTCCGCTCGGATGAGCACACCGGTGACCGGTTGATCGGCTATGTCGTGCCCGCCGCCGATCGCGCGCCGGGCACCGAGCTCGATCCGGTGGCGCTGCGCACCGAGGTCGGTGAATTCCTCACCGGCTATATGGTTCCCGACGCCATCGTCGTGCTCGATGCACTGCCGCTGACTCCCAACGGCAAACTCGACCGCAGGGCGTTGCCCGCACCGGAGTTCTTCTCCGGCGCCACCTTCCGTGCGCCGGGTTCGCCGGTGGAGCAGGCCGTGGCCGAGGTCTTCGCCGGACTGCTCGGCGCCGCCGAAGTGGGTCTCGACGACGATTTCTTCAGCCTCGGCGGCAACTCGCTGCTGGCCACTCGTGCGGTGGCGCGGATCAACGAGGCGCTCGACGCCGGTCTCGCGGTGCGCGAGCTGTTCGAGGCGCCGACCGTCGCCGAACTCGCGGCCAGGGTGGAACCGGGTGCGGGTGGTGGGGCCGCACGGCCGCCGCTGGAGCGGGCCGAGCGCACCGACCGGGCGCCACTGTCGTTGGCACAGCAGCGGATGTGGGTGCTCAACCAGTTCGATCCGGCCTCACCCGCCTACAACATTCCGCTGGCCATCCGGCTCTCGGGCGCACTCGATGTGGCCGCGTTGCGCAATGCGGTGGCCGACGTGCTGGAACGGCACGAAACCCTGCGTACCCGGTATCCGGCGGCGTCCGGTCAGGACGAGGTGGCTTATCAGGAGATCCTGACGGTCAACGCCGCACTGCCCGGCGGGCTGGAAACGGTCACCACCGCGGACCCGATCAGCCGGATCACCGAATTGATGGCCACCGGATTCGATGTCACCGAACAGGTTCCGGTGCGCGCGCTGCTGCTCGGCAACGGAGCCGACGAGCATCTGCTCGCGATGGTCGTGCACCATATCGCCGCCGATGGCGCGTCCATGGCGCCGCTGGCCCGCGATCTGATGTCCGCCTACCTGGCGCGCATCGGCGGTAATTCGCCGCGCTGGTCGCCGCTGGAGGTGCAGTACGCGGACTTCGCGATCTGGCAGCGCGCGGTCATCGGCACCGACGACGACGAGAACTCCATCGCCGCACGGCAGTTGGCGTACTGGCGCAGCCAGCTCGACGGCCTGAGTGGTGAACTGGAACTCCCGCTGGACCGCCCGCGTCCGGCCATCCCGTCCATGCGTGGCGCGTCGACCGGGTTCGCCGTCTCCGCCGAGGTGCACGAGGCGCTGACCCGCCTAGCGCGCGAGCACAATTCGACGCTGTTCATGGTGGTGCACGCCGCACTGGCAGTGCTGCTGTCGCGGCTGTCGGGTGATGCGGATGTGGCCGTCGGTACGCCCATCGCCGGTCGTGGCGAACGCGCGCTCGACGATCTGGTCGGCATGTTCGTCAATACGCTGGCGTTGCGCACCCGGGTCGAGGCCGCAGGCGCCTTCGGCGAGCTGGTCGACCGGGCCAGGGAGACCGATCTGGCGGCGTTCGCGAACTCCGATATCCCGTTCGAGCGGGTCGCCGAGGTCGTCGCGCCAGGCCGGGCGACCGCGCACAATCCGCTGTTCGGCACGGTGCTGTCGTTCCAGAACAATGAACAGCCGAGTCTGCAACTGCCGGGCCTGAATGTGTCCGCGCTGGATGCGGGCGCCATTGCCGCGAAGTTCGATCTGCAGGTCAATGTCGACCCGCGGCACGAGGACGACGGCGCACCGGGTGAGCTGATCACCGTCATGACCTACGCGACCGATCTGTTCGACGAATCGACGGCGCAGGCCTTCGGCAGGCGCTTCGAGCGCATCCTCATCGCGGTGGCGGCCGATCCGCAGATCCGGATCGCCGATATCGATATCCTCGACGCCGTCGAGCGGGCGCGCATGACGGCCGCACCCGTGGCCAAGCCGGTGCAGGCCGAAGTCGCCGCCACCGCGGGTACCGCATTGAGCCAGACCCTCGCCGCTACCGTCGAGGACGATCCCGACGGCCCTGCGGTGGTGTCCGGCTCGGACGTATTCACCTACCAAGACCTCGACGCCAAGTCCTCGCGGCTGGCCAGGGTGCTCATCGCCCGTGGCAGTGGCCCCGGCGCCGGCGTGGCGGTGCGGCTGGATCGTGGCGTGGACGCGGTGGTTGCCACCTGGGCGGTGCTCAAGGCCGGTGCCGCGGTGGTGCCGTTCGAGGCGATCGGTGCGGCGGCGGTGGCGGGGCTCGACGTCAAGGTCGGTATTACCGCCGGCGGCGCTCAGGCGGTCGCCGGGGTCGATTGGCTGGTGCTCGACGACTCCTCGGTGAGCGCCGAGATCGCCGCGGAATCACCGCGTCCGGTCACCTACGCTCATCGCACCCGTGCCCTGCGTGGTTCCGATCTGGCCTATGCCGCCGTGGCGTCGGTGAGCTATGACGATCTCGCCGCCGCGGCTGCCCGGTTCGTCGCGACGGCCGAACTGAGCTTCGAATCGCGGTTGTTCCAGCACGGCAGTGCCGACTCGTTCGGTGCTGTGCTCGAAGCGGTCGCGGCCGGTTCGGTCGGTGCCTCGCTCGTGCTGGTGCCGGGGACGGCGGCCCTCGCCGACGAGCTGGCCGACGAGTGGGTCACGCATGTGCTGACCGATCGGGCAGGACTGGACGTCATCGACCCAGCGGCGCTGGAGGATCTGCGGGCCGTGGTGATCGACGGTGACGGTGCGGCGCCGGCGGCGTGGTCGGGTGTCGAGACGGTGCTGGCGCTGTCGGATCTGCGGCGGGCCTGAGAGCGGTGCCGAGCGACCGGCAGGCGGGCTCCGACCCGTTTGCCGGGCACCTCGATGGTGCCTCGCGCACTGGCGACCAACGCGAAGAGTTGGCTGGTCAAGTGACTAGGCGGCGTTTCGCTCGGTGAATGCCCCATGAATTCTTGCCCCAATAACTCGGGTCGGTGCAGGTGGGCAAGGCTTGTGATAAGTGCCACAGCGTATCGGTTTGGCGAATGGGCAGAAGCGCTGGGAGCCTGGCGAAGACGTGTTTCGACAGCTAGGTGGGCAGACTTTCATGATTGGTGCAGTCGAAGGACGACTGACTCATGAGCGGCGGTCCTCGGTGATCGGTGTCCGGGGACGCCGTAGGAGCTACCGCCGATGACTCGTCCCGCTCGTGTACGGCCGACCCGTACCCGGCGGCCGAGGGTAACCACACTTCCGCAACTGATGGCAGCTGCTGTCGAGGCGAACCCGGGCGGTCGCGCCGTGGTCTTCGCCGACGCCGCCGCCACACGCGGACAGCTGAGCTATGCCGAACTGGACGAAATGTCCACCAAACTGGCACGTTTGCTGATCGACCGTGGTGTCGGGCCCGAGGATCTGGTCGCCGTCGGCATACCCCGATCCATCGAATCGGTGGTCGCGGTGTGGGCCGTGGCCAAGTCGGGTGCCGGGTTCGTGCCGATCGACCCGAATTATCCGGCCGACCGGGTCCAGCACATGGTCAAGGATTCCGGCGTGGTCATCGGCCTCACCGTCGGCGCCGTCGCGGAAACCCTTCCGGGACATGTCGATTGGCTGTCCATCGACGATGACGCCGCGGTGCGGCTGCGTGATCAGTACTCGGCGGAACCGATCACCTTCGCCGACCGCGTGCGTCAGTTGCGGGCCGAACATCCCGCGTACGTGATCTATACCTCCGGTTCGACCGGACTGCCCAAGGGCGTCGTCGTCACCCAGGCGGGACTGTCGAGCTTCTGCGACGAACAGCGTGAGCGCTATCGGGTGAGCGCCGATTCGCGCACACTGCATTTCGCCTCACCCTCCTTCGACGCGTCGGTGCTGGAGCTGCTGCTCGCACTCGGCGGCGCGGCGACCATGGTGGTGGCGGCGCCGACAGTGTACGGCGGCGATGAGCTGGCGAGCCTGCTGCGCCGCGAAGGCGTGACGCACGCGTTCATCACCCCTGCGGCGCTGGCCTCGGTGGATCCTGCCGGCCTGGACGATCTGCGGGTTGTGGTGGCCGGTGGCGAGGCGTGCCCGCCGGATCTGGTGCGACGCTGGGTACGGCCGGTCGCGGACGGCACCAGGGAATTCTTCAATGGTTACGGTCCGACCGAGACCACCATCATGACCAATATCAGTGCGCCGCTCGGCCGCGACGACGCGGTCACCATCGGTGGCCCCATCCGGGCGATCACCGAATACGTGCTGGACGAGCGCCTCACCCCGGTGCCGACCGGGGTGGCGGGCGAGCTCTACATCGCGGGCGCGCAGTTGGCACGCGGCTACCATGAGCGTCCCGCTCTCACCGCGCAGCGTTTCGTCGCGAATCCGTTCGACGACAACGGTTCCCGTCTCTACCGCACCGGGGATCTCGTGCGCTGGACTTCCGACGGCGATCTGGAGTACCTGGGCCGCAATGATTTCCAGGTGAAGATCCGTGGTTTCCGGATCGAACTCGGTGAGATCGATGCGGTACTCGGCAACCATGAGTCGGTCGATTTCGCCGTGACGGTCGGGCATCGGCTCGACAGCGGTGCGACGATTCTCGCCGCTTTCGTGCACGCCGCCGATGGCGCGATCGTCGATACCGGTGCGCTGCTGGACTTCGCAGGCCACAGCCTGCCCTCCCATATGGTGCCGACCTCGGTCACGGTGCTCGACGAGATCCCGTTGACCCCGGTCGGCAAGCTGGACCGGCGCGCGCTGCCGACGCCGAGATTGCAGACCAAGACCTTCCGTGAGCCATCCGGCTGGGCCGAACTGCTGGTCGTCGAGGCGTTCGCCGAGCTGCTCGGTACCGAGGCGCCGATCGGCGCCGATGACGACTTCTTCGAACTCGGTGGCAACTCGCTGATCGCCACCCAGGTCGCCGCGCGGCTCGGCGCCGCCGTCGACGCGAGGATCGCGGCGCGGGTGATCTTCGAATCCCCGAGTGTGACGGCGCTGGCCGGGCGCCTGGACGCCGAGAGCGGGACCGGTGGGCGCCGCGCGCTCGCGCCCATGGATCGGCCGCCCCACATTCCGCTCTCACCAGCCCAGCAGCGGATGTGGTTCCTGAACCAATTCGATACCGAGTCGGCCGCGAACAATATTCCGTTCGCGCTGCGGCTGACCGGTGCCCTGGATCTTGCCGCATTGCGTGCGGCCGTCGGTGATGTGCTCGACCGGCACGAGAGCCTGCGCACGGTGTATCCGGCGACCGATGGCGCCGGACATCAGGTGATTGTGCCCGCCGAGCAGGTGCTGCCGGACCTCACGCCCGAGCCGTTGTCGCCGGAGCGGTTGCCGGGGTGGCTGGTCGAGCGGGCGCTGGCCGGGTTCGATGTGGCGGCCGAGGTGCCGTTGCGGATCGCGGTGGCCGAGCTCGGCTCCGACGATCATGTGCTGGCCGTGGTCGTACACCACATCGCGGCCGACGGTACGTCGATGGCTCCGCTGGCGACCGATCTGGTGACGGCGTATCTGGCGCGGATCGACGGGGCCGCACCCCGGTGGGCGCCGCTGCCGGTGCAGTACGCCGACTACACGCTGTGGCAGCGCGAGCTGCTCGGCGACGAGACCGATTCCGAATCGCTCGCGGCCAAGCAGCTCGTGTTCTGGCGCGCGGCCCTGGCCGGCATTCCGGACCGGATCGACCTGCCCGCCGACCGCCCGCGGCCCACCCAGTCCTCCGGACGCGGCGGCACACTGGCTTTCACGATCGACACCGACACCACGACCCGTCTCGACCGTATCGCGCAGGATGCGGGCGCCTCGCTGTTCATGGCGGTGCACGCCGGTTTCGCGACGCTGCTCTCGCGCCTGTCCGGTTCCGCCGACATCACCATCGGCACGCCGGTGGCCGGTCGCGGTGAACGCGAGCTGGACGGGCTGATCGGCATGTTCGTCAACACGCTGGTGCTGCGGACAGAAATAGATCCGCACGACACCTTCACCGAACTGCTCGCCGCGGTGAAGGACACCGACCTCGCGGCGTTCGCGCATACCGAACTGCCGTTCGAGCGGCTGGTGGACGCCCTGGACCCGGTGCGTTCGCAGGCCCATCATCCGCTGTTCCAGGTCGCGCTGTTCTTCCAGAACATGACCGCGCCCGCGGTGGATCTGCCCGGCCTGACGGCCGCCGCGGTCGAATTCGACGGCGCCGTAGCAAAATTCGATCTCCAGCTCACCGTGACTCCGACCGCGGACGGTGGCCTGTCGGCCCTGTTCACCTACGCCACCGACCTGTTCGACGAGGCGTCGGTGGCCGAGTTCGCCGCCCGGCTGCGGCGCACATTGCGCGCGGTCGCCGCCGATCCGGACCGGACGATCGGCGATATCGATCTGCTGTCGATGGTCGAGCGGGACCGGATCCTGCACGAGTGGAACGACACCCGCAATCTGCTGACCCCCGAACTACTGCTCGACGGCTACCGGCACGCCGTCGCCGCGCACGCCGATGCGGTGGCGCTGGTGTACGAGGGCAGGCAGCTGACCTACCGCGAGTTCGACGAGCGGGTGAATCGGCTGGCCCGGCTGCTGATCGAGCAGGGCGTCGGCGCGGAGTCGCTGGTCGGTCTCGCGGTCCGGCGTTCGCTGGATCTGGTCGTCGGCATGTACGCGATCGTGGCCGCAGGCGGTGCGTATGTGCCGCTGGATCCGGATCATCCGGCCGAGCGAATCGCGCACATTCTCGATACGGCTCAGCCGGTGGCGGTGGTCACGACCACCTCCGACGCGGTCGGAGTCCCCGCCGGAACCCCGGTGCTGCGCATCGATGCGATCGATCTGGAGCGCTACGACGCGACGCCGATCCGGTCGACGGAATTGCTGCGGCCGGTACGCCCGGAGCATCCGGCCTACGTCATCTTCACCTCGGGCTCCACCGGCCGCCCGAAGGGTGTGGCGGTCACCCATGCCGCCATCAACAATCAGATCGAGTGGATGCTCACCGAGTACCCGCTCGGCCCCGATGACGTGTACCTGCAGAAGACCGCGACGACGTTCGACGTGTCGCTGTGGGGTTTCTTCATGCCGTTGCGGACCGGCGCCAAGCTCGTCGTCGCGACGCCGGACGGGCATCGCGATCCCGCCTACGTCGCGGAAACGATTGCCGCGCAGCGGGTGACGGTCACCGACTTCGTGCCCTCGATGCTGACGGTGTTCGCCGCGCACACCGCGCCCGGTTCCTGCCCGAGCCTGGCGCATCTGTTCGTCATCGGCGAGGCGCTGCCGCCGGAGACCGTCGCGGCGCTGCGCGCGGTGACCGATGCCGCGGTGCACAATCTGTACGGCCCCACCGAGGCCGCCGTCTCGGTGACCTACTGGCAGGCCGACGCGGCCGAGCAAGGGTCGGTGCCGATCGGGCTTCCGCAGTGGAATACCCGTGTCTACGTGCTGGATTCGCGACTGCGGCCGGTGCCCGCCGGTGTCGCAGGTGAGCTGTATCTCGCGGGCGATCAGCTGGCGCGCGGCTATGTGCGGCGGCCGGACCTGACCGCTGATCGCTTCGTGGCCAATCCCTTCGGCGGCGCGGACCGTATGTACCGGACCGGTGACCTGGTGGTGTGGCGTGGTCCCGCCGATGACGCCGTCCTCGATTACCTGGGCCGCACCGACTTCCAGGTGAAGTTCCGTGGTCAGCGCATCGAGCTGGGGGAGATCGAGACCGCGCTGCTGGCGCAGCCGTCGGTGAGCCAGGCCGTTGCGCTCGTCGTGCCGACCTCGCTTGGTGACCAGCTGGTGGCCTACGTCGTGCCCGCGCCGGGCATTGCGATCGAACCGCTGGAGCTTCGCGCGGCGATCAGCGATCGTTTGCCCTCGTACATGGTGCCCGCGTCGATCGTCGCATTGGCCGAGTTCCCGTTGAACCCGAGCGGCAAGTTGGATCGTAAGGCGTTGCCGGAGCCGGTGTTCGAATCCCGCGAGTTCCGTACGCCATCGACACCGGTGGAGGAAATCGTCGCCGGAGTTTTCGGCGAGGTGCTCGGCGTCGGCCGGGTCGGTGTGGACGACGACTTCTTCGCCCTCGGCGGCAATTCGCTGATCGCCACGCAGGCGGTGTCCCGGCTCGGTGCCGCGCTGGGTGTGCGGGTGCAGGTGCGGGCATTGTTCGAGACCCCGACCGTCGGCGCACTGGCGGCCGCGGTGGAATCGCAGACGCACGGCCGCCGGACGGTCGAGCTCGGCGGTATCGAACGCCCGCAACAGCTGCCCTTGTCGCTGGCACAGCGGCGCATGTGGTTCCTCAACCGCTTCGACCAGGACGCCACTATGGGTTCGGCGGCCTACAACCTGCCGTTCGCGCTGCGGCTGACCGGTGCGCTCGACGTCGACGCGCTGGGTGCGGCGCTGGCAGATGTGGTCGCGCGGCACGAGGTGCTGCGGACGGTGTATCCGGAGACCACGGATGGTCCGGCACAGGTGGTGTTGCCACCGCATGCGGGTGCTCCCGTGATGAGCGTGCGCTCGGTAAACGAGGCCGAAGTGCCTGGTGCGGTATACGCACTGGCCTCGACCCCGTTCGACGTGACCGACGAGGTCCCGCTGCGCGCTGTGCTGCTGCGCGTGCAGGATGCGGGCTGGCAGCAACGCCGGGCAGCCGACTCGGCCGTGTCCACCGGGCGTGGTGACACGGACGAGGGCACTACCCCAGCTGCTGAGTCGGCCACGCATCGACACCTCGGCGCACTCGACGGGCGGCCGGCAGGGCGGCTCACCGGCGGTGGTCGCGCGGGCACCTATGTGCTCGCGGTCGTCGTGCACCACATCGCAGGTGACGCGTCGTCGATGGCGCCCCTCGTTCGCGACGTCATGGTCGCCTACGCCGCACGGGCGGCCGGTGCGGCACCGGACTGGCAACCGCTGCCGGTCCAATACGCCGACTACGCGCTCTGGCAGCGCGAGGTACTCGGCTCCGAAGGCGATGCGGATTCGGTTGCCGCACAGCAGATCGCGTTCTGGCGCGAGCAGCTGGCCGGCTTGCCCGATATGCTCGAGCTTCCCGCCGATCGGCCGCGGCCTGCGATCGCGTCGATGGCAGGTGCGCGGGTGCCGATCGAGATCGACGCCGACACCCACGCTGGTCTGGTCGCCTTGGCGCGTGCGCACAACGCGACGCTGTTCATGGTGGTGCACACGGCGTTCGCCGTGTTGCTGTCGCGTCTGTCGGCGTCCGGCGATATCGCCATCGGCACGCCGGTGGCCGGCCGAGGAGAACGCGAGCTCGACGAGCTGATCGGCATGTTCGTCAACACCGTGGTCTTCCGTACCCAGGTCACCGGCGGCGAATCGTTCGCCGACCTGCTGACCCGGCAACGTGAGTCCGATCTCCAAGCCTTCGCCCACGCCGATATTCCGTTCGAACGTTTGGTGGAGGTGCTGAACCCGCCGCGCTCGACCGCTCATCACCCGCTGTTCCAGGTCGGCATGTCCTTCCAGAACGTGGCGCGCGCCGAACTCGAATTGCCGGGTCTCGCGGTGAGTGCGGTGGATGCGGATCTGGATGTGTCGCAGTTCGATCTGCATCTGATCGTCGGCGACGCCTACGACTCCTCGGGTGCGGCCACCGGGATCGGTGGTTTCTTCACCTACGCCACCGACCTTTTCGACGAGGCCACCGTGCGCGGCTTCGCCGACCGGCTCGGGCGCGTGCTCGCCGGGGTCGTTTCGCGACCCGATGTCGTCGTCGGTGATATCGACCTGCTGGACGCCGACGAACGCGAGCAGGTGACGCTCGGGTGGAACGCCACCGAGTACCCGCTCGCCGGAGATGCGGCACCGACGCTGGCGGCGATCCTGGATGCGGCGGTAGCGGCCGAGCCGGATCGCATCGCGATCGTTGCCGAGCAGGTCGCCGGTTCGCATATCGAGGCCTACCCGGGCGAACGGCAGACCTCGACGCGCGACGCGAGCCTGACTGACTCGTCGCCGGGCGACAACCTCCCGTCGACTCGGTTCGTGAGCCTCACCTACGCCGAACTGGACGCGCGGGTCAACCAGCTCGCCCGCCACCTCATCGCTCAGGGCGTCCGCCCGGAATCCCGTGTCGCGCTCGCACTGCGCCGGTCGATCGATCTGGTCGTGGCGATGTACGCGGTGAGCCGGGCCGGCGGTGCCTACGTGCCGGTCGATCCGGACCAGCCTGCCGAGCGGACGCGCTACATTCTCGAGACGGCCGATCCGGTGTGCGTACTGACGAACACCGCGGCGGGATTCTCTTCGGCCGGGGCGCCGGTGGTGTCGCTGGACGAGCTGGATCTCGACGCGATCAGCGCCGCGCCGATCACCGATGCCGATCGGGTGGCGCCGTTGCGCGCAGACCACACCGCGTACGTGATCTTCACCTCCGGCTCGACCGGACGCCCGAAGGGTGTCGCGGTGTCGCATCGCGCGATCAGCAACCAACTGCATTGGAAGGCAGCCGAATTCGGCCTGACCGCCGATGACGCCGTTCTGTTGAAGACGGCCGCCACTTTCGACCTTTCGGTGTGGGAGTTCTGGTCCGCTGCCGCGTGCGCAGGACGCCTGGTCATCGCAGCCCCCGACGGCCACCGCGATCCCGCCTACCTGGCCGAACTCATCGCCGACCAGAGCGTGAGCACCCTGCACGCCGTTCCGTCGATGCTCGATGCCCTGCTGACCGCAGGCTTGCCCGCTTCGCTTCGCCGCATCCTGGCCATCGGCGAAGCCCTGCCCGGCGCCCTGGCCCAACGCGTGCTGCGGGAACGCCCGAGCACCGAACTATTCAACCTCTACGGCCCGACCGAAGCGGCCGTCTCCATCACCGCGCACCGCGTGACCCCCGCCGACCAGGCATCGGTGCCGATCGGTGCGCCCGAATGGAACAGCCGCGTCTACGTGCTGGACGCCCGTCTGCGCCCGGTCGCGCCCGGCGTCAACGGTGAGCTGTACCTCGCAGGCACCCAGCTCGCCCGCGCCTACGTCGCCCGCCCGGACCTGACCGCCGAACGCTTCGTCGCCAACCCCTTCGAACCCGGCACCCGCATGTACCGCACCGGAGACCTCGCCGCCTGGAACCGGTCGGGTGAACTGGAGTACCGGGGCCGCACGGACTTCCAGGTGAAGATCCGTGGATTCCGAATCGAATTGGGCGAGATCGAGGCGGCGTTGCTCGCGCTGCCCGGCGTGGCGCAGGCCGCTGTCGTCGCGAAGTCCGACGCGCACACCGGCGACCGGCTGGTCAGCTATCTGGTGCCCGACCTCTCGGCCGGTTGGGCTCGCGCAGAGCTCACAAGTGACCGCCCGCGTCACCGTGTGCATGAGTCACGTCACAGTGCGCACGAGTCCTCGCCCGTCACAGTCGATGTGGCGGCAGTGAAATCAGCGCTGTCGGCAGCACTGCCGTCGTATATGGTGCCCTCGGCGTTCGTGGTGCTGGATACGCTGCCGCTCACCGTGAACGGCAAGCTCGACCGGAAGGCTTTGCCTGAGCCGGAGTTCGAGGCGCAGGAGTTCCGTGCGCCGTCGACGCCTGTCGAGGAGATCGTTGCGGACGTGTTCGCCGGGGTCCTCGGTGCCGAGCAGGTCGGTGCTGATGACGACTTCTTCGCTCTCGGTGGTAATTCACTGCTGGCGACTCAGGTTGCCGCCCGTCTGGGTGCGGCGCTCGATGGCCGGGTCCCGGTGCGGACGTTGTTCGAAGCGTCGACAGTCGCGGGTCTCGCGCTGAAGCTCGAACAGCACGCCGGTTCCGGCCGCCGCGCGCTGACTCCGATGCCTCGGCCCGACACCATCCCGTTGTCTATGGCGCAGCAGCGGATGTGGTTCCTCAACCAGTTCGATACCGCCTCATCGGTCTACAACATTCCCGCCGCCATCCGGCTGACCGGCGAGCTGGATGCCGAGGCGTTGGCGGCAGCGGTCGGCGACCTGGTGGCGCGGCACGAAATCCTGCGCACCACCTACCCGCAGACCGACGACGGCCCGATCCAATCCGTCGCCGGCACGGTGTCTGTCGATCTGACCGCACGCCCGGTCGACGAGGACCAGGTGGTCGACGCGGTACGCGAGGTCGTCTCCACCGGATTCGATGTGACGCGCGAACTCCCGTTCCGCACCGCACTGTTCAGCATCACCGGCACCGACCACGTCCTGGTCTTCGTCGCCCACCACATCAGCGCCGACGGCTGGTCGATGGGCCCGCTCACCCGCGACCTGATGCTGGCCTACGCGGCACGCAGTGGCGGCAGCGAGCCGCAGTGGACACCGCTGCCGGTCCAGTACGCCGATTACAGTCTGTGGCAGCGTGAAACCCTCGGTGACGAAGCCGATCCGGACAGCCTCATCGCCACCCAGACCGGCTACTGGCGCGACGCGCTCGCCGGCCTCCCCGAGGAACTGCCGCTGCCCGCGGACCGGCCCCGCCCTGCCGCCGCGTCCTACCGCGGCGAAACCTTCGCCATCGACCTCGATGCCGAACTGCATGCCGCCCTGGAACGCGTTGCCGCCGAACACAATGCGACGCTGTTCATGGTGGTTCATGCCGCGCTCGCGGTTCTGCTCGCGAGGTTGTCCGGCACCACCGATATCGCGGTCGGTACGCCGGTCGCGGGCCGCGGTGAGGCCGAACTCGACGAGCTGATCGGCATGTTCGTCAACACGCTGGTCCTGCGCACCGAGGTCGATTCCGCCGCCGGGTTCGACGCCCTGTTGCGCGAGGTCCGCGGTAGCGATGTGGCGGCGTTCGGCCACGCCGACGTCCCGTTCGAGCGGCTGGTCGAACTGCTGGACCCGGTGCGTTCGGCCGCGCGGCATCCGCTGTTCCAGGTGATGCTGACCTTCCAGAACCTCGCGCAGACCGAACTCGCCCTGCCCGGCCTCACCGTGTCGGCCGTTGACCTCGAGGTCGCGGTCGCCAAGTTCGATCTGCAACTCACCATTGCCGAGCAGTCGGACGCTGCCGGTATGAGCGCGGTGTTCACCTACGCCACCGATCTGTTCGACGCCGCGACGGTGCGGTCGTTCGCCGATCGTTTCCAGCGGGTCCTCGATGCCGTCGCGGCCGACGCGGGCACCGTCATCGGTGATATCGACCTGCTCGCCCCCGGTGAGCGTGACCGCGTGCTGCACGCCTGGAACGCCCCCGGCGCCTGGGTGCCCGGCACGACGCTGCCGGATCTCATCGCCGAGCAGGCCTGGCGCCGCCCCGACGCCGTCGCCATCCGTGCCGGTGACACCACGCTGACCTTCGCCGAGTTGCAGCGGCGAGCCAACCGGGTCGCCCGTGCCCTCGTCGCGCGTGGCGCCGGGCCGGAGTCGCTGGTTGCGGTCGCCGTCGCACGCACCGAAGACCTACCGGTGGCCCTGCTCGGTGTGCTCGCCACCGGCGCGGCCTATCTGCCGATCGACGCCACCTACCCGGCCCAACGGCTCGAGTTCATGCTCGACGACGCCGCCCCGGTCTGTGTTCTCACCACGGCCGCCGAACGCGATCGCGTCCCGGTGGGGGAGCGGCCGGTGCTGCTGCTCGAGGACACCGCCGACTACTCCGACGTCCGGATCGACGACGCCGATCGCACGGCTCCGCTGCGCGCGGACAACCTGGCCTACGTCATCTACACCTCCGGCTCCACCGGCGTCCCCAAGGGCGTCGGCGTCACCCACCGGAATGTGGTGGAGCTGTTCGCCAATACCCAGCCGATGTTCGGGTTCGGGCCCAGCGACGTGTGGACGCTGTTCCACTCCTACGCCTTCGATTTCTCGGTGTGGGAGCTGTGGTGCGCGCTCACCCACGGTGGCAGCGTGGTGGTCGTCGACTATCTCACCTCGCGGTCGCCGGAGTTGTTGCGCGAGTTGCTGATCCGCGAACAGGTGACGGTGCTGAACCAGACTCCGTCGGCGTTCTACCAGCTGGCCGACGCCGATCGCGACGCCGACGGCGAATTGTCGCTGCGCTACGTGATATTCGGTGGCGAAGCGCTGGACTCGCGCAGGCTCGCCCGCTGGTACGAACGTCATCCGCTCGACGCGCCACGGCTGGTCAACATGTACGGCATCACCGAAACGACGGTGCACGTGTCGTTCCTGTCGCTGAACGAGGACACCGCCGAGCGTTCCGGCCTGATCGGCCGCGCCCTCGCGGGACTGGATGCCAGGGTGCTCGACAACCGGCTGCATCCCGCACCCGCGGGTGTGCCGGGCGAGATCCACGTAGCCGGCGCCCAGCTGACCCGGGGCTACCTCGGCCGTCCGGGTCTGACCGCGACCAGGTTCGTGGCCGACCCCTACGGTGCCCCGGGCTCCCGGGTGTACCGCACCGGCGACGTCGGCCGCTGGCGCGACACCGTCGCACCGGCCTCGCTGGAATACGCGGGCCGCAGCGATCAGCAGGTCCAGCTGCGCGGATTCCGGATCGAACTCGGCGAGATCGAAGCCGCCCTGCTGCGCTGCCCCGGAGTCGGCCACGCCGTCGCCGTGGTCCGCACCGACGCCACCACCGGCGACCGGCTGATCGGCTACGTGGTTCCTTCCGCGGGTTCCGCGCTCGACCTCGCGCAGCTGCGCGGCCAGGTCGGCGAATTCCTCACCGGCTATATGGTTCCGGACGCCTTCGTGGTGCTGGATGCCCTCCCGCTGACCCCGAACGGCAAACTCGACCACCGCGCGCTGCCGGAACCCGAGTTCGCGGGCGCCACCACCTTCCGCGCCCCGGAAACCGAACTCCAGCAGGCGGTGGCCGAGGTCTTCGCCGACCTGCTCGGCGCCACCCGGGTCGGACTGGACGACGATTTCTTCAGCCTCGGCGGCAATTCGCTGCTCGCCACCAGGGCGGTGAGCCGCCTGCGCGCGGTCACCGGCGTCTCGGTGGCGGTGCAGTGGTTCTTCACCGACGCCACCGTCGCGGGCCTGGCGGCCCGGCTCGAATCGCCCGCATCGGAACTCGACGCGGGTGCCGCCCTCGATGTGCTGCTGCCGTTGCGCGCCGAGGGCGAAGCCGAACCGCTGTTCTGCCTGCATCCGATGTACGGGCTTGCCTGGTCCTATGCCGGGCTCACCGGGCATCTGCCCGCCGGGGTGCCGCTGTACGGGCTGCAATCGCCCGCGCTCTCGGGCGAGGGCGAGCTCCCGGAGACACTGGCCGAGCTCGCACATCGTTATCTGACCGAGATCCGGACGGTCCAGCCGCACGGCCCGTACCGGCTGCTCGGCTGGTCCCTCGGCGGCGTGCTCGCCCATGCCATCGCCACCGAACTGCAGGCCGCGGGCGAGGAGGTCACGCTGCTGGCCATGCTGGACAGCCATCCTGACCCGGATGTCGCCGGATTCCGTGCCGCCGTACGGGAGGCGCTGGCCGAACTCGGGCTCGGCGCCGAGGTGCTCGGCGACGGCGATGATGTCTACGACCTCGGAGACGAGGCATTGGCCACATTGCACGCGATGATTCCGTCCGAACTGCTCGCGCTCACCCCGGAGCGGTTGCGGCGGGTCTATCGCGGCGCGGTCCGCTCGGCCGAGTTGATCTCCGGATATCGACCCGGGGTCTTCGACGGCACGGTCGAGTACTTCAGCGCCGCCCACGCGCATCCGCGCCAGGTCACGGGGACGCCGCGAGCTGCGGATTGGCAGCCGCACGTCTCCGGTTCGGTGGTGGATCACCCGATTCCGGTGAACCATGATCAAATGACCGCACCCGCGGCGCTGGAAGTGATCGGCCCGCGCCTGGCCGCCCTGCTCGAACCGCCCGCCTGAGGCGAACGTTGGCCGTGGCCGCCCGCCTCTTGCGCGGGCGGGGGATAATCGGGCCCGGTAGTTCGTCGGTGGCAGCGATGAACCACCGTGAACGGTAACGATCGGCACACGCCTACTCGATGCAGAGATGACGGCGTACTCCGTCGATCGGTCCGGGCAGGCCGAGGACACGACTACAGGCAGGGTGAGGCAGCTACATGAAACCGGTGGGTGGGCAGTGGCGCGGCGAGGTCCGGGGGACGATGCCGGCATGACACGTCCGGCACGAGTTCGCCCCACCCGCATCCGGCGCCCGCGGGTCACCACCCTGCCGCAACTGCTGGCCACCGCCGTCGAGGCGAATCCGGGGGGTATCGCGGTCACCTTCGCCGATGCCACCACCACGCTCGGTAGCCTCACCTACGCCGAGCTGGACGAACGCTCCACCAGGCTGGCGCATCTGCTGATCGCGCGCGGGATCGGCCCGGAGGATCTGGTCGCGGTCGGCATTCCGCGGTCGCTGGAGTCTGTGATCGCGGTCTGGGCCGTCGCCAAGACCGGAGCCGGCTTCGTCCCGGTCGACCCGAACTATCCCGCCGACCGGGTCGAGCACATGGTCACCGATTCCGGTGCCGTCTTCGGCCTTGCCGTCGCCGCGGTCCGCGACGATCTGCCGGATCGGGTGCAATGGCTGCTGATCGACACCGCCGAGACGGCCCGTGCGTTGGAGAGCTACCCGGTCGATCCGGTCACCTACACCGACCGGGTGCGGCCGCTGCGCGCCGAACATCCGGCCTACGTCATCTACACCTCGGGGTCGACCGGAAAGCCGAAGGGCGTGGTCGTCACCCAAGCCGGGCTGTCGAGTTTCTGCGATGAGCAGCGCGAGCGCTATCGGGTGACGCCCGAGTCGCGCACCCTGCACTTCGCCTCACCGTCGTTCGACGCCTCGGTGCTCGAACTGCTGCTGGCGCTTGGCGGCCCGGCAACCATGGTGGTGGTCGCGCCGACGGTGTACGGCGGTGACGAACTGGCCGCGCTGCTGCGGCGCGAGGGCGTGACGCACGCGTTCATCACTCCGGCCGCGCTGGCTTCGGTGGATCCGGCCGGAGTCGACGAGCTGCGTGTGATCGTCGCCGGGGGTGAGGCCTGCCCGCCGGAGCTGGTGCGGCGCTGGGTTTTGCCTATTTCCGACGGGCGGACCAGGGAATTCTTCAACGGTTACGGTCCCACCGAAACCACCATCATGACCAATATCAGCGCGCCGCTGGTGCCGGGCGAACCGGTGACCATCGGCGGGCCGATCCGTGCCATCACCGAGCATGTGCTCGACGAGCGCCTGACCCCAGTGTCGGACGGTGCCGTCGGCGAGCTCTACATCGCGGGCTCTCAGGTGGCGCGCGGCTACCACGACCGGCCCTCGTTGACGGCGGCACGTTTCGTCGCCAACCCCTTCGATCCCAGCGGCGCTCGGCTCTACCGCACCGGCGACCTGGTACGGGTCACGCCGGAGGGCACGCTGGAGTACCTGGGCCGTAACGACTTCCAGGTCAAGATCCGCGGATTCCGGATCGAACTCGGCGAGATCGATGCGGTACTGGCCGCACACGAGACCGTCGATTTCGCGGTGACGATCGGTCACCGGCTCGACAGCGGCGCGACGATCCTGGCCTCCTACGTGCACGCAGCACCGGGCGCGGTCATCGATACCGCGGCCCTCGACGCGTTCGCCGAACGCAGCCTGCCCGCGCATATGGTGCCCACCGCGATCACGGTGCTCGACGCGATCCCGTTGACTCCGGTCGGAAAGCTGGACCGCCGCGCGCTGCCGGAACCGCAGCTGCAGACCAGGGTGTTCCGCACGCCGTCCGGGCCGCTGGAGGAGGCTGTCGCCGAGGTCTTCGGCGAACTGCTCGGCACCGGTGAACCCGTCGGCGCCGACGACGACTTCTTCGAACTCGGCGGCAACTCGCTGATCGCCACCAGGGTCGCCGCGCGACTCGGCGAAGCGGTGGGTGCGCGGGTGCCCGCTCGGCTGATCTTCGAGGCACCGACCGTCGCGGGCCTCGCCCGGAAACTCGAGCCCTTGAAGGGTGCGGGCGGGCGCCGGGCGCTGACCCCGATGCCGCGCCCGGACCATATTCCGCTGTCGCTGGCCCAGCAGCGCATGTGGTTCCTCAACCAGTTCGACACCGCCTCGGCGGCCAACAACATCCCCTTCGCCGTGCGGTTGAGCGGCATGCTCGATGTGACCGCGCTGCAGGCCGCGATCACCGACGTCATCGAGCGGCACGAAACGCTGCGCACGGTGTACCCGGCCATCGACGGCACCGGCTACCAGGTGATCGTGCCCGCGGACGAGGTGGTGCCCGATCTGGCGCCGAAGCCGGTGACCGAGGCCGAACTCCCCGACTGGCTCGGGCAGCTCGCCCTCACCGGATTCGATGTGGCGGACGAGGTGCCGTTGCGGTTCGCGCTGGCCGACGTCGGGTCGGGACAGCACATCATCGCCGTGGTGGTGCACCATATCGCCGCCGACGGCGCCTCGGTCGCGCCGTTCATGCGGGATCTGCTGTCGGCGTTCCTGTCCCGGCGCAATGGCGCGCGGCCGTCCTGGGCGCCGCTGGCGGTCCAGTACGCCGATTACACACTGTGGCAGCGCGAAGTGCTCGGATCCGAGGACGATCCGGACTCGCCCGCCGCCACGCAGATCCGCTTCTGGCGCGACGCTCTCGCCGGGGTCCCCGACCGGATCGACCTGCCCGCCGACCGGCCACGGCCTGTGATCGCCTCCGGACGCGGCGCGGTCTACGACTTCGAGATCGATGCGCAGACCCATGCTCGCCTGGCCGAGATCGCCCAGCACACCGGTGCCTCGGAGTTCATGGTCGTGCACGCCGCCTTCGCGGTGCTGCTGGCGCGACTGGCCGCCACCGATGACGTCACCATCGGCACGCCGGTCGCGGGCCGTGGCGAGCGCGAACTCGA
The DNA here is from genome assembly GCF_042754945.1 of Nocardia sp. NPDC059180. Classification (NCBI taxonomy): domain Bacteria; kingdom Bacillati; phylum Actinomycetota; class Actinomycetes; order Mycobacteriales; family Nocardiaceae; genus Nocardia; species Nocardia sp. NPDC059180. The sequence goes on from NZ_JBHZBU010000001.1 coordinate 1,198,421, forward strand.
CGCGCTCATCGGCATGTTCGTCAACACGCTGGTGCTGCGCACCCCGATCGACACCGGCTCCTCGTTCACGGCGTTGCTCGACACCGTGAAGGACACCGACCTGGCGGCCTTCGCGCACGCCGAACTGCCCTTCGAGCGCTTGGTCGAGGTGCTCGATCCGGTGCGTTCGCAGGCGCACCATCCGCTGTTCCAGGTGGCGCTGTTCTTCCAGAACATGAACGCGCCGCGCCTCGAGCTGCCCGGCCTGGCCGCCGAAGGCGTCGAGTTCGCCGGTGCGGTCGCCAAATTCGACCTGCAGCTGACCATCGTTCCGCGTACCGCCGACGGTGTTCCGGCCGGTCTCTCAGCCCAGTTCACCTACGCCACCGACCTGTTCGACGAACCGACGGTCGCCGAGTTCGCCCAGCGCTTCGATCGGGTGCTCACCGCGGTCACTCGCGATCCGCAGGCTCCGGTCGGCGAGATCGAGCTGCTCGCCGGCGCGGATCGGGACCGGCTGCTGCGAGAGTGGAACGACACCCGCTTCCCGATCACGTCCGAGCTGCTGCTCGACGGCTACCGGCGCACGGTCGAGCAGCGTCCCGACGCCGTCGCCGTGGTGTACGAGGACAAGGACCTGACCTACCGCGAGTTCGACGATCGGGTCAACCAGCTGGCCAGGCTGCTGATCGCGCAGGGTGTGGGCGCGGAGTCGCTGGTCGGTCTCGCGGTGCGGCGTTCGCTGGACCTCGTGGTCGGTATGTACGCCATCGTCACCGCCGGTGGTGCCTACGTTCCGCTGGATCCGGATCATCCGGCCGAGCGGATCGCGCACATCCTCGATACGGCGCAGCCCGTCACGGTGGTCACGACCACGACCGACGGCCGGTCGCTGCCCGAGGGCACGCCCGCGCTCTACATCGACACCGCCGATCTCGACGGCTTCGACGCGACGCCGGTGCGTCCGCAGGAGCTGCTGCGTCCGGTACGGCCGGACCATCCGGCTTATGTCATCTTCACCTCCGGCTCCACCGGCCGCCCCAAGGGCGTGGCCATCTCGCACGCCGCCATCCACAACCAGATCACCTGGATGCTCGCGGAGTACCCGCTCGGCTTCCACGATGTGTACCTACAGAAGACCGCGACCACGTTCGACGTGTCGCTGTGGGGCTATTTCATGCCGCTGCGGGCGGGCGCACGGCTGGTCGTCGCCACTCCCGACGGCCACCGCGATCCGGCCTATGTCGCCGAGACCATCGCGGCGCAGCGGGTGACGGTCACCGACTTCGTGCCCTCGATGCTGACGGTGTTCGCGGCGCATACCGCGCCCGGTTCCTGCCCGACGCTGCGCGAGGTGTTCGTCATCGGTGAGGCGCTGCCGCCGGAGACGGTGACCGCGTTGCGTGCGGTATCGAACGCCAATGTGCACAACCTGTACGGACCCACCGAGGCCGCGGTCTCGGTCACCTTCTGGCCCGCCGCCGGATCGATCGAACGCACCGTGCCGATCGGCCTGCCGCAGTGGAATACCCGGGTCTACGTGCTGGATTCGCGGCTGCGTCCGGTGCCCGCCGGTGTGCCCGGTGAGCTGTATCTGGCCGGCGAGCAGCTGGCCCGCGGCTACGTGCGACGCCCCGACCTCACCGCCGACCGGTTCGTGGCCAACCCCTTCGGCACCGGCCAGCGCATGTACCGCACCGGTGACCTGTGCGTCTGGCGCGAGGCCACCGCCATGGCCCCGCATCGCCTCGACTACCTGGGCCGCACCGACTTCCAGGTGAAGTTCCGTGGTCAGCGCATCGAGCTGGGTGAGATCGAGACCGCGCTGCTGGCGCAGGACTCGGTCAGCCAGGCCGTCACACTGGTCGTGGCGACCGCGCTCGGTGACCAACTCGTGGCCTATACCGTGCCCGCGCCCGGCCACACCATCGAACAGACCAGGCTGCTGGAAGCCCTCGCCGAGACGCTGCCCGCGTACATGGTGCCCGCGACGATCGTCGCGCTGGACGCGTTCCCGTTGAACCCGAGCGGCAAGCTGGATCGAAAGGCCCTGCCGGAACCGGTCTTCGAGATGCGGGCCTTCCGCGCGCCGTCCACGCCGGTGGAGGAGATCGTCGCCGGTGTGTTCGGCGAAGTGCTCGGACTGACCCGGGTCGGCGCCGATGACGATTTCTTCGCGCTCGGCGGCAACTCGCTGGTCGCCACCCAGGTCGTCGCGCGACTCGGCGCTGCGGTCGGCGCGCGGATCCCGGTGCGTGCGCTGTTCGAGACCTCGACGGTCTCGGCGCTGGCCGCTGCCATCGACTCGCAGACCCACACCGAGGACCGCATCGCCCTCGGCAGCATCCCGCGCCCGCCGCAGCTGCCGTTGTCGCTGGCGCAGCGGCGCATGTGGTTCCTCAACCGTTTCGATCAGGGCGAAGGCGCCGCCGCGGCAGCGGGTTCGGCGGCCTACAACCTGCCGTTCGCGCTGCGCCTGACCGGTTTGCTCGACACAGCAGCTCTCGGCGCCGCACTCGATGATGTGGTCGCCAGGCACGAAGTGCTGCGCACGGTGTACCCCGAGACGCCGCAGGGGCCGGTGCAGGTCGTGCTGCCCGCCGCCCAGGTCGGCCTCGATGTGGCGGTGCGCAAGCTGGCACAGGTCGATGTCGCGGGTGCGGTGTACGCGCTGGCGGCGCAGCCGTTCGATGTGACCGAGGAAGTTCCGGTCCGGGTGCGCCTGATCGAGATCTCCGATACCGCACCGGGTTCCGCGCCGGAGTATGTGCTCACGGTCGTGGTGCACCACATCGCCGGTGACGCGTCGTCGATGGGTCCGCTGGTCCGGGACGTGATGGTGGCCTACGCCGCCCGTGTCGCCGGCGAGGTGCCGTCCTGGGCGCCCTTGCGGGTCCAGTACGCGGACTACGCGCTGTGGCAGCGCGCGGTCCTCGGCGACGAATCCGATCCGGAATCGGTGGCCGCACGCCAGATCACGTTCTGGCGCGACCAGCTCGCCGAGCTGCCGGATGTGCTCGAGCTGCCCGCCGATCGGCCGCGTCCCGCCGTCGCGTCGATGGCCGGTGGACGGGTCGAGGTCTCGATCGACGCGGACACTCATGCGGGTCTGGTGAGCCTGGCGCGCAGCCATAACGCCACGCTGTTCATGGTCGTGCACACCGCGTTCGCCGTGTTGTTGTCGCGTCTGTCCGGGGCCGCCGATATCGCCGTGGGAACGCCGGTGGCCGGTCGTGGCGAGCGCGAGCTGGACGACGTGATCGGCATGTTCGTGAACACGGTGGTGTTCCGGACCCTGGTCGAGGCCGGTGAATCGTTCGAGGATCTGCTCGCCCGTCAGCGTGAGGTCGATCTCCAAGCCTTCGCCCACGCCGACGTGCCGTTCGAACGTCTGGTGGAGGTGCTGAACCCGCCGCGCTCGACCGCCCGTCATCCGCTGTTCCAGGTCGGGCTCTCGTTCCAGAACGTGGCACGCGCCGCGCTGGAACTGCCGGGTCTGAGCGTCAGCGGCGTGGACGCCGATCTGGCCGTGTCGCAGTTCGATCTGCATCTGATCGTCTCCGACATCTATGACGAGTCCGGCGCGCCTGCGGGTATCGGTGGCTTCTTCACCTACGCCACCGACCTTTTCGACGCCGCGACCGTGCGCGTGTTCGGTGAGCGGCTCGCGCGCCTGTTGGCTGCCGTGGTGGCCGACGCGACCGCACCGGTCGGCGATATCGACATCCTCGATGCCGCCGAGCGCACCGATGTCCTGACCACCTGGAACGACACCCGTCAGGCATTGCCCGATGCGGACCGCGCCACCCTGGTGACACTGTTGGACCGCACCGTCGCCGCCACCCCCGACGCCGTCGCGATCGTCGCCGACCAGGACGGCGAGCGGGTCGAGCTCGCGTATTCCGAACTCGATGCCCGCGTCAACCGCCTCGCCCGGCACCTGCTCGCGCTCGGCGTCGGCCCCGAGTCCCGGGTCGCCCTCGCCCTGCGCAGGTCCCCGGAACTGGTGATCGCCATGTACGCGGTGGCCAGGGCCGGTGGCGCTTACGTGCCGCTGGACCCGGATCAGCCGGGCGACCGCACCGGCTACATCCTCGATACCGCGCGACCGGTCTGTGTACTGACCGATGCCGCCACCGGTTTCACCACTTCCGACGCGCTGCTGGTGAGTCTGGACGACGTCGACCCGGCGACATCCGGGGCCCCCATCGCCGACACCGAGCGCCTCGCCCCGATCCGTCCCGGTCACACCGCCTACGTCATCTTCACCTCCGGATCGACCGGGCGGCCGAAGGGCGTGGCGGTCCCGCACGGCGCGATCGTCAACCAATTGCAGTGGAAGACCGCCGAGTTCGGTCTCGGCGCCGACGACGCCGTGCTGCTCAAGACGGCCGCGACGTTCGATCTGTCGGTGTGGGAGTTCTGGTCGGCCGCGGTCAGCGGCGGCAGACTCGTCATCGCCGCACCCGACGGCCACCGCGATCCCGCCTACCTGCACGACCTCATGGCGCGCGAACAGGTCACCACGCTGCATGTGGTGCCGTCCATGCTGGAAGCGCTGCTGGTCACCGCCGCCACCGCGCCGCACGCCCTGCGGCGGGTGCTGGCGATCGGTGAAGCACTGCCCGCCGGTCTGGCCCAGCGTTTCCGGACCGCGAACCCCGCTGTGGCGCTGTACAACCTGTACGGCCCGACCGAGGCCGCGGTCTCGATCACCAGCCACCGCGTCACCGACGCCGACCGTGCGACCGTCCCGATCGGTGGTCCGGAATGGAACAGTCGCGCCTACGTTCTCGACGCCAGGTTGCGTCCGGTGCCCGCGGGTGTGCCCGGTGAGCTGTATCTGGCCGGCGCGCAGCTGGCGCGCGGCTATTTCGGCCGTCCCGACCTGACCGCCGACCGGTTCGTCGCCGACCCGTTCGGTGACGGCGAGCGCATGTACCGCACCGGCGACCTCGTGCGATGGGTGCCTGCATCGCGCAGCGATTCGATGAGGGGTGGTGGCCGGGCGGCGGGTGGGCACCAGACCGGGGAGCTGGAGTACCTGGGCCGCACCGACTTCCAGGTGAAGATCCGTGGTTTCCGGATCGAACTCGGTGAGATCGAGTCGGCGCTGCTCGAGCTGCCGCAGATCGCACAGGCCGCGGTGCTGGCGAAGTCGGATCCGCACACCGGTGACCGGCTCGTCGCGTACGTGGTTCCGGCCGCGTCGTCCGCTCGGGTGGACCAGGTCGGACTGGAACGACGCACCGACCGAGCGGCATTCGATCTGGTTCAGGTGCTGGCCGGACTGACCATGGCGCTTCCGTCGTACATGGTGCCGTCGGCGTTCGTGGTGCTGGATGCGCTGCCGCTCAACGTCAACGGGAAGCTGGACCGTAAGGCGCTGCCGGAGCCGGAATTCGAGGCGCGCGAATTCCGTGCGCCCTCGACCCCGGTCGAGGAGATCGTGGCCGCGGCATACCGCGAGGTGCTCGGCATCGACCAGGTCGGCGCCGACGACGACTTCTTCGCACTCGGCGGTAACTCGCTGCTGGCGACCCAGGTCGCCGCCCGCATCGGTGCGGCACTCGATACCCGGGTCCCGGTGCGCGCGCTGTTCGAGGCGTCCACCGTCGCGGGTCTCGCGGTGAAGGTCGAACACACCAGCACCGATACCGTCCGCGTCCCGCTGGTCGCCAGGCCACGGCCGGACCGGATTCCGCTGTCGTTCGCCCAGCAGCGGATGTGGTTCCTCAACCAGTTCGACACCGCCGCCGCCGTCTACAACATTCCGGCCGCCATCCGGCTCTCCGGTGACCTCGATGTGGTGGCGCTGGGACGGGCCGTCGGCGATATAGTCGCCAGGCACGAAATCCTGCGCACCATCTACCCGAATACCCCCGACGGTCCGGTCCAGCAGGTGCTGGCGCCGGGCGAGGTGCCGATCGACCTGACACCCGCGCAGATCGGCGAGGAACGCGTCGGTCACGAGGTGGGCCGCGTGGTCGGCACCGGATTCGACGTCACGGTAGAGGTCCCCTTCCGCACCAGGCTCTTCCAGCTCGCGGGCAGCGAGTACGTGCTGGTGTTCGTGGCACACCACATCAGCGCCGACGGCTGGTCCATGGGCCCGCTGACCCGCGATCTGATGCTCGCCTACGCCGCGCGCAGCGGCGGCAACGAGCCGAGCTGGACGCCGCTGCCGGTGCAGTACGCCGACTACGCGCTGTGGCAGCGCGAAGTGCTCGGCGAGGAAACCGATCCGGGATCGGTGGCCGGTGCTCAGCTCGACTACTGGACCAAGGAACTGGCCGATCTGCCCGACGAGCTGAACCTGCCGTCGGACCGGCCGCGCCCGCCGGCCCAGAGTTTCGCGGGCGGCAAGAGCGAATTCGTCATCCCCGCCGACGTGCACGCCGCGCTGACCGAGCTCGCCCGCGCCCATAACGCCACCCTGTTCATGGTGGTCCACACCGCGCTGACGGTGTTCCTGTCCCGCATGTCGGGCACCGATGACATCGCCGTCGGTACTCCGATCGCCGGCCGCGGTGAGGCCGAACTCGACGATCTGATCGGCATGTTCGTCAATACCCTTGTGCTGCGCACCCGGGTGGCGCCGGAGCTGACCTTCGACGAGCTGCTCGCGGCCAACCGGGACACCGATCTGCGGGCCTTCGCCAACGCCGATGTCCCGTTCGAGCGCCTGGTAGAAGCCTTGGATCCGGAACGCTCGGCCGGACGACATCCGCTGTTCCAGGTGGCGCTGTCGTTCGAGAACCTGGCCGCGACCAGCTTCGAACTGCCCGGCCTCAGCTTCGCCGCCCTCGACCCCGCCGCCGACGCCGCCAAGTTCGATCTGCTGCTCACCGTGCGTGAGCAGCGCGACGGGCACGGCGCCGAAGCGGGTATCGCCGCCGAATTCACGTACGCGCGTGACCTGTTCGACGAGTCGACCGTGGCAGGCTTCGGCCACCGATTCCGCCGCGTCCTCGCCGCCGTCGCCCGGGACAGCGGCCGGGCCGTCGGTGATCTGGATATCCTCGACGACTCCGAACGCGTCGAGCTGACCCACCGTGCGGGCGGTCCGGCCGAACCGGTGCGCACCCTGCCCGAGCTGATGGCCGACGCCGTCGCCGCCAACCCCACCGGCACCGCCGTCGTGGTGGGCGAGCGCTCGTTCCGCTACGCCGAACTCGACGTCGCCTCCTCTCAGCTGGCCCGCGCACTGATCGAGCGCGGGGCCGGGCCGGATGTGCTGGTCGCGGTGGCGCTGCGTCGCTCGGTGGAATCGGTGCTCGCGCTGTGGGCAGTCGCCAAGACCGGTGCCGCCCTGGTGCCGATCGACCCCACCTACCCGGCCGACCGCATCGCTCATATGGTCCGCGATTCCGGTGCGGCGCTGGGTATCACGATGAACGCCGAACTCGACGATCTGCCGCCGATGACCGGCGGCGGCTGGATTCGGATGGACGATCGCGGCTTCACCGCGGACGTCGCCGGACGTTCGGACGCGCCGATCACCGCTGCCGATCGGCGCGGGCCGATCCGCGCCGCCAATGCCGCCTATGTCATCTACACCTCCGGCTCGACCGGTCTGCCCAAGGGCGTCGTGGTCACCCACGCCGGCCTGGCGAACTTCAGCGCCGAACAGGTACAGCGCTACCGGCTCGACACCTCCACTCGGGCACTGGCCTTCGCCTCACCGTCGTTCGACGCGTCGATGCTGGAACTGCTGCTCGCGCTCGGTTCCGCCGGCACCCTCGTGGTGGCGCCGCCGCTGATGTTCGGCGGCGACGAACTGGCCGAACTCATTCGCGCCGAAGGCGTGACGCACGCATTCATCACCCCGTCGGTACTGGCCTCGCTGGATTCGGCGGCGCTGTCCGGGATGCGCGGCATCGTCGCCGGTGGTGAAGCGGTCCCGGCCGAGCTGGTTGCCAAATGGGGTGGCGCGGGAAGCCGGGCCTTCCACAACGGATACGGCCCCACCGAGACCACCATCATGACCAATATCAGCGATCCGCTGCGTCCCGGCGATCCGGTGACCATCGGCGCGCCGATCCGCGGCATGCGTGCGCTGGTGCTCGACACCCGGATGCGTCCGGTGCCCGAGGGTGTCGCCGGTGAGCTGTACCTGGGCGGTATCCAGCTGGCCCGCGGCTATCACGCGCGACCCGGCCTGACCTCGGCGCGATTCGTTGCCGACCCCTACGGCGCGCCCGGCGAGCGGCTCTACCGTACCGGCGACGTCGTCCGCTGGCGTGGCGACGAGGTGGAATACGTCGGCCGCAACGACTTCCAGGTGAAGGTGCGCGGTTTCCGCATCGAACTCGGCGAGATCGACAGCGCCCTTGCCGCCCATCCCGGCATCGATTTCGCGGTCACCATGGGACGCGAGACCGCGGCGGGCGCCACCATTCTGGTGTCCTACGTGCTGCCCGAGCGCGGCATCACCCCCGACGTCACCGAACTCACCACCCAGCTCGGCCGGGTGCTGCCCGAATACATGGTGCCGACGGCGATCGTGGTGCTCGACGAGATTCCGCTGACGCCGGTCGGCAAGCTCGATCGGCGCGCGCTGCCGGAGCCGGTGCTCGAGACCCGCGCCTTCCGCGCTCCGCGCAGCGACGCTGAACAGGTGATCGCAGCGGTTATCGGCGAGGTGCTCGGCGTCGAACAAGTCGGCCTCGACGACGATTTCTTCGCGCTCGGTGGCGACAGCATCGTCTCCATCCAGGTGGTGTCGCGGGCCAGGGCCAAGGGCGTCGACTTCACTCCGCGCGATGTATTCCAGTCCAGGACCGTCGAGGCGCTGGCCGCCGCTGCCACCGTCGCAGGCGCCCCCGGCGACGAAGCGGGTGAACTGCCCGCCACCCCGACCGCGATCCGGCTGCTCGAACACACCGGCACCGGTGTCGAACCCCGCGCCATCGTGCTCGACGTGCCGAGCAACTGTCCGGCCGAGGACGTGGAGACCGCGGTCGGCGCCGTGCTCGATCAGCATCCGATGCTGTGGGTGCGCCTCGACCTGGCGGGCGCGGCGCCGCGGCTGCGCATCCCCGCCGTCACCGACCGGGTCGATCGCCAGTTCAGCTGGCTCGATCCCGAACTCGGTGAGACCACGCTGCCCATCGACGACGTGGTCGGCGCGGCAATCGACGCGCTCGATCCCGAACAGGGCCGCAATATCCACTTCGTGGCCACGGGTACTCCGGAGGCATTCCGGCTGGTGGTCGTCGCCAACGCGCTTGTCGTCGACGACTTGTCCTGGCGGACCATCATCGACCAGTTGACCGCCGCCTGGAACCGCGGCAGGCACGCCGCCCCCGCCGCGCCGGAATCCGGTCTCGGCGCCCTCATCCGGGCGATGGCCGAGCGGGCGTCCTCGCCCGCCATGGCCGAGGAAGCGCACTGGTGGCAGCAGAAGCTGGCCGCCGCCACCCGCGACGACCTGCCTACCGGTGCCGCTGATCTGCGGTCGCGGCGCAGGGTGTCACTCACCATCACCGGCGAGGGCACCGAGGCCGTGGCCGCGGTGGCCGAGGCCTATCACGCGAGCGTCGACGAGGTACTGCTCACCGCGGTCGCGCTCGCCCTGCACACCGCACAGCACGAAACCGTCACCCGCGCGGTGGGTTCGGTCATCCGGCTCGATGCCGACGGCCGCGCCGCCGCGGATATCGACGCGAGCAATATCGTCGGTGGCTTCCGCACTGCCTATCCGCTGCCATTGCGGCTGGACGGCGTCGACGTGCCCGATGCCTTGGTCGGCGGCCGGGGCGCGGGCGCCGCGCTCGCGCAGATCAAGGAACTGCACCGTGCGGTGCCCGGCCGCGGTGTCGGCTACGGCCTGCTCTGCTACCTGAACCCCGAGGCCGCCGCGGGCCTGCGCGATTTCGGCCGCGGCCGGTTCGCGCTGCGCTACCGCGACCTGCGTCCGGCCCGCGTGCACACCGACGTCCCGACCGACGATCTGCTGCTCGCGCTGACCGTCGACGCCACCGATGACGGTCTGCTGGCCCGTTTCGACTACGCGGCAGCGATATTCGCCGCCGACGAGGTGAAAACCTTCGCCGAGCACTGGATTCGCGCCCTCGGCGGCTTGGCCGAACACGGCCTGCGTCCGGACGCGGGTGGGTTCAGCCCGTCGGACTTCCCGCTGGTCTCGTTGCGGCAGGACGATATCGATCGCTTCGCCCGCGACTATCCGGAGCTGACCGATGCCTGGCCGGTGACGCCGCTGCAATCGGGCATGCTGTTCCATGCCCTGCTGGCCGACACCTCCGTCGACGTCTACACCACCCAGTTCGTCCTCGACCTCGGTGGCACCGTCGACCCGGCCCGGATGCAGGCCGCCGCGCAGGCGGTGCTGGACCGGCACGCGAACCTGCGCGTCGCCTTCGCCGACGACGCCGATGGTGCTCCGGTGCAGATCGTGCAGGACGGGATCGAGGTCCCGTGGCGGATGATCGATCTCTCGCATCTGGATCCGGCCACCGCCGTTGCCGAGGCCGAACGCATCACGACCGCTGATCTGGCCGATCATTTCGATATGCGGTCGGCGCCGCTGCTGCGTTTCGCACTGATCCGCACCACGGCCGCGGGCATCGACGCCGAGAGCGCCTACCAGCTGCTGGTCACCAGCCATCACATCCTGATCGACGGCTGGTCCATGCCGCTGCTGATGAAGGATCTGCTCACCCTCTACGCCCTCGGCGGCAACTCGCGGCATCTGCCGCAGGTTCCGTCGTACCGGGACTACCTGTCCTGGCTGGTCGCCCAGGACGCCGAGGCCGCCCGGCAGGCGTGGCGCACCGCGCTTACCGGGATCACCGAGCCGACGCCGCTGGCGCCGGTGGACCCGGGCCGGGAGATCTCGGCCGGTGTCGGTGAGGTCGGATTCGAACTGTCCCAGGCCGATACGACCGCGCTGACCCGCCTGGCCGCCCACCTCGGTGTCACCGTGAACACGGTGGTTCAGGCCGCGTGGGGTCTGCTGATCGGGCGCAGCGTCGACCGCGACGACGTCGTGTTCGGTGCGACCGTCTCCGGCCGTCCACCGCAACTGGACGGTGTGGAAGCCATGGTCGGGCTGTTCCTCAATGCCATCCCCGTGCGGGTCCGGCTCGGCGCCACCGACACCCTCGGCGGTCTGCTGCGGCAATTGCAGGCCGAACAAGCCGATCTGCTCGGCTACCACTACCTGGGCCTCAGCGATATCCAGGAGGCCGTCGGTGTGGAGGGGCTGTTCGATTCCCTCGTGGTGTTCGAGTCCTTCCCGGTGGACCGCGAAGGACTGGCCGAGGCCAGTGCCATCGACGGTATGAATATCACCGGCGTCGGCGCCGTGAACGGCACGCACTATCCGGTGACGGTCATGGTGGTGCTCGACCATCAGCTGCGGGTGTCGGTGAAGTACCTGCGCGACCTGTTCGACACCGACGCCGCCGATGCCCTCTCACGCCGGCTCGAGGCGCTGATCGGCCGGTTCGTCACCGATCCACAGGCCAAGGTCGCCGATATCGACGTGCTGTTGCCCGCCGAGGCCGCCGAACTGGCCGCGCGCAATGCCACCGACGTGCCCGAGCTGCTCGACGCTTCGACGCTGATGTCGCTGTTCGACGCCCAGGTGGCCCGCACACCGGATGCGCCCGCCGTCCGCTACGGCGCGCGGTTGCTGAGTTACCGCGAACTGGACGCGCGCGCCCGCGCGCTGGCCGCCGAGCTGGCCAACTTCGGCGTCGGGCCCGGCACATTGGTCGGCGTCGCCATGCGGCGCGGTATCGATCTGGTGGTCTCGATCTACGCGACACTGCGCGCGGGTGCGGGCTACGTGCCGATCGATCCGGATCATCCGGCCGAACGCAGCGAATACGTGCTCTCCGGTGCCGCACCGATCTGCGTCCTCACCACCACCGACGACGGATTCACCACCGGAACCGGTGTACCGGTGATCGCCGTGGACACGCTGTATCTGGCACCGGCCAACGGCTTCAGCCGTGCCACCGTGCGGCCCGACGACATCGCCTACGTCATCTACACCTCCGGCTCCACCGGCAAGCCCAAGGGCGTGATGATCACCCACCGGCAGATGGCCAACCAGTTCCGCTGGGCGCAACGCACCTACCCGCACGACGGCACCGATGTGGTGCTGCACAAGACGCCGATCACCTTCGACATCTCCACCTGGGAACTGTTCTGGCCGCTGCACACCGGCGCGGCCATCGTGGTCGCCGAACCCGACGGTCACCGCGATCCGGCCTACCTGGCCCGGACCATCGCCGAGTATTCGGTCACCACGGTGCATTTCGTGCCGTCGATGCTGGACGCGTTCCTCGACCCGGTGGCCAGTGGCGCCGCCGCGGCCGATTACCCGTCCCTGCGACGGGTGTTCGCGGCCGGTGAGGCACTGTCCGGCGAGACCGCCGCGACGTTCCGCGCGGCGCTTCCCGGCACCGAGCTGGTCAATTGGTACGGGCCCGCGGAAGCCACCGTCGTCACCGACCATCCGGTCACCGACACCGCGGCCACCGCGATCCCCATCGGCACGCCGGTGGCCAACACCCGGGTCTTGGTGCTGGATCGGCAGTTGCGGCCGGTACCGCCCGGTGCGGCCGGTGAACTGTATGTCGCCGGTGTGCAGCTGGCCCGCGGATACCACGACCGCCCTGCCTTGACCGCCGAACGCTTCGTCGCGGGCGCGGGCGGCACCAGGCTCTACCGCACCGGCGACGTCGTCCGCTGGACCGGTGCGGGCTCGGCCGCCGCACTGGAATACCTGGGCCGCAGCGACTTCCAGGTGAAGCTGCGCGGTCAGCGTGTGGAGCTCGGCGAGATCGAGACGGTGCTGCTCGCCGGTGAATCGGTGCGCCACGCCGCGGTCTCGCTGGTCCGTGCCACCACCGGCGACCGGCTGGTCGCCTACGTGGTGCCCGCGCCGGGCCGCACCGTCGACGAGCGCGAACTGCTCGCCAATGCCCGTGCCGCCCTGCCGTCCTACATGGTGCCGTCGGCGATCGTGATGCTGGAAGGGATGCCGTTGAACGCCAGCGGCAAACTCGACCGCATGGCTCTGCCGGTGCCGCAACTGGCCGGCCGCCCGTTCCGCGCGCCGACGACGCCACTGGAACGCACCATCACCGAGGTGTTCGCGGAAGTGCTCGGTGTCGAGCGGGTCGGCATGGACGACGACTTCTTCGACCTGGGTGGCAACTCGCTCATCGCCACCCGCGCGGTGAGCAGGTTGCGTACCCGCACCGGCGCCGAGATCCGGGTGCAGTGGTTCTTCACCGACTCCACCCCTGCCGACCTCGCCGACAAGATCCTGGCGGTGCTGGCCGGCGAGCACGACTACGACCTCGACTCCAATGCCGCACTCGGGGTGGTGCTGCCGATCCGGACCAGGGTGCCGCACGACACCGACGCGGCAGACCCGCTGTTCTGCATCCACCCGATGTACGGACTGTCCTGGTGTTACGCCGGATTCGCTCGGTACCTGCCCGCCCGGTACCCCATCTACGGCCTCCAGTCGCCTGCGTTGTCGGAGGAGCGCTACCTGCCGCGCTCGCTGGGCGAGATGGCGCGCCGGTACGCCGCCGAGATCCGCGCCGTCCAGCCCGAGGGCCCGTACCGGCTGCTCGGCTGGTCGCTGGGCGGGGTGATCGCGCATGCGGTCGCCACCGAACTCCAGGCGGCCGGTCACGAGGTGACGCTGCTGGCGATGCTGGACAGCCATCCGGCCATCGACGTCACCGATTTCCGCGCCGCCATCCGCGACGCACTGGCCGAACTCGGCATCGGTGACGCCCAGCTGCCCGACGGTGACATCCACGACCTGACCGAGGAGGCGCTGGCTGCGCTGCACGCCACCATCCCGCCGGATATGGCGGTGCTCACCCCGGAACGGGTGCGCCGTATCTACCGCAGCGCCGTCCGCTCGGCCGAGCTGATCGCCGAGCACCGGCCCGGTGTGTTCCGCGGCAGGCTGGACTACTTCAGCGCCGCGGGCCACGAGACGGCGGCCCGCAACTGGGACGCCTACGTCGACGGCGCCGTCGACGACCACCCGGTCGCGGCAGATCACGATCAGATGACATCGCCGGAAGCGCTGGCCGAGATCGGTCCGATACTGGCCGACCGGCTGGATCCCGCCCGCACGGCGGGTCGATCATGATCAGATATAAGCGGTTCCGGCATGATGGTGGCAACGGTGTGGTAACGATGCCTCCTGTTGTCACGACTACATAGACCGTATGGTCGGGCGTGACGCGGCGATGTCTGTCCCGGCCCGACCTGGGATGCCCGCCGACAGCAGTCGTCATGGGAATGCCCGATGAAATCTCGAGAAGAAGCGAAGGTGCGAAATTGACACGTCGACTCACCCGGCGCGGCGGCACTCGTGCCGCGGCGATGATCGCGGCAACGGCAGTTCTCGCGGGAGTCATGTCCGGAATCGGCGCATCCCCGGCGGCAGCGGCTGACCCGATCATCGACAACAGGACCCTGCTCGGCGACCCGACCGCGCCCGATGGTTCCCGCATCGTCAAGGCCGAGTACAAGGACGACCGCAACATCCGGTTGCACGTGTACTCCGCCGCGATGGACGAGAACGTTCAGATCGATGTGCAGCGTCCGGCCGACGCCTCGGTGCCCCGTCCCACCCTGTACCTGCTCAACGGCGCGGGCGGCGGCGAGGACGACGCCTCATGGCAGGTGAAGACCGACGCCCTCGACTTCCTGTCGGACAAGAACGTCAACGTCGTGCAGCCCGTCGGTGGCAAGTGGAGCTACTACACCGACTGGATCGCCGACGATCCGGTGCTCGGCCGCAACAAGTGGAAGACCTTCTTCACCGAGGAGCTGCCCCCGCTGGTCGACGGTGCGCTCGGCACCAACGGCACCAACGCCATCGCGGGCCTGTCCACCTCCGGCACCACCGTGCTCGCGCTGCCCATCGCCAAGCCCGGCCTGTACAAGGCTGCCGCCGCCTACAGCGGCTGCGCCCAGACCAGTGACCCGATCGGCTCGGAGTTCGTGAAGCTGACCGTCGAGACCTGGGGCGGCGGCGACACCATGAACATGTGGGGCCCGGTGGGCTCGGAGGAGTGGGTGAAGAACGACCCGTACGTCAACGCCGAGCAGCTGCGCGGCCTCGACCTCTACATCTCCACCGGCAACGGCCTGCCCGGCCGGTACGACACCCTGAACGGCCCCTACGCGCTTCCCGGCGCCTACGGCCTGGCCAACCAGATCGTCATCGGCGGTGTCATCGAGGCGGGCACCAACTACTGCACGAACAATCTGAAGGGCAAGCTCGACTCCCTCGGCATCCCGGCCACCTACAACTTCCGGGATTCCGGTACCCACTCTTGGGGTTACTGGCGTGACGAGTTCCAGCGCTCCTGGCCGGTACTGGCCAAGGGCCTCGGGATCTGATCCTCTCCGACACACGACGGCCGCCCCGGTAACTACCGGGGCGGCCGTCGCCGTTTCGACAGGTTCCTAGAAAGTTCGGGGATGAGGAACCGACCGATGGACTCAGTTGCCCCGGTATCCAGGTAAGTCATAGCCGGGCAACATAGTCCCCGGTCCTCGGGCCGGAGCGTGCAGGTGTGGCTAGTCGGCGAATACGGCCTTGCGCTTGCCGAGCATGGCGGCCGCGCCCTCCCGGAAATCGGCCGATTCCAGCAATTCGACCTGGCCGGACTTCTCGGCCGCCAGTACCTCGTCCAATGCGGTGAGGGTGGCAAGGTTGAGTGCCTTCTTGGTGAGTTCCAGCGCACGGCGCGGGCCGGCCGCGATCTTGTCCACCGCCGCCTCGACGGCGCCGTCGAGCTCGTCGACAGGGAGCGCCGCGGTGAGCAACCCCGCCTGCTTCGCCGCCGTGGCGGGCAGACGTTTACCCAGCAGCGCCATCTCGTTGGCCAGCGGGCGTCCGGCCGCCGCGGCGACCAATGCCGCGGCGCCACCGTCGGGCATCAGGCCGATATTGATGAAGGCGAGCAGCAGGTAGGAGTCATCGGCCGCGTAGACGAGGTCGGCGGCCAGGGCGATACCGACCCCGACACCGGCCGCGGCGCCACGGATACGTGCGATGACGGGCACCGGGGTGTCGACGATCGCGCGGACCAGGCGGTTCGCGGCGTCCATCGTCATCTCCGGGGTGATGCCGTTGGCGTCGGCCGCCAGATCTGCGCCGGTGCAGAAGTCGCCGCCGTCGCCGGTCAGCAGGATTACCCGCACGGCCGGGTCGTCGGCGACGGCCAGGAACGTGTCGCCGAGGGCGACCATCGTTTGATAGGAGATGGCGTTCTTGCGGCCTGGGTTGGTGATGGTGACCCGGAGGACCCGGCCGTCGCGTACCGCGGTGAACCCGGCGGCCGAAGATGATGAATCGTGGCTGACCATTTCCGCTCCCTGTAATGCGATTCGGCGGACACCGGCCGTGAATCGTGGTTAACTTTGCGAATTGTGGTTAACTTAGGATGATTTGTCCGGCGCTGTCAACCGGTGGCGCTGCCGCAGAACGGAGAGCAACATGGTCGCCGATCGCAGCGAGGTCGACCTCGTGCGCACGCGGCCGGCGGGCGGTCGAACCGTGCGCCGCAGGCCCAAGGATCGCAAGGTCCAGATCATCCGGGCGGCGGCTCGCGCGTTCAGCGAACGCGGGTACTACCCGGTCGGGGTGGACGAGATCGCGGCCGAGGTCGGCATCTCCGGTCCGGCGCTGTACCGGCATTTCGCCAACAAATACGCATTGCTGGTCGCTGCGGCCGAGGAAGGCGCGCGCCAGCTGCTCGACGTCGCCACCGCTGCCGACGATCCGGTGCTCGACCCGGCCGATCGCCTGGACGCGCTGATCCGCGCCGTCGCCGATCACACCATCGACATCCGGCGCGAAGCGGGCCTGTACCGCTGGGAGCGGCGCTACCTGGAGAAAGAAGACCGCGCCCGGATCAAGAAGCTCTACGACGGGCTCAACGCCACCTTCGCCGCACCGATCGCGCACTTGCGCCCGGACGCCTCGCCCGAGGACGTCGCATTGCTCGCCGCCGGTGTGTTGAGCACTGTCGGCAGCATCTCGGCCCATCGCACCGCGCTGTCCACCGCCCGGCTGTTGCCGCTGCTGCGGGACATGTCCACCGCGATCGTGCGTGCCGAGCTGCCCGCCGCGCCGAGCGCCGCCGACCCGGCGCCGCAGCCACGCGGTCTGCCGGTCACCTCCAAGCGCGAACAGCTGCTCACCGAGGCCATCCGGATCTTCGGCAGGCAGGGCTATCACGAGGCGAGCATCGAGGAAATCGGCTCGGCCGTCGGGATCAACGCCTCCAGCGTCTACCGCTATTTCAGCAGCAAATCCGATCTGCTGGCCGCGGCCTTCCACCGCACCGGTGACCGGCTCGCCATCGCCATCAGCGAGGCGCTGGCGGAGGCGACCGGTCGCGCCGACGCCGTCGACCGCATCGCCGACCGATATGTGCGGCTCAGTTTCGCGATGCCGGAGATCATGCCGGTGTATTACGCGGAGTTCAGCAATCTGCCGCAGGCCGAGCAGCACAAGCTGCGCGCGATCCAACGGCAGAACGTGCTGGAGTGGGCCAATCTGCTCGACGGCGATCCGATCGAGGCGCGGTTCCGGGTACATGCGGCGATCGGTCAGGTCATCGATGTCGGCAGGCTCGTTCGCTTCGACACGCGCACCGAGCACATCGCGAGGGTGCACGCATTGATGATGGCGGTCATGCTCGGCCCGTCGCGCTGACGCGCGTTCGATACCGGTGCCGTCGGGTGATGCTGCGCGGACTGCCCTGACGCCGGGTCGGTGCCGCCGCATGGCCTGCTGCTCGGGCCGCCTGTTCCGGAACCTCAGCGCCCGTGCCGCAGCCGGAACATGGTGCGGGCCAGCCGCAGCTGGCGAGGATTGCGGTCGAATGTGGTGAGTTTCAGCGGCGCCCGATACTTGGTGCGCGCAATGGCAAGGGTGCGGGTGAACTCCAGTAGGCCGAGCTCGCCGTGGCTGTGGCCCTGCCCGTACTCGCCGACGCCGCCGAACGGCAGCGCCGGAATCCCGGTACACGCGGTCGCGGAATTGATGGTCACCACGCCAACCCGCAAACGTTCGGCGAAGGCTTCGACGCTGGCGATATCGCGGGTGAATACCGAGACCGAGATCCCGCTGCCGACGGCGTTGACCCGCCGCACCGCCTCGTCCATATCGGCGACCTTGTTCACCACGAGCACCGGGCCGATGGCCTCGCCGCTGACGACAAGGCTCTCCTCCGGCACGTCGGTCAGCACGATCGGCTCGACATACGGTTCGCGGATCGAATCGAGCCCGCCGACCACCGCGCGCCCGCCGCGCGCGAGTGCGTCGCGCACCTGCCTGCGGACCACATCTGTCTGCTCTTCGAGGATCATCGGGCCGTAGGAGGCGTGCCTGGCCGCGCCAGGGCGCAACCGCCGCGCGTGCTCGACCACCAGCTCGAGGAAATGGTCGTACACCGACTCGGCGACGTAGGCGCGCTGCACACCGGCGGCGTTCTGGCCGGCATTGGCCATGGCGCCGAACACCGCGGCCTCGGCGGCGTCGTCGAGTTTCGCATCGACCTGCACCACCATGGCGCCTTTACCGCTGTACTCGACCACGACCGGCGTCAGGGTCTGGGCGCACATCTCGATCACCCTGCGGCCCTCGGCTTCCGGGCCCGCGTAGGCGATCTTGTCCACCCCGGATCGGCACAGGGCCGCAGTGGTGGAGCCGTCGCCGGTGATCGCTTGCAGCACCGGCTGATCGGGCGCCAGCTCCAGCCAGGTCTGGGCCAGCCACACCCCGACACCGGTGGTCAGCTCGTGCGGTTTGAACACCACGGCGTTTCCGGCTGCCATGGCGTAGGCGATGGAACCCATCGGCGTGAAAACAGGGTTGTGCCAGGCGCCGATCACCCCGATCACGCCGAGAGGCAGATAGCCGACCGACGCGCGCTGATTGCGGGTCAGCCAGTTCGAGTCGATGACCCGCCTGCCGAGGGTGCGCGCGGCATTGCGGGCGGCCCAGTCGAGATTCTCGATCGCCAGCATCACCTCGATGGCGGCGTCGGCCTCGGGTTTGCCGGTTTCCTCGCGGACGAGGTCGATCAGTTCCCCCGCGCGTCGGGAGATGCTGCGTTTCCAATCCAGCAGCCATCGTTTGCGGGCACCGGAACTCAGTTGGGCCCACCACTTTTCGGCTGCCCGTGCCGCGCGAACGGCGCGTTTCAGCTCGCTGGAACCCTGGACGGCATAGCTGCCGACCGTCTCCCCGGTGCGTGGGTCGTAGGAGGTAAGCACGCTCGGTCGGCCCGATCCTCCCGAACGCGCCGCCACATCAGGCTGCGCGGACTCGGCCATGGACCCAAGAGTATGGGCGCGGTCACCGGCCGACAAGGTACCTCCGCTGCCCTAGCACTGCCGAATACCCGCCGTACCTGCGCCTATTCGATCCCCTACCGATAGTGTGAGTAAGCGCACAGCCGAGTGGGCCGGTCTCCGGTGCGGCCGGACCGGTCCGAGCGAAATGCCAGGGCCGGTAACATCGCGCCCGGCGGTACGGATCACCAAGCGGGACGTCGCTGCGTGCGCTCCGGCATCCCGCCCCTGCCCGGCCGATAGTGGAGAGTTGATGCCGAGTTCGAATCAAGTCGAGTCGCCCGCGAGCGAACCCGCGGTCCAGGTCACGGACGTGCGGAAGTCGTTCGGTGAGGTGCACGCGCTGCAAGGCATCAGCTTCACCGCCGAGCGCGCCAGTGTGCTCGGCGTCCTCGGCCCGAACGGTGCGGGCAAGACCACCACCGTCAAAATCCTGTCCACGCTGCTGCGCCCGGATTCGGGCACCGCGATCGTCGCCGGTCACGACGTGCAGAAGGATCCGGCCGGTGTGCGCCGCTCCATCATGATGACCGGCCAGTACGCCGCGCTGGATGAGAACCTGTCCGGCCGGGAGAACCTGGAGCTGTTCGGCAGGCTGATGGGCCTGACCAAATCGGCCGCTCGCACCCGCGCCGACACCCTGCTCGAGGAATTCGACCTGGTCAGCGCGGGCCGTCGCGCCGTGCGCAACTACTCCGGCGGCATGCGCAGGCGTGTCGATATCGCCTGCGGTCTCGTGGTCCGGCCCGAGGTCGTATTCCTCGACGAGCCGACCACCGGCCTCGACCCGCGCAGCCGTCAGGGCGTGTGGGATCTGGTGAACGCGCTCAAGGCCCAGGGCATCACCGTCCTGCTGACCACGCAGTACCTCGAAGAGGCCGACGTGCTCAGCGACAACATCATCGTCATCGACAAGGGCACCGTCATCGCCGAGGGCACCGCCGATGAGCTCAAAGAGAAGACCGGCGGCAGCTACTGCGAGGTCGTCCCGCTGGACCCGTCGGATCTGACCAAGGCCGCCACGGCACTCGGCGATCTGGTGCCCGCGGCGGTATCGGCGGAACTCAACGGCGGCGACCGGCTGTCCATCCCGGCGCCGGAGGGGGCGACGACCCTGGCCGAGGCGCTGCGCAGGCTGGACTCGGCCGGGGTCGAGCTGGCCGATATCGCACTGCGCAGGCCTTCGCTCGACGACGTGTTCCTGTCCATCACCGGCCATTCGGGCGGCCACGCGTGACCGCTGCTGCCACCACCGAGGCAGGCGGCACCCAGCTGTTCGCCGAACTGCCCGTCGCCAAACTCTCGTCCTTCGCCCAGTGGCGCGCGCTCACCGGCCGCATCATCTGGACCATGGCCACCAAGGGTGAGCTGGTCGTCGCGATCATCACCCCGCTGGTGTTCACGCTCGGTTTCTATCTGCCGCTGCGCTACGTGATGAAGTTCCAGGGCATCGACTACGCCCAGTTCGTCATGCCGATCATCGTGCTGCAGACGATGGCGTTCACGATGATGTCCAATGCGCAGCTGTCGGCATTCGAAGCATTGACCGGGCTCAGTACCCGGCTGCAAACCATGCCGATCGGTGCCATGGTGCCGCTGTCGGCGCGGATCTCCGCCGGTGTGGTCCGTTCGGTGTTCTCGCTGACCGCGGCATTGATCTACGGCCACGTCATCGGGTTCCGGTTCGAGGCGGGCTGGGGGCAGGCGATCCTGTTCTGTGCGTTCTCGCTGTCCATCAGCATCGTGCTCTCACTCGGCGCCGATGCGCTCGGCAGCTTGACCAAGAGCCCGGAATCGCTGAGTCAGGCGCTGACCCTGCCGACGCTCATCTTCGGCATGCTGTCGTGTGGGTTCGTGCCGGAGTCCGGATTCCCGGAGTGGATCCGGCCGTTCGTGCGCAATCAGCCGATTTCCCAGCTGTCGTTCGCCCTGCGCGATATGGCCGCCGACGGCGTGACCTGGCAGGTGCTGTGGGTGCCGATGGCGTGGTTGATCGGCGCCGCGGTGCTCTTCGCCCCGCTGGCGGTCTGGGCGAGTGTGAGGCGGTCATGAGTTCAGTCGAGACAACCGAGGCCGTCGAGGTGACCGAGGCGCCGGAGACGGGGTGGAACACCCCGCTGCCGACTGTGCACGCGCGATCGGAGAGCTCGCTCGGTAACTGGTGGACCCACAGCCTGATCCAAACCAAGCGGCTGCTGCTGGTGTGGGCTCGCGATCCCGCGACGACCATCCAGACCATCGTGTACCCGGCGCTGACGCTGCTGATGTTCTGGATCGTGCTGGGCGATTCGATCACCATGGCCACCGGCAAACCCAGCGTCTACGGCACGGTTCCGATGATCACCCTGGTCGCCGCGATGTCGGGTGCGGTGGTCAGCGCGCTCGGTTTCAAGACCGAGAAGGCCACCGGGCTGCTCGGCCGGTTCTGGACCATGCCGGTGCACCGGGCGGCGGGGCTGACCGGGCGTCTGTTCGCCGAGGCCATCCGCGTGCTCGTCACCACCTTGTTCGTGATCGCGGTCGGCTTCACCATCGGCTTCCGCTTCGATCAGGGACCCGTTGCCGCGCTCGCGCTGATCGGCATTCCGGTGCTGTTCGGTGTCGGGTTCGCGGTGTTCGTCACCGCGCTGGCCACGCTTACCGAGGGCGTCATGCTGGTCAATGTCATCGGCATCATCAACACCCTGCTGATGTTCTTCAACTCCGGTTTCGTCCCGGTGTACGCCTATCCGGTCTGGTTGCAGGACATCGTCGCCAACCAGCCGATGAGCTGTGCCATCGACGCCATGCGCGGACTGTCCTACGGCGGTCCGGTAGCCGAGCCGATGGTGAAGACCCTGCTGTGGACCGTCGGCATGATCGCAGTCTTCGGCTACCCGGCGGTGCGCGGATACCGGCGCGCCGCCGAGACCGGCGCCTGATTCAGCCGATGCGCCGCGGTTCGCGGGTGGGCGCGGGTTCGTACTCGTAGCCCACCCAGCGATTGCGGTTGGTCCAGCCGACCAAGTCGTAGCGCCAGCGGAAGGGCCAGGTGTGCGCGACGGTATTGACCAGGACGGCGCCTAGCGCGGTGTAGTCGTCGTGCGCCGAGAGCAGTGCGCGCTGGCCACGAGGTGAGGCGGTGAAGAACGCCTCGAACATGGCGATCGACTGCTCGGTCGTCAGTCGGCCGAGGCCCCACAACCCACGCATCCGCATCCAGTAGACGAACCGGGCCCGCGGCGACCACAGCGCGGCGACCGGATCGCGGCCATCCGCAATCGCATCGACCGCCGTATCGACCAGTGCCAGCGAGTCCGCGACGCTGTAGCCGGTGCACGGGTGCATCATGCCGCCGCGAGAACCGAAGGGGACGACCCGGCCGGTGCCCTTTTTCGGGGGCGGCTGATCCAGCGGATAGTGCGCGGCCTCGGTCGGTTCGCTGCCGGTGAGCCGGATGCCGTGCGCGGCGAGCCGGTTCAGGGTGCGCCTGCGCAGTTCGTGCTGCGGCATCCCGCCGCGCAGTCCGAGGCTGGTCTCCTCGAAGATCACCGTGCCGTCACCGAGGGGCACCGAGTACAGGAACGACGGCGGTTCATCGTTGCTCGCGCCGTTGTCCGGGCGCCAGTCCAGCAGCAAG
This sequence comes from Nocardia sp. NPDC059180, assembly GCF_042754945.1. Classification (NCBI taxonomy): domain Bacteria; kingdom Bacillati; phylum Actinomycetota; class Actinomycetes; order Mycobacteriales; family Nocardiaceae; genus Nocardia; species Nocardia sp. NPDC059180. The sequence goes on from NZ_JBHZBU010000001.1 coordinate 1,221,405, forward strand.
CCCTGGCCGTCGGTCACCATCGGGGCGGCGGTTTCGGCGTCGACGAAGATGCCGTGCGCGCTGGCGGCGCGACGCGAACCGAGGGCGGGCAGGCCGCGGGTGTCGGCGACGACGTCGGCGGAGATGATCGATCCGTCGTCCAGCTCCACCACATGCGGCTCCACGCGTACCGCGCGTCCGGCGCGGACGGTGGCCTGGTCCAGCGGCAGCGCATCGCGCAATCCAGGCTTGGACAGCACGCAGTACGGCCGGGGAATGCGGTGCTCGCGTCTGGCCCAGACGGTGGGCGCTTCGATCCGGGTGGCGATGGCGGTGGCGGGCAGCCATTCGGGCAGTTCGTCGACCCAGCAGGAGTACGTCGGCGGCCACAGCCGGTCCGGACGTGGATCTATCGCCGCGACGGTCAAGCCTGCGGCGGCGGCGCGATGTGCCAGCGCTCGGCCGGTCGGGCCGAGCCCGACGACACACACGTCGACGTTGTGGACCGCGCTGACTGCCATAGAGGCATTCAAACCGCATCCGACGCGCCGACGCAACCATCCGGCGTGTGTGCCGGGATATATCGATCCGCAAAGTGCCGGTGTTACAGAAAATTTCGAATCGTTCCGATTCCCGCCGACCTGGTGCTCACCGGTGCCCCTACTTCTGGTGTCCCCGCAATTCCAGTCGTGAAAGTTGTTGTGCCGCAACATAGCGTTGATCGCGGAGCATCGAGATGTTCCAATGTGAAGAAGGGACATCATGAGAGGTCGATACCTCCGGCAGCTCGGCCTGCTGGCCGCCGCCGTCACCACGGCCGCGATTCTTCCCGTCTCGGCACAGGCCGAGCCGCAGGATTCGCCTGTCGCATCGTCCATTGTTTCGGTTTCCGAGCGCGACGCACGCAATGTCACGCTCACCGTGCATTCGGCGGCGATGGATCTCGATATCCCGGTCGAGGTGATGCGGGCCGAGGACACCGGCGTCCCGCGGCCGGTGCTGTATCTGCTGCTTGGCGCCGGCGGCGGTGTCGACGGTGCCAACTGGGGGACCAAGACCGATGTCCTGGACTTCCTCGCGGACAAGAACGTGCACGCGGTCACGCCTATCGGCGGGATGTTCAGCTACTACGCCGATTGGCGCACCGACGATCCGCGGCTGGGCAAGCAGAAGTGGAAGACCTTCCTGACCAGTGAACTGCCGCCGCTGATCGACGACTACCTCGGCTCGAGCGGCCGCAATGGCATCGCCGGATTCTCGATGTCGGGTACCAGCAGCCTCGCGCTGGCGGCGACCACCGGCGACCTGTACGACGCCGCGGCCGCCTACAGCGGATGCGCCCAGATCAGCGATCCGGCGGGGCAGGAGTTCGTCCGGCTCACCATCGAGGAGTGGGGCCTGGCCGAGAAGGACAACATGTACGGCCCGCCCGGCGATCCGGCCTGGGCCGCCAACGACCCCTACGTGCAGGCCGAGGGGCTGCGCGGTAAGGCGCTCTATATCTCCAGCGGCAGCGGCCTGCCGGGTATGTACGACCAATACGGCGGAAAGTATTCGCTGGAAGGCCCGTGGCTTTTCGCGAATCAAATCGTGCTCGGCGGAATCATCGAGGGTGCGACCAATTACTGCTCGCACAATATGCAGACCCGGCTGAATGATCTCGGTATTCCGGCCACCTACAACTTCCGGCCGGACGGCACCCATTCCTGGGGCTACTGGCAGGACGCGCTCAAGAATTCCTGGCCGACGTTGGCTCCGGCGTTGGGGATATGACATGCGCATCGGAATACCAACCCTCGGAGCTGCCGTCCGCGGGGTGACCCGGCTCGCGTTCGTGGTGACGACCGTCGCATTCGCGGCGATCACCCTCGCACCGTCCGGGACGGCGCAGACCCTGTTTCCGCCGCTGGCCGGAGCCAACGACACCGCGTGCGTCACCGGGCCGAATCGGGAGCCGGTGGTGCTGGTGCACGGTTCCGGCACCGATATCACCCGCAGCTTCGGCGTGCTGGCTCCCGCCCTGCACGCCGACGGGCACTGTGTCTTCGCGGCGAACCTGGGCCAGGGGCCCGCACTGGTGGACGCGGTCAGCGGTCACGCGGGGTCTTCGGTCGGGGTGGGCCCGGTCGGCGCGGCCCTGTCCGGTCGTCCGGTCTGGGGGGTGGCCTCGATCGAGAACATGGCGGGCGAACTCGCCGCCGTGGTGCGCACGGTGCGGGAACGTACCGGCGCCACACGCGTGGCTCTGGTCGGGCATTCCACCGGCGGCACCGTGATCCGGCAGTACCTGCGCAATTACGGCGGGGCCGATATCGCGACAGTGGTGACGCTCGGCACGCCGTATCGCGGCACCACCTGGGACGGGCTGCGGGAGATGTACCCGGATCTGGCGGCGCTCGGTCTGACCGATGCCCAGATCGCCACCCAGGTCTTCGGCACCCCCGGTACGCAGCAGGCGGCGGGCTCGCCGCTGCTGAGCCGGCTCAACTCCGGCGGTGAGACGGTGCCAGGGCCGCGCTACACCGCGATCGCCTCCCGCGCCGACACCGTGATCACGCCCCCGAGCACCGCATTGCTCGGGCACACCGGCGATGACGCCCGCAACGTCTGGTTGCAGGACGGCTGCCCGGCCGACATCGCCGATCACAGCGCAATGCTCGCCGACGCCCGCGCCATCACGCTGATCCTCAACGCGCTCGACGGCCGGGACCGCCCGCTGCCCTGCTGAGCGGTGCTGCTATTTCGGCGTGACCCAGGTGGTGATGTCGGCGTGCACGACCTCGAGACCGTGCTTGTCGTAGATCGACACCGGCACCACGATCTCGGTGCCCTCGACGATGGCGTCGAAATCGGGGATCTGCGCCAGCTTCGCCACTGCGCGCAGTCCGGTTTCGGCTTTGGCGAGGTACTGCACGTTCATCGCCTTGGGGATCCAGCGGTGGGTGGCGGGCACGGTCGCCTCGCTGAGCATGCCCATCGCGACCTCGGCCAGGTTGCAGGCCGCGATGGCGTGATAGGTGCCGAGGTGGTTGTGGATGCCGAACCATTTGGGCGAGGTGACCTCGCATACTCCCGGTTCCAGCCGTACGACGTTGGGCAGCACGGTGCCGAAGTACGGCACCCGCGCGACCATGCCGAGCGAGAACAGGGTGTGGCCCAGCCGATTGTCGGGCAGCTTCTTCCAGCCGCGGTAGGTCGCGGTCTCTTTCGTCATGGACCGGTATCTTACTCTTCGGTAAGATAGCTGGGTAGTAGGCTGTGATGGCGCACGTCAGCGCCGTATTCGCGGGCGCGGCTACCCCGATTTGATCGGGCTGAGGGCTTCGGGCATACTGTTCGGGTTGCCTTGCACCGGCCCGTGCCCGTTTCCCTGAAGCGGTTGGTCGGGTGGGGCAGGCAGTACCAAATCGTGTACCTCACCGGATTCCGGTGTGGGTACGTCCGGGACAGTGTTCCGAGCCTGACATGGATTATTTCCGGGGCCGAGGAATGAGCGGACGGGCGACACGCCCGACCGCGTGGACCGGAGAACCATGACAGATGAACAGCGGCGAAGACTGGGTGCGTCCCGGTCGTGGTCTCCCACTGAGACGTCTTCGTGTGTTCGGACTGTGCAAATGAGGGTGATACGGAAGCCAGCTTCCGGATCACGGAACGTAAGCGGAGAAAAGGACACTTAGCGTGGCGGGACAGAAGATCCGCATCAGGCTCAAGGCCTATGACCATGAGGCGATCGACGCATCTGCGCGCAAGATCGTCGAAACGGTGACCCGCACTGGGGCCCGGGTCGTCGGGCCGGTGCCGTTGCCGACCGAAAAGAACGTGTACTGCGTCATCCGTTCGCCGCACAAGTACAAGGACTCGCGCGAGCACTTCGAGATGCGTACGCACAAGCGGCTGATCGACATCCTCGACCCGACGCCGAAGACGGTCGACGCGCTCATGCGTATCGACCTGCCGGCCAGCGTCGACGTCAACATTCAGTGACGGGGACTCGAGACATGACTGATAACAAGAACAGGCCAGCGGCCGGCATCCTGGGCACCAAGCTCGGCATGACCCAGGTGTTCGACGACAAGAACCGCGTCGTCCCCGTGACCGTCATCAAGGCCGGACCGAACGTCGTCACCCAGATCCGCACCGAAGAGCGCGACGGCTACAGCGCCGTGCAGCTCGCCTTCGGCGCGATCGACCCGCGCAAGGTGAACAAGCCGGTCTCCGGCCAGTTCGCCAAGGCAGGTGTGACCCCGCGTCGCCACGTCGCGGAGATCCGCGTCGCCGACGCCTCCACCTTCGAGGTCGGTCAGGAACTGTCCGCCGAGGTGTTCGAAGAGGGCACCTACGTCGACGTCACCGGCACCAGCAAGGGCAAGGGCTTCGCAGGCACCATGAAGCGCCACGGCTTCAGTGGCCAGGGCGCCTCCCATGGTGCGCAGGCCGTGCACCGTCGCCCGGGTTCCATCGGTGGCTGCGCCACCCCCGGCCGCGTGTTCAAGGGCATGCGCATGTCGGGCCGCATGGGTAACGACCGCGTCACCACGCAGAACCTGTCGGTTCACAAGGTGGACGCCGAGAACGGCCTGCTGCTGATCAAGGGTGCGATCCCGGGTCGCAAGGGCGGCGTCGTGATCGTAAAGAGCGCCGTGAAGGGTGGTGCGCACGCATGAGCGCTGTGAGCACTGAGAAGAAGACCAACCTGACCCTGCCGGTCAAGGAACTTGGTGGCAAGAGCAACGGCACCGTCGAACTCCCCGCGGAGATCTTCGACGCGACCGCCAACATTGCGCTGATGCACCAGGTGGTCGTCGCGCAGCTCGCCGCCGCGCGTCAGGGCACGCACTCCACCAAGACCCGCGGCGAAGTCCGCGGTGGTGGTAAGAAGCCGTACCGGCAGAAGGGCACCGGCCGCGCCCGTCAGGGCTCGACCCGCGCGCCGCAGTTCGCCGGTGGTGGCATCGTGCACGGCCCGAAGCCGCGCGACTACAGCCAGCGAACCCCGAAGAAGATGATCCGCGCCGCGCTGCGCGGAGCTCTGTCGGACCGTGCGCGTAACGAGCGGATCCACGTGATCACCGAACTGGTCGCGGGCCAGACCCCGTCGACCAAGACCGCGAAGACCTTCCTCTCCGAGCTGTCGGACAAGAAGAAGTTCCTGGTCGTGCTCGGTCGCGAGGACCTCGCGGCCTGGAAGAGCGTGCAGAACCTCGAGTTCGTGCACCCCATCGCGCCGGATCAGCTCAACACCTACGACGTGCTGGAAAGCGACGAAGTCGTGTTCAGCGTCGAGGCCCTCAACGCCTTCGTGCACGGGCCTGCTGAGGCGGCACAGGAGGAGAGCAAGTGACCACCATCGCCGACCCCCGCGACATCCTGCTTGCGCCGGTCATCTCGGAGAAGTCCTATGGGCTGATCGAGGAAGGTACCTACACCTTCCTCGTGCACCCGGACTCGAACAAGACGCAGATCAAGATCGCCGTCGAGAAGGTTTTCGGCGTCACGGTCACCAGCGTCAACACCGCCAACCGTCAGGGCAAGCGCAAGCGGACCCGCTTCGGTTACGGCAAGCGCAAGAACACCAAGCGCGCGCTCGTGACCATCTCGGCCGACAGCAAGCCCATCGAGATCTTCGGAGGCCCGGTCGCGTAAGCGCCTGGGAATCCAGAAAGTAGAGAAGAACTCATGGCAATCCGTAAGTACAAGCCGACAACCCCGGGCCGCCGCGGGTCGTCTGTCTCGGACTTCGCCGAGATCACCCGGTCGACGCCCGAGAAGTCGCTGATCCGCCCGCTCACCAAGAGCGGCGGCCGCAACGCCCACGGCCGGATCACCACCCGGCATCGCGGTGGCGGTCACAAGCGCGCCTACCGTCTGATCGACTTCCGTCGGCTGGACAAGGACGGCATCCCGGCCAAGGTCGCTCACATCGAGTACGACCCCAACCGGACCGCGAACATCGCGCTGCTGCACTACCGGGACGGCGAGAAGCGCTACATCATCGCGCCCAAGGGCATCACGCAGGGCACCCCGATCGAGTCCGGCCCCACCGCCGACATCAAGCCGGGTAACAACCTGCCGCTGCGCAACATCCCGACCGGTACCACCATCCACGCGGTGGAGCTGCGTCCCGGTGGCGGTGCCAAGCTGGCCCGTTCGGCCGGTATGAGCATCCAGCTGCTGGGTAAGGAAGGCCCCTACGCCACGCTGCGTATGCCCTCCGGTGAAATCCGCCGCGTCGACGTGCGCTGCCGCGCCACCGTCGGCGAGGTCGGCAATGCCGAGCAGTCGAACATCAACTGGGGCAAGGCCGGCCGTATGCGCTGGAAGGGACGCCGTCCCACGGTCCGTGGTGTCGTCATGAACCCGGTCGACCACCCGCACGGTGGTGGTGAGGGCAAGACCTCCGGTGGTCGCCACCCGGTCTCGCCGTGGGGTCAGCCGGAAGGCCGCACCCGCAAGCCCAACCGTCCGAGCGACAAGCTCATCGTCCGCCGTCGCAAGACCGGCAAGAAGCGCTGAAGGAGGAGGTAAGAAATGCCACGCAGCCTTAAGAAGGGTCCGTTCGTCGACGACCACCTCCAAGCGAAGGTGGACGTGCAGAACGACAAGGGCACCAAGCAGGTCATCAAGACCTGGTCGCGTCGTTCGACCATCACCCCGGATTTCATCGGTCACACTTTTTCGGTCCACGACGGCCGCAAGCACGTGCCGGTGTTCGTCTCGGAGAACATGGTCGGGCACAAGCTCGGTGAGTTCGCGCCGACCAGGACGTTCAGGAGCCACGTCAAGGACGACCGGAAGAGCAAGCGGCGATGACGACCGAAACTCAGAACCCCACTGCCCGGGCGACCGCCAAGCATGTGCGCGTCACCCCGATGAAGGCTCGTCGCGTCGTGGACCTGGTCCGCGGCAAGCGCGTCGAGGACGCACTGGCGATCCTGAAGTTCGCGCCGCAGGCCGCGAGCGAACCGGTTGCCAAGGTCGTGGCGAGTGCCGCGGCGAACGCCGAGAACAACCTCGGCCTCAACCCCGACTCGCTGGTCATCTCGACGGCCTACGTCGACGAGGGCGCCACCATGAAGCGTTTCCAGCCGCGGGCCCAGGGCCGTGCGTTCCGGATCCGCAAGCGCACCAGCCACATCACCATCGAGGTCGAGAGCGTGCCCACTGCCGGCGCCACTCGTGGCCGCCGGAAGGGAGGGGCAAAGTAAATGGGACAGAAGATCAATCCCCATGGCTTCCGCCTCGGTATCACCACCGATTGGAAGTCCCGTTGGTACGCCGACAAGCAGTACGCGGATTACGTCAAGGAAGACGTCGCGATCCGCAAGCTGCTGTCCACCGGCATGGAGCGGGCGGGCATCTCGAAGGTGGAGATCGAGCGCACCCGTGACCGGGTTCGCGTCGACATCCACACCGCGCGTCCGGGCATCGTCATCGGTCGCCGTGGCGCCGAGGCCGACCGCATCCGCGCCGAGCTGGAGAAGCTCACCAAGAAGCAGGTTCAGCTGAACATCCTCGAGGTCAAGAACCCCGAGTCCGATGCGCAGCTGGTTGCTCAGGGTGTGGCCGAGCAGCTGTCCAACCGTGTGGCGTTCCGTCGTGCGATGCGTAAGGCCATCCAGTCGGCCATGCGTTCGCCGAACGTCAAGGGCATCCGTGTGCAGTGCTCGGGCCGCCTCGGTGGCGCCGAGATGTCGCGCTCGGAGTTCTACCGCGAGGGCCGGGTGCCGCTGCACACGCTGCGTGCCGACATCGACTACGGCCTCTACGAGGCCAAGACCACCTTCGGTCGTATCGGTGTGAAGGTCTGGATCTACAAGGGCGACATCGTCGGTGGCAAGCGTGAGCTGGCCGCCCCGAGCGCTCCGGCCGGCGATCGCCCGCGCCGCGAGCGTCCGAGCCGCCCGCGTCGTTCCGGTTCCGCAGGCACCACTGCGACCAGCACCGAGGCCGGCCGCGCCGCCACCGCCGTGGCGGAGGCACCGGCAGAGACACAGGAGGGCTGACGCATGCTGATGCCTCGCAAGGTCAAGCACCGCAAGCAGCATCATCCGGGCCGCTCCGGTATGGCCAAGGGCGGCACCTCGGTGGCGTTCGGTGAGTACGGCATCCAGGCTCTCGAGCCCGCCTACGTCACCAACCGGCAGATCGAGTCGGCGCGTATCGCGATGACCCGCCACATCAAGCGTGGCGGCAAGATCTGGATCAACATCTACCCGGATCGTCCGCTGACCAAGAAGCCTGCCGAAACCCGCATGGGTTCCGGTAAGGGTTCGCCGGAATGGTGGATCGCGAACGTCAAGCCCGGCCGCGTGATGTTCGAAATGTCTTACCCGAACGAGGAGACTGCTCGCGAGGCCCTGCGCCGCGCGATGCACAAGCTCCCCATGAAGTGCAGGATCGTGACCAGGGAGGAGCAGTTCTGATGGCTACCGGAACACCGGCCGCAGAGCTCCGTGAGCTCACCGAAGAGGAGCTCGTCGCCCGCCTGCGCGAGTCGAAGGAAGAGCTGTTCAATCTGCGCTTCCAGATGGCGACGGGACAGTTGGACAACAACCGTCGTCTGCGTGTGGTGCGTCACGAGATCGCGCGTATCTACACGGTCATGCGTGAGCGTGAGCTCGGTCTGGCCACCGGACCTGCTGACAAGGGAGATGCGGCATGAGCGAGAAAGTGGAAGAGCGCAACAGCCGCAAGGTTCGTGTCGGCTACGTTGTCTCGGACAAGATGAACAAGACGATCGTCGTCGAGCTGGAAGACCGTCACCGGCACCCGCTCTACGGCAAGATCATTCGCACCACCTCCAAGGTGAAGGCGCATGACGAGAACGAGATCGCCGGCGTCGGCGACCGCGTTCAGCTGATGGAGACCCGTCCGCTGTCGGCCACCAAGCGCTGGCGTCTGGTCGAGGTCCTGGAGAAGGCCAAGTAAGCCTTTCTCTTCGGCTCGAGTCTCGAAGGCCCGCTTCCTTTCCGGAAGCGGGCCTTCGTCGTTTCTTGCCGGTATGCCGGGACTGCCCCGAATGTGATGAAGCCGAAACACGATATGCCCGTGGTGGGTTTGGCGTGTCGCGGGTATCGGGGGCTAACGTGGACGGGCTATGAGGGATGCTGCGACGACGACATCGGGAGCCTGGCGGATCGACGACGGCACGGGGGTGATGTTCCGGGACGCAACCGTGGCGTGGGCTTTGGCCGCGCATGAGGTGCTGGCCGAAACCGCTACGGGCTATGGGCATTTCGTGACGGTGAAAGAGCTGGCCGAGCGGGTGCAGACCGTGACGGGCGTGCGCACCGACGCACCGACCCGCACCTGGATGGATGCGATCCTGCGCAAGGTCGCGCGCCGCTGCCACAAGGCCGGTGAGCCGCCGCTGACGGCGCTGTGCGTCAAGCAGAACCACAAGGTCAGCGACAGCTACAAGTACGTGCTCGAACTAGCCGCCCTCCCCGTCCCCGCCGATATCGAATCGCACGCCGCCTACGCCCGCTGGGCGTGCTACGCCGCCCACGGCGCCGACGTCCCCGCCGACGGCGGCATCCCGCCGCTCGTCCCGCGCGGAGGTGCGGCCCGCCGCGGCACCAGCACCACGGCCGCCGCTGCGAAGTCCGACCCGGAAAGTCGCGTGGTGGTGTGCTCCAGCTGTTTCATCCAGCTGCCCGCCACCGGGATCTGCGAGCACTGCTGAGGAGGAGGCAAGTGCGCTGGTGATCAGCCCACTCGCCATGACCGAGGACGATCTTCACATCGAGCGCAGGGCCGTCGGCTGAGCTGTGCGGGCTTTCGATTCGGACCGCAGTAAATGCTGCTCGCCGGGCGCCGGGACGTGCAGGATGGAACGCGCGTTCGCGATTCACGCGTGCGCTCGACAACACGAATGGGTGTGATCATGCGATTCGGGATGTTCGTTCCGCAGGGGTGGCGGCTGGACCTGGTGGGGATCGAGCCGCAGCGTCAGTGGCCGGTCATCCGGGACTTCGCCCAGCGAGCCGACGCGGGCACGGAGTGGGAATCGCTGTGGGTGTACGACCACTTTCACACCGTGCCGGTGCCGACCGAGGAGGCGACGCATGAGGCGTGGTCGCTGGTGTCGGCGCTCGGCGCGGTAACCGACCGGATCCGCCTCGGCCAGATGTGTACCTCGATGAGCTACCGGAACCCGGTCTATCTGGCCAAGGTGGCGGCGACCGCGGATGTGATCTCCGGTGGCCGGGTGGAGATGGGTATCGGCGGCGGTTGGTACGAGCACGAGTGGCGGGCCTACGGGTACGGGTTCCCGTCGGCGGGGGAGCGGCTCGGCAGGCTGCGCGAGGGCGTGCAGATCTTCCGGCAGGCGTGGACGCAGGGCCGGGCAAGCTTGGACGGCAAGTACTACCAGGTCGATGACGCCATTGTCGCCCCGCGCCCGCTCCAGGAGGGCGGGATTCCCATCTGGATCGCGGGCGGCGGCGAGAAGGTCACCCTCGCCATCGCGGCGAAGTACGCCGACTACACCAACTTCGACGGCACCCCCGCCGGCTTCGCGCACAAGTCTGAGATCCTGCGCAAGCACTGCGCCGAGGCCGGGACCGAGTTCGAGGCCATCACCCGCACCGCCGACTACAACATCGCCATCGGCCGCACCGAGGCAGAGGTGCAGCAGCGCCTGGAGAATCTGCGCGCCCACCTGGCGCGGTTCGCTACGCCGGAGCAGGTGGATGCCTCGCTGAGTGCATTCCGCGGCATGCCCGGCGTCGGCACGGTCGATCAAGTGATCGCCAACCTGTCGGAGCTGCGCGATCTCGGCCTGGAGTACGCGATCTGCTATTTCCCCGAGGCCGCATACGACCTGTCGGGAATCGAGCTGTTCGAGCGGGAGGTCATCCCGGCGCTGCGCTGAGTGCCTCGGGCAATGCTGGAATCTGTCTGATCGGCGGCCTTACCTGGTGACGCTTGCCGCCGCCGGGACTGACCGGCTCAGGCGATCGTGGTCTGCCAGACGACGGCGGCGGCCAGCGCTCCGGCACCGTTGACCGACCAGTGCAGCGCGATGGGCGCGAGCAGACTTCCGCTGCGGTGGCGCAACCAGGTGAACACCACACCCGCCACCGCGGTGGCAGCCACCGCCAGCGCGATGCCCGCGATCTGGCCGGCGACGCCGCCGCCGACGATCTCGGACAGTCCACGGTTGCCCGAGGTCAGCCCGAGTGAGGAGGCGATATGCCACAGGCCGAACAGCAGCGAACCGGCCGCGAACACCCCGCGCGCGCCGTAGACGCGTCCGAGCGTGCCGTGCAGGACGCCACGGAACGCCAGCTCCTCCGGGATCACCGTCTGAAGCGGAATGATGATCATCGACGCGATGAGCGCGCCGGAGATGGTGGCGTAGCGGTCGGCCATGAAAAACGGCCGGGTGATCGGTAGCGCCGCACCGATCGCGACGACGGTGAGCACCACACCGACTGCGGCGAGTGCGTAGAGGGCGCCGCGCTTCCAATGCCGACGGGACAGCCCGAGTTCGGTCCAGCCGAGGCCGCGGCGCCGCATCATCATCAGCAGCATGAGCGCCGCGACCGGCACGGTGACGATATTGGCCCATGCGGTGGTGAAGTGCGCGATCAGATTGGTACCCGCCAGCACCGCGACCACGACCGCTATGTCGAGGTAAGCGTGGATCTTGTGGCGACGGAGCGGTACCGCGGCGTCGAGGACGGTGGAAGACATCGCCGTTAGTGTACGGACCGAACCTGTGCGTTCTGTGGGGTGGAGACGCTGATCACGGTGTGATCGATCCGGCCGCCCAGCCGTCCGGATCGGCCCATGCCTGCAGCGTGCGGCGGGTTTCGAAGCGACGTGGCTCCCCGCTGATCGGGTCGGTGAATTCGATGGTCGAGGCGAGTAGCTGGAGTGGGCGGGTGAAGTCGCTCACGGGCTTATCGGTGATGACGGGGTAGAAGTCGTCGCCGAGAATGGGAACGCCGAGCGAGTTCAGATGCAGCCGGAGCTGATGGGTGCGGCCGGTGTGCGGGTAGAGCCGGTACCGGCCGAGTCCGTCGCGGTGTTCCAGCAGCTCGATGTGGGTTTCCGCATTGGGTTCACCGGGAACCTCCTGCGCCGCGATCACCTGCTTTTCTTTGATGATCCGGCTGCGTACGGTCCGCGGGAGCTCCAGCGACGGATCGTAGGGCGCGAGCGCCTCGTACTCCTTGCGGACGGTGCGCTTGTGGAACATCGTCTGATAGGCGCCGCGGCGGGTGGGATCGATCACGAACAGCACCAAGCCCGCAGTGGCCCGGTCCAGGCGGTGCGCCGGGATCAGGTCCGGTAGATCCAGCTCTCGGCGCAACCGCACCAGCGCGGTCTGCAGGATGTGCTGACCACGCGGAATGGTCGCCAGGAAATGTGGTTTGTCCACGACCAGCAGGTGATCGTCGCGGTGCACGATCGGGATGTCGAAGGGCACCTCGGTTTCCTCCGGCAGATCCCGGTGGAACCACACCGCGCCGCCGGGGACATACGGCGCGTCGGGTGCGATCGGCCCGTCCAGATCGACGATGCCGCCCTCACGCAGCAGTTCGTCGATGCGGGCGGCAGGCACCCGGGGCAGACGGTGCACCAGATGGTCGCGGATCGTCGCCCACTCGCCGTCGTCCGGCAGCCGGAGTCGGGCCGGGTCCAAGCCGTACCGCTTCGGCAGCGGAGGTTGCTGCCTTCTTCTCATCGGTAACGACAGTAATCGACGGTCGGTTGCGAAGGTGCCGACCGTCGACGGCCATCGACCGGTTGGTGGTGTCTCAGAATCCGCGCAGCCGGTCCGGCGTGATGCGCACCGGCACCGAGTACTCGTCGAAGAATTTCTCCCGGGTCATGGAGATGCTGACCAGCCCCTCGGTGTACTTCTCGACGTAGGCGTCGGCTTCCTCGGCGGAGAGCTCGGTGTCGTCGACGCGAGCCGTGCCGGTCACCACCACCACGTCGCCGCCGGACTCGGTGCTGTTCAGATGCAGCGCGACCCGTGGGTTGCGGGCGACATTGCGCAGCTTCGGCCGGTCCGGCTGGCTGAACATCAGGAACTCGCCGTCATGCCAGAGGAACCACACCGGATTCGGCTGCGGGGTTCCGGTGGGGCCGACGGTGGTGAGCCAGACGACCTGCTCCTTGTCCAGGCGCTCGGCGACTCGGGCGCCGAATTCGGTCGACGTGTCGACGAGTTGCGCGGATCCGGTGGTGGCCATCGTGATCTCCTCGGTCGTTGCGGTCACTTGTGCAGCGATAACACCGTGACGTGTGCCCCCATTCCCGGGTACAACCCATCGGCCACTGAGGCCTACACTAAAGACATTGCACGACAACGGATCTGATCGGTTTCGGCAACCTGCGGCGGTGTCGTCCAGACGGCCGCCGTGGCGGGAGTGGGTTAATCTGCCGAGGTTGGTTCCTGGAACGGCGGGGGAGTGCGGCTCGGTGGGTATCGGAAGCATCGATGGACGGGTTGTCGACAGCGATACGGGGCCCGCGGGGTTTCCGCCGGTGACGCGGATGCTGCTGCACGCCGACGGGTCGACCACCCGGATGCTCGAAGCGCTGCTAGGGGAGACGTTGTCGCTCACTCTGCTCGACCAGCGGGTCTCGGCGGCATCGGGACTGTCCGACCGGGTACGTGAGTTGCTGGCGTGCACCAGCGAGGAACAGGTGGTGTCCAGGAGGTCCGAACTGCGCGTCGACGGCACTGCGGTATCGCGCAATGAAGTGACCGTCACGTGCCGGGACCCGCAGCTGACCGCGATCCTGACCGATGCCCGAATACCGATCGGACACGGTCTCCTGGCCTCACGCCGGTTTCTCGGCCGCACCGTCGTATCCACCGGCTGGGATATCTGGGATGGGGACGAAGCAACAGCGTGTGCCTACAAGGAGTACGTCTTGACCGACGAAACGACCGCCATCGCCCATATCCGCGAACAGTTCAATCCTGCCCTGGTCCCGAGCGGCGCGGCGCGGTGAAGGTACTGGTCGCCGGAGCTGGGATAGCGGGACTGACAACTGCGCTGAGCCTGCACGCCGTTGGCATCGATGTGCAGGTCATCGATGGTGTTCGGGCGCTGCGCCCGCTGGGTGTCGGCATCAATCTGCTACCACATGCGGTGGCGGAACTGACCGAACTCGGGGTCGGTGCAGCGCTGGCCGACAGCGCGATTCCCACCGCCGCGGCAGTGCATTTCGATCGATTCGGCAACCGGATCTGGAGCGAGCCACGCGGTCTCGCCGCCGGACACCGGTGGCCGCAGTACTCGATCCACCGGGGCGAGCTGCACACCATATTGCTGCGGGCGGTACGGGAGCGTCTCGGTGCAGACGCGGTGCGTGAAGGCCTGCGATTCGAGGCCGCCATCGAGGGCGCGGAGCACCTACTGTGCCGAGCCTACGACCGCGCGACCGATACCACCGTCGAGTTGGTCGCCGACGCGCTGATCGGCGCCGATGGTCTGCACTCCGCTGTGCGCGCGCAATTGCATCCGGGGGAACAGGCCCCGCGCTGGAACGGCATTCGCATGTGGCGGGGTATCGCCGAAGCCGAGCCCTTTCTCGACGGGCAGACGATGATCCTGGCCGGTTCCAACAAGGCGGCCCGACTCGTCGCCTACCCGATTTCACGTGCGGCGCAACAGCGTGGACGGGCCGTGATCAACTGGGTCGCCGAAGTCCGGGTCGACGACGAAGCAGCGCAAGATCCCGACTGGAACCGAACGGGTCGCCTCGCGGATGTGCTGCCCCACTATGCGGGCTGGCAGATCGCCGGACTCGATGTCGCCGAACTGATCTCGGCCAGTGGTGAGATCCTCGAGTACCCGATGGTCGATCGAGATCCCTTGCCGCACTGGGGTACCGGTCGCATTACGCTGGTCGGCGACGCCGCGCACCCGATGTACCCGATCGGCTCCAACGGCGGTTCGCAGGCGATCCTCGGCGCGCGGGTACTTGCCACCGAACTCGCCACCGCCCCGGACCCCGTCACCGGCCTCGCGCGCTACGAATCGGCTCGCCGCGAGCAGGCCAACGCCATCGTCCTCGCGAACCGAGAAATGCCGATGGACCGCATTCTGCATATGGTCGCCGAACGAGCGCCGACCGGATTCACCCGAATCGAAGACGTACTCACCGCCGACGAACTGGCCGCCATCGGCACCGGCTACCGCCGCACCAGCGGGGCACATTCGGGGCCGGGAACCAGACTGCCTTCGACACCGGGCTGACGTTGTCTGCGCCCGCATGCTGATCGGCCGGTCACGCACGGCTCGGCCGCGGCAGAGTCAGCCGGCCGCGCGGTCGTACTCCTCGCGGTTGGCGAGCACCTCGTCCATATGGGCCTCGGCCCACATCTTGATGCCGTACACGAGGCTGTGCAACGACAGGCCGAGGTCGGTCAGCTCGTAGGTCACCGTGGTGGGCACGGTCGGGGTCACCGTCCGGGTGAGCAGCCCGTCGCGCTCGAGGGACCGTAGCGTCTGGGTGAGCATCTTCTGGCTGACGCCGGCCAGTCGCCGCGACAATGCGGAATAGCGCATGGCGCGCGGTTCGCCTGCGGCGGCGGGCTCCGGGTGTGGGCCGTCGCTGCCGAGCGCGGCCAGCACCAGTGCCACCCACTTATCGGAGATCCGGTCGAGCAGTTGACGGCTGGGGCAGTTCGCCAAAAAGGCGTCGTAGTCCAGTTTCGCTTGTGCCCGCTGCTGAGCCGCTGTCGTCGTCGGCATCGACTGCTCCTTCCTGCCGTGCGGAGAGTTACGCACTCCGAAGTGCCTACTTCCCGATGGAGAGTTACCCATCCATTGTGGAGGGGCAACAACGGAAAATCTATAGGAGGCTGATATGTCCAGCACTTTCCGCGCCGCGGTCGTTCGCACACCGGGTGGCCCCGAGTCCATCGAGATCATCGACGTGCCGGTGGTCGAGCCCGGTCCGGGACAGGTCCGGGTCCAGATTGCCGGGGCTACGGTCAATCCCGTCGACCTGGCGGTGGCTGCGGGGGTGTTCCACCAGCTCGGGTTGATCGACCAGCCCGACCACACGGGTCTGGGGTGGGATTTCGCGGGCATCGTCACCGCTGCCGGGCCCGAGGTCGACATTCCGGTCGGCAGTCGGGTCGCGGGGCTGGTCGCCGGGTTCGACCGCGACTACGGGGCCTATGCCGAGCAGATCGTGGTCCAGGCGACGGATGTCGCGCTGGTACCCGATGGCCTCGACCTGGTCGAGGCGGCCACGGTCCCGGTCAACGGGCTGGCCGCAGCACAGCTGGTCGACCTGCTCGGTGCCGGCGCGGGCCGCGACCTGCTGGTCACCGGTGCCGCGGGCGCGGTCGGGGGGTATCTCATTCCGCTTGCCCAGGATCGTGGTTGGCGGGTGACGGGATTGGCGCGGACCACGGATGAGAAGTTCGTCCGTGGACTCGGTGCCGACTTCACCGCGGTGGCAACGCCCGGTTGGGACGCGGTCGCCGACGCTGCCGCGCTACAGGAGGAAGGGCTCGCGCTGGTTCGTGACGGCGGCCTGTTCGTCGGTGTGCAACCGAGCGCCGCGCCGGCGCCGCAGCGGGGTATCACGGTGCATGCGGTGCAGACCCGCCCCGACGGCGCCCGGCTGGCTCAGCTCCTCGAAGCAACCGCAGCCGGTGATCTGCCTGCACGGGTGTACGCAGTGGTGCCACTCGATGAGGTGGCCGACGCACACCGTTCGGTCGCCACCGGTGGCCTGCGCGGCAAGTACGTCCTGCGGCCCTGAGGCCCGCCTGCCCAGCTTGCGTGAAACCACCGCAGGCTGGGCGGGGGCCTCGGGCCCCAAGGGGCTGACACTTACCCATTAGATAAGGTAAGCCTATGCAAACACGGGAGTGTGGTTCATCCTGTGGAGGTGGCAGCGCGTCCCGCAGCTGATCGCTGATATCGGTTGCTGAGCGGTGGCTGGAATCGCCGTTGCTGCGATGTGTCGAGAGAGTGGAGAACCAGTGGACAGACTTCTCGTTGTCGGAGCCGGACCGAAGGCGATGGCCGTGGCGGCCAAGGCGCATGTGCTCCGCACCCTCGGTCTGCCCGCGCCGGATGTGACGGTGGTGGAGCCGCATGCGGTGGGCGGCAATTGGCTGGCAACCGGCGGCTGGACCGATGGTCGGCACCAACTCGGCACCAGCCCGGAGAAGGATCTGGGGTTCCCGTATCACTCGACCTGGGCGCGCGGCCACAACCAGGCGATCAACGAAGCCATGATGGCGTTCAGCTGGTCCTCGTTCCTGGTCGAGCGCGGCACCTACGCCGAGTGGGTCGACCGCGGCCGACCGAGCCCGCAGCACAACGTCTGGGCCAAATACCTGCAGTGGGTCGCCCGCAAGATCGATCTCGACCTCGTCGCAGGCAGTGTGCGAAAGATTTCGGCCGCGGCCGACGGCTGGCTGGTGACCGTCGCCGACGCCGATGGTGTGACCAGTGAGATCGATGCCGATCAGCTGATGATCACCGGTCCCGGCAATAGCGGCCGTGCGCTCGCCGACCATCCGAAAGTGCTGAGCATCGCCGAGTTCTGGGATCTGGCAGGCAAGCGGAAGCTGCCGGTGTCCTCGCGAGCGGCCGTCATAGGCGGTGGTGAGACCGCTGGTTCGGCCATGGACGAGCTGGTCCGCCACGACGTACTGACGGTCTCGGTGATCTCCCCTGGCGCGACCATCTACACCCGTGGCGAGAGCTATTTCGAGAACTCCCTGTTCAGCGACCCCGCGAAGTGGCGCGCGCTGAGTATCGACGAGCGCAGGGATGTGATGCGGCGCTGTGATCGCGGCGTGTTCTCGGTGCGGGTGCAGGAGTCGCTGCTGGCCGACAACCGCGTGCACCACTTGCAGGGCCGGGTGGTACGGGTGGCCGAACAGGGCGACGGTGTCTCGCTCACCTTGCGTAACGACTTGCGGCCGGATCAGCAGCACAACTTCGATCTGGTGGTCGACGCCACCGGCGGGCAGGCGCTGTGGTTCCTCGACCTGTTCGACGCCGATGCCGCCGATCTGGTCGAGCTGGCCATCGGTGGACCGATCACCCAGGCCAGGCTCGAAGCCTCGATGGGCCACGATCTGGCCGTCGACGGGCTCGACGCGAAGCTGTACCTGCCGAATCTGGCCGGACTGGCGCAGGGCCCCGGCTTCCCGAATCTCAGCTGCCTCGGCCAGCTTTCGGATCGAGTACTGGCTACGACGGCGACCAGCCCGGTCGCGGTGAACGCCGAACCGGCGCGATCGGGTCGCCCCTGAGCGGCCGCGCGGTTCCAGTAGGCTAGGCTTGCCTTACTTGGCATCGAGGATGAAGGTTTCGGTTTATGCGCATCGTGTCGTTCGGCTTCCAGACCTGGGGTCGCAAGACTCTGCAGGCTCTGATCGATTCGGAGCACGAGGTGGTGCTCGCGGTCACGCATCCGGCCAGTGCGGATTCCTATAAGGGCATCTGGTCGGATTCGGTGGAGGAGCTGGCGCGTGAGCACGGCATCCCGGTGCATCTGACCGAGCGCGCCGACGCGGAGACCATCGACCTGGTCAAGCGGGCCGAACCGGATGTCATCGTGGTGAACAGCTGGTACACCTGGATGCCCGCCGAACTCTACGATATGCCCACGCACGGCACCCTGAACCTGCACGATTCGCTGCTGCCCAAGTTCACCGGATTCTCGCCGGTGCTCTGGGCGATGATCAGCGGCGAGCGTGAGTTCGGCCTCACCGTGCATCGGATGGATGAGCAGCTCGACACCGGCGACATCCTGGTCCAGCACTCGCTGCCCATCGGCCCCGACGCCACCGGCACCGAGCTGGTGCTGGCCGGTATGGAGCTGATTCCGGGCGCGGTGAAGGAAGCGCTCGATGCGCTGGCGACCGGCACCGCCGAGTGGACGCCGCAGAACAAGGACGAACGCACCTACTTCCACAAGCGTTCCGACCGCGACAGCCGGGTCGACTGGAACTGGCCCGCCGTGGATCTGGAGCGCTTCGTGCGCGCGCTGTCGGCACCGTACCCGCGCGCGTTCAGCCACTACCGAGGCGAAAAGGTGGAGATTCTGGCCTCGCGCCTGTCCTCGGCCCGTTACGGCGGCACGCCCGGTCGAGTGATCGTGCAGGAGGACGGCGGCGCCGTGGTCTGCGGGCCGGACGCCTTCCGCGGCGGCAACCAGGCGCTGGTGATCACTCGGGTGCGCACCGCCGACGGCACCGAACACGATGGCGCCGAGTTCTTCCGCCGCGGTGGGTATCTCACCGATACACCCGCCTGACAGGCGATAACGAGTCAGCTAGACCAGGGGCGACGATTCAGCGCGGGGGCCGGAGGGAACCATGTCGAGGATTGCCAACGACGTCGCGAGCCCGCGGGCGCGCCGTACCGATCTCCTGCGCCGTCACGGCGACAGCGGTGTCGTAGGCCGGACGTCGGTGAGCACACCGGTGTCCGGCCCACGCAGACCGCTGGCACCCGGTCAGTCGAGGGCCTGGTTCCTGCACACCAGAGATCCCGAGGACGCCTCGCTCAATATCGGTGTGGCCTACCGGCTTTCCGGCACACTCGAGGTGGCGCGGCTGCGCCTGGCCGTCGATGCGGTCACCGCCGAGCACGACATCCTGCGCACCAGTTACGGCCTCGGTATCGGCGGCGAGCCTTATCAGGTCGTGCGCCCCGAACTGTCGCCCGCCTGGCTCGAGCACGATCTGTCCGGGCGGTCGGCGGCGGGGTCGACCCGCCGGGTCGAGGTGCTGGTGCGCCGCGAACTCGCCCGCCCGTTCGACCTGTCCGCGGACGCACCGCTGCGACTGACCCTGATCCGCACCGGTGCCGACGAGTTCGTGCTGGTGCTGGTCGCGCATACGATCGCATGGGACGACGAATCGCTGAGGGTGTTCACCTCCCAGCTCGAGGCGGTCTACAACGGTGCGGCGCCAGCACATCGCGCGGTCACCCGGTTCACCGACTCCGCCCGCCACGCCGACGACGGTGCCGGCCTCGAATTCTGGCGGCGCACCCTCGACCCGTTGCCCGAACTACTGGAACTTCCGGGCAGTCCGGTGGCAGGCGGCGCGGACAAGTCCGCCGAACGTCACGGCCGCGCGTTGCCGGTCGAGCTGGTGGCGCGGATGCGCGCTTTCGCCGATGCGACGGGTTCGACGTCCGGTGCGGTCCTTTTCGCCGCGTACGCCGCGCTCATTCATCGCTATACGGCCGCAACCGATTTCCTTGTCGCGATGCCGGTGACCCTGCGGGACCCGGATGCGGGCGCCCGCATCGGCTACTTCGGCAACACAGTGCTGCTGCGGGCCACCCCGCGATCCGATATCGCCTTCGCAGACTTTGCCGCAGCGATGCGCGATCGATTGGCGCAAGCGCTCGCGCACAAGCACATCGGCATCGACCGGGTCGTGCATGCGATCAACCCGGACCGCACCGGTACCAGCGACGGGCTCGAACATCTGGTGCGGGCAGGTTTCGGAGTCCGCACCAGCGGTGCGGGTTTCGCGCTCGACGGTGTCACGACCACGATGCTCGAACTCGGCGGTCCGCGGTTACCGGTACCACTGCGGTTCACCGTCACCCTCGATCCGGCGGCACCGCGCGTCGATATCGAGTACTGGCCGGGCCGGGTCGATGCGGAGCTGGCCGCGCAACTACTCGCTCATTACCTCCAGTTGCTCGACAGCGCGCTCGCCGATCCCCGGCAATGCCTCGGTGAGCTGGACATGTTCGGCGCCGACGAGCTGGCCGAGCTGCACGAGGTGTCCCATGGCGAGCAGGTCGAGACGGTGCCGCAGACGCTGGCGTCGCTGTTCGAGCGGCGCGTGGCGGCCGCACCGGACTCCGTGGCCGTCATCGCCTGCGCCGACCGCCCGTCCGACGACCTGGAACTGACCGGTGCCGAACTGAACCGGCGCGCGAACCGATTGGCGCACTGGCTGATCGGCCATGGCATCGGTACCGAAGACATCGTGGCGCTGCGCATGTCGAATTCCGCGGAATTCGTCGTCGCGGTACTGGCCGTGCTCAAATCCGGCGCCGCTTACCTGCCGATCGATCCGGCGTACCCGCAGGAGCGCATCGACTTCCTGGTCGGCGATGCCAGGCCGCGCCTGGTACTCGGTCGGGTCGAACTCGCTGCCGCCGAGGAATCGGCCCTCGCCCATCCCGAATACGATCCCGCCGATGCCGACCGGATTCGTCCGCTGCACCCGCAGAATCTGGCCTACGTCATCTACACCTCTGGCTCTACCGGTACGCCCAAGGGAGTGCCGGTCGCCCATGCCGCGATCGCCGATCATCTGCTCGGATTCAGTGCGCAATGGGGCATGACGGCCGAGGACCGGCTGCTGCAGTCGTCGTCGGTGAGCTTCGATGCGTCGCTGCTCGATATCTTCGTCACGCTGACACTCGGTGCCCGACTGGTGATCCCGCGTCCGTGCGCCTTCCGCGATATCGGCTATATCGCGGATCTGATCAGTTGCTACGGCGTCACCGTGCTGCATATGGTGCCGTCGATGCTGAGCGCATTGCTGCTGCTGCCCGAGGTGAGCGAATGGCGCGCACTGCGCCACGTCCCGGTGGGTGGCGAGGCGCTGCTCGGTGAGGTGGCCGATCGGTTCGCCGGTGTCTTCGACGCCGAGTTGCGCAACCACTACGGACCCACCGAGGCCGTGGTGTCGGCGACGCACATGCCGGTGGAGGGCCCGCAGGGGACGCGGATCGTCCCGGTGGGTGTGCCCAACCGCAATGTGTGTGCCTACCTGCTCGACGATCGGCTGCAACTGGTGCCCGCCGGTGTCATCGGTGAGATCTACCTCGGCGGTGATCAGCTTGCCCGCGGCTACCTGGACCGGCGCGGGCCGACCGCCGAACGTTTCGTCGCCGACCCTTTCCATCCGGGCAAGCGGTTGTACCGGACCGGTGATCTGGCGCGGCGCAATCGCGCGGGCGCGCTCGAATTCGTCGGCCGCGCCGACGAACAGGTGAAAGTGCGCGGCTACCGGGTCGAACTGGGCGAGGTACAGGCCGCGATCGCGGGTCATCCCGGTGTCGCGCAGTGTGTGGTGGTCGCGACGGTCGATCGTGTACTCGGTACCACCCTCGCCGCGTACGTCGTGCCAGCGGGCGGTGCACTCGACCTCGAGGATGTGCGCGACTATGCGGCGAAGACGCTGCCGGATTTCATGATTCCATCGGCTTTCGCACCGGTGGAACGGGTTCCGCTGACCGAGCACGGCAAGCTGGACAAGCGTGCGCTGCCCGAAGCGCGCCGCATCGGTGCCCGGACCCGGCGGGAACCGGCCACGCTCACCGAGATCCGGCTAGCGGCCCTCTTCGGTGAGATCTTCGGACACACCGAGGTGTGCGCCGACGCCTCGTTCTTCGAACTCGGCGGGCATTCCCTATTGGCCAACCAGCTGGTGGTGCGCATCCGCGCCGAATTCGGCGTGGAGATCGATGTGCGAGCGCCGTTCGACACCCCGACGGTTGCCGGGCTGGCCGCATTGATCGAGTCCCAGCCGGTGACCGTGGGTGCGAACGGTTTGCCGCCGCTGACGAAACAGTCTCGCCCCGAACGTATTCCACTCTCGGATGCCCAGCGCGCGGAATGGGCGGCGGGTGCGAAGGCGGTGGTGCAGACGGCGGTCCGGCTGACCGGCCCGCTGGACGAGGCCGTGCTGACCGCCGCGCTCGGCGATGTGGTCGATCGGCACGCCGCGTTGCGCACCGTTTTCCCGACTGATGGCGATGGGCCCCGCCAGTTGATCCGCCCAGCCTGCGACGTGCAGATCACCACCACGGCTCCGGTAGCGGAGGACGCAGTGGGTGCCGCATTGGCCGAGGCCGGTGCGCGCAGCTTCGATCTCGCCTCTGGTCCGTTGCTGGAAGCGCGAATATTCCTGCTGGACAACGATATCCGCGTGCTATCGCTGGTCGCGCATCGTCTTGTCGTCGATGACCGTTCCCTGCGCACCGTGCTCTCGGATCTGGCGATCGCCTACCGCTGCCGGGTGGGCACGGGCCGTGCGCCGCAGTGGCCCGCACCGGCGATCGACCATGCCGATTACACGCTGTGGCAGCTCGGGGTGGCCGAATCCGCGGCAGCGGGACAATCGCGACCGCCGCGGCGCGGCCTGCCCGCACCGGTGGACATTGCCGTCGATCGGCCGGACGCGGGAAGGTCTGCGCAAGCGCATACCGTGACCTTCGGCATCCCGACCGGGCTGCGGCACCGGCTCGCGGCGCAGGCCGAAGCTTGCGGTGCTTCGGAATTCGTGCTGTATCAGGCGGCTGTCGCGGCACTGTTACACGCGCTCGGGGCAGGCACCGATATCGCCCTTGCGGTGCCGGTCACCGGTCGCACCGATTCCGCGGCGGCCGATCTGGTGGGACCGCTGGCGCATATGCGGTTGCTGCGCACCGATATGTCCGGCGAGCCGAGCTTGGCCGAGGTGCTCGATCGCACATGGGCTGCGGTCCGCACGGTCGGCCGGGATGTGGATCTGCCGATCGCCGACCGGTCGACCACCGGCGAGCCTGCACCGCACGCGGTGGTTCGTTGCGAGGACGCGGCCGGGTTCGGTCAGGCGTGGCTCACCGATGACGTCCACATGAGGCTGCTGTCGCCCGAGCCGGCCGCGCCGCAGGCCCTGACCTTTACCTTCAGCACCTCAGATGACGGCGAGGTCGATGCCGGTGTCATCGCCGATGCCGGGCGCTACGAGCCGGCCACCATCGCGATGTTCGCGCGCTATCTGCTGCATGTGCTCGACCAGTTCGCCGACGTACCCGAACGCACCGTAGGAGAGGTGCGGCTGATGACCTCGGCCGAGCGCGAGCGGGTGCTCGGTGAATGGTCCACCGGTGTGGAGCCGTCCGATATTCGCAGCCCGGCAGCCCTGTTCCGGCACGGCAGGGCCGTTCCTGGCATCCGGGTGGCCCTGCGCCATGGCGCGGAGGTGCTCACCTTCGGCGAGCTGTTCCAGCGGCTGGACGACAGTTCGGCCGGTGCATGCGGCGCGGGCGAATCAGCGGTAGACCGGTTGATCGGTGCCGTGGCCGAGCTCATGCCACCGCCCGCCGCGCCTGCGCCGATCAGGGTGCGCGACCGCGACGACGACCTGCCGATCGCCGCCCCGGTACAGACGGTCACTATCGGTGCGTCGATCCTGTCCGCCGCTGCCTGCGCGGCGGCCGTGGCCGACCGCCGTTGTGTCGCCGCCGATCGCCGCTGTGCCGGGTCGGATCCGGCTCGCCGCCGCCCGGACGTGCGGCTGTTCGCGCTCGATCCTCGCGACCCGCAGCTGGTCGTGGATCTGCTCGCCGCGCTGACCGACGGCGCGACTCTGGTGCTCGCCACCGAGGTGCAGCGCACCGATCCGGTGGCGCTGGCCGCGGTCATCGCCGAGCACGCCGTCACCCAGGTGATCGCCCCGCCACGTCTGCTCGCCGCTGTGGCCGCGAGCGATATCGAGCTGCTGCCAACGGTGCTTCGGTGGGATGTCGCCGGAATCCATGGGACCCCGGGCATTTCCGTGCGGCTGCGGGAGCTTGCGCCGGATTCGGTCGCCACCTTCGCCTACCGGGTGCCCGGCTATCTGGGTGCTGCCGCGCGTGGCTCGCTGGGTGAGACCAGCCTGGCGCGCCCGGTACCGGGCGCGACGATCCTGCTGCTCGATCAGCGGCTGCGGCCGGTCCCGCCGGGGGTCCTCGGCGATGTCTATGTCGGTGGGATCGCACTGGCCTCGGAGTTCACCTGCGGCGAGGCGGCGGTCCGGTTCATCGACGACCCGTTCCATCCGGGACTCCGCCTGCTCCGCACCGGCGACACCGCCAGATGGACGGTCGATGGCCGGCTTGCCTTCGCGGGAGCTTAGCCTTACCTACAATCAACCGAATTGGTCGGGGTTGAACCGCAAGGAGTACGGAATGAGATTGGCACGAACGACAGCGCGGCGCGGGGTGCTCGCGCGGTTGGGAATGGCTGCGATCGCGACGGCACTCGCCGTCTCGGTGGCGGCCTGTGGCTCCGACTCCGGGAGCGACGGTGGCGAGGGCGTCACTGTGAAGCACGCCCTCGGCGAGACGACCGTCGAAGGCACACCCGAGCGTGTTGTCACCATCGGCAATCAGTGGCTCGACGCCACCCTCTCCCTCGGCGTGACTCCGGTCGGCTACGCCGACAACGTTTCCGTCGTGGCCGGCGGGCAGAAGGTGCCGTGGGAGCCGGACTCGTTGTCCGAGGCCACGGTGATCAAGCAGGGCTCCGATCTCGCCGAGCAGATCGCAGGCCTGGAACCCGATCTGATTCTGGTGCCCGCCTTCCTGGTGGATCAGGCGATGTACGACAAGCTCTCCAAGCTGGCGCCGACCATCGGCCCCGTCACCGAGGGCGCGCAGGTCGACCTGTGGACCGATCAGGTGACCACGCTCGGCAAGGTGCTGCACAAGGAGGACGCTGCGGCCAAGGTGATCGCCGACGTCGACACCAAGATAAAAGATGTCTCCGCGAAGTACCCGAACTTGGCCGGAAAGACCTTCCTGACCTGCATGCTGACCGGCCCTTCGCAGCTCATGGTGCTGGCCGACCCCGAGGACGGTTCCTCGAAGCTGTTCTACGATCTGGGGGTGAGTATTCCGCAGAACATCGTGGACGAAGCTCCCGAGGGCGGGCGGTTGGCGCTGTCGCCGGAGCGGCTCGGCGATCTGACCTCCGACATCCTGATGTGCGGTGCCATGCCCACCTACGAGCAGAAGTTCAAGGAACTGCCGGGTTACAACGAGCTGCCCGCCGTGAAGTCGGGCGGCATGACCTTCCTCGACACCATCACCATCAGCGCGATCAACACTCCGACCGCGCTGTCGGTGCCGTACGTGCTGGAAAAGCTCGACCCCACCTTCGCCGCAGTCGGCAAATAAGACGCGGATGGGCCGGGCACCCCGAGGGTGTGCCCGGCCCATCAGGACGGCCGGCTCAGCTCCACGGGACCTTGGCGAAGATGGACACGAGCGCTTCCACATTGCGGGAGCAGGGATTGTCGGCCGGAGTGGCCGGAGCGGGGCCCGGCGCCGGCGGGCGCAGGATGACCGTCACCTCACGGTTGGCGCTGTAAGGGGCGGTGATGCTGCAGTATTCGGCGGTCTCGCCAGGGTGGGGGAGAAAGACCTGGAACGGGCGGCCGAGTTGCTGCATGAGGCGGCGCGCGGTCGGGTCGTCGGGGTTCTGCGGGAACTGCTCCACCCGCTGGCGGACCCAGAACATCACGCCGATCCGCTCGGCTTCGCCGACGAGCCAGCTGCAGCCGTCGGAATCCTCGAGGTGCTGGCCGGGGGCCAAGCCGGGTTGACGGATCGGCTGGATTCCGGGGACACCGCTGATCCGATCGGCCACATCAGGCGGAACCAGTCCGCATGGGTCGAGTCCTTCGAATGCCGCAGGCGCCACGGCTGGTGCTTGCGTGTGGACCGGAGCGGTGGATGCCGGACCCGCGGCAGCGCCGATGGCGATCGCCGCGGCCGAGGTAGCTGCGAATGCAGTGAGCGCCTTGCGAAACAACGGTTTCCCTTCTTTGGCGGCTGGTTGTCGCCGCCGGACGCGCACAGACTACTGCCCAACCCGATCCGGTGACACCGATCCCGGCTCATTACCCGAAATCGGGGCGCTCGCAGGTGCCCGCGACGGCCGGCGACGCCCCTGTTCGGTGTGTGCGAGCCGATCTGGCGCTCTGGTTATTCGGATTTGCCATGTGTAGGCTTACCTAAGTTTTGGGATGAGCGGATCGTCGCCACCGCCCTGCCCGATCGCATCCGTCGATGCTGCGCCGGGTCGGCTACTTGCGGCATACGTGATGGAGGACGAGTAATACATGGCGCGCAGAGGTTTCTCGGCTGTGGTATTGAACGCGTTCGGCGTTCAATACCACAACGCCACGGTGCTGAGCACCGAACAGACGACACCACGGATGCGGCGAGTGTGGCTGAGTGCGCCCTCACTGTTCGATGAGATCGACATCGAACCCACCGCGTGGTTGCGGATCTGGTTCCCCGACCCGGCAGGCTCGGAGACCGAATTCCAACGCGGGTACACCATTGCCGAGGCGGATCTGGAAACCGGGCGCTTCGCCATCGATTTCGTCCTGCACGAACCCGTCGGGCCTGCCTCGGCCTGGGCGCTGGCCGTCCGGGGCGGCGAGACGATCGAGGTCACCTCTTTCGGATCGAAGGGTTTCTCGGTCGCCGAGGAGCAGGCCGGATACCTGCTGATCGGTGATTCGGCGTCGCTCCCGGCGATCAACTCCATCCTGGCCGCGGTTCCGCCGCAGATGTCGGTCGAGGTGTATCTGGAACAGCATCACGACGACGATCTCCTCATCCCGCTGACCTCCCACCCTCGCGCCAGGGTGCACTGGGTGCCGCGAACGTCGGAGGAGGCCCTCGCCGCCGCGCTGGAGGCTCGTGACTGGTCGAACTGGTACGCGTGGGCGGGCCCGGAGTCGAAGTCGCTCAAGCATGTCCGCGCGCGGCTGAAGGAATTCGGCTTCCCGAAGAACGACGTCTATACCCAGGCCTACTGGGTGCACGGTCGCTCCATGGGCAAGCAACGAGACGGCGCCGAAATCGAAGCCGCGCAGACAACGAACCTCACGCCTGCCCCCGCCGCGGACGACGCGGCCGTCGTTGCGGCCACTACCGCCGCGACCGAAGTCGCATCGGAGACCACGCCAACGCCGGAGCCGGCCGTGGCCACCGAACCTGCCGCCACGAGCGCTGTGCCACCCGGCAACTGGCGCTCGCAGGCGGCGAGCAAGCTCTTCGCCGAGGTACGACCCAAGCTGTATATCGCGGGTGTCCTGCAATTGCTCATCACACTGGTCCAATTGGCGCCGTACGTGCTGCTGGTGGAGCTCGCCCGCAACCTGCTGGACGGCAGCGACGAGTCCACCTTGTGGACGCTCGGATTGTGGGCGCTGGCGCTACTCGGTCTGGGTGCGCTGCTCGAACTCGCGATGCAATTGTGGTTGCACACCGTCGACGCGCGGTTCAGTCGTGACCTGCGTGGACGACTCCTGTCCAAACTCGCCAGGCTGCCGCTGGGCTGGTTCACCGCACGCGGTTCGGGCCAGATCAACAAGCTGATCACCAATGACACGCTGTCGCTGCACTATGTGGTGACCCACGCCGTCATCGACGCCGTCGCCGCGGTTGTCGCGCCGCTGGTGGTGCTCGGCTACCTGCTGTGGGTGGACTGGCGACTTGGCCTGGTGCTGCTGGTGCCCGTGCTCGTTTATGTCTTCATCATGTTCTCGATGGTGGCGCAGTCGCGGATCAAGATCGTGCAGTCGCAGCGCTGGGCCGAGCGGATGAACGGCGAGGCCGCCTCTTATCTCGACGGCCAGCCGGTCATTCGGATCTTCGGCGGTGCGGCGGCCTCATCGTTCCGGCGCAGTCTCGACGATTACATCCGCTTCCTCGATACCTGGCAGCGTCCGTTCGTCGGCAAGAAGGCCGCGATGGACATCATCACCAGGCCGGTCACCTTCCTGTGGCTCATTCTGGTCGTCGGCACCGCCCTGGTGGCCACCGATCGCCTCGATCCGGTGAACCTGCTGCCATTCCTGTTCCTCGGCACGACCTTCGGGTCCCGCCTGCTGAGCATCGGCTACGGCCTGTCCGGGCTGAAGGAAGGCCGCATCGCGGCGCGCAACATCCAGCTCACGCTGGACGAGGCCGAACTCGGCGTGCGTGCCGACGGCGCGAACTCGGCGCACCCGGCCGGCCGAGTCGTCCTCGACAAGGTGAGTTTCGGCTACCGCCCCGGTGTCCCCGTGATCGACGGCGTCTCGCTCACCCTCGAGCCGGGTACCGTCACGGCCCTGGTCGGGCCCTCCGGAGCGGGTAAGTCGACGCTGGCCGCGCTGATGGCGCGTTTTCACGACCTCGACGCCGGCAGCATCCGTGTCGGCGGCCGCGATATCGCCACGCTCACCGCCGATGAGCTGTATCAGCAGGTCGGATTCGTTTTCCAGGACGCCCAGCTGGTGCACGGCACAGTGCGCGAGAACATCGCCCTCGCGGTGCCCGACGCCACCGACGATGCGGTGCGGCAGGCGGCCCGCGACGCGCAGATCCACGAACGAATCCTGCGGCTGCCGCAGGGCTACGACACCGTGCTCGGCGCCGACGCCGCGCTGTCGGGCGGTGAGCGCCAGCGCCTCACGATCGCCAGAGCGCTGCTCGCCGACACCCCGGTGCTGATCCTGGACGAGGCCACCGCCTTCGCCGACCCGGAATCGGAATACCTGGTGCAGCAGGCCATCAACCGCCTGACCGTCGGGCGCACCGTGGTGGTGATCGCTCATCGCCTGCGTACCGTCACCGACGCCGACCGCATCGTCGTGCTCGAGGGCGGCCGGGTGGTCGAGTCGGGTACACACCCCGAGTTGCTCGAGGCCGACGGCCGTTACCGGCAGCTGTGGGAAGCCGGCGCCGTTGCCGCCGATCTGAAGGAGACCGCCCGATGACGAGCACCCTGCTCAGCCTGCTGCCCCCGCAGCGCCGTGCGCGTTTCGGTGGATACCTCGCGCTGATCGTCGTCTCGACCCTCCTGCGTGCGATCGGTGTGGTGCTGATCGTCCCGCTCGTCGCCGCGCTTTTCGGTGACGATCCCGCCGAGGCCTGGCCGGTGGTCGGTGCGTTGACCGTCGCGGTCGCCGCCGGGTGGATCGTGGACGCGATCGCCTCGCGCGTCGGCTTCGACCTCGGCTTCACCATCCTCGAACACGCGCAGCGCGACGTCTCCGCACAGGTCGCCCGTATCCCGTTGCGCTGGTTCGGCGAAGACAATTCGGCCACCGCTCGCCGCGCCATCGCCAGCAACGGCCCCGACCTGGTCGGACTGCTCGGTTACCAGGTGACGCCACTGGTGCAGTCGATTCTGCTGCCGTTCGCGATCGGCATCGGGCTGGTGCCCGTTGCGTGGCAGCTCGGCGCGGTGTCCCTGCTGGCCGTCCCGCTGCTGCTCGGCGCCCTGTGGGCCAGCGGGCGGATCACCCGCCGGGCCGACGAGGTGGCCAAGGAGTCCAACAGCGCGCTCACCGCCCGCATCCTCGAATTCGCTCGCACCCAGGCCGCACTTCGAGCCGCCCGCCGGGTGGAACCCGAACGCAGCCAGGTCGGCACGGCGCTCGCCACCCAACACGGCGCGACGACCCGCCTGCTGCTGCTGAACATTCCCGGGCAGATCCTGTTCAGTGTGGCCAGCCAGATAACGCTGGTGCTGCTGGCGGGCACTACGGCATGGCTCGCAGTGAACGACACCATCGGCGCGCCCGAGGCCGTCGCGCTCATCGTCGTGGTCGTGCGATTCCTGGAACCGTTCGGCGCGCTCGCCGATCTGGCGCCTGCGCTGGAGACCAGCCGGGGCATCCTGCGTGATATCCGGGCCGTCATCGACGCGCCCGAACCTGTCACCGACGCTGCCGAGCAGCAGGCCGCGGAATCCGGCGCTGCCGGAGTCGAACTGCGCGGGGTGTCCTTCGGCTATGGGCACGACACCCCAGCGGTGCTGGACGGTTTCGACGTCGAGTTCCGTGCCGGTGAGGTCACTGCGGTGGTCGGCCCGTCCGGCTCCGGCAAGAGCACCCTGCTCGGTCTGGTCGCCGGGTTGGAGAAGCCGACTACGGGTCAGATCCTGGTCGGTGGCGTCGATCGTGGCGCCCTCGATCCGGCGCATCGTCCGGTAGTGACCAGCATGGTGTTCCAGCAGCCGTACCTGTTCGCGGGCACGATCCGGGAGAACGTGCTGGCGGGCAATCCAGGTGCGAGCGAGGAGGAATTGGCATCGGCGCTGCGGCTGTCGCGGGTCGAGGAGTTCGCCGATCGCCTGCCCGAGGGGCTCGACACCCTGGTCGGAGACGCGGGCACGGCGCTGTCCGGCGGTGAACGCCAGCGCGTTTCGATCGCACGGGCGTTGCTCAAACCATCATCGGTGCTGCTCGTCGACGAGGGCACCAGCGCACTCGACACCGAAAACGAGGCCGCGGTGGTCGCCGCGATCACCGACGACCCGCGGCAGCGCACGCGCGTGGTCGTCACTCACCGGCTGTCCACTATCGCCGGCGCGGCTCGGGTGCTCTTCCTCGAGGCCGGCCGCGTCGTGGAGGACGGCACGGTCGAAGAGTTGCTGGCTGCGCAGGGTCGGTTCGCCGAGTTCTGGGCGCATCAGCACGACGCTGCCGGGTGGCGGATCGCCTCGGATTCCACTCCGGTGGGCGCGAACTGAGCGACGGAGGCATCCGCCACCCGCCCCGGACACGGTTTTCGGGTTCCTCGCTCCGAGCCGACCCTGCCGGACGGCTGGTTAGTGTAGCCTAAGCTTGCCTGGGGTCCAATTCGAGAGCGGCGGTTGTTTGTCACAGTCGCAGCATGCTTGTCGTGCGGACACCTTTGGCTATGCTCTGTTGGCGAGTTAGTGCACCCTAATTTTTTAGGGTGCGCTAACCGGCGGAGTTCTTGATCTGCGGAAGGCGTTCTGATGGTGGTTGCTCGTCCAGAGCTGGGTACGGAGATCGATCTCCAAGCGGAGATCGGTTCGGTGCTCGGGATCCCATCCGACGAGGTCGATACCGGCGCCAACCTCATCGAGCAGGGTCTCGACTCGGTCCGCATGATGCGGCTGGTGGGCCGGTGGCGCAGTCTCGGCTATGACGCCGATTTGGCGCGTTTGGCGGCCGATCCGACGATCGATGCCTGGGCTGCCCTACTCGGCGAGTGCCGATCGGTCGACAGCGATTCCACCACTTTTGATTTCGATGATGCGGATCTTGCCGCCGCTTTCCCGCTCGCGACTACGCAGCACGCGTACTGGACCGGACGTTCACGCGATGACGCGCTCGGCGGCGGCGCCGCACATCTCTACGTCGAGTTCGACGGCCCCGCGCTGGATCCGGAGTGTTTCCGTGCGGCGGTGGCGGCGTTGCTCGAGCGCCATCCGATGCTTCGCGTCCGGCCGCTGCAGGACGGCACCCAGGTCATCGGGGCCGCGCCCGCGGACATGGTCGGCGTACACGACCTCCGGCAGAATTCGCCGACGTCGGTTGCCGACACCCTGGAACAACGGCGGCAGCAGGGTGCACAACGCAGCCTGCCGACCGGCGAAGCCGCCGTACTGCACGCGGACCTGACCCTGCTGCCCGAAGGGCGCGGACGGGTCCATCTGGCCGTGGACATGATCGCGGCCGACGCCATGAGTTATCGCGTGCTGGTGGATGATCTGGCGCGTCTGTATCTGGGTGAGGATCTCCCGGAACTCGGCGCGACCTTTCCGGCCCTTTCGGCGCGGCGCCGTGCGCGGGAAACGGATGTGGCCTGGTGGAAGGCGCGGATCGCCGATCTGCCCGGCCCGCCCGAACTTCCGGCGAACGCTGCCGGTGCCGATGCGGCGCCCGCGACGTTGCGCCTGCACCACCTGATCGACGCCGCGGGCAGGCAGCGGCTGGAGGAAGGCGCTCGTCAGCGTGGAGTGACACCCGCGGCAGCGATGGCAGCGGCGTTCGCCGAGGCCGTCGGCGCGTTCTCGGCCAGCAGGCGATTCCATCTGACGGTGCCGCTGCACGACCGGGACGCGGTGCACTCCGGCGTGGACGAGGTGGTCGGCGCATTCACTTCGACCATCGTCGTGGACGTGGACCTCGCCGAGGAACAGCCCCTGGCCGAGCGGGCAAGCGGTATGCGGACCGCGATGCACGAGGCGGCGGGACGGGGTATTGCCGGTGGCCTCGATGTCCTGCGCGAACTCGGCGAGCCGGTGCTGTCGCCGGTGGTGTTCACCAGTGCACTCGGACTCGGCGAACTGTTCTCGCCGGTGGTGGCCGAGGTGCTCGGCGAGCCGTCCTGGATCGTCTCGCAGGGTCCGCAGATGCTGCTGGACGCCAAGGTCGTCGAGGTGCCGGGCGGACTGCTGGTGAACTGGGGTGTACGTACTCCCGACCTGGCGCCGAAGACCGCACGGTCGATGTTCGACTACTACGTGCGCCTGCTCGATCTGCTGATCGAAGGGCAGTGGGACAGTCCCGCACCCGGCCCCGAGACCGTGAGCGCGCCGGTGTACCACTTCGAATCCCGGCCGATGGACATCGAGCGTGATGCCGTCGTCGCCCACGGTTGGCTCAACCATCCGAAGTCGGCGTACTGGGGCATGCTCGACAGCAGCGTGGCCGATGTGCGGGAACTGATCCGGGAGGCAGGCGCCGATCCCGATCCGCGCTTCGGTATGCGCATCGGCTATTTCGAAGGCGAACCGCAGTTCCTGTTCGAGCTGTACAACCCCGCGACGAGCGATCTGGCCAAGCCCGGCACCGGGTACGAGCACGATCCGGGCGATGTAGGTATGCACCTGCTGGTCGCGAGCACCGATCGCAGGCTTCCGGCGTTCACCGGGAACGTGATGCTGCACATCATGCGGACCGCGTTCTTCGAACTCGGTGCGCAGCGTGTCGTGGTCGAGCCGGATGTGCGCAACCTGGACGTGCAGGCGCTCAATGCCGCCGTCGGATTCGTGGTCGCCGGTGATTATCCGGTGGCGGACAAGGTGGCCCGGCTCAGCTACTGCACTCGGGCGAGTTTCATTCGCGTGACGGACAACGGGCGGTCTCTCGCAGCCGTCGATCAGCGTTCCAATCTCTGAGAAGGCAGCGTTTTGAGTAGTACCGAGGCTTCGGCCGACCATCGTTCGTTCTGGCAGACCTACAACGTCAGAATCGCGAAGAAGATCCTGTCCGAGTTCTGTCATGAGCGTTTCGTCAATCCGGTCGAACTGTCGCCGGGTCTGTACGTGGTCTATTCCGACGACGGCCGCACCGAGTACCGGTTCCGCGCCGAGGTCCTGTCCCTGGATAGTTGGAGCATCGACGAATCGTCGCTGCGGCGGGTACGCGACGGCGCCGAACTGCGGCTCGACTCGATCGACCTGATCATCGATCTCAGTGATTCCCTCGGCATTTCCCAGGAAGTACTGCCGGAATATCTCGAGGAATTCACCAATACGCTCGCCATCAGCACGAATCGCCCTGATGGGCGGCGCATCACGGCGGCGGAACTGGCGGAAGCCGATTTCCAGACGATCGAGCGGACGATGACCGAGGGGCACCCCTGCATCGTCGCCAACGCGGGCCGGCTCGGCTTCAGCGCCGACGATGTGGAGCGCTACGCACCCGAATCGGGCGGGCGATTCCCGCTGACCTGGGTGGCTGTACTGCGGGACAACACCGATTTCGCCGCGGTGGCCGGCCTCGACTACGACAGCCTGGTGCGCGAGGAGCTCGGCGCGCAGACGCTCACGCGTTTCGACGCCGTGCTCATCGCCCGAGGCCTCGACCCGGCGGCGTACTACTACCTGCCGGTGCACCCGTGGCAGTGGGTGCAGAAGATCGCGCGCATCTACGCGGTCGACATCGCCGAGCAGAAGATCGTGAAGGTCGGCGACGCGCCGGATCTGTACCAGCCGCAGCAGTCCATCCGGACGCTGTTCAATGTGTCGAATCCGGCCCGCCACTACGTGAAGATGGCGCTGTCGATCGTCAATATGGGCTTCACCCGTGGTATGTCCGCGGATTACATGCGCACCACGCCGCTGATCAACGACTGGGTCCGCGCCCAGGTGAACGGCGATCCGTACCTGAAGTCGCTCGGCTTCGAGATGCTGTACGAGGTGGCGGCGATCGGCTATCGGAGCACCACCTACAACGCCCTCACCGAGCCGGGTTCGGAGTACCGCAAGCTGCTGTCGGCGCTGTGGCGGGAGAGCCCGGTTCCGCTGGTGGACGACAACGAGCAGCTCACCACCATGGCCGCGCTGCTGCATATCGACCATCACGGGGAACCGCTGGTCGAGGCGATCATCCGGCGTTCGGGTCTACCCGCCGAGGAATGGCTCGCCAGATACCTGCGCTGCTATCTCCAGCCGATCATGTATCTGCTGTACAAGTACGAGTTCAAGTTCTCCCCACACGGCGAGAACTTGATTCTGGTGCTCGACGGCGGTGTGCCGGTACGCGGCATCCTCAAAGACATCGGCGAAGAGGTCTCCATTTTCGCGGCGCCGGAAGGTATTCCGGACACCTGCCGTCGCGCGGTGACCGAGGAAGCCGACGAGATCCGCAATATGGGTGTGCTCTCGGACGTATTCGACGATTACCTGCGCCATCTCGCGCTGATCCTGCATTCGCGCGGGCTGGTCGCGGATCAGGAATTCTGGGCGACTGTCGCGCGCGGGGTCATCGAGTTCCAGCAGCAGCATCCCGATATGGCGGAAAAGTTCTGCAGATGGGATCTGTTCGCACCGACGTTCAAGGCGATCCACATGAATCGTCTTCAGCTGTCGAACAACCGGCGCATGGTGAATCTCGGTGATTCGTATTCGACCCTGGTCGACGCCGACCACGAACTGGTGAACCCGATTGCGGGCCATCGGCCGTCGGCCGATTCGGCGCGCGCCGAGGAGGTGGCGGTCTCGTGACGACCGGCAACGCCGTGACGGCGGACCTGGAGATCATCCGGGACGCTCAGGGCATCCCGCATATCATCGCGGATTCGGCCGAGGGCGCGCTCTTCGGTCAGGGGTATGCGTGCGGCGTCGACCGCGCCTGGCAGCTCGAGTTCATCCGCCTGCGGGCCGAGGGCCGCAGTGCGGAGGTCTTCGGCGCCGACGGCGTCGGCTGGGACGAATTCGCCCGTCGCGCCCAGCTCGACCGGGCCGCCCGCCGGATCTACGAGGCGTCCTCGCCGCGTTCGCAGCGGTTGATCCGCGCCTACGTCGATGGCGTCAACGCCACGGTCGACACCGCCGACGCCATCGAGCTGACCGAACTGGGTCATCGGCCCACCCCGTGGCAGCCCTGGACTCCGATCTCGGCTTTCCTGTTGCACCACATCCTGTTCGGACGCTTCACCACGAAGCTGTGGCGCCTGCATGCGGTCCGCGCGCTCGGCGCCGACGCGTTGACGCTGTTCGACTGCGAGGGAGTGGACGCCACCTCGGAGACCGTGCCCGATTACCCCGACGAGGCATTCCTCACCGACCTGCTCGCGCGGTTCGCCGAGGATGCGCCGGGGACCGAGGCGCCGCGCGAATCGTTCGGTGAACCGCTGTCCGGAAGCAACGCCTGGGGTGTGGCCGCGACACGCACCGCGACCGGCGCGCCGCTGATCGCAGGCGATCCGCATCGCTTCCTGGAACTGCCAGGCGTCTACCAGCAGTTCCACCTGGCCTGCCCGGAGTTCGACGTCGTCGGATTCTCCTTCGCCGGTGTTCCCGGCGTCCCGCACTTCTGCCACTCCGGCACGGTGGCGTGGGGGATCACCAATGCCATGGCCGACTATCAGGACCTCTACCTGGAGCGGCTCAGCAGATCGGGCGCGCAGGTGCTCGCCGAATCGGCCGACGGTGTGCGCCCGGCCGATATCCGGCACGAGCAGATCCTGGTGCGTGACGGCGATCCGGTCGACCTCGAGATCATCAGCACCGGCAACGGCCCGGTGCTGTTCGGCGGCCCGGAGCAGTCCTTCGCGCTGACCCTGCGCAGCCCCATGCTGAACGACTCCGAGGTCACCTTCGACGCCGCGCTGGATGTGTTGTTCGCCAAGAACGTCGGCGATGTCGAGCAGGCCATGCGGGAGTGGGTGGAGCCGGTCAACCGGATCGTCATCGCCGACACCAGCGGGCGGGTGGCCCACCATGTGGTGGGCAAGATTCCGGTGCGCGCGCACGAGAACTACTGGCTGCCCGTCCCCGGCTGGGACGCGCGGTTTCAGTGGCGCGGTTACGTCACGCCCTCGGTGACCGATGACGGCTTCGACGCGGGCGTCTCCGACTATTCGGTGATCGCCAACCAGCGCATCGCGGATTCGCTTCCGCTGCAACCGGTCACCACCGAATGCGCGGCCTCGGCCCGCGGGGCGCGGATCGGCGAACTGCTCGCCGCCGATCCGGCCGTTTCCGTGGACGGCTGCGAACGCATCCACGGCGATGTCGCCAACGAACACGCCGACGTCATCCGAGGCCTGCTACCGGCGCTGACCGAACTGAGCCCGGCCGGTGACGACGTCCGCAGCAGGCTGCTCGCCTGGGACGGCGCCATGCGGGCCGACAGCACCGACGCCTACGTGTTCGCCGAAGTGCGCACCCGCCTGGTGCGCGCCATCGCCCGACATGAGGCCCTCGGCGGACTGTCGGTGCCACACCTGTTCTCGCCGGTGCTCAACCCGTGGTTCGTGGTGGAGACGCGGCTCGCGGCGGCACTGGATTCGGTGTTGCACCGGGCGCCCGGTGTCGGCGTGGATATCGACCGGCTGCTCGCCGAATCCGTCGAAGCAGTCGCCACGCATCTGGCCGAGCTGGAAACCGTTCCGACCTGGGGCAGCGTGCACGTGCTGCACCCGCTGCACGGTATGGATCTGGCCGGGATGTCGCCGAAGCACCCCGAGATGTCGGCGCGTGTGCGGCCGAGCAGACTGCCGCTGGGCGGTGATTCCGAATGCGTTTTCGCCAATGCGAGCGCCGTCGGGTTCTCCCATGCGTGCAGTCTGGGATCGGCCGCCCGATACGTCTGGGATCTGGCCGACCGCGACGCCGGCCGCTGGATCGTGCCGCTGGGCGTCAGCGGTGATCCGCGCTCGCCGAACTTCGAGGATCAGGCGCCGCAGTGGGCGCGCGGGGAACTCATTCCCATCCTCAGCGACTGGGCGAGCCTGCGCGCATCCGCCCCCCGGCGTGAGGTCTTCGACCGGGCCGCGACCTCCGAGATCGGTTCCGAGACCGCGGCCTACACGCTCGCGCGAACGGCGGTGGTGCCGCTACGGCCGGGGTAGCCACGGCGAGGTGATCGTGCGGTCGCCGCGAGCATGCTCGCGCGCGCAGACCATCTCGGCCGAAACAAGTTCGTTCTCGCAGTCATTCAACGTAGTGGGGCTTTCCGTGTCACATGAATCCACTTCCCCTTGGGGAAGGTCATCCAAGTTCGCCGATCCGGGCGAGGGTTGGACCGCCGCAGGTGGCGGTCTCGCACAGCTGGCCGCGGCGGTCGAGGACAGCCGCCACCACCGGTCCCCGCTGCCCTCCGGTGATCCCGCCGAGGTGCTCGACATCGTCGCGCAAGCGTTGGGGCCCGAGCGCATTCCGGACAGCGGGGTGGGCGAATCGGCCGCGTTGACGCAGCTGGCCGATCTGATCGCCGCCTACGGCCTCGACCTGACCCACAAGCTGTGCGCCGCGCATCTACAGCCGCCGCCGCTGACCGTCGCGGTGGTCGCCGATGCACTGGCCAGCGCCACCAATGCCTCACTGGACACCTACGACTCCGGCCCGGCCACGCTGGCCATCGAGAAGTGGACGGTCAGCGCACTGGCCGCGCTGGCCGGACTGCCCGACACCGCCGGTGGTGTCTTCGGCCCCGGTGGGTCCTACTCGAACCTGTTGGCGCTGCTGATCGCCCGTGACTACGGCGCGGCACAGCTCGGCATCGATATCCGCCAGAACGGTGTGAGCGCGCTGCCACGGCCGGTGGTGCTGTGCTCGCGGGTGGCGCATTTCTCGATCCACCGGGCCTGCGCCACGCTGGGTCTCGGTGAGGCGGCGACGATTCCGGTGCCGGTCGACTCCGAGCACCGGATGATCCCGGAAGCCCTCGATCAGCTGCTGACCGAACTCGCCGAGAGCCACACTCCGGTCGCGGTCGTGGCCACCGCGGGCACCACCGATTTCGGTTCGGTCGATCCGCTGCCCGAGATCGCCGAGATCACGGCCCGGCACAACGTGTGGTTCCATGTCGACGCGGCCTACGGTTTCGGTTCGCTGTTCTCCGACAAGCTGTCCGGTCTGTTGACCGGCATCGAACGCGCCGACTCGGTCACGCTGGACCTGCACAAGGTCGGCTGGCAGCCTGCCGCCGCCAGCGTGCTGCTGCTGGCCGATCAGGAGCGTTTCGCCTCGCTGAATCGTTCGGTCGCCTACCTCAACCCCGATGACGACGTGGAAGCCGGTTTCGGCGGTCTGCTCGGCCAGACTCTCCAGACCACCCGTCGCCCGGATGTGCTCAAGGTGGCCGCGACCTTCCTGGCCTACGGTCGCGACGGCCTCGGCGAGATGCTCGACACCTGCCATGAGCTGGCGCGCTTCGCCGAGCGCCGGATCGGTACCGAACTCCAGCTCGAGCTGGTGGCGCCGGTGACTCTGACCACGGTGGTGTTCCGCTACCGCTGCGAGGATCTGGATCTGGACCAGGTGAACGGTGAACTGCGGCGTCGCCTGATCAGCTCGGGCAAGGCGCTGATCGGGCGCACCCAGGTACGGGTGCACGGCGAAGGCGAGCCGCGCACCTGCCTGAAACTCACGCTGCTCAACCCCGAGTCGACCGAGCAGGACATCGATTCGCTGTTCGACGAACTGCTGCGCATGGGCCTGGAAGTGGAGTCGGAAGGTTTGCGCAGTGATCGCGATGAGATGGTGAATGTTCATGAGTGACATCCAGAAGGTCGACATCCTGGCGATCGGATGCGGTCCGTTCAATATCGGGCTCGCGGCCTTGGCTTCGACCGTCGACGACGTCGAGGTGCTGGTTGTCGACTCGGTCGAGGAGTTCCGCTGGCATCCCGGCCTCATGTTCGAGGAGGCCAAGCTCCAGGTCAGCTTCCTGTCCGATCTGGTCACCCTGGTCGATCCGACGCATCCGATGTCGTTTCTGGCGTACCTGGCCGACGTCGACCGGCTGTACCCGTTCCTGGTGCGCGAGGACTTCTTCCCGACCCGGCGCGAGTACGAGGCGTACCTGCTGTGGGCGGTCGGCAAGCTCTCGTCGCTGCGGTTCTCCACGACCGTGGAGGCGGTGCGCTGGGACGAGCAGGCACAGCACTTCGAAGTGTCGGTGACCAGCCACGGCAACGCCTCGGTGATCCACGCCGGCCATGTGGTGGTCGGGGTCGGCACCGAACCGGCCATCCCGCGCGAACTCTCGACCACCTCGTCCGCGCTGGTGCACAGCTCGCAGTACCTGTTCCATCAGGATGCCGCGCACAAGGCCGATTCGGTCACCGTGATCGGCTCCGGCCAATCCGGCGCCGAGATCGTGATCGATCTGCTCGAAGCGAACCTGCGCGGCGGACCTTCGGTGCAGTGGTGGACCCGCACCCCGTGGTTCGCGCCGCTCGACTTCACCAAGCTGTCGCTGGAAATGACCACCCCGGCTTATATGGATTACTTCCACAGCCTGCCGGAGGAGACCCGCGACCAGGTGCGCGCCGGCCACTGGCAATTCCACAAGGGCATCTCCAGCGAAACTCTGGCCCGTCTGCACGATCTGCTCTACCGGCGCAGGCTGCTGGAGAAGCTGCCGCCGGTGCAGCTGCGCAACGGTGTCGCGGTCGAGGGCCTCGATACGCTGGCCGACGGCCGGTTGCGTATCCGCGGCCGGCATCTGGATACCGGATCAGCGCTGGCACACACCGCCGACCTCGTCATCGCGGCCACCGGGTACCGGGAACGGGAGACCGATTTCCTCGCCCCGATCGCCGACCGGCTACGGCGCGATTCGCGCGACCGCCTCGTCATCGAGTCGAACCACGCCATCGCCGCCGATGCGGCACTGTCCGGGCGGATCTTCGTGGCCAATGCCGAGGCGCATGCCGTCGGTGTCTCGGCGCCCAACCTGGACATCGGCGCGGTCCGCAACGCGAAGATCCTGAACTCCGTGCTCGGCCGCGAGGTGTACCGACTGCAACGCGATACCGCGTTCACCAGCTTCGGCGTGACCGACGAGGAGGTGTTCGAATAGGACACCCACCGGCGCCCGGGTCCACTGGACTACGCGCCCACACCCGCTGACCACGCACCCGGGCGGTGCGCTTCCGGGGCCAAGCCTCGGCAGAAGTAATCGTTTCGTCTCTGAGGAGTACCCGATGTCCGATCACATCCGCGACACGCTGAACAGCATTCTGGAAGAAGATCTCGACCTGCCGCTCGCCGACGTCAGCCGGTCCTCGCTGCTTGTCGAGGATCTCGGCATCGACTCGGTGGCCTTCGCCATCGGCGTCGTCGCCATCGAGGAGCGGCTCGGCGTGCAGCTGACCGAGCGGGAGATGTCGGAGGCCGCCTCGGTGGGCGATCTGGAAGACCTCATTCGCTCGAAGGCCGAAAGCGTTGCGCCGTAGTCGCTGCTGTCGATCCCAAGTTTCTGTTTCACCCTGCTCAATGAAGGTTCTCATGACAAAACTCATCAAGGTCGCTGTCGTCTCGGTGCTCGCCGCTCTGCTCGGCTTCGGCCTGGCCCACCCGGCCGCCGCGGATGTCTCGATTCGCGACGCCACCGCCGCCGACCTCTACATCCGCGACGAGGTCCCCTCGCTGGCGCAGCTGGAGCGGTTGTACGCGGCGTTCTACAACCCGAACGTCTCCATCGATCAGAAGGTCGAGGTCAGCTACGGCGGCGACAAGGTCCGCCCGGTCGTCGAGCAGGCCATGTCGTTCAGTCAGGCCTACGATTTCTTCACCATCCAGGGCCGCGCGGTCGGTCCGGTGCAGATCGACGGCAACCGGCTCACCGTCCGCGGTGAGGGGCTCATCGCCGGCTTCCCGGCAACCTCGGCGACCTACTACCTGGTGCGCGACGGCGGCCTGTGGAAGTTCGACTGGAAGGCGTTCTGCCAGAACGTCGCCTGCGCGGGCGACCCGCAGTTCGACTACTGATTCGGCACGGCGGGGGTGATCCCCTCGCCGCAGAGCCGTCCCACCATGGCTAGGAGAAGCATGAACGTACTGACCGACGCGCAAATGGAACTCATGCGACGGCGGCTCGCCGACGCAGGCATCGCGGGCGATCAGGGCGCGACCGCCGCCGCTCCCGCGCGGCCCGAGCCATCGGACGGCGGCCTCGGCATCGCCGAGCGGCGGATGTGGAAGATCTACGAGCTGGACCCGGAGTCCAT
Organism: Nocardia sp. NPDC059180; assembly: GCF_042754945.1. Taxonomy (NCBI): domain Bacteria; kingdom Bacillati; phylum Actinomycetota; class Actinomycetes; order Mycobacteriales; family Nocardiaceae; genus Nocardia; species Nocardia sp. NPDC059180. The sequence goes on from NZ_JBHZBU010000001.1 coordinate 1,263,359, forward strand.
CTCGCACAACTACGGCGTCCTGCTGGAATTCGACGACTCCTACACCCTGGACGAGGTCGTCGCCTCCTACGTTCGGCTGGTCGACGCCTCCGAGGTGCTCAGTTCGGTCATCGCCGTCGGTGACGACGGCGTGGCGCGGCGCGAGCCCAAGCACTGGGACGGCCGTTGGGTCGTGCCGGGTCAGGTCTGGGAATGGGGCTCGATGCCCGAATCCGAGGAGCCCACCGAGGGGCGTTCACCCGAGCAGATCGTGCGGGCCGCCGCCACGGCGCTGTCGACCGCGTCGTTCCGTTTGCGGCAGGACCCGCCGATTCGCGCCCGCGCTTACGCGGGCGCACACGGCGGCGTCTCCATGGTGCTGGTACTGCACCATCTGGCCGGTGACGAGACCGCGCTGCCCCCGATTCTCAGTGAGCTGGTCGTGCGCGCGGGTTCGGCCACGGCAACTCCGTCCACGCCGCAGGCCCCGGCGCGTCCGGTTGCCGCACTGGAGCGAGCGGTGCGGCACGCGGTACAGACCTGGGCGGCCGAGGGCATTCGCTATCCGCTGTCCGGTGAGCTGCCCCAGACCACGCCGGAGCAGAGCTGGTTGTCAGTGATGGGGGAGGGGCCCGGCGCCTACCTCACCCGCCCCATCGGCCAGGCCGATGTCACGGCGCTCGCCGGTGTCGCCCGCGAGGTCGGCGCGACGCCCAATGCGGTGTTCATCGTCGTATCCGCGCTCAGTATCGCCGCGCTGACCGGCGCCGACGACTACGTGCTGCTGGTGCCCGCCGATAACCGGCAGCCGGGCGAGGCTGCCGACAAGGTGGGCTACTGCGGCAACGTGGTGCCCATGCGCTTCACCTTCGATCCGGCCGCGAGCACGAAGGACGCACTGCGCGAGGCGGTCTCGACGGTTTACGGGTCGATGGAATTCTCCTCCGTCGACTACGGCCCGATTCTCACCGCGCTGCGCGGTGACGGCAGACGCTTCCCGGTGGCCGAGGTGATGGCGCTGGTGAAGAACACCCCGCTGCGCGGTGTCCCGGTTCCGGGTGGCGCGCGCGTGACCTGCGAGACCGTCTTCAAGGGCGTCGTGCACTATCCGCTGGCGTTGGCCTTCGAGATCGGCGAGGACGAGCAGGTGCGCCTCGAGGTCGAGTACCGCACCGACATCCTCGACCAGACCTACGCAGAGCGTGCGGCGACGGTGGTCGCCGAACTCGTTGCGCGCGTGCCGGATGCGCTGGACCTGCCGCTGTCGGACCTGTTCGGCGCGCTCCGTGCGGCGGCGGACGCGTAGCAGCGGTGTCCATAGGGGCACACCCGGGTCATTTCGGGTGCGAGATTTCATGATGTTAAGCTAGGCAAGGCTAGCCTAACTAACAGGTTTGATCTGAGGAGTCACGTGTTTTCGAAAGACCAGCTACGTGCTGATGTCGCGGACCTGCTGGGTGTTCCCGGTGAGTCCATTGGCGACAGTGACGATCTGGTCCGCCTGGGCCTGCACTCCATGCTGCTGATGAAACTGTCCGGCAGGTGGCGTCGCCAGGGTTACCGGGTGCAGAGTTCACAACTGGCGCTGGAACCGACGATCGAGGCGTGGGCCGGGTTGCTGTCCGGCGGTGAGCCCGCCGCAGCGCCCGTCGCCCCGGCCGAATCCGCACCGGCTCCGGCCGAATCCGCACCGGCCGCCGAGGGTGCCGAGGGCGACGAATTCGCGTTGGCCACCATGCAGCACGCCTATTGGGTCGGGCGTCAGTCCGGGCAGGCCCTCGGCGGTGTCGCGGCGCACCTGTACGTCGAGTTCGACGGTGCGGGCGCCGATCCCGACCGCCTGGAACGCGCTGTCGTGCAGGTGGTCTCGCGACACGACCAGCTCCGGGCCGCCTTCGGTGAGGCCGGTGGGCAGCGCATCCTGGCGCAGCCGCCGCGGTCGGTATACCGCGTGGTTGATTTGCGTGCGGCCACCGACGCCGACGCCGAACTCGAGCGCATGCGCGACCGGATGAGCCACCAGCTCCTCGACGTTGCCACGGGCCGGGTGGTCGAGTTCGTGCTGACCCTGCTGCCCGGCGACAAGCATCGCCTGCACCTGGACGTCGACATGCTCGCCGCCGACGCCATGAGCTACCGGCGCATCCTCGACGATCTCGCCGCCGCCTACGAATCCGATGGCGCCCTGCCGCCGGTCGGCTACAGCTTCCGGCAGTACCTGGCCGAGCGCGGCGACCGCATTCCCGCCGATGAGCACGAGGCCGCCCGGCAGTGGTGGACCGATAAGCTGCCGAGCCTGCCGGAGACCGCCGAACTGCCGACGATCCCGGAAGCCAGGCGCACCGACCCCTCGCGCAGCGTGCGCTTCCACCACCGGCTCGAGCCCGAGGGCAAGACCCGGCTGTACGCACTGGCCCACGGCCACGGCCTCACCCCCGCGGTGACGTTGGCCTCGGTGTTCTCCGAGGTGATCGCGCGCTGGTCGGCGCGGCAGCGGTTCCTGCTGAACCTGCCGCTGTTCAACCGTGAGCCGGTGCACAACGAGATCGACCAGGTGGTCGGCGATTTCACCAACTCGGTACTGGTCGATGTCGACGCCCGCGCGAGCGAATCGCTGGTGGAGCGCACCCGCCGTTTGCAGCACGAACTGCACAGCTGCGCCGCCAACGCCACCTACGAGGGTCTCGACGTGCTGCGCGATCTGGGCAAACTGCGCGGTTCGGCGGTCACCCCTTCGGTGGTGTTCACCTCCGGCCTCGGTCTCGGTGAGTTGTTCTCCGAGCGCGTGACCCGCCTGTTCGGCAGCCCGGTGTGGATTCTGTCGCAGGGCCCGCAGGTCGATCTGGACGCCCAGGTCGCCGAGGTCGACGGCGGACTGCTGGTGAACTGGGACACCCGCCGCGACGCCCTGCCCGACGGCGTCATGGAGTCGATGTTCGCCGAGTTCCGCGCATTGCTCGACAGCCTGCTCGCCCCGGGCGCCGACTGGAACGCCCCGCTGTCCATCGCCCTGCCCGCCGCGCAGCTCGCCGCGCGCGAAGCCGCCGAGACCACCTCGGCGTCGATCGCACCGCGCAGCCTGCATGCGGAGTTCTTCGAACAGGCTGCCAAGCGCCCCGAGCGCGTCGCCGTCGTGACCTCGCAGGGCGAGGAACTGACCTATGGCACGGTCGCCGAGCAGGCGCTGTCGCTGGCGAAGGCGCTGACCACCGCAGGTGTGCATCCCGGCGATACCGTCGCGGTCATCGTGCCGAAGGGCCATCAGCAGGTGATCTCTGTGCTCGGCGTGCTCGCCGCGGGCGCGGTGTACCTGCCGGTCGGCACCGATCAGCCGGTCGCGCGTCGTGATCGCATCCTCGCGCGCGGCCTGGTGCGCGCCGTGATCACCGGTGCGACGGTCGAGGTGCCCGAAGGTATCGAGCGGATCGTCTTCGACGAGTCCGTCGCCGGCCCACGCGCCGAACAGGCCGTCGTGCCCGATCCCGACGCGCTCGCCTATGTGCTGTTCACCTCCGGGTCCACCGGCGAACCCAAGGGTGTGGAGGTCAGCCACCGCGCGGCCGCCAACACCCTCGATGCGATCGCCGAGGAATTCGGATTGAACGCCGACGACCGCACTATCGGTCTCTCGGCGCTGGAGTTCGATCTTTCGGTGTTCGATATGTTCAGCCCGCTCGCGCTCGGCGGTGCGATCGTCTGCATCGACGCCGACAAGGTGCGCGACGCCGCCGCCTGGGCGGAACTCGTCGCGGCGCACCGGGTTTCGGTGCTCAACTGCGCGCCCGGCCTGATCGGCATGCTGCTCGATTCCGCGACCGCCGAACAGCTGCGCACCCTGCGCGTGGTGATCACAGGCGGCGACCGCGTGGATGCCGGTGTGGCGGCCCGGATGCGGGCGCAGGTCCCCGGGCTGCGCTTCGCCGGTCTCGGCGGCACCACCGAGACCGCGATCCACTCCACCGTGTACGAGGTCACCGACGAATTCCCCGCCGAATGGACCGCAGTGCCGTATGGCCGCCCGATGTCGGGCGTGCACTGCCGAGTGGTGAACGATCGCGGCGAGGACGCCCCCGACTGGGTCACCGGTGAGCTGTGGATCGGTGGCGTCAGCGTGGCCGACGGCTACCGCGGCGATCCAGAGCGCACCGCCGACCGGTTCGTCACCGCGAACGGTATCCGCTGGTACCGCACCGGTGATCTGGCGCGCTACCTGCCCGGCGGCACCATCGACTTCCTCGGGCGCGCCGATCATCAGGTGAAGATCCGCGGTTACCGCGTCGAACTCGGTGAGGTCGAGGCCGCGGCCAAGACCCTGCCCGAGGTCGGCGAGGCGGTGGCGGCGGTCGTCTCCGGACGGCTGAGCCTGGCCGTGGTCGGCGCGGAGTCCGGGCAGGTGGTCGACACCGTCGCGGTTGCCGCCGCCCTGGCCGATCTGCTGCCGGAGTACATGGTTCCCGACGTCCTGCACTTCCTGGCACAGGTGCCGCTCACCAGCAACGGCAAGATCGACCGAGCGGCCATCCGTGCGGTGCTCGAACGCGAGACCGAGGGTCTGGCCGAGGCCGAGTATGTGGCGCCGGAGACCGCGCTGGAGGCGGCGGTCGCCTATATCGCCGCGCAGGTGCTCGAGATCGAGCGGATCGGCGTGACCACCGACTTCTTCGACGCGGGCGCCAACTCGATCCTCGCCACCACCTTCGTAGCGAATGTGCGCGGGCTGCTCGCCGTCGACGGTGTCGGGGTCACCGATGTGTTCGGCGCGAAGACGGTCCGCGGCTTCGCGGCCCGGCTCGTCGAACGCGAACAGGTCCCGGGCCAGCTCACCCAGGTGGCGCGAATCCTGTTGGAGGTCGCCGGAATTTCCGACCCGTCGGCCGATCTGGCCGCGGCGCGAGCCTGATCGGCGAGGGACGATCGACGTGGCGTCATTAGAGGACCTTCAGGCCGCGATGCGGGCCAGGCTCAGCGATGCGGGCATCGCGACCGCGCCAGGCGTTGCGCCCCGGCGCGATCCGGGCCGGGCGCCGCTGTCGTTCGCCCAGCGCAGCGTATGGGCGTACCAGCAGGACACGCCCGACAGCACGGCCCACAATCTCTGTCTCGCCTTCACTTTCACCGGCGAGGTGGACGGGCCCGCGCTGCATCGCGCGTTCCTCGCGCTTGTTCGCAGGCACGAAGTGCTGCGCACCACCTACCACGCGGACTCGGATGGCACGCCGTACCAGCGCATTCACGAGGATCTACCGCCGCGTACGCAATCGCTGGATCTACGTGGGGAGCCGGACGCGGACGGGCGGCTGCGCGCGGTGATGGCCGCCGCCGGCACCGAGCCGTTCGATCTCGCGGCCGAATCCTCACTGCGGCTGACCTTCGTCGAGCTGCCTGCCGACGATTCGGGGCGGCCGAAGACGGCCGTGGTGATGGCGTTGCAGCACATCGCCTGGGATGGCATGACGCTGCCCGTTCTCTCGCGGGACCTGGAACGCGCCTATGTGCGCGCGAAGGAGCGTCCGGGTTCGGAAACCGATGTCACGCCGCTGTCGTTGCAGATCGCCGATTTCGCCGAGTGGGAACAGAAGCGTTTCTCCGAGACCGATCACGCCGACGATATCCGTTTCTGGGAGCGGCAATTCGGCGGACTCGAACCACTGGGGCTGCCGTATGACCGGCAGCCCGATACCGTCTCCGAACGCGGCGGGCGCTGCGATCACACGCTGAGCGTGGCGGCCGACAAGAATCTGCGCGCGCTGAGCACGACCCTGCGCACTCCGGCCTTCTCGGTGTTCCTCGCCGCGTACTATCTGACGCTGCACCGGATCACCGGTCAGCGCGATATCGTCATCGGCACCGCGGTCGCCAATCGCGAGGAATCCGGCATGGAATCGCTGATCGGCAATCTCAGCAATTCCATCGCATTGCGCATCGGCGCCGACGACGTTTCTTTCGCCGATCTGGTCGCGCAGGTTCGCGCGGTCACCGACGCCGCGTTCGGTCACCGGAGCTTCCCCCACGACCACATCGCCGAGGCAGCGCGACGGGTCGGCGGGCAGACGAGGCCATACGAATCGCTGGTGCTTTTCCTGGAGCAGAAGATCGACGGCCCACAGCTTCCCGGCTGCACCACCACCTGGGAACTCGCGGAGAAGGGGTACGCCCTGCTCCCACTGATCGTGGAAGCGTTCCTACACGCCGACCACACCGATGTGCAGATCGCCTATCAGGTCGATCTTTTCGACGAGCAGACCGTTGTGCGCATTCATGAGGAACTCGACCTGGTCCTCGCGAACGCGGCCGCGGACCGGCAGGACAAAGGGCTCACCAGTGACTGACAATTCCTATGATGACGTGCTCGCCAAGGCCTTCGACGACCGTGTGGTCGCCTGGACCGAGCAGGCCGAGCTGGACAAGAGGTTCCCGCGCCAACTGCTCGAGCACCTCGGTGCCGCAGGGGTGTTCGCGCGCAAATGGGAGGATCGCAAGCTCACCGAGCTCGAGCACCACTTCGCGCTGGCCCGTCAGCTCGGCACGCTCGGCTCCGCGGCCATCGGCGTCGGGGTGAGCCTGCACGATTCGGCCATCGCCATCCTGCGCCGCTTCGGCCGCAACGACTTCCTGCGCAACCTCGCCGAGGAAGCCATCGCGGTGGAGAAGGTGCTGTGCATCGGCGCGTCCGAGGAGTCGGGCGGCTCGGATCTGCAGAACGCCCAGACCATGATCGAACCCGAGGGCGACGGCTACCGGGTGGTTGGCCACAAGAAGTTCGTCTCGCTTTCCCCGATCGCGGATTACATTCTCGTCGTCTGTCGCGATGCGACCAGCGGATCGGCCGGGGAGTCGGGCAGTGTCGCGCTCGCGGCGGTGCCCACCTCGCAGGTGCAGGTCGGCACACCGTACGAGAAGCTGGGCGCAGGCCCGCTGGACACCGCCCCGGTGACCATCGACACCTGGATCCCGCAGGAGGCGCTCATCGCCCGCCCCGCGACCGGTCTCGCCGTCATCAGCTGGGGCCTGGCCCACGAGCGCTACTCGGTGGCCGGACAGATCGCCGCGGCCTGCGAGGTGATGCTCGGCCTCACCCTGGCCCGAATGTACGACCGCACCCAGTTCGGTAAGCGGCTCTACGACCATCAGGCGCTGCGGCTGCGGATCGCGGATCTGCAAGCGCGCGTCGACCTGCTGCGCTATGCCCTCGATGGTGTCGCGGCCGAAGGCAAGATCAATCTGCGCACGGCCGCCTCGCTGAAGGCAACCTCGGCCAAACTCGGCGAGGAAGTGGCCTCGGAGTGCCTGCACATCTTCGGCGGCATCGGCTATCTGCAAGTCGGCCTGCCATTCGAACGCTGGTACCGCGATATGAAGCTGGCCCGTGTCGGCGGCGGCGCCGACGAGGTGCTGCTGGAGCTGGTCGCCGCGGCCATGAAACCCGATAACGAACGCTATGAGCAGATGCTCGCGAAGGTGGAACAGGCATGAGTACCGAGACCACGTCCGCCGTCACCGAGCTGACGCCGTCGGATCACACCTACCTGCATCTGGACACCGACAGCCATCCGATGCACTGGTCGATGCTGTTGGAGCTGGCGACCGGCGGCCCGCAACTGGCAGTCGCGGATGTGCGCGAGCGGGTGCGTGAGCGCAGCGAGCTGTTCGAGCTGTTCCGCATGGGCATCCTGAACGGCCGGTGGCGCAAACCGCAGGTCGTGCTGGCCGAAAAGGTCGACGTGGACCGGCATCTCACCGCCGCCGACTACGCCGACGAAGCCGATCTGCGCAAGCAGGTGGCGACCCTGCTGGAGACGCCGCTGCCCCGGCCACAGCCGATGTGGCACATCACCATGTTCACCCCGCGCGGTGAGGGCCCCCAGTTCTTCCTGCTGCGCGTGCACCACGCCGTATCCGACGGTATCGCCGGTGCGGCCTTCGCCGCGCTGCTTGCCGACGGCACACCGGAAGAACTCACCGAATTCGAGCGATTCGCGACCAGTCCGCGTTTCCGCACCCCGGCCGTCGACGCCGAGGTGCTGAAAGAGTCCAAGGCTGCCTTCAACGAGCAGTGGGCCGCGGGCCGTAAGGGCCGCGGTTGGCCGAAGCTCACCAAGTCCGGCGAACGCGAGTACGCCCTGTACAGCGCGTCCACCCGCGACCTGCGCCGCGCCGCCAAGAAGAACGGCGCGACCGTGCACGAGTTCCTGCTCGCCGCGATCGGCCGCACCGTGAGCATCGCGCCGCCCGCTGCTGCGACACCGGCCGAGGTCATCCGGGTGACGCTGCCCGTCACCAACGACCCGGCCTTCCGCCACACCGGTAACGCGGTGCTTGTCTCCCCGCTCAACCTCCTCGGCAACGAGGCCGATCTGGCGCGCCAGATCGAGCGGACCCGGTCGCAGCTGGCCACCATCGAGAAGCGTCGTCCCGAACTGGCCACCGCAGCCCCCGCCACCGCTCCCGGCCTCCCGTGGGCGATGCAGCGGATGATCGCGGGTGCGGGCATGGCGCATATGAGCCCGGATATCCATATCGGAATCAACCCCGGTTTCTCTCGGATTCGCGCCGTGCTCGGGCAGCAGATCGCGGCACTGACCCCGCTGTCGCCGCTGGCCGGCTATTCGCTGTCGGTGACCGCCCTGATCCTCGGCAACAAGACCTCCTTCGGCATCGTCATCGACCCCGCCGCACTGCCGGCGGGATACGCCGACACGTTCGTCGAGCAATTCGACCGCGTGCTCAACGAAGCGGCGATATCGGAATGATCCGGCCGTACGCCGACGTCGGCGGACACGAATTGCCGGAACCGAATCCAGTTCGACGCCGTGGTGCGCTGCGTGCGCAACCGCAGTGCGGGAAAAGAATGGAACACCAATGAGCAGAATTACCGAGTTGCTTTTCGAGCAGCCCGCCTCCGAGGTCAACGGCCTGTGGAGCGGTATCGAGTCGTCGGATCTGACGTTTCGATCCTGGGACCAGGTGCGGTCGGTGGCCCGCCGGGTTGCCGGCGGTCTGGCCGAAGCCGGTGTGGTGCCGGGCGACTCGGTCGCCATCCTTGCGGGCACGCCGGGCGATGTCGCCGTGACCGTGCAGGCCATCTGGATGCGCGGCGGGGCCTTCACGATGCTGCATCAACCCACCCCGCGCACCAACCTCGAGACGTGGGTTGCCGATACCCGCGCGGTGATCGAGATGCTGAACGCCCGCGTCGTCGTGGTCGGCGCGCCGTTCACCGAGGCGGTGCAGGGTCTCGATATCGGCGTCCCCTTCGTGTCGATCGACGAGCTGGCCGCTCGCTCCGAGGAACTGCCGCATGTGCCCACCGATGAGGAGGACATCGCGATCCTCCAGCTGACCTCCGGTACGACGGGTGTACCGAAGGCGGTCGCGATCTCCTACGCGAACATGCATCAGAACCAGGTGGCGATGACCGCGGCGGCCGGGGTCGAATCCGGCGACGTGATCGTGAGCTGGCTGCCGCTGTACCACGATATGGGCATGATCGGCATGCTGATGACACCGATGTTCGCGCAAGCCACATCGGTCATCATCACCCCGCTCGGTTTTCTCAAGAACCCGCTGTCCTGGGCCGAACTCATCACCCGCTTCGGTGGAACCCTCACCGCGGCCCCCAATTTCGCCTACTCGCTGCTCGCCCGCCGGTTGCGCCGCGCCGAGGACGGCGCATACGACCTGTCGTCGATGCGCGTCGCGGTCAACGGCGCGGAGGCCGTCGATGAGAGCACACTCGTGGAGTTCGTCGGCGAGACCGCACGTTTCGGCTTCCGTCCGGAAGCACTGATGCCGTCCTACGGCATGGCCGAGACCACGCTCGCGGTGTCGTTCACCGCCGCCGCCGAGCGGTACACCGTGGACGTCATCGACGCGGAGCGGGTCGAGGCCGACGGGGTCGTGCAGCGCGAGGATGTCACGCGCTCCCGCACCATGATGCGGCTCGGTGTGCCGGTCCCCGGGATCGAACTGAAGGTTGTCGACGACAACGGCGAGACGCTGCCCGCCGATCACGTCGGCAATATCCTGGTGCGCGGTGAGGCCGTGACCAAGCGCTACCTCGGCCCCGACGGCTACGTCTCGGCCAACGATGCCGACGGGTGGCTGTCCACCGGCGATCTCGGCTACGTCGTCGCAGCCACCGGTGAGGTCGTAGTGTCCGGCCGCAAGAAGGACGTCATCATCGTCGCGGGCCGCAACATCTCCCCGACCGTGGTCGAGCGGGCGGCGGGCGTCGTCCCCGGTGTGCGGCCCGGCAGCATCGCGGCTGTCGCCGTCCGGCTGTCGCATATGGCGAGGGAAGGCATAGCCGTCATCGTCGAATCCGATGTGGCGGCCGACGCCGATGAGAGCGAGCGCATCCGCAAAGAGGTGGCCCGCGCCGTCTACGACGATGTGGGTATCGCGCCCGCGGTGGTCACGGTCGTGCACAAAGGCGCGCTGCCCAAGACCCCGTCCGGCAAGCTGCGCCGTGCCTCGGCGGCAAGCCTTATCCCCGCCTGACGCAGATCCACACGCGCACCACCCGCGGCGACTCTTCGGCCACACGGAGAGTCGCTGCGTCGTGTGTGGCATCCCCAGCAACACCTACCAGGATTTCTCTCATGATCAGCGTTCACGGCGTTTCCAAACGCTTCGGCGAGAACGTCGCCGTCGACGATGTCAGCTTCGAGGCCGAAGCGGGCTCGATCACCTATCTGCTCGGGCCCAACGGGGCAGGCAAGACCACGCTCATGCGCATGATCGCAGGCCTGACCCGGGCAAGCTCCGGTTCGGTCCGCATCAATGACAAAGGGCTGCTGGACTTCCGGGATGCGAGCGGCGAGATCGGGTTCAGTCTCGGCGCGTTCTCCCGCAATCCCAAGCACACCGCTCGACAGCATCTGCTCTGGCAGGCGCGACTGGGCGGCGTGCCTGCCGTAAATGTCGGGCGGGTGCTGGAACGGGTCGGACTCGAAACGGTGGCGCGCCGCTCGGTCGGCAAGTTCTCCTACGGCATGTTGCAGCGGCTCGGTATCGCGTCGGCGCTGCTCGGCGATCCGCGCACGCTGGTGCTCGACGAGCCGGCCAACGGTCTCGATGTCGAGGGCACGCTGTGGTTGCGTGAGCTGGTCGTCGGCCTGGCAGCAGAAGGCAAATGCCTGCTGATCGCCTCACACAATCTCACCGAAGTAGAGATCACGGGTGACCGGATCGTCGTCATGGGCAAGGGAAAAGTGCTCTCCGATACGAGCAAGGACGAACTGGTGGCCAAGGGATCCGGTCCCCGCCGCCTGGAATCGGCCTACATCGACCTCACCCGCACCAGCGTCGAATACTCTGCGGGCGGGGGTGAGCGCTGATGCTCGGCACCTACCTGGCGCGATCGGTGCGCAGTGAACTGGTCAAACTCTCCTGGCGGAATCCGCTGTGGTACACGGTCGTACCGCTGGCGATCCTGATCCCGGTACTGATCAACTTCGGTATCGCGAAGGCCACCGAGGCGCAGTCCTTCAACGGCAGCGGCGGCATGGAGACCAACAACTCGACCTACTGGATCCTGATCTTCGCGACCTTCATCCTGATGTCGGGCGGAGTGAGTTCGCTGTGCGCGGAGTTCAAGGACAAGACGGTCGAGATCGCCTTCGGCATCCAGCCGCGGCGCTGGCTGCTGCCGGTGGCCAAGCTGATCGTGTTCGGCACGATCACCGGCGTGGTCGCACTGGTGACCACCTTCCTCCTGCTCGGCGGTTTCCCGCGGATCTTCCCGGAGGTCTGGGGCAAGGTCGACGCGTTCTCCGGCGAGGGCATCCGCCTGCTGATCTGCGTGCCGGTCTTCGCCATCCTGATCTGCGCCCTCGGCCTCGGCCTGTCGGCCCTCATGCCCAAACCGGGACTTGTGGTCATGGTCGTGCTGCTGTGGAAGTTCGGCGTCGAAGTATTCGTCACCTTCATCCCCGGCGACCCTGGCATCCTGCTCCAGCGCCTGTCCCCGTTCAAGAACGGCGAACTCGGCGTCGGCCAGATGTCGACCATCAAGACCCTGTTCGGCGGCGAAACCGGTTCCCTGCTGTACTTCGGCGCGATCTGCGTCGCGATCTTCGTGATCGGCACTGTGCGGCTCGCGGTGGGGGACACGAAGACGGAGTAGTTCCGCGGCGGCGCACGCCGACCGCCCTCGTCGCCGGGCTTCTGTCCCGGCGTCTTCGGCAGCCTCGCGGTCCGGGCTGTCGCGAGGCCGCGGAGAGCTGAGCCTCGGTTGGCACCAGCCAGTAGGCTTCGGTCATGACGATCAATCCGTCGTACGACCTGCCGCATGAGATGACCGAGGAGCAGTACCGACTGTTGCCCGCGGACGTCGCCCGCGAAATCGAGGTCGTGCACGGCCACGTGATCATCTGCGAGTCACCCGTGCCCGAGCACAACCGAGTGGCACGGCGCCTAGCCGGAGCGATGGAACAGCTCCCCAGCACCGAGCCATGCGTCCGGGTCGAGACGGACATCGACATGGTCCTGTGGCGGGTGCCGAAGTTCACCTTCCGACGCCCGGATGTGATCGTCTACCGGTGCCTGCCCGAACGCGGTGCGAAACCGGAAGCCAGCGATGCACTGATCGTTGTCGAGGTGTCCTCACCATCCACGGCCGCAGAAGATCTGCTGGATAAGAAGGTCCAGTACGCCAGGGCAGGCATCCCGCTGTACCTGGTGATCAGCCTCGACCCGAAGTTCGAGATCGAGGAAGTGCGCGAGTTCCGGCTCGACGCGCATGCCGCCGAGTACCGATTGCACGGCCTGCATCGCGACGGGTTCCTCAGGTTGGAGCACGTCGTGCTCGGTGAAATCGCATTCGAGGACCTGACCCGCTAGCGGGCGGCTGCGGCCCCATTCCGCAGCCGCCGCCGGTTCAGGTGTGGTGCTTACCCCACGACGGGCTCCAGCTTGCTACCTGCGCGCACGCCTATCGACATGATGTCGCTGGGCTCGTCCAAGGTCAGCCGGTGCCAGCGGCCGCGCCCGACGATGGTCGCGGTACCTGCGGTGAGGTGCACGGTGCTCTCCGGCTCGCCGTCGCGTTCCTGCCTCAGGTGCAGGCGCAACGAGCCGGACAGGCAGCAGACAGCTTCTTCGGAGTCGGGATGCATTTCCCAGTGGTCGGCGTGCAGGTCGGCATCGGTTTCGACATGGAAGACGCCGAGGTGCCAGCCGTCCGAGCCACCGGCCATTCGGCGCTCGCCCTCGCCGACCTTGCCGTCCGGGTGGAAATACAGTGCGCGAGCGAACATATCGATCGGTGCGATGGTCATCGGGATTCCTTTCATCGGGTGACCGGCGAGAGTTCGTCGCCGGAGTTTTCGGTGGCCGCAGCGGCGCCCGTGCGCTCAGCGGGGAGCACGATCGCGGCCACTGCGGCAGCGGCGAGGAACAGCAGTGCGGCAGTGCCGAGCGCTGAGGCGTAGCCGCTGTTGAGGGCGGAGGGATCGGCCGGGTCGGTAGTTCGGCTCGCAGCCAGGGTCGCGAGCACGGCGACGCCGACGCTGCCGCCGAGCTGGCGGGAACTGTTGAACACCCCCGAGGCCATGCCCGCCTCACGACCGGTGACCCCGATCGTCGCCGCGCCGGCGACCGGCGCCAGACACAGGCCCATACCGAGCCCCGAGACGATCGACGGCCCGAGCACATCGGTCAGCACGCTGCCGTCAGGGCTGATCTGGGCGAACCAGCCGAAGCCGAGTGCGGTGACCACGCCGCCGAGGATGAGCCAGAACCGCGGCGAACGGCGCGATCCCGCCTTGGTGACGAGCACAGTTCCCGCGATCACAGTCAGCGAGAACGGCACAAAGGCGATACCGGTCGCACCCGCACTCAGGCCGAGTACCTGCTGCATGTACAGCGACATCAGGTAGAACGTGGCGAATTGACCTGCGGCGGCCAGAAATACGAAGATATTTGCCCCGCTCACCCAGCGGTTGCCGAACAGTTCCAGCCGGACAAGCGGCGACGCCGCGCGCCGTTCGACCACCAGGAAGCAGCTGAGCAGTGCCACGCCCGCGGCGAGGGTCGAACCGGTCGCCGGGGACAGCCAGCCATAGTGGTCGGTGCGGACGACGCCGACCAGCAGCAGTCCGATGCTCACGGTCGCGGTGATCGCGCCGAGGTAGTCCAGCGGTTCTCGCTCGCTCCGGCGCATATCGGGCGTCACGCCCGCCGCGACAGCGAGTAGCGCGACCGCCACGATCGGCACATTGATCAGCATGACCCAGCGCCAATCGGCGTATTCGGTCAGCAACCCGCCGAACAGCACCCCGCTCGCACCGCCCGCGGCATTGACCGCGCTCCACACCCCGAGGGCGCGCAGCCGGGCGGGTCCTTCGGCGAAGGTGGTGGTGAGCGTGGCAAGTGCGGCGGGTGCCACCGCCGCGGCGGCAACTCCCTGCACCGCCCGCGCCGCGATCAGCTGCCAGGGCTCCTGCGTCAATCCGCCCGCCGCCGAGGCGATGCCGAACACGATCAATCCGCCGGTGAAGATCCGCCGTCGCCCGAACAGATCGCACGCCTTGCCGCCGAGCAGCAGGAACCCTCCGAAGGTCAGCGCGTAAATATGCACCACCCAGGACAGATCCAGCGGCGCGAAGCCGAGATCGGTGCGGATAGCGGGCAGTGCGACATTCATTACCGCCATATCCAGGGCAACCATGAACTGTGCGACCGCGACGGCGGTCAAGGCGGCGCCGGGTCGGCCCGAGTTATTTTTATACACGTACAAAAACTAACCGCAGCGAGCGAGGCTGTCCACACCTACGGTTGTGGATAGGTCAGGATGGGGACATGCCGAAGACGTCGTCGCAGCCCGCCCGCACCGGCCGTCCGCCGAAGATCTCCCGGCAGGACATCGTCGCGGCCGCCAATGCGGTGATCGATACCGACGGCGTCGAAAAGCTGACGATGCGCAGGCTGGCCACCGAATTGGGCTGCACCGCGATGGCGCTCTACCATCACGTGCGCGATAAAGAAGATCTGCTCCGGCTGTTGCTCAACGACTACGCCGATCGGGTGGAATGGCCGCAACTGCCGGATGATCCGCGCGCACGAATCATCGTGGCCGCCACTGCCATGCGCGATGTGCTCGCCGCGCGACCGTGGATCGTCGAGATTCTCGTTGCCGACGACCTACTCGGTGTCTCTGCGCTGTGGGTGGCCGAAAGCATTGTCGCCGGTGCCATGGACTGCGGCCTGTCAGCCGATGAGGCGGTGCGCGCCTACCGGGCTATCTGGCACTACACCGCGGGGGAGATCATCATCCGGGCGCGCTCCGCCGCCCGCGCCGCTGAAGACCGCCCGACCTACCGGGAACAGATCTTTGCCGACCTCGACCCAGGGGAGCTACCGCGGTTGGCCGAGATCGGCCCCCGCTTCCTGACGCTGGCCGCCGAGGACACCTATGCGCAGGGTCTGGACGCCCTGGTCAGCGGACTGCTCCTGAACCGTTCCGTGCACTGACAGTGCTGCTACCGCACGGCCGACCGGTGCGCCGGAACCCTCGGCATATGCGGCCGCCTGCTCGATCGTCCGCGCCGGCGATGCGGCGCGGACATCGATCATCGGAACTCACAAGCTGACGCGCTGGTCCTTCGGCAGGAACAGCTCATCGCCCTCCTTCACCCCGAACGTCGTGTAGAACTCCTCGATATTGCGCACCACCTGATTGGCGCGGAATTCGTTGGGAGAGTGGGTATCGGTAGCCAGCAGCCGCTCGGTGACCTCGCGGGTCTGCATGTCGCGCCAACCACGCGCCCAGGACAGGAACATGGCGTGGTAGTCGGGATTCTCGACGCCACGGCGCTTTTCGGCGATCCGGAACGCCGCGAGCGCGATCTGTAGACCGCGCAGATCGGCCAGGTTCTCGCCGACGGTGAGTTCGCCGTTGACGTGCTGCTCGGGATCGAGGCCCTCGGGCACCAGCACGTTGTACTGGTCGATCAGCTGCTGGGTCTTGGCATCGAAGGCGGCGCGATCGGCCTCGGTCCACCAGTCGCGACGGTTGCCGTCGCCGTCGAACTTCGAACCCTGATCGTCGAAGCCGTGACCGATCTCGTGGCCGATGGTCGCACCGACGGCACCGTAATTGACCGAGGCTTCGGCGTCCTTGTCGAAGAACGGGGGCTGCAGATAGGCGGCGGGGAAGGCGATCTCATTGGTGGAGGCCATGTAATAGGCGTTCACGGTCTGCGGCGACATCGCCCATTCGGAGTCGTCGACCTTCGTGCCGAGCCGGTCCAGAGCGCGCTTGACCTCGAAATCGTTGACCGCGCGCAGTGATTCGATAAGTTTGCCTCTGGTGATAGTGAGCTTGGAGTAGTCCACCCACTTGTCCGGGTAGCCGATCTTGGGGTTGATCTTGTCCAGCTTCTCGATCGAGGCTTTCCTGGTCTCCGGTGACATCCACGTGGAGTTGGTGAAGTTGTCCCGGTAGGCGGCGAACAGGTCGTCCACCATCTCCATGGCCCGTTCCTTGGCCTCCGGCGGGAAATGCTTGTCCACGTACAGCTTGCCCAGCTGCTCGCCCAGATTCGAGTCCACCGTGCCGACCGCGGACTTCCACTGCTCGGGGCGCTCCTGGAGCCCCGCCATCAGCCTGCCGTTGAAATCGAAATTGGCGTCGGAGAACGCCTTCGGCAGGAACCGTGCGTACTGGCGCAGCAGGGTGAGCTTCAGATAGTCGCGCCACAGGGCGATATCGGTCTCGGCCCAGATCTTGCCCGCCTCGGTGACGAAGGAGGGCTGATTGACCACGATCTCGGCGAACAGGTCTTTCGGCAGGTCGAGCGTGGAGGAGGACAGCCACGGCTCCCAATCGAATTCTGTGGCGAGCGCCTTGGTCGCGTCCCAGCTCATCCGGTTGTAGGTGGCGTCGGTGTCGCGGTTGCGGACGTTGTCCCAGTGCGCGGCGGCGATCCTGGTTTCCAGATCGAGGTTGCGCTGGGCCAGGCCCGCGGGGTCGGGCAGGCCTGCCGCCGCGGCGAGGCGCTCGTTGAAGGTCCGGTACCCGGCCAGCTGCTCGGCGTACTCCGGCTTGCGGTAGTACTGCTCGCTCAACCCGATGCCGGACTGGCCGACCGAGGGAATGTAGGCGTCGGAATTCTTGCGATCGATGCTGATGCCGATCCCGATCAGCCCGCCGATCGGCAGCGCGCCCATCACCCCGGCCAGCTCGGCCTTGGTTTTCGCGCCATCGATCTCGGCGAACATCGGTTCCATCGGCGTGAGGCCGAGCTGCTCGATCTCGTCGAGGTTCATCCTGGCGTCGAACAGATCGCGGATCTGCTGCGCCTCCGAACCCGGTTCCGGGTCGGAGATGGACTCGATGATCTCGCGCAACTGCAGCTCGGTGCGGTCGTTGGCCTCGCTGATCGCGCCGAAGGCGACCTTGTCCGGCGGCAGCTGGTATTCGCGCAGCCACTTGCCGTTGACGTGTCGGTACAGATCGTCCTGCGGCCGGATCGCGGGGTCGGAGCCGGCCATATCGACCTGCTTCAGCGGCTGCGCCGCCTCGTCTTCCGAACAGGACACCAGCAATGCCGCGGCAGGCACCACCCCAAGGGCCACCAAGAACGCGCGGCGGTCCAAGACGAACGGACGACCCGACGATGTCACAGAGCTTCCTCTCCCCGATCAGACAATGCGTGCGGCCCACGTCGTCAACGATGTGAACCAGCTCGCACGAGGCTACCGGCGTCAAGCCCGGATGGCCCGGTTTGGGGATGACCTGGGCTTTCACCTACACTAGACCGGTTGCCTGCGGCAGCTGTGCCCGCAATCCGGCCGCGAACCCCCGGTGGTTGGTCCGTCAGGATCGAAGAAACCGCTGGCAGGCGCGCGTTCGGGTGGTAACGCGACCACGCCCGTCGGGTCGGAAATCCGGCGTGCTTTTACATCCAGGTCAAGGAGGCTGAAGTGATTCAGCAGGAGTCGCGACTGCGCGTCGCCGACAACACGGGAGCGAAGGAAATCCTTTGCATCCGCGTTCTCGGTGGCTCGTCGCGTCGCTATGCCGGTATCGGCGACATCATCGTCGCCACCGTGAAGGACGCCATCCCCGGCGGCAACGTCAAGCGGGGTGAAGTCGTCAAGGCCGTGATCGTGCGCACCACCAAGGAGCGCCGTCGTCCGGATGGTTCCTACATCCGTTTCGACGAGAACGCCGCCGTGCTCATCAAGGCGGACAACGATCCGCGCGGCACCCGCATCTTCGGCCCGGTCGGCCGTGAGCTGCGTGAGAAGAAGTTCATGAAGATCGTCTCGCTGGCTCCGGAGGTGCTCTGACATGAAGGTGCACAAGGGTGACACCGTGCTCGTCATCTCGGGCAAGGACAAGGGCGCCAAGGGCAAGGTCATCCAGGCCTACCCGGCGACCGAGAAGGTCCTCGTCGAGGGCGTGAACCGGATCAAGAAGCACGTCGCGAACTCCGCCAACCAGCGCGGCGCCTCCTCGGGCGGCATCGTGACCCAGGAAGCCCCGATCCACGTGTCCAACGTGATGGTCGTCGACTCCGACGGCAAGCCGACCCGTATCGGCTACCGGACCGACGACGAGACCGGCAAGCGGGTTCGGATCTCCCGTAACAACGGGAAGGACATCTGACATGACCACGACTGAAAACGTGCAGCCTCGGCTGAAGCAGCGCTACCGCGCGGAAATCAAGGACGCGCTCAACAGCGAGTTCGACTACGCCAACGTGATGCAGATCCCCGGCGTGGTGAAGGTCGTCGTGAACATGGGTGTCGGTGACGCCGCCCGCGACGCGAAGCTGATCAACGGTGCCGTCAAGGACCTCGAGCTGATCACCGGCCAGAAGCCGGAGATCCGCAAGGCCACCAAGTCCATCGCGCAGTTCAAGCTCCGTGAGGGCATGCCGATCGGCGCGAAGGTCACCCTGCGTGGCGACCGCATGTGGGAGTTCCTGGACCGCCTGGTCTCCATCGCGCTGCCGCGTATCCGCGACTTCCGTGGTCTGTCGCCGAAGCAGTTCGACGGCAACGGCAACTACACCTTCGGCCTGAGCGAGCAGTCGATGTTCCACGAGATCGACGTGGACTCCATCGACCGCCCGCGCGGTATGGACATCACCGTGGTCACCACCGCGACCAACAACGAAGAAGGCCGCGCGCTGCTCAAGCACCTCGGCTTCCCGTTCAAGGAGAACTGAGCATATGGCTAAGAAAGCACTGGTCAACAAGGCCAACGCCAAGCCGAAGTTCGCGGTCCGCGCCTACACGCGCTGCCAGCGCTGCGGCCGTCCGCACGCGGTCTACCGCAAGTTCGGCCTGTGCCGCGTGTGCCTGCGCGAAATGGCGCACCGCGGTGAGCTGCCGGGCGTGCACAAGAGCTCCTGGTGAGCGCGTACGCCTAGGCGAAAACTGAACGAGGGCATGGACTCCACGGAGTCCGTGCCCTCGTTTCGTTCGATTGCATGCCCGGGACAGCTGGAAACATGGCTCCGGAGTGATTACACGGGACGACCGACTGGCTCGGCCCCGGTTGCGCTGGCTCGGCCCCGGTTGCGTGCCCACTAGGCTCCAGGCGCGACCACTTCGCCGACCCAATCGGCGGGAACCCGGGCGGGACATCGACGCAGTTCAGGATTCGAGCTCGAACGAGGGATGTGGATCGGGAACGGGCGACTGGAATCCGGTATGAATCGCTTCATACTCTGGGTATGATTGCAGTATGAAGCGTGTGACGATCTCTGTTCCCGACGACGTAGCCGAGGCTGCTGCCGCTGCGGTGAACGCCGGAGAGTTCGCGTCGGTGTCGGCATATTTCGCCGCTGCCTCGGGCAAGCTGGGGGACTGGCTGGCCGCACGGGCCGCGCTGGACGAGATGATCACTGAAGCGGGTGGGCTCTCGGACGCGGATCGGGCAGCGGCCGCCGAGATGATGACTGAGATCGCGCGAGAACGTGCGGCTCGCAAGCAGGATGTCGCGTGATCGTGTTCGACGCGGGCGCGCTGATCGCTCTCGAGAAACGACAGGGCCCGATGCTGGCGATCATGGATCAGCTGCTCCGTAACGCCGAGGCGATAACCATCCCCTCCACGGTGCTGGCGCAAGTGTGGCGCAATGATCCTCGGCAGCATCGGCTCGCGACTGTGACCCGATGGGCCGACATCGCCGACCTCGATGTTGCCTCTGCTCGGGAGGTCGGCACGTTGCTCGCGGAGTCCGGTACGCGCGATGTGGTCGATGCGCATGTCATCGTCACTGCTCGTACGGCGCATGCCGACCGGATTATCACCAGTGATCCAGAAGATCTGACGGCATTGGATTCGACTATTCGATTGTGGACCATATAGTCGCGACTTCGGAGTTCGTCTACCGCAAGTTCGGCCTCTGCCGCGTGTGCCTGCGCGAAATGGCGCACCGCGGCGAGCTGCCGGGCGTGCACAAGAGCTCCTGGTGAGCTCACGCTGAGCGCAGTCGCCTAGGCGAAAACCGAACGAGGGCACGGACTCCAGGAGTCCGTGCCCTCGTTGCGTTCACAGCACCCGACGACCGAATACGGCTCAGCTCCTAGGACATGCTGCAGCACCGTAGGCAGTCCATAGGCCGGTTTCAGCTACGTCGAGCCGCCATGAGTGCGTAGGCACCGTGATCGTGGAAGGCCGGAAAGGCAAGCGTGTCAAGGCCCTCCAACGTGCTTGTTGATTCTGGAGGTTCAATGCCAAGTTCTGACAGCAGCGCTTTCAACTCTTCAACGGTGAGCTCTTGTAGTCGCCGTACGGCTATGAAGAAAGCACGCTCGATATCGTAGGAGCAGTCGGGTAATGACCGGTACAGAAGAAAACCGAATGTGAAAGCGACGATATCTCGAACAGGCCAGAGGGTTCCGATTACGACAGTTGTGCCAGCGTAAAAGAATGCTGATTGCAGGCTTAGGTGTTCATCCTGCCGATCGAAATTTAGCGATAGTCCAGATTGGCAGGAACTCAGGACGCAGGCGTGGAGAGTCAAATCGAGTTGAAGTATTTCGCGTGCACTCAGGCTTCCGCCATGAAGGATAACCGATGAATCCAGTGGATCGGCGCCAGCTTGGGAATGTCCGGAGAAATGGATAGCGTCCAGATTTTCAATTTCTCGGACGAGGTCTACCGAGGTCCCAGTAATGGTTGAACAATCCAGGTGCGGAAGTGAAGAGCGTATTACCGCCTCCTCCTGCTGCGCCCAGAATAGCGCCGCTGTGCCCGCCACATCATGTGCTGAGCAAATTCCAAATTTTTGAATGGATGACGAACCGGGGTGCCAGTTATTGGAACACGCCGTTAGAGAAGGGGCAACGGCAGCTCGAGTATCCATAGTTCTAGCAAGGCTTTCTAGATACACCTGCGTCGCAATAGGGAAACTTTGATAGTACCCTCCGGGTAGAATGGTTGGGTTTCGATTTCCGGTGATCGTTATGATCCACTGGGATATCGGTTTGGTCGCGTCCATAACTTTCTGGACCGCTGCTCTTGTCTTGCTTGAAGCGTTCCTCAGCTGGGTACTCAGCAAGCCATCGTAGCTGGAAAAAAGTTCGGCTAGGTTGGCGCCGGAGAGGCTCTCAAATCTTTCTCCGACTGTTGTTTCTGCGGTGCCGTCGAAGTATCGAGCGATGCAGTACGTTGCCTTCGGGCTGTGTGTTAGATGTATCCAGACTCGCTGCGGATCTGAGACTTCTGGGATCGCGCGGTATCGCGTCATCCGTCCAGATGTCAATCCACGAGATTGCTCCAAAATCTGGAAGCTCCAGTGCCAGTCTTCGCGTTCGGCGAGTTCGCACGCGATAAATCTAAATGAAACTGGATTGCGGCGAAGGAACCGCTCGATATCGCGCTCACTCCACTTGTTCCGAATGTACTGCATACTCCGGCATAGGAGTACAAGAATACGGTGGTAGGTCTCGGAATGCGCCGGACATTGACCAACGATCTTCCTTGAACGTATGAAGAACAGCTCGACCTCTCCCTGCTCGAAGGTCGAGATCAGCGTTTCCAAAAGTTGTTCGGATGGCTCTGTGTGGCCGAATATTGAGGCGCTTAGCTCGTACGCTTTCCAAATAAGATGTGCGTAGTTGCCGCTGTTGGCATTGTATCTGCTGAGTTCTGATTGTATGCGTTCGAGTACTTCGCTAGGACTAGAAAGTTCCGGGTCTATTGGCGTTGGATCTACGGGGGAATTCGCCCAGTCGGGAATTGATTCAAATCCGAAAGCGGCATGGTTTGAGTGCAATGCGTTATATATCAAAACTGGATCAGAGCCAGCGGTGTCCAGATACGGAGACGGGAGGTTGTCCAGGTTGGACAGGATCAACTTCTTGATGTTCTGCTTTCGCATCGAATCCCACCAGTCGATGAGGACCTCTGCCGTGTTCGAGAGAAAGTAATACTCGAATGATTCGCCCTGGTCGTGGCGCTGGAATACGCGCTCTGCGCTCCGAAATCGCTTGTGGGCGAGCTTCAACTTATCTGGATCGGAGTTGGCTAGCATTCGTTCACACAAACCGATATTTGCCTCACTGTACGCCCAGTCGACGGTATTCTTGCTCTTGAGCGATTTTCCTCGCTCTAGAATTTTACGGGCCCGAGCCAATTTTGCAAAACTTGGATTGTGCATCTCAAGAATGAGTAGTGAGGCATTTGTGAGCTCTATTCCAGCGGCTCCTCGGTTTCTGATCCTGAGATACTCGTCGGCGCATCGCTCAAGCAGCTCTGCGCCGCGTTTCCGGGCTTCGTCCCTATTCGGTACAATCAGATACTTGAGTATTTGCCCCAAGCGAGATTCGCACAGTATTTCATTGTCGTCGATATTGTACCTTCTGGCGATTCCGGCGCATCTACCGTACAGCTCGGACATACGAATTGCTTGCTCTGGCGTTAGGCGTGTGTCCTGTGCCGTGTCAGCGCGACGTAGTAGTCTCGCGGCTATTTCTATTGCTGAATTCTTATTCTCGAAATCCATCCTGGCGTACGTGTCTTTGTTTGTCTCGTACACCGTCATAATAACGTTGATAGTTTCTTGAGATTCGGTCGGCGCTTCGGTTGCATTCGGTGTGGGAACAGGCGTGTTGTCAAGCACTGCGTCTCCTCGTCGCGATGATTACGTTGAGCGGATGCACCTGCTGCGCGGTGTTGTGCGCGCAGGTGCCGTCTAGGTGATTCTGCGGCCTTTATCGGTCTGGAACGGCCGGGTTCGAGCAGACGAGAGCCAGCAATCGAGGGGCGCGCGCTCCGGGCCGGTCAGAGCACCCCCTCAGGGGAAGCGGTGCAAACGCTATGCCTGTACCCGTCCGCGGGCCTAGACGATGCTTGCCTGCGGAGGTGTACTCGAAGCGACGCCACCGCAGTGCGGATTGCATGGACGGATGAGTTTGGTCGAGGTATCCGTCTATGTGCGTTTGGAATTCGGCGGCCACACCACCGTTACTTTCCGGCCGGTCTTGCTGGCGTAGCCCACTGCATCTGCTGTGCCACCGCGACCGTCCGGGGGGCTTCCATCCCAGACCACGATGAGCCGGTCACTGCGGTTGATGAGCTCCTTGCTGGCGGCAAAATACGCATCGGGACCTGAGGCGGCGAATGGAAGCTCGTGTACAGCTCGAGCATTCGCGATGAACTCGTCGACACGCCTGCGGTCGGCGGGTTCGCGGATTCCCGATACGTAGTCCGCTGCGGGAATCACGGCTTCGATGGCGCCGCCCAGTTCGAGTACGATCTGGGCGAAGATCTGATCTGCACCCCGTCCCAGGCAGGTGATGCCGACGAGGCCGGTGCTCGCATAGGGGCGCAGGACGGCGCGTATCTCATCGCCGACAAGCGCCTGAGTCGCTGCGCTGAGGTTCGAGTGACCGGTGATTCCGATTGTCGTCATTGCGGCTCTTTCGCTGTCGGCGTTAGTCTGGCCGCCTACTTTCTACGCTGTGCATCGCAAAGGTGGATCATCGTGGACTTCTCGGGGTTGACTACGGGCGAGCGTATCCGTCTCCGGCGCGAGGGGCGTGGGATGAGTCGCGCCGTGGTGGCGGGGCTGGTCGGGCGCAGCACGGATTGGCTGAAGAAGATCGAGCGAGACGAGCGCCAGCTGCGATCGCTGCCTTTGCTGCTGCAACTGGCGTCCGTGTTGGGGGTATCGGATCTGTCCGAACTGACCGGTGAGAGTCCGGTGCAGGTGGCGGCATGGGCGAAGGTTGGGCACCCAGCGGTCCCGGAAATCCGGCGGGCCATGCGGGAGGTCTCCTTCGGTGCTGTGGAGTCCAGTCAGCTGACGCCGAACGAATTGCATCGTCGAGTCGACGCGGCGTGGCTGCTCTGGCACTCGTCTCCCCGGCAGCGAACGGAAGTCGGCGCACTCCTTCCGGGCCTGATTCGGCACGCGCACGCGTGCGTGCGGGCGAATGAGGGCGTGGAGCGTCGACGTGCTGGCGCTGCGGCCGGAGACCTGTATCGACTTGTGCAGAGGCTTCTCGCCCACATCTGCGAACCTGAGCTGCACGCGCTAGCGGTGGAGCGTGGTCGAGCGATGTCCGAGGAAGCGGATACTCCACTTGCACGCGCATCAGCGGCATGGTCATCGGCAGTCAGTCTTTGCGCGTCCGGGCACTACGAGGATGCTGTTCAGCTGGTGGACGTGGGCACGGACGTTCTCCGACCACTGGTCGAGAACGGTTCGCCGGCGGCCATGGGCGTGTATGGCGCTCTTCAGCTCGAAGCTGCGGCGGCGTACGGGCTGGCGGGGCGCGACGGGGACGCGTTCCGATACCTCGACGCGGCTGAAGTGACTGCGAGGCGTTTGCCGGAAGGCTATTGGCACCCCCAGACAGCATTCGAGCGCGGGAATGTGCAGATCCTGGCTGTCATCGTCAACAGATCTCTGCGTAAGCCGGGCACTGCGATCAGTACCGCAGGCCGGATCGATCTTCCGGCAGTGCCCTCAGCGATGCGCCGGTCTCGCCTGCTGCTGGAGACTGCCGAGGCCTTCGCCGACCGTCGCGAGATTTCGACGGCTGTAATGTATTTGGACTCAGCCGCGAGGGTCTCGACCGAGGCCGTAGCCCTCATTCCGTGGGCACGTACCCTCGCCGATGAATTGGCTGCGAGCGCAACAGGTGTGGAACGACGACAAGCGACCGAGCTGGCTGCGCGGTTCAAGTCCGTCGTTCTGGCTTGAACAGTGGGGGACAAGCAGTCCCCGATGGGGTGATCCAGCCGTCATAGCGTCGTGCAATGACCGCACGAACAACATCCGAAATATGTCCGGCAGCACCGTCATTCCTGAACCGTTCGATCGGATTCGTACGCTCTGGTGGGGTACTCCCACGGCGATCGCCCGCCCGGCGCGATCCCGGAGGTTCATTACACGACCGCTCGGCCGATGCTCGGCCATGGGCGACTGATCTGACGACCTTGAAACGATTGTCGACTGCGCTCCGTGAATGGTCTGGGCCATCATCCCTCGACACTTCAAATCAGGGACACTTGGCGGCCAGGACAGTACCCTTGATCGTCGACTGCACCCGCGTGGTCATCCTGGTCCAGCTGGAGCCGGGTGATGAACTCGGCATCGAGAAACTGGCAGCGGCGGCAGATCTCACTGTGCGGACTGTCCGCCGTGCCTTGGATGACCTGGTGGCCGCTGACCTTGTGGTGCCGGTACTGGGGAAGCCTCGCTGGAAGCTGACCGCATACGGTGCCTCGTGGGTGAAGACCTCAGAAGGCCGGCTGATTCGCGAATTCGGGCGGAGCAGAAGGTGAAGCCACGCGCGCTCGGATACCTGAGGGCAGATAGGTCGGTGCCGAATCAGCGGCGCGACGAAGTGCAGATCCGAAGCCTAGCAACGCGTTATGGATACTCGCTGTGCAAGACAATCGTGTTCACTGCCTCGACTCCGGACCCGATCCAGCAGCTGATCGACGCCGTTCGCCGCGCAGCCGCCGAAGCGGTATTCGCCCCGGACGATTCGCATTTCGACGGCCTTGTCCCCGTCGCGCTGGTCGCGGTCGCGGATGTGGTGACTGTGCGGCCGGAGGAAACGTTCGCCCGGTGGTCTACCGGCGAGATCCACGGGTCGGACGGAGTATCGATCAAGCGGTGGCAGCGGTAGCTGCCACTTCTGGTCGGAATGAGGTCGTGTTCGTAATCTGCAGGAACCTGATGAGGGCACAGACTCGTGGAGTCCGTGCCCTCATTGTGTTCGATCGCGTGCCGGGCGCTGTCCTGGTCCAATCGCGATGCCCACACGAACAGGGTGTCGTGCGGGTTTGCGATCACCAGGGCAGGCAGCCAGCCAGCTTGAGGCGGGTGGCCAGGCCCGAACCGACGGTGGTGCTCGATCCCTGTCCGGTGGTCAGGGCCAGCAGCACATCAACGCCGAGTCCGGCGCCGATGGAGCAGCCGAGCAGATTGATATCGATCGTGATCCGCTCCTCGGGTGCCCCCGGCAGTGGCTCGTCGGCGTGGGCCGGGCTCGCCACGGCCACGGTCGCCGCCGCCAGTGCCGCAGCGGCGATGCCTGCTTTGATGGATCGCACCTAATCCTCCTCGTATGCGCCATTCGGCGCGGTTGCGTGCCGGGCGAAGTCTGCGCTCATGCGGTACTCCGCCGTCCCGGATCGGCGGCCGCTGCCTACTTGTTGACCGGGGCG
This sequence comes from Nocardia sp. NPDC059180, assembly GCF_042754945.1. Lineage (NCBI taxonomy): Bacteria > Bacillati > Actinomycetota > Actinomycetes > Mycobacteriales > Nocardiaceae > Nocardia > Nocardia sp. NPDC059180. The sequence goes on from NZ_JBHZBU010000001.1 coordinate 1,289,987, forward strand.
GCAGGGCGAAAACCTCGAGTGGTGCAGGCCTCGTCGCGTGGGGCCGCCGCATCGATCAGAATTCGAGTTCGGCCCATGGGATGTGGATCGAGAATGGGTGCTCGGCGACGATGGCGTCGGAATCCTTGGGCGACCAATTCCCGGTGAGCAGGTAGTTCGCCGGATGCAGCGGGCGAACTCCCGCCGGCAGCGTGCCGTGAGTGGATTCCAGCGCGTAGGCGTGCACCATGGCGATCGCACTCTTCTCGCGTTCGAGTGTCACCTCCCAGTACCACGGGATGCCTGCCCTTGCGTAGCGGGCCTTCTTGGCTTCCATATCGGTCTGGGTATTCGACGGGGAGAGAACCTCGCCTGCAAGCAGGACATCGCTGGCACGGATGTCTTGGTAAGGAGCGTCCAGGCAGCGATAAACCAGGAAGTCGGGTGTGACGAAGTCCGACTTCCCGGATTCGCCGAAGAAGACGTTGGTCTCGAAGTCGACTCGCCAGCATCGCTCGGTGTCCCCTGCCATCCCTTCGCGCGCGCAGCGCTTGAATGCACTGGTCAGCGCGAACGTGAAGGCTTGATGCTCGGCCGGCCCGCGGCGTAGCCACACCACGCGTCCATCCCATAGCTCGATCTGGGCAGCGATCTCTTCGGGGAGCTGCTCTAGCTCCTCCCAGGTCATGTACTCGGGCAGGTCAGGACGCTGACTCCGCGGGCTCGACATGGCCCAATCATAGATTGGCACTCAGGGTGTTTCTGCTGGATATTGCTAGGAACAAGGCAGACTCGTGCACGGAATCCGAGCGGCGAACTATTGCTACTCTGCGAGCATGGCGATTCATCTGCTCCGCAGGGGTGTCGCATTGCCGATCGGGGCGCAGCTGTGATGCGCACACGGTTCGGTGCCGCGTCCGGTGGTTTCATCCGGCAGGTTCGCCTCGATGCCGATACCCCGATCGACCGCTATCCCTTCGACCTACCGGTTGTCGAAGAGCTGGCCCGGCTGGATGGTCTCGATATCGCTCCCGGAGTGACGTTTCTGGTGGGCGAGAACGGCTCGGGAAAGTCGACGCTGATCGAGGCGATCGCGGTGGCTGCGGGGTTCAACCCGGAGGGCGGCAGCCAGAACTTCCGGTTCGCGACCAGGGCGACGGAGTCGTCGCTCGGCGATCACCTGATGCTTTCGTGGGGGTTGTCCAAACCGCGCACCGGGTTCTTCTTGCGTGCGGAGTCCTATTACAACGTCGCCTCCGAGATCGAACGGCTCGGACCGTCGCTGGTGCCCTCCTACGGCGGGGTCTCGCCGCACGAGCGTTCGCACGGGGAATCCTTCGTGGACCTCGTGGTCCATCGATTCGGCCCACACGGCCTGTATCTGCTGGATGAACCGGAGGCCGCATTGTCGGTCAGCGGGTGCATGGCGGTGCTCGCGCGACTCGCCGACCTGACCGATCAGGACTGCCAGGCCATCGTGGCTACCCATTCGCCTGTTCTGCTCGCCCTGCCCGGAGCGACCATCTACGAGATCGGCGACGACGGAACCATCGGCCGCGTCGAGTACGACGAAGCGCTGCCGGTCCGGCTCACCCGGGACTTCCTCGCCGCCCCGGAGAAATTCCTGCGGCACCTGCTCGGCGACGAGACCGCGCCCGAGTGATTCGGGGCATGACCGTCGATGCCGCTCGGCTCTACCGTCGGTGAATGAGGATCGTTGCTTCGGGGGCTGTGCTCGCGGGGGTTGCGATGCTCGCCGTGCTGGGTGGATCGGGCTCCGCAGTTGCGCAGCAACCGGCTGACTTGCAGGTGAAGGCCGGATGCGGCTATCCGATGAACCACACGGTGGTGGTGCGCAACCACGGCCCCGGGCCGGCACACGACGTCACCATTCGCTACTGGTCCGCATTCGGCCCGGTGGGTGAGCGCCACGAGCCGGTCATCGAATCGGGCCGCGCCGCCGTCTACGACCTCGGCCCCATGCGCACCCTGGAACTCGCCGCAGTCACGGCCACGAGCTCGACTCCCGATGCCGTGCCCGGCAACAACCAGGGGATCTTCCCCACCCTGCACCTTCGCATTCACCCGATGCCCTGCTTCCTGTGGTGAGCGGCCGGGCATGAGGTGATCGCGGGAGGTTCACGTCGTTCTGCAGTCGCGTCGTTTCTGACGTCTTTGGTCAGAATCTCGTCGACCCGGTTGGCCAGAGTCGGATCACCGCTAGCGAATCTGCGCAGCAGTAGTGGCTGAGCGCGACGTCGTAGTCGCATGGCGCCGAGGCGGACGGGTTCAGGGCTCTGCGGGTCAGGCGGTCTCGACCTGGGCGACCGATCGGTGTCCATATGCGCAGGATATGCATATATATGGCCAGAATCGTTCCGATCGAATCGAGGGACGCAAACTTATACATGAACGGCTTCGCTTGCGGAGGATCGCGAGTGTGCGGCGTCCGGCTCCGACTCCGATTTGGTCGTGACCAGGCCCCCGTCTACACTAGACCGGTTGCCTGGGCACCTCTGTGTCCGCATGCGGTCTGCGCGTGTGGACTGCTCGGGCGATACGAACTCATCCGGTCGGCAAGTGCAGGCCGGACCAGCCGAATTGTTGTAGGCCCACGATCTGCAGGCCCGAAAGGGTCGCGGGTGCTGTATGGGAACCGCAGCGAGAAAGGTGTCGAGGTCGAACTATGACCATGACTGATCCGATCGCAGACTTCCTGACGCGTCTGCGCAACGCCAACTCGGCGTACCACGATCAGGTGAAGGCTCCGCACTCCAAGCTCAAGGCGAACATCGCCGAGATCCTGAAGCGCGAGGGTTACATCGCCGATTACCGCACCGAAGACGCGACCGTGGGCAAGAGCCTCGTCGTCGATCTGAAGTACGGCCCCAGCCGTGAGCGCAGCCTGCAGGGCCTGCGTCGCGTCTCGAAGCCGGGTCTGCGTGTGTACGCGAAGTCCACCAACCTGCCCAAGGTCCTCGGCGGCCTCGGCGTGGCGATCATCTCCACGTCGACCGGTCTGCTGACAGACCGTCAGGCGGCCAAAGCCGGCGTGGGCGGCGAAGTCCTCGCCTACGTCTGGTAAGGGAGGTAGAGACATGTCGCGTATTGGTAAGCAGCCCATCGCCATCCCCTCCGGCGTCGATGTCACCATCGACGGCCAGGACGTCGCAGTGAAGGGCCCCAAGGGCCAGCTGTCACTGACGGTGTCCGAGCCGATCACCGTCACCAAGGGTGACGACGGTCAGCTCGCGGTCGGCCGTCCCGACGACGAGCGCCGCAGCCGTGCACTGCACGGCCTGACCCGCACCCTGGTCGCCAACATGATCGAAGGCGTCACCAAGGGCTACGAGAAGAAGCTCGAGATCGCAGGCGTCGGTTACCGCGTCGCGCTCAAGGGCCAGAACCTCGAATTCGCCCTCGGCTACAGCCACCCGGTCGTTGCCGAGCCCCCGCAGGGCATCACCTTCGCGGTGGAATCGCCCACCAAGTTCTCGGTGGCCGGTATCGACAAGCAGTTGGTCGGCGAGGTCGCCGCCAACATCCGCAAGTACCGGAAGCCGGAGCCGTACAAGGGCAAGGGCATCCGCTACGCCGGCGAGAACGTTCGCCGCAAGGTCGGAAAGACGGGTAAGTGATCATGGCGCAAACCGAGAATCAGAAGGCCAAGCGCATTCCGCTGGGCAAGGATGCTTCCACCCGGCGTCGGCTGTCGAAGACCCGCCGCCACTTCCGTCTGCGCAAGAAGGTCGCCGGCACCACCGCGCGTCCGCGTCTGGTCGTGCACCGCTCCTCGCGGCACCTGCACGCGCAGCTGGTCGACGACTCGATCGGCAAGACCATCGCCGCGGCCTCCAGCATCGAGGCCGATGTGCGCGCACTCGACGGCGACAAGACCGCCAAGGGCAAGAAGGTCGGCGAACTGCTCGCCGAGCGTGCCAAGGCAGCCGGTGTCGAGGCCGTCGTGTTCGACCGTGGTGGTCACGACTACCACGGTCGCATCGCCGCGCTGGCCGATGCCGCTCGTGAAGGCGGGTTGAAGTTCTGATGACTGCAAACATTTACGGAAGGAACGTCTGATGCCGGGACGTCAGAGGCGTGACGGCGGCAGCGGACCCGCCGGACAGCAGAATGGTGCCGCCGGTGGCGGCGACAACCGTGACGGCCGCGGCGGTGGCCGCGATCGTCGCGGCGGTGGTGACCGTCGGGACCAGCAGGCCGACAAGAACCAGCTCGAGCGCGTCGTCGCGATCAACCGCGTCTCCAAGGTCGTGAAGGGTGGTCGTCGCTTCAGCTTCACCGCCCTCGTCATCGTCGGTGACGGCAACGGCCTGGTCGGTGTCGGCTACGGCAAGGCCAAGGAAGTTCCCGCGGCCATCCAGAAGGGCGTCGAGGAAGCACGCAAGAACTTCTTCCGCGTCCCGATGATCGGCTCGACGGTCACCCACCCGGTGCAGGGCGAGGCGGCGGCCGGTGTGGTCATGCTGCGTCCGGCTTCCCCGGGTACCGGTGTCATCGCCGGTGGCGCCGCGCGCGCCGTGCTGGAGTGCGCCGGTATTCATGACATCTTGGCGAAGTCGCTCGGTAGTGACAACGCCATCAACGTCGTGCACGCGACGGTTGCCGCTCTCAAGATGCTGCAGCGCCCCGAAGAGGTCGCGGCCCGTCGTGGCCTGCCCCTCGAGGACGTCGCTCCGGCAGGCATGCTGCGTGCGCGCGCTCAGGTGGCTGGAGGTGCCAGGTAAATGGCAGATCTCAAGGTGACCCAGATCAAGAGTTCGATCGGCGCCAAGCAGAATCAGCGGGACAGCCTGCGTACCCTCGGCCTGCGGGGCATCCGCAAGACGGTGGTCCGTGAGGACAATGCCCAGAACCGTGGGCTGATCAACGTCGTGCGCCACCTCGTAACAGTTGAGGAGGTCTGACATGACCATCAAGTTGCATCACCTGCGTCCTGCCCCCGGCGCCAAGACCGATAAGACCCGTGTGGGTCGCGGTGAGGGCTCCAAGGGTAAGACCGCGGGCCGTGGTACCAAGGGCACCAAGGCTCGTAAGAATGTCCCGGCCGCCTTCGAGGGTGGGCAGATGCCGCTGCACATGCGGCTGCCCAAGCTCAAGGGCTTCACGAACCCGTTCCGGGTCGAGTACCAGGTCGTGAACGTCGGCGCCATTGCCGAGCTGTTCCCGCAGGGTGGCGAGATCGGCAAGGACGAGCTCGTCGCCGCCGGTGCGGTCCGCAAGAACCAGCTGGTCAAGGTTCTCGGCGAGGGCGAGATCGCCGTTGCCGTCCAGATCAGCGCGGACAAGTTCTCCGGCTCCGCCAAGGAGAAGATCACCGCGGCCGGTGGCACCGTCACCGAGCTCGGCTGACGTTAGGAATTCCACAGCGGCACCGGACGAGTGAAGAACTCGTCCGGTGCCACTGTTAGAGTTCAAGTGTTGTCTGCCAAGACTCGTCATGGGGTCGGCGTCGAGGGACCGGGTGTCACATTCCGCCCCACCGCCGAAAATTCCATGGCATGACCATGTCGTTCGCCAGGAGGATCTGTGCTTTCCGCCTTCGTATCGGCCTTCCGGACTCCGGACTTACGGCGGAAGATTCTCTTCACGCTGGGGTTGGTCGCGCTGTACCGTGCCGGTGCCGCGTTACCGTCGCCCGGCGTCGATTACCAAGCGGTCCAAGAGTGCGTCGACTTGGTCTCCGGCGGTGAAAACGCCGGTATCTACCAGCTGATCAACCTGTTCTCCGGTGGTGCGCTGCTGCAATTGTCGGTCTTCGCGATCGGCATCATGCCCTACATCACCGCGAGCATCATCATCCAGCTGCTGACGGTGGTCATTCCGCGGTTCGAGGAACTGCGGAAGGAAGGCCAGGCCGGCCAGACGAAGATGACGCAGTACACGCGTTATCTGTCGATCGCGCTCGCGGTTCTGCAGGCCACCGGTCTGGTCGCGCTCGCGGCCCGCGGTCAGCTGCTGCAAGGCTGTCAGCAGGACATTCTCGCCGATACCAGTATCTTCGGCATGATCATCATCGTGCTGGTCATGACGGCCGGTGCGGCCTTGGTCATGTGGTTCGGTGAGCAGATCACCGAGCGCGGTGTCGGCAACGGTATGTCGCTGCTGATCTTCGCCGGTATCGCCGCCCGCATCCCCACCGAGGGCAAGGCCATCCTGGACAGCCGCGGTGGCCTGGTGTTCGGTCTGGTGTGTCTGGCCGCGTTCGCGATCATCGTCGCGGTGATCTTCGTCGAACAGGGTCAGCGCCGGATTCCGGTGCAGTACGCCAAACGCGTCGTCGGCCGCAAGATGTACGGCGGATCGTCGACCTACCTGCCGTTGAAGGTGAACCAGGCCGGCGTCATCCCGGTGATCTTCGCGTCCTCGCTGCTGTATCTGCCGAATCTGATCGCGCAGCTGACCGGGTCGCAGAACAACCCTGACCCGAGCTGGTGGCAGGACATCATCCAGAAGTACCTGGTGAATCCGAGTAACCCGGTCTACATCGCGATCTACTTCGGCATGATCGTGTTCTTCACCTACTTCTATGTGGCGATCACCTTCAACCCGGAGGAACGCGCTGACGAGATGAAGAAGTTCGGTGGCTTCATTCCGGGCTACCGGCCCGGTAAGCCGACTGCCGATCATCTCAATTTCGTGTTGAGCCGCATCACCCTCCCCGGCTCGATCTACCTCGGCGCTGTGGCCGTCCTGCCGAACCTCTTCCTCGATATCGGCAATTCGGGCGGTGTGCAGAACCTGCCGTTCGGCGGCACCGCCGTGCTGATCATGGTGAGCGTCGGTTTGGACACCGTGAAGCAGATCGAAAGCCAACTGATGAATCGAAATTACGAAGGGTTCCTCAAGTGAGAGTTGTACTGCTCGGACCGCCGGGTGCAGGCAAGGGCACGCAAGCTGTTCTGCTGTCGGAAAAACTCGGCGTGCCACACATCTCCACGGGGGACCTGTTCCGCGCGAACATCAGCCAGCAGACCCCGCTGGGTCGCGAGGCACAGAAGTACATCGACGCAGGCGACCTGGTGCCCAGCGATGTGACCAACCGGATGGTCGAGGCCAGGGTGGCCGAGCCCGACGCGGTGAACGGTTTCGTGCTCGACGGTTACCCGCGCACGGTCGACCAGGCCGACGCGCTGGAGAAGATCCTCGGCGATATGGACAAGAAGCTGGACGCGGTCCTCTGCTTCGTCGTGCCCGAAGACGTGCTGACCGAGCGCATGCTCTCGCGCGGCCGCGGCGACGACAACGAGGACGTGATCCGCAACCGGCTCCGGGTGTACCGCTCGGAGACCGAGCCGCTGCTCGAGCATTACGACGGCCTGGTCGTCACCGTCGACGGTGTCGGCGAGATCGACGAGGTCAACTCCCGCGCCCTGGTCGCGCTGGGACACTGATCATCCACTCGACGATGGAGCACTGAGGCGCCATGGTTTTCGGCCGCAAGCGCAAGAAGGTGGTGCCGTTCCGCACGGCGGGTGAAGTGGACGCGATGGCGGCCGCGGGTGCGGTCGTCGGCCGCGCCCTGGTCGCCGTGCGGGCCGCTGCCGTGCCCGGCGCCTCGACGCTCGACCTCGACAAGGTCGCCGAGCAGGTCATTCGTGACGCCGGCGCGGTTCCGTCGTTCAAGGGGTATCAGGGTTTCCCCGCTTCGATCTGTGCTTCGGTCAACGACCGGGTGGTGCACGGCATCCCGTCCGCCGAGGAGGTCCTCGCCGAGGGCGATCTGGTGTCGATCGACTGCGGCGCCATCCTCGACGGCTGGCACGGCGATTCGGCGTGGACCTTCGGCGTCGGCGAACTCACCGAGGCCGACCGGCTGCTGAGCGAGGCCACCAGGCTCGCGATGGAGTCCGGTATCGAGGCGATGCTGCCGGAGAACCGGCTCTCCGATGTCTCCCACGCCATCGAGCTCGGCACCAGGGCCGCGGAGAAGGCGCACGGCCGCGCCTACGGCATCGTCGACGGATACGGCGGCCATGCCATCGGCCGCGAGATGCATATGGAGCCGTTCCTGCCGAATGAGGGCGAGCCGGGCAAGGGCCCGCTGCTCGTGGTCGGTTCCGTGCTGGCGATCGAGCCGATGCTGACGCTCGGCACCAGCGACACCGAGGTGCTCGACGACGACTGGACCGTGGTGACCGCCGACGGTACGCGGGCCGCGCACTGGGAGCACACCGTCGCCGTTACCGAAGACGGGCCGCGCATTCTGACTCCGCGCCCCGAGTAGTACCCGAGTTTTCGACGAGGCCCGCGCGATTGCGCGGGCCTTCGTCATGCCTCGAGAAATAGGTGTTTGCCGAATTCGCCTGTGCGACAACGATAGTTCGACGCCATCCGAGGTCGCTTCGGTGTCAGCCTTCCAGGAGGAGGGTGACCGGACCGTCGTTGGTGAGGTCGATGTGCATATGCGCACCGAAGCGGCCGGTGGCTACGGTGGCACCGAGGGCGCGCAGCGAGTCGGCGAAATGGTCGACCAGCGGTTCGGCCACCGGTCCTGGCGCGGCCGCGGACCAGGACGGACGCCGCCCCTTGCTGGTGTCGGCGTACAGGGTGAACTGGCTGACGACCAGGATCGGCGCGTCGAGGTCCGCGGCACTGCGCTCACCGTCGAGGACGCGCAGTCGCCACAGCTTGTCGGCCATGGCTGCGACATTGGTCTCGGTGTCGTCGTGGGTGATGCCGACCAGCGCCACCAGGCCATGCGGCGCTGCGTGAGCTCCGGGATCGATCCTTCCGACGGTCTCGCCGTCGACGGTCACCTCGGCCGATGTCACACGCTGCAACAGGACTCGCACGTCGGCCATCATTGCAGGCCGGTCGGGGCACCCGCCGTTCATGTCCGCGACACCGGGCATTCGACCGCACCCGGCATCGTGATCGCGGCAGCAGCTCAGACCAGGGCGCCTGCTCCGGTGGAATGGTCTGCTGTTCTCGGACGCGACACCGTGTCTGCGGCCATGGACCGGAGCGGGGAACGAGGAGGTGCGCGGTGCTGGTGGCCTACTGCCGTCGGTGGAACTTCCGCCGTGCGCGGGCGATGGACGTGCTGACCGCGGACCAGGCACGCGAACTCGACGCGGCAGGGCAGTGGTACACCGTCGTCCTCGGTGAAGAGACCGCACCCGGAGCGATCCTCGAGGTGGCCCGCGGCAACCGGCACATCACCACGAACTTCCTCGACGAACAGGGCAGGCAAGCCTTGGCCTACGACTTCCGTGCTGTCGACGACGAGCGCATGTTCATGGGGGTGGTCACCCGCTGGGGATTCGGAACGGCCGACGCGCGCAGTATTTCCGAAGCCGACATGGTCGACGTGCTGGCCTATCGCGCCGATGGTGTGGTGCGGCGTACTGTGCGCGACGGTCGCGAACAGCAGCGGCGCGTCACCGACTTCCACGATGTGCGCGTCGACCTCAACTGGGAGCCGGTCCCGGCGTTCGGCGACTGGACCTCGATCGCCCGCCGGGATCGCTGAGGTCGGCGTACCCGCGTGCCACCGCGGCGCCACCTCCGATTCAACTAGGCGCAACGCGTGATTCGTGATCGGCTGCCACAGTCGCAGACGAGCAGACGGAGTGCGGGGCCCGCACGGGCGGTGAGGAGCGAGCATGGGTGCCGACAAGGTCGATGTCGATCCCGACGATTTCCGTCGCGCCGCGGAGAAGACCGGTGGGGTGCGCGACAAGGTGCAGGGCATCCTCGACGGGCTGCAGACCTCGATCGCCTCGCGTGGCACGCCGTGGGGCAACGACAAGATGGGTGCGTCGTTCACCGACGGCGAGAACGGGTATTTCGCCGCTCGCGAGAGCTTGACCGGCAATCTGGACAATGTCGTCAACTCGTTCAACAACTTCCGCAGCGGCCAGGCGCAAACCGTGATCGCGTTGAACAAAATGGAACGCGGCAACGAAGACAGCTTCCAGTGATCGGGAGCCGCTGAGCCGATGGCGAACGAACAAGCGAAGGCCCAGCTGGCCGGTCTGGTCGACGAGGTCACCCAGCAGTTCCGGGAGATCGCGCGCATCCAGGACGAGCGCAATCAACTCACCGCAAGCGCGACCGTCCGGCGTAAGCGTGTCACCGTCACCGTGAACGCCGACGGCGCCGTCATCGAGACCAAATTCGGTCCGAATATCGAGGAGCTGACCTACCCCGAGATCGCCGCCGCCGTCACCGAAGCGGCGCAGAAGGCGACCGCCGAGGTGATGCGCAAGGGTCAGCAGCTGATGAGCCCGCTCGACGACAGGCGGGCGCGATTGCCGAAACTGTCCGACCTCATCGACGGTATGCCGGACCTCACCGGGCACCTGCCTACGCCGCAGCGCGCGTCTACCGCCTCGCCTGCCGCGCGCAACCGTGCGCTGGTCGAAGATGGCAGCACCGCACCGGAATTCGACAATGCCGAGGTGTTGAACAAGCCGGACGAGGACGGTGGAGTCACCGCTTCCGGCTGGTGAGCTGACCTGGGCGCGCGATGGCGATTGATTTTCCCAGCGTCCTGGGATGGGTTGTCGGCAGCGAGTGGCCCGACGGCAACGAAGACAATATGTGGCTGCTCGCCGAGGACTGGCGCAAAGCTGCCAAGGACCTCGAGGACGTCATCGCCGACGTCCGCGCGGCCAAAACGGCGTCTCTGAACGCCTACCCGGCGGGTGAGGCGCCAGCGGAGATCGCCAAAGCCTTCGATTCGATGCTGTATGCGACCGAAGGTCATGACAAGGGTTCGCTCGAGCAGTTGATCGAGGGACTCGAGAGCATGGGCGAGTCCGCCGACAAAATGGGCACCGAGATCGAATATGCCAAGCTCATGTTCATCTCGTCGCTGATCCTGCTGGCGGCCGAACTCGCGGCGGCCTGGATCTTCCCGCCCACTGCACCGGCGGTGCAGGCCGCGGCCATCGCGCTCACCCGGATCGCCGCGCGAGTCATCTCCCAGCGCGTCATGGCTGCCATCCGCAGCATGGTGCTTGCGCTGGCCCGCAAGAAGTTCCTGCAGTTCATGGTGCGCCACGTCGCCATCGACACCATCATCGGCACCGGCCAGGATCTCGGCATCCAGGCCTATCAGGTGTCGCAGGGGCACCGCGACAAGGTCGACTGGACCCAGGTCGGCGTGACGGCCATCAGCTCCGCGGCGGGCGGTGCCGCGGCCGGGCCGCTCGCCAACCGCATCAGCCGTGGGCTCGGTGGGCGATTCGGCCCCGACGGCACCATGATTCGCCCGCCGCGGGTGAACAACGTCATGAACGGGATGATCACCGGCGCGGGGGCGGGACTGGCCGGGGCGGTGGCGGGCTACGGCGCGAGTCTCGGTGCGCAATTCGGGTTCGATTGGGCTCAGCACGGCTGGGACAAGGCGAACGAGAATCTCGGCAATGCGCTGAACAACTTCGATCCGCGGGTCATCACGGCAGGTGTCTCCAATGGCGCGATGAGCGGTGCGAACAAGGCGCGGGCGAACCAATTCTGGCAGAACCATCGGCCCGGCCTGTTCAACGGAAACAGTTTCCAGACCCGGATCGATGCGGTGATCTTCGGTGGAAGCGACCCCGGCAGAGGTGGATTCGGTCCTGGCGGGACGAATCCCGGCCCCGAACCGACACGGCCCGGCGGAACTGGTCCCGGCACCGGGCCGTCGACACCTGGTAGAGCCGACCCCGGTGCAACACAGCCCAGTGGCGCGGGGCCCAGCAATTCGGGCAGCGGTCCGAGCAGCGACAACCGTTCGGCCGATCGGCCGGGAAGCTCGGGTGAGGATGGCTCCTCGCCTGCTCGTGGCAGCGACGACCACCGCACCGACGACGGTTCGAGGCCGGCGCCAGGCGACGGCGAACGGCGCGGCGAAGGCGGCGACTCGCGGACAGACGCCGCCGACGGCGGTCGCGGCGAGAACGAAGGTCGCGGCGATTCGGGCCGGGCCGCAGACGCGTCCCGTGGCGACGGCGGCGATGGGGCGGGCGATCGCTCTGGTGAGAGCCGAGCGGGTGCCGCGCAGTCGGGCAATGACGGTGTCCCGGCCGACGGCGGGTTGCAGGCGCAGCAGCGAGCCGGTGACGACGGTGTCATCGGGTTCCACGGAGACCCGGGCATCGTGCCCGCGCAGCACGGCGACGGTGGAATCTCGGACGGGGAAGTCCAGACCGGTGAGCCGATACCGGCCGCAGCAGCGCCCGCGCCTGCGACACCTGTGACCGGTGCGCCTGCCCAGAACCCGGCGCCCACTGCGGGGCAGTCGCAGTCCGGTGGCGAAACACGCAGTGGGGCTTCCTCTTCCAGCCCTTCGCGAGCTGCTTCGCCTGTTGATAGCCGGGTGCCATCCGGGGATGCGCCGGTGGGTTCCGGAACGGACCGGACATCAGCGGGCGACGTCGACAGCCCGGGTACTCCTCGCGCTGGAGACCCCGAGGCCGTCGCCCCGGCACCAGACGAGCAGGCCGCGCCTCCGGAGGGGCGGGCCGGTGCCGCCGATCGGGCGGGCGTCGTCGGCGATACTCACCAGCCCGGCCTTCAAGCCGGTGCCCGCGGCGACGCGGACGCCGTCCAAGGCGAGCCCGCGGGCCGGTTGGAGCCGGGCAACGCCGACGAATCCACGCCCCCACCGGCCCCGATGTTCGTCATCCCGCCCCCGGATCTCTCGACTCCCGGTCCGGGTCGCGACGACAACCGCGGCATCAACCGCATCGGCCAGCGCGACGAAGCCCCGGTCACGGACCGGTCGGGCGATGCCCCGCGCACCCCGCGCACGGATGCCGGGCGACCGGAACGGCCCGAGGACATGCCTGCCGCGCTCTGGGACCGGATCGGCAACGGCCGGACGGCCAACGAGTCGAGCGATCCGATCAACCCCGCGCGCGGCGGCAACGATCTGCCGCTGAGCAACGGGCGCCGGATGGATTCCTATATTCCCGATACCGAAATCGTCGCGCGCAGAGACATCCAGCTCGCCGAGGTCACCCCGCAGACCGCTCGCGCCTACCTGACGGATCTGGCAAGCAGCCACCAGCCCGGACTTACCATCCGCGATACTCCGCACAGCCGCGCCGAGCTCCCCGGCACCGATCTGACCCGGCCGATCCGCGGCGAACTCGTGCTGGAAGTGCCGCCACAGCACACCGATCCGCCGCCCGCGGTGCTCGCGGCCGCAGAGCGGCTCGGTATCACCATCCGCGATACCGACGGCCTCATCTACCAGCTGGTAGACGATGCGGGCGCGCATCACGCAGGCGACGCCTCGCGCCGGGGGCGGTGCGCCGAGTTGGCGCTGCGCCTGCTCAAAGATCTGATCGGAATCGACGCGATCACTCCGCCGACGCGTCTGATCGGCCCGGACGGCATGTCGGCCGCGGAGGTCGAAGCGGCGGCAGGCGGACGGCTGCGACCCTTCGACGGTCACCAGTCCATCGCGGACCGGCTGCTCGCGCTCGGCGACGGCGCCTCGGCGCTGGTGGTGGACAACTATGCGGGCGCCACCGACCGATATCGGGTCGGCGCGCACGCGTATGCGCTGGTCAATGAGAACGGCACCATCGTGGTGCGCGACCCGGGCGCGGGTCGTGTCGAGGGCTTCCCGCCTACGTTGCCGCGTGAGGTCCGTGAGGTGCGCGCCGTTCTGTACGGTGCGGACGCCACTCCGGTCGAACCGCTCGGTGACACCGTGCCTGCGGGCACCGAGGGCGATTCCGGCAATCGGGTCGGGCAGCCGGGTGATACGGCTCCTGCGGCGCGTCAGCCGCATCCGGCCGGCGAGCCGGTGCCGGCGGGCATGTTCGTCGGCAACGACGGATTCCTGCACCGGACAGGTGATCGCGCCGACTCGTATCGCGATCCAGATGGCACCTGGCATCACAAGATCGACCGGCCGAACACGTTTCGTGACAAGAATTTTCAGCTGCGCGGTCCCCACGGATGGATTCCGGATGTGCTCGTCGCCGCCGGGTATCTCCACCAGGCGCAGCGAGGCCCCGAAACGACCTATCAGGTCACAGACCCGGAAATCGGTGACCAGCTGGCGCAGGCCTCGGCCGACCGGCTCGCGTTGCAAACCCAGCGGGACCTCGTGCGGGTCGCGATGCGCGGCCCGATGGCGTCCTTCGGCATCACTGATATCCATGATCTCGCGCCGAAACGGCTCGGCGCCGAAATGCAAAGCCAGCAGCGCAAGATCCTGGCCGATCAGTCGCTGTCGGACACCGATCGGGCACAGCGACTGAAAGATCTGCACGACCTGCGTACTCGAGCCGACAAGTACAACACGCTCGGCCGGCAGATGGTCGCCACCTCCAAACTGCTCGGCGAGCTCGGCGGAACCGCCTTCGCCATGGATCCGGCACTGCGTCCGGGCGCTGTCCAGATCACTCCGTTCGACGGCGCCTTCGACGGTGCGAACGTCGTCGATATCGCGGTCCTGGTGCCAGGGACAGACGGCAATCCGCCGAAACTGGTGGTGGTCGAGGCCAAGGGCGTCGGATCGATCCTCGGGGGTTCGAAAACTGCCAGTGCACAACAGGGTTCACCAGAATATCTGCGCCGCACCGTTGCGATCGACCAGAACCTGGCCACGATACTCAGCGAAACTCCGGAACAGATGCGGGCTCGCGGCATCGATCCCGATAGCCCCGAAGGCCGCGAGCTGACAGCGGCCAGAGAAGAACTGCTGCGCGCCCACCGTGACCGCACCCTGACATTCGAGTACCACCTCGCGCACACCTCCGAGACCGGCGAGGTCACGGTGAGCAGGTTCCGGCTCGACCGGTCTGGCGTACCGGTCGATATCGATGTGGTCGGTGGGATCGATGCGGCGACCCCGGCGGCGGACCGGGAGGGCTCGACCACCGACCACGTGGGCGGTGGGCCGGGTCGGGCGCGGGGGGCCGATGGCGCTGTCCGCCGTGCCGACGACGACGCCCGGATCGGGCAGCGCCCCGATTACCTCGGCGACACCGACAGCCGCGACAACGCCGACGGGCTCTCCGACGGGGACCAGACGCCGTCGAACACGACACGCGATACCGGCCCGCTCGGTGGGCCGAGCGCCGACGAGTGGACGGCCCTGCCCCCGGCCGAGGTCGGCGAACGCATGCGTGACCAGCTGAGGCGGTTGCTCGACAACCCCGATCTGGAAGTATTCGGCTTCGACCGCCCGGAACTGGATGCCGACGTGGCGCGTGAATTCGCCAGGGCCATGGTCGATATGGCCCGACGTCACCCGCAGGTCGATGTGCGCCGCATCGGCATCGGTGATCTGTCTGCCGGCCTGATCGGATTGACCCGGCCCTTCACCGATCCCGCCACCGGTGCGATGCGCGCCGACTCGATCACGCTCAGCAGCCGCTACGCCGCGGACGGGACAGCGTTCCGGCAGTGGATGGGCGAGCGCGTCGACGCAGGCCGGTTCCACCCGTCGGTTATGCGTCGCCCGGTGTATGCCGCCGCCGTGCACGAGTTCGGGCACGCGGTCGACTACGCGGGCAGGCGCGCCGCGCGCCTGGCACTCGACGACGAGCTCATCGAGCTCTACGTCAACAACCGGCTGGGCGCGGGCACCGTCGACAGCTACGACGACTGGCTGCGTAGTCAGCTCACCGGCTACAGCTTCGACAAGGCCGGTGACCTCGATCCGGGTGAGGCGCTGGCCGAAGCCTTTGTCGATGTCGTGCTCAATGGACGCGGCAACGTCAACGACGCGGTGGGCCGGGCCTATGACCTGCTGACGGATACCGCGGTCGGTGGAAAGGATGCCAGGCGCGGGGATTCGCTACCGGGCGATGCGGATCGGCTGGGGAATGCCGAGGACTCGGACCGCATGTCCACAGGATCGGGACCGGAGCAGTTGCGCCCACCCACCGAGGACGTCGGCATCGCCGACCTCGATGCCGACATCCTCGGTGTCACCGGCACGGACGAATGGTCGAACCTCGATCCGCCAGAAGTGGGGGAACGGCTGCGGGATCTGATGCGCGAGGCGACAGGCAATCCCGATTTCGACGTCTTCGGCTTCGATCTACCGTGGCTCAACGCCCAGGTGGTGCGCGAGTTCGCCAGGGGCATCACCGATATGTACGCACAGCATCCGCAGGTGGATCTGCGCTCGGTCGGCATCGGCGAGCTCAGCTACGGTGTGCTCGGCGAAACCGCCGGCCGGATCGACCACACCACCGGTGCGGTCTTCTCCGAGTCGATCACCCTCAACTACGACCTCGCCACCAGCGCATACGGATTCCGTGAACAGGCTCGCGCCGGCATCGCCAACGGCCAGTTCACCCAGACGATTCTGCGCCGGCCGGTGTACTTCGTCGCGGTGCACGAGTACGGCCACGCGCTCGACTACGGCGGTGGTGGCGCAGCCAGGCAGCAAGCCGAAGGGTTGCTGCTCAGGCGGGCCACGGAAGACCCGAACGGCGATTTCGGTGAATGGTTGCGCCAGCTCAGCGGTTACAGCCTCGACGACGACGGCATGCTCCGCCCCGGGGAGGCTCTGGCCGAGGCGCTCGCTGAATATGTCGTCGGCGGCCCGGCCAACGCGAACACACCGGTACGCATTCTGCGCGACCTGTTGATCAGTTCGGCCGAGAACCCGTCGGGTGCGAGCGATCCAGGAGTTGCCGGATCCGATCGGATAGATGCATCTCCTCGTTCGCCCGGCGATTCGGATCCGGCAAACTCCGCACCGCCTGAGGGTTCGGATAGCGACGGTGCGGTCGATCCCGATGCGATAGACCCGCCCCCTCAGGTGACCATCGACGTCGATGGTCAGCAGGTGCGGGTCGACGTCCGCCCGGACGGCCCGGACCGGTGGCGAGTAGTCCCCGAGCGCGCCGATCCCGATGCCGTCGACACCCGGTCGCGGATGCGTCGCGAATGGGATGCGGTCCGGGAAATGATGCCGGGGCGTGAGCCGCAGCCGAAGTCTCCTTCCGGCTCTCCGGTGGGCGACTCGGCCGGTCAGGCTGCTATCCGCGATGGCGTCACCGGTGCTGCGGATCTGATGGGTCCGCCGCCACCGACGGCACCGCCTCCGCCGCCGTCCGATATCCCGCGTTTCGATGCGCCGCCCGAGGCGGGCCCACCGGATCCGACGCTGCTGCGGCTCGCCCAGCAGGCCCCGGTCTGGTTCCAGAACCGTGAGATGATCCCGATCTTCGGTGAGCTGTCCGGACGCATGCGCGATGTCGCGGGTGAGCACCTGCCGATGCGGACACCGGACGGCGAGTATGAGCCGGAGCTGACCGACGCGGACCCGGATGCCGCTCGCCGGCAGATCATCTCGGATCTCGACGTCGAGCGCATCACCCCCGAGGAAGCGCTGCGCAAACTACGGAAGGTATTCACCGGCGCGAATGCCGAACAGCGGCAACGGATCATCGATGCTCTGCGCGACCGCGACCTCATCACCGCCGAGGAAGCCGAACGTCTCGCCGACGAACCACCGGCCGGCACCCAGCAGGCCGAACCCGCGGACCCACCCCCGGAAGACGAATCGCTCACGGATGCGGCGCGCCGCCTGCTCGACGTCGAACTACCCGACGAGAGCCACCAGACCCTGCGCGACCTCATCGACGAGCACCAGTACCGGGTGGTGCGCGCGGCCGCCGCGATCGAGGGCCTCGCCGCCGCCGCTCAGCGTCTCCACGAGGAGCAGACCCTCCCGTTCACCAGAGCGGATTTCGACGGCACCACCGATGACGGCGCACCGGGACTGGATCGAAGGCCGGACCCGGCCCAGCTCGATGGGCCGCAGCGGCGCCCCGATGACGACACCGATGATTTCCTCGACGATGACGACTACCTCGACGAGTACGACGACAACGACGACGGCCCGCGCCCGAACCGTTTCGCCGAACCCGATCCGGCAGGTCGTGCCGTCCCGTTCGTCGGCGCGGTCAGCTTCATCGACCAGAACCCGATGGGGCGCTTCCGCAACGAGATCATCGCGGCATTCGGCCATCATCTAGGCCTGCTGGACACCGTGCCGATCGGCAACGGTGCCGATCCGCTGCCGGAATGGGGCGACGGCGACGAACTCGGCCGCGACGAAGGTCTGCGCAAATTCTTCGAACACGCCCTGCGCCGCGACCAGTTGCGCGATGAGCTGGCCACCTGGGCGGCCATGCGTGACCTCGATGTGCGTCAGCTCGCCCGCGACCTGGTGGACGACACCCTGAACGCGTTGCGGGACGCCAATATCGCGCGTGCGGATCGAGTGGCCGAATTCGCCGACTCGGCGCGCCAGCGTTTCCCGGAGGCCGATGAGGGTGAACTGGTCGGCGATTCGCTCGGTGATCAGGCCGTGCGCATTCCGATGCCGGACGGTCCGGACCGCTTGGTCATTGTCGACGGCGACCGCAGCAGGCATCAGGTGCTCGCGGACACGCTCGCCGCCGACCCGCAGCTCGTCCGCGACCTCGCCGACGGTCGCCTGATCGTCGACTACCGGGCCGCCCGTACCGATTGGACCGGCCGCACCCATCTCGATCCCATCGACACCCCGCACGTCCTGCACCGGCAGGAAACGGTCGACGGCCGCGAGCTCAACGTGACCTTGGTCCGCGAGGATGACGGCCCATGGCGTGCGGTGCCCGAATCGGACGCGCCACCCACCGCGACATCCGAAGACGCCGAACCCGCGACCACCGCACCGCGTCCGCGGGAGGAGGTCCTCGCCGACCTGATCCGGGTGATGCACGAACTCGGCCTCGGCCCGGCCGATGTGCATCCGGACGTGATCGACCGGACCGTCGCGGATCAGAAGCTCGACAATGCGGTGCGGGCCGCGCAGATCGAAGGCCTCGCCGACTTCACCCGCTCGGCCAACGACATCCAGACCTTCCACGAGGTCGGTGACGCCCGCAGCAGGCTGGCCACCAGGCTCGGCATCCCACAAGCCGAGCTCACCGGCGACACGATGGCCGCCGCACTCGGCGACACCACCCAGCGCCGGGCCCTGCGCACCCAACAGCTCACCGATCTTGCCGCCTACGCCAAACAACTGCGCGAAGTGAACTCGGCGGCGGTCGACGCCGCCCGTGACCGGCTGGCGGAGCGACTGGTGCTCGACGATGCCGCGCGGCGCCTCACCCGGGCGACGTTCGCCGAGCGGGCCGGCGTCTCGCGCACGATCGCCGCGCTGCTTCCGCCCGGACGGGTCGACGGTCCGGATGGAAAGCGTGTCTTCGCCGTCGACCCGACGGGTCTGTCGCCGAGGAAGCTCCACAAGCTGATCCGGATGCTGGAACGGGCCGGGCACCGCGATCTGGTGAACTCCGCGCTCACCGAATACGCGAACGCCCTGCTGAACGTCGATCCCTATGCCGGTGTGGCGCGCGGTGACGTCGGTGCCGATCCGCGCGTTGTCGACGGTAGGTTCCCGATGCACGATCGGGACTCGATGACAGCATTGCGCGAGATCATTGCCGATGCGGTGCGTACCTGCGGGGCAGACGATTTCGCGCGCGCTGTCGCCGACGCGGCTCGTCGACCCGATAGCGGGCCGCTGCCCAGCAATGATCCGGCACGACGACCGACGGCCAACCGCGATTGGGCCCGCATCGTCGGCGTCGATATCACCGATGCCGACGACGCCACCTTCCGCAAGGTGTACGAGGCCTATCGCGACGGCCGGATCGACAAGCACGAGGGGCTCACTCCGGAGCAGCTGGCCGCCGAACTCACCGCCCTACGCAACGAGGTGCGCGACCGCGCCGAGCGCATCAACGACCTCGTCCGCCTCACCGACGAATTCGCTCGCGCGATGCGGGCAGCGCAGGCGACCGCAGGCAGCCCGCCGCATCCGATCTCGGGCCCGACCGGCGGGAAGTCCGAGGGAGGAGCACCGGACAATTCGGGCTCGAGCCCCGCGGGTTCGGGCGCGGGCGGCAACCCGCCGCCACCGGGCGGTCCGCCCTCCGGTCCACCGAAACCGCCGTCGCCGCCGAGTGATCCGGGTGATGGCGATTCCGGCGACGGTTCCGCCGGCGACGGCAGCGACCCGACGAAACCCGCTGGGCCCGAGCGGACCCCGTCGGCGTGGTACGAGCGGCAGCAGATCATCCAAGCCGAATGGGAGGCCGGGATGGCGGCCGAACACGCCGCCTTCCTGCGTGCCCAGGCGGACGCCCACCCCGACGACCCGTGGGCAGGCCTATACGCCGACCAGGCCGAATGGTCCGCCCGCATGGCCGAGGAACGCGTCCAGTGGTTGCGCGATACCGCAATCCATACGCTGGCAGAGGACGCTGCGCCGCTGCCACCGCCGCCCTCGCACCCACCGCGACCCTCGTACCCACCGCCGCCCTCGCACCCCCCGACGGCGCACCAGGCAGCGGAGCCGAACCTGCCGGCCCCATCGCCCGGAGATTCGGAACCGGGATCGCCGCCCGCAGATGTGCCGAATGCCGACGGGGACGCGCAGCATGGTGCGCCCGAGCAGAATTGGGCCGATCGACCGTTTGCTGATGTGGTGGATTTCCTGCGGGAGGTCGCGCTGCGGAACCAGGCCGATCCGGTGTCGCTATCGGATCGGGATCGGGCGCATGTGGCTCGGTTGGCGGAGCTGCTCGGGTTGGGGGAGCGGCTGACGCGGCACCCCGATCCGCTGGGTGCGCTGGCCGAACTGGCCGAGCTGGCGCAGGTGCACGGCTTCCTGGATGCGGCGTTGAATCCGGACGCGGGCCCGTTGCGTCCGATGCGGTTCCCCGAGGACTTCAAGTATCCGGCACCCGACCATCCCGGCCTGTGGTTCCCGCCGGAGGGTCAGGCTCCACCGGCTCTCGCCCACGAGCCGGTAGGCGAGGGTGTCCCGCGCAGCGGCAATGTGTTGATGCCCGAGGTCAATCCGATTGCCGAGGTCGCCTCCGAGCTGGCCCGCAGGTACCGACTCGGCGCCGATGATCTCGATACCGCGCGGCTGCCCGGCACCGTCACCGCCGAGCAGTACCGCAACCTGGTGCGGGCGGCGGTCGTCGAAGCCCTCGCCGATGCGGTCGCCCGGCTCGATGGCGTCACCGATCCCGATGACGTTGCCGCCGCCACCGCCGAACGGGATCGGTGGGCCGGCTGTCTGGACGTCGATCTCGGCGACCTCACCGACCGGCCCGATCAGACGATCGACCGGCTCCGCGGCGACGTGCTGCGCCGCATCACCGACATCGATGATCTGGCCGATGCGGTCCTCGCGGACAGGCAGGAACAGGCCGGCGAGACGGGCGGGCGCCGCTACGTCATCACCGTCGACGGTGACCGGGTCCCCGTCCGCCTGGTCGACGACGGCAACGGCGGCTGGCGGGTGGAGGCTCCGGAGCGCCTACGCCCGACGGCCGAACGGCCCGATCGGCCCGAGCCGAAGGCGATCGAGAAGAAGAAGTCCTGGCTGCGTCGCGTGTGGGACGCTCTGCGCGGCGGGTACGGCGGCGCGAACCCGAAGTATCCGTCCGGTTCCGGCGTCGACGGCGCGGGTCAGTCGTTCCTCGGTCACGGCTACCTTCCGATCGACCTCACCAGTACGAAACCGCCTGCGACACCGGGTGGTTCACCGACCGAGGAGCTCACCACCAAGTTCAACCCGGCCCGCATCCTCAAAGAGGGCGTCACGATGTGGAAGAGCCGGGAATACCTACCGTTCGCGCGCTACTTCACCGGCCGACTGCCCACTCGCACCGGCGATGTGGCACCGATTCTCACCCCGGACGGCGGGGAGTACGCGCCGTGGATCGACGAGCCGGATCCGAAGGTGCTGCGCGAAATGCAGGCGGATCTGGAACTGGCCGGACTCGACGGTGGCGAACCACCGATCCGTGCGGAACTGCCACCCGGCGACCCAGCCGACCCGGCCGGACAGCTCGAAGGTGGTGAGCCGCTGTCGGATTGGGCGCGCGACCTCGCCGACAACCTGCGGATGCGCGCCGCAGATGCCGCCGAGCTACGTCGGCTGGCCGGTCTGCTAGACCTGCGCCTGCCCGATGTGGAACCGGCGACGCTGCGCCGGGCAGTCGCCGACGCGCGGTACGCGTTCATGCGCCGCGCCGGTGCCATCGAGGGCCTCTATGCCGCGTCCCGGCGCTACAACGCCGAAAACGACGCCGTCCCGTACGGCGAATCCACCAGCTTCTTCGACGAGGATCCGCTCGGCCGCTCGCTGATCGATCGGGCGCGCGCCCGTGGTGAACGCACCGAGATGCTGGAATGGGAGGGCGTCAACAACGGCGGTGAGCCGGGCCTGGATTGGGGTCCTGAGGTGCCGCAGGAGCGGGACAAGGGCAACAGCCTGCACTTTCAGGACGCGTTGCGGCGCGAGCAGCTTCGCGATGAGCGTGGCGTGTGGGCGCAATTGCTCGGCGTCGGCATCGATGAGCTGTCACCGTCGAAGCGGCTGGAGGAGACCATTGCCGCGCTGCGCGACGAACTGCCCGCCCGCGCCGATCTGGTCGGGGAGTTCACCGATCGGGTCCGTGATTTCCTCGCCGCCGACTCCACCGACCGCGTGGTTCGGGTTCCGGGAGAGCCGCCGCGCATCATCGTCGTCAACGGCAGGGGCGAACACGAGGCGGCAATCGCGGGCGAGTTGGCCCGCGACCCCGACTTGGCCGGGCGGATCGACCGTGGCGAAGTCGACGTCGAGTTCCACGGCGCCTTCCTGGATCGCGACGGCATCGTCCACATCGTTCAGTTCGACACTCCGGAGATCCGGCTTTTCCGTGGGGAAATCGACGGACGTCCGGTAGCGGTCACGATGGTGCGCGAGCCGGGTGGGCAATGGCGTGTGGTGCCCGATCCTGTCCCTGCGGAGGGAACGCCGGGCAAGGCTGAGGCGACGCCCGCAGCGGCCGACCGTACTCATGGCCAGGTCGATCGGGAGCCCGGCCAAGCCGACAGAGCATCCGGGTCGACCGACCGGGACCGGTCCGCCGACCCCGGGACGCACGAGGGGCGGCCCGACGAGAGCGCAACCCCGCGCAGCGCAGAAAGCCTTCGTGCCGAACGCAATGCGCTGGCCGGGCAGCTCGGCATCAGCGACCCCGATTCGCTGACGCCTCGGCAGTGGGCCGATGAACTCGCCAAGCTGTGGCAGGACAACGTGCTGCGCGCCACGCAGATCGAAGGCCTGCTCGACGCCACCCGCAGCGCCGACGCGATCGACCGCTATTACGCGCTGGACAATGTGCTCGGGCATCTGGTGAATCGGATGGAGATCGATCGGCCCGCGCTGTCGCCCGAGCTGGTCGCGCAGATCATTGCCGACCCCGGCACCTCGAACGAGCGCAGACTCCAGCAGTTGGCGGACCTGGCGGACTACGCCGAGATCCTGCGCGAACTGGACAAGACCGCGGTCAATGCGGCGGTGCAGCGGCTCGCCCAGCGACTCGGCGTCCCGCCGGAGCGCCTCTACGGGTCGAGCTTCACTCGCGATCTGAGCGAACTGCTGCCGGACCCGGACACCCTCGATCCCGCGGGGATGCGACAGGCGATCAACGCCATGGTCTACTCGATGGCCGACCATCCCGCGGTCGTCGACGCGCTGACCGATTTCGTGCGCGCACTCGGCGACGTCGACCCATACACCCGCGACCTGCACCGTGATCCGAGCGCCGATCCGCGTGTGGGCGGCAGCGAACTCCCTGTCCACGACCCGTCTTCGCTCGCCTTCCTGCTCGACATCCTCGGCGACACCGGACTTTTCGCCCCGCTCGGCAGCGGCCCGGTCCCGGAAACGCCCACCCGCCGGCCCAGCCGCGACTACCTGCGCATCCTCGGCGTCGATATCACCGACGCGAGCGACGACGCCTGGGACGAGGCGTACCAGAAGTTCCGCGACGGACGCCTCGACCTGCACGAACGCCTGACTCCCTCCGAGCTCGCCGAGGTCCAGGCGGCGTTGCGTGCGGAGATCCGCCAGTGCGCCACCGACATCCGCCACCTGGCCGAACTGGCGAACGATCTCCACAACGCCGCCCCAGGCTCACATCCAGACCCGCGCCAGCCCCGCAACCCCGACGGTTCCTGGCGCCCGGGGGACGACCCGGACCCAACCCCGCCACCCCCCGGCGACACCCCACCCTCACAACCCCCCGCCGCACCCGGCGAAGCGAAGGCATTGCCCGCCGAGCCGTCGCCGGAACGCAGTGGAAGAGCAGAGAATCAACCGGAACCGACGCCACCCGCCGAGCCGCCCTCGGAATCTGGTGCCGGCGCGAAGAAGCCTGAGCCGCCGTCTGCCCCCGCCGAGCCGGGCGACGCGGGCGATTCCGATCGTTCCGGTGATCAGGGCAAGCCGGCGCAGCAAAATCGTGAACCCGATGGCGCGGATGATCCGAAGAATCCTGCGGCAGGTACGGGCAAGACCCCGCAGGCGGGGCCCGCTGACTCAGGCGCTGAGCCGACCCCGGAATCCGGTGGGGGAGCGAAGAAGCCGCCACAACTTCCGCCTGGCCCTGCCGAGCCGGATGGCGATTCCGATGGGTCGGACGCCGACCCCGACGGATCCGACCCCGATCAGGACAGATCGGACAACCAGCCCCAGGACTCCGACGCCGACCCGCGCGCCCAGATGTCTCCGGAGGTCATGGCGGAGTACGACCGCTTCGCCGCCGAACGCGCCGAAGCGGTGGCGCGGCGGGAGGAGTGGCGCGATATCCGCGATATGCGCGCCGAACGTCAGCCCATCGACAACCGCGACGACTACGCCGCACTGAACCCCGGCAACCTGCCGTCCACCATGGACGAGCTGCGTGCTCGGACCATGCGGGTCGACGACATGCCGCGCCGCCTGGCCGAACTCGACGCACTCGAGCGGGCCGCCGAGGAGTTCAACAAGGCCGACGCCGATGTCACGCGGCTCGACGAGGAACTGGCGCGGCTGGAACGCTCCGTCACGCCGGTGGGCGAGTACGACCGGCTGGTCCAGCAGCGCCAGGAACTGGCACGCGAGCGCGAGTTCTGGCGTGCCAAACGCGACGACCGCGCCATGCGCCACGGTCTCGTCGACGACGACGGCCGAGTCGACGAGCCCGCGCTGCGCGGCGACCGACTCGAGCCGACGATCCTGCGGCTCTACGACGAGGCGGGCGCAGACACCATCGACCATCCCGGTGGCATCGACGAAGGCCCGACCCAGACCCGCACCCCGCGCAGCGCCGCCGACCAGGCCGAACGGCGCTCGGCGATCGCCAAGCTCGCCGAAGCCGCGAGCACCTGCAACCGGCTCGACACGGCCGCCGATCACGTGGACCGGCAGCTCGCCGAACTCGAACGCGCGGGTGTCGGGGAGGGCAGGCCGCGCTCGGACGAAGTCGCCGCCGAACTCGATCGCCTCGCCAGGCAACGCGCCGAGGCCCTGCATCAGATCAAACCGCGCCGTGCCATGCGTGACGATCTCGCGGTGCGGCTGCGCGTCGTCGACCAGCAGGGACGTCCCGACGAGGCCGCGCTCGCACCGGACCGGCTCGATGAAACCATCGCGTTCTTGCGCGCCCGCGCACAGTACGACGTGCTCGCCGGTATGTCCGGCGACGGCCCGCGCACCCTGCTACGCGATATCGCCGCACTGGCCGACGCCGCCACAGACGTGAACCGAGCGCACAACCTCGTCGGCCGCATCCAAGACGAGATGGCGGGCATCGCGGGCGCCTGGCGAGCGATGATCGAAGGTGAAGGCGGCCGGATGCTGACCCCGCGCGTGGGCGTCATCGTCGACGGCGACACCACAAGGATCGTGGTGTTCGGCATCCGCGACGAACTCGGCCGCCCGCACCGCAGCGATATCGACGACGCCTTCGCCACCGCATTGCGGACGAATTCGCTGGTGGCGCAGTCGATGATGGATGACGGCACCACCGTCGAGTTGCGCAGGGTGCGCGCCGACCGCGAAGGCGTGTGCAATGTCGACGAACTCGGTTTGCTCGACGTGGAGCGGTTGAGCACCGGCTGGGTCGGCGGCGATCGGCTCGACATCACCTCGTGGCGTGACGGCGAAGGAACCTGGCATCGGGTCGATCCGACCAGGCCGGATTGGCAGACCGGACGCGACACCAGCGAAACGAGCAAACCCAAGGCCGAGCGATACAAGAAGTACGTCAGGAAGGACCCGCCGGACGGCGTGAGCGGCTGGGCCATGGAGGATGTCGTCAACGACATCACCCTGCCCACCGATAATGTTCCGGACGGCAAGGTCCCCGAGAGCACGCTGCCGGTGAACGCGCCGCAGGCGCCGACGTTGTACAACACCTCCGGTCTCGACCCGAACCAGATCTTCGGCCAGCACTGGGGTGCCGACTCCTACAACGTCGTCCGGCTGCTGCTGATGGCGGCCGAGGTGCCCAAACATCCGGCGGTGAAGGCATGGATACAGCGGCATCCGTGGATCGGCCGGTGGGTGCAGGCGCGGCCGTGGTTGCAGCGGATACCACCGTTCGGGACGGTGTTCCGTAACTATGAGTGGTTCGCGCCGCCGGAGCGGAATGTGCAGCCGATGGTCCGGCCGTGGGACGCTGCGGACCATCTGTTCGGCCTCGATGACGTGCCGGAATCTCTTCGTCAACAGTGGGATCGGGAAGCCGCGCAGTGGCAGCGAGTGCAGGACTGGGCCGACGCCGAATACGAACGGTTCCTGCGTGACCCCGACGATCTGGACCGCATTGCCGCAGGTATCGAGGCACATCGCCAGGCACAGCAGGTCGACCGGGCGCGTCAGGTCGTCGACCGGGTGCGTCGTGACCTGGTCGACGGGCACCCCTGGATCGATCCGACAGGTGACGTCGACAGCCAGATCCGGGCTGTGCATGCCGAGATCGACCGCATTGCCGAAGCATTGGCCGACCAGTTCGCCGCCGACGATCCCGTCGCCATCCGCGACACCATCGAGGACGTGCGCGAACTGCTCCTGGCCGGTGTCGACCCGGAGCTGATCGCGGGCGCGCTGGGAGCCCATATGCGCGACGACGTCCCGGTGTTCACTCCTGCTCAGCTCGCGCAGATCAAGCACCACCTCATGGAGGCCGAGCTGCTGTTCCGCGACCATGCCGACCCCAACGGCCGGTTCGTGCGGATGCCGATGGACCGCCTCGCCGATATCGCGGAAGCATGGAATCGCCTGCGTAACGGCGCACCACTGCCGCAGGACTTCATCCTGCTGCGCGACGCCCTCGCCGAATCCGAGTTCCTGCGCGCCAACCCGCTCGCCACCTGGCAGGACGCCAACGCCTACGCCATCGGCCTCGGCCACCACTGGGACGCCGACCGCCCACCCCTCACCGAATGGCGCACAGGCATCCCCTACACCCCGACACGCCCCACCCAGACCCCGCTTTTGCCAGACCGCTCCGCCTCGGGCCGGGACCTCCCTCCCGCCCAACCGGACCTGGCAGCCCTCACCCCCTCGACCCCCGGCAACCCGGACGCCCCCGGCCCCACCCCCGCCCCACCCCCCTCGACCCCGCCGAACACACCCGCGCCGGCAACCACGGACCCCCAGCCGATTCCGCCTGATGCGCCCGAGCCTCCCTCGCTCGGCGAGGATGCGGGCTCGCAGCCGATTCCGCCCGCTGAAGCTCCGTCGAGCGATGTGGACGCGGATGCCGATCGGTCGCCGGCTGCCGACGATGAGGCGAACCGCTCGCCGCGGCCCGGTGACGATGGCGCCGCTGACGAGGCTGAGCGTCGTTCCGACGATGGCGGGGAACCGTCCGGTGCCGACGATCGCCACTCACGCGATGATGGTGATAGGTCGGCGGATGACGACGACGCACAGCGGCCCCCAGACGACGGTGACTCCGACGAGGGGACCAATCACGCTGAGCCGGAACATCGTCGACGCCCACCGGTCTACCGCTCGCACATCCCGAAGCTGCCGCATGGCGAAGAGTTCGAGTTCCCTCAGGTCGATCCCATAGACACGGTCGACCCAGAACCATGGCAACCGCCCAAGCAACCGGTGCCACCCCAGCCTCCGGTGCCACCCCAGCCTCCCGTGCCACCCCGGCCACCGCTACCGCCGCAGCCTCTGCCACCCCGGCCACCGGTTCCGCCCTCGCCTCCAGTTCCGCCTACGCCTACGCCTCCGGTTGAGCCGGTACCGCCTGTGCCACCCACGCCTCCGGTTCCGCCGGTACCCCCTGTGCCTCCGGTCCCGCCTACGCCCCCAATACCTCCGGATCTGCCTCTGCCTCCGGAGCCCTCGGTTCCGCCCCTGCCCACGGAACCGCCGGTGCCTCCCGTGCCGCCGGTGCCTCCCGTGCCGCCGGTGCCTCCCGTGCCGCCGGTGCCTCCCGTGCCGCCGGTGCCTCCCGTGCCGCCGGAGCTTCCCGTGCCGCCGGAGCTTCCCGCGCCCCCGGTCCCACCGATGCCACCGGTTCCCCCTGTTCCACCCGCGCCCTCGGAGCCGCCACCCCTGCCTCCGGTCCCCCCGATACCTCCGGATCTACCCGTGCCTCCGCACCACCCGGTACCACCGGAAATTCCCATGCCTCCGGTTCCGCAGCCCCCTCTGCCTCCAGAGCCCCCGATCCTTCCGGATCCACGGCACCCACCCCTGCCGCCGCAGCCTCCTATATCTCCGGAGTACCCAATACCCTCGGCCCTTCCTGGCTTCGCGCAGCTTCCGGTCGAACCGGTCCCGACCGAAAGGCAGCCGAACCTTCGTGACCAGCAAAGCGGTGGCCTCGGAGACGTGGTTTGGGCACCGACGTCTGCGCCGAACTCTGCGGGATGGTCGCCGACCCAGGATCCCGGGCCGCATTCAGCGGTGCATTCGACTCCGTTTGCCCAGCCACCGCAGGAACGGCACGCGCAGCACCCGCCCGCGTGGCAGCCGAGCCCGGGCGCCCAGCCGGCCAACGGCGGGGGAGGTGCTCCAGTGCCTCCGTCCGCACCACTACCACCCGCGCCGAGTCCCCTGGATAGCTCGCCGTCGCGCGACGTCGGGGTGTATACAGCGGCACAGGCGCCGCAGGATATGCGCGGACTTGACCCGTCGCGGTGGCAGCCGAACGGCGGTGACCAGGTAGGCAGCGGACAGGGCGCGGCGCCGATGCCGAATCCCGCCGGATGGTCGCCGCCCCACGATGCCCAGCTGCATCCGGCGGCGCAGCCGCCGTCCTCGGCCCAGCAGGAGCAGCAGCCGCAGGATCCGTCCCTCGGCGACCAGCCGGGCAACGGCCAGGCGGGCGCGGCCCCGATGACCCCGGTGCCCCCGCCGCCCATGCCCGGCGCGCCGCCGGTTGGCAGCTCCGCGCGCCCAGGCAAGCGGGAGGCCGGCGGTTCGAACGGATACGCCCGGTTCCGGGGTGGGCCCGGGAACGAGCGGGGCCCGGTGCTGGTCCAACCATTCGCCGGGTTCGGTGTGTCAGCCGAATTCAACCCGGCGACCGGCGCACTACAGGCTGTGCCCGCGCAGGCGGGTGCTCCCGCCGGTGTCTACGGTGACCTCGGCGAGTCCAAGGTCGTGTTCTACCGCAACGGTGCAGGGCTGGTCTTGCGGGTGGACGGTCGTACGATCGAGCTCGACGGGCCGGTCGAGGTCGAGTGGGGGCAGGTCGCGTATCGCACCACCCGGTTCGCGGTGCTCGAGGGCGGTGTCGTCGTGTTCGAGACGATCTACCGGAGCCTGCCGCCGGAAATGGACCTGGGTGCGCTGGTGCACGGCGTACTCGCCGACCCCGAACGCCGCGCCGCAATCTTCCCCGGACAACAGTGAACAGGAGGCCATCATGCGTGCGGATCATCCGACCGACGATGAGCTACGTGCCAATTTCGACGAGATGCTCACTTCGGTGTGCGGCGGTGGTGGTCTGCGCACCGCCACCGGCCTCGATATGAAGACCGAGGAGAGCCTGTGGGCGATCGCCCGCGCCTACCCGCAGGTTCCCGGCGAGCTGGTCGACGCGGCGCGCACGGCCTTCGCCGGGCAGCTCGACGGTACCAACGCCCGCGAGCGCAAAGAGGCGGTGGCCCGCAAGATCGAGGAACTGGAAAAGCGCAGGTCCGGCCGCTGAAGGTGGCGGGCAACTACCGACGACAGACTTAGGGTGAGCACATGACGGAATGGCGCGCGTTGACCGACGACGAGGTCACCGATCTGGCCACGCGACTGCGATCGCTCGAGTGGTCCTGGCAGGTGGCCGATGGGCCGGGGCTGGCCGACGGGTTCGGCTGGCGGGTGGTGCTGAGCGAACCGGATTGGGTCATGCTCGACACCGGGTTCGGTATGGGCAGCGGCGAGATCCGCGGTCGAGACGACAAGGCCGTGGCGATCGAGGTCCGGGTGACCGAGTTCGCCGACGACAGCGACCGTGCCCGCACCCGCGACGCCTTCGCCGCCATGACCGATGCCCTCACCGGCGCTCTCGGTGAACCGACTGCACGAATCCCGGGCGAGTTCCCCCAGATCCGCTGGGCCGGTACGGAGTCCACGCTGGTCCTGCAGGATATGGCGGTTTCGGTGCTGCTGACGCTGGTGTCCAACGCCGAACTCGCCGACGACGACCACAAAGCCGAACTCGAGGAACCGGGCCTGCTGTGACCGGGTGGACGGAATTCGCCGAGGGCCTGGCCGAGGAGTTGGCCGATCTGCCCGCCGGGGCGGTGGTGAAGATCATCGAGCCCGGCCCCGCGTCGCGGTACGCGCAGTTCCGTCAGCTCGACGACGAGCTGTGGGCCGAGCTGGTCGGCGACCACTGGCTCGAGCCCGCCGCGAAGGCGGGGCCTACCGGTGAGCAGCTGATCGCGGAGGCAGGCTGGTATGCGCCGGACGCCGATCACGGCCACAACTGGTGGGTCGAATGGCCGTGGCCGCTGTCTTCGGCGCGGTATCGGCAGCTGACGTCGATGGTCGTCACCGGGCTTCGTGACGGTTTCGGGGTCGCCGCAGTCGCCGATCTTGCGTATGTGGCCTGGAACGAGAACGCAGGCAACCGCGCGCTGGACCTGCCCGCGCTCGGCTTGCGCCGTCAGTCCTGACCTGCCGATTCCAGTGGCCGCGCCGCCCGGACGTCACCGCAGGTTCCGGAGTCGTTTCCTCGGCGGTGATATGACCGCTTCGACAGACCCGGCCTTCGGGTGCGCAGACGAGGAGAGTGCCGCGACGTGACCAATCCAGCCGATGAGACCGGACCGGCCGACGAACAGATCCTCGCTCCCGACGCCATCGTCACCCCAGATCCGGATATCGGATTCAGTCTCGACGAACCGCCGACCGACCCCGACGAGCGTGCCGCGCAGCTGATCCATCAGGTCGCCCGCGACCTCGCGGCGGCGGCCCCGCAGGGCTGGCAGCGGCTCACCGCCCGGTTCGCGATGACCACCGCGATGGAAATGGGTCACGTCGTCTTCGCGGATGAGAATCAGCAGCCGGTCCCGGTTCAACCTTCGGCCGAGATCCTGGATCTGGTTCGCGGACAACGCCACATCTCCGCCGAACTCGGTGACGGCCCTTGGTGGCGCCTGACCCTTACGTTGACCACCGCCGGTGAGCTGGAGGTCGATTACGACTACGGCGACGAGCCCTTCCCCGACGACCAGCTGTTCCCACCGGAGGCCTACGCCGCCGATCTCCAGTCCTACCCACGCGAATCGCTACCGGTCTGGTTGGCCGCCTATCTGACCCATGCGGGCAGGCAGTTCCGATCGCCGCGCGACGCGGCGGTGCAGGCGCGGGCAGATCGTGCGCAAGATCGGCGCGGTGTGCAGTCCGGCAACGACCTCCCGGAATTCCCGTTGATGTGGGCGCGCTGGGCGGTGCTGTCGGCCGCGTTCGTGGCGGCCGGCTCGGAGTGGGGCCCGCGAATCCTGCCCGCGCTCGGCATGTTCGAGGGTTCGCGACGCAGCGGCGCGACCCTGTACGCGTTGGCGGGCGGGCGCGCGGTGCTCTCCGGTGGCGTGTGGAACGCCCCCGAACTCGACGCCGCCTACAACGGGGACGCACAGCTGCCGCAGGTGTACGCGGGTGCTCCCGAATGGGTGGCCAACCCGGTGCTGAACCCGCGCGCATCCAGCGGGCTGCTCTCGTTCTGCTACTGGTGGGAGGGCGGCACCTGGTACCGCGGGGAATCGCCGGGCGCCGACGGAATCGCCGCGGCCGTACCGGGTTTCTGGAGCTTCGGAACCGTCGTGGACGTCGTGCTGCGATTGGTGACCGCGGAACCGGAGGAACCGCAGCGACGTGCGGTATCGGCGTTGCTGTCGGCGGCCGAGGTCGGTGTGGCGACCAGGGACACGCTGGTCGAAGTCTTCGGCGACGACGCCGAATTCGATATCGATGGCGCCTTTTACCAGCTCACCCTGGCCGGTGTCGCCTTGCTGCTGCCGGAACCGATGCCGCAGGAGCAGGCGATCGCGCGGGTGAGCGGACATATCGTCGGCGCAGGGCTCGATGCCGCCGGTTATCCGCCACAAGATCTGGTCGCCGAGCGGATCAGCGGCGGCTGGATGGTGTACGTGCCCGCGCCCGATGGGGAACTCGCGATCGGGCGCACCATCTTCTATCTGGCCGACGACGGCGTGCTGGAGCAGTCCACCTCCTCCACCGCGCCCACTCGCTATATCGCCGAGTTCGAGCAGCGCTTCCAGCAACGGCACCGTTCGGCCGACTACTGACCTACCAGCGCAAACGCACCGCCCGAACATGATTCATCGCACGGCTACCTGCCGTTCAGTTTCTCCACGGGATGATCACGCACCGTGAAATCAGCGTGGAATCGTCGGCGCCCGCGAGGTGGTTGCCGCACGACGGGGCGGAGCCGGTCGGGCATCGTGACCGGCGCCGAGTGGGAAGGAGCTGAGGGCGATGGCCGGAGAGAACAACCCATGGGGCGACCTGCGCGGTCAGGCGGGCAACGGTGGGCTGGTGTTCACCAAGGACGTCGCCGAGGATGCCGCGGGCTACTGCGCAGATCTGCTCGACGTGTTCAACGTCGTGACCGGCAGTCTCGATGACATCCTGAAGATCGAAGGTCTCGGGCATTTTCCGGGTGCGGTACGCCTGGCCGACAAGTTCGCCGAGGTGGCGGCGGAGTTCCGTGACGAGGTCATGAAGGAACACAAGCGCGTCGCGACCGATCTCGGCGAGTCCTTCGTCATCGCGGGAAAGCTGTACGAAGGCACCGACCTGGACGGTAAAGGCCACTTCGACAGCATGGTGCGCTCCGCCAACGCAGGCGACCTGATCAAGCACGTCGAGCAAGAAGAGATGTACGACGGTCGGTGGGTGGACATCTCGCCCGACATCCCCAACCTCGGCAACTACGAGGACAAGGACAAGAAGTACGGCGGGCTGCCCGACAGTCTGCTCGATCTGGCCGGTAGTGAAGGCTCGCAGGGTTTCGCGGTGACAGTCCCACCCGCGCAGACCCTCAACTTCAACCAGCTCTGGTGGCTCGGCGACCAGATCCGCGGCAAGCCCGCATTCATCGCCGTGGCCGGCGGTGACTGGATGCGGATGAAACTGCAACTGAAGTCCGGATTCTCGAACTTCGACCAGAGCATCCTCGGATTGGTGGAGTCGGAGCGGTGGAAGGGCACCGGCGCCGACAGTGCCGCCAAGGCGATCCGGATGTACACGAACAAGAGCGGCCCGCTGCTGACGGCGATGCAGCAACTCGGCGACAACCTGGTGAACGCGTCCGGCTGGACCGCGAACACCGTCTACGGCATGCCGGACAAGAGCGTGGCCTACACCCCGGACGATCAGGAGCACGCCCAGCTCGAGCTGGCCAAGCAGGTCTACGAGAACTGGTACGACCCAGGGATCACCGCGTGTGCCACCGCGATTCCGATCCTGCCCAAGCCGTCGGATGTGGTGGAAATACCTCCCGGCGATAACGGCAACAACAACAACGGCAACAACAACAACGGAAACAATGGCGGCGGAAACGGCGGCGGTGGCGGCGGGACCGGCGGTGGTGGTGGCGCCGCCGCCCAGCAGCAGGCCGACCTTGCCAAGTTCGCCAAGGACCAACAGGCCCTCGCCCAGCAGCAACGCGACGTGGAGGCGATGCAGGCCAAGGCCGACGCCGATGCCCAACGTCAGGCCGCCGAGCTGCGCCAGCAGCAGGAACTCGCCCAGCAGCAGGCCGCCCAGCGGGCCCAGCAGCAAGCCGCTCAGCAGGCCGGGCAACAAGCCCAGCAGGCACTCCAGCAGGGTCTGCAACAGGCGCAGCAAGCCGCTCAGCAGGGGCTTCAGGCGGCTCAACAGGCAATGCAGCAGGGCATGCAGCAGGCCGGTCTCGGCGGATTACCCGGGGCGCTGTCCGCATTGGGCAAGGACCTGCCGAACCTGAAGGGTGGACTCGGCGGCGGCAAGGGCATGGGCGGCGGTGGCGCAGGCGGCGGTGCCGGTGCGCTCGGCGGACTGCCGAAGGAACCCGCGCAGACCCAGGCCTCGAAACTGTTCCCCCGCGCGTCGGTCACCGGCGCGGCGGCCGGGGCCATGCGCGGTGCGGGCTTGGCGCCGATGGCGGGAGCTCCCGGTACCCCCGGCGGTATGGGGCCCGCGGGTGCGGGCGCGGGCGGCGGCCAGCAGGGCGGCAAGGAACACAAGCGAGC
Organism: Nocardia sp. NPDC059180; assembly: GCF_042754945.1. Classification (NCBI taxonomy): domain Bacteria; kingdom Bacillati; phylum Actinomycetota; class Actinomycetes; order Mycobacteriales; family Nocardiaceae; genus Nocardia; species Nocardia sp. NPDC059180. The sequence goes on from NZ_JBHZBU010000001.1 coordinate 1,324,508, forward strand.
CGACTACCTCGACTCTGCCGAGCACATCGAAGAGGCACTGGGCGACGCACCGGTGGTGGCCAAACCTGTTGTGGAGAAATGAACCGAACCTGGGAATTCAGCGATACCGAGTTCTTCGTGCTGTGGAAGTCGCTGCGGCGCGGCGGGCTGCCGTTCCCGCTGTACTACACCGGACGCACCGAAGATCCCGAACGATTCAAGGCCGAGCTGCTGGCGGCGCAGGAGGAACTGCGTCGCAGGCTCGGTAGCTCGTTCGACTCGGTGCTGGCCACAATCGCCGATCCGGATCTGCGGATCGTGGTCAACGGGGGCGACGGACGAGAGCCACGCGAACCGAAGAGCCTGGTGCGGCTGATCGGTGTCCGCAGCCAGAACAACGGATACCTGCTGAAGCAGCTGCCTGGCGAAAGTTACTGGCACAGTGGCGGCTTCACCGTCACCGAATACGAGGCGGTCGGTCTGGCGCATGCCGTGGTCGCCGAGATGCCGGAGGCGAAGCCGGGCAGGCAGCGCGATGTGGTGTTGCCCGCCGAGCGTCCCGGCGACGAGCTCGACCACTCCTACGGTGGCTCCGCCGTCCACGACTCGTTCGACGATTCCATCGCCCAGCGCGGCGCTGCGTTCTTGGCGACGCCTGCGCCGAGCTACGGAACCATCGATGTGGTGCAGGGCTTTTCGATCTTCGGCCCCCGCGGCATCACCAAACACCGGCTGCGCTGGCGTGATCTCGAAGACGACGGCCGCTACGTCATCGGTGATGAGACACCGCCGATGGCCAGGCCTGCCGATCGAAAACATCTGACGAACACGATCAACACCAGGGTCGCCGCGGTGATCCGGGCGATCAAGGACGAGCGCGCGTGAGTGCGGTGCGAGCCGCCGCAGGTCTGCACACGATCGAGAAGGGATGTGGCGATGAGTGAGCAGGAGGGTCCGGCCGAATGGGCCGCGACTTCGCGCACGGGCGCGATCACGGTGCGTACTACCGAACAGGGTCTACCGGTAGGTGTTTCGATCGAACGCTCCGAGTTGCGCGGCGATCCCACCGCACTCGCGGCGGAAGTATTGCGGCTGTGCAAACAAGCAGCAAGCCGGGCCGGGCTCGCGCGTCGGGCGCAGCTGGAGCAAGCGGGCATGACCGAGGACATGCTCGCGCTGATGGGCCTGCCGACAGCCGCCGAGGTGGCCGATCAGGAGATGGCCGACGAGCAGGACTACGACACCGAGCCGGCCAGCTGGCTGCGCTCGGTCTGAGCTGCTGATTTCCATCAGTGGGAAGAACTGCGCGGGAAGGGAACTCGCCTCGTGTTTGAATCTATGGACGAGCTGGAAGCCAGCGTTCGTCGCCGGTTGTATCGCATGCGCGATCTCACCGAAGACATGGCTGCGGTCCGCGCAAGCGAAACCGCGCCGGACGGTGGTGTGACTGTCGAGGTCGACGGCAACGGCTCGCTGGTGAATCTCCAGTTCACCACGGCGATCTCGGAACTCACCCCCTCCGAGTTCGAACAGCGGCTGGTAGCTACCGCCGCAGCGGCGGCCAGTGCGGCTTTTGCCCGGCGCGCCGAAATCGTCATGTCGTTCAACGAAGAAGTCGCCGGGTAGACACGTCACGTTCACCCCCGCCGGGCATAGTTTTTCGCGACAGCTCACACCGAGGCTTTCTCTCTCGGTGGGGGATTCGCGCTGAACATCCAGCAGCACCGGATCGGGGAGAACGATGAGCGATCTCGTAGCAACACCTGACGCGATCCGCCGATACGGCGACGCGGCAGCGGCGATGGCGACGAGCGTGGCCACCGCGGGCAGTGCCGACCAAGCGGCGACCATGGCCGTCGCGGCTCCCGTCTTCGGCCTGATCGGGCAAGAGTTCCTGCTGTCCTACGCCCTCGCGCAGGGCAACCATCTGTCCTCGGTCATGGAACTGGCCGGCGTCCACGCCGCGACGGCAGTGACCGCCCATCAGAGTGCCGCGGCGTACGAGGCTTCCGATGCCGCCGCGATCGCCGAACTGGGTGCGGCCACCGCGCCACTGCAATGAATCCGGAGCTAGACCCCACCGTCGTCGATCTGCTGCGCGGCAGCGCGCTCGCGCCCTACATCGACCGTCCGGTGAACGACATCCTCGCGGATATGGGCCTGCCGCCGCTGCCGGACCTGTCCGAGATCCCGCCGCTGCCCGAGTTTCCACCGATGCCGGTGATCGACATCGCCGCACTTGCCCGGCCGCTGACCGATCTGGCCAGCAGCTTCGGCACCGGAATGCTCACACCCCCGCCGGGCGGCGGACCCGATCCGATGCAGGTCTTCCAGGCGGTGAACACCGCCCTGACCACCGCGATGCAGTTGGGCACCTCCGCGCTACAGGCCGTGATGACGATCTGGCAGGGCATGGGCGCCACCAGTGCCGCCGGCAAGGCCGCCGACGCGCAGAGCGACGGCGCCGAACTCGCCACCCAGAGCGCCAATGAGAAGACGGTGCTGGCGGGCGCGGCGACCTCGGTCGCCGTCGGCGGTGCCGAGCTGACCGCGATCATCGCCAAATACCTGACCACGATGGTGGCCTCGGCCCCGCTGCTCGCCACTCCCGGCGGGCAGATGTTCATGGTCGCGGC
>NZ_JBHZBU010000002.1:0-528799 GCF_042754945.1 Nocardia sp. NPDC059180
CCCTCGCCCGGGCGAGGGTGTCGACCGACCGTAGACGAGGGCCCATATCGCATCCCGGCTTGCCGGGAGGTCTTGAACCGTTCGGTGCGCTGCCCGCCAGAGGGCCGGTCAGGTTCGGCTGGCCAGGTATTTGACTCGGTCGGTGAGGTGCTGGACTGTGGTGTGTCCACCGTAGGGTGCGAAGTGACGACTGATAGTGGCGAGGTGGTCGTTGCAGCGTTGAGAGGAAATGTCGGATTCTAGCAGGTCCAGGGCGTGTTCGGCGTGGTCGATGGCTTGGTCGAGGTCGGTGTCGGCCTGGCGCAGGCAGGTCGTGGCAAGCGGGGTGTGGCGCAGTGCGGCTGAGCATCAGCACCCATGTACCGCATTGAATGTGTCGTGCCGCAATACAATCCCGAAGACCGGCGCGGCGTCGACGACATGACGCTGCCGCGGATGCCCGAATCTCGCGCGGGCCCAGTCGATGATGTCACATGCTTGGCGGCAAAGTCGGACCGCGCGGGCGGCGTCGAAGCGGCTTTGCACTCGTTCGGCGACTGTCCATGGTTCGCCGGTCGCGACGTGGTGGTCGACGCTGCGGGCGAGGCGGGTGCCGAAGTAGTCGGCGGTGTCGATCAGCGCGCATGTTTCGGCGAGCTGGAAGGGCGTTTGGGGTGCGTCGATTTGCCGTTTGTGCGGGGAGTAGGCCATTGTCCGGTGCCCGATGAGGTTGGTGAAGTATTGGTAGGCGGCGGTGGCGATGCCGACGGCGGGGCCGGTGGACTGGGCGCAGATGACGGGGACGAGAAGTTGGGTGTAGTAGGCGTCGTCGTCGGTGCGGTCGTCGCGGCTGGTCGCGTTGAGGATGTTTTGGAATGTGGCCGCGTGATGGTTTGGGACGAAGGTGTTGTCGAGGCTGAGTGGGTTGGAGCCGGTGGCGACGAGGCCGGTCATGTTCCAGGTTTCGGCGATCTCGAAGTTGTTGCGTGGTAACAGGAGTGCGAGGGGTTGGTTGTCGTGGGGTGATTCGGCGGGCACCACGACCCAGCCGGAGTGGTATTGCCCCTACAGAAGGGCCACTGTCCGGTGATTGTGTAGGCGAGGTGGCCGAGGCTGTGGCCGGCTGTCGCGGTGGCGTGCACGCCGAGAAGGATGGGGGTGCCGGGTGTGATGGTGCGGACGCGAATACGTCGAGGATCTCGGCGACGACGGATTCGCACGTCGGCTACGAGTCCTGGGTGGAACGCGAATGGCTGAGACCGGTTGATATGAATTGACGACGATTGAGGTATTTCCGCAGGTCGGGACACAAAAGTGTCGTCTGCCTGGATCGACCCGTGAGTTCAATTCGGACAGGGCTCCACGCTCGCGAATGGCGCGCTCGAAGCAGGGTCAGCGTGGCGGCCGCGGCCGGCACGGGCCATCAGTGGCGCGCGAACCCCAACGATCTCGGCCGGAGATCGTCTTCGGTGAAGACAGCGGCGCCACGCGCGTCGAGTGCGTCGAGAAGAACTGGACAGACATGCGTCCGAAGTCGCTGCGCGAGGCGATGGCCGCCGACGAGGGCGCTCTTTGCCGTGACCCCAAGACTTGGGGCGACCTCGCGTCCATGCGCTGCGGTATCTTCCATGCGATCGCCGCACCCTAGTCGGCGCGCAGAGGAAGCACACACCACATGTTCAACAAATCCTTTGCGGCCGCCGCGCTCTCGGTGAGCGCCGCCGCCGCCCTCGCGGCACCGCCCGCCGCCGCCGACCCGGTCAACTGGGGCGCCGTTTCCCTCAGCGTGTGGGGCAACGTCTACGCGTTTTCGGTCAACCACCCGACGGAAGCCGACGCCATTCGAGCCGCCGACCGAGCGTGCAAGGGTCAAGGCATCATCGACTGCCGGATGATGGTGACGTTCGCGAACGGCTGCGGTGCAGTCGTGACGAGTCCGCTCGCGATCGTCGCAGGGTTCCCGATCGTGGGCTTCGGTAAAGGGGCGACCTCAGGGGAGGCATACGCAGACGCCACCCGCAACCTCCCCACTGGCACCGGAAGCGCCGGCTCGTTCAATCGCGAACACGCCTGCACCCGGCCTTGATCTAATTCCGAAAGGCTCTGACCCTGGTCAGAGCCTTTTTTACGCGCTGGCCGGCGCCTTGAATCCCGCGTTTGGCCTCACTTTGGACGCACTCTGTTCCAGCCGTTCGGCCCCGGCGTCCAGATCGTCATCGAACATTCCGCGCGATTGTTACTCGACCCCTTACCGAAGGAGCGGCCCCACTTGTAGTAACCGCGGGCGGCGCGACCAGTGGCCGACTTGAACGGATGAAACAGACTTCTGAGAAGCCCCGATTGATGCTGCACCGCAGGAACAAGTTCCATCACACCGCGCTCCGGAGCATGGTGCTATACCCACTGGCCCTGCGCCGTCGACTGCTGGACCGCTTGACGCAACACCGGATTCTTTCTCATCGAGTTGCTGAGCCTTCGCCATGCGGCCTTGACGTGAATGGCCAGTATCTGCTCTTGCGTCAAGCCGCCGAGGCCGCTTCTGGGCTTCAGCTTGAAGGGGTACAGCAGCCGTGGGTTCGGTCTGTGCTGCGGTCTGCATGCCGCCCTCGCCGCCCGCGTGCCCCGCACCCAGCTCCGCGATGCGGAAATGGGACGCAAGCCCTGATACAGCCTCACCAGCCGGGCGGCAACTGGGCACGGGCTTCCGTCCGAGGTGCCCAATTGGCCGCCCGCTGACAGTCGTCAGGACACGCATGGAATTGTGATCGCGGAGAGGCCGTGGAATGGCTGCAGGCTTTCCGCAGATGGCCGAACATGCCCATGAACCCGTTATGTCACGATCCGCAGCGGGTTCTCGATCACTTCTTTGAGGGTTGCCATGAACTGGGCTGCGACGGCACCGTCGATGGCTCGATGGTCTGCCGACAGGGTCACGCGAAGGATCTTGCGGGCAACTACTTTGTCGTTCTCGAGGCGTAGTTCGTCGGCTGCTGCGCCTACCGCGAGGATGGCGGACTCCGGTGAGTTGATGACCGCGGTGAATTGCTCGATGCCGAACATGCCCAGGTTCGAGATCGTGAAGGTGCCACCTGTCATATCCTCCGCACGAAGCTTGCGGTCGCGGGCGCGGGCCGCCTTGTCACGGCTCTCGGTCGCGATCTCGGAAACCCGCTTGCGGTCGGCGTCACGAATGACCGGAACGAGCAGCCCGGCCGGGGTCGCGACTGCCACTCCGATGTGGATCCCCCTGTGCCGCAGCAGCTTATCCCCCGCATAACTGACATTGACCGAGCTGTCCTTGCGCAGAGCGACAGCCACCGCCTTGACGAGTAGGTCGTTCACGCTGACCTTGCTGTCGCCCGCCGCGTCCTGCGTCGCGTTGACACGAGCGCGGAAGGCGAACAACTCGGTCACGTCGATCGCGCTGGTCAGGTAGAAGTGCGGCGCCTGCTGCTTGCTCTCGGTGAGCCTCGCCGCGGAGACGCGCTGAACGGTGGTCAGTGCGACTTCCTCGAACTCTTCTGACGCCGGACTCTCCTGCACTACAACGACACTCGCGTCAGGGACTGTTGCGATGGCAGTGGGCGCAGCGGGCTCGGCGGCGTTGTAGGCAGCCTCCACGTCTCGTTTCGTCACCCGTCCGCCCGGGCCGGTTCCCACCACAGCGTCCATGTCGACCCGCAACTCGCGCGCGATCTTGCGAGCGAGTGGTGACGATTTCACCACATCGGCCCGGCGCGAGGTCGAGAAAGTCTCACTGCGTGAAGCACGCTGCGGCGCATCGTCTCGGGCGGCCGATCCGACGCCGGGTGGCGCTTCACTGGATCGCGTCGCCCTGGCCGCAGTACCGTGTACAGCCGATACCTCCCTCGATGCGGTGCCATCGCCGACTACCGCAATCGGCTCGCCGATCGGAACCCGATCACCAGGCTCGGCGAGGATCTTTTCGAGGATGCCGTCGTCGTAGGCTTCCAGTTCCATCAGGGCTTTGTCGGTCTCGATTTCGGCGAGGACTTCGCCGCGGGTGATCTTGTCACCGACGTTCTTGAGCCAAGCCGAGACGACGCCGTCTTCCATGGTGTCCGAGAGCCGGGGCATGACGATGTCAGGCATTGCGTGTGTCCTTACCTACGGCCGCCAGGGTTTCCGTCACCGCGGAGTACAGCGACTCCGCGGACGGCAGGGCGAGCTTTTCGAGTGGTTTGGCATAGGGCAGCGGAACCTCCGCCATAGCGACACGGCGAACGGGAGCGTCGAGGTAATCGAACGCGCCGTCGGAGATCGATGCCGCGATTTCCGCTCCGATGCCGTAGGTGAGCCAGTCGTCCTCGCCGATGACCGCGCAGCCGGTCTTGCGGACCGACGCCACGATGGTGTCTCGGTCCAGCGGGCGCAGACTGCGCAGGTCGATCACCTCCACCGAAATACCCTCGCCGGCGAGACGTTCAGCGACCTGGGTGGCGACCGTGGCCATGCGGGAGTAACCGATCAGGGTGATGTCGGAACCTTCGCGGGTGACCGCGGCCTTCCCGATCTGGGCTGGTGGGAGATCCTCGGGCACTTCGCCCTTGGTGTTGTAGAGCGACAGATTTTCCAGGAACAGCACCGGATCGTCGTCCTCGATCGCGGCCCTGAGCAGGGCCCGCGCGTCGGCGGGAGTGCTCGGCGCCACGACCTTCAGGCCAGGCACGAAGGCGTAGTACAGCTCGATGTTCTGCGAATGTGTCGCCCCGAGTTGCTGGCCGCCGCCACCGGGAGTCCGGATAACGAGGGGCACGCTGGTTTGGCCGCCGAACATGCCGTAGATCTTCGCGGCATGGTTGACGATCTGATCCAGCGCCAGCAGCGAGAAGTTGATGGTCATGATTTCCACGACCGGACGCAGGCCGAGCATGGCCGCGCCGATCGCCGCACCGACGAATCCTTCCTCCGCGATGGGCGTGTCTCGCACTCGCTTCTCACCGAACTCTTCGAGTAGCCCGGCGGTGATCTTGTAGGAGCCTTCGAAGATGCCGATCTCCTCCCCGATCAGGAAAACGTCGTCGTCACGTCGCATCTCCTCACGCAGGGTTTCGCGCAGCGCTTCGCGATAGGTCATGACAGGCACAGTGGGAGTCCTCAGTGGGTGAAGAGCGGATCGGCAGGCAGACGGCGGGAATCGCCTGGCACCGGGGTGGCGTAGGTGTAGTCGAACAGGCTCGACGGCTCCGGATGCGGGCTCGAATCGGCGAATTCGACGGCGGCGGCGACACCGTCGGCCACCTCGCGGTCGAGATCGGCCACCGACGCTTCGGTGAGCACACCGGCGGCAAGCAAACGCTGCTGCCACAACACGATCGGATCGTGCTCACGCGCCGTGGCGACGGTTTCGGTGCTGCGGTATTTGGCCGGGTCGACCACCGAGTGGCCCTTGAGTCGGTAGCTCACCGCTTCGAGCAGTGCGGGTTCGCCGTCTCTGCGGGCGCCTTCGATGAGCTCACTCGCCAGGTCGCGCACGGCGAGCACATCGGTGCCGTCCACCCGCTCGCCGCGCATGCGATAGGCGGCGGCGCGCTTCCACAGATCCGGTTCGGCCGAGGACTTCTCGACTGTGGTGCCCATGCCGGTCTGGTTGTTGATCACCAGGAACACCACCGGAAGCCGCCACAGTGCGGCGATGTTGAGAGACTCGTGGAATGCGCCGATGTTGGTGGTGCCCTCCCCCATCTGGCACACCACGACGTCGTCGCCGTCGTTGTAATCGACGGCCAGCGCCGCGCCGATGGCCAGCGGAACCTGTCCGCCCACGATGGCGTAGCCGCCCAGCAGCCGGCTCGCGGTGTCATACATGTGCATCGAGCCACCCCACCCCTTGGAGGTGCCGGTGGAGCGGCCGTAGAGCTCGGCCATCACGCGACCCGGCTCGATGCCCTTGGCCAGCGCGTAGCCGTGTTCGCGATAATTGGTGAACAGGTAGTCCGTGGGGCGCATCGCGGCGCCCAGGCCGACAACCGTGGCTTCTTCGCCGAGATTGAGGTGGCAGTAGCCGCCGATCTTGGCCTGCTGGTAGCTCTGCGCGGTGCGCTCTTCGAAGCGGCGGATGAACAGCATGTCGCGGTAGAGACCGCGCAGGGTCTCCGGATCTTCGTCTGCGACAACGGCTTCGACGTCCGGCGGGACCGCAGGTACAGGGTCGGCTTTCGTCGGCTTGCGGACGGGCTTTCGCCGCGCGGTGGTCGTGGTCATGTCGGGGCTCCTCAACGCTTCTTGCGTGGCGCGATGTGTACCGGCAGTCCGAGACCGGCCATGGCCGCCTCCATGCCGATCTCGCCGAGAGTGGGGTGGGCGTGGATGGTGTCGGCCAGCTCGTCGAGCGTGGCTTCCAGCGACATCGCGAGTGCGCCCTCGGCGATCAGGTCGCTGGCGGACGGACCGATGACGTGCACGCCGAGCACTTCCTGATGCGCTCGCCCCGCAATGATCTTGACGAATCCCTCGGTCTCGCCGAAGGTCTTGGCCCGGCCGAGTGCCGCGAACGGGAACTTGGCGGTGATCACCTCGTGACCGGCTGCACGGGCGGCATCTTCGGTGAGACCGACGCTCGCGATCTCCGGGTGGGTGAATGTCGCGGCCGGGATCACCGAATAGTCGACGTGAGTGCCGTGCCCGGCGATCACCTCGGCCGCGGCAATGCCCTGGTGGGAAGCGACGTGAGCAAGCAGGGCCCGCCCGGTCACGTCGCCGATGGCGTAGACGTGCTCGACGCTGGTCCGCAGTCGATCGTCGACTTCGATGAAACCGCGTGCATCCGTTTTGATTCCAGGGACTTCGAGGCCGAGTTGAGCGGTGTTGGGGCGCCGTCCGACACCGACGAGCACGGCGTCGGCGTCGAATTCGTGCGCTGCCGGACCGCCGACCGATACCCGCAGCGCGTCGCCGTCGCCCTCGGTGATCGCGGTAACGGTGGCGCCGGTGAGGACTGTGATGCCTCGCTTACGGAACGAACGGCCGAGCGCTTCGCCGATCTCTTTGTCCTCTAGAGGAACCAGGCGATCCTGCATCTCCACAACGGTGACCTCGGCACCGAAAGTCGCGAACAGGCTCGCCCATTCGGCGCCGACCGCGCTGCCACCGATGATCACCAACCGTCGCGGCACCTCGGTAAGCCCGAATGCACCGTCAGAGGTGACGACGCCAGGCAGTTCCGCGCCCGGAATCGGCAGCCGCGCGGGCACCGAACCGGTCGCGACGATCACGTCGCGAGCTCGCACTCGGCGAACCGCAGGACCAGCCGCGGCGGCGTAGCGGGGGCCGCCGTCGAAGATCGGTGAGGCGCCGACCTCATGGACCTCGACCACGGTCGGCTCGACGAACCGGGCATGACCTTCGATCAGCGTGACCCCGTTGGCCTTCAGCAGGCCCGCGACACCGTCGGTCAGCTCTTTGACGATCGCGTCCTTGCGTTGCCGCACCGCGGCGAAGTCGTACCGCACATTGTCGGCGAGGACTCCGAATTCGGCTGCGGTGGTGAGGGTGTGGAAGACCTCCGCGGAGCGGAGCATCGCTTTGGTGGGAATGCAACCCCAGTTCAGGCACACTCCGCCAGGGCGCTCCTTTTCCACAACACAGACCCGCAGGCCGCGTTGCGCGGCACGGATGGCGGCCACGTATCCACCCGGTCCACCACCAATGACCAGTAGATCGAATTCCAGCACTCGTGGTGCTCCTCAGCTCGAAGGTTCAACCCATCCGCGGTCGCAGTGCGGGCTGTTCATCGAGTCTCACGGTCCAGGATTGCCCAATCAACGGACAGGCAGCCCAGATTTTGTGGCCAGAAAGTGGGCGCAGAGCCCAATTCGAAGAGCGTGATCGACCGTTCAGTCAGTGGTGGTGGGGCCTATCTCCAATGCCGCCAATGCCATCGAAAGCTCCAGGTAGGACCGCTGCCCCTCCAACTGTCGCCCCAACAGAGTGGAGATCCGCTGCAACCGATTGATCACCGTATTTCGATGGCAGTGCAGCCGCGGTGCGGCGTGCGCCGCCGAGCAGTTCTCCGCCAGCCAGATAGCCAACGTGGACAACAGGATCTCGCGCTCCTTGGCGGACAGTTCGAGCACCGGACCGAGCGTGCGAGCGATCATCAGCTCGGTCAGATCAGGCGAACGCAGTAACAGCGCCTCCGGAAAACGATCTTCCAGCGACACCAGACCCCGCGCTGATGTGGGTAGGGTCTCTAGCGCGAGGACGGCCAACGCATGTGCGGTACCGATCTGAGACAGACCGGCGACCACGGGCGAGGCCCCGGCCCGCCCCCGAACCCTCTTCCTGACCTGATCGAGCACCACAGAGCTCTCACGCTGCTCCATCGAAACGAGTCCGACCATGATGTCGACCCGATCGTGCCACACCGAACGTATACTCACCGCCGCCAACGCCATCTCGGTACCCAGCTCGATATTCGGCCGTTCGCCACGCACCGCGACCACCAGATAGCCACCGTGGGTGGGCAGATTCAGCTCGCGCGCCGCCCGCGCAGCGAAGTTCGCGTCCTGCGCACTGCCCGCGAGCAGATCTTCGATCAACCCGTGACGATGACGCTCGTCGCGCCGCACCTGCTCCAATTCGGTACTTCGATAGGAGGTGACCAGCGCCGACGACATGCCGTCGATCGCCGCCCAGGTCGCTGCACCGATTGTCCGGACTTCGACAGATGACAGTTCGCCGGCCCGGTCCAGGAGTGCCTCCCATACGACTTGCCCCCCAAGCCGGAATGTCCGCAACATGACTTCCAACGGCACGCCCTGGGCCGCGCGATTTCGACCGATCGCGGTGGCGACATCGTCGCGATCCGCCGCGACCACGTCGCCCGCCAGCAGGTCGAGCACCCTGGCCAGATAGCTGTGACATCCAGCGCGTAAATCGTCCCGGCTCACCGGCGAGTAATCGGTCCACTCGGGAATATCAGTGAAGATCGCCGACATCAGACGCCGGGTCAACGCAGGCACTTCAGCGCGACATTCGACTGCCAGCTGCCGGGCACCCGCCGATGGCCCGGTGTCTTTGGGTGTCCCTGCCACCCTGTTCACGCTACGCGAGGTGACCCACGACGCCCGGGACGGCGTGTGGGCCTGCACCCACAGGGATGCAACCGGTCACCCTGATTCGTGTCGTACGCGTGCTGCCGAGGACCGATAGTCGAGTCTGGCCGAAGCTTATCGCTCACCCACCCCGGTATCGGAAGGCAGTGAAGCGCTCTTCCCCGCGCCGCGAGAGCTGAGGCCCGCGTGTCCCGGACCCGAGCATGACCCAAGCCGTCGGCGCATCTCGCGCGTGCGCGCCTGTGACGCCTACCGGAGCAGCGGGCGTGCACCACCGGCACCGACGGGCTCCGAAGGCGATCTGTCATCGAGCAAGGTGAGAGGTAAGAACACGATCGCTGTGACTCCACCGTGGTCCGACTCGGTGAGTCGAACTTTGATCTCGTTGCGGCCGACGAGGATCGAGACCACGATCAACCCCATGCGCGCATCACTCGAAAGGTGCATGATGCCGAAATCCGGTGCGCTGTCGAGAATTCGATTGATTCGGTTCAGTTCCTGCCGGGACAGTCCCCGCCCTCGATCGGCGACCTCGACGACGGCGCCACCCTCGACAAGGCCGCCCGAGACCGTGACGGGTGCGGTCGTGGATGAGAAGTGGGTGGCGTTCTCGACCAGCTCGGCCAGCAAGTGGATGATGTCGGCGATGACGTCGCCGTTGACCGAGACATCAGGGAAACGGTTGAGTGAGACGCGCGTGTAGTCCTTGGACTCGGTGATCGCCCCCTGCACGACGTCGCCGAGCGGCACCGGATATCGCCATTGCCGTCCCGGACGTTCACCGCCGAGGATGATCAGATTCTCGGCGTTGCGGCGTTCACGAGTGGCCAGATGGTCGAGTTTGAACAGCAGCTCCATCTTGTCCGGGTCCTCCTCGTGAGCTTCTGCGGCGTCCAGAACTTCCAGCTGGCGATTCGCCATGGCTTGGCTGCGGTGTGCGAGGTTCAAGAAGATCGCGTTGACCGCGCCGCGGGTCCTGGCTTCGGCCATCGCCGCGGACACCGCTGCGCGCTGTGCGGTGTCGAAAGCCTCTGCCAACTGTCCGATTTCATCGTCACCGAAGTCGGACAGAGGCAGAGCCGAGGTCAGATCGATCGCCTCACCAGCACTGATCCGGGCCATGATCGCGGGCAGCTCGGTGTCCGCCACGGCCAACGTGTGCAGTTGAAGGCGTCGGAGTCGTCGAATGATCCCGCTCGCCAACCATGAGGTCAGAACGAAGGTCACGGCGGCGATGATCAACGCTGCGAGCACGGTCAGTGCGGAGGTGCGCACGGCGTTGTCCGCGATGTCGGTCACTCGCTGTTGGACACCGACGAAGTTGGTGCGCCACAGCGTCAACAGGCCGTTCACCATCAGCCCCAGAATCTGCTGTGCCGCCACGGGATCGGTGGGCAACGGCCGGGTAGGGTCGTCGCGGTCCGAGCGATAGGTGTCCGAGGTGAGATCTGTCGGGGTGGGGGCAGCGCCTCTGGCCACTACGGCGTTCTCGAACTCGACCAATTGTCTCCACTGCGGGCTGGAGGTCAGTTGCACGAGCCTCTGCCGGATGGTGGGATCGTCCTTGTGTGCTAGGGAGTCCAGGTCGGCGTGGTAGGCGCCGACCCTGGAAGCGAACGCTTGCAAGCCGGCCCGATCGAGTGATGTCTCGGCGCCGGCGGCCGCGACGAGTGCGTGCACCGCGGAGATGGCATCGGCCGTGCGCAGCAATGTCGCGGTCGTGGTCAAAGCGATAGTGCTGTCCACGTCGGGAGCTCTAGGCACCAACGCCTCGACCGCGATCGTCCCGGTCGCGGTGAGCAGGCTGTATGCCCGGTACACCTCGTCGACTGTCGGGGTACCGCTGTCAGTACGCGCGCGCACGGCGCCGAGTCGGCGGACCGTGTCACGCAGCTGGTGAGCGGATTCGTCGAACGCTCCAGTGGTGAGTTCGCTGAGTGACGACGCGGCCTCCAGCAATGCCGTGCCGGCGGCGTCGACGCGGAGGCGCTGCGCGGTGAGCTCGTCGGGGCCGAGTTCCGGGTGTGCGACGCGAGCCATCGCGAATCGACGCTCCTGCAGCATGGCCTCGCTGAAGTCCACCGCATGCGGCGCCACTCGGAGGATGAGTTCGGCCCACGCCCGGTTCTGTCGGTTCTCCTCGACGAGGCGCAGGCCTACCGCGATCACCGCGGTAGCGAACACGATGCTCGGGATGAGAACGATAGCCATCATCCGTGCGCGAATTCCTGTCAGCGGATTCGATTCGACTGGGCGCGCGGGAGGGTCGTGACGGATCGGAGTGTGTGTCTGACCACCCCGTGTGCGCCGGCTGCGGGCGGCACGGGCTCGTCGCACGTTCGATTCCTGCCGTTCAAGCTGGTCTTTCATTGCCCACTCCCATCAATTGATGAGAGAATCACATGCGATGCAAGCATCAGTCAAGTGATGCCGCGAGAGTGCCATGCCTGCCTCCTGGGTCGCAAGCCAGCGCGACGGATCGCGCTCTCGTGCGGGTTGCCATTGGTGTGCGGTGCGACTACCCACGGACCTGTGACCTACCGCGATCGTCGACGGCGTGCGGTTCGCTCTTGGGGCCTTGGAGGACGAAATTGAACTGCTGGATGCGCGTTCTTCATGCCAACGTCCCTCCGCGGCGTACTTGATTCATCACCTCGGCCCGGACTGTCAGCTGAGGCTGCCGGCCGATCCGAGCCCGGCCAACTGCCCGTCCACCAGATTCTCGCCGAACCCGGAGGTCCGGCGCCGTTCCACCGGCGCCGGGGTGCCCGCGCGCGAGCGCATGATGAGTTTCTTGCCGCGCGCGTGGAGCAGGATGGACTTGCCGGCGGCTGCGGGCGGCCGTCGAGCCGGTCCGTGGACGAGCTCGACCTGCTGGTCTGATCCGGACGTCCATCAACATGACGTCCGGCGCGAGCTTCGTGGCTGCTTCGACGGCTTCGACCACGCCACGAGCCGCACAAGAATCGGTACTGAATATCCGATCAACTATGATTGCTGCGACAACTCGAGGTGGAGGGCAGATGACAGCCGAGCAGACCACACCCACGCGTACCGATCGTCGCCGGGAACGCACGCGCAATGCGCTGCTCGGCGCTGCGCGAAAGTTCTTGTCCGAGGGCAAGTCATCGGTCAGCATCAAGGAGATCACCGACGCCGCGGACGTCGGTTTCGGCTCCTTCTACAACCACTTCGATTCCAAAGAACAGCTCTTCGACGAGGCCGTGCGGTCCGCGCTGAACGTCTACAGCACGATGCGCGACCAGGTCGTGGCTCGCTACGACGACCCGGCCGAGGTCTTCGCGGTCAGCTTCCGGCTGACCGGACGGCTACAGCGCCGACTTCCCGAGATGGTGCGCGTCGTCCTGCATTCCGGCATGGGGGTCATGTTGCGCGACGAGGGGCTCGCGCCCCGTGCACGTCAGGACATCGTGGCCGCGCAGGAGGCAGGGCGCTTCGAACCGATGGATCCCGATCTGGCCGTCATGGCGGCGGGCGGAACGCTGCTGGGACTGCTGCAACTGCTCGACGCCGATCCGAATGCGGACGCGGCGACGCTCGCCGACGACATGACGTATCGGGCCCTGCGCATGTTCGGCGTGAACAAGCGAACCGCGCAGCGCCTCAGCTCCGGCCCACTCCCCCAGCTGCCCGCCGACCCCGATCTACCCCTCGGGGTCGGCGAGTAGACCCACACCTGGTCCGGCCGGGACAGATGCGGACAGGTGTCACCGGTTCGGATCGAACTCTTCGGTTCCGAGCACGAGGCGCAGGCCGGAAATCCCGGAATGCGCTCGCGCATAAGCGAGCTCGCGGCTGATGTCGCCGACGTGGTTGACGATGGGCAGCCCGAGCCCCAATGTCGAGAGTGTTCCCACCGCCCGTCCCGCACCGTCGAGGAAGGCACTTCCGCTGTCTCCCGGGATGCCGGGGGTCGGCGATTTCAGGGCGTGAGTCCAACCACCGAGTGAGCCGTCATCGGCCAAGCTCTCACCTCGCTGCGGTGACAGGCCGGGGAGGCCACCGCGCAGTCTCGAGTTGCCGTAGCTTTAGACGTGCTCCCCCTCGGGTGTGCCGGTGGTGTTGATACCGGTGGGACCGCCCCAGTACGGCACGCTTGGATTGACCTGATCAGCGAGGCCGGGGTCGATCTCGATCAGCGCGAAGTCGTTGTACGCGCAGGCATTCGGGTCCGATTCGCCGAGTTGCCGCATCGTCAGCCAGCTGCTGTAGGCCAGCCGACCGGTACCGATGGTGGTGCCGTCGGACAGGAGTGAGCCACGGCGAGTGAAATCGACCGTGGTGTCGAGCGGCTGACTGGTGGCCGTACATCCGTCGGTTTCGGTGGATCCGCCCGTCCCGGCGCAGTGCGCGGACTGGCCGAGGTAGACCCGGCCGCTGTCGTCGACGAACACGTAGTTCGTCGTGCACTGCCCGCCTCCATGCGTGTTCGCTTGAATCCCGGGGGTCAGGGCAGCCGAACCGGCGGCCGCCCACCGATGACCGGCGTCTTCCGGGGCGACAACTTCCGCCGCGACGGGACTCGTCGTCCGGGATGACGTCGCGACCGTGGATCCTCCACTGCCCTCCTGGGATCCACCCGGAACGCCGATTCCACACCCGGAGATCAACAGCGACGCGGAGCACACGACTCCGACCGCGGGCAGGGCGACTACGCGCCGCAGGTTCGACATCTCGACCCGATCCCTTCCGCCGGTGCTGGGCGTAGAACAGCGCGCCGACCGTGCGATAGTTTTTGACTGTTTCATCAATCATGATGGTAAGTTTCAGCAACCGCAACGATGGCGCGCCGAAGGTGACGGGAGTCATCCCGATCCAGGTCTGACGCCCTGAAGTCCGGTGACCACCTGCCCAAGGCGCGCACCAGGACCCCGAACCATGGACAAAGACGGACGCTACTTCTGCAAGAACCTGGTGGTCACTCAGGCACTGTCGGGCGAGATCATCCGCGTCTTCTGCGAGCGGATCCAGATGCGCGCGGACGGTTGCCGCGCCGGCAACATGCAGGAATTCGATCCCGACTACGGACTCACGGCCGCCCTGCCCGGACTGACGAAGTAGCCGGTGCCCGGCGCCAGGATGCTGACATTTTCATCGCTATAGATAGCTACACGTCATTTCTGATACTATCATCATATACATGCCGATGGCGTGGTCGCAGATCTCTCCGGGGGCACCAGCCTCCGACTTCCGCCCACCGTGGCCACCATGAACGGGAGGACCCGATGAACGCGGACCGTATCGACGTGCATCAGCACATGATCCCGCCGGTCTATCGCGACGCGCTGCGCCGCCACGGCATCACCGCCCCGGGTGGCCGGGACCTGCCGGAGTGGTCGCCGGAGTCGGCTCTGAGCCTGATGACGACTGCGGGGATCGGCTCGGCGATTCTGTCGGTGTCGACACCCGGGACCACCTTCCTGACCGATCCCGCCGAGGCCACGACACTCGCCCAGGCCCTCAACGACTACTCCGCCGAGATCTCGGCCGCCCACCCGGGGCAGCTCGGATTCATGGCCACCTTGCCCATGCCCGACCTGCGAGCGTCCAGGCTGGAAGCCGAGCGAGCCCTCGATACCCTCGGCGCCGACGGGGTAGTGCTGCTCGGGAACTCCGCGGGACACTATCTCGGCGCCGAGGGCCAGGACGAACTCTTCCGCGCGCTCGACGACCGTTGCGCGGTCGTTCTGGTACACCCGGCGGATCTTCCCGGCGAGTCGGTTCCCGGAATCCTGCCCTTCGCCGCGGACTTCCTCCTCGACACGACCCGGGCCGCCTACCTGTTGGTGCGCAACGGGATTCGACGTCGGTATCCGAACATCAAGTTCATCCTGTCGCACGGTGGTGGCTTCGTTCCCTACGCGGCCCACCGGCTGGCGCTCACCATCTTCAGCGAAACCGGAGTGAGCCCGGCCGACCTGATCGACGAGTTTGCCGGGTTCTACTTCGACACCGCGCTGTCCTCGAGCGCGTCGGCGCTGCCGAGCCTGCTGTCGTTCGCCCGGCCCGACCACGTCCTCTACGGCAGCGACTGGCCGTTCGCCCCCGATCCGGCGGTGCTCTACTTCGGCGGCGGCCTCGCCACCTACGCGGGTCTCGACGACGCCCAGCGCCGTGCCGTCGAGCGCGTCAACGCACTCACCCTGTTCCCCCGTTTCGGGGCCGCCCCCGCCGTCACCTCGGCGACATCGGTTCTGGACCGGGTTCGGAGCACGATTCGGCGCCAGGCCTTCCGTGGCATCGCGCGGGCGATCGGTCCACGAGCGTAGGCCGGGAGGAAGGTTCGATGACAGCCGAACCCATTACACGGAATCGGGTGGACCGGCGACGGGCACGCACGCGCAACGCGCTGCTGGCCGCGGCGACAGCACTGCTGGCCGAAGGGCGGACCGCGGTCAGCATCCAGGAGATCACCGATGCCGCCGATGTTGGATTCGGGTCGTTCTACAACCATTTCTCCTCGAAGGACGAGCTGTTCGAGGAAGCCGTCCGCGCGGTGCTGAATACCTACGGCGTGCTGCGCGATGACGTGGTCGCGGCATACGAGGACCCGGCGGAGGTGTTCGCGGTGAGTTTCCGGATGACGGGCCGCATGCAGCGCGACTTTCCCGAAGGCGTCCGCGTGATCCTGCACTCGGGCACATCGATCCTCGTTCGCGACGAGGGCCTCGCTCCCCGTGCGCGCCGCGATATCGCGGCCGCGCAGCAGGCGGGCAGGTTCGACCCGATGGATATCGAGATGGCCATGATGGCTGCCGGTGGGGCGCTGCTCGGGCTGCTCCAGCTACTGGATCGCACGCCCGGCGCCGATTCCGGGGAGCTGACCGATCAGGTGACCAGCCGGGTGCTGCGCATGTTCGGGATGTCCAAGGAGGCCGCCGAGAGGCTGGCTACGAATCCGCTGCCCCGTGATCTGCCGAAGCCCCTCGCGTAATCACCAGCATCGCCATGTTCGTCAGGAGCTCGACCAGGCTCGACGGCGGCAGCTCGGGGACGCACGACAGGCCTTCGCGCGCGACAGCGTTGACCGTCGCGGTCGAGAGTGTGGAATTCCTCGTAGAACTGCCGCTTCGACAGCGACGCCGACTCACAGATATCGCTGAGCGAGCAGCCGAAACAGCCGCGCTCCGCGCAGATGCGGGTGGCCGCGTCCAGGAACTGACGCCGTCGTCGCGGCTTGCGTTTCGCGACGGTCCGGCTGCCGTACCGCCTGACATCGGCGGCGGTCATGGCACACCCGTCTTCCGATTCGTGAGGACGGCGGTCCCGGCCTCCTGTGACAAAGGCCGGGACCGCGGCACCTTCCGGTCCGCGCGAGCCGGAAGTCTCAGTGATCGCCGACCAGGTCGAGCGCGATATCGGCGATCATGTCTTCCTGTCCGCCCACAAGCCCTCGCCGACCGGCGACGGTGAGCAGCGTGCGCACGTCCACGCCGTAGGTCGCCGAGGCGTTCTCCGCGTGGCGCAGGAAGCTCGAGTAGACGCCGGCGTAGCCGAGCGTCAGCGTCTCGCGGTCGACCTGGACGGGCCGATCCATCAGCGGACGCACCAGGTCGTCGGCCGCGTCGGTCAGCTGGTCGAGGTTCGCGCTGTGTTCCCAGCCGGTCAGGTCGGCGACCGCGACGAACGCTTCGAGCGGAGTGTTTCCCGCACCGGCGCCGAGTCCGGCCAGGGACGCGTCGACGCGGGTCACCCCCTCCTCCACCGCGACGACGCTGTTCGCCACCGACAGCGAGAGGTTCTGGTGGGCGTGGATACCGATCTCGGTGCCGGGTTCGAGTACATGCCGATAGGCGCGGACGCGTTGACGGACACCGTCCATGGTGAGCCGGCCGCCGGAGTCGGTGACGTAGACGCAGTGCGCGCCATAGGTTTCCATGAGTTTCGCCTGGTCGGCCAAACCTTCCGGGCTGTTCATATGGCTCATCATCAAGAAGCCGGACACGTCCATGCCGAGTTCGCGCGCGTAGGCGATGTGCTGGGCGGAGATGTCCGCCTCGGTGCAGTGGGTGGCCACCCGGACCGAGCGCACGCCGAGATCGAACGCGCGACGCAGGTCCTCGATGGTGCCGATGCCGGGTAGCAGCAGGGTCGTCAGCCGGGCGAACTGCACGGCGCCCGCGGCGGCTTCGAGCCATTCCCAGTCGGTGTGGCTACCCGGCCCGGAGTTGAGGCTGCCGCCGTGCAGCCCGTCACCGTGGGCGACCTCGATCGCGTCCACGCCCGCGGCATCGAGCGCGGCGGCGATCCGGGCCACCATGGCGGGATCGATGCGGTGCCGCAGTGCGTGCATCCCATCACGCAGGGTGACGTCCTGCAGGAAGATTTCGGCGCTCATCGGACACTCTCCTTCGTGGATGCCGCGATCCGCTCTGCGACCCGCACGGCAGCGGAGGTCATGATGTCGAGATTGCCTGCATAGGCGGGCAGGTAGTGCGCGGCGCCCTCGACCTCGAGGAAGACGCTGACCTGGTGGGTGACCGGAGTGTCGCCGACGAGGGTACGTAGCGGAGCTCCGGCTTCGACGGGCGTGATCTGCACGTCCTGCTTCAGCCGGTAGCCCGGCACATACGCGGCGACGTCGGCCACCATGGCCAGGATCGACTCCTTGATCCGCGTGTGGACCTCGGTGTCGGCGGTGTCGATGAGCGCGAACACGGTGTCGCGCATGATCAGCGGCGGTTCCGCGGGGTTGAGCACGATGATCGCGCGTCCGCGGTGGGCGCCGCCCACCGCGGCGATCGCGGTCGAGGTGGTCTCGGTGAACTCATCGATATTGGCTCGGGTACCGGGGCCGGCGGACTTCGACGCGATCGAGGCGACGATCTCGGCGTAGGGCACCGCGGTGACGCGGGCGATGGCCGCGACCACCGGAATGGTCGCCTGACCACCGCAGGTGACCATGTTGACGTTGTCGGCCGCCACGTGCTCATCGAGGTTCACCGCCGGAACGACGAACGGGCCGATCGCGGCGGGCGTCAGATCGATCAAGCGTTTGCCGAAGGGGGCGAGGGCGGCGGCGTTGGCCTTGTGCGCGCCCGCCGAGGTGGCGTCGAAAACGATCTCGATGTCATCGAAATCGGGTAGCCCGATCAGACCTTCGACACCATCGGAGGTGATCTGCACGCCCAACCGGCCGGCGCGGGCGAGCCCGTCGGAATCCGGGTCGATGCCGACCATGGCGGCCATCTCGAGTGTGTCGGACAGGCGCAAGACCTTGATCATCAGGTCGGTGCCGATATTGCCTGATCCGATGACGGCGACTTTGGTGCGGCTCATCGCTGTTCCTCCAGGGTGAAGTCGACGGTGCCGAGCGGCCCCGAACGCTGTGTCAGTTCGGCGTGGACCCGCGCGCCGGGCACCAGCGGCGCCATCGGACCGAGCGCGCCGGAGAGCACGATCTCTCCCGCGCGCAGCGGATCTCCCAGCGCCTTGGCGGTGCGGGCGAGCCAGGCCAACGCCAGCAGTGGGTCGCCGAGGCAGTCCGAACCCATTCCGCGCGAGACGATCTCGCCATCGACGCGCATGGCCATCGTGATCTCGCGCGGCTCGAAATCGTCGAGCGAGAGCCGCTGTTCACCCAGCACGAACCAGCCACTCGAGGCGTTGTCGGCCACCGTGTCACCGAAGGTGATGTCCCAGCCTGCGATCCGGCTGTCCACGATCTCGAGTGCGGGTGCGGCGTAGTCGATGGCGCCGCGCACCGAGATGGGATCGAGGTCGTCACCGGTCAGGTCGGTGCCGAGGACGAAGGCGAGCTCGGCCTCGATCTTGGGCTGCAGCAGCCTCGGCCGCTCCGACAGTGGCGTCGTGCCCGCGTCCATGTCGTGGAAGAGCACGCCGAAGTCGGGCTGGTCGACACCGAGCTGACGTTGCACCGCCGTGGAGGTCAATCCGATCTTGTGCCCGACGACGCGGGCGCCCTCGTCGATCCGTCGGCGAGTGCCCAGGCTCTGCACCGCATAGGCCAGGGCTACGTCGTCGTCCCCGATCAGATCGCGCACCGCGGCCACGGGCACGCCCAGCTCCGTCGCGGTCGCCAGTCGTTCGGCGGCGGCGAGTACGGCGGGCAGTTCGCTGGTGGTCGTGGTCATCGGGCTTCCTCCAGGGGGCTCGGCGTTGCGGACGCCACGATGCGCAGGGGGCTGTGATTCGCGGTCAGCATCGCGGGGGTGACGGCGAGGCGGGCCAGCAGTGAGGTGACCAGTTCGGTGGCGTCGGATTTCGCACTGATTCCGAACACGTATCGGTCCGGGCGGAGCAGGACCGTGCCGCCCTGGGCGACACCGGCTTTGGCGAACCACCGGGCCATGTCCCCGGTGTGGTCCTCGACGTCGGCGTAGTCGGTGGCGGCGACCCGGGCGTCGCCCGGCTCGCCCTGCGGACGGCCACCGGTCGCGTACACGGTCACGAACTGTGTGCCGAGAATCTGCAAGGCATTGCGCTGGGCGACACTGAGTCCCTCGCGCGGATCGACACCGTAGCCGACGACGGCGAAGCCGAGGCCGAGCGAGTCGTCGAGGCGCTGGTGCCGTCCGTCGAAGGTGCGGACTTCCGGCTGTGGCGCCAGCGTGCCCTCGACGCCGCGCGTCAACTTGCGTGGGAGTCCGAAGTAGGCGCCGCGACGGAACCGCGGGGACGGCTTCATCTTCGCCTCCCGGATCCACGTGTTGAGCCCGGGGACCTTCAGCGCGGTGGCCAGGGCGACATCGCGGGCGCCGGCGGCGAGCCTGTTGTTGACCGAGACGATGCTCTTGTTCAGCACCGACAGGTCGATCATCGCCTTGGCGTGTGGCCGCCTCTCCGTTTCGTAGGTGTCGAGGAGATCGAGGCCGGCACCGTGCTGGATTATGGCGCCGAGCTTCCAGGAGAGGTTGTCGGCGTCACGGACACCGGAGTTCATTCCCTGGCCGATGAATTGGGGCGTCATGTGCGCGGCGTCGCCGGCGAGCAGGACGCGTCCGTCCCGCCACCGGTCGGCGACCACGGCGTTGAAGGTGTAGACCAGTTTGCGCAGGACCTGCACTTCGTCGGGATCGACGTACTGTCCGATGAGACTGCGGACCTGTTCGGGGTCCTCCATCTCCTCTTTGCTCTGTTCATCGTTGAGCATGAACTCGAATCGGTGATGCCCACCAGGCTGCGGACACGACACCGTCGGCAGCTCGGGATCACAGACGAAGTTGAAATACGGCAGATGCCGGAACGCGTCGACACCGTCGGCGGCGAGCAGATCGACCACGAGCCAGCGTTCGGGGAAGCTCGTGCCGGCCATATCGATGCCCAGCTGCGTGCGGACCACACTGCGACCGCCGTCGCAACCGACGAGGAACTTCGCGCGCACCTCCTCGGCGGTGGCCGGGTCGGTGTCGGCGTCGTGCTTGCCGTACCCGGTGCCGCGGCATTCGGCATGCCGCACGAGCACGCCGTCGACGTCCTGGTCGAAGCCGAGGACCTCACGCCCGCGGCGAACCGTGACGTGTGGATAGCGCTCGAGGGCGTTCTCCAGCGTGTTCTCCAGGTAGGGCTGGTACAAGAAGTTGGCCACCGGCCAGCCCAGCGGGCGCGAGGCCTGGTTGAACTGGGCGAGCACCGAGCCGTCGCTGCGCACCCACTGCACGGTGCAGTCGAGGTTCATCTGCGCCGAGGCCTCGTCGGCGACACCGGCGGTCTGGAAGATCCGCATGCCTTCGTCGTCGGTGTACACCGCACGCGCCAAGCCGTAGAACTCCGGCTCGCGCTCGAGTACCAGGACCCGCACGCCGCGACGGCCGAGCAGGTTCGCCAGGGTCAGCCCGGTGGGCCCCAGCCCGACGACTACCACGTCGTAGTCGAACGATGTCATCGCGCCATGCCTCCACTGAGTGCGGGAACTGTGATCTCGGGTGTCCGTAGCGTGCGAACGACCTGCCGGAATTGAGCGAACTTGTCCAGCACGGTCTCGCCGACCGGCGTGTGACCCCAGATGCTGATGCCCTGGTAGGTGGTCGGCTCCCACGTCGATTCGCGTTCCGGACCGAACACGATCGGATTCCAGCCGACCTCGAGTTCGAATCCGGAAGGGGTGACGCAGTAGAAGGACAGCTCACGATCATTGGTGTGCTGGCCGACCGACCAGGCCATCCGGAAGCCGAGATCGGTGACACGCCCGTAGGCCGCCAGCACGTCGTCGAGCGAGCCCGACTGAATGTTGATGTGCTGCACCCGGGTTCGGATCGGGTCGATCTTCACACCGCGGATGTTCGCGATCGCGATCGAGTGGTGCCGCTCGTTCACCCGCAGGAACCTGATCTTGAGCGTGAGGCCGGAGACGTTCTCGTCGATGTAGTCGCTGAGCCGGGAGTCGAAGACCGTCTCGTAGTAGCCCCGCAGTGATTCCGGTTCCCTCGATACGATCGCGACATGTCCCATGCCGGCTTCGCCGGTCACCCACCCGGAGCTGAGCATGCGCAGCGGCTCGGGCGTGGTCACCGGGACGGTGAAGATCTCCTGCCGGATCCCCTTGGGGCCGGGGAACCGCCACAGACGCTCCACACCGCGGCGGGCCGCGTCCTCGGCACTGCCTTCGGAGATCGGCACGCCGCGATCGGACACCCGCGCGATGATCCGGTCGAAGGTCTCGTGATCGTCGACCTGCCAGCCGACGGCCGTCACGTCCTCCTGCGGGCCCTGCTCCACCAGGAAACGGCACGCGTGCTCATCGAGGCGGAACCGCAGCGTGGAGCTGTCGACGTCGTCGGCGTGCATGCCGATCGCGTCGGCGCCGAAGCGACGCCACTCGCCCAGCCGCGCCGACTCCACGACGACGTAGCCCAGGTGCACCGCCCCGAAGACCGACCCGTCGCCGGGTACGAGGCCGCTCATCGCTCCGCCTTCAGGTACGCGATCGCGAGGGTGTTGAACAGCTCGGCCCGCTCCCACTGCGCCCAGTGCCCGGTGCGCGCGACCAGGTACAGATCGCAGTTGGGCATGGTCTCGGCGAGCATCCTGCCCCCGGACGGCCGGTTGACCTTGTCGTCCTCGCCCCACACCACCAGCGTGGGGTGCGCCACCTCGCTCAGGCGCGAATCCCGGGTGAAGTCCATCCGCCAGAGCGTGCGCAGGGCGAACAGGCCCGAGGGCCGGCGCAGCGGCGGGTTGGCGACGACCTCGGGGTCGATGCTGGCCCGGTAGCGCTCCTCGATCACTTCGTCCGGCACCGTTGCACCGTCGTACACCAGGAACTCACGGATGAAGCGGATGATCTTCTCGCGGCTCGGGCCACTGCCGGGGTAGTACGCGAGAAGCTCCTGCAGACCCTTGGTCGGCAGGGCACGCGTGGAACCGACGCCGCCGGGGCCCATCAGGATCAGGCGGCCGACCTTGTCGGGGCGGTCCATCGCCAGCCGCAGCGCCGCCGCCCCGCCGTAGGAGTTGCCGATCAGGTGCGCCGAGTCGATCTGCAAGGCGTCGAGGAACTCGCCGAGCACACGCGCCAGGTAACCGAAGGGATCGGACTGGTCGACGTACTTCGACGACCGTCCGTAGCCCGGCATGTCGAGCACGAGCACCCGGAAGTGCTGCGCCAGCGCCTCGATATTGCGCGAGTAGTTCGACAGCCCGGTCGCGCCGGGGCCGCCGCCGTGCAGCAGCACGACCGCGGGTCCTGATCCGAACTCGGTGAAGTAGATCTCGCGGTTGCCGACCTGGACCGTGCGCCCGGTGTCGACTCCCTTGTCGATGCTTGTCACGATGTACCTCCCAGTGAAGTTGATAATATCATCACCTTCGATTGATTCCACGTCAAGTGTTTCTGATGAAATACTCAGAACTGGTGGTTTGACCGGTTCTCATCCGAGCAGCAGGACACGGTTCGCGGTCTGGCGATCCATCTCGTCCTGCATGACCCGACGCACCCGATCGGCGAACTCCCCCGGCGACTCCCCACCCTTCGGCCGCATCGCAGGCAGCACCGTGGTCCGGACCTTGGTCGGCAGCGGGATGTAGGGGAACAACCCCGCGATTCCGACGGTGAGCCCCCATGGCAACGACAGCGTGATCGGGAGCCGCTTGAGCCGCAGCGCCTTGTCGAGGCGAAACAAGCGCGCCAGCGCACGACCATCGGACAGACAGATCAGCGACTCTCCCGCCCCCGAGGTGACCACCGGGACGATCGGCACCCCCGCCTGGATCGCCAGCCGCGCGAAGCCGGTCCGCCCGTCGAAGATGATCCTGTTGCGCTCGCCCCACGACTTGAACGCGTCGACATCACCCCCGGGAAACACGAGGACATGCTCGCCACGCGCGAGGGCCGCCAGGGCGTTCTCACCGGTCGCGGGCTCGGCCCCCATCTTGGCGAGCAACGGGCCGAGCCCTATCGCCCAGGCCATGTGATGCGTCAGGACGACCGTCCGTCGCGGATCCCCGATGCGGACATAGGCCGATCGCGCGGCCAGTACATTCAGGTCGAAGACACCGCCGAAGCCGTGGTTGGCCACGAACAACGACGGCCCCGGTGCCGGTTCGAGCACGCCCCCCACTTCGTGGCGGTGATACCACCGGAACGCCCCGAGCAGAATCCTCACGGCAACCGGTGCCCGCGCGGATTCGACCCCTTTCCCACCCTGCGGCGCGTCGTCGAACGGCTCATCGTGAAGCGGCTGAACACCACTGTCAGGCACTACTTCTCACTTCCCGCGCTTGTCGCCGCGCTGTGACACGAACACTTCTTCTTCCGCCCACTCCCCGAGCCGCACAGCACCCGTATCAATGATCGCAACAGTGATACTTTGATCATATTTGATCGCCGCTTTCATATGACTGTGAGTTCACCCACTGGGGCCGGTCGCGCACGCCATCGGACGACGAGGCCGTGCAGTGGCCACCCCCGACAGCACAGCCCCCGGTACGCCAGACTGGGGGACGATGAGCACCAGCACCCCGCGCGACCACGCGATTCGCCGACGTCCACGTGACCGCCGCG
This sequence comes from Nocardia sp. NPDC059180, assembly GCF_042754945.1. Lineage (NCBI taxonomy): Bacteria > Bacillati > Actinomycetota > Actinomycetes > Mycobacteriales > Nocardiaceae > Nocardia > Nocardia sp. NPDC059180. Next base: position 24,040 of record NZ_JBHZBU010000002.1, read on the forward strand.
CCACCATCCTCACCGCGGCCGCCGACGCCTTCGCGCGCGCGGGCTACCACGGCACGTCCATGGCCGAGATCGCCACCGCCGTCGGGATCTCCTCGGCGGCGTTGTACCGCCATTTCCACAACAAGCAGGAGTTGCTCGGCCACTGTCTGATGTCCGGCACGGACGCGACGGTGTCCCGGCTGGAGGCCGCCGCGGTCCAGGACGCGAGCGGGCATCGGGTCTTCGAGGAACTCGTCGCCATCGAAACATGCCCCACCCGGCGTCGTGTACCGACTTCGCCAACCGGGTCCGAGCCAACCCTTTGACGCACAGGTCCTCGACATACACCGCTTGGTTGTCGCGAATGATCGTCGTGGACTGTTTGTGCGCCCAATCCCGGCGCGTGTCAGCCACTCTCGCATGAGCCCGCGCGCCCTTCACGCGGGCTTTCGCCCGGTTCTTCGACTCTTTCTCCTTGCGGGACAACGACTTCTGCGCTTTCCGCAACCGGCGTTCGACCTGCCGCAGGAACCTCGGCGAAGTGATCGTCTCACCATCGGACAGGACCGCGAACGTGGTCAAACCCAGATCGATACCGACCTCGGTGTCGACCGGCGGCAACGACCGCGTGTCGACCTCGACCACGAACGACGCGAAATACCTCCCTGCCGCGTCCTTCACGATTGTCACGCTAGACGCCCCCGATGGCAGCTCCCGCGACCATCGAACCGCGACGTCGCCGATCTTCGGCAGGCGCAGCTTTCGCCCAACAGTGACCGTGAACCGCGCGTTGCGCGTAAACCGGATCGCCTGGCGATGGTCTTTGCGAGACCGCCAACGTGGTGGCGAGACCTTCGCGCCCTTGCGCTTGCCTGTCACCGACTGAAAGAAGTTGCGGTAAGCGGTATTCAGATCAGCCAGGGCTTGCTGCAACACCACCGACGAAACCTCACCCAGCCACGCACGTTCCGAGGTGGCCTTGGATTCGGTGAGCCGCTTCGACAATTCACCTTTCGATCGTGCGGCAGTACATCGAACAGCAAGACCGTCCGGTCTAGGACACGCTCGGGCCTTGACGGCCCTCCCGCGTGGGCCTTCACCGCCGCCCTGAAGGGCGGCGCACTGGCCACACCCGGTAGCCGCGGAAATCGCCTCGGCCGCACTGCCGTCCGCCGGCTCGGACCGCGACTTCTACGCGGGCAAGATCGCGGTGGCGTCCTTCTTCCTCCGAACCGTGCTGCCCCGGCTCGGTGCCGACCGAGCCGTGATCGCGGATATCGATCCCGCGATCATGGATCTCTGCGAGGCCGCCTTCTGACCGCCGGACCGGCGCCCACCATGTCCCGGTCGGCGCCGGTCCGCGTCCACCCGTCGACGGGGTCCGCCGATACGTGACTTCGTCGCGCGAAAAGCGCAGAACTCATTGCTTTTCGACCGCTGGGACAGCTCGGCGTTCCAGCCCCTTCCGGTCGTAGAAGATCGTCGCGGCCAGGCCGATGACCAGGCCGATCAGCAGACCGAGCAGGGCCATCCCGACCCCGTGCGCCAGGCCCGAACTCGCCCGGGCGTCGTAGTAGAGGATCGCCCGCACCGCGATGAAGATCTGGTGCATCGGTTCGAAGGTCGACAGCCACGCCATGGCCTGCGGTGTCGCCTCGATCGGCACGGTTCCGCCCGCGGAGGGCAGGCCGAGGACGATGAACACGATGAGATTCACGAGCAACCCGGCCGCACCGAAGATCGCCAGGATGGACAGCGCGGTGACCCCGACCGCCACGATCGCGAGCACCCCGTAGAGGAACAGCATCGGAGCACGCTCGATCGACATCCCCAGCAGTGTCGCGACGGCCAGGTAGATCCCGGACACCACCGGCGCGACGACCACCAGAATGCCCCATTTGAGCAGCAACGTCCGCACACGCGAGATCGGTGTCGCCGGGTAGTGGACGTACCAGGGCCCGTATTCGGTGGGCGCGAAGCCCAGTGACGAATCCACCATCGCGTGGATGACCATCGCGCCGGTGAACCCGGCCAGCAGCAACAGCAGTGTGTAGAAGAACGCCGACAGTCCCCCACCGGCGCCGTCGGGGAGCTCACGGAACGGCACGACCACCACCGAGACGGGCTCGGCCAGGGCGAGGCGGCTCACGCCGGAGAGCTGGGTAGCAGGTGCGTCCGATGTCGGTTGGAGCTGGTTCTGGACCCGCTCGAGCAGTTGCTCGCCCACCGCCTTGTTCGCCGCGTCCGTCGCCTGGGTGGTGATGCGCAGCATGATCTGCGTGGCGTAGGCACCCGCCGCCGGATTCGTTTCGACGGTGATGACGGGCCAATCGACATCGCCGGGCACGACACCGGCCGCGCCCAGGATCGACACACGCTTGGTGAAGTCACTCGGGATGACGATCGCCCCGTAGATCTCGCCGTTGAGCATGGCCCGATGCAGCTTCGGCAGGCCCATCTCACGCAGCTCGACCTTGTCGGCGGGGATCTGCTGAACCATCGAGGCAGCGATCTGATCGCCCACATTGACCTGCTCACCTCCGACGGTGTCGCCGACATCAAGGTTGACCAATCCGATCGGGAAGTCGTGCATGTTCTTCTCCGGGTCGACGATGTATCCCAGATACATGGTCGCCAGCAGTGCCGCGAGCACCGCGACAACAGCACCGGGGCGCAGCCACCTCGCCGGATTCCTACCCGTGATCGCCATGGAACCACTCCTTCAACGCCAGCTCGGCAACTTCGTCGCTACCCACCACGTCGATCATCGAGCACCGACTCTTGGCAGGTCAAGCTATTTCTGATGAAACAATCAGCACGTGTCGCCGGATACCGGGAGCTCGATACCGCCGCCACGGAGTTCGACCCGGATTCCCGAGTCGGCCACGGTCACGGACTCCGGCCGGAGCCCCAGCGGATAGTCGCGGAGGCTCTCCGTGAGCAGGTCGGCGATCTCGTTCGCCAGTTGCGGCGGGACCCCGCGAGAAGAGACGATCTCGACGCGGATCACCCCGTCTTCGATGTAGGGGCGCAGCCGCACCGACACCACGCCGATGACCCCGGTGACATCGACCGTGCCGTCGGCGGCGGACATCCTCACCTCACCGGCCAGACCGTGCAGCGTGCGCTGGATCGCCTCGGCGCTCCAGTCGACGCGCGCCTCGGAGCTGCCCACGGTGGCCGAAGCCCCGCCCTGCGCCATCGAGACCTGATGCAGTGTGGCATGGACCGCCATCCCGACCGCCGGACCGAACTGCGCATCGTCGCCGACCACGGTCAGCTCGGGAATCCGCCGGTCGATCAGACTGAGCACGACGGGTCGCGGACCGAGATCCACGTCCACCGAGGAGCCGAGGTCGTCTCGCAGGCCGGCCGCCAGGCAGCCCTCGATCCGGTTCCGCAGATACAGCTCGACGGACACGATCCCGATCGTCGCCAGCACGAGCGAGACGACCAGGCCGAAAGTCATGCCGCGCGCGATTCGTCGCCGCACACTCCTACCGGGCACGTTGCCGTTGTCGACGGGATCCAGCTCTCGAAGCTTCATACGTTCTCCTCCAGATGCCCCCTGGCGGACCGGGGAGATGACCCCGGGCACGATGCCGCACTCACATTACGATGATGCAATCATCATATCTGACGCAAAACTCAATTCAGCGTGATGTCGCCCACGCGTTTTCTGCAAGAAGACCGGTTCAGCCACCAATCGGATCGCATCTGATACTTTCATCAGCGACGCGCGCATCGCTTCGCCCGATCAGCTCGATCGAGCACTCTCCACCCCGCAGCCCATCCCCGTTCGGGCGGACTCCGACCGCGCCGAGCGGGACTTCGCGATGCGACTGAAACAACCGAAGGAAAGGACATTCTCGTGAACGAATCCGATACTCCGTCGCGCGCCGGTGTGAGCCGCCGCCGCATGCTGGGAGGAGCTGTCGCAGGCACGCTCGGTGTCGCCGCGGCCACGGCTCTCCCCCTCGGTACGTCGACCCGGTTCGGCGCGGCCGGAACCGCCCGCGCCCAGTACGCCGCGCCCACCGGCACCTACCGCATCGACCTGCACACGCACGTGCTGCCGCCGGACTACCGCGCGGCGCTGCTGTCGCACGGGCACCTGACCGTCGGCGGCTACCCCACGCCCCAATGGTCGCCGGAGTCCGCGATGGAATTCATGGACTACTACGGCATCCAGGCCCAGGCCCTGTCGGTCTCCGACCCCGGCGTCGGGTTCCTGGCCCCGGGCAAGGAAGCCAACGACATGGCTCGCTACTGCAACGAGTACGTCGCCGGACTCACCAGGCAGTACCCCACGCGCTTCGGCTCGTTCGCGGTGCTGCCCATGCCCGACATCGCCGCCTCGGTCGCCGAGGCGATCTACGCCCTCGACGTCCTGCATGCCGACGGCATCGTGCTGCTGTCCGCCTACCAGGGCGTCTACCTGGGCGACCCGCGCTACGAGCCCTTGATGATGGCGCTCAACCAGCGCAACGCCTACGTGTTCGTGCACCCCGCCGCGATCGCGGACGACGCCAAGCCCAGCCTGCCCCTGCCCGACTTCCTCATCGAGTACACCTTCGACACGACCCGGGCCGCGACGATGATGATGCTGACCGGTGTCACCAAGCGCTACCCCAACATCCGGTTCCAGCTCTCCCACGCGGGCGGCACGCTGCCGTTCCTGTCCTGGCGCGTCGGCGTCGCCTCCGAGACCACAGTCGGCGAGAACTGGCCCGCGGGTCTGGACAAGCCTTCCCTGCTCGACGCGAAGACGCAGATTTCGCGCTTCTTCTACGACACCGCGTTGAGCGGATCCAGTGCCGCGATGTCGGCGGTGTCGGCCGTGACGAGTCGAGACCACATCGTCTTCGGCTCAGACTGGCCCTTCAGCGCGACCACTCTGCCGCAGTCCGGCACCCACGACCCCGCTCCGGGACTCAGCGAGATCTTCGACGCCGAGCAGCGCATGGAAGTCGAGCACCACGCCCCGCTGCGCCAGCTTCCCCGCCTGGCCGCGGCGATCAACGGAGGCTGACATCTCGACGCTGGGCCGGGCGCGCGGTGACTCGTCCCGCGCGCCCGGCCCAGCTGGACCGATCAAGGCCCATCGGAAAAGGGGTGGGACACATCGCGTCAGCCGCGCGCGACGAGGGCCCCGAGCCGGTCTTGGTGTTCCTTGGTCTGACCTACGCCCCGGAGTCGAGCGCACCGAACTTCTTCTTCGATACGCCCGTCACCGATTTCCCGCGCGATATCCATGCCATCACCGAGCTCGTGGAGCGGCGGAGGCGGAAGGCACTCACGCGTGCCGCCGGAACTCAGATCTCCGGCAAGGCACGTCGACTGATGTCGTGAGCCTCTTCCGCGCCGAGTCCGAGCATGCGCAGGAGGTCTTCGGTCACCTGGTCGACGGCCGCGGCGTCGTCGCGGTTCGTCTGTTCGTGTAACAACTGACCGAGGCGCAACGCGGCGCCCGACACGATCACCAGCGCGAGTTCGACATCGCGCACCCGGAACCGACCTGCGCGCATACCTATCTCGATATCCCGGCGCGCTCGTGCGGCCACGCCCCTGTCCGACCCGGCGTAGACCAGTCCCTCCGCGAGCAGAACCTTGCTGGCGGTGGGTTCACGCCGATGCACCCTGCCCACCAAACGGAAGCTCTGCGCGAAGACGTGCGCCGGGTCATCGATGTCCGCCGTCAGTTCGTCCAGCGCACCACCGAGCCGGTCGAGCACCTCCCCGACGGCCACCTGCAGGAGTTGCTCCCGGCTGGAGAAATGGTTGTAGAACGACCCCATGCCGACGTCCGCGGCCTGGGTGATCTCCAAAATGGGCACATTGAGCCGGCCCTGCGCGATGAAGACCTGCGCCGCCGAGACGAGCGCTGCCCGAGTCCGGGCTTTCCGCCGCTCCAGCCGATTGGTGCCGCCAGTGTCATCCATCGTGCCCTCCATACCGAGTCAGTCGATTCCCGATCGCACAAATGACGACAATCTCATAGCTGATGTTATCATCCAGTTGACCTGAACTGATATATACGTCTCTAGTGACGATATCGTCAGCATATGAGCAGCCGATCGACCTGAAGAAAGTAGCGTTCATGGCACACACCGTTCTCCGCGCGATCGACGGCTGGTGGCTGCTGACCGCCGCGGGCGCGGCCCGGATCGCCACCGACGCCACCACGACCGCCGCACTTCTCGCCGACCGCTCCGCGATAGCCCAGGCGGCGCGAAACACCGATCTGGTACCGATGCACGAACTCTCGTTGGTCTCCCCTGTCACGGCCCCGTGCCGGGTGGTCGCCCAGATGACGAACTTCGCTTCCCACGTGAAGGATTCCGGCGGAGATCCAGGATCGGTCCCACTCACCTTCTTCAGGAAGGCATCGGGATCGATCAGTGGCCCCCACGACGAGGTCATCCGTCCGAGCCATGTGCGACTCCTGGACTACGAAGTCGAAATCGGGTTGGTGTTCGGCAGGGAAATGCCCGTCGGTACCGAGATCGACTCCGACAATCTCGGCGATTACATCGCGGGACTCGTCGTCACCAACGACATCTCGGCGCGCGATGTGCAATTGCCGCAGACCCAGTACTACGAGGGTAAGTCGTATCCGACATTCACCCCGACGGGACCGGCACTGGTTCTCCTGGAAGCAGGCGAGCTCGACCGGTTCGTCGACTTGCGGCTACGGCTGTGGGTCAACGGCGAGAAGCGCCAGGACATGACCGTGGCAGACATGATCTACCAACCGCTCGAGACTGTGCGGGCGCTGTCCCGGTTTCAGCGGATGGAGGCCGGCGATCTGCTGCTCACCGGAACTCCGGTGGGAACCGCGATCAGCGCTCCACCCAAGCCGGTGGAGATCATCGGCGCGATGCTGCCACCCAAGATCAAGTGGAAGCTGTTCTTCGACCGCCAGGCCAAGAACCCGAAGTACCTGCGCGACGGTGACGTCATCGAAGCGACGGTCGCCACCGATGACGGCGCGATCGATCTCGGAAGGCAACGTACGACCGTGCGGTACGCGTAGCGATTGCCTTGGCGGCAAACATCTTCGAGACAGCCCCGGATGGCTACTCTACGTTCGATCCCCGCGCGTGCGGGGATCGAACGCTTCATTCCACCGCAGCGCACGCCACGGACAGCGAGTGGTCTCGATCGAAAACCTCGACAACAGTTCATGCATGAATCTCGATACACCCCCGGTCCGGGCGTGATCTCGGTGGACACCTCGGTCGCGGGCGTGCTCGTCATCGGGTGGTGTGGTCGAGCGAAGTTCTCTGACGGTCGGTGCTCAGCCAGCGCGAGACAATCGGCTGCGAGGCCGGATGCCTCGAGATGCGAGCCAGCCTCCCGGATCGCCTCTTGCACCGCCTTGCGAGCGGTCTTCTCATCGCGATGAATATGGCGTCCAGTCTCACGCACTACGACGTCAGGGAAGACGACCTCGACCTCACCCGCCGCTACAGCAGCGGCCAGACCCTTCCGGTGTGGTGAATCCATGTACCGACACCGCAGGCACCAGTCGTGGCACTGGCGGCAGCGGTGAGGGCTCGGGTGGGGTCTGGAACGCCTGGATCATGAGGGCGGCAAAGCGGCGGGAGGCCGCGATTCGTGCTGCCGGGGTATCCGCGTGGATGCCGTTGTTGGCCATGATCATGAGGATGAGGTCGTCCAGGACGATGTCGGGGCGCAGCCGGCCGGTGTCCTTGGCGCGGCGGATCAGTTCGGCAGCGCCGGTGAGCGAGGAAGTGCGGATCGCGGTGAAGTCCATCGCGCGGGGGAAGGCGGACATGAAGGCCGCAGTGAAGCCGTGGTCGCGTGCTTGCAGCTCGCACAGCTTCTCGACGGCGAGGCAGAAGCCGTGCCAGGGGTCCGAGTCGGCGAGACCTTCGTCCACGAGGGACCGGCAGGCGAGCATCTGGTCGGTGAACGCCTCGGCGACCAGCATCTCCTTGGTCGGGAAATGGCGGTAGAGGGTGGCGGGGCCGACCTCGGCGCGGCGGGCGATCTCCCGGATCGGCACGTCCAGGCCGTCGGTGACGAACACCGCGCGAGCCGCGTCGAGGATGCGTTCGCGGTTGTCCCGGGCATCGGAGCGCAGGGTGTGAGTCAAATGAGTGGTCACCGCTCTCACTTTAGCTAAACGGACGGGGGTGTCCGTTACGGTCCGTTGGTGGGTCCAGAACGAGAGAACACGGAGACAGCGGTGAAGGCAGTGATGGTCCAAGCGTTCGGAGGTCCCGAGGTCCTCGCGGTGGTCGAGCTCCCCGACCCGAATCCGGCCGCCGGGCAGGTGTTGATCACGACCGAAGCGATCGGTGTGGGCGGCATCGACGTCCTGATCCGAAGTGGCGCGCTGGCCGCATACGGAGCCACGCCCGGTCGCATTCCCGGCCAAGAGGTCGTGGGCACCGTGGCCGAAGTCGGCGATGGTGTCGACTCCGCATGGGTCGGTCGGCGCGTGTGGGCGTTCACCGGTGAAGGCGGCGGCTATGTCGAGCGCGCCGTCGCCCCGGCCGCGACGATCATCCCTGTCCCGGCGGCCCTGTCGGCTGTTGATGCGGTGACGCTCGGCATCTCAGCGATGGTGGCCCACTTCGCATTGCGTCATGCACATTTCGCTCGTGGTGAGTCGGTGTTGGTGCGTGGCGCGGCCGGCGGTATCGGCGTCATGGCAGTCCAGCTCGCCGCCCGTGGCGGTGCCAGTGCGGTAGCGGTCACGACATCGTCGGCCGAGCGTGGCGATCGCCTGCGCCAGCTCGGCGCGACCCAGGTGCTGGACCGCGCCGGCCGGGGTGCGGAGAACGCTCTCACAAGCTATGACGTCATCATCGACATCGCCGCAGGCGCGGATCTGCCGTCGTTCTTTGCCAGGCTGGAGCCGAACGGTCGTATGGTGGCCGTGGGCGCGATGGCAGGCATGCCACCGGCGGACTTCGGCAGGGAGATGGTCGCGGCATTCAGGAAATCGCTGTCGTTCGCGACCTTCAGTGCCGACACCGTCCCCGCGCCTGACAGAAGCGCCGCGACCGCCGAGTTGTTCGCCGCCGCGGGTCGCGGCGAGCTGAAAGCGGTTGTGCACGAGGTGCTTTCCTTGGAACAGGCCGTCCTGGCCCATCAGAAGATAGAAGCAGGCGAGGTGTTCGGTAGAATCGTGCTCACACCATCGGGGAAATAGACGGCGCCGCATCTCATTGCAACATCAATGCCCGCATATGCTGCGACCTGTGCGTCCAGGCACTGATCGGGGCAGATCATCTACGTGGCCGCCAAGAATGCCTGAGAACTGCGCGTGATCGACACCAGCGGGGGGTGAAGCTCCCGACACCGGCGAAGTCGGTGATCACCAGGTCCCGCGCGAACATGATGTCGCCGACCCCGCGCAGCACCTGCCGTGGTGAGTCGACAAGGAAACCGAAAGCCACGAATGCCAGCGACATTGCGACGATGACCCAGAGCTGTGCTCGTTGGTCGCACGAACTTGCCATGATGTTCACCGCACCCGCTTCCTCCACCTCGAGCCCGTGTGATGCCCTACCGTCGCTGACCGGGAAGCGAACCGCCGGGCGTCAGCGGTCGCCGCGTAAGACCGCGGTGTAGAAGCGGATGCCCTGTTCGAGGGCATCGACGGATAGGCGTTCGTCGGTGGAGTGGATCAGCCCGCGCGTCCGGGCATCGAGTTCGAAAGGACTAGGAGCGGTACACGAACTGGCTGATCTGGTCGAGGTGGCGGGCGTCGCTGCCGCCGACGACGAGGAACGGGAGGTGAATGCGTCGGGAAAGGTGTGAGCGACGGCCTTTCTGATCCGATCGAACGCGGGACCGTCGGTCGGAGACACCGGTGTCGGTTCGGAGGCGTTGAGAGTATCGAGCGCGATATGGCTGTCGCCGTTGACTTTCCGGAGAAGTTCGACGGTGCCGGGCAACGGTCTCGCCGGTGAGGATGCGGATGTTGATCACCGCTCGCGCGGACTCGGCCATGACGTTGTTGCCTTTACTGCCTTCGAGCACCGTCGGCACCGCGGTGGTGCGGATCATGGCGTTCATCAACGGCCCCGAGCGGGGCATGACCCTCGTGATCAGCCACGGCAGTTCGTCGGCGCGTGACAGTACTGCGCCGAGCGGTCCGGTGGAGTAGATATCCCAGACAGGGGCGACGTGTACATGTAGGTGCGGTACCTCGAACCCCGCGATGACGAGGCCGGCTCGCGGAGCGTTCCAAGCCCGTTGTACCCCTTGACCGATGGCCTGGGCCACCTCGATGCAGCGCATAAGGAGGGCACCGTCGGCATCCGTCCATCGGTCGACCTCACGCCGAGGCACAACAAGAGTGTGGCCAGGCCGCAACGGAGCGATGCTGAGAAACGCAGTGATTTCGGGATCTTGCCAGACAAAGTGTCCCGGCAGCTCACCAGCAATGATGCGAGAGAACAGAGTTGTCATAGATGGAGTCCTGTCATGTCCGTAGGCCCTTCTCTTGGGTGCCGGATTGTCACTCGTCCTTCCAGTGCTGCGCGAGCGGCATCACGGTATAGGCGCTCATGCGTGCGTCCTGTCGACCTCGTCGACCAGTTTGAGCAGTTGCTCAGCCGCCGGCCCCGAGGAAGCGGGGTTCTGCCCGGTGATCAGCAGGCCGTCCTGGAGGACGTAGGGCTCCCAGTCGCCGACCTTGGAGTAGATGCCGCCGAGCTTGATCAGCTCGTCCTCGACCAGGAACGGGACCACATCAGTCAGCCCGACGGCGGCCTCCTCCGAGTTGGTGAACCCGGTGACCTTTTTGCCCTGGACCAGCGGGGTGCCGTCGGGATTGGTGGTGTGGCGCAGCACACCGGGCGCGTGGCAGACCAGAGCGAGCGGTTTGCCCGCGCGCAGGATGGTTTCGATGAGCCGAGCGGAGTGCTCGTCCTCTGCCAGGTCCCATAACGGGCCGTGCCCGCCGGCGTAGAAGACCGTGTCGAAGTCGGCGGCCGAGATCGAGTCGAGGCGCACCGTATTCGCCAGCGCGGCCATTGCCTCGGGGTCGGCCTCGAAGCGCCGGGTCAGGTCGGTCTGGAAGCCGGGCTCGTTGCTCTTGGGGTCCAGCGGCGGTTTCCCGCCCTTGGGCGAGACGAGCACGACGTCGACGTCGGCGTTCTTGAACAGGTAGTACGGGGCGGCCAGCTCCTCCAGCCAGAAGCCGGTCTTGCGGCCTGTGGTCCCGAGTTCGTCGTGCGAGGTCAGAACGAGGGCAACTTTCATGGTGTGGCTCCTTACTGTTGGGGCGGTCGACTCTGATGAGACGACGCGGGCGAGTAGGCATTCGTGTGGCGCAGGAAAAGGCGATTCATGACCGAACTCGAAGGTCAGCGGTGCGTTGTCGAGGAGCGGTGAGCCCAGGGCACGGCCTCGAGCAGCTGTTCGAGACGGACCTCGCCGTCACGGGTTTGCCCGCCATGGCTCATCACTACACGGAGCCGGTCGACGACGTCGTCAGGGGACGGGTACACCTTCGCGTGGGCGGCCGCCTCCTCCGTGAGGTTCGGGACGGCTCCGCTCGCTTCGGCCGCGTCCAGTGCCTCTTTCGCTGCGGCGGCCACTCCGGGGGGAAGAGCTGCGATGCGCCGTGCAAGTGAGTCGACGAAGGCGTCGAGGTGGTTGTCGGGCACTGCGCGGTTGATCCATCCGTAACGTTCGGCGAGCGAGGTCTCGAACAGTTCCGCGCCGAGCACGATCTCCAGCGCGCGGGCCCGTCCGACCAGGCGGTTGAGGTACTGGGTGCCGCCGCCGCCGGGGAAGATGCCCATCAGCGACTCCGGCTGCGACAGCCAGGTCTGGTCCGCAGCGGCGAATCGCATATCCGCGGCCATCGCCAGTTCGATGCCGCCGGCGCGGGCGTAGCCACGCAGCTTCGCGATCGTCACCTGGGGAAGTGCGCGGATTCGCTCGTTGAGCTGCTGTAACGGGTTGAGCGCTGAGTCAGAATCGGGGTCGGTCAGGGCCGTGAGCGTGCTCGGGTCGAAGGACCACTCGAAGTCCGCGTGGGCGGAGAAGAACTCAGGATTGGCCGATTGGAAGATGATTACGGCGATATCGTCGTCGGAACGCGCCTCGGTGGCGAATGCTTTGAGATCGCCGGCCAGCGCGGCGTCGAGGGTGTTGACGGGCGGGTTGTCGATTGTCACCCAGGCGACCCGGTCTTCCGCACGGACCACGAGGGTCTGATAGCCGCTGTACTTCATTGATGTTCTCCATTCGGTCGGGGCGAGGCGGGTCGATGCCCGACCGTTGTCGTCGGGATTCGGGGTGGGCTGACCGGTGGCCGGGCATGGCGCAGCCGCGGCAGGCAACTGGGTCGGGCCGACAGCCGGCCACCGGTCTACCGCGTGCTCAGGCCGTCAGTGCGTTCTTCAGCGTGGCGATGGCCTGTCCGATCGCGGCTTCGGCCGCGTGGGTATCGCGCAGGGCGTTGAGCATGACGAAGTCGTGGATGACGCCCTGGTAGCGGGTGGCGACTACGGGCACACCGGCGCGGCGCAGCTTGTTGGCATAGGCTTCGCCCTCGTCGCGCAGCACGTCGGCCTCGGCGGTGATGACCAGTGCGGGCGGCAGCCCGGCGAGCTCGTCGATACTCGCGCGCAGCGGACTCGCGGTGATCTCCGCGCGCTCTGTGGGGTCGCTGGTGTACTGGTCCCAGAACCAAGGCATGGCGTCGCGGCGCAGGAAGTAGCCCTCGGCGAACTCGTGGTACGAGCCGGTGTCGAAGGCGGCGTCGGTCACCGGGTAGAACAGCACCTGCTGACAGAACTCGACATCGCCGCGTTGCTTGGCGAGCAGGGTGACCGCGGCGGACATGTTGCCGCCCACCGAGTCACCCGCGATCGCGATGCGCGTGCTGTCCAGCCCGCGCTCCGCGCCTTGCCGCGCCACCCATGCGGCAGTCGCATAGCTCTGCTCGATGGCGACGGGGTATCGGGCCTCCGGCGACAGGTCGTATTCGGGGAAGACCACTGCGGCCCCGGTGCCGACAGCGAGCTCACGGACCAGGCGATCGTGTGTGCCGGCGTTGCCGAACACCCAGCCGGCGCCATGGATGTAGATGATCACGGGAAGCGTGTCTGTGGCCCCGGCGGGCTTGACTATACGGACATTCACCGAACCCGTGGGCCCACCGGCGACGGAGACCCACTCATCATCGACTGCGGGCTTGGCAATGTCGCCGGACTGGACCTCGTCGACGGCCTTGCGGCCCTCGATCGGGCCCAGATCGAACAGGAACGGCGGCTGCGCGGTCGCCGCCGCGAACTCGGCGGCTGCGGGCTCGAGTACCGGAGGTGTCGGAACGTATTCGGGCATGATTGCGGCTCCTTCTGGTGAGTGGATGATCGCCGGCGTGGGCAGCGTGGCATAGGCCGTGGAGACCTGGATGTGCTGATCGTGCACGACCCAGGTCCCAGAGTGCAGAGATCTGAAAGGGCTGAACTGTCGTGCGGTGGATACGGTGTGGTGGCTCGCGAACCGTGCAGGTCAGGCGGGGTCCGGCGTGCTGGTATGTCGGGGCTGCCGTCGGTGTTTGCCGGGTGCAGCGCTGCCGCTGTACTCGCCCACGCCGGTGACGAGTTCGGTGATATCGGGCACGTTCTCGAACCTGCGGCGGTGGATGTCGGCGATCCGGTTTCCCACTTCCGGGTCCGGATCGTCGGCGATGTCGTATGACACGAACTTGTCGACCAGCGGTAACCCGACTCGGTCCATGGCCAGGTGCGCCGGGTGGTTCATGTACTCCTCGTAACTGTCGAGGTCGGCGAGGACGGATACCGCACCGTACTCGAACTCCCCGCCGAAATCGGGCCCGACGATGCGTGCTGTGATGGCTGGGATGGCGTTGATGTGCTCACGCATCTGCGCGAGCGCGGCTTCCTTCTCGTGCTCGGTGACGTGGGGCCTGACCGTGAACCGAATGCAGTGGTAGATCATCGATTCTTCCTCTCGGCGGGTATACGCATCGACATGAACGCGGGGGCGTAATCGCGGGCGAAATCGGTGATATCGCGGCCCGGGTGCCCGGTGATGTCGGCGACGGAGGTGTGCACGTCGGCAGCTTCGCCCCGGGCGTAGTGGGCGTAGTCCTCGACGAGACCGGCGAGCTGCCACGGCGAGACCAAGCCGGTCAGCGCGGCGGTGAATTGGTCGGCCGACGAGTCCTGGAAGGTGATGTCCTGCCCGGTCGCGTCGGCGAGGGCGCGGGCGATCTGCTCGTGGGTCACGGCGCGGGGTCCGGTCAGTGTGTAGGTACGGCCTGTGTGTCCGGTACTGGTCAGCGCGACGGCGGCGGTGTCTGCGATGTCTCTGCTGTCGATGGCGCTGACGGCGGTGTCGCCGATCGGCGCGGCGAACCAGCCTTGTGCGATGGTGCCGGCGAATCCGAGCAGACTCTGCAGATAGAGGTTGGGGCGCAGCACGGTGTGGTCGAAGTCGAGTTCTTGTACGTGGGCTTCGACTTCGGCGTGCCAGCGTAGGAACCGCACCGGTGAGTCAGCGTGTGCCGCGTACTGCGAGAGCAGCACGAGCCTACGTACGCCGGCGTCGTGGGCGATATCGGCGAACCGGATCTGGAGCGCCGCGGCGTCCTCGGCAGAAGGGCTGTTGAGGAAGGCCGCGTCGACGCCGTCCAATGCAGCGGCGATCGATGCCGGATCCCGCAGGTCGGCGACAACGGTATCGGCGCCAGGGACGGTGCGGTCGGGGTTGCGGGTCATCGCGCGGACGGTGACGCCGCGGCCTTGCAGGGCGGTCACGAGTGCGGATCCGACCGTCCCGGTCGCGCCGGTCACGAGCACGGTGGATGGGCTCATCGTTGGTAGTCCCTTCTGTGAAGGCGGTCAGCGGGTGCTTGCAGTGGCCGACGCCGCCGGCGTCATGGCGATGGAGACGAGTGACACCACGAGGGCGATCAGAACGAGCGCGGCTTGGCCGAAGAACGCGGCCGTGAACGAGATGTCGCCGGTCTTTCCCGAGGCACCGATCGCGATCCCGGCCAGTGCCGCGAGCCCGACCGCGCCGCCCAGTTGCTGCGCGGCGCTCACCAGCCCGCTGAGCAGGCCCGATTCCCCGTCTGCACTGTCGCGCACGGCCATCGCGGTGGCGCTGACGGCGCCGAGCCCGAGACCTGTGCCGATCAGCACGAACGCGGCAGCCAGGCTGCCGGAGAAGCCCGAGGTGGTCGGATCCAACGCCAGCCACAGGAAGCCGACGAGCAGCACGGCCAGCGCGACCGGCTGCGCGCGGGTCAGTCCGATGCGCTTCGCCAGCACTGGCGACGCGACGCTGCCCACAATGATCATGCCCGCGAGCGGCAGCTGAGCTATCCCGGCCGCGAGCGGGCTCATTCCGAGTACGTCCTGCTGGTACTGGGGCAGGAAGAAGAACAGGCTCACCAGCGTGCCGCCGATCAGCAGCATCACAACGTTCGCAGTGACTACCGGCGTCCTGCGGAAGACACCGAGCGGGACCAGCGGGTGGGGCGAGCGCGCCTCGACGATGACGAAGGCCACCAGGGATGCGAGGCCGAGCACGAGGCCGAGGACGGTACCGATCGCGGTCCACCCGGCGTCGGAGGCGGAGACCATGCCCAGCGCGAGCCCGGAGATCCCGAGGGTGATCGTGATGGCGCCGAGCGCGTCGAACCGGCCGGGTCGGCCAGGAACCGGCCGCACCGAGCGCCACACTATGGCCGCTCCGGCGATGCCGAACGGCACCGGGGCCACGAACACCGCCTGCCAGCCCAGCAGCTCAGTCAGCGTGCCGCCGAGGAAGACTCCGATGAGACTGCCCGCACCCGCGACAGCGCCCCAGATGCCCACTGCACGAGTGCGCTCTGCGGGAGTCGAGTAGATGCCGAGAACGAGCGCGAGTGCGGCCGGTACCACGGCCGCCGCGCCTATCCCCTGCGCGATCCGCGCGGCGATCAGCGTCGTTGCGTCGGTGGCCAGTGCACACAGGGTCGTAGCCACCAGGTAGATCGTCATCCCGCTGAGGAATACCTTCCGGGCCTCGAGCACGTCGGCGAGGCGACCTCCGAGCAGGAGTAGTCCGGCGAACGCCACCAGATAGCTGTCCACAACGAGGGTGAGCTCCGCGGCTGTGAGACCGAGGCCCGCACGGATCGTCGAGGCGGCGAGGTTCACCATCGCGGCGTCGAGAATGACCAGGAACATAGCGGTGGCCAGACCGGCCATCGCCACGCCACGGGGTATCGGCGAGTGGGCATTCACGTCGGTGGGTATGGCCTCGGTGCGCAACGCGGCCTCCTTTCTCATGCCACCACGATCCGGTACGCACACCGCCGTTCGCGTCGGTGACAATCACCTACTCGTGACTACCTACTCGCCTGCACGGCGGACTACGTGCGCAGCGGCATCCCCCGTACGCAGATAGGGTGCGACCATGCCCACGACGTGCGTTTACCCGCTCATCGGCCGAGAAGAAGTGATCACTGATCTCCTCGAGCTCGTCGGCGCGGCGAAGCACAGCGACGGTGGTGTGCTCGTGCTGCGGGGAGAGCCGGGTATCGGCAAGAGCGCGCTGCTCGACCACGTCCAGCGCGCGAGCCAGGAACAGTTCCAGATCATCCGCGCGTCCGGCTCGGAATTCGAGGCCGACCTGCCGTTCGCCGGACTTCACCAGCTGTGCGTTCCGGCACTGGCACACCTCGACACGCTGTCGGCTCCCTACCGCGACTCCCTCATGATCGCGTTCGGGCTGACCGACGGCACGCCGGAACCGTTCCGCGTCGGCCTCGCCGCGCTCGAACTGCTCGCGGCCGCTGCGGCGCAACGGCCGCTGCTGTGCCTCGTCGACGATGCCCACTGGTTGGATAGCGCATCGGCCCGGGCCTTGACGTTCCTGGCTAGGCGCATCGCGGCGGAGCCGATCGCGATCGTGTTCGCGGCCCGCGATCAAGAACCCGTCCGTGGACTGGAGGAGTTGCCCGGGTTGACGGTCGGTGGCTTGAGCGACACGGATGCGCGGGCGTTGCTGGCCCGCGACAAGACCATCCCGCTCGACGAACGGATGCGTGATCGCCTCCTGGCCGAGGCCCGCGGGAACCCACTCGCCCTGATCGAGCTGCCGAAATCCGGTCTGTTCGATCTGCCGACGCCATCGCCGGTCACGGGCCGGATCGAGCGGAGCTTCCAGATCCGGATGGCGGCGCTGTCGCCGGAAGCGCGGTTGCTGCTGATCCTCGCGAGCGCCGACCCCACCGAAGACCCGGCGTTGGTCTGGGCGGCCGCGCAACGTCTGGACATCGACGTGCCGGCCGCGAGTGCCGCCGCCGAAGCGTCCGGGCTCGTGGTGTTCGACATACGCCCGCGCTTCTGCCACCCGCTGGCGCGTTCGGCCGTCTACCGCGCGGCGGAACCGACGCTGCGCCGGACAGCGCATCGAGCGCTGGCCGATTCCACCGACCCGGTTGCTGCCCCGGACCGGCAGGCCTGGCACCGGGCCCAGGCCACCACCGGCCCGGACGAACAGGTTGCGGCGCAGCTGGCGTCCTCGGCATCACGGGTGCAGGCACGCGGGGGTGTCGTTGCCGCCGCCGCATACCTCCGCCATGCTGCGGCGTTGTCACTCGATCCCGGCAAGCAGATCGAGCGCACGCTCGCCGCCGCGCAGGCGACGCTCGAAACGGGCGCGGCGGACGCGGCCGCGGACTTGTTGAACTGCATAGATACCGGGATGCTGGATGACCCGCAGCACGCGGCCGTCGACATGCTGCGCGGGCAGATCGCATTCGTCCAAGGTGCCGACGGGGTGGTTCGCGGGCCGGAGCTCATCGTGCAGGCGGCACAGCGTCTCGCGACCGGGGATCCGGAACGCTCCCGCGAATACCTGGTGGCAGCCCTGGATATGGGGCTCTCCGTCGGACGTGCAGCCGGGGTGATGGACCGGGTACTCGAGGCGGCTCGTTCGGCGCCGTCGGCGGCGCGCGGGCCGGACCTCCTAGACGCGCTGGTGCGGTTGAACGGCGACGGGCACCGCGCCGCTCTGCCCATGGTTCGGCAGGCCCTCACCGGCGAGGACGCCGGCTGGACGCAGACGCCGGCTCTGGCCACGGTGCTCGCGGGCGAACTGTGGGACCTGGACCTGCACGCAACGATCGTCGACTGGCTGGTGCGCACCGGACGCGATACGGGGGCACCGGTGATCGTCCGACTCGGCCTGGCCCAAGCGGCGCTGCACGCGGTGCTCACCGGGAACTTCGGGCAGGCAGTGGCTGCGATCGCCGAGGAGGAAGCGTTCGCCGACGCCGTCGGTGACCTGCCCCAGCTGTATCCGAGAGTCCACTTGGCAGCGATGCGTGGCCGACGCCAGGAGGTACTCGACCTTGTCGCGGAGGGAACGAGCCGGGGCACCGGCTTACTGACGGCGAACCTCAACTGGGCGAAGGCTGTGCTGTACAACGGCCTGGCGGACTATCCGGTCGCGCTGGACGCAGCGCAGCAAGCCGTGGCGAGCGGTGACCTCTTCCTCGCCGGCTTCGCACTGCCCGAGCTGGTGGAGTCCGCCGTCCGGTGCGATGAGAACGCGATCGCGCGGTCGGCGCTGGAGTCCCTCCTCGAGCGCACGGAAGCCGCTGAAACCACCATGGCCCTCGGCGTGGCGGCCGGCGCGCGGGCGCTGGTCGACGACACGGAAGACCACTACCTGGAGGCGCTCGACCACCTCACGGACAGTTCGCTGCCGTTGCACCTCGCGCGGGCGCACCTGAGGTACGGGGAATGGTTACGCCGGGCCGGGCGCCGCCGAGACGCTCGGAAACACCTGCGTATCGCGTACGAACAGATGTCGGAGATCGGGTTGGAGGCGTTCACCCAACGGGCAGCGGCCGAGCTGCGGGCGACCGGGGAGGTTGCCCGCAGCCGTTCCGAGCACACATACGACCACCTGACCATGCAGGAGATGCACATCGCACGTCAGGTCGCGACCGGTGCGACGACCAAGGAGGTAGCCAGAAGCCTGTTCCTCAGCCCGCGGACCGTGGAGGCCCATCTGCGCAACATCTTCCGCAAGCTCGGTATCACCTCGCGCAGGCAGCTCAAAGACATCCCCGATCTCGGGTGAAGTGCGGATCACGGCAGTCCGCCGCCCCGACTCATCGCAACCCAGGCGTACGCATCCGACTGAAGCCGACCGGCTGTAACCAGTACATGCGCGGCGAAGCCGCCGAACACGACCGGAATGCACCGCGCGAGCCATGCACAGGCGAGCATGGCAACGCGCACCGGCAGTTCCGACCAGAACCCTTCCGGATCGCCGAATGCTGCTCCCGAATCGGGCCCTGACCTGGCGCGCTTTGTGCGCCCGGAGGTGGACCTAAGGGACTCGAATCCCTGACCCCCACACTGCGGTCCGAGTGAACGGCGCGGATGTTGGGTGTATTACCGGATCGAGCCGCAGGCATCTCGACCCATGACCGCATCACCACCGGCCACCTCGTCAGCGAAGTCGTCGCCACTGCATGCGCACTGACCCGCGAGGTCTCACGGGAGCGAGGCCGGCGCTCTTGGAGCGCTACTTCGGAAGGAGATCTCCGTGTAAGTGGTCATAGGCGGCGAGGTCTGCACGACGCGGTCGTCGCCGACGACCTTACGCAGGGTGGGAAGTCCCGCGTCGACCCAGGGCGCCAGATTGTGTACGGCGGGGACTTCTTGCATGTATTCCACAGTCGCGGTGCAGTTGTAGGCCTGCGCGGTGTGGGTGGCCAGCGTTCGCAGGCGCGTCTGGACGGCGGACATGTCCGATTCGACAGCACAACGGATGGTGCCCCACAGGGTGACGGTCTGGCCGACGATATTGAAACGGCCCGCCCGGGTGGTCGTCGTCGACGACACTCGACGCGAACGCCACACCGCATTCATCGGGGACCGGGAGTGCGTCCATATCGGCGCGCAATGCGATGACACGGTCGCCGGGGAGCCCGCCTTTGAGCACGCCGACGACGCCGTGCCCGGCGATCCCGGTTCGCACCTGGTCGAGCCCGAGAGAGTCGAGATGATCGGTGAGGTGCGCTATCGCAACTGGCGTGCCTGCGCACATGTTAGCTCGACAATTGCTGTCGACTCTGTGAAGTCGGGTTCTTGTTCTCGCCATCACGCGGAAGGGTCGCCGCGCCGCAGAACCGGCACGCCTCACATGGCGATGCGGCCGCCCCTGGTCCGGGTGCGGCCGCCTCGCCGAGTGACTCAGGGGGTGGCGACCGCGAAGTTCGGGTCGGGGGTATCCAGCAAGCCGAACAGGCGCTGGAGGACCCCCGGTTCACCGGTGTGGTCGATGCCGTCGATGCCCTTGCCTTCCATGACCCTGAGGAGTTGGGCTTTGGTGAGGTTGAGGGTGAGGTCGATATCGGCCTTCGAGCGCGGGTCGACGGTGCGGATCAGCACACCGTTGGACAGGGTCAGTCGCATGACTGTGTCCAGGTCGGTGAAGTGCCATTCGATGACGAAGGAATCCTTCGCCGCGCGTGGGCCGTTCACTCGGATGGCGATGGTGTCGAAGAGCTGTTCGATCGTCAGGGCGGCCGCCATGCCGCCACCCAGGTCCATCGGGACCACCTCGATCCCGCGGCGCAGTTCGTGTGCGCCGGTGAGGTAGTAACAGCGCCAGGTGGCGTTCTCGGAACCGAAGCCGAGATTCTGATAGGTCTGCGCCAGCGCCTCTTTGGCCTGTGCGTTGTCCGGCTCGGCGAACACGGCGTGCTTGAGCAGTTCGGCGGCGAAGCGTAGATCCCCCTTGTCCGCGTATTCCTTGCCCTTGGCGATCACCGCGTCGATGCCGCCGATCGTCTCGACATAGCGCACCGCCTGCTCCTGCGGCGGCCGCTGCCACAATGAACTCGGATTGCCGTCGAACCAGCCGAGGTAGCGTTGAAAGATCGCCTTGACGTTGTGGCTGACCGAGCCGTAGTAGCCGCGTGCGCTCCACGCGGCGTCCAAGCCGGGCGGCAGTTCGATCGCCTCGGCGATCTCGACGCCCGTGAGCCCTTCGTTCAGCATGCGCAGCGTCTGATCGTGCAGGTACATGTAGAGGTCGCGCTGCACCGATAGGAACGACCTGATGTTGTCGACGCCCCAGGTCGGCCAGTGGTGCGAGGCGAAGGCGACGTCGGAATCGACGACGAACATCTCGATCGTCTCGTCGATGTAGTGCGACCAGATCCGCGGATCGCGGACCTGCGCACCACGCAATGTCAGCAGATTGTGCAGATTGTGCGTCGCGTTCTCCGCCACACAGAGTGCACGGTGACGCGGGAAATAGAAGTTCATCTCCGCGGGTGCCTCGGTCCCCGGCGTCATCTGGAACACGATCGGCACACCGTCGACAGTTTCCTGCTGACCGGTGTGGGTGATATCGATTGTCGGCGGGATCAGGCCGAAGGTCCCCTGCGAGGTCTGGATTCCGAGGCCGGTACTGCACTGGCCTTCCGGCTCGGGGATCATGCCGACGCCGTACATGTAGGTGGCACGACGGGTCATCGCCACGCCCGCGTAGACGTTCTCCGACACCGCCTCCTCCATGAACCCTTCCGGCGCGAGAATCGGCACGTCGCCGCGACCGTCCGGCAGCACGCCCTCGACGCCACCGAAGTGGTCGCCGTGGGAGTGGGTGTAGATCACGCCGGTGACCGGCCGGTCGCCGCGGTGCGCGCGATAGAGCTTCAGCCCCGCCGAGGAACATTCCGCCGAGATGAGTGGGTCGATGATGATGACCCCTTTGTCGCCCTCGACGATCGTCATGTTGGAGATGTCGAAGCCGCGGATTTGGTAGATCCCGTCGGTCACCTGGTACAGGCCGTTCTTCACGCACAGCTGCGCCTGGCGGAACAGGCTCGGGTTCACCGTCTCGGGGCAGGGGCCGTCGAGGAAGCTGTAACCGGAGGTGTCGAAGACGACGGTGCCGTCAGCCTTGGTGATCCGCATCGGCGTCATGGTCTCGATGAACCCGCGGTCCGCGTTCTCGAAATCGGTGCGATCCTCGTAATCCAACGCCATCGGATACCAGCTCCTCAGCTCGGCTCGCCATCGTCTTCCCGATGCTCGCCTCGGCGTCGGGACGGCGCATCACCCGCTACGGGTGAATTGCGGTCATGTCAGGTTGGCGATGCCACGTATTGTGAACAGCGCACCGAAGGCGAACAACACACCGATCGACAGCGCTCGGTTGTTGCGCAGCATCCATTGTTTGGCTGCCCCCAGCCCCGCCTTGGCGCGCTCCCCCAGGACCAGGTAGATACCGATCGGCACAACGAAGTCGATGGTCGCAGCGATCAGCAGCGCGACTTCGCCGGCCAGCGCCGAACTGACGGTGCTCTTGGCGCTGGCCACTGTCAGGCTCTGAACGCATCAGGACAGCCTAATACTCTGACCCCCTAGGGTTAAGTGCGCATCGCGACTTCCGAACCGCTCGGATCCAGACTTCAGGTCCGGGACCCACTGACACCATCGTTCCGGCGTGTCCGCGGTTTACCGCGACTCAGGGAGCAAAACGGCCTTGTGACGCAACGCAACCTCGAGGCAGGCATCAGCAACCGGCGACAGCTCGCCCTTTGCAGACAATCCTTCGATGGTTTCCGCTGTAAACGCAAACCCCTTAAGTCCCGAGCCAGTCCTCCCTGCGGCCACAATTTTGCCCTCAGGATTTCGCTCCACAATTCCGAGTACGTCGTAAGCCGCTGCTTTAACGGTCAACACCGTCAACAGTTCAAGGGTCAGGGTCAAGGGATCAATGCCCCAGCCGAGCGACCATACCGCCAGGTCACCCTCCGCCCGTGCGCGTTCGAACGAAGCAAACGGCTCATCGTTCTCATAATCGATAGGCACCCCAGTCTCACCGATAGCTTCTTCGATACCGAGTAACTCCTCAGCAACTTCCCTTTGAATCGAGCGCCACAGATCGAGATCTTCGTCGATGGACGCGGGCGAAGCCGACGATGGCTGGAACACTCCGGCCGGCACCAGAGAATAGTGGCCGCCAGCGATCGCGACCGCACTAGTATCGCGTTTGTGGAGCAGAAATCGAGCACTCCCGTCATCCGCGACACGGAGTAGCAGCGTTCCGATTGACGGAAGTATCACGCGATCGCTTATGCGAAATGGATCATGGCGTAGCATCTTCCTCAGCGGCAACTGCCTCCAAATTCGCGCGTGCTGAACTGTGCCGATGGACGCAACTGCATTCGAAAGCTCATGCGCCAGTGGTTCGGCGATATTGAGCATTTCAAAGTAGCGACAAGTAGTGAACTGCATTTTGGTGCGTCCATCACTGCCCATCTCGAGGTTGACAAGGCGGTACGAGACTCGATTGTCGAACAATGCCGGACGGGCGAAATCCCCCATCGCCTCACTGTAGAGGGCATACCTCCGGCCGTGTCGACCCATAGGTAGAATGCCTCTGGCTACGTCAAGAAAAGAAGCCTGATCAGGCGCGGGACCATTCGTGAAGGTCACTTGTAGTGCCTGCAGAGGAATAGGCAGGTGAGTCCAGCCCTCTATCGCAAGCATTGATGTTCCCCCGATTGCCCGGACCTTCGAACTGGCCGCGATGTGAAGGTGCGCAGCGTACTTCGAGAGGTCCGCACGGGATGTGTTGAGATTCTGACGTTCAGAAACCCAAAGGTCCTGCGTCTGAGACTGCTTCTGCGGAGCCAGCGCCTTGCGCGCCCACCAAGCTGCCAGCGCGGCGATCAGGAGCCCAGCAATCGTGAGCGACGTTCCTACATCCAAGTTCACAAAAGCCCTCCTGTCTCGTCGGCATGCGCGCCGCTGTCGACATCTGCATCGCGGTTTCCGGCATCCCATTACCGCGCCTGACGTGATCGCCGAGACCGCCAATACCGACACTGTCCCCACCCCGCGATCCTGCCAGCCGACCGCACCCACCGCACCCGAATGCGGCTCTCTTCAATTGGATCCGGCAGGAATTCGTGTAACCGACTTCGTCGAAGCCCCTAGCCGCGGCCGCGTCCCGACCAAGATCTCACATACCGCGCTCACCGACTACCACACCGCCGCTGGGCTTCCAGAATCCGCGCCACCGTACGCCCAGCACATCCGCGACCCGCCGCCCGCCGTCCGTCTGAGGCCGGCCGGTACTGGGCTTGCCCATCGGATGGAATCGGCTTGACCAACGTCGTCGAACCCGCCGACACCGCCGCGGTATCAAAGCATGCC
The DNA here is from genome assembly GCF_042754945.1 of Nocardia sp. NPDC059180. Taxonomy (NCBI): domain Bacteria; kingdom Bacillati; phylum Actinomycetota; class Actinomycetes; order Mycobacteriales; family Nocardiaceae; genus Nocardia; species Nocardia sp. NPDC059180. The sequence goes on from NZ_JBHZBU010000002.1 coordinate 48,234, forward strand.
GCGCCGCCGACAACGCGAAGCGCGGCAGGGGAGGATCGGCAGCATGAGCAAGTTCGAGGCCCGGGCTGCCCACCTCGAGCGGCTGATCAAGCAGGTTGAGGCGATCGTGAACTCCATGGTCAATCTGGACAAGCACCGAGCCCTCCGTGTCGTGTCCTACTCGACCAACGAAATCGAGGTCGCCAGGACTACCGCGACAGACGGCGCCATCGTCGGGACCCCTGCGGCCGGATTCCGTCGCGATTTCCTCGGCCCCGGGTCGCCGATGCAGCGGCAGAGGACCACCGGTACCGTCAACACCCACCTCGAAGGAATTCGAACGAAGTACGCACAAGCCGGGCGGCCTGCATCCACTAAAGCCTCCCTGGTCGCCCGCGCCATCCAGGACGGGCTCATCAATGCTGACGAACTCTGAACCACAGGCCGTCCCCGCACGCTGCTTGGAGACCTGGGAGCTGACCAGGGTGATCACCGCGCACGCGATCTCGACGCAGTTACGCAACTCTGCGCGGCGCTAGATTTATGCGGCGTATGGTCGAGCACGCCCGAGGGAGCTTGCGAATCATCGGTTCGCTACCAGTAGCGACGGCGACACCGCGCGAGCGATAAGCCCGACTCGGGTGCGCCGTTCGCCGAGATTATGACGGCTGGTGGTGCCCGTCATGCCGGACTACCGAGGTTGGCAGTGAGGAACTCGATCTGTTCGGCCACAACGGAGTCGAAGCCTTCTCCGGCCTCGAAGGCGTCGAGATGATCGAGCGGGTAGTGGTGCAATGTCGCCCGGGGTGCCCGTTGGGCGAGCCGGAGGATCGGTGGTATGGGGACAAGCGAGTCGTTATCTGCAACGCAGACCATCAACGGGCAGTGGACCCTGTGGGCTGCTCGGACCGGACGGAAGAAGCCCGCACGGAGAAATGTGCTCGCGCACACTTCGTTTCGCCACAGCGAGTCTTCTGTGAGAGCACGTTCGATCCCTGACTTCGCTGCGGGCTGATTGAACACCGCGACCGTCCCGGGCGGCCCGACAACGGGTACCCGCACGTTTGCACGCCCCAGTCGGTCGCGCACGGCGTACGCCATGAGGCGCGCGCCCATCAGCGGTTTGGCGGCTGCCGCGAACGCCAGGCCATCGACCATCGGGAACAACGCCACCGCCGCAGCAAGGTGACGGTCGGCGGCGGCGACTTGGACGGCCAGTCCGCCGCCGGTCGAGAATCCCCATGCCGCTATTCGGCCGGAATCGATTCCGTCGATCGTGCGAGCGAACGAAACTGCGGCAGTGAGGTCGGTTCGTTGCCGCCGGTGGTCGACGAATTGGCGGGGTTCGCCGCTGCTGCCGCCGAGTTGACGGAAGTCGAACGTCAGCGCTGCAAGCCCGGCTGCGGCAAACCGTTCGGCGAACAGAGGCAGCCCGTCTTCGCGGGTGAGGCTGAATCCATTGCACATCACCACGCACGGGAGCCGCTGTTCCGGCGTGCGTTGCTTCGGCAGGTATAACGTTGCCGCGCACTCTTGATCGTCGGAACGAAAAGTGAGTTCTTCGTGTTCCACCGACATCGACATTGCGTTTCTCCTGACTTTCCGTCGGTGGCAGCTATCGGATCGGGTACACGACGGTGGCCGTGTTGTTGGGATCCACCAGCTTCCGAATGGTCCGTCCTGCTGCCGTATCACTTCGTATGACGAGTCGTTCGACTCTCAGCAAGGTCCGTGTCAAGCGGTGGATCGAGACTTGCTGCTGGGCATACCCCGATGTTGACGAAACGCCCGCGCTGCGATCGCGGGTCGGAACAACGCCGTCGGTGGATCGACCAGCCCCGCGACGCGCATGAACGCAACGGTGAGCCTGCCGTCCTCCACGGCCGCCGCATGCAGCCGCCGGATATAGGCGTTCGCCAGCCGCACCGTGGTGGTGCGTTTGCCTGCCACGCCGTCGAAGGCGAGATCACCGCCGGCGGCCAACTGCCACGGCACGTCGACCGCGGTCGCCAACGCACGCATCACCTGGCGGGCGGACGGGATGCGGCCCCCGGCCAGGGCTTCGCGTAGAGCGAGGGCTTCCATGGCCGCGACGCTCATACCTTGGCCGTAGATAGGGTTGAAGCTGCACAGCGCGTCGCCGAGGACGATCAGTCGGTCGGGGTAGCGGGCAAGCTGCTCATAGCGGTGTCGCTCACTGGACGGGAATCGGATTCGGACCGGATCGGTCATCGGTTCGGCGTCGTATACGGACTCGTAGATGTCGGGCACCGGTAGAGATTTCGCGTAGTCGAGGATGTCGTTCACGGTGGCTGGCGGCCGGTCCCCCAGTATTCCCATCAGGGTCAGGATGTGGCAGCCATTTTCGATCTCGGCCAGGCCGCCGCCGCGAGTCTGCCCTGGCGCCGGTGGTGCGATGATCGCTCGGTCGTGGCCGAGGGCATCGTGGCGCAAGCGCAGCACCACGGTCGTGTAGGCGATATCGGCACTGATCCGGTCCACCGCAGGTAACGGATATCCGAGGGCGGCGAGCCAGCGCGGGGTCCGGGAACCACGGCCGGTGGCGTCCACGACCAGGTCGGCGGCGATGGTTTCCGCGGCACTGCCGTCGGCTCGCCCGATAACCTCGACCCCGGTGACCCGTCCGTGCGCGGTCGTGAACCCGACCGCGTCATGTCGGTCGACGAGCTCGACACCGGATAGCTGCCGGATACGTTCGCGCACATAGCTTTCGATCAATGGCCGCGAAGCACTGATCACCGTCGACCCGCCAGACGCCTGCTGTAACCGATGCCCGCCCAGATACAATCGCGCATCGCCGGACTGGTCCAGTGCAGGCGCTCCGCGGGCGACGAGGTCGGCACCGAAACCAGGGAATAGTTCGTCGAGGATCTGCTGACCGCGTCCCATCAGCCCGTGGATATGGCGGCCCTGGGGCACACCGCGGCGGTGGGCAGAGCCGGTCGGCAGTTCATCCCGTTCGATGACGATCACCTCGCGAAATGTTTCCGACAACACCCGCGCGGCGAGTAGCCCCGCCATGCTCGCACCGAGCACCACCGCGCGGTCATGGGTGTACATGTCATTCATGGCAGCCTCCTCGATGTGCGAGGAGTGTGCGCCCGGTAATTGCTCAGCCGACAGCCCGAAAACTGCTCACTTGTGCTCACGACCGTCGGCGTCGGTGAAACCGTGCACGTCGCGTTCCCACAACCACCCGGTCAGCCAGGTCAGTCCCTGTGCCAAGTGCCGCCGATAGGTGCTGAACGGCAGACCCAGCAGCGCCGCCGCGGACTCCTGGGTCGCGGCCGGACGAAGATAGGTGCGATCGATCGCACGCAATGGTTTGTCCCCACGCGGGTCCTCACCCAGAGCTGCCACCGCGTCGCGGATCAGCTGCTCCAATGCGCCCGCATCCGGTTGCCCGTGTCCGTAATCGTGCAGTAGCCGGGTGCGTAGCAACGGGTTTCGGGCAAGTGCATTGGGAGCACGGAAATCTTGTAGTGCTTGTTTGACCGCTCGCGCGAATTCGGGCTGGGACAGCACTAGCAGTTGCGGGGCGGTCGGGGCGATGGGGCTGAAGTCGCGGGCCAGGGCGCGTTCCGTGACGAGTTCGAGCCAGCTGTCCACCGGGACCCGCCGGAAGTCATGCGCGAACAGACCATATCCGCGGCCGTTCACCACGAAGTCGGCACCGTCGGCACGGGGCAGGTCCGCGACCGCGAAATAGTCGTTCCACCGGTCGGGATCGGCCAGGGTGAGGAAGTCCCATGCCAGATTCGGTGTGCGCAGATACTGCTGCATGGTGAGCACCGGCACGGCGTTGAGGGTGGGCGAGGGATCCTGATACGCCGCAAGGTCGATGATGAACCTGGTCTGAGTCACCACCTCCCCAGCACACATCTGCCGATCGCGAGTGGCGAACGCCCACGCCGCTCGGGCACCCGGATCGGCGGCGATATCACCGGGATCGGCGCGGGTGAGGTCGAGGATGGCCAGGAACCCGCGCACTCGGCCGTCGTGGTCGCGCAACACGTAGAAGCCGCCCGGTTGGCGGTCGAACCAGCGCGCCGCGATGGCCGCCGATTCACTGCCCTCCATCGCCCCGACCAGCTCGACGATGGTCTCGCGGTCTGTCGACATTGCCGGTTGTGGGTAGGCGCCGCCCCAGGATTCCCAGTCCACCGGCGACAGCACACCCGGAAGGTTCCGAAATACGAACTTCAGGTCGTAGATCGACTGCTGTTGAGCCTGGCCGGTCACGTCATGCAGCACGCGACGGATATGGGTCCACACTCCGTGGAAGACGCGCCGATAGCTGTCGATATCACGCCAACGCAGATCGGCGTCCAACGCGTCGCGGGCCAGATCATGCGGATGCAGACCATCACTACCCGGATAGACGAACGACAGATCACGCAGCCACCCGAACAAATCGTTCGCATCCTCCACACCGAGCACATCCCGAAGCAACGGCTCCGTCGTCACCCTGGCCAGAGCACACACCTCGAGCGCCTGCCGATGCCGATCAGACGGCACCACATCGACAAAACGATGCAACAAGGCCGCCACCAAATCCGGCGACAACGGATCATCAGGGACATCACCATCTCGCGCATACAAGTCGGTGACCAGCGCAAGCCCAAGGGGATGCCCGTGACTGACCGTCACGATCTGATCATGACGTTTCGGATCCACCCCATTCACCCGCAGAAACTCACGGGACTCGACCGGACTCAGATTCCGCAAAGCCACCACCCGCAACAACTCACCCAGCCCCACCTCGGCCCGCCACGCCGGATCCGGCGGCATCCGCCCCGCAATCACCGTCACCGCGGATGCGGGCAGACGAGGCAACAACCGACGCCGCAGCCAGTCATCGAGCGGAGCCAAGCGCTCATAGGTATCGACAAGCATCACCAGCCGCCCCGGTGCACTGATCGGCCCATCCACTGGAACCTCCACGACCCTGGCAAGCGCATCGAGCAGCTCAGCCGGGTTCGGGGCCAGCTCACGACCATCGAGACGGACCACAATCGCCCCAGTCGCCGACGCCGAATCGGCAATGACCTCCAGCAGGCTCGACTTTCCGATCCCACCCGGCCCATACAGATACAGCACCGAAAACAGCGGCTCATCACACTCGAGCGCCTCCGCCACCAGCGCCAACTCCGCAGCCCTGCCCACAAAGCGACGCCGCCGCCGCTCGGCGAGAAGATCCCCCAAGGCCCGCCCGGCGGGCGCCGCTGCCATACGAGCCGATTCTACTGGCGACCTGGACATAGACGCGGGCGATCAGCACGGCGCTATATTGCGACCAGACAAATCCCTGGTTGCAGCGCGTGTTGAGCAGGCGCGGTTGCAATCATCGCCGCTGCGCCGATCGTCGGGGCGTCAGCGCCGTGGTCGAGGGGGCGAGCGTCCTACGCGGTGTCCGAGCGTTACACCTCGTCACCGTCGCCCAAGGCCAACGGCGTTCCACAAGGGCAGCTCCTCGAACGGCCCGTGGGCGTCACACGCGAGCGACCACCCACCAGGGCGGACAAACGTCGGATCGGAGGTGGGCTGAGAAACTCCGATACACAGATCTTGGCAATATTCCGACGTTCTTCTTCGGCATCCACGACGTCGATTAGGGGGTGAGTTCTTTAGGCCCTATGGGGGATGGAACTCGACGATCCAGAGTCGACACTGGATGGAACTTCGTATATCCGATGCGGAATGTGGCGTCCGGACACGAACCCGCCCCGCTTCGAGAGGAGACTGAAATGTCTATCAAGCGTCTTGCAGGATCCATCGGCGCCGGCATGGTGGCCGCCGCATCGGTGGCCGCGCTGACTGCCGCGCCGGCGAACGCTGCACCGGGCGTCGATCCACCGAAGTTTGTTGCTATCGCTTATTCCCCGGCGACGGGTGCGTTCGGGTGGCACAACGAGGTCTACAGCTACGATGAGGCCGTGAACGGGGCGTTTGCCCATTGCTTCAATAGCGGCGGCACCGATTGCACGCTGGCGGCCATCATCGAGGGAGGGTGCGCTTCGCTACTCATCAACGCTGAGCGGCCCTCGGTATGGGGCGCAGGCGCTCGCATGAGCAGAGACGAAGCATTTGGGGCAGCCTTGAATGACTATCGCACCCGCGCAGGTAGTTTGCTGGGCAACGGCAACTACCGCACAGTGATCGAGTGCGCATTCAACCCGCACTGGTGAACCCGTGGGCGCACACCCGCGTACTGCGGCAATTGTCCAAGCGTCACAACAGCAGTCGTGAAGGGTCACCACGATACCGCCTGTACCGGCAGCGTCGCCGACCCCACCACTGCTTCCCTCGGCCATCCGACACCGTCCCCCACGGATCTGACTTACGCCGTCGCCGTCCTCCACTTGTCGATCAGTGCCTGCGACACCCGCCCGCGGGAAGGAACATCCAGACCGTTCTCCAACGCCCACGCGCGGGCCTTCGCCGAATCAGCAATCGCCGACCCATTCACTCCCGCAGCCTTGTTCACCGGCTTCTTGCGGCCGCCGACCCGGCGGGAGCTAGCGATAAACGGGTCCAGCGCCTTCCGGAACTTGTCTTGATTCTTCTGCCCCAGATCGATCTCGTACTCGACGCCATCGACGGCGAAGGTCACCGTCGGCTGCGAGACAATATCGAGATCGATATCGTCGCCGGAAAGGTCGTCGGTCAGAGTCACATGCACCCGTTTCGCCACCGCGACAGGCTAGCACCCGGCCGAACCCGAACATCGCCCATGGACCGACCGGTTATGCCAGCTGGCTGCAGTGATCGTGTGCCGGTGCACCACAACCTTTCGGGCTGGGCACGTCGCGCTTGTCGACAGTGTCTCGAGTCAAGATTCTGCCAGGGTTTGACTTGTCACTTAGTTGAGGCACGCCAGGTCGGAGAGCGCGAAGCGATCACCGACGAGACCGCGGCTAAGGCCCGCGAGGCGGCAGCCGACGCCGACGCCAAGAAGGCCCAAGCGGCCGGCCGACAGCAACGGCCGCCACACATCGCAGTGAGGCAGCAGCCTCTCGCGACGAGCTGAACCAGCAGTCCGAGCGCGCCGACGAGATCGATCCCGACCAGACGAGGCGCGAACGTCCCTAGCAAAACGAGCTCCGTGTGCCCTGCACACCGAGCAGGTGAGCGACGACCTCGAAACGCTCGGTATGTGCGCGTGAATTCAGGCGGGGACGTCGGTCAGGCGCCGCAGCGTGAACGGTTCGGCAAGGATCTCGTCCAGCGCTGCGGCCACCTGCTTGAAGTGCGGCAGGCTGAAGTGGTGGTCCAACGCCTCAGCGTCGGTCCACTCCTCGACGATAATCATCCGATCGGCGCGCGTGGGGTCGGAATATGGGTGGTAGCCCAGGCACCCCTCCTCCGCCAGCGAGGGGGCGATCATCGCGGTCAACTCGTCACGCAGCCGCTGCTCCTGTCCCGGCTTGGCGACGAAGCTGGCGATGATGGCCAGGGTGTTCGACATAAGTATCTCCTCATGCGTCGGTGGTTGTCCTGTCCGCTGAGCGAACGGTGTCCATCGTGTCGGCATGCAACGGTTCCACCCAGTGCTCCGATCAACCGGGGTCGGTCCCGCCTGGGCCTGGCAGAACCAGGCAGAACAGACCAGACGTCATGGACACTGGAGGACATGGATCGTGCCCGACAGCTCAGCGAGTTCCTCAAGACCCGCCGTGCTCGCCTGCGACCTGACGACGCCGGTGCCGTCGACTTCGGTGGCCGGCGCCGAGTGCCCGGACTGCGCCGCGAGGAACTGGCTCTGCTGGCCGGGGTCAGCGTCGACTACTACACCCGCCTCGAACAGGGGCGCGCCCGAAATGTGTCCCCGGATGTGCTCGATGCTGTGGCCCGCGCCTTACAACTCGACGCTGACGAGCGCATGTACCTGCACAACCTCGCCAAACCCGCCGCGTCTCGCAAACGCCCACGCCGACCTCAGCAGGTCGGGCCCGAAATGCGGCAAGCCCTCGAGGCCCTTGCCGGGGTCCCTGCCTACATCATCGGACGGCGCCTGGACATCCTCGCCTGGAACGACCTGGCTCGACTGCTCATCTCCGATTTCCCCGCACTTCCCGCCGCAGAACGCAATATGGCTCGGCTGGTGTTTCTGGACGAAGCGTCCCGAGATCTTTACCCCGACTGGGAGACCAAGGCACGCGATACCGTTGCCAATCTGCGCTACGACGCCGGCCGCCATCCCGACGATCCGCAACTGGCGAGCCTCGTCGGTGAACTCTCTTTGGCCAGCAGCGACTTCCAGCACCTGTGGGCAGCCCACAACGTCCACGCCAAGACTCGTGGCCGTAAGCGGTTCCGCCACCCTCAGATCGGGGAGATCGCACTTGACTACGTCGCCATGCGCGCGCCCGACGACCCAGACATGACCATGATGATCTACAGCGCGCCCACTGGATCCGATACCACCGCCGACCTACAGCTGTTGGCAGCGCTCATCGCGCCGGCACCCGGGTCGGCCGATCATCCCGCCGAAACCACTTTCTGACCACACCTGGCCATCAGCGGGGATGACTGCCAGCCACCGACATTGGCGGCTGTCGCCACCGCGGCGGTGCGGTGGCGACAGGACGCCGGAGCGGTTTCGATGACTGCGGCGGTGCCGGCTCCGGCATAATTATCGGCCGAGGCTCCCGACAGCAGTCGCGCGGCCATCAACTGCCAGACTGGTCCCGCGCTCAGGAACACCACGGCGCCGGCTGCGGAGAAGGCGATCCCCCGCGAGCAGCAGCGGGCGGCGGCCGAAGTCGTCGGACCAGCGGCCGAACACGAATGCGATCTCAGCGAGGTCAGCGCTGATCGGCGCTGATCCAGTGCGGCGCCGCTCAATTGGCCGATCGTGAGATCGGGCAGGACCTCGCCCGCCCCGAGTGCGCCGAGGCGAGCGGCGAACTCGGCGAGCACGGCATCGCCGCGTCGCGACTCCCACTTCAGCACCTGTGCTCGCGAGACTTCACGCTGTCCGATCGTCGCACGGATGTCGATCGAATCAACCATGACCAGATGTCGACCGTGGCCGAGAACGAGCCACACATGGCAATTCGTGCGGACCCTGGGCAGCGCCGGTGCGAGGACGCCGGCGTTGTGGATGCGTGTGTTCGTTTGGTGCCCTGTTGGGCTCGCGGGCTCGCCGACCAGCGAGCCCGCGAGCTTCTACGTTGTGCGTGTTTCGACGATGTGCAGTTCCCCGGAGGCAACCGCCGCGTCAATGGTTTGCCGGATCCGTGAACACCCTGCCAGAGCCGGGCCCGGCAAGGGTGATGCCCCTAGTTCATGACACGCGGAGCGGGCTTCGGCGTTCCATTGCAGGCTTGTCTGGGCCCGGCTGCTCTTGCGGACCAGCACTTGGGCTATGCATTGGTGGCAGCGCAGGGGTTGCAGGGGGACGTCGTCGAGTCGGTTGTCGGTACGGTTCGAGGTCACGTCGTTGTTCCGGTCGACTTCGCCTGGTCAGCCATGTTGTCGGCTACCTCCTTGCGCCATACCGCCTGAGCCCTGGAGAGGTCGAGTTCGTGTTCGAATCGGTCCACCATCTCCGGGGTGACGTCGGCGCGGTCCAGATAGAACTGGTTGTACCAGCGGCGCAGCTGGTAGACCGGCCCGTCCTCCTCGCACAGCAATGGATTGTCGATGCGGGCCTTGTGCCGCCAGATCTCGACATCCTGCTCGAATCCGAGCCGGATGTAATCTCCGAGCGCGACCGCAGCCTGCACTGCCACGTCCTCCGGCACACCCGGCATCTTCTTGCCGATGATGCCGTACATCAGCACGAATTTGCCGGAGCTGACCGGGTAGTGGCAGTTCAGCAGCACAGTCCGCTGATCGCCGGTCTCGTAGTGGTAGGTCAGGTCGTCGATCATGAACGACGGCCCGTAATACGAGGCGACCGAGGTGGAACCGAGCAGCTTCGGCTGTCCTTCCGGCGCCGCGAAGTCCTCACGGGCCTCGCTCTTGAAGTACTGGGTGGCGATATGACCCTCGAAGACGTTTTTGAAGTACGACGGCAGGGAGCCGTGCACGTAATAGAAGTGCGCCATGTCGACGACGTTGTCGATGATCTCGCGGCAGTTGTTGTCGACGACTGTGGTGTACCAGTGCCAGTCGGTCCACTCGTCGCTCTCGGCGCCCTCGACACGCGGGATGGTTTCCTCGGCCGTGGGTGGTTTGCCTTCCGGATCGTGCCAGACGAACAACATTCCGTCTTGTTCCAGGCTGGTCCACGCCCGTGTGCGCGCGAGGGGAGGGACACGACGCGCGTAGGGGATTTGCTTGCAGCGACCGTCGCCACCCCAGCGCCAGTCGTGGAAGGGGCAGGCGATGTCATCTCCCTTGATCTCGCCTTCGGACAGATCACCGCCCATGTGGCGACAGTAGGCGTCGAGGATGTTGATCCTTCCGCCGCTTTCGCCGCGGAAGACGACGAGTTTGGTGCCGAATGCTTCGACGGTATGCGGGTTCCCGTCGGCGAAATCGCGGAGTAGTCCCAGGCAGTGCCACCCGCGCGCGAAGCGGGTCGGTGCGGATTCGGCCTCGATTTCGCGGATTTCTGGGTCTGATTGCAGAGCTGTCATTGCACCCTCCTCGGAGGAAGTGTTCAAGGCTGCAGCAGGCTGATTTCTGCCGCATCTCGAAAGGCGAGAACACGTTCTAACACGGTTCGCGTGCACCGAGACCGGTCAGCGTTCACTGATCGGGAGGTTCGATCGCCTACCGCATCCGAAACGTCGTCCAGCGGAACCGGTCACCGCCAGATGACGGCCACGATGGCCGGACCGGCACTCAGCTGTCATCTGGCATGCTGAGTGCCATGGAGAATGACTTGCGGGAGGCTGAGCGGCGACTCCAGGCTGCGCAGCTGGCCGGGGACGTCCGGGCGCTGGACGAGTTGCTCGATGACCGGCTGATCTTCACTTTCGGCTCGGACACATTCACCAAGGCCGATGACCTCGAGCTGCACCGCACTAAGGCTCAGATCGTGAGCAAGCTCGAGGAAGAACAGCTGACGATACTGGTGGAAGGGACGACCGGGGTCACTTGGTTCCTCGGCGTCGTCGAGGGCAGCGTTCATGGATCACCATTCGCAGCCAGAATGCGCTATACCCGCGCCTGGGCGCACGACGACTCGCGTGGCTGGCGGGTCGTTGCCGCTCATGCCTCGGCGGTCGAGTAACTCGAAGAGTTCACCCACGCCGACTGAGGTCGTCCGAACCGAGTCGGGAAGTGGCGCGACGACAACGGATCTCCGACCAACAGGCTCGGGTTCTGCGATCCATGACACAAATGATGTTGCGCCGCAACCTATCACCATCGCGAGCGGGCGATAACGTCATTCGTCTGTACAGACTTCCCGAGATCGTCAGTGGCATACAAGGCACGTTGCGTACCCCGCCGATGATGAACCCGTCCGGTGGGATGACACAGCCCAGGCCAATCTCGTCGAAGGGCGTCACGAAGTGGCGCGGCCGATTGACAATGGTGAACATCTGTTTACTATTGTAAACATGCGTTCACCTTCCGAAGATCGGACAGCACGCGCGAGGATCCGGGACGAGGCTCTACGGTTGTTCGCCGAACGGGGGGCCGACGCGGTGACCGTGCGTGAGATCGCCGCGGCCGCTGACGTTTCGCCAGCGCTGATCATGCGGCACTACGGAACCAAAGAGGCGCTGCGGAGTGTGGTCGACGAGCATGTGGCCGAGGTCTTCGAGCAAATTCTCGGCCAGGCGACAGGCCGGGCCGACCCGTTCGCCCCGGCCTCGGTCGTGGAACTGGTTGCGGTAGCACTGCCTCCGGGCTCACCGATCCCGGCCTACCTCGGGCACATGTTGCTGTCCGGCGGCGAGCCGGGGGCGGTGCTGTTCCGCCGGCTCTACCTCGCCGCGACGGACGCGCTGACAGCCCTGCACGAGGCCGGACACGCCGACGACGGCGCCGACCCAGCGGTGCGCGCCGCATTCCTCCTCGCCAACGACCTGGCCGTGCTGATGTTGCGAACCCGAATCACCGACGTGCTCGGCGTCGACCCACTATCCGCCGACGGAGTCGGTCGTTGGGCCGGAGAAGTCCTGACCATTTACCGCGACGGGTTGGGCGGCACAGCCAATCGCTCCGCGTAACCACGCCGAGCCACCCTCAATCGGCAGCCTGCCCGTCGATATCGACACCGCAGCAGAGCCGACAAACGGAAGGATTCCCAATGACCTTGTCCGACAACATCGCCCGACTCGGTGGCCGCGCCTTGCGGACAAGATGGTTCGTCCGCGCGCCGATCACCCTGTACCGGGTCGGCCTCGGCTTCCTGTTCGGCACCCGGCTGCTGATGCTCGAACATCTCGGCCGCCGCAGCGGAGTCCGTCGCTATGTCGTGCTCGAGGTCGTCGAACGGCCCACGAGCGGCGAGTTCGTGATCGTATCCGGCTTCGGCGATCGCGCACAGTGGTACCGCAACATCCAAGCGCACTCCGGCGTCCGGGTTTGGTGCGGCCTGCGTCGCGCGGCTTCGGCCACCGCCACGCCCATGACCGACGCCGAATCCGCCGCGGCACTGGACCGTTACGCCGAGAACCATCCCGGGGCCTGGAAGAACCTGCGCGCCTCCATCGAACACGCCACCGGCGCCCCCGTCGGCACTCTGCCCATGGTCCGTGTTCGCGTGAACTAGGGCCGTAGGGCTCTGTCGTTCGACGCCATCATGGCCCTTCGGACTCGCGCCGCGCGTTTCATCCCACGGGCTCTTGCTGGGTGGTGCAATGGATCCCTCCCCCACCGGCCGCGATGCCGTCGATGGGGATCTGGACGACCTGCCGGTCGGGGAACAGGCGCTGCAGCGTCGCGCGAGCGGCGGAATCCGCGGCGAAGTCGCCGAATCCGGGCGCGATCACCGCCCCGTTACAGACGTAGAAGTTGATGTACCCGGCCGCGAAGTCCTCGCTGTCGAATTGGGGCCGTACCTCTGTCGGACCCTCGATCACTTCAACCCGCAGCTCGCGCCCTCGAGCGTCGGTCTGCGACTGCAGAATATCGAGGTGAGCGCGGGTGACCTCGTAGTCGAAGGAATCCGGATCGTTGTCGAGTCCAGCTACCACTACACCTGGGCCGGCAAAGCGAGCGTAGAAGTCCGTATGGCCATCGGTGATGTCGAATCCGGCGATCCCGGGCAACCAGATGATCTTCTCGAGCCCCAGTAGGTATCGCAGCTCCGCCTCGACATCCTCCTTCTTCCAGCCGCGGTTGCGATTATTGTTCAGCACACAGCTCTCGGTAATGATGGCCGTGCCCTCGCCGTCGACCTCGATACCACCGCCCTCCAGTGTGAGTTCGGTCGGCAATGGCTCGATGCCCGCGCGGCGGGCCACGACTTCGGCCACCTTGCGGTCGTAACGGTGTCGCTGCTTCTTTCCCCAACCGTTGAAGTTGAAGTCGACGCCAGCCCTACCATGATCGCCCTTCACAAACACCGGACCGGTATCGCGAATCCACAGGTCGTCCAGCTGCGCTACGACCAGTTCGACATTCGCGCCACCGATCAAATGCCGGGCTATGTCGAGTTCGTCCGGCCGCACCAGCATGGAAACTGGTTCGAAACGCGAGATCGTCGTCGCGATCAGCGCCAGGTCGTGGCGCACCTGCGGAAGAAGGCGACGCCCCCACACGTCCTTGCTCGCCCCGAACGCCATCCAGGTCCGTTTGTGGGGTTCACCTTCGTCCGGCATCGACCACCGGCGGCCATCGTCGGCGTCGCCCAGCAGCAGTGAGCTGAGCGCCTCGGTCATTCGCGAGAGTCTGCCTTCACCCATATTGCCCTCCTGGCGCGTCTGCGCGTCCGGTGAATACGCTGGTCGAGAGCGCATAATGAGTCGGCTTCGCGCCGACCATCCAGTCCCAACCATAATTCTGACTAAACTTTCAGTCAATGCACTAGGATCACCCTCACAGCCGGACTGCCGCCATGACGTGTGGCCGCGGGGCCGGGCGATCAGCGACGAGCCCGGCGCACCGCCCGATGTCACACATTCACGGTCAGCCCACGGCCATACTCGGGTGCACCGCAGGACATCAGTTGCGGGTCAGGACGCGGGAGGATGGGATGACACGACGTAAACGACTGGTCCTTCCGATCGCGGCGGCGGCCGCTGCCGCGGCGATCGGCGTCGGAGTGTGGATACAGGTCGGCGAGCGACTCGATCTCGAAACCACCCACGTCGCGGGCGCATCCGATCGCGCCGACCGGATCGATATCGACACCGCTATCCAGCGCGTCGATGCCGCGGCCCGCGAGCTCACGCTGCGGCTTCGGGTCACTCCAAGAGGAAGGCTCACCGACGACGGCGGGCTCTCCCCCACCGCCGAGCTGATCTTGCTGACGTCGCCGGATATCCGGCAGGACTTGGTATTCGAGGCCGATGCGCGAATCACCACGATAGACGTTCCCGTCGCCCTGACCGGCGGCTCCATCACCGACTACCCATTCGACAAGTACAGCTCCAACCTCGAATTCGCGGCACAGCAGGGCGGGCAACCGGTGCCGGTCAGGGTGAGCCTGTCCAACAGCGACGCCCTGTTTCATCCCACCGTCGAGGGAGAAGGGACCGACGACGCCGCAATCTTCGAGATGAGCGTGAGCCGCTCGAACAGTGTCCTGATCTTCGCGATCTTCATGATGGCGGCCATGTGGGCGCTCGCAATCGCCGTGCTGATCGGAACCCGATTCCTGACATCTCAGCGAGCCGGCCTCGTCTGGGCAGCATTGGGCTGGATGGCCGCGACTTTGTTCGCCCTCGCCGCATTCCGCAACACAGCACCGGGGTCCCCACCCATCGGTTCCCTGCTCGACTATGTCGCGTTTCTGTGGGCCGAAGCAATCATCGCGATCTGCCTGATCACCACAGCCGTCGCGGGTGCCAGAGCAGAAGCCCACCCCGAACAGACGTCGGCCGACCCTCACATCGACAGTGACGCCACTAACCGATGACACCCGCATTTCGGCGGGATGCCACGCATCGATGGCGTGGGTAATGAGCTGATCGCCGGAGAGTCGATCCACCAGAGAAACGGAACAATTCGACGGCTGCTCACGGGCCGTATCCGTAGTCCTCGTCATACGGCGGGTAGTCGTCGTAAGGCGGGAAGTCTTCTACCGTCGTGGGAGTGGGCACATCGGGCGCCCTCGATGGGAGTGGGCCACCCGGTGTAGGACCTGGCGTGATGGTCGCCGGCGGGATCGACGGCGTCGGCGGGAAAGTAGCCGGCCGTGTCGGATAGCCCGGATCTCCGATGTCTGATTCCAGGGGCTCCGACAACAGCAATACCCCGAGCGCGACAGTGACAGCGGCAAGCGCAGCAGATAACCCCCAGAGCAGCCTCTTCGTGCGCACGGGGCGCGCATTCTTCGAGCCACCCTCCGGCCGAGCGGCCCGCGTTGCCGCAGTCGGACCGGTCGCCGCGAACGGGGTAGGCCCGGCCGTCCACTGCCGCGTCGCGCTCGGTGGTCCGCCCTTGCTGGTGGTCCAGTTCAGATCGACGGTGCGGTCGGCGAGAACCATCGTGCCCGTCTGCGATGTGCGAGCCTCCGGGGCCGTGGCCAGGGCATCTCGGGCGGCAATGGCGAGACGCCCGGCCGAGGAGTAGCGGTGATCGGGATTCTTCGCCATTCCTTGTGCGACAACGTCGTCGAATCCGGCGGGGACCCCGACAGCGGCGGCACTGGGTCGCGGTGGCCGACCGGACAGATGCGCGGCGATTTGCTGCTCGGGGCTGGTTCCTGTGAATGGCGGCGTCCCGATCAAGCATTCGTGGAGCACACACGCCAGCGCATAGACATCCGAACGCGCGTCTACCTGCCCCGTCGTGAGCCGTTCGGGGGCCAGATAGGCGAGGGTGCCCATCGTCGCGCCCGCGCTGGTCAACCCCACGTCGCCTGCGGTGCGGGCGATCCCGAAATCGATGAGATAGGCGAAATTCCGGGCACTGATCAATATGTTGGACGGCTTGACGTCGCGGTGCACGAGTCCGCCGGCGTGTGCGGCGTCGAGGGCCGCGGCGACCTGGTCGATGATCGAGACAGCCTGCGCGGGCTGCATCGGCCCATGGGCGTGCAGGTGCGACTTCAGGTCGCTGCCCTCGATCAACCGCATGTCCAAGTAGAGGCGGCCGTCGATCTCCCCGAAATCGTGGATCGGAACCACGTGGGGCTCACGTAGTCCGGCGGTGACGCGCGCTTCGCGGCGGAATCGCTCCCGAAATCCATGGTTCGCAGCCAGATGCTCGGGCAGTACCTTCAGCGCCACGATCCGGTCGGTGACGGTGTCGTAGGCCTTGTAGACCTGCCCCATCCCGCCTTCACCGATCAGGTGTTGGAGCCGATAGCGTCCAAACGACGTGTCGTCCATATGGGGCTCCCTCCTGAAGAACCCGGCAGGTGTGGAGACGTCCGAGCCCGCCGCCTGGTCGTGATCATCGACTCTTCGCCGCGGACCCAAGGCCTTCGGTGAGCACGATGACCCTTACTCAGCCGGCCCTCAGTGACTGACTGAATTTCCAGTCAGAATACAGGATGGGTCGGCTGATGCACGGGGCCGCGTGGCACCCACTCCCGACCGGAGCCTTGACCAGCCGAGACGCCGTGACCATCGGTCGGTAACACCGGTCAAGCCGCGCACCGGACGAAGACGGGATACCGCTCCCCGCGTTCGTCATGATCGAACCGCACCCGGATCGGATCGCTCCATCTGTCCGTGGGCGCGGCATCGATCCACGCGTACATCCACGGCCCGTCGTCGAGTTGCACGATCGCCATCATGCGCGGGACGAGATGGGCACACCCCGGAGGCGCGCAGTCCACGACGCTGCATGAGACGATCCATCCCGCACCGGAGGATGGCACTGCGGACAGGGATCGTCCGCAGGCAGAACACATCTCTGTGTCCGGGCCGAACAAAGTCGCGCACTGATCGCAGCGCCGGATCCGAACCAATTGGGGAGACTCCTTCTTTGTCAAATATGGTGGTAATTCCGTTGTTTCGATTCGTGCCTCGACTCGACTAGCCGGGCGAGAGGCCCAGGGCCGACCAGTCGTCCGACACCCGTTTCGCTACCGCTGCGTAGCCGGTTTCTCGGCAGGAACAGCCCGCCGTTGTGGCGTCCATCCGGGACGGGGGACGCTGTCGAGCAGCGCCCGCGTGTACGGATGCTGGGGGTCACGCAGCAGGTCGTCGGTCCGGCCGGTCTCGACGATCCGCCCACCCTGCATCACGATGCTGTGTTCGGTGACCTGCCGGACGACGGCCAGATCGTGCGTGATGAACACGTACGAGATACCGGTCGCGTCCCGGATGTCGGCCAACAGGTTGAGAATCTGAGCCTGGATCGACACATCCAGCGCCGCAACGGCTTCGTCGAGCACGAGGACCCTGGGGTCGGCAGCGAGCGCGCGGGCGATGGCGACGCGTTGCCGCTGGCCGCCCGACAGGTGGCCTGGCATGGAGGCGAGCAGACGCGTGTCGAGCGAGACCATGTCGGCGAAGAACTGCACCCGTTCGCGATAGGGGGCGCCCGATTCCGCGTTGTGCAACCGCACCGCCTCGGTGAGCGTCTGCTGCACCGTCTGGTGCGGATCGAGACTGGTATACGGATCCTGGAACACGATTTGGGCCTCGCGCGCACGTGCGCGTCTGGCGCCGGTCGCGCGCGACGGCCGTGAGCGGTCGTTGCCGCAGCAGACGATGGTGCCGGAGCTCGGCTGCTCGAGGCCGATGATCATGCGTGCGACAGTCGTCTTGCCGGATCCCGATTCGCCGACTATGCCGAGCGAAGACCCGGCTGCCAATTCGAATGAGACATCGTCGATGGCCGTGAACGTGCCGAAGGTCTTGCGCAGGTGCGTCACCGTCAGGACCGGATCTGTCATTCGGATTCCCCTTGCAGCAGTGGCCCGAGTTCGTCGGCGCGTATGCAACGCACGGAGTGGCCGGATTCGTGGGTCAGGGGCAGCGGCCCCGATTCGGTGCAGCGCGGCTGCCGGTGCGGGCATCGATCCGAGAAGGCACAGGTCTGCGCGGCCTCCCACGCGCCGACGGGGCGGCCCGGGATCGAGGCGAGCCGGGACGTTGGCCGCTCCAGGTCTGGGCGTGCGGCGGCGAGGGCTGCGGTGTAGGGGTGTCGCGGATGGTGGTGCAGCCCTGTGGACTCCTGGGCCTCCACTATCTGACCGGCGTACATGACCGCGGTGCGGTCGCAGACGGCGGCGGCGAGGTCCAGGTCGTGGGTGATGAACAGCAGGGCGACGCCGGCGTCGTGGCGCAGCTCATCGAGGATTGCCATCACCTCCGACTGGGTGGTGACATCCAGCGCGGTGGTCGGCTCGTCGGCGAGGATCAGCTTCGGTTCGCTCAGTAGAGCCGAGGCGATCATGACCCGCTGCAGCATGCCTCCGGACAGGTCGCCGGGATACTGGTGCAGCCTGCGGGCGGTGTCGGTGATGCCGACCTCCGACAGCATCTGCTGGGCGCGCCGGGTCGCCTCATGGCGATCGACATGGGCGACGGTTCGGAGCTGTTCGGTCAGGAAGTCTCCAATACGCCGGACGGGATTGATGTAGGCCCGAGGGTCCTGGAAGATGACGGACATGCCGCTGCGGGCCTGTCGCAGCTGTTCACCACGGAGCCCGAGCATTTCGCGGCCGTCGAAGTGGACCGAACCCGTCGTGGTCGCCCGGTCCGGCTGCAGCCGGGCGATCGCCCGCGCCGTCATGGACTTTCCCGCACCGGATTCACCGACGAGCGCCAGCGCCTCCCCGCGCTGGATCGTCAGCGAGACGTCGCGGAGCACGAGTCGCTTCTGGCCGGCGACATCGAGAGTGAGGCTCAGATCCCGCACGGCCACCAGCGGCGCGCCGGACGCCGATGGCGTCGAGGTCGTCGACTTCGTCGCGGTCAGTGGTGCCGATTTCGTCATGAGTGCCCCTTTGCCTGTCGGTCGTTGAGTCGCTCACCGAGGACGTTGAACGCGACGATGACGAGCACGAGCGCCGTGCCTGCGGCCATGGATTCGGCGGGGAATCCTTGCAGCACTCCGGTTTGGCCTTCGGCAGCCATCACGCCCCAGTCCGCCTGCGGTGGCTGGACACCGAGGCCGAGGAAGGAGATCGCGGCCAGATCCAGTGCAGCCCAACCGAAGAGAATGGTCGCCTGCGCGACCAGAACGGGCGCGATGTTCGGGACGATGTGGCGGGTGCAGATCGACCAGGCCGCACTGCCCTGGACCTCGAGTGCCTCGATGTAGCCCATCGATCGTTCGCGAAGCGCCGCACCTCGGATGATTCTGGCGATATAGGGGGTATATGCAACAGCGAGCGCCAGCGCAGCCGACCACTGACTCGGTCCGAACACCGCCGCGGCGAGCACCGCCATGAGCAGGCCGGGGAAAGCGAAAACCAAGTCCGAGCCGGAGGAGATGACGCTGTCGACCCATCCCTTTCGCCAAGCCGCGAGCACGGCGAGCACTGTCCCGGCGGTCATCGCCAGCGCAGTGACTACGAGCGCTCCGAGCATGGATGAGCGCGCGCCGACCAGCAGTCGCGACAGCAGGTCGCGGCCCTGGGAGTCGTAGCCCAGTGGATGGCCGGGGCTCGCGCCGACGAATGCGTGGGCGAGATCGCTCTGGTTCGGCGGGTACGGCGCGAGTAGCGGACCGAACACCGCGATCAGTGCCGCCAGCGCGATGATCGCCGCACTGGCGGCACCGAGCCACCCCACTCCCCGCAATCCCCTCATATTCCGATTGCGGGTGGGTGTGTCCATGGCGCCGGTGACGGGGGCGTGCCCGGCTGCGGTCGCCATCACGCCGCCGCCGTGCCGAGGCTCACGCGCGGGTCGAGCAGCGCGTAGAGGAAGTCGACGATGCTGTTGATGACTACGAACGCCACCACCATGAGAAGCGCGATTGCCTGGACCACTGCGAAATCCTTGTTCTGTGCGGATTTGACCAACGTGGCACCCAATCCGTTGAGGTTGAATGCCTGTTCCACGATCGACACCAGCACGATGAGCGAGGCGATCGTGAGACCGGTGACGGTCGTGATGGGGATGGCGGCGTTACGCAGAATGTGACGGCGCAACACGACCCTGGCCGGCAACCCACGACTGATCGCGGTCTGGACGTGCTCGCGCTTGGACTCCTCCCGCACAGACGCACGGGTGATCCGAGCGACGAGCGCAAGCGACGAACACGCCAGCGCGATGGCAGGGAGGGTGAGATGCACGAGCTGGCCGGCGAATCCCTCCCCTTCTCCCAGCGCCGGGAACCAGCCGAGCCCCACCGCGAAGACGCTGATCAGCACGAGCGCGGTGACGAACGACGGCATCGCGGCGAGGACCGTGGTCACCAGCAGGGCCGTGGTGTCGACGACACCGGGCTTGAGTGCGCTGAGGATGCCGATCCCGATTCCGATCACGGCGATGATGACCGACGTATAGGCAACCAGTGCGATCGTCGTCGGCGCCCGCTGCGCGATCAGGGTCGACACGTCTTCCCTGCTCGCGAGGGAATACCCGAAATCTCCATGGAATGCGGAGCTCAGCCAGTGCCAGTAACGCACGGGCAGCGGGTCGTCGAGGTGATAGCGCTCGGTCAGCAGCGCCCGCACCTCCGGTGTGACCTGCCGTCCGCCGGTCAGTACCGCAATCGGGTCGCCCGGCGCCAAATACATCGCGACGTAGATGGCGACGCTGGCGACGAACAGGGTGGCCAGCAGGAGGGCGCCGCGCCGAAGGATGAATCTACCCATGTCAGTTCACCCGTCCGAGCTTGGCCAGCCACGGCGCCTGCATGTACGAGAAGGACGATGGAGCGCCGGTCAGTGTGTTGTCGAGAACGAGGAACGAGGCGGGGTGCGAGATGGGAATCCAGGGTAGGTCCTGCATCACCAGCTTGTCGGCTTCGATCGTCGCCTGAGCCCGGCGTACCGGATCCGGCTCCGTGCGGGCTCGGTTCAGCGCGGCCGACAACGCCGGATTGCTGTATCCGGAGAAGTTCTGGGACGCGTTCGGTTCGGTGTAGAGGGCGATCATCGCCGCGGGATCGGCGTAGTCGCCGTAGGTCGTGGTGCTGAACGCATCGACATCGGCGCGGGCCGCAGGATCGGTGAAGAAGTTGATGTAATTCTGCGGAGACACGTTGTGCAAGCTTGCGTCGAGGCCGATCGCGTTGGCCGCCTTCAGCCAGGCGTTCGCCGCGGTGTTCACCGTGGTGATGCCGGTGGAGGTGCCGATGACCAGTGGTTTACCTGCCGCGCCTGCCTCGGCGACGAGTTGCTTGGCCCGGTCGAGGTCCTGTGCCGGTTCCGGAGCGGCGTTCCATGCCGCGGCAAAGGTGTCTCTGGCGTACCCCCACGTTCCCGGATTGGCGGACATGCGCGGTGCGGCCGCGCTGCCCCGGTAGACTGCGCCGTCGAAGCTGGTGCGGTCGAACGCGAGCGACAATGCTTGGCGCACACGGGGATCACCGAGAACGCCGGCGAGGTTGGCTGGGATGAAGAACTCGGTCTCGAACGACGGCCCGACGTGCACGGTGACATCGCTCATGCGTTGCAGCTGCGCCAAAGTCGACGTGTCGTTGATCCAGGTGCCGTTGATCTCACCGGTCGACAGACCCCTGGTCAGCGTGGCGGCGTCGGACACTCCGCGGAATTCGATCTCACCGGTCATCGGCGTCAGCGACGCGTCCCAGTAGTCGGGGTTCGCCGCGACCCGCAGAGTTTTGCCCGCAGTCCATTCCGCGAGCTCGTACGGTCCGGTGCACATGGCACCACCATCGGGCGTTCCGTAGCTGTTTCCGCGGTCGCGGGCATACTTTTCCTGGATGACGACACCTGGCATCGCCGAGAGTTCACCCGGGAGCCAGTAGTCGGGGCTGCTCAGATTGAGAGTGAGGGTTCCGGGCCCGTCGATGGTGATCGAGCTGATTCGTTTGAGGACGTCGCCGTAGAGTCCCCCGGTTTGCGGATCCATGGTGCGCCGCAGGCTGAATGCGACATCGGCAGCAGTGAGGGGCTGTCCGTCCCAGAAGCGCACTCCGGGACGCAATGTCAGTACCAGCGTCGTCGGCGAGGTATAGCGGTAGTCACTGGCCAAGCCCGGTGTGATGGTGCCGTCCGGCTGCTGCCGGAGCAGCGACTCACACATTGTCGAGATGACCGTGTTCTCGGGGTAGTCGATCGCGGTCGCCGGATCCACCGACGTGGGATCGCGATACAACGCCCAGGTCACGCTGTCGGCGGGCCCGGTGGCTGTGTTCGTCATCGTGGGAAGACTCAGGAACTCCGAGTCGGCGATGGGAGCGGGCAGGGTGTCCGGCCGTCCCCCACATCCCGCCAGGACGATTGTCGTGCATACGGCGGCCGCCGCGATCTGTACTTTGTTGATGCGCATCCTCGACTCCTCGAAAGTGCTGGGCGTGTCTCGGTGCCGCGGGCGGCCGCCGGTCACGGGCGGGGCGACGGCCTCAGGCCGAGGCTGCAGGCGACTTATCGGTCAGATCGCCGTAGCTGGCGGGTTGGCGGGTGTCGAAGAGGCCGAACGTGAGCCAGTCCCGCCGCTGGTCCAGATCGAGATCTGCGACGAGGACACTGTCCCGGTCGCGCGGAGCCTGCACGATCGTGCGACCGTAAGGATCGGAGATGAACGAGGAACCATAGAAGGTGATCCCGTCCTCGTGGCCGATCCGGTTGACGGCAACCATGAAGGTGGCGTTGGCGAGGCCGTTGCCCGCGATCATCTGATGCCACATCGGCTGGGTGTCGAATTCCGTCAGATCCGGGTCGCTGCCGATCGCCGTCGGGTAGACAAGGATTTCGGCGCCGCGCATCGAGTAGACACGCGCCAGTTCGGGAAACCACTGATCCCAGCACGTCGGGAACCCGAACGCGGTACCCGCGGCCTCGATCACCGGGAAACCACTGTCATCGGAGTCGAAGTAGTGGTCCTCGTGGTATCCGGGAAACGCGGGAATGTGCAGCTTGCGGGTCCGCGCGAGCACTTCGCCGTCGGGTGCGACCAAGATCGCAGTGTTGAACCCCTTTCCGCTGTCGCTGTGTTCATACAGCGAGGCGTGCACGCAGATCCCGTGCCGGGCAGCGAGTTCCCGCGCGAACGCGGTCGTCGGCCCGTCGGGGATCGACTCGCTGTGGTTCGCGGCGTCGGCGTTGTCGGGCACCGTCGCGAAGTACGGGCTCAGGGTCAGCTCCTGCAAGCACACCACCTGCGCCCCGTGCTCGGCTGCACGTGCCACACCCGCTGCCAGAGTGGCGCGGTGCTCGGCTGGGTCAGAGTGCCAGGAGGTCTGCACCGCGCCGACGCGAACCGGCGCCCGGTGGGAGGGCCGTTCGCGGGCCGGTGAGGGCAGCACGGAGTCGACTGCGGTGATCACCAGAAACTCGCCGTCGTCGACGAACTTCTGACCGATCACGCCGGTGGGAGCGGCAGCATCATGGGTATTCACAGACTTTCCTCCGAGGTGAGGTCGGCCGCCGGGATCTGCTGGGTGATGCAGTGCGGGCCGCCGCCGCCGTAGGCGACGATGTTGCCGGGAACTCCGACCACTTCCCGGTCGGGAAAGGCGAGCCGCAGCGTTGCCAGCGCCTGGTCGTCGAGTTCGTGCCCGGCGATGGGCACGATCACGCCGCCGTTGGCGACGTAGAAGTTGGGGTAGGCCACCATCGTCTGCGTACCGTCGGGGAGGGTCTGGTAGGGGAACTGGGGCAACTCGAGGATCTCGAAGGGCCGCCCCGCCGCGTCGGTCGATTCGCGCAGGACCTTCAGGTTCGCGGCCATCCGCTCGAAGTCGGGCAGCTCGGGATTCTCGCAGGTCTGCGCAATCACGACGCCGGGTCGCACGTAGGTGCAGATGCCGTCGACGTGGCCGTCGGTATGGGCGTCGTCGTAGCCGCCGTACGGGAGCCAGATCACCTTCGAGACACCGAGTCGCGCCTCGAGCTCGTTCTCGATGTCCTGCCTCGACATCGACGGGTTGCGGTTCGGGTTCAGCAGACACTGCTCGGTCGTGATGAGGGTGCCTTCACCATCAACTGTGATCGCGCCGCCCTCGAGGATCATTTCCGAGGGGATACGCGCGATGCCAAGGGTTTCCAGAGCCCGCTCGGCAATGGTTGCGTCCTTGTCGAACGGCAGGAAACGCTCACCCCACGAGTTGAAACCGAAGTCGACGGCCGCACGCCGCCCCATCTGGTCGAGCACGACCAGCGGGCCCGAATCCCGGATCCAGGAATCGTCGATCGCCAGCTCCACAACCTCGACCGCGCCCGTGCATGCGGCGCGAACCTCATCGGCCTGGCCGGGGTTGGCGATCATGAGAACAGGCTCGAACGCGCTGATCGCGTTCGCGGTCGCGGCGTACTCGGCCTTCGCCTCCTCGAAGTACGGGCCCCACAGACTTTCGCGGGTTGGCCATGCCATCAGGCACCGCTCATGGCGGGCCCATTCGGCCGGCATACGCCAGGTGGAGGCCGTGGCGCGGTCGGCAACCGGGTGCTGGTGTGACGAATCTGTCATGAGGCGATCCTCACACTGACTGAAAAATTAGTCAATACCTGAAATGGCGCAATCCGCCGGTCGGCTCTCGCAAATCTCGCTTCTACCAGGCGTGGCGCCTTGACTGAATCTTTGGTCAGATTAGGATGTGTGGACGGCAAGGAGATGCGCGAACCCCTCGCGCACACGTGTCGGCTTGCGCGGGAACTAAGGAGATCAACGATGCTCAGACGGCAATTCCTGCAGTCGAGCTTGGCAGCGGCCGGCGGGTTGTTGGTTGTGGCGTGCTCGGACAGCGGGTCCCCTACCACGGACGGGGACGGCACCGGGGACGTCGCCGACGACCGCGCGTGGCAGATGCCAGAAGAGGGTGACCAGCACAAGCGAACCTGGATGGCCTTCGCCGCGAGCGAAGAGATCTGGGGCGCCGCGTTGGTCCCCGAGGTTCAGCGCAACCTGGCAACGATCGCGCAGACAATCGCCCAGTTCGAGCCGGTCACGATGCTGGTGAACGCCGAGGACCTCGACCTCGCCCGGGACCTCGTCGGCCCGACGGTCGAACTCGTCGTCGCTCCGCTCGACGACCTCTGGATGCGAGACACCGGGCCGGTGTTCGTGCACGGGAACGGCACCAAGGCCGCGGTCGACTTCAACTTCAACGGCTGGGGCGAGAAGCAGGACTTCGACAACGACGCGGGAGTGGCCGCCTTCGTCGCCAGCCGCGCCGAGGTCGAATTGCTGCCTACCGATCTCGTTCTCGAGGGCGGCGGCATCGAGGTCGACGGCGAAGGAACCGCCCTCATCACCGAGAGCTGCGTCCTCAACGACAATCGCAACCCCGGATGGTCGAAGGCCGACGTCGAGGCCGAACTCATGCCGCTGCTGGGGCTCGACAAGATCATCTGGCTGCCCGGCATCAAGGGCAAGGACATCACCGACGGCCACACCGATTTCTACGCCCGGTTCGCACGCCCGGGAGTCGTCGTCGCCGGATACGATCCCGACCCGGAATCGTTCGACCACGACGTCACCACCCGCCACCTCGAGATCCTCGAGACGGCGACCGACGCCCAGGGGCGCGCGCTCGAGGTCGTGGTACTCGACGCGCCGGGCACGGTCCGGCCGGAGTTCGCATCCGACGACTTCGCGGGCGGCTACATCAACTTCTACGTGTGCAACGGTGCGGTGATCGCCCCCGAGTTCGGTGACCCCGAGACCGACCAGGCCGCAAAAGACGAGCTGGAACGCCTCTTCCCTGATCGCCGAGTCGTGCAGATCAATATCGACGGTATTGCCGCCGGCGGTGGCGGAATCCACTGCACCACCCAGCAAGAGCCCGCCGACTAGGCCCATCGCTGTGGCCCTGGTTCTCTCCCCCGGCCTCCCTGCTCGACGTTCACCCGTCGGGCAGGGCCCGCAGGCCGGGTTTCCGTAGAGTGAGGTGTCGTGTCGGACCGTCAAACCCAGATTCTGGAAGCCGCCGTACGAGTCATCGCCCGATCCGGCGTACGTGGGCTGCGCGTCGAGAACCTCGCCAAGGAGGCGGGCATCTCGACCGCACTGATCTACTACCACTTTCAAGACCGCGCGGGCGTGCTTCGGCGCGCCCTCGAGCACATCAACGACCGCGCCGAGCGATACACCGAGGACGCCCGCCTCTCGGGGGACGCCCGCGAGCAGCTCGAACAGGCTCTCCTGCTGGAGATCCAGAGCACACCAGCAGTTCGTGAGAACAGCATCGCCTGGGGCGAGCTGCGAGCGACGGCAGTGTTCTCCGAGGATCTTCGCGAGCAACTGCGTAACGCCACGCAAGCGTGGGCCGACGAAGTCGAAGCCCTTATCCGGCAGGCACAGACCGACGGTCTCGTGCACGCGGAGGCCGAACCCGCCGACGCCGCCGGTCGACTCACCGCCCTCGTCGAAGGGCTGAGCGAACGCTGGCTCAGCGGGTCGATCACCCTGAATCGGGCGCGGAATCTCCTGTCGGGCGCAATCAACGCCGAGCTCGGCCGCCGCCCTGCGATGAACTGAACGCTCGAACCTTTCGTCCGCCCATTCCAATTGGGCGTGCCCAGCAGCCGCCGATACACCGTTTTGGCTGATGTGCCCCACGTCTCACACGGACAGACTCGTTCTCGTCACCCGGTTACAAAGACGTAGGGAGTATCGATGAGGCACATCGCCGCGGCCGCTGGTTCGGAGGGCTCCGTCCTGGATATCCAATGTGCCGGCTCAGGCCCGTCCCGGACGAACGTGCACCCGACACTGCGGTTCGACGCCGGCACCGGTGATGACGCCATTTCCGCCACCCTCACCTGGCCGCACGGTGCCCCACTGCTTGCAGACCTCGTCGAGACGTTCGCACACCTGGGTCTGTGTGTCGCCACACATGAACTGGCGCACCGAAGCGACACCCTCCATGATCCCGATACCAGTGAGCATCGATTCGTCTTCTGCCCCACTGATTTTCCGTGGGATCGCACCACCGCCGACTTGGTCTCGGAGGCATTCACCGCTGTCGCCACCCAAGCGGTCGAAGCCGACCGTTTCCTGCTGCTCGTGGCATCTGCCCGAGTGCACTGGACCGATGTGGTGCTCATGCGCGTCGCCGCACGCTACTTGCGCCAGGTCGGCCTCGAGCTTTCCGAAGCCACGATGGCCGACATACTCCTCACCCAGCCAGGGTTCGTACGCGGGCTCGTCGCACTGTTCCGGGCCCGCTTCACCCCTGACCTGCCGGCTCGCGACGAATGCATCGAGACAGCGGTGGCAGATATCGACCGCAACGTCGCTGCCACGTCGTCCCTCGACGAGGACCGGCTGTTGCGGTCGTTGTGGTCATTCGTCGCGGCAATCCTTCGCACGAACTGGTTTCAGCGAGGTACTCATCTACGCGGTCCGCTCTCGTTCAAGATCGACCCAGCTCTGGTGAGCCCGCAGCCCGCAGTCGTGCCCTATCGCGAGATCTTCGTACACGGACCGAGCGTCGAGGGCACTCACCTGCGGGGCGGACCGATCTCCCGTGGCGGGCTGCGCTGGTCCGACCGCCGAGATGACTTCCGGACCGAGGTGCTGGGTCTGATGAAGACCCAGATCGTGAAGAATTCGCTGATCGTGCCGATGGGCGCCAAGGGCGCCTTCGTCGTCCGCGGCACAGCGGATCCGACCCCGGACCAAGTCCGCCATGCCTACTCGGACTTCATCGGCGCTTTGCTCGACGTGACGGACAACATCGTCGAGGGTGAAATCGTGCACCCGGTGGACGCCGTGATCTACGACGGGGCCGATCCCTACCTCGTGGTCGCAGCCGATAAGGGCACCGCCCGGTACTCCGACCTCGCCAACGCCATCGCGAACGACCGGGGGTTCTGGCTCGCAGACGCGTTCGCCTCCGGCGGATCGGCCGGGTACGACCACAAGGCGATGGGGATCACCGCGCGCGGCGCATGGGGTTCGGTGCGCAGGCACCTGGCCGAGACAGGCATCGCGGTGGACACCGACCCCTTCACCGTCGTCGGCGTCGGCGACATGTCCGGCGATGTGTTCGGCAACGGGATGCTGCTGTCGCGGCAGATCCGCCTCATCGGCGCCTTCGACCACCGCCACATCTTCCTCGACCCGGACCCGGACCCGCGCCTGTCCTACCGCGAACGCGAACGCCTTGCCACCCTCCCCCACAGCAGCTGGGACGATTACGACCGCTCGGTGATCTCGCCCGGCGGCGGCGTATGGCCCCGGACCGCCAAGTCGGTACCGCTATCCCCGCAGGTCCAGCGGCGGCTCGGTCTCGACGCCACCGAACTGCCGCCACACGAGGTCATCAAGGCCATCCTCCGCGCAGACGCCGACCTGCTGTGGAATGGCGGAATCGGCACCTACGTCAAGGCCTCCACCGACTCCCATTCCGCCGCGGCAGATCCGGTCAACGACAACGTCCGCGTCGACGCCGACACATTGCGCTGCACTGCAATCGGCGAGGGCGGCAACCTCGGACTCACCCAGCGAGCCCGAGTCGAGTTCGCCCTCGCGGGCGGCCGGGTCAACGCCGACTTCATCGACAACGCGGCCGGCGTGGCCACCTCCGACCGCGAAGTCAATCTCAAGATCGCCCTCGATGCCGCTATCGCTGCCGGTGGCCTGCCCGGCGGCGATCGAGATCGGCTGCTCGCCGCTGCCGAGGGCGAGGTGGCGTCGGCGGTTCTCGCCGACTGTGACCGGCAGACCCTCGCCATCAGCCTCGCCGAGGTCCACGCACCGTTCCTGCTCAGTCGCCACGAACGGCTGATCGAGAACCTCGAGGAGGCGACCGGGATGAACCGTGCCGCCGAGGTGTTGCCGTCGCCGGGCGAACTCGCCGCCCGGCAACGCGCAGGCGTCGGACTCGTACGACCCGAGATCGCGGTCCTGCTGGCGATGTCGAAGAACCTGGTTCGCGACGAACTGCTCGCCTCGTCGGCCATCGACGCCCCCTTGTTCGCCGACGTCCTGGTGGAGTACTTCCCGGCGCGGATCCGGGAGCGCCTCGGCGCCGAGCTGCACGGGCACCGGGTGGCGCGCGAGATCGTCGCGGTCGTGCTGGCCAACGAGATCATCGACCGGGTCGGGCCCGGGTTCATCCACCGGCTCGAGGAGCGGCTCGGCGTGGGCACGCCGGAGATCGTCGTCGCGTACTCGGTGGTGCGCGCGGCCTTCGACATCGACCGGATATGGGACGAGGCGCTGTTGCTGCCGGATATCACTCAGCGAACGAGACTCGGCCTGCTCTTCGGCGTGCACGACCTGATCGAACGCGCCACCTGCTGGCTGCTCCGGCACCGCGATCCGGCTGCCGATCCCGGCGCCGAGATCGCCCGCCTCGCGCCCATGGTGACTGCGCTCGCCGACTCGTTGCCCCGACTGACCGGCCGGCTCGATCACGACCTCCAGACACTACGGCTGCTCGCTCAGTCGCCCGCGCTCGGCGAGACGGCGCACGCGGTGGGCAGGACGGTTGACCAGGTCGGGCAGGCGTACCGGGAGGTAGGGCGCGAGTTCGGCCTCGACTGGCTGGCTTCGGCCGCCCTCGCCGGGCCCACTGCAGGATATTGGGAGACCATGGCAGGCGCTGTGATCGATGACGACCTGCACGAATCGTGGCACTCGCTGGTAGCAGCGGTACTGCGCGCTGCCGACCCGGACGCATCCGCAGGTGAGGCCGTCGAGGCGTGGCGGGCCGTGCACCCGACCGGCTCCGAACGCCTCGCCGCGATCATCGGCGACCTGCGCCGGACCGGGCACGTCGACAGTGCGCGCGGCTGCGTCGCCAACGCCGAGCTGGCGCTTGCCGTGCGCGCATGAGGGTCAGCGCTGCCGGGAGATGATGGCCAGCAGCAGCTCGGCGCGTACCCGTGCCACGTCCATATCGCAGCCGAGGATGGTCTCGATTCGCGCTATCCGGCTGCGCAGCGTGTGGCGGTGCACGCCGAGCGTGGCGGCCGCGGATTCCCAGTGCCCGTTGGCCTCGAGGTACGCGCGAAGGGAGGCGAGCAGCTCGGTGCCGTGCCGGGTGTCGTGGTCGAGTAGGGGCGTGACCATAGTGTCCGCGACCGCGTCGAGCACACGCCGCGATTCGGGGAAGGTCAGTAGCGCGCTTCCCGCGAGGGCTGCGAATTCCACCGGGCGGCCACCGAATTCGGCTGCCGATGCGGTCAGTCGGGATTGCTCGACAGCCGCTGAGACCTCGCCAACGGCGTGCGGCGTGCTCAGACCCACGCGCAGCACTTTCAACTCGGCGGGGCCCATACCGCCGAGCACCCGACGCACGAAACCGGCGTCGTCGCCACCCCGGAGCAGGACGGTCAGCCGAGTACCGTCCCGGCGGGCGAACATCTGACGGGCAGCGCGGTTCATCTGCTCGTCGACAACCGATTCGGCCCGGGTGACGGCGTCGTCGGACTCGCACAGCAGGGTCATCGCACGCAACAGGCCCTGGTCGTCGGCGGCGTGGGTGACCTGGGCGCGGGCCGGCCCCAGATCGACGTCAGCGGACAACAACAGCCCCAGAGCCTCGCTGTTGAGCTTGTTCTGTGTGGACCGCAGCCGTCGGGGCTTCTCGAAATCCAACGCGAGCAACGAGTTCGCGTGGCCGAGCAGTACTTGGTCGACGTGGCTGAGGGCGGTCGAGGTCACCGCCGCGACGTAGCCGTGCACGACGGTGCCTGCGCTGATCGTCTGCACGGTGACCGTTGCTCCGCCCGCTCCTTGGGCGACGATGCTGACCGCGGACGCTGTTCCGCTCGCCACCAGTGCCGCGACCTCCGCCAGAATCCCGGCGTCGACTTCAGCCGGATAGGCGTCGATCACCCGTGCGGCCGGATCGAGGAGCAACACCGTTGCCGACGACGCGACCGCCAGCTCCCGGATCGTTGCCGCGGGCCCGCCCTGGATCGCGGCCCGCGTCATCCGAGGCTGCGCCCGCGACGCACGCAGCACGCCCTCGTACTCCTGCTCGGCGAGCCTGCCCATGACCCGCTTGACCACCGCCGCGAACGGTGTCGGCAGTGGTACCTCGAGCAACGGAAGGCCGAGCTCCTCCGCCGCAGCGATCAGCTCATCGGGTACGGCAGGATACGACAGCCCGGTGCCGAAACCGATTGCGGCCACACCTGATTCGTACAGAGCGCCGACATACCGGCGGCGATCGGCCGGAGCAAGGGGCAGTCCGATGCCCGTGGTCAGAACCAATTCGCCACCGGAAAGCCACGGCGACGGATCACTCAGCTCGGTAGTCAGTGCGGAGGTGACCTCGCGACTCAGGCCGGCGCCACCACCTCGGAGCTCGAGGTCCAGATCCGGCTGGGTCAGCAGCCAGCGAATGGGAAGACTCATCAGACACCCCAGCACCTGTCGTGTTCCGGCCGAGCAACCACTGGATCCTGCCGCACCCACCGCACTAGGCGCACCACGCCGATCCGTCGAATATATGACCCTCGTATCCGCCATTTTGGCAGATGACTAGGCGTGTGTGCCGGAGCACATTGGTCAGTGTTGGAATGCGAGGCCGGATCGGCCGGACGCAACCGAGCGAGAGGACCGAACACCATGACGACGCCCGAGCCTCTGAAGAACTACATCGACGGCGCTTTCGTCGATTCCACTTCCGACGAGGTGATCGACCTGGTAAACCCCGTGGACGAAACGGTCGTCGGAAGGGCCCCGGTGTCCACCGAGGCGGATGTCGAGGCGGCGGTGTCCGCAGCTCGGCGCGCGTTCCGCACGTGGGGGAAGTCCACCCCCGGGCAGCGGCAGTCCGCGCTGCTGGCACTGGCGGACGCGATCGAGGCACACAGCGATGAACTCGTCGAGGCGCAGTGCCGCAACACCGGGCAGCCGAAAGCGGTCATTGCCGCCGAGGAAGTGAAGGTCGGGGCCGACCAGCTCCGGTTCTTCGCCGGTGCCGCCCGGCTACTCGAGGGCAAGTCGGCGGGCGAGTACATGGAAGGGTTCACCTCCTACGTTCGCCGGGAACCGATCGGTGTCGTCGGCCAAGTCACCCCGTGGAACTACCCGTTCATGATGGCGATCTGGAAGATCGGCCCGGCGCTGGCGGCAGGCAACACCATCGTGCTCAAGCCGAGCGACACGACTCCAGAAAGCACGCTGGTGCTGGCCCGGCTCTCGAAGGGGATCTTGCCGGACGGGGTGCTGAATGTGGTCCTCGGCAGCGCGCACACCGGCGCGGCCCTTGTCGGGCACCCGGCGCTGGGCCTGGTGTCGATCACGGGATCGGTCCGGGCCGGAATCGAGGTCGCGGTATCGGCGGCAAAGCAGCTCAAGCGCGCTCATTTGGAGCTGGGCGGCAAAGCACCGGCTGTCGTCTTCGACGACACGGACATCGACAAGACCGCGAGCGGCATCGCTGAAGCCGCCTTCTTCAACGGCGGCCAGGACTGCACTGCCGCCACCCGTGTACTTGTGCACGAGTCGATCCACGATGCCCTGGTCGACGCCCTCGTCGCCAAGGCCGAGACCATCAAGACCGGCCTTCCGGACGACCCGGAGACCTTCTACGGCCCGCTCAACAACGCCGCCCACTTCGCCCGCGTCACCGAGAAGATCGCAGCTCTACCCGCCGCGGCGAAGATCCGCACCGGCGGCGCACGAGTCGGCGACACCGGATACTTCTTCGCACCCACGGTGATCACGGGGGTCGACCAGCAGGATGCGATCGTCCAAGAGGAGACATTCGGCCCGGTCCTGACCGTGCAGTCCTTCCGCGACGAGGAGCAGGCCGTCGAACTCGCCAACGGGGTCGACTTCGGGCTCGCCGCGAGCGTGTGGACGAAGGACCACGGGCGGGTGCAGCGGATCACCGCGGCCCTCGACGCCGGCGCGGTCTGGGTCAACTGCCATATCCCGCTGGTCGCGGAGATGCCGCACGGCGGATTCAAGCAGTCCGGCTACGGCAAGGACCTGTCCGCCTACGGCGTCGAGGACTACACCCGCATCAAGCACGTGATGAGCGCCCACGACTGACCGGCTCTCCCCACGTCTCCGACCGCACTCCCCCATTCGAAGGACTCACAGGCATGAGCACCATTTCCCATCGTCTCCCCCAGAAGCGCGCTCTGGTCACCGCGCTGCCCGGCCCGCGGTCGGCCGAGCTCACGGCACGCCGGCGCGCCGCCGTCGCCGCAGGAGTCGGCTCGTCCGTGCCGGTGTACGCCGCGGACGCGGATGGCGGCGTGATCGTCGACGTCGACGGCAACTCGCTGATCGACCTCGGTTCCGGTATCGCGGTGACCAGCGTCGGTGCTTCCGATCCCGGTGTCGCTCAGGCGGTTTCCGAGCAGGCGGCCCACTTCACCCACACCTGCTTCATGGTCACCCCGTACGAGAGCTACATCCGGGTGGCCGAGGAACTGGCGGCCCTGACGCCCGGCGACCACGACAAGCGCACCGTACTGTTCAACTCCGGCGCCGAGGCAGTGGAGAACGCGATCAAGGTCGCCCGCCTGGCCACCGGACGGATGGCGGTCGTCGCGTTCGACCACGCCTACCACGGCCGCACCAACCTCACCATGGCGCTGACCGCCAAGACGATGCCCTACAAGACCAACTTCGGTCCGTTCGCACCGGAGGTCTATCGGATGCCGGCGTCGTATCCGTTCCGAGACGAGGCGGGACTGACCGGCGAGCAGGCCGCCCGTCGCGCCATCACCGCGATCGAGAAGCAGATCGGCGCCGACGCTGTCGCCGCGATCATCCTCGAACCGATCCAGGGTGAGGGTGGATTCATCGTTCCCGCACCGGGATTCCTGCCGACCCTGACCGCATGGGCTCGCGAGAAGGGGATCGTGTTCATCGCCGACGAGGTACAGACGGGGTTTGCCCGTACCGGCTCATGGTTCGCGTGCGAGGACGAGGCGATCGTGCCCGACATCATCACCATGGCCAAGGGCATCGCCGGGGGGCTCCCCCTGTCGGCGATCACCGGGCGCGCCGACCTGCTCGACAAGGTCCACCCCGGCGGACTCGGCGGCACCTATGGTGGCAACCCGATCGCTTGCGCCGCGGCTCTCTCCGCTCTCGAAACCATGCGTGAACTGGATCTGCCCGCCCGCGCTCGCCGTATCGGGGAGGTCGCGACGGCCCGCCTGCGCGCTCTCGCCGAGCAAGTCCCCGTTATCGGCGACGTCCGCGGGCGCGGCGCCATGATCGCCATCGAACTCGTCAAGCCCGGCACCCGGGAACCGGATGCCGACTTGACCAAGGCGATCGCCGCCCGAGCCCTCGAGCAGGGCGTCATCGTGCTCACCTGCGGCACCTACGGAAACGTCATCCGGCTACTGCCGCCGCTGGTGATCGGCGACGACCTGCTCGACGACGCACTCACGGTCCTCGAGCAGTCCATCCGCGACGCCGCTTGATCCCATCCACCAACGGTGAAGGGACCTTCGGTCCGACCTGCCGAAGGCACCCATCACAGGCAACACGAGGAAAGACATGACCAACATCGACCGCCTTCTCACCGCTGTACCCACCCGCCTCTGGATCGACGGTGCGGGGGCCGACCCCCTCGAGGGAGCGAGCTTCCCCGTCATCGACCCGGCAACGGGTGAGACGATCGCCGAGGTCGCCGACGCGGGCGGCAAGGACGCACTGCGAGCCCTCGACGCCGCGTCCCGCGTGCAGGATGAGTGGGCGGCCACCGCACCACGAGAGCGTTCACGGATCCTGCGGAAGGCGTGGGAGCTCGTCATCGCGCGCACCGAGGACTTGGCCCTGCTGATGACACTCGAGATGGGCAAGACGATCGCCGAGAGCTGCGGCGAGGTCGCCTACGGCGCGGAGTTCCTGCGCTGGTTCAGCGAGGAAGCCGTCCGAATCGGCGGCCGCTACACCGAAGCGCCGTCGGGCAACGGGCGAATCCTCGTCACCAAGGAACCGCTCGGGCCCTGCCTGGCGATCACGCCATGGAACTTCCCCCTCGCCATGGGCACCCGCAAGATCGGGCCCGCCCTCGCCGCCGGCTGCACCATGATCGTCAAGCCGGCCGAAGATACCCCGCTGACGATGCTGCTGCTGGCGGAGATCTTCGCGGAGGCAGGGCTACCCGCCGGTGTGCTGTCGGTGCTACCGACCTCCGATGCCGCCGCCGTCACCGGTCCGCTCATCGCGGACCCGCGGCTACGCAAGGTCACCTTCACCGGCTCAACCCGCGTCGGCAAGCTGCTCCTCGAGCAGTCCGCCCAGCAGGTGCTGCGTACCTCGATGGAACTCGGCGGCAACGCCCCGTTCGTCGTGTTCGACGATGCCGATATCGACGCCGCGGTCGCGGGCGCCATGACAGCCAAGATGCGCAATGGTGGCGAGGCCTGCACAGCGGCCAACCGGATCCTCGTGCACAACGCGATCCGTGAAGAGTTCACCGCCCAACTCACCGAGAAGATCTCCGCGATGCGCATCGGAGCCGGGTATCAGGACGGCACCGACCTCGGCCCGCTGATCAACGAGCGGCAACGCTCGGCGGTAGCCGGACTCGTCGACGACGCTGTCGACGCCGGCGCACGGATCCGGACGGGCGGTCGACGCGTCGAAGGCCCCGGCTACTTCTTCGAACCCACTGTCCTCGACAACATCCCGTCCGACGCCCGGATCGTGCGCGAGGAGATCTTCGGCCCCGTCGCCGCGATCATCGGGTTCGACAGCGAGGCAGAGGCGATCGCCACCGCCAACGACACCGAGTACGGTCTCGCCGCCTACTTCTACACCACGAATCTCGATCGTGCGCTGCGCGTCGCAAAGGCCCTCGAATCCGGCATGGTCGGCGTGAACCGCGGGGTGATTTCTGATCCCGCCGCCCCCTTCGGAGGGGTCAAGCAGTCCGGACTCGGCAGTGAGGGCGGCACCGAGGGCATCGACGAGTACCTCACCACCAAATACGTCGCGCTGCCCGCCTGACCCCTACACCGCGCGGGACCGTGCCTGCCAGCCGCTGATGAGCGTTCCGAGCCCGAACTCGAAGGCGTCGTCGGCACGATGCGGAGCGGTCCCCGCTGCGGCGAGCGCCGCCCGCATCGGCTCGTTCGCTCGCGGGGTGTTCGCCCACACCTCTTGCGGCGCGGCCAGATCCAGCGCCGAACCGAGCACGAAACTGTCGAGCGTGGTGATGGCGTGCAGCACCTGCGCCGGGGCGAACCCACCTGCGGCAAAGGCGGTCGCCAGCGCGTTGTACATCCCGAACGCGACATCGGTCTGCACCGTGTGCGCGGTCAGTAGTGGGATCAGCCGGGGATGCTTCGAATAGCTGAGCCGGTACTCGCGAGCGAGCACAGCCACCGTCTCGACCCAATCACCGTCCTCGGCACCGACACCCTCGACATGGATATCGTCCATCACCCGAGCCCGCATCAGCTCGACGATCTCGGCCCGGCCTGCGACGTGGTTGTACAACGACGAGGGCCGCACGTTCAGCCGCTCGGCGAGCCCCGGCATCGTGAAATCGCCTGCGGTATCGACCATGTGGAGCGCCGCATCGACGATGATCTGCGGCGACAGCTTGGGACGCGAGGGCCGCGGCATCCGTTCTCCTTCCCGGCCGCTGCGGGCCCGATCACACAGGCCCCTTGTCACCTGGGCCGGAAACCAGCATACTTAACGAATCACATTCGTTTTATTCTTCCCGGACCACACCAGGACGCCCGATGTTGACAATCACCTCGCTCGTACCCCCGCTCTCGCCGGCCCGGGTGTATGAACCCTCCCGCGCACCTCTTCGCGTTGCCCTCGTGCAGCACCGGTGGCAAGACGATCCCGACGCTGTGCGAGCCGAACTGGGCGAGGGCATCGCGACGGCCGCCGGGCTCGGCGCCGCGATCGTGTTCCTGCCCGAGTTGACCCTCAGCCGGTACCCGGCGTCCGCCCCGGCCGGCGACAATCCCGGTGCACGCGCCGAAGATCTGCTGATCGGCCCAACGTTCACCTTCGCCGCCGAGGCCGCCGTCCAACACGGAGTGTTCGTACACGCCTCGCTCTACGAACGAAACAGTGCGGAGAACGGCACCAGCTACACCGATGGGTTGGGCTTCAACACCGCGATACTCGTTTCGCCCACAGGCAAACTCGTCGGCCGCACCCGCAAACTCCACATCCCGGTGACCGCCGGCTACTACGAGGACACCTACTTTCGCGGCGGGCAGGCCACCGACGAGGCGTACACGGTGCACACTCCCGAGAATCTCGGCGGCGTCCGCATCGGTATGCCGACGTGCTGGGACGAATGGTTCCCCGAAGTCGCCAGGATGTACTCGCTGCGCGGCGCCGAGATCATCGTCTACCCCACCGCCATCGGTTCCGAGCCTTACCACCCGGATTTCGACACCCAACCGCTGTGGCAGCAGGTGATCGTCGGCAACGGCATCGCCAGCGGCACCTTCATGATCGCCCCCAACCGGTACGGCAACGAAGGCCTGATCACCTTCTACGGCTCATCGTTCATTTCCGACCCCTACGGGCGGATCCTGGTACAGGCCCCGCGGGACGAATCCGCGGTCCTGGTCGCCGATCTCGATCTGGACCAGCGCCGTGACTGGCTGACTCTGTTCCCGTTCCTGACCACCCGTCGACCCGACACCTACGCGCAGCTGACGGCCCCCGTCGAACCGCTGTATCCCTTGGGCAGGTCGTAATGGGCCGTCGTACGACGGCGGAATCCACCGCAACACCTGCAACCAGACCTGCCGCGCCGTAGCGCCGCGCAGACTAGTCACAGGTCCGCCGTACCGGCTCCAGCCAACTTGTGTCCGAGACACAGAACTCACTGCACAACACCCCTGATGAAGGAATTCCCATGCCCACACTCACCCGTGATGTCGTGATCGTCGGGGCCGGACCGTCCGGCCTGACCGCCGCCACCGAACTGGCGAAGGCCGGTCTGTCGGTGGCGGTGCTGGAAGCCCGCGACCGCGTCGGCGGCCGCACCTGGACCGGCACCGTCGACGGCGCAATGCTGGAGATCGGCGGCCAGTGGGTCTCGCCCGACCAGTCAGCCCTCTACGCCACCCTCGACGCACTGGGCCTGAAGACATACGAGCGCTACCGCACCGGCGACTCGGTGTACATCGCACCCGACGGCACGCGCACCGTCTACTCGGGCGACACGTTCCCGGTCAGCGAGCACACCCGCACCGAAATGGACCGACTGATCGCGATACTCGACCAACTCACCACCGAGATCGGCGCCGAGGAGCCCTGGGCACACCCGCGGGCCCAGGAACTCGACACCGTTTCGTTCCGCCAGTGGCTGGCCGGACTGAGCGACGACGAGGAGGCGCGCGACAACATCAGCCTGTTCGTCGCCGGCGGCATGCTGACCAAGCCCGCGCATGCCTTCTCCGTGCTACAGGCGGTGCTCATGGCAGCATCGGCGGGCTCGTTCAGCAACCTGGTCAACGAGGATTTCATCCTCGACCGGCGAGTGATCGGTGGCATGCAACAGGTCTCACACGGCCTCGCGGAAGCGTTGGGCGATGACGTCTTCCTCAACTCGCCGGTCCGAACCGTGCGATGGGGCGCCGACGGGGTCACCGTCCTCGCCGACGGAGACCTGCGGGTCGATGCCCGACGCGTCGTGCTGGCGGTACCGCCCAACCTGTACACGCGCGTGTCGTTCGACCCACCGCTGCCCCGCCGCCAGCACCAGATGCACCAGCACCAGTCCCTCGGCCTGGTCATCAAAGTGCACGCGGTGTACGAGACACCGTTCTGGCGTGAGGAGGGGTTGTCCGGAACCGGGTTCAGCGCAGCCGAAGTGGTGCAGGAGGTCTACGACAACACCAACCACGGCGACACCCGAGGCACTCTGGTCGGGTTCGTCTCCGACGCGAAGGCCGACGCAATGTTCGAATTGCCTCCCGTCGAACGCAAGACGCGGATCCTCGAGTCCATCGGCCGCTTCCTCGGCCCGAAGGCAACCGAGCCGGTGGTGTACTACGAATCCGACTGGGGCTCCGAGGAATGGACCCGCGGTGCCTACGCGGCGAGCTTCGACCTCGGCGGCCTGCACCGGTACGGACGCGACCAGCGCAGCCCCGTCGGCGCGATCCACTTCTCCTGCTCCGACATCGCGAGTGCCGGCTACCAGCACGTGGACGGCGCCATCCGAATGGGGCAGCGGACCGCCGGGGATATCGTCGCAGCACTTCACTAGTGGTCGGGTCCTCCCCGGTCTCGGCGCACAACTTCTCATACGCTGCGCTGGTTTTCCGGTGTTGACCCAGTGTGGCGGCCGAATGCCCTGAGGTACCGCGGCCGACGGCACCTGCCTGTTCTTTGCGTAGAAACGCCGCCGAGTATGCCACCGTTCAGTGGCGTCCGTGAGATCCCGCCGAGTCCGTAGTGACGCGCCGCGCTCGTCGGATGAGAGAGCTTGGCAGCCAGCACGGTCTTCTGACGCCGCGCACCTACTGTCGTCCTCCGTTCGGGTGAGAGAAATCTGAGGGTGTTTCGGTCGCCGGGGTCGCGTACTGCACCGATGCGGTGCACCCACCCTGGGCGGCGGCAACAGCAGCTCCCCGGAAAGATCCGAGGTCCATCCAAAGGATGACGCGGCATCGATGTCGCTGATAAACGATGAGTCAGTGCGATAGCCGAATCGACCGGATTCTCACGAAGTACGGAGCAGAATATGCCTTCTGTAACAACGCAAGACAATGTTGAACTCTTCTACAATGATTGGGGTGGCGGCTCGCCAGTGCTGTTTACTCACAGCTGGTCGCTCAGCTCGGCGATGTGGGTTTACCAGATGACCTACCTCGCCGAGCGGGGCCTGCGCTGCATTGCCTATGACCGGCGCGGCCACGGCCGTTCCGAGCAAACCTGGGAAGGCTACAACTTCGACACGCTTGCCGACGACATGGCGGCGGTGATCGAACACCTCGATCTGCGCGATCTCACTCTCGTCGGACACTCCACCGGAACAGGGGAAGTGATTCGGTACCTCAGTCAATACGGACCTGAAAAGGTGTCGCGGATCGTGCTGGTGTCTACGCTGACGCCGATGCTCCGCGCGGCCGACGACTACCCCCAGGGGATCGATGGCGCATTCTTCGACGGAATGCGTGAGAAGATTCGAGTGGATCTACCCGGCTGGGTGGACGAGGTGTCCGGACCGTTCTTCGGATCCGACGCCACCGGCGCATCGATATCACCCTCTCTCATCGAGTGGTCGAAAAACGATACTCGCCCGGTAGCAGTCCGTTCGATGCTCGAGCTGAGCCACACCATGTCGGAAACCGATTTCCGCACCGAGCTCGAGAAGGTCTCGGTACCGGCATTGATCATCCACGGCGGGGCCGACGCCTTCAACCCCGTAGATTTGTGCGGACGCGGCAGCGCAGACCTGATTCCCTTCTCCCAATTGAGAATCTATAAGGACGGCCCGCACGGTCTGCACCTCACGCATATGGATCAGCTCAACGCCGACCTCCACGCCTTCATCACCGAAAGGCACGCATTCGAATAGCGTGACGAAAGCGGGAATTGTCGGCAACAGACCAACGGTCAGATCAATCGGATAACAGCACGGTAGGGCGAGACGCCCGATCGCGACCCGCCAGGGGCAAGGCGGATCAGAGGTGGCAGGCGGTCGAATCGGTCGGCGGCGGTCACGATGGGTTCGAGTCCGGCGACGCTCCAGCCGTGGTTTTCGAAGCACGCGACACCATCGATCGGCAGGCAGGCCAAGGGCGCGTGTGCCAGCAGAGCGAGTCTGCGATCCGCCACGATTTGAGCCACGCCGACGGCATTGAAGTCGAGGCACCATTCGACGACCTCAGATCGGCGCAATGCCCTGGAAAGGTCGATGATCTTCGACTTGTCGAAGTATCTGTCCAGGCCCTCGGTCACCACCAGGGCCTTCCGCGCATCGGCCAGAGCGGTGTCGAAAAACCCTGTCACAGTAACGGAATCGGTGAGGTCGAGCCCGGTTCGCGTCAACTCGCAGCGGGCTGCCTCATCCGCGAGCAGAGCATCCTTGTCGGCAACCAGGCCGGGCACGTCTGCTTCGATCCACCTCACATCCGCGGGTAGCTTCATTCGATAGGGCCGCGTATCGAGCCCGGCGCCGAGGTTGATGACGAGCTCGCAGCCAGCGGCTACAGCGGTGGCGATATGGTCGTCGATGAGTTTGGTGCGGGTGATCAGAAACCAGTCGTCAGCGATTTCCTGGTCTGCCGCTTCGTCGATCACGCGCCCGCGCGCGCCGACCAACCGTTTCGCAAGCGGGTCACGGAACAGCGCGTCGGGGCGCGCGGATTCCACCGCGCGATGCGCTGCAACCCATCGCGCAGTGTCGACCGTGTGGGATACGAGTGCCTGCGGTGTCATATCTCGGCTCCTTTGCCCGCTGTACACACGCTGATGTGCGCATCGGTCGTCGTGGTGCTGCTGCTGAGCCTCACCTGCAGTCGGATCGCGCCGGACCGGGCGACCAATAAGCAGGATTCGGCGGCCGCGACCCGAGGCGGAACTCAGCCGGGCGAGGTGGTCTGCTCGACGAACTCCTCGATGAGCCTGTTGTAGACCGCCGGCTGCTCCATATTGGGAAAGTGCCCTGCCCCGTCGATCGTCGTGCGGCGAGCATCCGGGACCGCGCTCAGGAGACGGTCCACTGTCGCGGTCAGGTCCGGCGAATCGAGAGCACCGTCGACAGCGAGCACCGGGACGGCGATAGTCTCTGCGCGAGCTTCGCCATCGGCGATGGGAAGGTGGAAGTCAGGCTGCGGAGTCGTGTGTTTGGCTAAGGTCCTACTGGCCATGTGCCGCAGACTCTCGGTGACGGTGGGGTCGACGTCGGCCATTGGACGGTACGGACCGGCGGCCCACAACAGGAACGAGTCCAGCCAGGACGCGATGTCCCCGCACGCCAGCGCATCGGCCTGGGTATCGGCGAGTTGCTGTGACCACCCATCGCGGTATTCCGGTTCCCCGATGCCGCGGCCACCAATGACCAGGCCGCTCACCAGCTCCGGGTGATCTATCGCGGTGTCGACCGCGATCATCGCACCCATCGACACACCCACCAGAAAAGCGGGTTCAATGGAGATGTGCCGTAAGAGTGCGGCCAAATCGTCGGACTGCCGGAAAGGTTGTGTCGCATTGTCGGATTCGCCATGACCACGGGCATCGGGTGCGATCACTCGGTAGCGCCGGCGGAGCACCGGCAACTGGGCATCAAACATGCTCGAGTCCAGAAAACCCGCATGCAGCAGTACCACTGAACGGCCCGTACCACCGGTATCCCGATAGGCGAGGACGCCGTCGGCAGACTCGAACGTGAACGTATCAGCGGCCCCACTCATGACAACCAAGGTGTCATATTCGCTGATATTTGACAACCCAGGTGTCATACTGGGTGCTGTGGCCGATCAGCTGACCCCCGATGAACTCGCACACCGACTGATGGAAGTCTTCTCCGAGGTGGGCATCCTCCACCGGCGCGTGTACCGCAAAATCGAGCAAGATGCCCTGCCATCAGGTCTTTCGGTGGGCGTTCGCGCCATACTCGCACT
This sequence comes from Nocardia sp. NPDC059180, assembly GCF_042754945.1. Taxonomy (NCBI): domain Bacteria; kingdom Bacillati; phylum Actinomycetota; class Actinomycetes; order Mycobacteriales; family Nocardiaceae; genus Nocardia; species Nocardia sp. NPDC059180. The sequence continues at coordinate 90,844 of NZ_JBHZBU010000002.1, forward strand.
CCTTGTGGAGCATGGGCCTATGACCGTCCCGCAGCTGGGCCGCGCTCAGGCGTTGAGTCGTCAGTTCGTCCAGAGGATGGTCAACGACGCTATCGGGAGTGAACTGGTCGAGACCCATCACAACCCGGAGCACAAGCGCTCGGCGTTGGTGGTGTCGACCGAGAAGGGACGGGCAGCAATGGCGATGACGACCGCCCGTGAACACGCCTTGCTGCGAGCGGTCGGAGGCAACCTCACCGACGCCGACATCGATACCTGCCTCCGCGTCCTGCGCCGTCTGCGCGAACCGTTCGACCAGGTCGATATGGACGATCGCCCCACACAGCACTGAGCGTTTCCGTCCGGGATTGCCGGCTTGATCTCCGCCCGTGCCGTCCGGAGAAGACAGTCCCAGCGACTCTCTCGCTCAGCGGTCATCTCTCTTTCGGGCTCGGTGCCAATCTCTGCCGATCACCGCTCATGGTCTCGGCGACAGCCCCGCGACCCAGCAGCTCGTGGCCGATCAATGGGTGAACGTCCCGGTACAGATCGCGCCCCTTGGTCTCTGCCGTGACAACGAGCGCTCCCAAGGTGAGGGCCGCGGTGCCGGCCACGATCACGCTGAGCGGCACGCTCGACCCGTCGAATGCGGCCAGCATGGTGCTGGCGATCAGCGGGGTGAAGCCTGCGCCGATGAGTGCTGCGGTCTGGTAGGCGATGGATACTCCGGTGTACCGGATGTGGGTCGGGAACATTTCCGACAGCAGCGGGGTCAGCGGGGCGTACATGGCGTTCTGGAGCAGTTGGGCGAACATCAGGGCGGCCGTCATGATCCACAGTGAGTGGGAATTGATCAGGGCGTAAAGGGGGAATGCGTACAGGATCGCGCCGACCGCGCCCACCATCATCACGCGCCGCCTGCCGAAGAAGTCCGACAACGCCGCGCAGACCGGAATGGCGATGATCGATACGAACACCACCGCGAGCAGGCAGCGCATGACATCGCCCACCTCGTAACCGATTCCGGTGGCGTAGGCGATGATGTGCGAACTCGTCAGGGCGGTCAGAGCGAAGGGCGCGACGCCGGCGGCCACACCGAGGATGATCGGGCGTGGACGCCGCAGCACCTGCAGCGCGGGCGTCGACGGTTCCTGCCGGTCGGCCGCGGCGAAGACGGGGCTTTCCACCACGCGTAGGCGCACGTACATGCCGAGCACCAGAAGGGCCGCGCTGAACAGGAACGGCAGTCGCCATCCCCATGTTGTGAACTCGGGTTCGGGAAGCTGCGTGACGACTGCCACGGCCGCCGTGGACAGCAGAAACCCGAAAGGTGTGCCCAGTTGCATGATTCCGGCCCAGCGCCCGCGGTTGCCTGCGTCCGCATGCTCGACGACCATGAGCGCGGCACCACCCCACTCCCCTCCGACCGCGACTCCCTGCACGATCCGCAGCAGCACCAGCACTATGGGCGCAGCCACACCGATCGTGTGATAGGTCGGGAGCAGCCCGATCGCCGCGCTCGCGACGCCCATCATGATCATGGTGATCATCAGCATCGATTTGCGGCCGAGCCGGTCCCCGAAGTGCCCGAATATCACGCCGCCGAGCGGGCGAGCGATATATCCCGCGGCCAGGGTGCCGAACGACGCGATCGTGCTCAGCGCCGTGTTCGAGGCCGGGAAGAACAGCGGTCCGAACACCACTGCGGCCATCGTGCCGTACAGGATGAAATCGTAGTATTCGATCGTCGTGCCCAGCATGCTCGAGAACGCCGCGCGACGGCGTAGTCGGGTGGCCGTCGATGTATCACCTTGCAGAACAACAGGATCTGTACCCTCGGGTGGCAGCGTACTCAACGGAAACTCCTTAGTTCTGCGCGGCGGTGCGCTGCGCAAACCGGAATGGTCGATGCTGCCGTCGGCAACGCGGACACCGGGCAAGGCTCCCAACAGGGGCGCACCGCGCGCAATGCCGAGGCCCGCTGAGCGGAATGCGCACCTGGCACGCATTCCCGCCCACCGGGAACAGGGCTCGCGCTGAACCGGGCCGCTGGGTGAGATGGCCATATGCCACATCCAGCGGTCTCGACTCCCGGTCCGTTACTGACCGATAGGCGCGCAGTCGTCACCGGTGGCGCCGCCGGGATCGGTGCGGCTGTGGCCGTATCGCTGGCCACCCACGGAGCAGATGTCCTCGTCGCCGACGTCGAGTTCGGGCAGCCGCTGACCTTCGACCGGTCGGCCGGCGGATCGATCGACACGCTCGAATGGGACGTAACGACTCGTCCCGTCGCCACCGAACTGGTCGATCACCGTCCCGACATCCTGGTCAACAATGTCGGCCACTATCTGCGTGCACCACGCCCATTCACCGATGACCCGCCGCAGATGTGGGCCGATTTGCATGACATCAACTTCGGGCATGTGCTCTCGCTGACTCACGCCTTGCTGCCCGGCATGACCGATCGGCGGCGCGGATCGATCATCAACCTGACCACCGTCGAAGCTCATCGGGCGATCCCCGGGCATACCGTGTACTCGGCGCACAAGGCCGCGTTGATGCAGTTCACCCGATCATTGGCCGCTGAAGTGGGCCCGTCGGGAATTCGGGTGAATGCCATCGCACCGGATCTCATCGAAACGGTGCAGGTGCCGTATGCCGACATCGTGCCCGAGGAAGACCGCGCACTGTGGCCGAGCTGGTCTCCGCTCGGTGGGCCGGGCAGCCCCGAGGATGTGGCCGGGGCGGCGCTGTTCCTAGCTTCTGACCTCGCCCGCTTCGTCACGGGGAGCACGATCCACGTCGATGGGGGCACACACGGCAGCGGCGGGTGGTTTCCGCGAGCTTCAGGCGGCTGGACGAACCGTCCCCGCAATCCATGACCGAGGAGGCCGCCGTGATCACGCATGAGGACCGCGCCGAGTTGTCCGATCTCGTCCACCGCTACGCGAGCTGTGCCGACGGTCGGGAGCTGGACCTGCTCGCCCGATTGTTCACCGAAGACGCCGTGCTCGCAGTGCCGGATCCGCCGCGCACCATGCGCCCAACGCACGAAGCGCGAGGCCGCGACGCGATCATCGAGACCTGCCGAACACTCGGTCGCACCCACGCCACCCTGCATGCCGTAGTGGGAAACGTATTCGACATCGGCGCGGCATCCGATGAGGCCACCGGCGATATCGCGTGTATCGCGCACCATCTCAGCGGCAAGCCGGGCAATGCCGTCGATGTCGTGTGGCATCTGCGCTACCGAGACCGCTATCGACGGGTCGACGGGCGCTGGTTGATCGCGCGCAGGGTCCTGCACCTGGGTTGGACCGAGCGACGGCCGGTTCTCGCACTTGGTGATTTCCACTCCTGAAAGGGTTTTCATGAAGATTCTGATCGTCGGCGGTACCGGCATGATCGGCGCTCACGCGGCGCTGCATCTGCGTGCGCAAGGCAATGACGTCACGGTGGCGGCACGCAACCCGCTCGATGGCCGTTCACCGGTTCATCAGTTCCCGGTTCTTCTCGGCGATTACGCCGAACAGACGTTCACCGCGGCACAGCTCGCGCCGTTCGACGCCATCGTCTTCGCCGCAGGCCAGGACTTCCGTCATATGGGTCGCGGGGTCGACGAGTCACAGTTCTGGGAGAAGACGCAATCCCTCGGTGTCCCCCGATTCGCGGCACTCGCCAAAGAGGCGGGCGTGCGCCGATTCGTCCAGATCGGCAGCTACTACCATCATCTGCGGCCGGATCTCGCCGACGCACTCCCCTACGTCGCGGCCCGCCGAGCCGCCGACGAGGGCGCTAGGGCTCTCGCCGACGATTCCTTCAACGTCTCGACACTGAATCCGCCGAACATCCTCGGCGCCATCAGCGGCGTTTCCGCCAAGCGCTACCGCAAGCTGTTCTCATGGGCGGCAGGCAACGAACCGCAGATCCCCGATTTCGCACCACCCGGCGGAACGAACTACATGTCCGCCCATTCGCTCGCCCAAGCGATGTGGGGCGCGCTACAGCATGCCGAGCCGGGCAAGGCTTATCTGATCGGCGATGAGAACCTCACCTTCCAGAAGTACTTCCAGATGCTCGTCGACGCCGCAGGCGGGAACCGCGTGATCGAGGAGCGCGACGAGGAACACCCGCTTCTGCCCGACGGATTCATCGTGCAGGGCCGCGGGAATGTGATCAGCTACCAGCCGGACCCGGCCGAGACCGCGCTACTCGGGTACGACCGCAACGACGGTGTGCGTGCACTCGCCGAGATGTACGAAACGGTGCGGGCAGAATCAGCTGCTTGATCGAACGGCGATATCTGGCTGCGAGATCGCCGTACTGCGAACCCAGGCGATGCGACGCTGACCAGATATTCGGCCCCGAGCTCGTTCCTCAGGACGGGCCTTCTCACGTGTAGCTGCTCGGGTCAAGTCCACGACCGGATGTCGGTGAGGTCCTCGGATATCTGCCAGATGCGTTGGGCGTCCTCAATGCTGCGAAGCCGACTGTAGAGTTTCTGCTCCGCGGGCGGCCCGCCCAGGTGGCCGGGGCCGCTGGGTCCGTAGAAGCGTTCGGTGTGGGCGTCGGGAGAAGTGGCGGCGTAGAGGGCGGGGAGTTTCGCGGACTGGATCGTGCCGACGAGAATGCCGCGACCAGACAGCCACCGGATGAGTTTCACGCCTGTGGTGTCCGCTGTTCGTCCGACCTCGGGTCGGGCGGCAAGCAGATTCGTCGGGGCGACTCCCGGGTGGGATAAGTTGCTGATGATGCCCCACCGATGTGCACGGCTGCGCCTGCCGAGTTCGAGGCCGAACAGTCCGAACGCGATCTTGGATTGGCTGTAGGCGCGCATGCCGTTATACGACTGCTCCCAGTTCAGGTCGTCCCAGTTGATCCGATTCTGGTTGGCGGCGACGCTGATCTGGGAGGTCACCCGAGCGCTTCCGGCGCGCAGTAGTGGCATCAGGTGGCCGACCAGCGCGAAATGGCCGAGGTAGTTGGTGCCGAACTGCAACTCGAACCCGTCGGCGGTGACCTGCCGATCCGGTGGAGTCATCACACCGGCATTGTTGACGAGGAGGTGGATCGGCCGATCCTCCTCTCGCAGGATCTTGCCGAGAGCCGCCACTGACGCCAACGACGACAAGTCGAGTTCACGCAGCGACACGTTCGCCTCGGGACTCGCCTGCCTGATCGCGGCGATCGCTGTCTCGCCTTTGCGTTGGTTGCGTACGGGAAGGATTACCTCGGCGCCGGCAGCTGCCAGGCGCGCAGCGATGCCGACTCCCATGCCGTCGCTGGCTCCGGTGACCACCGCGCGCCTACCGGTGAGATCCGGGACGCTGATGTCAGGCTCTGTCCGTGACATGTGACTGCTCCTGTGTGCTGCGGCTGATGGCGGGTAAGCCCACGATCGTCGTGCCGCGGTGCCGCATCCAGGGACTGTCGATCCATGGATACCTCGACACTCGGTTGGTAGGAAGGGTGTCCCATCCGGTGGAAGGAGACCTGTCGTGATAGATCGCGCCGGGCTTGCAGAATTCCTGCGGCGGCGCCGGGAGTCGTTGCAGCCCGAGGATGTCGGTCTGCCGCGCGGACAGCGTCGACGGACCGGCGGGCTGCGGCGGGAGGAGGTCGCCGTCCTGTGTCACATGTCGACCGACTATTACGCACGGTTGGAGCAGGAGCGCGGCCCGCAGCCGTCGGAGCAGATGATCGCCTCGATCGCGCAGGGCCTGCACCTGTCCCTCGACGAGCGCGACCACCTTTTCCGCCTCGCGGGCCACCACCCACCACCGCGAGGCGCGGTCAGCGACCACATCGGTCCGGGCCTGCTGCGCATCCTCGATCGCCTCCACGACACGCCTGCCGAGATCGTCACCGAACTCGGTGAGACACTGCGGCAATCACCGCTCGGATTCGCGCTGACCGGCGACACCACCCGCTATACCGGGCCTGCGCGCAGCATCGGCTACCGCTGGTTCACCTCTCCCACCGAACGCGACCTGTACGCACCCGAGGACCATCCGTTCATGTCACGGATGTTCGTCTCCGGACTCCGTGAAGCCACCACTCGGCGCGGCCCCAACTCGCGAGCCACGTGGTACGCGGACCTCCTCCTCGACCGGAGCGAGGAGTTTCGGGAACTGTGGGCCACCCACGAGGTCGGAATTCGCCCACGCGAGGTGAAACGCTTCATCCACCCCGAGGTCGGAGCCATGGACCTCAACTGCCAGACGTTGCTCGACCCTGAGCAGTCGCATCTGTTGTTGGTCTACACAGCGACACCCGGTAGTGAGAGCTACGAGCGGTTGCAGTTGCTTTCCGTGGTCAGCACCGAAATGCTCCGCTGAAACCCTCGCGCGGGTTACGCGTTGTCCGCACCTCCGCTGTGCAGGCCCTCGTGCCATCCATCAGCGCCCGCGTGACCACTAGCTACCGCGATCAGGAGGCCTCGACACCCCCGTCATCAGCGCCTAACATTCCTAAGGAAGAACACGCGTCGACCGCCGCTCTTTCACCACGCCGTGGGCTCAGCCTCGATCATAAGACGGAGGCAGTGATGACCAGCTTGCTGCAAAAAATGTCCCGTGTTCTGCAAGGCAACGGTCAGGTTCGACGAATTGACCGCGAAGTTCCACACGACGACACGAAGGCTTTCGCGAAAGACCAAGTGCGGGAATGGCACATCCTTCAGTTGACCGAGCCGTCGGAACCGGCGAAGGCTGCCATCGATAGTGGAATCGCCGCAGTGTCGCGTGACTCCAGGCATATGGACGTGTTTTGGGTGGGTGATGACGGCTGGGTGTACGTCTCATCTTGGGCTGAGGGCTCGCCGTGGAAACGAGCCGAACGCGTGACCGACGCGGGCGGTGCCGCCAAGAATGCTGGTATCGCGGCATTGTCGCGCCGTCGCGACCATCGGGAAGTGTGGTGGGTCGCCGAGGCTGATGGTTCGATACAGGGTGCGTTCTGGTACGAGGGCGCGACAGAGTGGGCGCGCTTCACTGTACCGGGGAGTAAGGACGCTTCCAAGAAGGCCGGTATCGCAGCATTGTCGCGTCGGCCCGACCACATGGAGGTGTGGTGGATCGATAAGAGCGGCTGGTTGTGGCACTCCTGGTTCGACGATTCCCGCCCCACGGGCAAGAAGTGGATCGAGCAACCCGTCAAAGTCCCTGGGGCGAACGATGCCTCATCGACGGGCGACGTTGCGGTGGTGTCACGCAGTGAGAACGACATCGAGGTCTTTTGGGTCGCCAAGAACGGCACCGTCCGGCACTCCGGGTTTACCGAAACTGATCAACTGGGGTGGGACCAGACACCCGCGCCGGTACACAACGCGACCGGTGTATCCACAACGACCGGCATCGCCGCATTGTCGCGTAGCGACGACCACATGGAGGTGTGGTGGGTTGACACCAGCGGCAGCGTCAAGCACTCCTGGTGGACCAAAGGTGAAGGCTGGACGCAACAGCCGCAATTGGTACCCAGCGCGACAAACGCCTCGACGAACGGCGATATCGCCGCCCTTTCGCGCAGTACAACCCACATGGACGTGTGGTGGATCGACAAGAGCGGCAGTATTCAAGGTTCTTCGTGGACCCGCGACGGGTCCTGGGTTGAAAAGCCTTATCTGATACCCGGCTCGCAGGGCGTCTCGACGACGGGAGGCATTGCGGCGCTCTCACGCAGCGGCGACCACATGGAGGTGTGGTGGATCGGGCTGCAAGGCTCGGTGCAGGGCGCATGGTCGCTAGATGCAGCGTTGCCCGCACCCCCGGCGCAGAAAGTACTGGACAGCTCGACTCGGGAAGTTTTGAAAGGGACGCTCGTAACCATCAAGAGCGACACCCCGGCAATCCGGGAAAGAGGCGCGCAAGGCGCGACGGGCGGACTCGCCAAGTTCGCGGCGATCAACCAGTTCGCGCTCAACCAAGGGGATACCGAGGCAATCCTCGCTCGACTGACTTCCACGAAGTCTCCGATGGAAGGCGGGTCGCCACCTCGTCTGTCGGACGCGACCTACAGGCTACTGTCTTCCTTTGAGCAGCCATCTAGTTCGATGCTGCAGCCAGATATCGCAGCAGCCGCGCATGCTCCCGGGGACGAACTCGCGGCATTCGCCGCGGCACTGGTGGAACTGAGGACCGAACAGCTCCGCAAGGTGCAAGAGCGACGCACGACGGAGCCAGGCGAAATGATCGGCAAGTCGATGCTTTCGCTCAACAGCGCCATTGTTGCCGCCCGCGCGCTGTCCGGCGGGGTCCACCCTGTGGGGATGCTCAACCTGGAGAGAATCGAAGTGGTTCCTGCCGGAATTCAGCGGGGTGAGCTGGTTGCTACAATCCCGCTCGCGCCGGGGGAAGAGACAGCGGTGACGCACAAGGAGTGGTCGGTTACTTCGAAGGAATTCACAACCATTGTCACCGACGAACTGGAAGAGGTCAGCGAGCGGGGGGTAACCGACAACACTGACCTAGCGCAATCGACGTCATCGCAGACCAACCACGCCAATCAGTTCAACATCACCGGAACTGTTCAAGGCGGCATACCGATTATTTCTGGATCGAGCACAGCCGGCTTCGGCGCCCAGGACAGCACATCAAAATCGGCCACGGAAAGCGCCAAACATGCGCAAACACTTACGCAAAAGGCGTCTTCGCGTTCGAAATTGGAGCATAAGACCACCATCTCGACGAAGACCGAGACGGGTACTGAAGAAACATCGACGCGGCTCGTGAAGAACCTCGAAAAGCACGCCGTCCGGATCGACTATTTCAACATGATGAGAGAGTGGCGCGTTCGCCTGTACCGCTACGGGCTCCGCCAGACCTACGACGTCGTCATCCCTGAGCCGGGGTCCGCGATGCGTCGCTCGTATGCTCATCTAGAACGGCTCCGCGCTCAGCAAGGGCCGTTCGAATTCAAGTACAGCCATTCTGTACTAGAAGAGAAAGGCAAGGTCGTTGGCGGGGAGTGGCAACACGACCATGCGGGAACGATGCTGAAGGCCGAATGGCTGGCCGACAAGTACGGGACATCAGTCAAGCCATATCCAATTCCGGCGATACAAAAGGAACACGCCGTATACGAGCACGACGGATCATTCCACACCTATAAGCATGACTTCGAGGTGAAGCCGGGCTCGAGAGTCACGGAGGTACGCCTCTTCGCCAACATCACCAGGACGGGAGGTGCCCTATCTTTTGAGGTCGTCGGCGCGAAACAACCAGCCTGGACGATGTCGGGGGGCGCAATAAACGAAAACAACCTTCTGCTCGAGTCATTTGGCAACCCGCCGGGTGGAAAGTTTCTTGCGGGCCAGACCGGCAAACAGTCCGTGGCGTACTTCTCTCTTCATGCCTGGCGAGTCCAGATAGAACTCGACATCTACACGGAGGTAACAGAAGAGGCCAAGCATCACTGGAGAAACGAGGCGTGGACGGCGGTCCGTGATGCGGCATACCAGAGATATCTCGAGGAGCAGCAGGACATAGCCACCGAGATCGCTGCGCTCACAGAGAAACTTATCAGCGTGGACACGCTGACGCTGCGGCGCGAAGAGAACGACGAGATCATGAAGAACGTCTTGCAGTTCGTGCTCGGCCGCGAGTTCAATTACATGCCCAAAGACGTGATCGATGCCCTCAACACGGTGCCGAACGCCGACCCTGAGCACGGTGCCGTGTTCGACACCCATGCCCTCGGTCTCAGCGAAGCTCACTGGGAGCTTGTCACTAAACATGAGGACACCATTGGCTTCATCAACCGAGCAATCGAGTGGGAAAACGTCGTCAGCTTTCTTTATTCATACTTCTGGGACATTCCACCGAGCTGGGGCTTTATCCGCCAACTGCGCCACCCCGACCCCACCCGGCAGGCCTTCCTCCGCGCCGGAGCCGCCCGCGTGGTGCTCACAGTAAGGAAGGGATGGGAGCGGCGTTGGACTCACTTCGTCGAGACCGGTGAGATCAAGACAGATGCCGAGATAGCCGATGCCCCGTATTTGACGATTGCACAAGAAATCGCTGCGTATGACGATCGGAACTATCCGGGCATACCGCCCGCTAATCCGGGTAAATCTGCGACACGTTTGCAGGATGCCGTGTTCTCGACATGCTCGACAAAGATCTCTCAGGGCGCGACGAAGGTTCCGGTGGAGAGCACAAAAGGGTTTGTTGTCGGACTGCCGGTGATCCTCGACGCATACGATAACCGCAAAGCCCAGGAGACCGTGCGAATCACGGCAATTCTCAACGACAAAGAGCTCGGTGTCGACAAAACGGCGAAGGACCACGATGGCACGCAGACACCCTTTGCTGTCCTACAGCAGGGAGACAAAGGTGCGCTCATCGCAGAGTGGAATGAATACACCCCGAGCTCTGGCATCGATATTGCAATTACATCCAACCTTGCAACCGTCTACTAGGATTCCCCAGTCCGTCATCGGTCAGTCGTTTCGTCGCCTCCCGCACGAAACACTGCCGTTGCTTTCTGCACCAGACGCATGAGCCCGGATTCAACGAGATCGCGCTTCGTTGCATCCCGCCGGCGATGGTCGTCGACACGAGGTAGCGGTGGCCGCTGTCTGCGGCGCCTGTTCAACCCTCTACTCCAGAGGAGTGGGCCATGGACGTAGCCCTGACCGACATCACCGCCGCGGCGTTTGCGACCTTGACGAATCCGCCGGATGGCCTGGTGATGCCGGCGCACCCCAGCGGGTTATGCCTGCTGGATAAGCCGGCGTGCCTCAAGGGAACCGCTGTCCCGTTTCGGCTCGATGACCTGAAACACTATGAGCGGAACAAGGACTGGGATCCACTTCCTCTGCCTGACATCCGGCGTCCCATATCGTGGCCCTTCTTGAAGCCGCCAACATTCAGGAAGTCTTCCAAGGGCCAAGATATTCTCAACCTCTCATTCGTGAACAAGCCTCCTGCGGGATACAGGGTCAAGATATTTCGAGTGCGCTACGGTACGGGCGCCATCCTCCCTCCTGCCGTCATCGCCGTCGCCTACCCGCTAGATATCGACATCGGGGCCCCGCCAAAATTTCTCGTCCATTTCAAACATATCCCAGGGCAGGCCAAACAGGGCGAAGAGGGTTTCAATCTCTTCAGGTTTTTCGATCCCGAGGGCTATGATTGGCTTTCGAATGAAATATGGAATTGGCTCGTCTTCAATGTGTTCCCCGACGCGGTACGTCCGGGCGACTGGAAGGTAGATATGCCGTTCCTTGCGCCTCAGCCACGGTCGTTCGGGTTTGCCTATCAGCTCCGGCAATCCCGACAGTATGTGCTTGTACTACCTCAGATCATTCGCGAGTTCGATCCGGCAACGAAGCAATTGAAGAAATACCAGCTACACTCCGCAGAAACGCTGAGGAGCGTATTACTCGCGATTCAGAAAGAATTGTTCAAAGGTGTCGTCAGCTTTGATGAAGGCCAACTAGGCCACGTTGCCATCTCAACAAACAGCAGTGGATGCGGCGTAGTGTCACACTTCTTGTCGTCCAATCTCCTGCGGCTGGACAATGCCAATATCCGTGAGTTCATGGTTAACGAGCTCAATGAGCTCTTCGTACTGGATCCACCCGAGGCCAAGGCGGGATCTGCAATAGTAGCGCCGGCCATCAGATGGCGCAGCCTTCGAAGCACGAGAAGCTCGAGTAAGGGTAAGTGCCTGAGATTCTACTCTCATTCCTTCCTCAAGGAGTTCGCGGGATTGTCCGGCCCATCTAGTTCTTTCATCGAAGGGACCAGCGCAAATTGGGAATCACCGGATAAGCGAACATCGCTGACTTATCTCCCGATAGACAAGCGGGGTGATATTTGGCAGCGAACTCTCCAAGAATTCATACCGGGCTCTCGGCTGGCGGTTAGTAATTTCGAGTTCGTGCACCATGTGATTTTCGCTCTCTGCCTGACGGACGCCGCATCAAAGAGTCTTTACTGGTGAGCCGGCTTGCGGTCCGGGCCGAACCAGCCGACTCGATGCGCCACGTGCGTATTCAGATCGCGTCGATGGCCCGCTCGAGCGAATCCAGGTTCTGCCGCAACCTTTCCAGGATCCGCCGGGGACCCGTTCCCCCGTTGGTGTCTGCCGCGGGGTCGATGACGGTGCGGACCGCCATATCGGCCAGTTGCGTCGCAGCGCTGGGACCGTCGTCCTGTCCGGGATGGTGCCAGAAGGCGATCCAGTTCAGCATGCCGATGATGCCGAGCGCCGCGGTTCGGGAATCGGCGAAATAGAACTGGCCGGAGCGGATCCCGTCGTCGATGACGGCGATGAATTCTTTCAGCACTTGGCGGCGGCTGTTGCGGTAGGTGTTGGCCGGCGCATCGGGCAGCTCGGCTTCGGACACGAAAACCGATGCGTCGATTTCGTGGAGAGTCAGCAGCGGGTACGGGAATTCGGTCATCGTGGCGGCAGCCGGTGGGGCGGCGGTCGATGATGATGGTGCCGCCGACCGAATACCGCGACCCGACACGGCCCAATTGCGCCTGATCGCTCACGCGGCGACCCGCCAGGTCGACGCCGACACCGCCTTGACTTATGTCAGCGTGCTGACATAGTTTCGTCTGTGTCAGAAAGCTGACACGAAGACAAGGAGCATCATCATGCCCGTCACCGGCCCCGACTTCATCTCACTCCAAGCGCGCGACCTCGACGCCTCGCAGGCGTTCTACGAGCAGTACCTCGGCCTCGTCCGCTCGCAGGCCGGACCTCCGCACGCCGTCGTCTTCGAGACGAAGCCGATCGCATTCGCACTCCGCGACATCGTTCCCGGCACCGATCTCGCATCTGTCGCTCAGCCCGGCATCGGCGCCGCGATCTGGCTCCACGCCACAAACGTCCAGGCCATTCACGATGCGCTGGTCGCCGACGATCACACCATCGTCGCCGCACCGATCGACGGTCCCTTCGGTCGGACATTCACCTTCGCCGACCCTGACGGCTACCAGATCACTCTCCACGACCGCGCCTGACAGGCCGAAGTGACGTATACGCTGTGAAACGAGCTCGGCTCGCACCATTGCGTCTTCTCGTGGGAGGAATCGGAATGCCGGACAGCGTGATCGACATCGACCTTGCGGTTCAGAGATTCTCGAGCCTGCTGCAAATCCCCACCGTCACCACCCAGGACGAGAACGACACCGACTGGGCCCAATTCGAGAAGTTCCGCGAGACGCTCGACGCACTGTACCCGCTGGTAGCAGCGAAGTTACAGAAGCAGATCTTCGCCGGACACACCGTCGTCTACCACTGGGACACCGGCTCCCCCGACGAACCGATCGTGCTCATGGCCCATCAAGACGTCGTCTCCGTCGGCGACCCCGATGGCTGGACCCACCCACCGTTCTCCGGGGCTGTCGCCGACGGCGTGATCTGGGGTCGCGGCGCCATCGACGACAAGGGCCCACTCGTCTGCATCCTCGAAGCCGTCGAACACCTGCTGGCGCAAGGATTCACTCCTGACCGTGACGTTTACCTGCTATTCGGGCACAACGAGGAGGTCGCCGGCGACGGCGTGCCGACTGTCGTCGAGTACTTCCGTCAACAGGGAATCGTTCCCGGCCTCGTCATCGACGAGGGCGGCGCTGTCGCCGGGGACCTGTTCCCGCTCGAGCAGAAGATCGCCGCGATCGGCACCGCCGAAAAGGGCATCCTCGACCTGCAATTGACCGCGGTCGATCCCGGCGGCCACGCTTCCATGCCGGGCAAGAACCCGGCCACCACCCGGATCGCTCGCGCCCTGGTGAAGCTCGGCAACTTCGACTTCCCACCGACCATCACCCCGCCGATCATGGAAATGCTCAACATCATCGGCACCCACGCCAGCGGCCCTCTCGGCGCGGTCCTGTCCCGCGCAGAACGGCTGCAATGGCTGATCACCACACTCATGCCTCGCTCCGGGCCGCTGATGAACGCGATGATCCGCACCACCGCCGTGCCCACCATGCTCGAAGGCAGCAAGGGCACCAACGTCATGGCCGAAACCGCCCGCGCCGTCGTCAACATCCGCATCCTCACCGGCGAAACCGTCACCGAAACCGTTGAGCGAATCCGAAAAGTCATCCACGACCCCGAAATCCGACTCGACATCCTCACCGCCTCCGAACCCACACCGACCTCCCCTACCACCGGACCCGCATTCGAACGCGTCGAGAAGGCCGTCACCCGAACATTCCCCGGCGTAGTGACCTCCCCGTTCCTCGTCGTCGGCGCCAGCGACGCCCGCCACCTCGCCCAGATCAGCAGCTTCGTCTACCGCTTCTACCCCTTCGAGCTCGACTCCGAGGCACGCGGTCTCATCCACTCCACCGACGAACGCCTCACCGTCGACGCCCTCGTCGGTGGGATCCACTTCTACGAGGCCGTACTGCGCGGAACACACTGACCGGTCTACAGGCGCGACACTGTTCTCCACGCACGGCCAGTCGGCAGCCTAGGTCGCCTTACACGGAGACGCACTGTATTGCCGACGAGTGGGTTTCATCGACGGAGTGCCGCGTGCGCAATACACGTCTGTTACCAAGCTCGCCGCTGATCGCGCTCAGCTTCCGGAGTCTGCTCGATCTGGTCGTGGCCGATACGGTCAGTCCGCACCAGAATGCCTGGGCAGGGTGGGAATTCGTCGGTCGGCGGGGCCGGCATGTGATAGCGCCGCGTATGCGGAAGCGCAACTTCGACAAGCTTCCCGTCCTCGAGCATCCACAGGCCGAAACAACTGTCCTCCTCGTCGTGGATCAAGACTTGAACGCTCTCCGGGCGGGGCCAGGGCAGCGCCTCGAGGTATGCGAAAAGTCCTGTCCGGGGCCGCATCCGCTCGAATTCGGTCGCCCACCCATTGCCGAAGGAACCAGGCCACTGGCTATCGATCGGAATGAAACGGCCTCTCCAGCTGCGGCTCTCATCGTCACGTGTCAGCGGATCCATGACCTCGCCGGCGTCCAACGCCAACACGATGACCTCCGCGAATCTGCTCATGACTCCACATCAGAGCACGTGCCGATCGGATCAGAGCAGAGCGGGTGTTGTTGCGGAAGGCTCACGACGCTGATCGAGAAGGACTGATCGAGCTGCAGACCGACCCGGAGGTCTGGGCTTACCTCGGAGGTCCGCGGCTGCGGGAAGACGCCGAGCAGCGCCTCGACGCGATCGGCGGCCCCGTCAATGCGACAACCGCTCCCGGCCATTTCATCATCGCCGACAAGGGCACCGACAGCCTCCTGGGGACCTTCGAGCTCAAACGGCGCCCCGCCGACTTTCCCGGCCACGTCACCGACGACGGTGAAGAACTGGAACTGGGTTACCTGATGCTGAGTCGTGCGTGGGGCGCAGGTCTGGCGTTCGAGGCTGCCACTGCCGCGGTGCGCGCCGCCGCCGATGAGCTCGATGACCAACCGGTCCTCATCGCGACCCAGTCAGCCAACAAGCGCTCGCTCAAACTCGCGGCCCGCCTCGGCTTCCGGCCAGCAACCACCTTCGAATGGTTCGACGTCGAGCAGCGCCTCTGGCTATCCAGCTTGCACTCGTTCAAGGCCTGAACCACTGACACAGTCACCGAGGTCTAGTCGGTGGCACTCGTGCCGGCGTCGGCATCCAGAGCACTCCGGTGCCCGGCAGTGACGTCGCCTAAGCAGTGGCCTTCCACGCTTCGGTGACACACCCTTGCTCCCAGTGCCACCAACCCTGCTCCGCACCGTGTTCCAACAGCTTGCGGATCTTCGGCAGATCCGCCTCCGGCGGTACATCCAAGGCCACCATCCGGTAGCGCTCGATGCCTTCGCCTGTCGTGCCGAGGCGGTGAAAGGCCTTCAATACGCTCTCCCGAGCGGCAGCCGAGCCATCGTCTTTCAGCACGATCAAGCGGATGGTGCAGTTTTGCGAGGGCCGGACCGTATCGCCGGCCCAGAGGACACCCTCGTTATCCGGCTCCACGGTGATGATGTCCCCGCTGGCGACTCCTCGGACGAACCAGGGTGTGTTGTCCAACCGCACGGTACCGTCACCGAGGTCTATCGCCCACAGGCTTTCGACGCTTGCCGGCGGCCAGCCTTGCTCATCGATGTCCATGTGAAAGTGGACTTTCACGTGGTCGTCACGGATCTCGGTCACCGGCCTATCATCCAACACCCGCACATGCCGCTGACCGAACCGGCCACTCCGTAGCGGCATCGGCATCCAACAGTGGCCAAACATCTGACGTGTCCTGATCGGCAAGATCCTGTTGCAGTACAGAAGGTCTCGCAGTGGCCGAATACTACAAGGCCGAGTACTGCACATCCGCCACTCGAAGTGCCATTTCCGCATGTGACTCGCGGCTGAGGTCGAGGCCGCGAATGGTTCACATCGGTGCCCGTCACCAGGGCACTGTTCCGGCGTCGTCGAAGAATCTGCCGGTCGGTCCGTCATCGGGCAGGGTCGCGAGGTGGATCGCGATCGCCGCCCCCTGGGTTGGTGTACGGACGCCGCGGAAGCCGTTGAGGTCGGTGGCGGTGAAACCGGGGCAGCCGGAGTTGATCAGGATGTTGGTGTCGCTCAGTTCCTTGGCGTATTGGATGGTGACGGCGTTCAGGAAGGTCTTCGATGCCGAGTACGCAGCTGGAACCGGGCCCAATTCGCTTCCGGGCGTGGTCTGCAGGGCGAGCGAGCCCACGCTGCTGGACATGTTGACGATTCGTGGTGACGCCGAGGCGCGCAGCATGGGCAGCATCGCGTTGGTGACTCGGATGACGCCGATCACGTTGGTTTCCACGACAGCTCGCACTGTCGCGGGATCGACGGTCGTGGGTGTCTGTGGCATACCGCCGGTGATCGCGGCATTGTTGATCAGGACGTCGAGCCCTCCGGCATGGTCGGCGATCAGCTGGGCCGCGGCGACGACACTCGCGTCGTCGTCCACGTCGAGCGGCACGCCGAACGCGTCGGTCCCGGACGCGCGCAGTTTCTCCACCGCCGTGTCGCGGCGTTGTCGATCCCTCGCGCCCACACCGATTCGCCAGCCAAGGGCGCCAAGGCCCTCCGCGATCTCGTATCCGATTCCTTTGTTCGCGCCGGTCACCAGCGCGATCGTCGGTTCACTCATGCGGTTGATCATGTTGTGGACTCGGGTGGTGCGTCCAAGACCGATTGGGTGGGCGGCGATACCGCACGGGTATTGGTCGTGGTGAGCGCCGGATACGATCACTTGGTGGAGACGCGGGAGTTGCGATACTTCGTCGCGGTCGCTGAGGAGTTGCACTTCGGGCGGGCGGCACAACGGCTCGAGATGGCGCAACCACCGCTGTCGCGTGCGATCCAGCAGCTCGAACGGCGACTCGGAGTCGTTCTGCTGCACCGAAATGCTCGCGCGATCAGGTTGACCGAGGCCGGGTCGGTGCTGCTGCGGGAGGCCCGGCTCGCCCTCGAAGCGGTCGAAGCTGCCGAGCGCCGCACTCGCCGCGCCGCCGCCGACCGGCCCGGTGTCGTGCTGGCCACCAAGGCGGGAGCCTCCAGCGAACTGTTGTCGAAGCTGCTGGACGCCTACGCCGCCGAACCGGGCGCTGTCGCAGTCGAGGTGATGTTATGCGGACCCGGCGAACCAGAAAGACTGCTACGCAACGGGCGTGCCGACGTTGCTCTGCTCCACCGCCCCTACGACACGACGACCGGATTCGACACCGAGGACCTGCACACCGAACACCAGATCGTGGTCCTGCCCCCAGGCCATCCCCTCGCCGACCGACCCCACATATCGATGGCCGAGGTCAACGCCCTGACCGACCTGCCCCTGCCGCGCTGGCCCCGACGGGATGGAAGCTATCCAGACGGCCCCGGCCCGCAGGTTCGCGACCACACCCAGTTGACCCAGCTGATCACCCTCGGACGGGCCTGCGCGGTCGTGCCCGAGTCGCTGCGCGCCCAGCTACGCGACGATCACGCCATCGTGCCGGTGCCGGACGCACCGTCCGTCACGACCGTCATCGCCTGGCCACCACACAGCAGATCCAAAGCCGTCGCCGACCTCGTCCGTACGGCGATACGCCTCTAGCCGAGGGCATGCGCACATGCCGCTTCTCGCGCTGATCGAACCGGTCAGCGCCTGGGCGGTGAGCGGCGGATCCGCACCGGCGGGCCTCGAGGTGATCTCGAAACTGCTAACCCTTTGACACCTTCTTGCTGGCGAACAGACCTATTCCGAAGCCGAGCACCGTGATCCCGAAGAAGCACAGGAGCAACCCGCCGATCTTCGCCTCGGTATCGGTGTCCGGACTGCGCCCGGAGCGCGAGGACCCGGCAACCACGGCGGCCGGATCGACAATCGCCTGGATTCCGCTGACCAGCAGGACTATCGCCACAATGATGAGGGCGATGCCACCGATCATGCGCTGCGCGGTACGGCGCGGCTGCCCGAGGTCTTCGACAGGTTCAGGGGCGTCGGAGGCTGACATGGCACGCAACCTATCAGCGGATGCCACCTACTTGCATGCGCTGACGAACCGGCCTTTCGTCAGCTATGAACGCCACCCGCGCCTTGCCCTCGGACTGAAACCTTGCTGCGCGCACGATGCGCGACGGACGTGAGACAGGCAGGATCTACTGTCTCTTGCGGCTGAGGCGATCCGGATGCACCCGATCCGGCCTTACGATCTTCTGCATGCGGCTGACCACACTCCCCGCCGACGCGCGGGCCCGACGTAGTACCGAGATGAAGGAGTTTCTCCGGTCTCGGCGGGCCCGGGTGTCCCCGGCCGATGCGGGCATGGCCGTCGGTGATACCCGTGGTCGCCGCACGCCGGGGCTTCGGCGGGAAGAGGTCGCAGTACTCGCCGGGGTTGGGGTCTCCTGGTACACCTGGCTGGAGCAGGGGCGGGAGATCAACGTGTCGGGCGACGTGCTGGACGCGATCGCGCGGGTGCTGCGGTTGGATATGGCCGAGCGTGAGCATCTCTACCTGTTGGCCGGGCTGAACCCGCCGCAACCCATCCCGGCCGCGCGTCGGGTTCCGGAAGAGTTGCGCCGCGTCATCGACTCCTGGCTGCCGCGCCCGGCATACATGCTGGACGTGCATTGGAATCTGGTGGCGGTCAACCGCGCCGCCGAGCTGGTGTTCGGGTACCAGGAGGCGGACCACAACTGTTTGGTCACCTTCTTCACCAGCAGTCGGTATCGATCGTCGCTGTGCCACTGGCACGATGCCGCCCGGGACATCGTCGCCCAGTTCCGGGCGGACGCCGCGCGCTATCCGGATGATCCGGAGTTCGGTCAGCTGGCGACGGATATGTGTTCGGTCAGTGCGGAATTCGCCGAGATCTGGGCCGAGCACGACATTCGGCATACGGCGACCGGCACCAAGACCGTCGCCCACGCCCAGGCCGGTGAACTCGTCTTCGACTACACCGCCCTGACGCTTCCCGAGCTCCCCGGCCATCGTCTGCTGCTGCACAGCCCGGCCACGGGCACGCAGACCGAGCAGCGGGTGGTGGACCTGTTGGGCGCGACCGTCGGATAGCCCGGAGGGTGACCGCGGACCGCCCGGGGAGGTTCGAACGGTGCAGGAGCTGACCTTGCGGCGAACCGACATCAGTTAGTTCGGTCGCGAGGCTGGTGTTGTCAGACCCAGGTTCATCGCGCACTGCCCAACCGCCGCCACTGCGCGCAGGATCGCTGACATGGAGCGATTCACCAACCGAACTGTCCTGATCACCGGCGGCACCTCGGGCATGGGCCTGGCCACCGCTCGTCGCCTGCTCGACGAGGGTGCCTACGTAGTCATCACCGGACGCGACGACGCCCGGCTGCAGCGGGCTGCCGCTGAACTCGATTCCGGGCCGCGCGTGCTGACCGTGCGCGCAGACGCCGCCAACCCAGACGACCTGGATGCCCTGATGCGCCGCATCGAGACCTGGCGCGGTGACCTCTATGCGGTATTCGCCAACGCGGGCACCGGAATCTTCAAACCAAGCACAGAGCTCACCGAGGCCGACGTCAACCAGTCCATCGACGTCAACTTCAAGGGAGTGTTCTTCACCGTCCAAAAGGCACTGCCGCTGCTGAAGGAGGGCAGCGCGATCGTCCTCAACGCCTCCTGGACGCTGCACCGCGGCTTGCCGGTCGCCTCCATCTACTCAGCAACCAAGGCCGCAGTGCACAATCTGGCCCGCACCCTCGGCTCGGACCTGGCCCCGCGAGGTATCCGCGTAAATTCGGTCAGTCCCGGCTACATCGACACCGATATGTACCGCGACGCCACCACCGACCCGGCCGCCGACGCACGCAATGCGGCACAGGTACCGCTGGGCACGATCGGCCACGCCGCGGAGGTCGCCGCAGCAGTCGCTTTCCTCGCCTCAGACGACGCTTCGTACATCACCGGACAAGACCTGATCATCGACGGAGGCCTGGTCGGCTCGTTCCCCAATCGATGATCGGTCCAGGCACTCCACGGTCAGGAAAGTTTCCCGATCGGGTTCGCTCCCGGCGGCCGGTGGGCTCAGTATCTGCACCCCGGCAACGCTCCGACATCGGTCGACACCGCAGAAACACAGCCGGGGCGGGTCAGATTCCCGGAACGCCCGCCAGTTCTCGTTCCTCCACCGCCGGACGCGCACTGAACGGGCACTGCCACTCGGCAGGCTTGGGTCGCCCGGAGTAGCGGCGTGCTTCGGAGAGCTTCTCGTACTCGAGCAGGTTCGGGTTGATATCGCCCTGCAACACGATGTCCTGCTTGCGGATCTTCTCCGCCAGGCGGTCCCACATGCCTGCGGCCTTGATCAGGCCGAACTGCTCGTGGGAGTTGAACGCCAGCATCGGGAACGGTGGGCGACGGCCGAACCGCCGGTGCGTCTCGTGCAGTCCGATGACGAAGAACGGATGACCTGCCACGCTGTACCCGAACTCACCGGACTGCGCATCCGACGAGTAGCCGGGCGCCCACGCGTACTTGTCCGCGTCCGCCTCATGCAGCAGTTGTAGGTGCTGCCACAGCAACTCTTCGAAACGCAGCTCGTCCACGCCGCGGGGCTGCTCGAAGGTCGCGACGAAGCTGGTGAACTTGCGTGGGTTCCAGTCGGTCGCGCCGACGAACTCCGCAAGATCCAATGCCATCAACCGAGCCGACTCCCCGCCGCCCATCACTTCGTAGTGGCGATGGGTGATGCCGCCCTGGCGCCAGGCGGAGCGGCCCGCCAGACAAGCGAACCGGTCTCCGAGGAGGAAGGTCTCCAGTTCAGCTCGCGCGTCTGTCGTCAATCCAGGTTTTCCTTTCCAACCACGTGTACTCGACCGAGGGGGAGATCATCGATTCACGTGGCGCACCCACCTCGACCGCGCTGCGCCGCAGATCCTGCCAGTCGACGGGCAGGCTGCGCGAATCGGGCGGATCGGCACCGCAGACGGTTGCCCAGCTACGGGGCCGGAAACCTCACGCGAGCATGTTGCGGATCACACCATCGGGTGGTCGAAGAAATTCATTTCCGATCGCTGACGCCCACGCCTACCGTTGTCTTTCGGCATTCATGCCGTACCGACTTGTGGAGGAGTTGTATGTTGACGGCCCGGATGGCGCCGAGCGCGCCTGATCGAATGAACCCGTTGCGCACCGGGCAACATCTACCTGCTCGGTAACGACGCCCATCCGTCGCGGCGCACTCGGCCGGCTCTCGCTGATTCAGTCATCGTTCAGTAAGGAGCTTCCGGGTGTCCGAGAACACCACAACCCACCACGGCCCGAGCCCAGCACAACGAACCGGGACCTTCACCTGCCTCAGGTGTGGGCTCGTCGTCGCGGACCTCGCGCCGGACGACAGCAGGCGCAACCACTGCCCGAGCTGCCTCGAGTCCAGGCATACCGTCGACCACCGGGAAGGAGGGCTCTCCGATTGCGGCGGCCGCATGACTCCCCTCTCGATCGCAGTACTACGCACCGGACGATGGGCCGTAGTGCATCGATGCACACGATGCACCGAGCTGTCGCTACATCAGGTCGCCGCTGATGACAATCAGCTGATCTTGATGCGGCTCGCTGTTCGTCCGCTCGCAGAGCCGCCCTTCCCGCTCGAAGTCTTCGGCGAGCTGTAGGGACTTGCGATGCCACGAAAGAACACCACGCAGCGACGTCAGCAAAGGGTCAAGGATGTCCTGCACGCAACGAGTGGGCCCCCGGCGGGCACGTTCCGCTGCCTGCAGTGCAGGTTCGACGTGCCGATGATCGCGCCGGGCACCGCCCACCGCAACCATTGCCCGCACTGTCTGACCAGCCGGCATGTCGACCGTCGACGACCGGGTGATCGAGCGGAGTCCTGCCGGGGACGCATGGTGGCGATCAGTGTGTCGGTGCGCGACGGTGGTGAGTGGGCACTCATCCACCACTGCCTCGCGTGCGGCGTCCTGCGTTCGAACCGCATCGCGGGCGACGACAACGCCCTATCGTTGATGCGTATCGCGGTGCGGCCATTGGCCGACTCCCACGTCGGCCGACGCACCCTGCTCGCCCTGTAATCGCCCCGCTGCGGCCCTGTCCACGGACAGGGCCGCAGCGGACGTCTTGGACGAGCAGATCTCAGCTCGCCGGCTCAGTCGCCTCTCTGGAGGACGGTGTCGATGTGCAGGCTGATCGTCACTTTCCGGCCCACCGCGGCGCCGCCGCCGTCCATCGCGACGTGCATACCGAAATCGCGCCGGTCGATCCGCGCGGTCGCGGTGAACACCGCACGCTGCTCGCCGGACGGATTCGGGCCGGACTCGGTCAGCTCGACCTCGATCGGTACCTGCCGGGTGACGCCGAACAGTGTCAGCTCCCCGTCGACGACCCAACCGTTGTCGCTGCTTCGGGCCCCGGTGGAGCGGTAGGTGATCGTGGGAAACGTTTCGACGTCGAGATAGTCGGCCGAGCGAAGGTGGTGGTCGCGCTTGTCGTTGCCGGTGTCGAGGGATGCGGTGTCGATCGTCGCCGTCACGGTCGGTCCGTTGTGGTCAGCGGCGGTGAAGAGCGTGGCGTCGAAGCCGGTGAACCGTCCGCGGACGACGCTCACTGTGAGAAATCGGGTGGAGAAGGTGATGGTGGAACGTCTCGGGTCGGCCTTCCAAGTACCGGCCGGATAGCCCAGAATCGAAATAGTTGCCGGGGTGGGGTTCATTTTTCCCTCCGTGGATGTGTGCGGATCATGGAGCCGCCGGGGTCATGGTTGGCGGATCCGCGCGGTGAGTCATTCCGGCGTCCGATGGGTGATCTCGCCTCGTGCGCGCTCCTGTGGCGTCGCGATGTCCCAGAAGCGGAAGATGCCGCGTGCGTCGCGGTAGGCGCCGGTACCGCCGGTGATGGCCATGTCGAGTGGACTCGTACCTTCGACCCATAGCGCTTGCATGGTTACCGATCCGTGCTCGAAGTCGGCCGAGAGTACGCATTGCATGGTGGTCTGGTCGTCGACGATCCGGACGAATTCGCAAGAGCCACCGCCGTGCCCGACCTCACGCCCGTTCTCGCGCAGAATGCCCGAGTAGACGTAGCGGTCACCTACGTTCGGATCAGGTTGTCCGAGATCCAGGGAGACATATTGATCGGTGTCGACCGTGACCTCGATGATGTCGACCTGCTCGTCTGCCGCATCAGCCTCATCGCCGCAGCCGGCGAGTACGCCGCCTACGAGTAGCGTGCCGACAGCGGCAAGCGCAATCCCGGAGACCCGCTTCTTCATATGTCGCATGTTCCCGTCCTCGAATCAGGACGTCTCGATTGCCGTGGCCCGACCCGGCTCGGGTTCGGTATCCCAGACGACCTCCGGTGAACCGGTCAGCGGAGTGGTGTCGAAGTAGCGGACCTCGTAGGAGCGTTCGGCGAATTTCCAGCCGTCAGCAGTGCGCCGGTAGCGGTCGTGGAAGAGCGCGTAGTTGAATACCGACCGGCCGTCGTTCAAGCGTCCGAGCTCACAGATGTAGGCCCGGCCGGTCGCGGTGTCACCGTCCAGCTCGACCGACCCCGGATGGGTAGTCTGGACGAAGTACTCCCATTCACCGGCATGCAACTCGGTTCCGCGGCGGATCTCCTCGCGGCCGGACTGCTCGATATTCACCGCCGGTATTCGATACACGCCGTCCTCGGTATACAGCGACGCGAGCCGATCGGTATCACTCATCATCGCCGCATCGCTGAATTCGGCTCGCAGCGCTTCGATTTCGACGCGGTCGGCGATTGTTTGCAGGTCTGCCATCAGTTCTCCTCGGTTGATGTCGGCTACGCGGCACGGTCAGCACGCCGCGCTGCCCAATCTGGGTAAGGACGACTCCGACACCTCGGCGGTTCGGCCATCTTCAGCGGCCGAGGGAAGATCTCATTGCCAATCGGTGATTCGAACGTCCTCACCGATAACGACGACACGACAGGCGGAAATGTCAGGTCCACGGCGGACGACCGCCTACTCGGCCGGCGTCACGGTCTCCAGCACGACGAGAAGGGCCATGCTGATCGACTCGCCGAGGGTGACCTGATCTGCGGTACCGACGCGGCGGGGACCATCGAGCCATACCGTCCGGCCTGACTACTCAGGCTCGGTTTTTCGGCCCGCATGGGTCGTTCGCCCCATTACCCGGCCGCAGAACCGATGGGCTGTTCGCCCGATGTGGCGAGCCATGGGCCGGTCGTAGTGTTCGGGGATGAGCACTGTGACAACGAACCGGTACGCGGCCGATACCGCCTACCGGCTATTGAAGGAATCGGAATTGGCGGAGGCGGATTCGATATTCCGTCTCGCATTCGGAACGTTTATCGGCCTTCCCGACCCGATGATGTTCGCCCATGGCGTCGACTGCGTCGGCACCCGGTGGGCAGCAGATCCGAGTGCTGCTTTCGCCGGTGAGGTCGACGGCCGCCTGGCAGGATCGAACTTCGCGACGAACTGGGGCAGCGTCGCGGTCGTCGGGCCGTTGACCGTCCACCCCGATCATTGGGACCGGCATCTGGGATCACTGTTGATGGAACCGGTGATGGAGCGCTTCGCCGCATGGGGCAGCACTCATCTGGGACTGTTCACCTTCGCCCAGAGCCCCAAGCACATCGAGCTCTACCGAAAGTTCGGTTTCTGGCCGCGTCATCTCACCGCGATCATGCGTAAACCGGTGCAGCGTTCGCAACCGGCACCGGGGTGGATGGCCTACTCCGAACTATCCGGCGCCGAAGACCCGACGGTGCTGTCGATGTGCCGTTCCCTGACAGAGCAGGTGTACGAGGGGTTGGATCTGTCGGGTGAAATCGCCCGCACCCGGACCTGTGGGGAAACTGTGCTGGTCATGGACGGCTGGTCGGTGTCCGGGTTGGCGGTGTGCCATCTCGGCGCGGGCACCGAAGCCGGCGATGATGTGTGCCTGGTGAAGTTCGGCGCAGTCCGCCCGGGCCCTGGCGCCGGCGAGCGATTCGAACGACTACTCGACGCGTGCGAGGATCTCGCCGCCGAACGCGGGCTCGGCACCGTGGAGGCCGGAACGAACCTGGCTCGCACGCACGCCTACAGCACCATGATCGCGCGCGGATTCCGTACCCAACTGCAAGGTGTCGCGAT
This sequence comes from Nocardia sp. NPDC059180, assembly GCF_042754945.1. Lineage (NCBI taxonomy): Bacteria > Bacillati > Actinomycetota > Actinomycetes > Mycobacteriales > Nocardiaceae > Nocardia > Nocardia sp. NPDC059180. The sequence goes on from NZ_JBHZBU010000002.1 coordinate 116,349, forward strand.
GCACCGAGCCGACGACCGTGGGTACAGCCATCCTGACGCGTATGTGATCGACGACTGGCGCTAAGTGAGACCCTGCCGGTATGCGTAGGCGGTGGCAGCAGATCGGGAGGAGACGCTGATTTTGGTGAAGATATTGCCGAGGTGACGGGAGACGGTCTTCTCGCTGATCGACAGCATCTGCGCAATAGCTTGATTCGTCATTCCGCCCGAAACGAGACGAAGCACCTCGACCTCCCGAGCGGTCAAACCTGCCGGTAGACGCGACGGTTGCCGATCCGCGAGCAGTGCGTCGGTGGCAACCACATCCGGCACCGCTCCCAGTCGGGTGAAGATCGCACGGCAGGTGTCCCATTCCAGGCGTGCGGCATCGACGTCACCGATTGATCGGCAGGCCAGACCGATCAACCGGCGGCTGCGCGCGAGCTCATACGGAATGTCGAGCTCCGACCAGATCTGTTCTGCGACGCGCAGTTCGGGGAGTGCTCCTGCCGGATCCCCCTCGGCAAGGCGCAGCGCACCGTTCGCGTAGGCGGCATTGCCCCGAACCGCGGAGCCGATGTCGGACAGCGCGTCCAGCTCGCTCGCCGCACTGTGGGCCAGTACCGAATCGCCCTCGGCCGTAGCCAATTCCGCCAATGCGGGCAGCAACTTCGCTCGTGCGAGCCTGTCGGCGGGCCGTTCCGCCAGCGCCCGCGTCAGACCCGTCGAAGCCGCATCGGTGCGCCCCTGCGCCGCACGTAGCAGAGCCATACCGGGTTGCACCTCGTAGCCGTAGCGACCGGCGTGCGAGAACGCCTCCTCGGCCGCAGCGAGGTCGCCGACCAATCGCCGGATCTCGCCGACCTGATACCAGGCTTGCCCGGCATCCATCGCGACGGTGCCGTTCTGCTCCTGGCACGCCCGCCGTGCCTCGCGCTCGGCCTCCGTCCACGACCCGTGCAGCCGCAGGATCACCGACCGGTGCATTCGGCACGACCCTGAAATGGGTGTTCCACCCGGTTGCGAACAGACCCACTGCTCGAACGCCGACGTCCACGCCTGCGCTCGGCCAACGTCGGAAATGGCCTCGCACACGCTGATCGAGCTGCAATATATCCCCACGCGGACCAGCGGACTCTGCACCTCACCCGCGACGACGGCGAGCATCGCTTCGTCGAGCAATGCCAGCGCGGGCGGTATGTCGCCGAGGGCCGCGAGGGCACGCCCTTGTTGATGTAACCCGTAATCGACCAGATCGCGATCACCGCACCGGTCGCCGATCGCCGTGACCCGGCGGGCAAGTTCGAGCGAAACGTCGAAGTTGCCCGCGAAGTAGTTTCCCTCGGCCTCGGCCAGGCACAGATAGCCATGTGCCCGGCACTCGGGCTCCGCGGCCAGCAGGCGCTGTGCGCGCGCCAGCCAGCCCATGGCCGCAGCGGTATCGCCGCGAAGCATCAGTACGAAATGGATTCGGTACGCACATAGTGCGGCGGCGGGGTTCGCGCCGTCGTGCAGGTGTCCCGTGTATAGGCGGCCACGAATTTCGACGCTCTCATCGGTGTGCCCCAGCAGGTGGGCACACTCCGCCAGTGTCTCCCGATCAGCAACGTCGAGGTCTGCCGCCGCGGCCGCGCGGCCCAGCAGTGCATAGGCCTCGTCCCATGCAGATTTCTGGAACGCGGTACGGCCCAACTCGACGTCATCGGCCACACACAAACAGTCCACCTTGTCGCGCGCGCCCGCAAGGTTGATCGTCGACGAGTCACGTCTCAGCTCGAATTTCGGAGTAACATGAGTATGGAAGTAATCATGTAATCATTGGCGGTGAGACATCATGGGACGTAATTGGCACGGCGGCCGTGGATGGCACGGCAAAGGTGGCTGGCAGGCATCGGAAGTCCCCAATGCGCAGGACGCGGCCGGCTGGTTCACAGGAAGATTGCCGGAAGGCTGGTTCACCGGAACCCCCACAGTGTCGGTGGACCGCGACGAGATCGTCATCGTCGGTGAGCTTCCTGCTCCGGAGGGCGAATTCGCAGACGAAGCCGCGCGTGCGGCCGCCGAATCCGGCAGGATCAGCCGATTCCGCGAAGAGACGCGCGAACAACGCATCGAGATCGCCCGGCAAGCCGAGCACCGCTACCAGCGCAAAGTCGCGTGGGGCGCACGCATCGGCGACAGCGTGGAACTGTTCACCACCCTGTCCGCGCCGGTGATGACCCGCCTACGGCAACCCGAACGCCTCGTCCTCGACACCCTCGTCGACGCGGGCGTGGCGCGCTCCCGGGCCGACGCACTGGCATGGGCGGTGCGCCTGGTCGGCGAACATGCGGAGAGCTGGCTGAACGAGCTGCGGGACGCGATGACTACAGTCGACGATCTCCGCGCGAAGGGGCCGGATCTGTCATAGGGCGGCGGGCGGGCACGGAGTTGCGGCGACAAAAGTAGGCGTGCCCTGTCGGATCAATTGGCCGCGCCGGAATCTGCACCATCGACGCAAAGCTCGCGTTCGGCGTAACTCGCGATGCATCAGCCGCGACGAGTGGTACCTGGCTGCGGCATTTCACGTGAGCGCCCCGCAGTCAGGTACCACTCGTGCAGATATCGCGGCGTGCGACCAGGCCGGGGTGGCCATTTCTGGTTTGTGTCACGCGGTGGCCGGGCGAAGGTGCGATAAGTGCTGTAGTGCTCGAAGAGCGTTGTAGCCCTGTCGCACTGGGTCTTTGGGGTCGCGGGTGCTCACTGTCGCATTGTGGTTATCGACCGTGCCGACACGATGGTTTTCGGGCCGGCTCCCCGGAAGCGGTGCACGTTCGCCGCTATCGGTTACCGGTTCGTTCAACTAGCCCTGGCGCAGGCGTGCCCCGTACTGTCGCGTCATATGGGAAGCCCCGAGATCGAAATCACCGCAGACCTCGTCCACGACCTGCTGCAGGAGCAGCACCCTGACCTTGCAGGGCTGACCATCCGCGAGGTGGCCGGTGGCTGGGGCAACCAAATGTGGCGCCTCGGGGACGATTTGGCCGTACGCATGCAGCGCATGGATCCCACCCCCGAGCTCCAGCTCAAAGAGCGGCGGTGGCTTCCCGTGTTGGCTCCGCGCCTGCCGCTCGCAGTGCCGACCCCGGTGCGGTTCGGCGAGCCGTCCGAGCGCTTCCCCAAGTACTGGACCGTGATGACGTGGGTTCCGGGCGAGCCGCTTGACCTCGGCACGATCAGCCGCGGCGCCCATGCGGCCGACACTCTCGCGGGTTTCCTCCAGGCACTCCATGTGGAGGCGCCCGACGACGCACCGGTCAGTGCGGATCGCGGCGACCACCTCGAGAAGTACACGGACGGATTCGACCACTTCTTCCACGCCGTCGTCCCCGACGCTCTCGCCGACGAGGTCCGGGCCGTCTGGGACGACGCTGTCGCGGCGCCCGCCTGGGAGGGCCCACCGGTGTGGGTGCACGGCGACCTCCATCCCGCGAACGTCGTCGTCTCGGATGGAACGGTCTCGGGCGTGGTCGATTTCGGCGACATGTTCGCCGGTGATCCGGCGTGGGACCTCGCTGCCGCATGGGTGATCCTGCCTGCGGGCGGCGCCGCACGCTTCTTCGACGAATACGGTCAGGTGGACGAAGCCACGATCCGGCGCGCCCGCGGGCTGGCTGCTATGAAAAGCCTGTTCCTCATGCTGATGGGCCAGAACGGAGACCGGGGCCATCCTGGCGGCAAGCCGACCTGGGGACCCGCAGGCCGGGCAGCACTCGATCGTGTCCTCGGTGAGCGTTCGAACTAGCAGTGTCCCGCACTGCCAGAACCAGCCGCATCAGGAGGACGTTCCCACCTCCAGACACCCGAGGCGCAGAACGTCTTTCTATCCCAGGCATGGCGCGCAGGAGTGAACTGTCCGGCCGCGGTGAGTGTCTCGCGCAGGATATGACCGAGCGCTAGGGTTGCAGTCGGTCGGCCAGCAATCCTTGGAAATGCGGGCACGTCATGATGTCGTCGTGGTGGCATTCCAGGCCCCCCTCGAGCATGTCGAGTGCGGCTTGCGCGCGGGCGATCCGGGCGCGCAACCTCTCGCGGTGGTCCTCCATCACCTCATGGCGCGCCGGTGCGGACCGGGTGGCCAGCATCGTCCTGATATCGGCGAGTCCGAGGCCCGCCTCTTTGGAGATCAGGATCGCCGCCACCCGGTACAGGTCCGTGTCGGAGTAGCGGCGACGGTCGCCTGCGCGGGCCGGTGTCAGCAGTCCTTCCGCCTCCCAATGTCGCAGCACGTGTGTCGGCAACCCGAACTGAGCCGCCACCTCACCGATTGACTTCATGTCGACATTAAGTCGCACAATGGCGGTCATGTCCACATTGCTTACCCTCCTCGACGCCTTTGATGATCTCCCCCAGGCTCGTAACCTGCGGGAACACACGTATGAAGGGCTCGGCGACACCGTGGTCGACGTCGGCTGCGGGGGCGGGCGCGCCGTCGGTGAGTTGGCTGCCCGTGGGGCGAGAGCCATCGGCATCGACATGGACCCCGCAATGATCGAGTTCGCCATCGACCGCTGGCCCGCGAGTGAGTTCCACGTCGGTGACGCCACCGCGCTGCCTCTCGAGGACGGCTCGGTCACCGGCTACCGCGCCGACAAGGTCCTGCACGCCCTCGCCGAGCCCGAGCCAGCCGTCATCGAAGCCCGCCGGGTCCTGGCCGGAAACGGCCGCGCGGTGCTAGTCGGCCAGGACTGGGACACGTTCGTGATCGACTCCGACGATCCCGAACCAACCCGCACGCTCGTCCACGCTCGCGCTGACCGCATCCCGAACCCGCGCGTCGCCCGCCGGTACCGGAACCTGCTGCTGGACAACGGGTTCGTCGACGTCACCGTCGAGGTCCATACGATCGTGTGGACGGACGACGCGTGCCTGCCGCTGCTCGCCAACCTCGGCGGAGAAGGCGCCTGGCTCGACGAGCAAGCCGCCAGGGCACGCAACGATCGGCTGTTCCTGGCCTTCCCGGTCTTTCTCGCCTCCGGGACTCGCGCCGATTGAATGAAGCAGTTCGGTGAGTCGGCCTCTCATCCGAGAATCGAATGAGGGGCCGTGACGCTCTGCGTCTCAGGGGCGATCGAACTCGCCGTCGACGGCACCGCCCAGGAAGGCATCCCACTCCGCCGGGGTGAAGACAAGGGCCGGGCCGGTCGGGTTCTTCGAGTCCCGGACGCCGACCATGCCTGCGTCGAGATGGGCGATCTCCACGCAGGCATCCGCGTTTGCGGATCGGGTGCTCTTGAACCAGTTCGCCCCGGACAGGTCAACGCTGCTCACGCCTCGAACTCCTTTGCTATTTCCAGGATCAGCGACCTGGTGTCTTGTTCGTCCAACGCTACACGCCTCAGCCTGTCCAACGCGTCGTGATAGCGCTGGATCTCCGTCTCTTGCTCCAGATAGAGATGCCCCGCATACTCCTCGACAAAAACCACTGGCGGCTCGATCATCCGCGACGATGGAAGCGGCGGAAACTCGAACAGCACGAATGAGCCGACTTGGAGCCCGATGTGCCCATCGGCGCGCAGCGGAATCACCCGGATCGAGACGTTGTCCCGGTCTCCGACCTCGGTCAGATGCCGAAGCTGCCTTGCCATTACTGCGGGTCCACCCACTCGGTGACGCAGCACCGCCTCTGACAGGATCACTTCCATCTGGAACCCGACCTCATCCAGCTTGGCCTGCCGCCGCATAGCCAGCTCGACCTTTTGCTCCGCTTCTGCGGTTGGAATTGCCGGGTTGTCTACCCAGATCATGTCCCGGCGATACTCGCTGGTTTGCAGCAGGCCGGGCAAGAGCGTGAGCTGAAAGGTTGTCAGCTTCTGCGCGGCGTCTTCCAATCCGAGATAGTGATCGAACTTCGGCTCGACCGGATAGCTTCTCCACCACCCATTCCCCGCCTTTTTCGCCTCCTCGACCTCACCGGCCAGCGTCAGCAGCCGATCCCGCTCGGCCGGACTCGCCACATACTCATCACACAAGGCGTTGACGTAGACCCGCGACAACTTGGTCGGTAGCCCATCCTCCATCCGCCCGATCGTCTGCGGCGACACCTCGATCACCTTGCCCGCCGCTGTTTGACTCTTGCCTGCCCGCATCCGCAACCTGCGCAGTTCCCGCCCGGCCGCCCGTTGAGGGAGTGTCGACCCCGCTGCCATGTAGTTAGCCTCGCTATCGGATTGCTCGAATTATGGAACGCTTCGTGGTGGAACATGTGGTCGCGCGTGGCCCGCCGCAGAATCTTGGTGTCGCGACCGAAGAATCGCGACGACGCACATTCCAAAACCCTTGCGGGGACGGTCTACTGATCTCAGCTCCGAGCGCCGGGCGAGGTCCGACCCCACCGGACCCCTGGCGCTCGGGGCACACCAACCGATATCGACGACCGGAGGTGCCCGCAATTATGAATGCCGTTCCCCCTTTTCGCCACCATGCTCTTCGCACCATGCCGGTGGAGCTTGCGCACCGGGTCATGCAAGAACACATCGACTGTCCGATTACGGTGTGCGCGATCAAATCACAGGCGAAAACTGTACTGGTGCAACATAAACGCTTGGCACCGGCGACTCGTGTGAAGTTCGGGTACTGAGCCGTGGACCGACTGCGCGATATCGAAATCGATGTGCTTCGCGAGGTCATCGAGGCGGTCGATGCCCGGCTCGACACCCTCGCGAACCTGACGGTTCCGCGATCGAAGGTGTACGCCTCGGTCATCTACGCGGTCATATCGAGTGCCAGGGATACCGGCCACTATGGCGCCGGGATGCTCGCCAACGCACCTTTGCTCGATTCGATCCTATCGGGGGCGGAGGGAACCGAACATGGCGCCACCATATTCGCCACACTGGTGGATCTGCATACGCTCAACTAGCCACATCCGCCGCCCGAACCGGGTTCGGGCACGCGATCGTCAGGTGCAGAACCTAGTCGGACGTCACAGCGAGCTCCTCGCAATGTGGATGCCTTTTCAGCGGTTCAGATTTCCCATATCGACCCGGATCTGCGCGCCGGTGACATGGCGTGCGTCGTCGGAGCAGAGCCAGGCGACGGTGCCGGCGATGTCCTCAGGCTCGCTGATGGTGTCGGGCAGGGTGTTCATGTAGATCGGGGACAGCGTGGTTGCGTACTCGTCCAGCAGTGGGCCCATGGCGCGCAGTTCCATACCGGTCTTCACACCTGCGGGGTGCACGGTGTTCACTCGGATGCGGTGCGCGCCCAGTTCGTTCGCCATGGTTTTGGCGAGCCCGGTGATGCCGTGTTTGGTGGCGACATAATGCCCGGTGAACGGTACGCCCTTGAGGCCGGCAACCGAACTGGTGAACACGATCGCGCCGCCGGTGCCCTGTTCGATCAGGTACGGCACCGTCGCTTTCGCGGTATGGAACACGCCGGTCAGGTTCACATCGACGGTTTCGCGCCACTGTTCGGCGGAGATCTCCCACGAGAGCCCGACCGAGCAGATCCCCGCGTTCGCGACCACGACATCGAGGCGGCCGAACTCTTCGGTGCCCGCGGTGAGGGCCTGTGACAGCGCATCGAGATCGCGCACGTCCGCGGTGCGGGCCACGATGCGGCGGCCGGTCTTCTCGACCAGGCGGACCGTTTCGTCCAGGTCCTCACGAGTCGCCCCGGCGTACGGAGTCGTCTCGAACTGGGTACAGGCGTCGACGGCGATGATGTCGGCGCCTTCCTGCGCGAAGCGGATCGCTTCGGCGCGGCCCTGTCCACGCGCGGCGCCGGTGATGAAGACGACCCGATCTTCGAATCGACCAGTCACACTCATGAGTACCTCCGAAATATGGTGTTGTTCAGCTCGAGTGGCTACTGGGCCGAATGGTCGTCCGGGGTCATTCCCGATGCGCGGAATTCTGCGTGGCCACCCGGGCCCACACTGCCGGGTCGGTGCGCGGCCCGCCGGGGGTGTCCGCGCCGTACCGCTCGATGCAGGCGGCGATGTCCAGCGGCCCCGTCAGTGGGGTGCCCGGACGCAGTGCCGCTTCGACATGTTCGTCGGGCACCAACCAGCACACCTCGAACTCGATGCCGTCGGGGTCGCGCCCGTACAGCGCCTTGGTCGAACCGTGGTCTCCGGAGCCGGTGAGCGCACGGGCATCTGCCAGCGCTGCACGCATCTGCGCGAGCTCGGCCAGGGTGTCGACCTCCCACGCCACGTGATACAAACCGACCGACCCGGGCGCCGGAACCGCGGGCCTACGGGATTGGAACAAACCCAGGTCATGGTCGTTGGCCGATCCTGCATGCCGCAGGAATGCGCCACCGGGAAACCCTTCGGCCAACCGCTCGAAACCGAGCACCCCTTCATAGAAGGCGAGACTGCGCTCCAGGTTCGACACGTACAGGACGACGTGGTTGATTCCCCGCATGCCCAGCTGCTCCTCGACCGATAGCTTCCTCGATTCCGCCGCGCCGACAACGGGCGGAGGTCGTTCCACCGCGATCCTCCCCTGACCGCGCGCACAGTAGTGCCGTGCGTCCCGATGATCGGGAACGAGCATTGTGCGGCCGCTCCCCCATCCGGCCGGGCGATCCACCGTTACACCCGGCCGTCTGGGTGAGCCTTCAGGTTCAGCGGGTCGCGATAATCGCCGACCCGTGACCGAAGAGGCCTTGATTCACCGCAATACCCGCGCGAGCGTCATCCACTTGGCGGCCATCGGCATCGCCGCGCAACTGCCAGGTGAGTTCGCAGACCTGGGCGATGGCCTGCGCGGGGATCGCCTCACCGAAACAGGCCAACCCACCACTGGGGTTCACCGGCACACGACCACCCAATGTTGTTGCACCGCTGCGCAATAGTTCTTCCGCGCCGCCGGTCTCGCAGAGCCCGATGTCCTCGTACCAGTCCAACTCCAGCGCGGTGGAGAGGTCATACACCTCGGCGAGGGACATGTCGTCGGGGCCGAGCCCGGCCTCTTCGTACGCGGCGTACGCGACGGCCGAACGGAACGCGCGCGACGGAGGCTCGACGGCCACGGCGGAGTCGGTCGCGAAATCCGGGAGATCGAGCACCGTTTTCGGGAAAGTCGGCGTGACCGTGGACAGCGCCCGGATGCGGACCGGATCGGTGATGCCGTGGCGCTTCGCGTACTCCATCGATGTCAGCACCACCGCGGCGCCGCCGTCACTGGTCGCGCAGATGTCGAGCAGCCGCAGCGGGTCCGACACGATCGCCGACGCGGCGACCTCCTCGGCCGACACCTCCTTGCGGTAGCGCGCATACGGGTTGTTCAGGCCGTGGCGGGCATTCTTCACCTTGACCGCGGCGAAGTCGTCGAGCGTGGCACCGTGCAGCGCCATCCGGCGGCGTGCATACAGCGCGAAATAGATCGGGTTCGTCGCGCCGAGCAGGTGGAAACGCAACCAGTCCGGATCGTCACGGCGTTCACCACCGACGGGCTGGAAGAAGCCCTTCGGGGTGGTATCCGCGCCGACCACCAGCGCGACGTCGCACAGCCCGGCCAGAATCTGGGCGCGCGCGTTGGCGATGGCCTGGGCGCCGGAGGCGCAGGCGGCGTAGCTGCTCGAGATCCGCGCGCCCGACCAGCCCAGTGCCTGGGCGAACGTCGCGCCCGAGACGAAACCGGGGTATCCGTTGCGGATCGTGTCCGCGCCGGCGATATAGCCGACGTCGCGGTGGTCCACCCCGGCGTCGGCCAGTGCGGCACGCGCCGCGACCAGGCCGTATTCGACGAAGTTACGGCCCCACTTACCCCACTGGTGCATGCCCGCACCGAGGACGGCGATATCGCGGTTGGTCTCACTCATCGACCGGCCTCCACATCCACACCGTGTGCTCCGCTTCCTCGTCTTCGTAGAGCACGCCGAGGGTCAGTTCGACCGGCATGCCGACGGCCAGGTCATCGACGGTGAGCCCACGCACCACCTGCCCGAGGATCACCATCTGCTCGACCTCGAGCTCCACCGCGGCGACGACGTAGGGCTCGAAGGGTTCGGGCGAGACATAGGGCGGGGGCGGCTTGTACCTGGCATCCGCATACGACCAGATCCGGCCGCGGGTGGAAAACAGGTATTCGGCCAGCTCGGAGCCATCTTTCGGCGCGGCACACTGCGGGTTCCGGCAGGCCAGCGTATTCCGCGGGAAGTACGGAGTGCCGCAAGTAGTGCAGCGGCTTCCCTTCAGGCGCACCGTGCCGTCGTCCGCAGTGAACCAGTCGGCCACGGCGGGGCGTTGTTCTTTCTGCACGAGCCCGACGCTATAGGAACACGTTCTATTTTGGTACCGGAATCCGCTTCTTCGATGCGTGGGCGGAGGTACGGTGAGGCCGGATTGGGGATGCGATGGCATCCGCGAGTCGATCTGGAGTACCGCCATACGATGGGCACCGAAGTCATTGAACCGCAGTCGATCCGAAACGTCACGATCGTCGGGGACCCCGACGATACGGCGCGCGTTGTCCACCGCCTGCTCCGCGGTTTCACCACGACCGGGACCGGCACGAGCGCCACGGTCCGCTGGGTGACCGACCACGTCGAGCACACGATTCGCATCGCCGAGCTGTCGAGCCACGCACCGATCGCGACCCTGGAGCGGTCCATCCGGGTAGCCGATGGAGTGATCGCGGTCATGAACGCCGCCCGGGCGAGCACCGCACGACTCGAGGCGGTACTGCGGATCGCCGACGACCACCAGGTCGCACGGCTGTGCCTGGTGACCGGACTCGATCATCGCGCCGCCGACTTCGACCGCTGCGTCCGCACGATCGCCGCCACGCACGGAGCGGTACCGCTGACGCTGCATATCCCGCACGGCATCGGCACCGAGTTCGAAGGCGCCATCGACCTGATCCCGATGGGGTCGCTCGAACCGATGGCCGCCGCGTCCTACGGAAGCCATTGGAAAGTTGCCGAGCAGCGGTACCGCGTCCTCATGGACCAGGTAGTGGACCGGAACGCCACAGATCCGAATATCCTCGGCCCGCGACAGCTCCCACCCGAGCAGTTGCATGACCGCGTCCGTCGCCTCACCCACATAGGCGACGCCGCGCCCGTCCTGTGTGATGCGACTCCACGCAATCACATCGCCCCACTCCTGGATGCCATCGTCCGATATCTCCCCTCGCCGATGCACGTCTGCCAACCGGAACACGCCCTCGACTACTGACGGAGGCTGCGCCGGCTCATCCAGTCTTGCTGGTCACAATACCCCCGGGGGTACTTGCATACCCCTAGGGGTATCTGCCACCCTGGTGACATAAGCGGGCAGGACCTGGAGGAATCCGCATGATTCTGGAGCAGTACTACATCGAGTGCCTATCGCATGCCTCGTACCTGATCGGCGACGAAAGCACCGGTCGGGCCATCGTGGTCGACCCGCGCCGTGATGTCGCCGAATACCTCACCGATGCGCGCGACCGGGGCCTGACCATCGAGGCGGTCATCAACACCCACTTCCACGCCGACTTCGTCTCCGGCCATCTCGAGCTTTTCGAAGCAACCGGAGCCTGGATCGGCTTCGGAGAGGCCGCGCACACCGACTATCCGATTCGCCGACTCCGCCACGGCGAACACCTCGAACTCGGGGCGGTGGATATCGAGATACTGGCCACCCCTGGGCACACCTGGGAGTCGATCAGCCTGCTGGTACGAGAACATGCGGGAGCGGCGCCGACCGCGGTACTGACCGGCGATTCCCTGTTCATCGGCGACGTCGGTCGCCCTGATCTGGTCAACCTGGGCAACGGCACGAGCACCGACCTCGCCCGAGCGATGTACCGAACCATCCACCAGACGCTGCTGCCCCTTCCTGATTCGGTGACGGTGCTCCCGGCACACGGCGCGGGCTCCTCGTGTGGCAGAAACCTGTCGAGCGAACTCTCCTCCACCATCGGCGAACAGCGCCGCAGCAACTACGCGGTACAGCCGATGACCGAGGACGAGTTCGTCGCACTGATCACCGATGGCCAGCCTGCGGCTCCGGCGTATTTCGCCGTGGACGCGGCCTTGAACAAGGCCAACCGGCCGCTTTTCGACGAGCAGCGTCATGTGCCCGCGATTGCCGCCGAACAGTTACGGGCCGAACTCGACTCCGGAACGCACGTCCTCGATACCCGCGCCCCTGAGGACTTCGCGAACGGTCACCTCGCAGGCTCGATCAATGTCGGATTCGACGGCCGATTCGCCGAAACCGGCGGAATGGTCGCCGAGGTCGGCGACCGGATCGTGCTGATCACCTCGCCCGGACAGGAGCAGACCGCGGCCATGCGGCTCGCGCGAATCGGTTCCGACCACACGATCGGATTCTTCAACGTCGATGCCGACGGCTCGTTCCCTGCCGACCTGATCGATCTGGTCCACGTCGCGCCGCGGACGACCGCCACCGAACTCGAACACCTGCTCGCCGCGGACTCGGTCACCGTCGTGGACATCCGCAACACCAGCGAGCGCGAGTTCGGGACGATACCCAGCGCGCTACCGATCCCGCTGGCACAGTTACGGACTCGCATCGACGAGCTACCGACCGACCGGCCGCTGGTGGTGCACTGCGCCGGCGGTTGGCGATCGAGCGTGGCGGCATCGCTGCTGCGCGCCCACGGGATACCGGGCGTCAGCGACCTGGTCGGCGGATACAACGAATGGGCCGCTCGATCAGTTGCATGACGCGAACACCTCCACTATTCGGACCTGACGAAGGAGATAACCATGTGCTATCAGACGACATGTTCGACCTGCCGCAAGACCACGTGGGACGGATGCGGACAACACGCAGACAGCGTGATGAAATCCGTGCCTGCCGCCCAGCGGTGCACTTGCGCCGATCACAGTTCCCCGACGAAGAAGGGCTTCCTTTCTTCACTTTTCGGCCGCTGACGCGTCGCGCGATATCTGCCACGAATCCATACGGAAGGAAACCCCATGGTCGGCAACGAGGAAAACATCGCCCAGGTACTGAATCGGCTCCGGCGCGCACACGGTCAACTCGCCGGAGTCATCTCGATGGTGGAGCAGGGCCGAGACTGCAAGGACGTCGTCACCCAGTTGGCCGCAGTATCGCGCGCACTCGACCGTGCTGGATTCAAGATCGTCGCCAGCGGGCTGCGGGAATGCTTGAGCGGCGAAGCCACCGAGGGTGGCGAGCCGCTGACCGAAGCGGAGCTCGAGAAGCTGTTCCTGGCACTGGCCTGACCCGGCGAACCGATCGCGATCAGGCGGCGATCGACGCGTTGAGCGCATCGCCGACCAGAGGCGATCCGCCCGGACACAGAACGGATAGGCGATGACGACGGCCGTCGCTCTCGCGCTGGGCGCGATCATCGGGATCCTGCTCGGACTGCTCGGCGGAGGCGGATCCATCCTGGCGGTCCCCGCCCTCGTCTACGGCATCGGCCTCGATATCGAGCAGGCGATACCGATCTCGCTGATCGTGGTCGGTTCCTCCGCCGCGGTCGGAGCGCTGCCGAAGATCAGGGCGCGTCTGGTCGAATGGCGGCTCGCCGTCATCTTCGCCGCCGCAGGCCTTCCCGCCACCTTCGCCGGAAGCGCCATCGGACGGCTGCTACCTCAGTCGGTGCTCCTGATCGGCTTCGCCTCCGTCATGGTCCTCGCCGCGGTGCGCATGCTGCGCGATACCGAAAGCATCGGTATGGCCTGCAAGCGGACGGACTCGGGGATCGACTGGCGCCGTTGCGTCTCACGGTCGATACCGGCGGGGTTCGGCGTGGGGTTGCTGACCGGACTGTTCGGCGTCGGCGGCGGATTCCTCATCGTTCCTGCCTTGGTGCTGATGCTCGGCGTCCACATGCCCGTTGCGGTCGGAACCTCGCTGGCGATCATCGTCGCGAACACTGCTTCCGGCCTGGTCGCCCATCTGGGCGCCGGGGACATCGACTGGGCTCTCACCGGCGTGTTCGCGGGTGCGGCGATCATCGGATCATTGATCGCCGGGCATCTGGGTACCAGGATGGACACCGGCCGGCTGCAACGGTGGTTCGCATTCCTGGTGTTCGGGGTCGCCGCGTACGTGGTGGTCGATACGATCTTCCTTCGGTGACGAGGCGAGGATGACGCCGGTCAAGGCCGTGATGGCGTCGTCGACGATCGCGGTTCCCCGGTTCAACTCGGCGGCAATGGCCTCGGCGGCGCCGAACACACCGACACAGTGCAGCCGCAATGCCGTCGGGCTCATGCCGGAGTACGGCGCCAGCGCATCGACGATCAGATCGGTGTAGCTGTCGTACATTTCGTGCTGGATGGCCTCCATGTCCGGATCGCCTTTCAGCGCCGAGGAGATGGCGTTCAACTCCGGCATGTCGGTAGCGCAGGCGAAGTACGCGGCGCTGATGACCCCCGCGATGCCCGCCGCGTTCGGCGGGGCCTGCTCCAGCGCCTGCATGGTGGCCGCCCGGTGCCGTTCGTCGAGTCGCCGATAGAGCGCGAGCAGCAGTCCGGGGCGGGTGCCGAAGTGGTCGTACACGATGGGCCTGCTCACTCCGGCCGCCTCGGCGAGGGTGGCCAGTGTCAGCCCGTCGGCGCCGTTCGCGCGCACGATCGCCAACGCCGCGTCGAACAACTGCTCGCGCCGAGCGTGCTTGGAAAGGCGGGTCGGCGTGGTGGCCATCGTCCTCCTCTTGCGTTGTGGCGCCATTCTAGCTACAAATTGTAAGTTACAAAATGTAGCTTATGGGGATCGAGAGGATATGCACATGGACCAGCGGAAATCGGTGTTACTTCTGGGCGGGTCAGGACAAGCAGGCTCGGATACCGCCGCTCACTTGCGGCGGTGGCACCCTGAGCTGCCGTTGACAATCGCGGGCCGAAATCTGGAACGCGCACAACGGGTGGCCGACGAACTGGGCGGCGCCACCGCGGTGACCGTCGATCTGGCGCGCGGTGATCTCGGACTACCCGCCGGTCAGCAGTACACGGCGGTGATTGCGACGCTGTGGGACAGCAGGCTGAACGGGCTCCGATTCGCGCAGGACCACGGTGCACCGTATGTCAGCCTGTCCAGCGGCATGATCGACGTCGCGCCCGAAATCACCGCTGGTATGCAGCGCCCGGCCGCCGCACCGGTGCTGATGGCCAGCCACTGGGCCGCGGGGGTCATCACGCTGGCGACGCTGGAGTTTGCCAAGGAGTTCGACCGCGTCGACACCATCCGGATCGGCGCGATTCTCGACGAGAACGACGCGGGCGGGCCCGCGGGGCTCGCGGATCTGGAGCGCTGGGCAGAGGTCACTTCGGCCGGGTACGCGCGGCGCGACGGCGTTTTCGGCTGGGTCGGCGCGGACGAGGCCCAGGTGGAGTTGCGCAGCCTCGACGGCACCGCGGTCATCGGCCAGATCATCCCGATCCTCGATGTGACCAGTCTTGCGACCGCGACCGGCGCGCCGAACGTCGAATTCGCTTTCGCGGTCGGTCAATCCGCAGGCGCGCGCCGTGGCGAGGGCCCGTCAGTTGAGGTTCGAATCGATCTGGAAGGAGTAGGCCCGTCGGGCATGCCGCTCAGTGTCAACCGGCACGTGGTCCACCAGGACGGACAGCGCCCTCTGACCTCGCTCGGCCTTGCCCTCGGTGTCGAACGATTGCTCGGACTGCGCGGCGATGCGGTGGCGCCTGGCATCTACACACCCGAGGTGCTGCTCGATCCGGCCTATGTGGTCGAGCAGCTGGTCGATGCGGGGACCACCTTCGTCGACGCGTGATGAACGCAAACCGTCTATGGCAGCGCCCTTTCGGCTGCGGTCGACCGGCCGATGCGGTGGCGTAACCTTCCAGCGACGGCCGGTGATGGTCACTCATCTGGTCACCGAAACCGCCTGCCGATGCTCGGGGCCGTCTAGGTAGACACCGTCATATTCAACAGATCCGACTGCGCATCGGGCTTCTGAGCGCCGCGCCCCCACCACCCGATCACGCGATCGACAACCGGTCCCGGTGTTCGCACCCAGGTGATGTGGTCATTGCTTCCTCCCGGGGGCACATCCTTGTCGAGGTAGTCCCAGCGGGTGACAGCCGAAGGTTCGAACACACGCTCCGCGAACGCGTCCACACCGCGTTTGGGCATCAGAGTGTCGCCTTCGAGAGCCACAAGGAGAGAAGGGATTCCGATCCGCCCCGATGAAGGGAACGGTGTCCGGCCGGTGAGCACCATCCGAGCCCACTCCCGCATCAGTGTGCGGGCACCCGGTCCGCCGAAGGCGGGTTTGGGCAGGTATCCGTAGGCGGCGGTCAGGACCGGCACGACCAATCCGGCCATGGCGGCGATGGGCAGGCCGAAGCCCGGGTAGTTCCGGTGGTACGGCAGGGAGCCGCCGACGGTGACGAATCCGTCGACGCCCTCGTGGTTCAGCTCGTATCCCGCGGCGAGCTGAGCGCCGAGGCTGTGTCCGAGGAGGATGACCGGCCGGGCGGGCGCTTGCGCGCGGGCCTCAGCGACGGCATTGGCGATGTCATCGATCTCGTCCTGATACGACCAGTCGTGCCGGCGCGATGCGCGGGCCTCGCCGTGTTCGAACCCTCGCCGTGGTAATGCGCGTGCGCTCCATCCACATTCAGCGAAGGCGTCGACGAGGCTCGTGTAGTAGCGGGAGCCGATCGCCATGGCCGGAGCGATCAGCACGATCGGAGGCTCATTGCCTGCTTGCCTGTGCGGGTTCGGTTCGCTGGTCGTTGTCACGGTTTCCTCCGGCCGGTTCGGCTGATGGTCGTTGCGCCACATCGGGTCGATACCCGGCGGCGGGCGATCACGCGAGGTGCGGTCTCCGATCACGAAGGCCGGGCGCGAACCCCATCGCCGACCATCGCCGCGAAGGTCGCGAACATGGCGTTCAGTTCCTCCTCGTCGACACGCAGACTGTCGGAGCGCCAGGCCAATGCGATCACTCCGTTCAGGGAGGCCCAGAGGGTGGTCGCCACCCGGTCGGGGTCCAGGTCGGGGCGCGCGGTGCCGGCCTCGATGGCGTCGCGCATGATGCCGGCGAGCGTCGCGTTCTGCTCGCGGGTCAGCGCGGCCACCCGTTCGAGCGCTTCCGGCTCGTCGGGCGGGTTGGCCAAGATGCGGAATTCATCGGGACGTTCCCGCGCGAAACGCAAATACTCACTGGCCGCGCGCAAGACGCGTTCTTCGACGCTCCCGCCGGCAGCGTAGGCCGCATCCATGTAGACGCGGTTTTCCTCCATCGCCAGTTCGGCGACCGCGGTCAGCAATGCTGACTACGCCCGCACGCTCGACGGCATCGATCCCGACCGCGTCGTGGTGTGGGGCACCTCGTTCAGCGGCGGCCACGCCATCGTCACCGCGGCGCGCGACTCCCGCATCGCGGCCGCGATCTCGCAGTGTCCCTTCACCGACGGCATCGCCTCCTCGACCGCCGTAGCGCCGCTAACCTCCGCGAAGCTGACCGCGCTTGCGCTTCGCGACACGATCGGCGACATGCTCGGCAGGGAGCCGGTTCGGGTCCCCGCCTACGGGCCGCCCGGATCGACCGCGTTGATGACCGCGCCCGACGCCGAGCCCGGGTCTCTTGCCCTCATCCCTGAAGGCCGCCGCTTTCCCAAACAGATCGCCGCGCTGGCCCGGGAACTGCGCCACCGCGGCGCGAACCTCGCCCTGCTCGACCTCGACCTCGACCTCGACCGTGTGCGCGAACAAGCCGCCTCGCTCGGCCCGGACACCGCCGCACGTGGGTGGGTGGCAGATGTTCGCGACCTCGACAGTCTGCGCGCTGCGATCGACAGTGCCGCCTTGCATTTCGGTCGCGTCGACATCGTGATCGCCAACGCCGGCCTCCCCGTGATGGCACCGCTGGAAACCCTCGAGCCCGAGGCGTTCGAACGAATCATCGACGTCAACCTCAACGGCGTCTGGCGGACTTTCCGGGCGGCCCTCCCCCACGTCCGTACACGGCGGGGCTACCTGCTCGCGATCTCTTCGATGGCCGCATTCGTGCATTCCCCGCTACAGGGCCCCTACACCGCGAGCAAGGCCGGCGCGTGGGCGCTGTGTGACTCGACCCGGCTCGAGGTGCGCCACCTCGGCGTCGGTGTCGGCAGCGCGCACCCGACGTTCTTCCGGACGCCGATGATGGACGACGTGCACGCCGACCCTGCCGGAAACACGCTGTGGGGCGGCAACTCGAAGGGGCTGTGGAAGATGGTCCCGTTCGAGATGGTCGTCGGCGAGATCGTCGCCGGAATCGAACGCCGCGCCGCCCAGATCGTGGTTCCGCGCAGCAACGCGCTGTTCGCCCGTATCCCCGGCCTCATCCGGCCGATCGTCGACCGGATCGGCTTCCGCGGCAACACCATTCCGTACGCCATCGCACAGGCATCAGGTACCGGCTGGAACCACCCCGAATCGGCAGATCGGGTGGCTATTACTCACGAAGGAGAACTGACTCGATGACCGGACGGATCGTCCTGTTCGGCGCCACCGGCTACACCGGCGGGCTCGTCCTCGACGCCCTGCTGCGGCGCGGAATCGCACCTATGCTCGCCGGACGCAACCGCGACGCCCTGGCAGCGCTCGCCGCACGTCACGGCGACCTCGAATACGCGATCGCCGATGTCGCCGATGCTGACAGCTGCACGAATCTGGTGCAGCGCGGTGACGTCCTCATCAGCACCGTCGGCCCGTTCGAACGATTCGGCCACCCCGTCGCCCGCGCGGCCGCCGAAGCCGGTGCGCACTACATCGATTCCACCGGCGAGGTCGGTTTCGTCCTCGAGTTGCGCAAGCGTCTGCACGAACGCGCCCGCGAGACCGGCTCGGTGATGCTGCCCGCGTTCGGGTACGACTACGTGCCCGGCATCCTGGCCGCGACGATGGCCGCACTGCAAGGCGGGGCAGCCGTGCGCTCGATCGACGTCGGGTACTTCGCCACCGGCCCGCTCTGGCGTGGGCTCAGCCAGGGCACCCGAACCACGATGCGCGACGGACTCACTCTCCCCGCGCCGCGCTGGCGCGACAGGCAGCTCACCCAGGAACGCACCGCATCGAAGATCCACAGCTTCGCGGTACGCGGACGCCGCAGGAACGCCTTCCTCGTCTCCGGAACCGAGGTGATGGTTCTGCCTGCGATGTTCCCCAACCTCGACAACGTCACCGTCTACAACGGCTGGTTCCCCTCCCTCGCCCGCCCCACCGCCGCCATATCGGCGTTCGCGACCGCCGCCAACCGAATCCCGCTCGGCCGCAACCTGGTCGACCTCATCACCCGCCCGATGGTCGGCCCGCCCGGCGGCCCCGACACCGCTGAACGCGCACGCACCCGCAGCTATGTCGTCGCCACCGCTTCCTCTGACGCGGGCCCGCTTTCCGAGGTCCACGTCGAAGGCCCCAGCGCCTACAGCCTCACCGGAGAACTCATGGCGTGGGCGGCGCAGCAACTCAGCACCACCGCGCCCCACGCCCCGGGCGTCGTCGGTCCGGTCGAAGCGTTCGGCTTCGACACCCTTCGTGAGGGCTGCGCCGAAATCGGACTCAGCCCGACGTCAGCGTGAACTCCAACTGCACCGTCTGAACCGTCAGCGATGCTCTCCCCGCAGCGACTGACCGGTTGGGCGACAGCCGCCGCACCGACGTCATGATGCCGACCACGGATCGACTCCGCAGGTCAACAGGTCACCACCAAGTGGTCGCGGGGCCGATACCGCCTAGGGGTCTTCGCCGGATGTGATCTGGATGCGCCGGGCGAAGATACGTCGACTCACCTGCGAGTGAGCCCGGCCAGGACAAACCTCCCACTGAGTGAGCGGCAACGCGCAGGAGTCGACCGCGGCCGGTTTAGCGTCGATCCGACGAGGTGTCGATCACCGTGTCGCCTGATCTCGCTCGGTTGTCCGAAGGAGTTCCCGATGCATCATCCGGCCGCCGAACCTGTCATGCAGGTCGGTTATGTCGTTGCCGATCTGGACGTCAGTATCCAAGAGTGGGTGCAGAACACCGGGATCGGTCCGTGGACGGTTTTTCGTGGTGCGAGGCTCGACGGCCGTTATGAGGGAGCCGACACCACCGTGACCATGGACGTGGCGATGGGCTATTCGGGTGAGGTCCAGATCGAGCTGATGCAGATCACGTCCGCGACGCCGTCGCCTTACGCGGACGAGTCCGGCGCGCTGAAACTCGGCCCGCACCACATCGCCTGGACCACCGATGATCTCGATGCTTCGGTCGAGCAGGCGCGGGAGCGCGGCTTGACCGTCTTGTTCGCGGCCACCGGCCCGGGTACGAAGATCGCCTATCTCCAATCCCCGGCACAGCAAGGGGTGGTCTACGAGTACATCCAGAGCGACGGGATGCGGGAGATGGTTGCCTACGGGATCGCGCAGGCGCGCACATGGGATGGCGCCGACCCCGTTCGCGAGGTCAACCCCTCCCCGTAGGACCGTCTAGGTCAAAGGCGGTGGGGACCTTCGACCACGGTCGCAGCGGTGGCATCCACTGCACGATCGCATGCGATGCAACTTCCCGGACCCGGATCAACTGCCGCACAATCAAGGAGAACAGCATGCTGGCGCTACGGTTACACGGGCCGCGAGACGCCCGCTTGGACGAGATTCCCGAGCCCGCCGTTCGCCCGGGGACGGTCAAGGTTCGGGTGACCTGCGCAGGCATCTGCGGGTCCGACCTGTCGCTGTATGACACGGCACCGGTCCCGGTGGACTGGCCGCACCCGCTCATCGGTGAGGTCGGACCGCATGTGCTCGGACATGAGATCTCGGGGTACGTCGCCGAAGTCGGAGAAGGTGTCGAAGGCATCCTGGTCGACGCGCTGGTCGCGATTCAACCGAATCTCGACGACGGAGAGTGCCCCGCATGCCTACGGGGTGAACCCAATCTGTGCGAGCAAGGCGGGTTCCTCGGAGTGAACGGCGGCGGTGGCGGATTCGCCGAGTATGTGGTGGCCCCGGCGGCGAAGGTCTTCCTCATGCCACCGGAGATCGGACCGGAAACCGCTGCGCTGATCGAACCGTTGAGCGTTGCGTTGCACGCTGTTCGGCGCAGTGGCATCGCTGCGGGACAGACCGCGCTGATCATCGGCGGTGGACCGATCGGGCTGGGTCTGTTGCTCTGTCTCAGAGCGCACGGCGTGGATCGGGTCATCGTCAGCGAGGTGAGTGCGAGCAGGCGTGCGCTCGCCGAATCGTTCGGTGCCGACGTGATCGACCCCAGAAGTCTCGACCCGGTTGCGCATGCCCGCAAAGTCACCGGCGGCCGAGGCGTCGACGCCTCGTTCGACGCCGCGGGTGTCGGCACCGCGACCTTCGCCCCGGCCGTCGAGGCGCTCAGGAAGGGCGGCACCACCGTCGCCGTGGCGATGTACCACGAGGCCGTCGACCTCGATCCGGGAATGCTCATGGTGACCGAGAAGACCTGCACCGGCAGTCTCGCCTACACCAGCGATGATTTCCGCGCGGTCATCGACGCGATCACCGAAGGCCGCATCGATCCCACTCGACTGGTCACCAGACGGATTTCACTCGACGAGGTGCTGGACAAGGGGATCGAACTGCTCCGCGGCGAAGGACGCGACACCGAGGTGAAGATCCTCGTCACGCGGTGAGCTCCAGCCGTTGTCGTAGCACCTAGCCGATGCTGCTCCCGCGGTCCTCCGTTTCGATCTTCATGACCGTAACGCTGGTCGCGACTGCCCCGGAGGTGGTTGTCTCTGCTCGTTCGCCGAGTTCGAAGGAGAGAGCCGTTATGTCCGTCGCTGACACCGCGACCACCGTGCAGGTCGTCAAGCTCGGTACCCACATCGGCGCACAGCTCGACGGAGTTCGGCTCGGTGGCGACCTCGACGAGCAGACGGTGGCCGCCATCCGCACAGCACTGCTCGAGCACAAGGTTGTCTTCTTCCGGAATCAGCACCACCTGACCGAGGACGGGCAATACGAGTTCGCGCAGCTGCTCGGCAGCCCGACCACCCCGCATCCGACGCTCACCTCCGCGGGTTCGAAGAGTCTGGCCATCGATTCCCAGCACGGCCGTTCCAACGTCTGGCACACCGACGTCACCTTCGTCGATCGCGTCCCCCGTGCCTCGATCCTGCGCGCGGTCACCCTGCCCAGCTATGGCGGCTCGACCACCTGGGCCTCCACTGTCGCCGCGTACAACTCGCTGCCCGAACCGCTCAGGCGCCTGGCCGAAAGCCTGCGCGCGCGCCACACCAACCGGTACGACTACGCCACCGCCACCGAGGAATTCCAGGGCGAGCAGGGCAGGGCCTACCGGCGCGAGTTCGAGTCCACGTATTTCGAGACCGAGCATCCCGTGGTGGAAGTGCATCCGGAGACCGGTGAACGTGCGCTGCTGCTCGGCGGATTCGTGAAGGAGATCGCGGGCCTGCCGGGCAGCGAGTCACGCGCACTGTTGCGGCTGTTTCAGGACCGGGTGACACGGCTCGAGCACACCACCCGCTGGAATTGGTCGCTGGGTGATGTCGCCATCTGGGACAACCGCGCCACCCAGCATTACGCCATCGACGACTACGACGGCAGCGAGCACCGGAAACTGACCCGCATCACCCTCGCTGGAACCATCCCGGTCGGCGTCGACGGCAGGCCGAGCACCGTGATCAGCGGTAATTCCGACACCTATTCCTCGACTGCCCCACTGACACGGGCAGCGTGACGCTTCATTTCTCGAATCGCCCACCACGCGAATTCCGAAACGAACGCCCGACATCGATTAGCCTGTGACGGTTCACGAGTCCGGCCATAACGCGCAGACAAAGTACCGACCGAGCTACGGCTGATGATGGGAATCGGCGTGAATTTGTGGAGCTATATCCAAGGGCGGGGCGAAGTCCTGACCTTCCTCACCTATCAGCACGCCTCCCTGGCATTTCAAACGGTCCTGGTCGGCACGGTCGTCGCTGTGCTCATCGCGGTGGCGGTGTATCGGCTTCCGTTGTTGTCCGCGCTGACACTGACGTCGAGCCGGGTCGCGTTGACGATTCCCTCGTTGGCGCTGCTCGCGCTGCTGCTGGTCCCCTTCGGACTCGGCGTCGTCCCGTCGTTTCTCATGCTGGCGTTCTTCGCGGCGCTGCCCGTGATCGGAAACGCGATCGTCGGTCTACGGTCGGTGCCTGCCTCGGTGATCGAATCCGCCCGCGGCATCGGACTTCCGCGCTGGCGGATTCTGCTGACCGTCGAATTGCCGATCGCGTGGCCGGTCATTCTCACCGGTATCAGGGTCTCCACGCAGATGATCGTCGGTGTGGCCGCCATCGTCGCCTACGTCCTCGGCCCGGGCCTCGGATCGCTGATCTTCAACGGCCTTTCCCGCCTCGGTGGCGCGAACGCCCTCGAAATGGCGCTGACCGGAACGCTTCTCATCGTCCTCATCGCCTTGGTGTTCGACGCGCTACTCGTCCTGCTCGGACGCCTCACGATCGCAAAGGGACTGTCATGACCGATGCTGTGACCGATCGACCCGCACCACCCGAACGCAACATCACCGGTGCGTCCATCAAGCTCGACGCGGTCGTCAAGCGCTACAAAGGCCAGGACAAGCCCGCGGTGCAGCGCCTCGACCTCGAGATCGAGGCGGGCCAGATCGTCGCCTTCGTCGGCCCGTCCGGCTGCGGTAAGACGACAACGCTCAAGATGATCAACCGGCTGATCGAGCCCACCGAAGGCCGGATCTACATCGACGGACGCGATGTCACCAAGGAAGACCCCGACAAGCTGCGCCAGTCGATCGGCTACGTCATCCAGTCCGGTGGGCTGTTCCCACACTGGTCGGTCGCCAAGAATATCGGCGCGATCCCCCGGGTGCTCGGCTGGGACAAGAAGCGGATCGCTGAGCGCACCGAATACCTGCTCGACCTGGTCGGTCTCGACCCGGACGCCTTCGCCGACCGGCTGCCCAAGGACATGTCCGGCGGCCAACAGCAGCGGGTCGGCGTGGCCCGCGCGCTGGCGGCAGATCCGCCGGTGCTGCTCATGGACGAGCCGTTCGGTGCGGTCGACCCGATCACCCGGGTGCGCTTGCAGGACAGTCTGATCGCGATCCAGCACGAACTCGGCAAGACCATCGTGATCGTGACTCACGATTTCGAGGAGGCCACCAAACTCGGTGACAAGGTGCTGATCCTGTCCGAGGGCGGTCGCGTCGAGCAGTACGCGACCCCGGAGGAGATCCTCACCGACCCCGCGACGCCGTTCGTCGAGGAGTTCGTCGGATCCGGTGCGAAGTTGGCGTATCTCACCGTGTCCCGGGTGCGCGATGTCGACCACGACCAAGTGGTCACCGCGCGGATCGGCGAGCCGGCACAGCAGGTGATCGATCGTGCGAAGGCGGCAGGACATACCTGGGTCGTGGTCGTCGACAACGCGGGGCGGCCGCGCTCGTGGCCCACCCTCACGGAAGTGGCGAGTAAACCGGAGGTCTCCGACTATCTCGACCGGCGCCTGCCCGTGGTCGCCCAATCCTCCACTCTCAACGATGCACTCGATGCCATGCTCGCCGCCAGTCAGGGCGCCACTCTCGTCACCGACGGGCGTGGCGCCGTCATCGGCTCCCTCAGCATCGGCTCGGTGACGGACGTGATCCAGACCAAGCTCGCCGAGGGACGCGCCGACGAAGCGGACCTGTCGTACGAAACCTATGTCGACGGTACCGACCCGGCGCCCACGCCGGTGGTCGCCGCCGACGATGAACACCGATCGGCCGGGCAGTCATGACCCGAGCGTTGGCGAGTGATTCATCGACACAGCCCGCCCCGGCGCACGATGGAACCGAGCGTCAGCGAGGCGGATTCGTGAAACGCTTGCGCCGCGTCCCCCTCGACGTGTGGTTCGAGCCGCTCATCATCCTGGTCATCGGCATCGGCTATTTCCTGTGGTACCGGTCGACGACGCTGACCCCGACCGAACAGGCCTCGCTCGGCTGGGACAACCTGCGGACCACGATCCTCGAACACATCAGGTTGACCGTGGTGGCCACGCTGATCGTCGTCGTGGTCGCGATTCCGCTCGGTATCGCGCTGACCCGGCCGGCATTGAAGCGGTTCGAGCCCATCGCCGTCAATTTCGCCAATATCGGCCAGGCCGCGCCCGCTGTGGGTCTGCTCGTGCTGTTCACCTTCTGGCTCGGCACCGGATTCCGCACGGCGGTGGTCGGTCTCGTCGTGTACGCGATCCTGCCGATCCTGCAGAACACGATCGTCGGGCTGCGTCAGGTGGATCAGCGAACGATCGAGGCCTCGCGCGGCATCGGCTACTCGGCGGCCAGGACGCTGTTTCTGGTCGAGTTGCCGCTCGCGGTTCCGGTGATCCTCAACGGGGTGCGCACCGCACTCGTCATCCTGGTCGGCACCGCGACGCTGAGCACCTTCATCGGCGCGACCAGCCTCGGCACCCTGATCACCACCGGCGTCACCCTGTTCCTGCCGAAACTGCTCATCTCCGGCGCGATCCTGGTCGGGCTGCTGGCATTGATCATCGATTGGCTCGGCAGACTCGTCGAGCTGGCCGCGACCCCGCGAGGTATCTCATGAGTTCGCCACGAGCACGTCTGGCCACTCTGGTGTGTGCACTCGCCATCACCGCGTCGATGCTCGCGGGTTGCGGCCTGGTGAGTTCCTCGGGCACCTTCCACGACGCCCGGCTACCCGACGGCGCACAGCCGTTGGACGGCGCGGCACTCGTCGTCACCTCCAAGAGCTTCACCGAGGGCGTGTTGCTCGGCAAGATCACCGCGACCTACCTGGCCGCGGCGGGCGCCGACGTCACCGATCTGACGGGAGCACCGGGTTCTGCGTCCTCGCGTCAGGCCCAGCTCAACGGCGACGCCGACATCCTCTGGGAATACACCGGAACGGGCTGGGTCACCTACCACAACCAGACCGAGACGATCTCCGATCCCGCCGAACTCTGGCAGCGCGTTCACGACATCGAGAAGAGCGAACACAACTTGGAGTGGCTGCCGCCCGCCAACTTCAACGACACCTATGCTTTCGGTACATCGGCTACGAATGCCGAACGGCTGCGGGTGAAGTCATTGTCCGATGTGGCCGCACTCCCCGTCGCCGACCGGACCTTCTGCGTCGACGACGAATTCTTCAGCCGCTCCGATGGTTTCCTTCCGATGCTGGATAAATACGGTATCCCCTACAACGATCCGAACGGTGTCCCGTCCGCCAACGTCACCCGGATGGACGCGGGCGTGGTCTACACCGCGACGGCCAAGGGCGCCCCCTGCAACTTCGGGATGATCTACACCACCGACGGCCGGGTGAAGAACCTGAATCTGGTGGTCCTCGACGACGATAAGAAGTTCTTCCTGCCCTACAGCGGCACGGCCGTCGTACGCGGCGCCGTCATCGAGCAGCACCCGGAATTGCGTGAACTGCTCGCCACCATTTCTGAGCGTCTCACCGACGAGCTGATGCAGGAGCTCAACGGCCGCGTCGACATCGACGGCGAGGACCCCGCCGACGTCGCCTACGACTGGCTGAAGGGCGAAAACCTGATCGAGTAGCTGTGCTCGGATCGGCCGAGCGGGGTCAATCTCGGCACGATTATTGCCCAGATCCACGAAAAGAGAATTGTGGAAACCTACGATCAATTCGCGCCGCGCGGTTGAGGAATCAAAATTCGTCACGATGGTGAGCCGCAGTCCTCGAGCCGTGGTCTTATCGTTTCCGTCCCGAACCCGGAGATCAACAATATCTGATACCCGGGATCACACTGACATTTCTGGGTTGATCCACCTTGACCCACGAAAAGAAGGACGGCTCAACAGTGCTGCGCACCCGAGGATCGCGGACCGCTCTGTCCGCACTCGCATTGGCGGCGAGTTTTTCACTCGCCGCACCGACGTCGACCATGGCCGCGCCGCGGCCCGCGGACCAGCCGGTCGTTGGGTCGATCGCGGAGAATGTTCCCTCCGACATGCTTGCCGCACTGGCACCGACTGTCGTCAGCGCCATTTCCGCTCCCGCCCATATCGCCGGCGGCGGATCCACAGCAATCCTGGCCCAGGTGCGGGCCCTGCTCGCCATTCCCGCCATCCCCGCGCAGGTCAAGGCGACTCTGGAGAAGGTCATCACCTTCCTCGACGGTAGCGGTGGCGGTGGTCCCGACCTCCCGCCGTCGGACGGTCCACGGATCGCGCAGTTCCTCTACCCGACCCTCGGAAAAGGCTGCATCGGCCCCACCTCCGACTCTGTCGGCACCGCGCTCGCCGTCCCCGGACCGGCCGAACTCCCGCCACCGGGGCCCAGGGCAGGACAGACCGCATTCGTCCTCACCGCGCTCGGCACCAAAGCCCCTACAGCCGTGCAGAATGCGCCGCTGACCGTACAGTGGCTCAACCTCGACAACCGTCGGTCGGGTGTGCAGACGCTGACCACCGCGTCCGAGATCAATGCCGAGGGCCCCGCCACCTTGTCGACCATCGCCGATACCGGTTCGGGTCGGGTCGCCGCGGTGATCTCCGGTTCGCTCACCACCACGGCCGCCGATTCCACCGTCCGGACCTGCACCTTCGCCCCGACCCTCGGGTTCTTCTCCGTCGCTTGAGCCGACGCCATCCATTGGAGTTGTTCGATCCATGAAGTTTGCTTTTCCCGGCCTGCTCAGCGGGCTGGCCGGCGTGACTCTCGGGGTGATCGCCGTGTTCGGCATCACCGCGGGCGTGCAACAGAATTCGATCCCGCCGCTGGAGACTGCCGCTGACCCTGGCTCGTCGCAGCTGGGCGACGTCGCCTACGGCAGCCGATGAGCAACGTGCGCAGGACCATCGCCTGCCTGCTCATCGGCCTCGGCGCGCTCCTGCTCGCGGCAGCGGTCATGGTCCCGACCTACACCGTCGGCAAGGTGGCCAAGACGCCGCTGGATTTGCGGGTCACCACAATCGCCAAGAGCGTGCCCGGCGAGGAAAGCCTTGTCCTGGACGCGAAATCACTCACCTCGCCCGACGGATCGGCCAGGATCGACACGGGCGTGCCGATCGTGTCGCAACGTTTTCTCACCGTCGAGGAGCCGTCCGGCGCCGATCAGATGACCATGCAGGCGGGCCAGACGTTGCGCCGCGACGATCGCGAGGGCGACACCGGCCTGCTGACCGCCTCGGTCGACCGGGTCACGATCGACCGCAAGACGGGCGAGCCGATCCCGATGTCCCCCAACGGTTCCATCGCCCTCACTGTCGACAAGTCGGGCGACTCGGTAGCCGACCCATCACAGCGCGTCGGGCTGCAGTACCGCTTCCCGATCGGCACCGAGAAGAAGTCCTATCCGTATTTCGACCTCAATGCCCGCGCCACCTACGACATCGAGTACATCGACGAGTCCGAGGTCAACGGCGTACCTGTCTACCATTTCCGCCAGAGCATCCCGGTCACGAACATGTGGGATGTCTTTCCGGCGGCGACCAACAAGCTCACTCTCCCTGCCGCCAAGTGGGGGCTGGAGGGCGACGGGCAGGTCACGATGACCCGCTTCTACACCAACACCCGTGACGTGTGGGTCGAGCCGAAGACCGGCGCAATTCTCAAGGGTGGTGAGCAGCTCCATCTGTACTACGGTCGCAGCGCCGAGCAGGTCGACGTGACCGCATTGAAGTCGCATCTCGTCTTCGATGAGGACACCATCGACGCCCAGATGGCAGTCACACAGGACAGCCTCGACAGGCTCACTCTGTTCGGACGAACCCTTCCCATCGGTTTGGCCGTCCTGGGCGGCACCGCACTCCTCGCGGGCATCATTCTCGGTGTGCGCAGCGGTTCGCCTCGCCGTCGCCGCGCTGTGCGGTAAGGAAGGGTTTCGACGCCGACCGGATCGATCTCGCCACGCGTGACGAAATCGATCCGGTCCTTCTGCGGTCCGGCCTATCTGGATACGCTCGCACGGCCGCGCAATGCGCGCTGACGGTCCTCGACAATTGTGCTGCGTCGCTGGGCCATGGCCTCGGCGGGGCTGCTTCCGGTGGTGAGCGCTTGGTAGACGGCGGCCGCGTCTTCGAGAGCGTCGCGGGCGCCGACACCGGCGGCGGGGGTGATCGCGTGGTCGGCGTCGCCGATGAGCAGGATCGGCAGCGTCGGCTGCGCGGCGTCCTCCAGGGGGACGTTGCGGGCGTTGCTGACGTGGACGTCGTCGGTCTGCCCGAGCAGGGTGCCGACGAGTTCGTTGATCGACGGCGTGGCCCGCACGACCGTGTCGACCCACTCGCCGATGGGTCGCATCCCGAGGTCGTCGGGGCCATCGAGCGGATCGCTCGCTATCCGGATGAACCAATGAGCAGGGTGCCCGGGCCGCCAGATGTGGCCGAACGTGCTCGCAGCTGCACCGGTGGCGTCTTGCTCGGCGAAAAAGTGCAGGATGTCGGGGTCGCTGTCCAATGCGATTGGGCTGGTGGTCATTCCGTACAGCACGATGTCTCCGGCATAGACCGGGGGCCGGTCGGGCTCGAGGCGGGCTCGGACCACGGAATCGATACCGTCGGCGGCGATGACGATGTCGTCGGAGCTCGTCGAGCCGTCGCCGTGCCGGATCAGGCATCCGCCGGACCCGTCGACGGCAACGTCGGTGACCGATTGCTCGTACCGGAGATCGGCGCCCGAGGTGTCGAGGAACTCGCTGAGCACCTTCATCAGCGAGCTGCGCAGCCAGAATCGGTGACCGCGGCTCATGGCGGCACGGCGGCCGTCGCTACCGACGTATTCGAGCGCATGGACCGGGGCGGAGGCATTCTGCACCGCGTCGTCGGCGACTCCGAGGTCGTGCAGGACCGAGTGGCCGCGTTCGTCGATGAACAGGAACGCGCCGCCCATGGCGTTGCGTGACCGCCGCTCGTACACGGTGACCGGAGTACCGCTGCGGGCGAGGGCACCGCCGAGGACGGTCCCGGCGATGCCGCCACCGATGATGGTGACCATTCGAAATCTCCTACTCGGGTCGAGGTCGAGCGTCCAAGAGATAGTCATGTGGGCGAATGCGCTCAATCATCGTGATCTCGAGGTCGATTCGCACGTAGCAGCCACAGTAGTGGGCCCGAGCAGTGGTTGCGGCGGATCGGCAGTCGCCGACACCGCGTTCTGCGCGCAGGCGGCGGCTCCGACCGCCGCCAGCAGAGCCGCAACATCGTCGGCGGAGGTGACATCGCATCGCATGCCGATCGCGCGAGTAGGCAGTGAATCGGCGGCAGCTACGGCTCCTTGGTTGACAGACCAGGCTCGCGTTGCGAATATTCGGCTCACGGACGCGCATATCCGCATCACAGGTGCAGCCGAAGGAGTCTCGTGACCGAGGGCAAGGGCGGATCCGCGACGTCGCCGCCGACCGATCGCGTTGTCGGAATCATCGAGTTGCTGGTGTCACTCGATTCCCCGGCGACCTCCGCCGATATTGCCGACACGCTGCATCTGAGCAGATCGACCGCGGGCGCGATCCTCACCTCGCTTCGTGAGCACGGCTGGGTCAGCAGGCTCCCCGACCTCCGGTACACCGCCGGTCCGGCCCTCATCGCCGCGGCCGACAAGGCCCGCGAGGGATTCAGTGCGCCGAGCGGCATGGCCGGACATCTCGAAGCGCTTGCCGCACGCGTCGGCTGCGGGGCGGCGCTGAGCCTCGTCGAGGCAGGTCAGCTGACCTTCATCGCCGTCACCAGGGGAATCGGCCATATTCCGGCCGGTGTCGAAGTCGGACTGCGGTTGCCGTTGCAGGCACCGGCGGGCGCCACCGTTGTCGCACTGTCGGACAGCACCGTTCAGCGTCAGTGGCTCGGCGCCACGGCACCCGGGCGTCGAGAGGGCTTGGCAGCGGCGCTCGACCAGATCGCGGACACCGGGTTCGCCGCATGGGGCGCCGATGCCGCCGACCTGCATCGCATCGACGTCCTCGGTCGCGTGGTGGCTCATCTGTCCACAAACGCCTCGAACCAGCCGTTGCGGGAAGAAGTCCACGCTTTGATGGCCGAGACCGGCGGCCACCTCTACGCCACCGATATCTGGCATTCCGAGCGCGATCTGCCGGTCAGCTATATGGCCGCACCCGTGCGCGATCGCGACGGAAAGCCATTGTGGGAGATACAGATCGGCCCATTGCGCACTGCGGTCTCCCCCATCGAGCGGCACCGCTACGTCGAGGAACTCACCGCAACGGCTCGCACACTCAGCGACTGGCCACCACATTTCGGACACACCCGATGAAGCCTTGCCCGCAGCCCACCCGTTCTTCTACCGTGTAGCTCCATGCGACTAATCGGATTATTGAATCCGAATATTCGCATTCGCGCGGGTTCGTGGATAGCGAACCCACGCAATGACACTCAGGGAGTACCCATGATCGACAGACTGGGCCGCGCCGCCGCGACCGCCGCCCTCGCCATGACGGCATTGCTCACGATCTCCACCGGATCGGCCGGCGCAGCGTTCGGTTCGCTACCACCCGCCAACCCGCACCTCGGTCCACTGGGTACGGCGACCATGCACGGTGACGCCGAATCTTCCGATGCCACACCGTTCGCAGGTCCGGGCACAGGCCGAGTCGACAGTGACTTCCGCGAACTCGCCGCCGCCTGCCCGACGATCCTGCAGGGCGCCGACGGCATGCCGCAGGCGCTGTGCACGAAAATCCTCGGCCGCTCACCGAAGGTCTTCTTGCTCAATCCGGACAATGGCCAGCCGCTCGCGTCGCTGGATCTGGAGAAGGGCAGTCTGCTCGGCGGGGTCTACGCCTACCTCGACAACCGCGACCGCATGGTCACCGTCGACGGCAGCGGTCAGCTGTTACGGATCGGGCATCGTAAAGAGGGGCTGTTCTGGAAGGTTTTCGTCGAATCGAGGACCGATATCGCCCAGGCCGTCACCGGCCATTGCGGTGGCGGCGACTGTGACGCGGTCAGCTCGGTGATGCCCGATTTCGACGGCCGGGTCTGGTTCGCCACCGATAACGCCGCGGCCGGATTCTCCGATCCGGCGACCGGTGCGGCGCGTTCGATCGTGCTCGGGCCAGGGGAAAAGGTCGCCAACAGCATCTCCACCGCTCCCGAAGGCGTGGCCATTGCCACCACGCACGCGCTGTATCTGGTCGACGTCGACGCCGCAGGCAATCCACGAGTGGTGTGGCGCAAGCCCTACGACCGCGGCCCCGCCCGGAAACCCGGTCAGTTGAGTTGGGGCACCGGCGCCACGCCAACGTTCTTCGGTCCCGGCCGCGGCACTGAATACCTGGCGATCACCGACAACGCTGTACCCAAGGAGAATCTGCTGGTATTCGACACCGCCACCGGCAACCAGGTGTGCTCGGTGCCCACCGTCGACGGCACCGAGAACTCGCCGATCGGCTCGGGCAACAGCCTGTTCGTCGCCAGTACCTACGGCTACCCGTACCCGGCGGTCCCCGAGGGCGCGGGCCCGAGCCAGCCCGCCGAGGCGAAGTTCACCGGCGGGATGGTGCGCGTCGACGTGTCGGGTTTGGGCTGCCATGTGGTGTGGACCAACGACACCAAGTCCGCGGCGGTCCCCCGTCTGTCGGTCGCCGACGGCAAGATCTACACGATCGCGCGGCGGCCGACCCTGCCCGGCAACGGCTCCGGCGTCAGCGACAGCTACCACCACACCGTCATCGACGCCGTCACCGGCCGAGTCGACCACCACGAACTCATCGGTGCGACACCCATCCACGACACGCTGCAAATGGTCGGCACGATTTCACCCGATCGAACCCTCTACCAGGGCACCATGACCGGGCTGTTCCGCATCGCTCCGCGCTGAACCCAGCGAGGCCGGATCTCACCAGACGCGCCCTGCCTCATCAGGAGCCGTGAGGGATCGGCCATCGCGTGCGATCAGCAGATCAAGTTCGACACGGCGGCCGCCGCGTCGAAGGACACGTGGACGTGGTCGTAGTGGTTGGCCGTCGCGCTGCCGCGGTCTTCCATGTAGGACCAACCGTTGCCGTCGTTGTAGCGCTGCTGCCAGATCACGTAGGTCACGCCGAATCGCTCGCGGTTCGCCAGGACGAATTCGGCGATCGCGTCGCCGTGCGCGGCATCGGTGGTCATGAAGTCCAGCGCCAAGCCTGCACCGTGGTCGTCATTGCCGCGGCCGATGGCGCCGCCGATATCGGCGACCGCGAAGGCCTTCCCGATCAGATTGCCCACTTGCGCCACGTGGGGCCGTGCGCCGACCAGCTCCGTCGAGCAAGCCAGGTGCTGTCTGGCTTCCTTGGCGAACAGCGGCGGTTGATCGGCGGCAGCCGCTGGTAGCACGGGCCGCGGCTGAGATACCGGCGGCGCGGTCGCCGGGGCGGGGTTGGCGGCCACGGCGGCCGCCGGTTGCGCATCGACCGCCCCGGCCTGCTGAGTGCCAGGGGTCGGCCCCATGGTCACCCAGAGGACGGCCATGCCTGCCGTCGCAGCGCTGCCCGCAACCAAGGGAGCGAACTTTCGGGTTGCGGTCGGTTTGCGATGTTGACCACGCATTAACTCGACCACCGCCTACTCTCGGGAACAGATCACGGATACATTACGAAATGGTCGCGCAAATGTCACGCCGACGCGCCTGTTGGATCGCGAGGGAGAGCCTCGTTCGTTTCCGGCGGGTCGTGTCCCACCTGGGAGTACGCTCACACGCGTCTGCGTGGCGGTGACCGTATGGAGGTCGGCGATGGAGGTTTTACTCGGAATCGGGACGCGCAAAGGGCTGTTCCTGGCGCGCAGCACCGACGGTCGGTCGAGCTGGGACGTCAGCCCACCGCAGTTCGCGGTTGCTGACGTGAAGGCATTGGCGATCGACACCCGCCGGGCGACGCCGCGCCTGCTCGCGGGGGTGCTGAACAGTCATTTCGGGCCGACGATGGTGGCCAGCGACGACCTCGGCGAGACATGGACCGAACCGGACGACGCACCGCTGGCCTTCCCCGAGGACACCGGAGCCGCCCTGGAAGGCGTATGGCAGATCGCGCCCGCGACCGACGCCGAGCCGGACGTGGTGTACGCGGGCGTCGAACCTTCGGCGCTGTTCCGTTCCACCGATGGCGGCAGGACGTTCGAGCTGATCAGAGGGCTGTGGGACCACCCGCACCGTCCGCAATGGCAGCCGGGCGGCGGCGGTTTGGCACTGCACACGATCCTTCCGCATCCGACGGATACTCAGCGGATCGCGGTCGCCATATCCACCGGCGGGGTGTATCAGAGCTCCGATGGCGGAGCGTCGTGGACACCGACGAACAAGGGTGTCACGGCTGATTTCATGCCGGGCGAATTGCCGGAATGGGGACAGTGCGTGCACAAGGTCGCGGTCGACGCCGAGACACCGAGCACCATGTATTTGCAGAACCACGGTGGCGTCTTCCGCACCACCGACGCCGGCGTGAGCTGGCAGAGCATCGACGGCGGACTGCCACCATCCAACTTCGGCTTCCCGATTGTCGCGCACCCGCGCCGGCCCGGCGTGATCTACACCTTCCCGCTGGTCGCGGATATGGAGCGGTTCCGGTTCCCGCCCGATGCCACCTGCGCGGTGTACCGCAGCCAGGACGGCGGCCAGAGCTGGTCGGCCAAGACCGATGGGCTCCCGCAGGTGCCGTTCTGGGCGGCGGTCATGCGCGATGCCATGTGCGCCGACAACGCCGACCCGACGGGCATCTATTTCGGTACCCGCAACGGCGAGGTCTATTGCAGCCCCGACGAGGGCGAGCATTGGCAGCTCGTGGCCGGCGAGCTGCCGGACGTGTTGTGCGTGCGCGCCGCCGTCATCGGATAGCGCCATGGCCCGCGTGCACCTGCCGTCGATGCTGCGTCCGTACGTCGGCGGCGAGAAAGAACTGGATGTCGACGGGGCGACTCTGCGCAATATTTTGGATGGCCTGCGCGATCGGTCGCCCGCACTGGAACGCCGACTCCGCGACGAGACCGGCCGATTGCGCCGCTACGTGAACTTCTACATCGGCGACGAGGAATGCCGCATGCTCGACGGGCTGGACACACCTGTCGACGCCGGTACCGAGGTCATGATCATCCCGTCGGTCGCGGGCGGATAGCGATCAATTCAAACGAGCGGCAAGGCGTTTGGCGTTCATATAGGCGATGGCCTCGATCGTCACCATGGGATTGACACCCGATGAGGTCGGGAAGCAGGAGGCGTCGGCGACAACGATATTCGGCACTTCCCAGGTCACACCCTCGGGATCGGTCGCGGAAGTATCGCGGGAACCACCCATGCGGGCGGAACCCATGATGTGCAGCGCAGCCATCGCACATTGACCGGGACCGTAGCCTGCGGCGTCACCGGCGGCGACGAAATCGGCATGCGTACCGCGCATCCCGGGCTCATACGACACGCCCGCCTGGTGGCCGGAGAATATCCGCCGGGCGCCGGCGGCCTCGAGAATCTGTGCCGCGCCACCGATTCCGGTCCGCAGGTGCGCGCTGTCGTGGGCTGACAGCGTGTATCGGACGACAGGTTCACCGCTGCGGTCGACGGTGACGGTGCCGTGGTCGCGGTCACGGGTGATGACGCCGACCACCCCGGTGTGCGCGAGTTCGAGCATGGTGGAGCGGTGCGCCTGAGCACCACGCCAGTTCATGAATCCGACCGCGAGTCCGGGCTGCACCGGTCCGGTCTCGTAGATGACGCCGTACCCGAGACCGTCCAGGTTCTGGTGCCGGCGGCAGATGCGTACCTGTAGCCCACCTTCCCACGGCCTGATCTCCTCGCCGAACACTCCGTACACCGCGGCGGCCGGATGCAGGCGCAGATACCGTCCGATGTTCTTGTTACGCAGACCCGACCGTCGCAGCAGCGCCGGAGTCTGGACCGCACCGGCGGAAACCACCACCGCGCGGGCCCTGACGTCGATCCGCACGCCCTGCGAGGTCTCTGCGGTAACCCCTTCGGCGTGACCGTTTCTCACCTCGATCCGGCGGACGTTCGCATCGACGACCAGTCGTGCGCCACGACCGGCGGCATCGTGGAGCCAGGTCTTGGTCACCGACCGTTTGGCGCCCAAGCGGCACCCGTACCCGCAACTTCCACAGTCGGCACCGGCATCACAGGCATCGGAAACATTGCGCGGCAACGTGTCCATTTCCCACCCCAGCGCGCCGGCGCCGCGCTCGAGGACGGCATCGCGGGCCGACAAGGGTGAATGGTCGCGGTTCACGCCGAGCCGCGTTTGCACCGCGGCCAGGGCTTGGTCGAATTCTGGTGCGATGAACTGGGGTACACCGAGGTCGGCCCATTCCGCGCGAACGTCGTCGGGGGTAGGTAGTGAGGTGCTCCAGTTGACGACCGTGCCGCCGCCCAGGCAGGTGCCTGCCGCAAGCGTCAGTTGGCCTTCGGCCGTGGCCTGGGGGCCGGGGGCATAGAGCCGCAGCAGCCCGTCCAGTTCGCCGGTGCCGAAATCGCGGTCGTCGTAATAGTCGCCGCGTTCGAGCACCACGACATCCAGCCCTGCCTCGGCCAGCACCGCGGCGGCGGTGCCACCGCCCGCGCCGGAGCCGACAATGACCACATCGCAGGTGAGCGTCGTCGGTTCGGTCGGCCGCAGTGGAGCGAGCGCAGGATCCGGAGCGGATTGCAGGGGCCCTGGCGGCGCGGGATACCCCATCTGCTTCCACAGCGGATTCTCCCCGGTCGGTCCCGGAGTGACGTTGTAGGCGAGCAACGCCGCGGACTTCAGCGCCTGAAAGAGCGTGCGTTTGGCCGCGAACCGGGAATCGCCCAGCCGCAGCAGCGCCTGTTCACGCTCGGCCTGTGACAGCGAGGAAAACCGCCTCGGCCCGCTACCCGAGAGCAGGCCGAACACCCGCGAGTCCCACAGGTTCAGCAGCATGGCCAGCTGCTTGGTCTCGGCTTCGCGAGGGTTGCGTTCGAGCATGCGAAAGACCGTCTCGATCGAACCCAGCTCGGTCGCCGACGGCAGTGCCGACCCGTCGCCGGGTGCGAACGTATCGCAGATCAGGCCGAGCGCGGCGCGCTGTGTTGCTGTCGGCTCCATGCGAATCCCCTTCGTCACGATGGGTGAGTTCTACCACCTGACGAGAATTCTCGCTAACTTAATGCGTCCGCCTGTCGGTATTTCGCGAGCTCGATCCGGGCGACGACGCCGCGATGGACTTCGTCGGGTCCGTCGGCGAACCTGATCGCCCGGGCCTGAAGCCATGCGGGCGCCAAGGGCAGATCCTCCGACAGCGAGGCTCCGCCATGGAGTTGCATCGCCATGTCGATGACGTCCTGGGCCATTTTCGGGACGGCCACCTTGATCTCGCTGACGGCGCCGTAGGCGGCGAGGTCGCCGGTGTCGAGCAACCACGCGGCGTGCAGTACCAGCAGACGCGCCTGGTTGATGGCGATCCTGGCGTCGGCGATGCGTTCGCGGTTGCCACCCAGGTTGGCCAGCGGCTTGCCGAAGGCGGTGCGAGACAGGGCACGACGGCACGCCAGTTCCAGTGACTGCTCGGCGAGCCCGATCAGCCGCATGCAGTGATGGATTCGGCCGGGACCGAGCCTGCCCTGGGCGATCTCGAAAGCCCGGCCGGGACCGGCGATCACATTGGACAGCGGCACTCGAACATCGGTGAGGCGTATTTCGCCGTGGCCGTGCGGCTCGTCGTACCAGCCCATCGTGGGAAGCATCCGAACGACCTCGACGCCAGGCGCGCTGCGCGGCACGATGACCATCGAATGCCGCCGGTGCCGGTGTGCGTCCGGGTCGGTGAGGCCCATGAAGATGAGCAGTTCACAGTCGGCGTGGCCGATTCCGGTGGACCACCATTTGGTGCCGTTGAGCACGATCTCGTCGCCGTCGACGATCGCCGTCGCCGCCATATTCGTGGCGTCGGAGGATGCCACGCCGGGCTCGGTCATCAGGAAGGCGCTGCGGATCTTCGCCTCCAGCAGCGGTTCGAGCCACTGTCGCTGCTGTTCGGGACTCCCGTAACGCAACAACACCTCGGCGTTCCCTGTGTCAGGCGCGTTGCAGTTGAACACGTACGGCGCGATCAGCGACCTGCCGGTGAGTTCGGCGATGGGCGCGTAGTCGACGTTCGTCAGGCCCGCTCCCCCATCGGTGCCGAACCGCTCGGCGTAGGAATCACCGTGTTCGGCAGGGAGAAAGAGGTTCCATAATCCGGCGGCACGAGCCCTTGCTTGCAGCTGCTTCATCCTGGGCAGCGGCTCCCACGCCGTGCCCGCGGCGCGCGCCTGCGCCAGCTCGGAGTGGTAGGTCGCCTCCACAGGCGCGATCTCGGTATCGATGAATTCCCGTACGCGCTCGACCAACTCGGCCCCGCGCGGCGACGGCGACAGCAGCATCGTGTCTCCTCAGTCTTTTGGTCAGCGCACACCCACCTCAGGCGTCGGCTGTCGGCATTGCCCGGCCACTGACTGCGAGTGAGGCGAACACCGCCGCCCGGACCCGCTCGGCGACGACCTCGGCCGACGACGCGTCGAACTTTCCGTCGAGGTACAGGAAGGCCAGTCCGTGGACCAGCGCCCACAGCGCGGTCGTCATCGCCTCCGGGTCCGATTCCGGGAAGACCTGCTGCGCGATGGAAGTGACGTAAGCCTTGATCGCTTCGGTCGCCGCCAACCGCTCCGGGCTGGTGGGGTCACACGGCTCGGCGAACATGACCCGGAACAATCCCGGACGGTCCAGCGCGAACCGGACGTAGGCGATCGCGATGGCGGATAGGTCGTCGGCCGTGGTGGGAGCCGGGTGCGCCGCTGCCAAATCCGTGGCCAGCTCGCGGTAACCGACCGCAGCCACCGCAGACAGCAGCGCGTCGCGATCGGCGAAGTGACGGTACGGCGCAGCCGTGGAGACACCGGCGCGCCGCGCCGCCGCACGCAGCGACAACTCGGACGCGCCACCTTCCTCGAGCAACTCCACGGCCGCGCGCACCAGCGCCCCGGGTAGATCACCGTGGTGATACGACGTGGTCGACGTTGGCATGGTTCCAATCTAACAAGTTGACGCCGCTTACATTTCCTCCTAATGTTAGCAACGTACACATGCGGGGGCTACCGCACATGCTCGCGATTCGGATGGAGATTCCCTATGTCGAACGATTCCGCCTCGGGCGGGCTGTTCTCACCCCTTCGGCTGCGCTCGGGCCAGGTATTGCGCAACAGGATTGCGAAAGCGGCCATGGAAGAGGGGATGGCCGCGAAGGCGCAGCTGCCGGACAAGCGCCTCATCGCGTTGTACCGGCGGTGGGGCGCCGGTGGCGCGGGCCTGCTGATCACCGGAAACGTCATGGTCCACGCCGAAGCGTTGACCGGCCCCGGCGGCATCGTCCTCGACGCCGACTCGCCGCTGGACCCGTTCGTGGAATGGGCGGAGGCAGGCAAGGCCGCAGGTGCGGCGATGTGGATGCAGATCAGTCACCCGGGCCGTCAGGTTCAGGCTCGGATGCCCGGCGTCGTGTGGGGGCCTTCGGATATCGCGGTCGATGTGGGCCGTCACTCCAAGCGTTTCGGTCAACCGGTGGCGATGACCGCCGAGCAGATCGACGACACCGTCACCCGCTTCGTCACCACCGCGCAGCGCGCCGAGGAAGCCGGATTCGACGGGGTGGAAGTCCACGCCGCGCACGGCTACCTGCTGTCACAGTTCCTGTCTCCGCTGGTCAACAATCGCACCGACAGGTGGGGAGGTTCACTCGAGAACCGGGCACGGATGCTGCTCGAGATCGTCGGCGCCATCCGCGCTGCGGTGTCACCGAGTTTCGCCATTGCGGTGAAACTGAACTCCGCGGATTTCCAGCGCGGTGGTTTCGACGCCGAAGACGCACACAAGGTGATCGAGATGCTCGCCTCGCTCGGCGTCGACATGGTCGAGGTATCCGGCGGCAGCTACGAAAGTCCCGCTATGAACGGCAGGCCCGCCGATGGACGCACCGCGGCCCGCGAGGCCTACTTCCTGGAGCTCGCGGCCGACCTGGCCGAAACCAGCGCGCTCCCCCTCATGTTGACCGGCGGAATCTCCCGCCGCGACACCGCCGAACACGTCCTTGCCAACAACGTCGAAGTGATCGGCATGGCGACGGCACTCGCGGTCACGCCCGACCTTCCCAACCGTTGGCGCGAGGGTCTGGAAGCCGCCGGAACGTTGAAGCCGGTGACCTGGTCGGACAAATCGCTGGCCTCGCTCACCGAAATGGCGATGGTCCGCTACCAGATGCGCCGGATGGCCGCAGGAAAGAATCCCGCGCTCGGTACCGCGCCGGCATTCGCACTTGTCACCGATCAGCTGGTGCAAAGTAGCGCGCTGCGCCGCTATTCGCGCTGGCTCGGAGCGAGGGATCGGTACATGGCCGGGAGGGCGAACGTCGCCGCGCATTGATCTCGACGCGTGTCCGATGCGGCCGATAGGCAACCGATCAGGATCGAAGGATCAGGTCCGCGCACTTCTCACCGATCATGATCGAGGGCGCGTTGGTGTTCCCACCGATGATGCTCGGCATGATCGATGCGTCCGCGACCCGCAGACCGTCGATGCCCGATACCCGCAACTCGGGATCGACGACTGCCCGCTCGTCGACTCCCATCCGGACCGAGCCCACCGGGTGGTAGACGGTGTGAATCCGGTTCGGCAACTCTGCGCGTAATGACGCCTGGTCGGAAAATTCGGCTCCAGGGTTGATCTCGCCTGCGTTGTCTCCGGTTCCAGCCATGACCTCGCGGACCATCCCGATGCCTTCGAGCAGAACTTCCGCATCCTTGGACGCGCTCAGGTACCCGGGGTCGATGAGTGGGGCTGCGGTCGGATCCGCCGAGGCCAGCCTGACAGTGCCGCGGCTCTCCGGGTAGATCAGCGTCGGGAAGATGCTCTGACCCGGCTTCTTCGTCGGCGGTGCGACTCGCTTGCCGGAGTCTTGGTTGGGCGAAGGATAGACCCAGTAGAGGCTGAGCAATTGCAGGTCGGGTATTTCCTTGGCGAACGACGTGCGGACGAAGGCCACAGATTCGAAAGATGATCCGGCCGCCCACGAACTGCCCGGCCGACGCATCTCGGCGAGTAGTCCGCGCAGGAAGTACGACGGAGTCGGTCGGCGAAGCGCCGATTTCATCTTGTACGAGAGCGGGACGAAAAGGTGGTCGTGCAAGTTGTCGCCGACAGGTAAGTCCGCGTGCACCGCGATACCGTGCTGCGCGAGGTGTTCGGCGGGACCGATTCCGGACAGTTGGAGGATCTGGGGTGACCCGAATGCTCCCGCCGAGACGATCACCTCGCGCGATGCCGTCACTTCCTGCTTGCCGCCCTCGACCAAGATTTCGACGCCGGTTGCCCGCGAGCCGTTGATGACGATTCTGGCGACGGTCGCATGTGTGAGAACCCGCAGGTTTTCGAGTGGATCGGCATGGAGGTAGCCCCGTGCCGTGGAGTATCGCAACCCATTCGCCGCGCTTTGCTGAAAGACTGAGACGCCTTCCTGACTTTCACCGTTGTAGTCGTCGATTGCGGGCACGCCGAGGCGCTCGGTCGCGGCTCTCATGAATGCGCGGGCCGCCTCTGTGAGGTCGTTGTTCCGGGTGACCTTGATCGGGCCACCCGCGCCGCGGAGGTCGCTGGCTCCGCCCTCCCAGTCCTCCATCCGCTTGAAGTACGGAAGGACGCCGTCATAGCCCCAGCCCTCGCATCCCTCGGCAGCCCAGTCGTCGAAGTTCTTCTTGTTGCCCCGGACGAAGAGCATGCCGTTGACCGAACTCGAACCACCCAGGACCCGGCCGCGCGTCATCGGGATCCTGCGGTCGAGCGCATTGCGCTGCGGTGTCGACGTGGAACCCCAGTCGAAGAGCTTCTTCAACTGCGGCGTGGAGTGCATGACCGAAACAGCGCCGGGAATCTGGAAGAGCATCTTTGCGATGCCCTTGTTGTCTGCGCCCCCAGCCTCGAGCAGCACGACAGACGCGCCGCTTTCGGCAAGTCGGCGGGCAACCGCGCAGCCGGCGCTGCCGGCTCCGACCACCACGTAATCGGCCTCGGCCATCTGCGTTTCTCCGTTCACCGCAGCGGCAGACTTCCTGGGTGAAAGTGTACTTCGAGCCAGTGTCTGGGAGTCAGCGCCTGTTCAGCGGGCGCCGACTGCTTTCATAACCCTCAGTGCCATCGTCAGGATGGACGCCCAGGCCCGGTGCGGAACCCCTGCGGGTGCGTTGAATCCCTGGAGGCGCTGCTGGGCGACCGTTTGCGGCTCGGTGTATTTGAGGATGCCGTCGGCGCCGTGACGGCGGCCGAGGCCTGAATCGCCCATACCGCCCATCGGGGAATCGATACTCCCCCACGCCGCGGCGTAAGCGTCGTTGACGTTGACAGTGCCTGCGTGCAAGCGCGCGGCAACAGCGCGTCCCTTGGCGCCGTTGCGGGTCCAGACGCTGGCGTTGAGGCCGTAGGGAGTGGCGTTCGCCCGCGCGATCGCGTCCTCCACGTCGTCATACGGGTAAATGGAGACGACGGGGCCGAAGGTCTCGTGGTCATAGAGCGTCATCTCGGGGGTGACGTCGGTGAGGATGGTCGGCTCGTAGAACAGCGGCCCGAGATCCGGTCGGGCCCTGCCACCGGCGAGCACGGTCGCGCCTTTCGCAACAGCGTCCTCGACATGGGCGGTGACCGTGTCCAGCTGAGCCTGGTTGGTCAGGCAGCCCACGTCACGGCTGTAGTCGTAGGCCGCACCGATCCGGAGCTTCTTGGTGCGGGAGACGAACTCGGAGACGAACTCGTCGCGAATGGACTCGGCGACGTACATGCGTTCGATCGAGACGCAGAGCTGACCGGTCGAAGGAAAGCACGCGTTGATCGCGCCGTCGGCTGTGCGAGCGATATCGGCGTCGTCGAGGACGAGCATGGCGTTCTTGCCGCCGAGTTCCAGCGATGAGCCGATCAGCCGCTCACCTGCATCGCGTGCAATCTTGCGTCCACTGGCGGTGGAGCCGGTGAACATCATGTAGTCGGCGTTGTCCATCAGCGCACTACCGATGGAGCTACCCCGGCCGACCACCATCTGCCACACCCCGACCGGCAGACCCGCCTCGTGCATCAGATCGAGCGCCCACAGCGCGGTGAGGGCGGTCTGCGTATCGGGCTTCTGCACGACCGCGTTGCCGGACATGAGCGCCGGAATGGCATCGCCTGCGGCCATGCTCAACGGGTAATTCCACGGCGAGATGACGGCAACGACCCCCTTGGGGTGCCGCAATTCCGTGGTGTGGGTCAGCAGCGGGATCGCCCCACGGCGGCGGGTCGGCGCGAGAAATTTCGCGGCATTGCGTCCGTAGTACCTTGCCGTGATCGCGATATCGCTGACTTCGAGAAACGCGTCCCGGCGGGTCTTGCCGCTCTCGGCCTGCATCAGATCGAGCACCTCGTTCTGCCGGTTCAAAACGAGGTCGTGGAAGCG
Source organism: Nocardia sp. NPDC059180 (assembly GCF_042754945.1). Taxonomy (NCBI): domain Bacteria; kingdom Bacillati; phylum Actinomycetota; class Actinomycetes; order Mycobacteriales; family Nocardiaceae; genus Nocardia; species Nocardia sp. NPDC059180. The sequence continues at coordinate 159,697 of NZ_JBHZBU010000002.1, forward strand.
AAGCATGATCGCTTTGCGCTCGCGCATGGACCTTTCGGCCCAGGCTGCCTGGGCGCCACGGGCACGGGCGAACGCGGTCTCGACATCCGCGGGCATCGAGACCGGCAGATCGGCCAGCGGCGCACCGGTATACGGGACGGTTGTGGTGACCCGTTCAGCGTCTGCGGCGGCCACGACGCGCGCGACCAGACGCTCGATCAGCGCCGAACTGATCGAGGCGGGCAGGCCGGAGCCTCGAGCAAGGGTGGACAGGGTCGCGTTGTCGTTGGGCATGAGGGCTCCGTGGTATCGACGGGTCGGCGGCTACAGCGAGGTGGCTCGGTGTCGATCCATAGCCGACCGAAGGTGGATGCAGTGCACTGAATTCGGCGGGCCGCGGATGGACGTCGTGTCGCTCCATCCGCGGCCCACCGGACTCAGTGCAGTGCGGCGCGCAGGGTGTCCTGCGCGAGCTTGATCGCGGCGTTCGCCGCCTGGGTCGAGGCCAGTGCGTGCAGCATCACGAAGTCGTGGATGATGCCACCGAAGCGCACCTGGGTGACCGGTACACCGGCTTCGCGAAGCTTGGCCGCATACGCCTCACCTTCGTCGCGCAGCACATCGGCCTCACCGGTGATCACCAGCGCCGGCGGTAGACCCGCGAGCTGCTCCACCGTGGCACGCAGCGGCGAAGCGTAGATCTCCTCGCGTTGCCCATCGTTGTCGGTGTACTGATCCCAGAACCACTGCATGCCTTCACGGGCAAGGAAGTAGTGCTCGGCGAACTGGCGATAGGACGGAGTGTCGAAATCGGCATTGGTGACCGGATAGAACAGCACCTGCTGCTTGATCGCGACATCACCGCGCTCCTTGGCCATCAACGTGAGCACGGCGGTCATATTGCCGCCCACCGAATCACCGGCGGCCGCGAACCGCGACGCGTCGAGCCCCCTCTCGGCGCCGTGCGCGAACACCCACTGCGCGGCCGCGTAGTTCTGTTCGATGGCAGTCGGATACTTCGCTTCCGGCGACAGGTCGTACTCCGGAAACACCACGGCCGCATCGGCCCCGACCGCGAGCTTGCGGACCAGCAGGTCATGGGTGTGCGCGTTGCCGAACACCCACCCCGCGCCATGAATGAAGAAGATGACCGGAAGTGTGCCGGTGGCGCCCGCGGGTTTGACGATGCGGACTCGTACCGAGCCGGTCGGCCCGCCCTCGACGGTGATCCGCTCCTCGTCTATAGCGGGTTTATCGATCTCACTCGACTGGACCTCATCGACCGTCTTGCGGCCCTCGGCCGGTGGCATCTGAAACAGGAACGGCGGCGTGTCAGTGGCTTTGGCGAATTCGGCTGCCTCGGTTTCGAGCACCGGCGTGGTTTCGGTCATCGCGCTCTCCTTCTGTTCGTGCGTCGGGTGTTCCTTCTGTCTCTTTCTGTTCTCTGGCCCTAGCCCCGGCTCGGGACCGAGGTCGGGACCGGCATATGCAGGGCGAGTTGGCCTTCGGTGGTGACATCGAGGCGAACGGCTTTGATCGGCTCGAGCGATCGGAGATCATCGGCCATGCGGCCCTGTCCGATTTGAAGGTCGAGATTGCGCGGAAGGCTCGCGCTTCCGGCCGACAGCACATTGATTTGACTCAGGGTCGAATGCCACACGCCGTCGATCGAGGTGTAGGAGGTCAGTGACGAGACACGCTCGCCGGTGGGATGGGTGGTCTGCGCGGGTGTGGCCACCGAGAGCGCCAGATCCGTATCACCGTTGTCATTGGCCACCCGTGCGGTGGTTCGACTGTTGTCGATGTCGACATCGACGTCGGTGACCCATTTCGGGAATCCGTAGCCGTCGTGGCCACGAACCTGCGCGATATCGGAGCTGACCGGCAGGGAGAACACATAGGAATCGAGGTGGTCGTTCTGGAGGCCGGTGACGAGGTCGAAGAATCCGAGCTTGCCGTGCCGCGCCGGCCGGACGCCTACGCCGACGGCCGCTTCTGTGTAGAAGTCGATATCGCAGACCTCGTACCGGAAGAACATGACCGACACCAGACCGATACCGGGCGCGACTTGCAGCGGCGCCAACTGCTCAGGCAGGCGATTGCGGATCGCCCGGGAGCGGGCGAGCATCGTGAGCCGCGCGGTCGAGATGCGGTAGTAGAAGTTCGGGGTGAGGGTCTCCCCGATCGGTGAATCGACCTTGGTCTTGCGCAGTTGCCGGAAGAAATCCACGCTGCTGACGCGCGGGTCCCGAGCCACCTCGTCGAGATCGGTGTTCATCCGGTAGCGGTCGTACAGGCCGCCTTTCGGGACCGTGACAGTGCGGCCACCCAGATCCACCTCGACTGTCTCCTGACGGGTCGGTGACATCGGCAAAGCTCCCTCGCTAGAATGTATTCAGTGCTTACATAGAGGCTAACCGTGCATGTAAGCACTGTCAACAATGCGCGGAGAGTCGTTCGGCCGATCAGGACTCGCGACGGGGTCGACCCCGAAGAAAACTCACGTCGAGGACGCATCGCCGATGTCGGCGACCAGCCGCTCAGCGAGCTGTTCGGATGACTGCGGATTCTGCCCGGTGTACAGATTCCCATCGACAACAATGTGGGGGCGCAACGGAATTCGCCCCTTGGAGTAGTCGACCCCCGCCTCCTTCAACCTGTCTTCGAGCAACCACGGCGCCTTCTTGGCGAAGCGATTGAACAGCTCCTCCCGATTGGACAGCCCGGTCATCCGGCGGCCGGCAAACGATGACGTCCCGTCGGGTTCGGTCGCGGCCAGAATCGCCGCAGGCGCGTGGCACAGCAGGGCGAGCGGCCTACCCGACGCCAGACGCTCGCTCAGCAGCGCGCCGGAGGTCTCGTCGTAAGCGAGGTCTTCCATCGGGCCGTGCCCGCCGGGATAGAACACCAGGTCGAACTCCTCCGGGTTCACCGAGTCCAGCGGCACCGGAGTCGCGAGCGCGGACTCGATGCTGTCGAGATAGCGCTTGACGTCATTGCGCTTCCACGGCATGCCGCCGGCAATACCGAGGCTGAGTTCGTCGAGGGTCGGCGCCTTCCCACCCGGGGTCGCGACGGTGATGTCCCAACCGGCCTCGGAGAAGATCCGATGCGGTACCGCCACCTCTTCCGCCCAGTAGCCGGACGGGTGCACCGTGCCATCGGTGAGTGTCCAGCGATCTGCCGCTGTGATCACATAGAGAACCTTCGTCATATTTCCTCCTGGGGCGTTCGCGCAAGGACGGATCGAGCACCGGTGGTGCGATCCGCACCACCTCTGTTCTCACGACTCAACGCCACATCAGGCACTGCTGAGCCGTTGTTCGCAGCCTTCTATGACACTGCTAACTTTCCACACAACCGACGAATAGACCAGGCTTTCGGACGCACGCATCACAGGCCTTCATCGCCACCCACCGCCACAGCACCGCTCGCCGCGACAGCCGGTCGTGCCGGACGGTCAAGGCATCGTGAGCACCACTTTGCCGACGGTCTCGGCAGAGTCCAACAGTGGATGCGCCTGGGCAACATCGGCGATCGGAACCTCGGCAGCGACGACCGGAACGACGGATCCGTCGGCGATCAACGGCCACACGTGCCGCCGCAGTTCGGTGATGATCTCGGCCTTCGATCCGCGCCCTTGTTCCGGGCGGCGCCGCAGGTTGGTGACGTGCACCGAGGCCCGTTTGCTCAGCATCACGCCGAGATTGATCTCGGCGACCGCACCATCCTGCAAGCCGATGATCGTCAGGTCACCGCCCTCGGCCAGCGCTTCTACATTCCGCCGCAGGTAGCCGGCACCCATGATGTCGAGAATCACGTCCGCACCGGAGTACTCCTTCGACATGACGGTCACGAAGTCCTGTTCGCGGTAGTTGATCAACGTCGTCGCGCCGAGTTCCCGGCAGCGATCCAGCTTGAACTGCGAACCGGCCGTCACCGCGACGCGTGCGCCCAGCGCACGGCCCACCTGAATGGCATGCGTGCCGATTCCACTACCGCCGCCGTGGATCAGCAGCGTCTGCCCACTACGCAGCCCCGCGGTCATCACCAGATTCGACCAGACGGTTGCGGCAGCTTCCGGCAGTGCGGCCGCCGCGGTCGGGCTCACCCCGTCCGGCACTGGCAGCACCTGGGTGGCGGGCACGTTGACGCGCTCGGCGTAACCGCCGCCGGCCAGGAGTGCGCAGACCACGTCACCCGGCCGAAAGTCCCGCACACCGTCGCCCACCTCGTCGACGACACCGGACACCTCGAGCCCGAGGATGTCGCTGGCGCCCGCGGGCGGCGGATAGAAGCCGTACCGCTGCATCACGTCGGCGCGATTCACCCCCGCCGCCAGCACCTCGATGGCGACCTCCCCCGGGCCGGGCGCGGGTAAATCGTCCACCTGGGCCCAGCTCATGACCTCGGGGCCACCGTAGCCGTCGAGCGTCACCGCATACATACAGATCCCCTTTCGATCACAAACATGTGCGCGCCGTCAACATTACTCATTATGTAAGCGGTGTCAACATAGTAGCCGGCCCGGCGATCACTCGGTGGAGCGTCCGAACAGAAACGCGACGAGTTCCTCGCGATTGGTGACGCCGGTCTTCTGGGCGGCTCGATACAGATGCCCCTCCACCGTCCGGGTCGACAGGTGCAGGCGTTCGGCGATCTTGCGGCTGGTCAGGCCCTCGGCGACGAGATGGATGATCTCGCGCTCACGGCTGGTCAGTGCAACCGGCTGCGAGGCGATACGCAAAGCCGGAGTATCCGCGATATCGCATACGGCGGCGAGCCGGTGCGCTTGCCGGATGGCGAGTTGGGCGTGGCCGTTGCGACCGGCGGCGGCGTACAGGGCGCCGGCTTGGGCGGCGGCATCGGCGGCGGCGACCGTATCGCCCATGTCGCGGTAGCGCGCCGAGGCTTGTTCCAGTCCGGAAGCGTCGTGTCCGGCGAGCGCTGCCGCGTGTTCGGCCGCGATCGAGGCGCGCGGGCCCTGCACCAGCTCAGCGAGCGTCGCCAATCGTGGCGCACCAGACGGATCGCCGAACTGGGTTGCGGTCTGCAAACACAGCACCTCGTTGGCGTGTTCACCACGATGACGGGCCGACCGGGCTGCCTCGCGCATCGCCGCGACCGCCTCCGTGATGGCCCCCTCGGCGGCAAGTGTCCACGCCGCGGACACGCGAGCGGCAGTGCGCATGAACATATATTGGGGCGGCATCGCCGACTCCAGTTCCCGCAGCGCCTCGACTGCGGCCTCATGGCGTCCGCTCGCCGCGTATGCCTCCGACAACCACAGCATGAGGGCGGCGCGCAGACCACTGGATTCGGGATAGAGGTCGATCGCCGCACGGGTGTCCTCGAGCCATCGCACCGCCTCGCCGAGCCGGCCACGCGCGAGTGCGGAATGGCCGAGCAGCAGAGTGATCTGGGCGCTGGCGATACCCGGTGGTGCGTGTTCGGCCTGCTCGCGCAGTCGGCCGACGTTGTCCCGGTCCCGGTCGAGATGGCCCGCCAGCCGGTGGGCGCGTGCCTGGAGCGCACCGAACCAGAACCGCAGATGCGACGTCTCCGGACTGTGGGCTGCGAACGAGAAGCCCTGGGTGGCAGCATCTTCCATGCCTGCTACGTCTCCGATGGCACCGAGCCCTTGAACATACGCCGCGGAGGCCATCACCGCGTGGAACGGCGGGAGGCCGGGATCGGCCAACGCAGCCGCGGCGGCGTCTGCGCCTCGGCGCGGATGTCCTTGAACCACCTGAACACAGGCCGACACCGCCTGATGCGCGGAGTGCAGTCCATTGAGCTCGGCGTCGGGTTCACAGGCCGACAGCACGGTGTGGGCACGGGCCGGGTCGCCGAGCAGCCAGACCAGATTGGCGGCCCGCACCGTTGCGGCATGCACTCGCACGTTGACGTTCGGCGCCGATTCGAGTCGTGCCAGCACTGTTTCGGCGTCGGCGCCGCGACCGATCAGGACCAATACCAACGCGTAGGTCAGCTGTGTCGCCGGATCGCCGCCCGCAGCGCTCGCGGCATGGGCGAGCTTTTCGGCGGTGGTGAGATCGAGCAGGTGCATGGCCGCGCGGGCCGCGACCGTCAGCAGCACGGGTTCGGGACGATGATCCGATTCCAGCTCGAGCATCGCACGCTGCACCACGATCCGCGGGTCGGTGTCATCGGTGTGCGCGAGGACGTCGGCGAGGCGGCTGCGCAAGGTCCGCAGCCGCATCTCGCCGGCTGCGGCACGGCGGGCTTCTCCGAACAGTGGATGGGCCAGACGCACCAGACATCGGCCGGTCGTGGTGTCGATTTCGATGAGCTCCTGGCTCTCCGCCTGCTCGAGCGCGGACTCGTCGGCCAGCTGGGTCAATACCTTCGCGTCGAGCGGCTCGGCGAGTGCGAGTACGTCGACCACATCGCGCAGCTCGGCATCGAGGCGCCCCATGCGGTGGGCGATCAGCTCGCTCAGGCCGGGTGACACGGCAGGCTGCCCTTCCCATACCCACACCGGGCCCGCAGGATGGAGTCGCCCGGCCGCTGTCTCGTCGGCGGTGAGCTGGCGCAGGAACAGGGTGTTGCCACGCGTGATGTCCCATAAGCGGCGGAAGCTGGTCGACTCGATCTGACCTCCGAGCGCGTTCTCGAGCAGGCGTCGAGTTTCGTCCTCGGACAGCGGTTGTAGTTCGATGCGTTCGATCAGGCGGTCTTTCCACAATGCGGTGATCGCCGCCGGGCACGGCATATGTGAGCGGGCCGTCAGGACGACCGCCGCAAGGTGGCGAGACACCAGTTGGTGCACCACGAATGCGGAGACCTCGTCGAGGAGATGGACGTCGTCGACGCCGATGAGCGCGTGGCGTCCCGGCGGTGCGGTCGCCAGCGCGGAAACCAACCGCTGGGTTCGTTCCAAGGTATCGGTACCCAGCGCGGCTTCCGATGCCGCTGCGCCGAAGGCGCCGAGCGCGATCGACCGGGACGAATCGGTGGCCGCGAACCACACCGGCTGCCACGGTGGCCCGGCCTCACCGAGCAGGCGCCCGGCGAGGCGGGTCTTGCCGACGCCCGCGGCACCGGAAATGACCAGACCGCCCGCACGCACCGCGACCTTGGCGGCGCGCATTTCCTCGGCGCGGCCGGTCAGGGGCCACAGCGCGCCGTTTCGTGACGCGCCGCCGGTACCGGGAACACTAGTCGGCATCGTCCTCGGCCAGCGCCGCCCGCAGCTTTCCTTCGGCGATGCGGAGGAAAACGCTTACGGATTCGGGCGCGATATCGAGGTACATGGCGAGTTGCTCATCGGAGACACCGGTCTCGCGCAGGCGCAAGGCCAACGAGTATGCCTGAGGTAGTCGGTTCAGAGCCTGCTCCAGTCCGGAACGAGCTACCGGGCGCGGGGCCGTTTCGCCGCCCATTCATCCTCCTGACTGTACATCCACCGACGGGAATGATCACGGGGCCGAACCCCCTCAGTGCACCAGCGTGGCCAGGCTGTGGTGTGAGTAAGCGGGTACTCGATCGCTGTTTGCGCGACGCTCGCCGGCACCGGGACAGGCAGGGCAAGCCCTGGTGGTCGAGACGAAACGACTGATCAAGGCGTACGGCTTCCGCATCACCCCAACGACCCGCTCGAGCTCGCCAGCACGCGCGTCCGCTCGGTGTCTCCCGATCGTGGTTCGCCCTCACCCACCGCCGCGAACGCGAGCATCTGCGCCACATTCTGGACACCGTGCGCGAACGATTCGACGTTCGGTGCGGGCCGCTGACACATGAGGTCAGACAAGAACAGATACCGCTGCGACCGAGGCCGACGCCGTTCAATACGCCCCGTCGCCGCGGGCGACGACGCTGACGGTTTTCGCGATCAAGAGCAGGTCGAGCACCATCGACCAGTTCTCCACGTAAGACTGATCGAGCCGCACGGCGTCGTCCAGAGACAGATCCGAGCGTCCGCTCACCTGCCACAAACCGGTCACGCCAGGCTTGACCAGCAACCGCCTGCGCATCACGCCGTCGTAGCTGTCCACTTCGCGGCGCACCTGTGGCCGCGGCCCGACCACACTCATCTCGCCGTGCAGCACATTGAAGAATTGCGGCAGCTCGTCGAGGCTGTACTTGCGGATCACCTTGCCCACCGGCGTGACCCGCGGGTCGTTCTCGAGTTTGAAGAACAGTGGATTGCCGCCGTTGTCGGCGATGAGGGCGTCGGCCTTACCGTCCGCGTCGGCGTACATGCTGCGGAACTTGATCATGCGGAAGGGACGGCCATCGCGCCCGATCCGCTCCGACAGGTAGAACACCGGCCCCGCGCTGGTCAACTTCACCGCAGCCGCTACCGCGATGAGTACCGGCGCCAATGCCAGCACCGCGAACAGCGCGAAGCCGAAGTCGAACAGGGACTTGCGCGCGCACTTGGCACGATCGTATTGCGGCTTCTCCACGTGCACCATCGGCATATCGGCGATGAGACAGTTGGTCAGCCTGGCGCCGGCGACGCCGACCAGCCCGGGAGCGACGATCAACTCCACGCCGAGCGCATCGAGTTCCCATGCCATCCAACGGAAGTCGACGGGGCCGAGCTTGTCGGTCGCGGTCACCGCGACGGCATCCACGCCCGTTCTGCACACCGCGTCGACCACCGAAGAGTCGTCGCTGACCACCGGAACGTGGCGGTCTCCGACCGCGATCCAAGGGTCGGCGACCATCCGGCCGTCACGCGGAATACACACACCGACGACCTTGTAACCGGAGGTCAAGTCGCGCCCGAACGCCTCAACCATCGCCCGTGCGGCATTGCGGCTGCCGACGACAAGCACCGCGGTGCCGTAGCGGTCGCGAGCACGCTGGGCGGCTATCCAGCCGCGCCATAACCTGCGCTCCACGATGAGGCCGAGCAGGCCGACGGGCAGCGCGATGGCGAGATAGCCACGCGCTATGTCCACCCGCAGGATCAGCGACATGATGGCGATCAGCCCGAACAGCCACACCGTCGACGAGACAAGCCGCCGGTATTCCTCTGTGCCACAGCCGATCACTCGCAGCGATCGGCTCAGCGATCCGGCCAGGATGGCTGTCCACGCGAGGGCGAGGATCGCGGAGACGACGCTGTAGCTGACCGCATAGGACAGTTGGGTGGCCAGTGGCGGATCCACCGGACCACCGAAGCGGATGTACTGCGCGGCGCCGACCGCGAAGCAGACCACCGCCAGATCGGCGAGAGCCAGTCGTCGCGCGTACTCGACTTGCCACCGCTGCCGTTCGGACGACATGAGCAGCCGCGAGATCCGCGCGGCGCGTATATCTCGCCGTGCACGAATCGTGAAATGCATGGGAAAACACACTTTGCGACAGGAAATTTCGACTCGAACGTCGTTGGTCGAATTTTCCGAAGATTTATAGAAAGAAATACCCGTGACTGGAACTGTCAACTCGACGCAACCCTGAGTCGGTTCGGCAGTACCGGGCAACTTTCACGTCTGCGAAGTATGGACCATTACATGGCTCCCTAGCAATAACTGGGGCGGAAAAAAACCTTCGGTACGCACTTTCCCCCATATCTCGCCGGCCATCGGCGGCGTTGAGCAGGAAAATATGAAGCTTCAACAGTTGCACGATGGCTATAAATCCATGATCAGGGGGTTCGGAAGATCCGACGACTTTCTTTAACTAAAGATCAACTTTACCGAGTCAAGAAATTCCGAGTTCGTCTCGGAACAGGTGTCGAACGACGAGAGTTGTTGTAACGTAGGCCGCGTTGCGGACACATCCGGGATTCTCGATACACCGGTCCGCAATGGAAGGTTCTGGTGCCCGCATGTTGTGCCGACTATGCGAATCCGATCGGATGATCAGCATTCTCGATCTCGGCGCGACACCCCCATGTGAACGATTCCTCTCCGCCACCGAGCTCGATTATGCCGAAACGACATATCCACTACACCTGCGGCTGTGCGAGCAGTGCCTGCTGCTGCAGATCCCCGCGCTCATCACCCCGGAGGAGACCTTCACCGAGTACGCGTACTTCGCCTCGTACTCCGACAGCTGGGTGCGCCACGCGAAAACTTTTGTCACGACGGCGATGCCGCGCCTGGGCCTGGATCGCTCCGCATTCGTCGTCGAGGTGGCGAGCAACGACGGCTACTTGCTCCAGCACGCGGTGTCCGCCGGCTATACGTGCCTCGGCATCGAGCCCTCGGTGAACGTCGGCGCCGCCGCGCAGGCCAAAGGGGTGCCGACGGTGACGGCCTTCCTCGACGAGGAACTGGCGACGCGGATCCGCACCGAGTACCGGCCCGCCGATCTGGTGATCGCCAACAACGTCTACGCCCACGTCCCCGACCTGCTCGGGTTCACCCGGTCGCTGCGCGCACTGCTCGATGACGACGGCTGGCTCTCGATCGAGGTGCACCACGCGCTGAACCTGGTCCGGCTCGGCCAGTTCGACACGATCTATCACGAGCACTTCCAGTACTACACGGTGGCGTCGGCACAACGCGCGCTCGCCACCGCGGGGTTGGCGCTGGTCGACGTGGAGTTCCTCCCCACCCACGGTGGGTCGCTGCGACTGTGGGCGCGGCCGGACGCGGTCGCGGCACCGAGCCCGCGGGTGGAGCAGGCACTGCGGGCCGAGTCCGACCTCCACGACGTCGGCGGCTACCTGCAACTGCGTCCGCGAGCCGAAGCCATCCGGCACGATCTGCTGCGTTTCCTGCTGGACTGCCGGGACAAGGGCGAACGCGTCGTCGGGTACGGCGCGCCGGGCAAGGGCAACACCCTGCTCAACTACTGCGGTATCCGAGCGGATCTGCTCGAGTACACCGTGGACCGTAACCCGTACAAGCAGGGCCGGTTCACCCCTGGCACCCGCGTACCCATCCATGATCCCGAGCGGATCGATACCGACCGGCCCGATGTCGTGCTGGTGCTGCCCTGGAATCTCGAACCCGAGATCACCGCCCAGCTGAGTCATATCGCGGACTGGGGCGGGCAACTGTACTTTCCTTTACCCACCTTGCATCGTGCGGAGCTGTGAAGATGAAAGTGGTCCTGTTCTGTGGTGGTTACGGCATGCGCATGCGCAATGGCACCAACGACATCCTGCCCAAGCCGATGCAGCTGGTCGGTCCGCGACCGCTGATCTGGCACGTCATGCGCTACTACGCCCATTTCGGCCATCACGATTTCATCCTGTGTCTCGGCTACGGCGCCGCCCACATCAAGAACTTCTTCCTGACCTATCAGGAGTCGGTATCCAACGACTTCGTGATCCACGGCGGCAAAGTGGAATTGCTGCACTCCGATATCAGCGACTGGACGATCACCTTCGTCGATACCGGCGCCGAATCGGCGATCGGCGAGCGGTTGCGCCGGGTGCGGGATCATCTCGTGGGCGAGCGGTACTTCCTGGCGAATTATGCCGACGTCCTCACCGACGCGCCGCTGGACGAGATGGTGGAGCAGTTCGTCGCTTCCGGCGCTGCGGCCTCGATGATGATCGTGCCGCCGCAGTCCTCGTTCCATTGTGTCGACGTCAATTCCCTCGGTGAGGTCAAGAACATCATCCCGGTGTCACGGTTGCCGATCTGGGAGAACGGCGGCTATTTCGTCCTGACGCCCGAGATCTTCGAATTGCTGCCGCCCGGTGGTGATCTGGTCGAGGACGCCTGCGGTGCGCTCGCCGCGCAGGGCAGGCTGTTCGGCTACCAGCACGGAGGTTTCTGGAAACCCGCCGACACATTCAAGGAACGCGCGGAACTCGATGAGAGCTACAGCCGCGGCGAACGGCCGTGGATGGTGTGGGAGAAGGCGCTGCGATGATCGCCCTCGGCGCCGGGGACGTGCGCGAGATCGCGGTGCTCGGCGCGCACTGCGACGACATCGCCATCGGCGCGGGCGGCACATTGTTGTCGCTGGTGAAATCGGCTGTCACCCTTCGGGTCCATGCCCTGGTGCTTTCCGGCGACGGAACCGAGCGGGCCGTGGAGGAGGCGGCCGCGCTACGGGAATTCTGCCAGGGGGCCGAACTGGACCTAGAAGTGCTCGATGTGCCCGACGGGCACGCTCCCGCACACTGGGATCGGATCAAGCAGCGGCTCGGCGCATTTCGTCGCCGCGCCGATCCCGACCTGGTGTTCGCACCGCAGCGCGAGGACGCGCACCAGGACCATCGGCTACTGGCCGAACTGGTGCCGACCGAGTTCCGCGACCATTTGATCCTCGGCTACGAAATCCTCAAATGGGAGTCCGACCTCCCCCGTCCCAGCCTGTTCCATCCGCTCACCGCCGACATCGCCGAAGGGAAGGCGCGACTGCTGGCCCGGCACTACCCGTCACAGCACCACCACGACTGGTATGACGAACGAGCCTTCCTCGGTCTGGCCAAGGTCCGCGGCGTGCAGTGCCACGCCGAGTACGCCGAGGCATTCGTCGTCGACAAGGCCGTCTTCACCGTTGGAGGTCGATGATCATGCGGGTGCTGGTGACCGGTCATCAGGGGTATCTCGGTTCGGTGCTGACGCCGATCCTGTGCGCGGCTGGACATGAGGTGACGGGCCTCGATATCGGCTACTACGCGGACTGCGTGCTCGGCTCCCCGCCTGAGGATCCACCGACGCTGGCCGTCGACGTGCGCGATGTGACCGCAGCGCAGCTGGCCGGCTTCGACGCCGTCATCCATCTCGCGGCGTTGTCGAACGATCCGCTCGGCGCGCTCGCGCCCGAAATCACCTACGACATCAACCATCACGCCTCGGTGCGGCTGGCGCGTCTGGCCAAAGCCGCCGGGGTGCGGCGCTTCCTCTATGCCTCGACCTGCTCGGTATACGGCGCGGCGGGCGAGGGCCTGGTCGCCGAGGACGCGCCGCTGCGCCCGCTGACGCCGTACGCGGAGAGCAAGGTTCGGGTGGAAGACGATGTCGCAGCCTTCGCCGACTCCGGCTTCTCGCCGGTGTTCCTGCGCAATGCCACGGCCTTCGGCTTCTCGCCCCGGCTGCGCGCCGACATCGTACTGAACAACCTGGTGGGCTTCGCGGTGCTCACGAGCGAGGTGAAGGTGCTCTCCGACGGCACGCCGTGGCGGCCGCTGGTACACGCCCGCGATATCGCCGCTGCGTTCGCGCGCTGTCTGGTGGCTCCCATCGACACAGTTCACTGCCGGGCTTACAACATCGGCACCGAGGACAACAATCTGACCGTCGCCGAGATCGCGCGCGCTGTGGTCGACGCCGTTCCCGGCTCGACGCTGGTCGTCACCGGCGAGACCGGGCCGGATCCGCGCTCGTACCGAGTCGACTTCACCGCGGCGAGAACGGTTCTGGGGTTGCGCGCGGCGTGGAGCGTCGCCGACGGCGCCGCCGAACTGTCCGCGGAGTACACGGCGCGGGCGCTGACCGGCGCCGATTTCACCGAGAAGTTCACTCGGCTCGCCCGACTGCGGATGCTCAGAGACACCGGAGTGCTCGACGGCGCGTTACGCCGAGTCAGGCAGGTCGCGTGAGATGGGTGAGCAATTCGCGCCAACTGCCCGCGGCCGCATCGCGGGAGGAGACGATCGTGACCGGTTCCGGCCACTCGACGGCGAGTTCGGGATCGTTGTAGGCGACCGCGATGTCCTCGCCCGGATCGTGCGGCCGGTCGATGCGGTAGCAGACGTCCGCGATCTCGGTGAGCGCCTGGAAGCCGTGCAGGAACCCGGGCGGCACGTACAGGTGCCAGAAGTCGGTATCGTCGAGCCGGAATGCCTGGTGTCGCCCGAAAGTCGGCGACTGCGGCCGGATATCGACGAGTACGTCGTGCACCGCACCGTGCGCGCATCGGACCAGCTTCGCCTCGCCGCGACCGGATCGTCCGTGCAGTCCACGGATCACACCACGTACCGACCGCGACTGGGAGTCCTGCGCGAACGACGCCGCGGCGCCGGGAGTACCGAGGCGCTCATCGAACTGTGCGGCATCGAAGGTCCGCGTGAACAAGCCCCGCTCGTCGCGATGCGGCTGCGGGATCAGCACCAGAACGTCGGCCAGCTCGGCCTGTTCTATGAGCATCGAGTCATCGTCGCATGAATACCTACACCAAGCGAGCCTGCCGGGGCTGTGGTCGCGGACCACTCCATCGGGTGCTCGACCTCGGCACAATGCCCGCAGCCGATGACTTTCCGCTGGTCACCACGCCGGTAGATGCCGACGTGGGGTATCCGCTGGCGATGGAGCTGTGCGGCCGGTGCGGACTTGCCCAATTGGCCGAGGACGCCACCACCGCGGCAGAACCGAAAGGTGTGGAGTCGCTGGCGCTGCGCAAGCAGGCAGCCGACGCGGTCGCCCATGCCGCAGCCGCCGGATGGCTGCGCGGCGGTACTGTCCGCGAGTTCGGCAGCCCGCACGGCGGCAGTTGGCTCCCACTGATCACCGCGAGGGGGTTCACCCCGGTCGACGATGCCGCCGACGTCGTCGTGGACTGCTTCGGACTCATGCACGAACCCGACCTGCGGTCGGCGTGTGCGCGACGGGCATATGCCACCCGGCCCGGCGGCGTATTGCTGGTGCAGTTCCATTCGCTGCGCGCGATCGTCGCCGGCGGTCAATGGAATTGCTTACGGCACGGCCATTTCGCCTACTTCTCGATGTCGGCGCTGTGGACGCTGCTCTATTCCGTCGGCATGAGCCCGGTCGCGGCCTGGGAGTTCGACCTGTATGGCGGGACCGTCCTCGTCGCAGCGGTGCACGGCTTCACGAAACCGCAGGAATCGCTGCGACGTGTCCTCGCCGCCGAGGCACACATGCTCAGCGCGGTCAGGGTCGGCGATCTGCAACAGGCGGCCGATCACCAGGCCCGATCGTTGCGCGGGTGGTTGGAGGCCGAATCCGCGGCGCGCAGGACCGTGTGCGCCTACGGCGCGGCCTCGCGCGCGGTCGCGCTGTTCAGCCTGGCAGGTGCAGACCGTGGGCTGGTGCGGGCCGTCGCCGATGCGGCGCAAGCCAAGCAGGGCAGGCGAATGCCTGGCACCGGAATTCCGATCATCACTCCGGCCGAGCTCGTCGCCATGCGACCCGATCGGGTGCTGCTCACCCTGCCGGACTTGCTGCCCGAGGTCACAGCGTCCTGTCCCGAACTCGACGGCGCGTGGGTCGTCGACATCAATGCACACGGTGTGACGCACACCGATGCCGAACACCGACAAGGAGGTGCAACTGTCTGACGAAGGTCGAGCAGCCTGGGCTCGGGGCAGGCGTTGCGACCTGGACAACGCTGGGGGAATCCCGTTCAGCATGCGTGCGATCGCGCGTGCCCGACCAGTTTGGGGATCTGATGAAAGGTACAGCTCTGCGGCCGACACGCCGCATGCTTCGCGCCGGAGCCATCGGTGCACTCACGGTCTGGTTAGCCATCGGCGCAGTCCTCGGCCCTGGCTCCGCAGGCGCGATAGAGAGCAGCAATTCCGTTGTCGATCGGCATGGCCGCACGATCGAGGCCGTGTCAGACGAGACCAACATCAATTTCGTTCCGCCGCTGGACGGAAACCCGTTGACCCGCGAGTGGTTCCATAGCGGCCGGTACTGCTACCGGGTCACCGGACCGGACGTGGACAGCTGGGAGGGTGCCATCGCCATCGGCTACCAGGTCGGCTACCCAGCCACCCTCACCGGACGGATCAAGTTCAGCTGGTCGACTCCCGGCCTCGACGTGGAAGTGTTCCCCGACCTGGCGGCGGCCCTCACCGATGTCATCCCCAAGCTCGGCATGGAGCTCGAGGTCGGCTTCGGCCCCGGCATCCAGGTGGCGGAGCTCGCCACTGGCTCGATATCGGGTGCCGGCGGTTGTATTCAGGTATCCGGCGGCCACGGCAGCGTCACCGGCGTGGTCGGACCCACCACCATCCGGCCCTATGTAGCGGTCATCGGCCCCAGCGGCGACACCGCGATCGCCTACGGCAGTATCATCACGAACTGAACAGCAAGCGGCTACGGCAGGTCCGGGCGTCGCATCGTCATCGACGCCCGGACCCGTACCCGCTCGAGGGCGGCACGCACCAAGCGGGCGTCGCCCGCGACGACGTCCGCGCGTGCGACGCGCCCCGGGAACTCTCCGCGCAACCGGTGATGAAAGCGCGCCATCTCGGTCAGCTTGCTGACCGTCGAGCTCCTGCTGCACAGGTTGAACGACGAATTACGCCACGCGGCAACGATATCGGTCATCCCGAAGAACACACCGAAGGTGCACACCCTGGCGAAGAGGTCGACATCCATCGGGAACACGAGGTCGCCGCGGAATCCGCCGACCCGATCGAAATGCTCCCGGTAGAACATCGCCGCCGCGGTGGGCCCGAATTCGGCGGGCCCGTGCCGGACGATGGTCCGCATCACCTCTCGCGTCGTACGGATCCCATCCAGCCCGGGCAGTCCGAGCCCGCTTTCCTCCACCCCGTCCTGCTCGTCGATCACGTCGAACCTGGCCGAACAGATCGCGACCTGCTCGTTGCGCATGACTTCGAGCTGGAATGCGAGCGCGTCGGGACGCAGAACGTCGTCCGCGCATACCACTTTCACCAATCTCCCCGTGGACAGCGCGACGGTCTTGTTCCAGTTGTCACCGATCGACAACGTCTCGTCATTGCGGAAGCGGCGAATCCGGTTGTCGTCGAACGAGGCCGCGACCTCACCCGTCGCGTCGGTACTGGCGTTGTCGACGACGAGGAGTTCGAAATCGACGTCCTGGCTCAGGATCGACCGCATTGTGGTCTCGAGGGTGCGGCCCGCGTTGTACGCGGGCACGCACACGGTCAATGCGTTCATCGGTACTCCTTCGACTGCCGCGCCTCGGGTGCGCTCGCATCCACCAGCGCGAATACTCGTCGAAGACCGGCGCGACTTGCTTCGATCTGTTCCGATGCCCGGCACCGCAACCGCACCCGTGACGGCACCGCGGACTGCCACAGTTCATCGATCGCCTCGGTCAGCGTCTCAGCGAGTGCCTCGTCGTCGAGGTGCACGATCCTGGTCCCGGCGCCGAACATATCGGCCAACCCGTAGAACTTGTCGTCGTAGTACTGCGATGCGGTGACGCAGACCGCGGGAATTCCCTGTGCCAGCGCGAAGACCGCGAGGTGGTACACGCTGGTCACCAGGATGCGGCAGCGCCCGACCTGCTCGGCCACGGCCTGTGCGGTGCCCGCGCGTCCGATCGGAGCGCGCACCCGGGTGGCGCCGCGCAGCAGCGGCAGTGTCCACCGGCGGTCTTCATCGTCGTATTCCGAAATGATCAGTGGCGTGATACCCGCGCCGAGGTCCGCGGCTCGCGCACGGACCACGGCACCGAGGATCTCGCGTGCCCGGTCGCCGATCCGCGCATAGTCCGCCACGCGCAGGCACAGTCCGATGTCGGTGCCGACATCGGCTCGGCGCATCCGATAGCCGAACTCCACCGCGTCGTCGCCGGTGATCATCACCCGTTCTTGCGCGACGCCGAGCCGACGGAGCAGGTCAGGGCCGCGCCTGCTCTCCCGCAGTGCGATGAAATCGACCAGTGGCAACACGGCCGCGGCCCGGTCGAACAGCCGCTGATCCTGCATCGGACCGAGCCCCTGCCCGATCATCGCGGTCGGTACCCCACGGCGTTGCGCGTATTCGAGTAGATCCAGCGTCCGATGCGCCTGGTACAGATCGACATCGGTCATGTAGCCGCCGCCGAGTGCGAGCACGAGCGAGGCCGAGTCCGCCGCGGCGGGAATGGGTGAGCCCGGACCGTTCCCTGGCGCCGGCGGCGGAACCTGCTGCCCGTGGACCATTGCCGCACGCACAGCGCGCAACTGTGACTTCGGCGCCTCTGTCGCCGCGCGCCAGCGAAGTGCCGCGGGCCCGACGAGATCGCTGCCCACCCACCCCGGTAGCCTGCCGCGGCGGCCCCACGGCCGGGCCGCGTCGATCGGTTCGGCCGCGGGCACCATGGTGCGCAGAATGGCGGGCTGGCAGGTCAACATCCCGATACGCGCCCGCGGCCAATGCTGACGCAGCCGCTCCACCGTCACCGCCATCATGGCGATGTCGCCGCGGTTGCGCAGCCAGTACTCGCCGTTGTCGATCAGAACACGAAACCGCTCGCGGCCCGCCCCGACTTCGGATTTCCCCACGCCCGGCTTCCTTCCATCAGCATCCGACAGCACATTCTGGTAACGGATGGCGACTCCGGGCTAATCCATCGAGAATCGGCGGCACACGATCACCGGACCGTACCTCCAGAGAATTATCGCCGAAGACGGGATCATTTGCGGCACAATTGCCCACAAGACAAGAGATATTCAGATATGCTCGCGCTGCGAGGTGTTCGACGTTGCACACCCGAAAGTAGTACACGCTAGACCTGGGGTTGCTGTGACGGGCGAGCTGCGGATATATATGACCGGCTCCGAGTGGTTCTCCTCGGCGCCCGGCGGATTGAATCGATACTTCACCGAGCTGTATTCCGCCCTTGCGCGCCGCCCCGACGTCGGAGTGGCCGCAGCCGCGTTCGGCGAACCGCCGATCGGGGCTCGCACCTGGGGACCTACGGGCGGATCCACCCTGCGCCGCGCCCGCGTCGCGTTCCTCGACAGGGCCGATCTCGCTCGCGACGCCGTACTGGACAGGCATTTCGGACTGTACGGACCCTCGGCATTCGGACGATCCGGGCATTCGCCGCTCGTTGTGCATTTCCACGGCCCATGGTCAGCGGAAAGCAGGGCCGCCGGAGAAAACAAGATCACCGTCTACACGAAGTACCTGGTCGAACGCATTCGCTATGCCGGTGCCGATACATTAGTTGTACTATCAAAGCAGTTCCGCGACATACTCATAGCCGATTACCATATTTCCGAGAATCGAATTCAGGTAATCCCACCCGGCGTCGACACCAGCCGTTTCTCCCTTGTCGATTCGGGGGCAAAAACCGACCATAAGTCAGCGGAAACCCGCATCGTGCTCTGCGTGCGGCGGCTCGAACGCAGAATGGGGATCGATGTACTCCTGCGCGCATGGCCGACGGTGGTCGCGGTGCACCCGAACGCCCGGCTTGCCATCGTCGGAACCGGTGCCGCCGAGCGGGAACTGCGGGAACTCGCCGGCGGCTCGAACTCGATCTCCTTTCTCGGCCCGGTCGGTGAGGCACGACTGACCCGATTACATTGCGTAGCCGAACTCAGCGTGGTGCCGTCGCGAACGCTGGAGGGATTCGGGCTGGCCGCATTGGAATCTCTGGCCGCCGGACGCCCACCGATCGTCACCGACTGCGGTGGCCTGCCCGAAACCGTTCGCGCACTGGACGACACCTTGATCGTGCCCTCCGGCGACGCGGACGCACTCGCCGCTCGTATCGTCGCCGCCCTCGACGGCGCCCGGCCGACGTCACGACAGTGCCGGGCGCACGCCGAAACGTTCGCCTGGGACACCGTCGCGCAGCGGCACCTCGAGCTCTACCAAGCATTGGCCTCATGATGAAAGCGGTCTTCCTCACCCACACTGCCGCGCCCTCGGGCGCTGAACTCGCCACCCTGAGGCTCGTCACCGCGCTGCCCGAACACCTCGAGACCGCCGTGGTGTACACCGCCGACGGGCCCATGGTCGCCAAGACCAAGGCACGCGCCATCGAAACCCACCTCGTCGCGAACGACACCGACAGCGCCACGCTGACGATCGCGAACGCGAGCGTGCCGCGCCTGGCTGCCGGTCTCACCCGGCTGATCCGCCTCGGCTGGACCCTCGGCCGCTTGATGCGGGAGCTCGAGGCATCGGTCGTGGTCGCCGAGAGCGCGAAAGCACTCGTCATGGGCGCGGTCGCGGCGGGGCGCGCGCGCATTCCGCTGGTCTGGCAGGTGCACGATCGGATCTCGGCCGAATACTTCGGCCGCACATTGGCTCCCGCGATCAGGGCGTTCGGCTGGCTCGTCGCCCGCGGGTACATCGCCAACAGCCGTTCCACGCTCGGGTCGCTGATCACCTGGCGGCGGCCCGCAGTGGTCGCCTACCCGGGCCTCGAAGCGCGCCCGCCGGGCCGCCGCGAGGACCAGCGGCCACCCGCGGACACGATCGTCACCGTCGTGGGCAGGCTCGCGCCGTGGAAGGGGCAGGAGCTTTTCCTGCGCGCGCTCGCCGACGTGCAGACTCGCCCGCGACGGGTATTCCTGGTCGGCGGAGCGCTCTTCGGCGAGGAAGCTTTCCGCGCGGAACTCGAACGGCTCGCCACTGAATTCGACCTGCCGGTCACCTTCACCGGGCACGTCGACGAACCCGATATCTATCTCTACCGCTCCGATGTCCTGGTGCACTGCACGTTGCTCGCCGAGCCGTTCGGGCAGGTGGTGGTCGAGGGCATGCGCGCAGGCTGCGCGGTCATCGCCACTCGGCCCGGCGGTCCGGCCGAGATCGTGGAACCGGGGGTCGACGGCCTGCTCGTCGACGGCGGCGATCGCGGGCAACTGACCGACGCGCTGAACACCCTGATCGAGGATCGCGCACTGCGCGTGCGGCTCGCCGCCGCCGCGCGGGTGCGCGCGCGCGGCTTCGATATCGCCGAATCCGCCCGCGTGGTTGCCGATTTCCTCGCGTCCGCCCCTGGGAAGCGAGACCGTCGTGCCTGATCCGGCCGCGGTCGGCAGCCGCACGAACGACCCGGAGACCGCGGTGGCCCCCCGGCCCGTCTCGCACGGGCTCGGCGCGATCTTGCGCGACATCGGCTACGTCAGCTTCGGCAAGTACGGGCAGTACGTCATCACGATCGTGACACTGCCGCTGATCGCGCGGGTTCTCGGCGCGCACGGTGTCGGGCTGCTGGCCATCGGGCTGTCCTCGTACTTCATCGGCAGCCTGCTGGTCGACCTGGGAATCACGGCCTTCCTCGCGGCGCGCGTGCACGACAGTCGAACGACGCGGGCCGATCTGGACGAACTGCGCGGGGCCTATCTCGCGATCCGCGCGACGACGCTCGGGGTACTGGCCACCGCGCTGGCAGCGGGCACGGCGCTCGAGGTGCCTGCCCCGGTGTACATGATCCTGCTCGGCTTGTTCACCGGCGGTTTCTGGTCCATCTCGGAAGACTGGCTGCTGATCGGCCAGGGCAGGTTCGGAACATCGGTTGTGTATCAGGGCGCCGGCCGCATCGGCTATCTGGTGCTCCTGATCCTCGTGCTCCCCCGTTTCCCCAGCGCCTCCGCGGTGCTGCTGTGCCTATTGGCGTCCTCCGTGCTGACAGTCGTCCTCACCTGGTGGGATTCGGTGCGGACCTTCGGGCCGCCAGCCCGCCCGCGGAACGTGCGGGCGGTCCTGCGCACCGGCGGCCCGATCCTCACCTCCCGCGCGCTGGCGACCAGCTACGGGCAGGGCTCGGCCGCGATCTACGCAGCGGTGCTCGACGCCGTCTCGCTCGGCCTGTTCTCGGCGGGCGACCGGCTGGTGCGCGCCATCCAATCCATGCTCGATCCTATCGGTTTCGCGCTGCTACCCCGGTTGGCGCGCCACAGCACGCACGACTCGTTCTGGCGCAGTTCGGTGCTGTCACTGCTCGCCTGTGTCTCGGCCGCGATGCTCGCGGCCACGGGTGTCTGGCTGCTCGCCCCGTTTCTCATCCACGTGGTCTTCGGCGGCGATTTCACCGGCGCGGTCGCGCTGTTGCGCGTCGAGGTGTTCATCCTGCCCGCCACCACCGTTACTTCCTTCGTGACCACGGCGGTGCTTCCGGTGCGGCAGGACACGGTCGGGGTACTGGTCGGCGCCGTCATAGGCACCTGTGTGGCGGCGGTGGCGCTCGGCGTCGCGATCCAGACCCGTTCGGTGTGGACGCTCGTCTTCGGCACTCTCGCCGCGGAATTCGCCGTTGCGCTGTGGTGTCTGGTCCGTATGCGCTGGCTCGTGATCCGCGATCGCGATGCCGCGCGCAGTCCGACGGTGCCCGCCCCTGCCCTGGTCACGAAGGGGGAGTCGCTGTGAGGATCTTGTTCATCGGCGACGATTGGGTGGGCAGCAATGCCCGCTCGCTCGCCGAAGGGTTCCGGCAGGCCGGGCACGACGTGATCGTGGTCGATAGCACCGCTGTGACTCTGCCTGCACGGCTGTCGCCATCGTGGTGGCACGCCAAGGTGTCCGACCGTCGATCCCCGCGCCGGATCGCCGCCGTGCACCGCGCGATCGATCGGGCCGCTGCGGAGTTCGACCCACAGGTTGTCTTCGCGTTCAAGGCCATCCACCTCGACCAACAGCGACTACTCGGCACGCCCGCAGCCGTGCACATCCACTACAGCCCCGACGACGTCGCCAACCCGGACAACGTCAGCGCCGACTACCTCGCCTACGAACGAGACTGGGACCTGATCGTGACGACCAAGCGACACAACGTGGGTGAACTCTGTGAGCGCGGCGCGCGCCGGGTGCGCTTCGTCCGCAGCGCCTACGATCCCGCCTGGCACCATCCGTGCGCACACCGCGGATCCCGCCGATTCCTGGTCGGATTCATCGGCGCGCGCCGGCCCGACCGACATGATCTGCTGCTGACGCTGGCCCGCGAGCACGGCAGCGATTTCCAGCTCCGCGGACCGGGCTGGCGGCGGGTGCCCGCGCTGTGGCTGACCGGCGCCGCCGTGAGCGGACCAGCGTATGGCGAGGACTTCTCCCACGCTGTCGCCGCCGTTACCGCGAATCTCGTGCTGCTCAATTCCGCCAACCGCGACACTCACACGTGTCGCACCTTCGAGGTGCCAGCGGCGGGTGGCTTGTTCGTCGGCGAACGCAGCGCCGAACACAGCGAACTGCTCGACGAGGGCACCGAATGCTTCCTGTTCTCCGGCCGCGCCGAGCTGTGCGACATTCTGGATCGCTGCGAAAGCGAACCCGACCGCATGGCGAAGATCGCCGCGGCCGGGCACCGCCGCATCGTTGCAGGCAGGCACCGTTACGTCGATCGCGCGAGGGAAATCGTCGATGTACTGGGCTGAGATTGTGCGCGAGCACGAAGGCACACCGAGATGACCGAAGCGGCAACGGAAGTGCTCATCGCCGCGGGCGCGCTGGCGGCGATTGTCGTCGCGGCCTGCTATCTGCGCGGAGTTATCCGCGTCGTCCTGATCGTCCAGGCCGCACACTGGGCGCTGTCCTATGTCGCGCGCCCGACGGTGCTGCTGCTGACCCATCCACAGCCACACTTCGGCGACAATATCCCCGATCCGCGGCTGGCCGAGTTCGGCTACGACGACGGCATCGCCGCGGTGCTGCGGCATGTGGTGTTCGGTCTGTGCCTCTACGCCGCGCTGGTCGTCTGCTATGCGATCTGGGCACGTAATCGGCCCGCCACCACACCGCCGACACCGTTCTTCGCGCGGGATCCCAATCTTGTCCCGACCCTGTGGGCGCTCTACGTATTCGGCACCTTCGGCCGTCTCGCCGCGGTCGCCACCGGGGGCACCGGACGCGCGGGGGAACTGGAGAGCCCGAACCCGATCATCAACCTCGTCACACTGCTCGCCACCCTCGGCACCGTCGGACTCATCGTCTTCCTGCGGCCGAAACACGCCCGCACCACGTTTCTGGTCATCGGTTTGCTGATGCTCGGGGAACTGCTCTGGACGATTCAGGTCCAGTCGAAGACCCCGATCATCGGCGCCGCACTCGCCGTAGCCGTACGGTTCGCACTGACCGGCTGGTCACGGCGCAAGGTGCTCGCCGTATGCGCGCTCTCGGCCCTCGGCCTGGCCGCGTTCAGCAGGCTCCAGGCATTGAAGGCAACCGCGGACGCCGAATCCGAATCTGCCGTCACCGCTTCCGTCTACCCGGCGCCGGTGCGTCCGTTCCTGAGTTTGCTGCGCCGCTTCGATCTCCTCGAGGGCGCCACCGACGCCTACTACGCGGGACCGAGTTCCTGGCTCTCCCCCGACGAGGTGGTCGTGCACATGCTGCAAAGCCTGGTGCCCGCGCAGCTGCTCGGCACGGAGAAGTTCCGCGCGGGTGCGGCCTGGGCCGAGGACGTGCGCGGCTCCTCGCTCGACATGACGACGGTTCAGGTATCGCTCGCGGAGGGAAATGTCAACGAGGGCTATGTCCTCGGCGGATATGCCGGGGTGGCGCTCGCAGTGACATGGACCTTCGTGCTGGTGGTGCTGTGGGCTCGGGCGATCTACTCGCGCAACCTCGTCGCGGTCGTACTCGCGCTGGCGGTGATCGAGGTTCCGGTCGCCTACGAGCGCGGCATGCTCGGCAGCGTCGAGATGCTCGGCAAGTATCTGCAAGCGGCAGTGCTCGTCGCGCTGATCTACCTGGCGGTCGGGGAATACCGGCGAAGGACCGGGAGTCTGTCGGCACCGAACCGACGTCCCGCCACAGGAAAAACGAGGGCACCACAATGGCTTTGAACAATTTCTTGCATATCGTGCGACGGCAGTGGCCGATCGTGCTCGGCGTGACGGCGCTGTGCCTGGCCGCGTCATTCGCCTACGCGAAGTCCATACCCGTCACCTACACGGCGACGAGCAGCGTGTATGTCTCCATGGCCACCGGCACCTCGGTCAACGATTCCTACCAGGGCGGACTGGCGGCCCAGCAGCGGGTGCGCTCATATGTCGACCTCGCCGACAGCGTCACCGTTGCCCAGAGGGTGAAAGATCACCTGGGACTGACGATGTCGGCCGACGAGGTGCGCAACAAGATCTCCGTCGACGCGCCGCCCGCCACCACGCTCATCTTCATCACCGTCAGCGATTCCAGCGCAGAAGGGGCTCGCGTGCTCGCTGACCAGGTGGTGTCCCAGTTCCGCCGCCTCGTCGGCGAGTTGGAGACGATCCAACGCGACGCCGCACCTGCGGCGCGTGCGGAGGTCGTCGACAAGGCGCAACTGCCCGCGGGTCCGTCGGGGCCTCAGCAGACCCGGCTGCTCGGGCTCGGACTACTCGGCGGACTGGTGCTCGGTTGTGCCGCCGCGTTCCTGCGCGACCGCCTCGACCGGCGGCTGCGTAGCTCCGCCGATGTCGAGGCCGTGGTTCCGGTGCCGATTCTCGGCATCGTCGACGACGGCAAACCGGGCGCACCTGGCGAGCTCCGGCGCGTGCGGACGCGCCTTGCCAGGGCCGACGGTGATCCGAAAACGATGGTCCTGGCGAGTCTGTCGCCACGCTCATGCCCCGACGTGGCGATCGGCCTCGCGCGTGCGTTCGCCGATGCCGGACGCTCGGTCGTGCTGCTGGACGCCGACACCACCGGACGAGGCAGCTCGACGCGGCTTCCGCCGGGCTCCCGGCCCGGTCTGGCCGAACTGCTGCGACACCGCGGCTCGCCGGCGGACTCGCTGGTGCCGTGGCCGGAGTCCCAGTTCGATCTTCTTCCACTCGGGGAGGCCGATTCGCGCACCCCGGATCTGCTCGCCTCCGAGCGGTTCGCCGAGATCATGGCCAAGCTCAGCGCCGATTACGATCACATCGTCCTGGACGCCGCGCCCGTGGCCGAGGCCGCCGACGCCATCGCGCTCACCCGGCGCGCCGAGGCGACGGTCGGCGTGATCGAGCTGAGAAACACAACGTCCACACAGGTGCGCGGCGCGCTGGCCACACTCGGGAACGGCGGCGCGGGGCTCGACGGCGTCGTAGTGTTCTCCGCTGCGGCCACACCGGCGCCGTCGCTGTGGAGGAGGCGCTCGCATGACCGATGACGCGGTACCGCGCCGACAGGTCCTCGCGGTGTCGCTCGGTGCGGCCGGCGCCCTGGCATCGTGTGCGGCGCCGTCGGAACCGACACCGCGATCACCTCGGGTCACCGACGCTCCCGCGGCACGCAATGTCCTTGACTTCGGCGCGGTCGGCGACGGGCACGCCGACGATACCGAGGCGCTGGCCAGAGCCGCCGCGGTCGGCGACGAGCCCCTGGTGCTGTATCTACCCGCCGGGCATTATCTGGTCACCTCATGGCCGGAGCTACCCGACTACACCGCGGTCCTCGGCGACGGCGGCGATGCCACCACCATCGTCTACGAAGGCGATGGCACCCTCATCGCCTTGACAAGGCGACAGCGCGTGCGGTTCGCGCGCATGGGGTTCTTCGTCACCGGCCCTCGCTCGACCGCGGTCGCGCTCTCCGAATGCTTCCGGTGCTCGTTCGAGTCGGTACTGCTGCGCGGCAACCATCAGAGCGAGAATCATCCCCGCTACACCGAGCAGCGCGGTGTCGTCCTCGACCGTAACACCGGCGGCACGACGTTCATCGACTGCGATATCAACAACTTCGGCTACGGCCTGGTCACCTCGTGTATCCAGAACTACGTGACCGCCTCGAAGTTCGCGGACAATCGCATCGGGGTGCTCGGCACCGGCGGTGACCACAATGCCGGATTGGCCTTGGCCAACGTCGAATTCGTCGCCGACCAGGACCCGCGGACCGCCGATCGGCACGTGGTCGTCGACGGCGCCGCCAACGACTGGTGGTTCACCAACGTCTGGTTCGAAGGTGCCGATACCGCGCTGTCGATCGGCGCCGCCCGCAGCGGCGGACCCGCGCAGTTCGGGATGGTCAACTGCAAGGTGGCCGCGCGCAGCGTCTGCCTCGACCTCGTGTCCTGCCGTCAGCCCTATCTGGCGAACGTACAGTTCAATGCCGACCTCGACACGCCGCCGATCGAGCTGCGGATCGACGACGACGGTTGCCCTGAAGGCACTGCGGTGAACCTGATCTCGGGCAGCCGCGAGGACATCGACCCGGGGAGTTTCCCCGACGGCTGGCACGTGATCGGCCGTGGGCAGATGACGGGCGCGCGGTTCGCCACGACCGTGGTCGCACAAGCGGGCGGCGACGATGCCGACTTCTTCCAGGCCAGGAATCCGCAGGACGAAGTGCTCGCCGCGGTACTGCCCAGCGGTGCGTGGCTGTCCGAGCGGACAGACGGTGGGGTCGTATTGAAAGACGAACGGGGCACCTATTGGAGGCTGTCGGTGGGAACCGACGGCGCCGTGCAGACCGCATCGCTGGGTTCACAGCGACCACGCGCATGAACCGCCACCCGGGCGGCGACCTGTCCGCGATCGAATTGGGCCCGGTGCGACTGTTCGGTGCGGCAGTTCTATTGCGACCACCACGAATGGGCGATGCGGCCGAGTGGCGCCGGATCCGGCTGCGCGATCGCCGCCTCATCGAACCGTTCTGGTACACCAGCGAACTGGACTGGGCCGCGCGACACTCCGATGCGCAGTGGGTCCGCGAGCTCGTCACCGCGCGCACCGAAGCGCGCACCGGGCGCCGCCTCGCCTGCGTCATCGAGATCGATGGCAGGCTCGCCGGTCAGTGCGATCTGGTGTCGGTCGATCGACGCACCCGCAGTGCCGAACTGAGCATCTGGATGGACGCGACCCTGGCGCGGCACGGGTTCGGTGGAGTCGCCGCCTCGCTGGTGCTCGATTTCGGCTTCGACCGGATCGGGCTGGAGCGCATCGTGGCGCCCGTCGCGCCGGACAATGTCGCCGCTAGCCGCGGCGCCGCCGATCTCGGATTCGTCCGGGAGGCGCGCATGGCGCGGTATTTCGACGTCGGCGGCGCGCGTTCCGACCACGAATTGTGGGCACTGACCAAGGCGGAAGTGCCGCCGCAGGGCTTCACCGGAGAATGGATCCAGCGCGCGCAGGCCCGGCATCCGACCCGGCGGGTGCTCACCACTGTAGTTCCACCCTCCGGCGAAAGCCCCGAGGCGATCACGATCTTCGCCGTTGCGGCGCGGTATGGGCTCGGTCGGATATGGCATCGGTTCGACCCCGTGCGTAACCCGGGCACAGTGTCGCTATCGGTGCGTCCGGGCGTGACGGTCCGCAACCTGCGATGGTCCGACGGCGCGGCCTGGCGACGGTACGAGCGGATGCGCTCGCGCACCGCCGCGTCGATTCCGCCTGCATCGCTGTGCCTTCGCTGGGCACATGAGCTATGGCGCAGCAGAACCGGTCTGCGATCCACCCATGGCATCGTCTTCGCCATCGTGGCAGACGGGTCCTACGCGGGCGAGGCCAAGTTGTTCGGCCTGGACATGTTCGACCGCAACGCGTGGATGCACATCTGGATCGACCCGGCCTACGCCGAGGACGGACTGGGGATCACCGTCACCCAGCGGCTGCTGGAATACGGATTCGAGCAGCTCGGGCTGTATCGAATCGCCATGGCCATCGAGGATGACGACACCGAATCCGCCCTCGCCGCAACCCGATCCGGATTGGTGAAGGAGGGAACCATGCGCGACTACCTCGGCCAACGTGGCACCCGTGCCGACCATGCCCTGTGGGCGATCACCGTTGAACGGGAGGTAGCCGATGCGCGAGTTCACCCGCAGTAACGCCGCGCAGGCGCGACTGCACGACCTGGTACCGGGGGGTGCACACACCTATGCCCGCGGCCCGGACCAGTATCCCGAGCATATGGCGCCGGTCCTGGTGCGCGGCAACGGATGTCGCGTATGGGATTGCGACGGCAACGAATACATCGAATACGGTATGGGTTTGCGCTCGGTGACCCTCGGACACGGTTACCGCCCGGTGGTCGAGGCCGTCTGCCGCACCATCGCGGACGGGGTGAACTTCACCAGGCCCACCGAACTGGAACTGCGTGCGGCCGAGGACTTTCTGACCCTGGTGCCCGGCGCCGACATGGTGAAATTCGCCAAGAACGGCTCCGACACCACCACGGCCGCCGTGCGGTTGGCGCGCGGAGCGACCGGCCGCGAGATCGTCGCGGTGTGTGATCAGCCCTTCTTCTCCGTCGACGACTGGTTCATCGGTACCACCGCGATGGACAGCGGTGTTCCCGGCTCCCGGACCACGGTGCGCTTCCGCTACAACGATCTCGGCTCGCTGGCCGAGGTACTCGCCGGAGAGCCGGTCGCCTGCGTGGTGATGGAGGCGGCGACGGCGCTCGCCGAACCGGACCCCGGATATCTGGAAGGTGTGCGTGCACTGTGCGATCGGTACGGCACGCTGCTCGTCTTCGACGAGATGATCACCGGGTTCCGGTGGGCGGCGGGCGGCGCACAAGAGATCTACGGCGTGCACCCCGACTTGTCGTGCTGGGGCAAGGCGATGGGTAATGGTTTCCCGATCTCAGCGCTTGCGGGCAAGCGGGAGTTCATGGAACTCGGCGGGTTGCGCACCGACCGCAGCCGGGTGTTCCTGCTGTCCACCACACACGGCCCCGAATCCGGTTCGCTGGCGGCTTTCCGGGCCGTGGTGCGTGCGTATGCGACCACCGATCCGGTCGGGCGGATGGAGCGCGCGGGTCGGCGCCTGGCCGCGGCGGTGAACGCCGTCGCCGCCGACCTCGGCATTGCCGACCATCTCCGAGTCCTCGGACGGCCGTCGTGCCTGATCTACCAGACCGCCGATCCGGACGGCACACCATCGCAGGCCTTTCGCACCCTGTTTCTCCAGGAGTTACTGCGGCGCGGCGTGCTCGGGCAATCGCTGGTCGTCTCCGCCGCACACGATGGTGCCGCGGTAGACGAGACGGTCGAGGCGTGTATGCACGCGGCGGTGGTGTACCGGAAGGCATTGGAGCAGGGCAGCGTGGCGGGGCTGCTCGAAGGTCGTCCCGTCGCACCAGCCCTGCGCAGTCGCGCGGCACCTCGCCGGGTCGCACCGTCCATTGATCGGGCGGGCGCCGGAATCCCGCGCCCTCCCGTGTAGTCCGGATCCGGCGTTGCCCGGATCCGACGCCCCCCAGCTCAATCCAGATAGGTGGGTGATGATGATGACCGATCCCAGAATCGCCATCGTGCACGAGCGATTCACCGAATACGGCGGGTCCGAAGCAGTGGTCGCGGAGTTCATGAAGACATGGCCGGACGCGCAGGTGTACGCGCCCATCGTCACCCCCGACGGCGCCCGAGCCGTGTGTCGTGCCGCCATGGACCACGCGCACGAAGCCGGTAACAGCACCGAGGATGACCTCACGCGCAGTCCCATTCATGGCACCTGGCTCGACCGCGTCTACGCCGCGACCGGCTGCCGAACACATGCGCCGCTGCTCCCTCTCGTTCCCCGGGTACTGCGCACACTGCCACTGCACGACGCCTACGATGCAGTGCTGGTCAGCCATCACGCCTTCGCCACCCAAGTGGTCTTCGCGACCGACGCCCCCGTGATCGCCTACGTGCACAGCCCCGCTCGCTGGGCATGGGACCGCACCTTCCGCGCCCAGGAAGCGGGCGGCCGCGTAGGCCAAGTGGCCTTGGCCGCCCTCGGCAGGCTGGCCAGGCGTGCGGAGACGCGGGCCGCGCCGCGCCTGACCCGGGTCATCGCCAATTCGCGCGCCGTGGGCGACCGCATCCGAGACTGGTGGGGCCTGCCCGTCACGGTCATCAACCCACCCGTCCGGCTCGACCGTTTCTCCCCTGCCACCGACATCCCCCGCGAGGACTTCTTTCTCTTCGCAGGCCGGCTGGTTCCCTACAAACGCCCCGACCTCGCCATCCGCGCCGCCCAGAATGCCGGCTGTCGGCTCGTCATCCTCGGCGACGGCCGCGCGCGCCACCACCTCGAAACCATCGCAGGCCCCGAGACCACATTCCTCGGCGCCGCACCCGACGACGTTCTCCTCGACATGTACCGCCGCTGCCGGGCACTCGTCATGCCCGGTGTCGAAGACTTCGGCATCGTCCCCGTGGAAGCAATGGCCTGCGGCACCCCCGTCCTCGCTGTGGGTGCGGGTGGCGCCCTCGACACCGTCCTGCCCGGAATCACCGGCGAACATCTGGATTTCGGCCCGGATCCCACCGTCGTCGACCGACTGGCCGAGGCCATGCGCGATTTCGACCCGGCACGTTACGACCCGTCCGCGATCAGATCCCATGCGATGACCTTCTCCCCCACCACCTTCCGCGCACAGATTGCCGCGGTGGTCACCGGCCATCGCCCCGAATTTTCCGAACCAGCCGCGAAGGACCTTCTGTCACGACCATTGCCGGAAACAGGATCCTGATCGGCGGCCCCAAACGAACGCAACCCGGCTCGGCTCAGCTTCGATCGCTCACGGCTGGGTGCGGCCGCTCGATGGGTCGATGAGGATCTTCGCGTGTCGTTCGGGATCGCCGAGAGCGTCGAAGGCGTTGGCCACACCCTCGAGCCCCACCGTGCCGGTGACGAACGGCGCGACATTGATCTTGCCCTCGGCGATCCAGTGCAGGGTCTGCCGGAACTCGGCGGGGTCGTAGCCGAAGACGAACCGCAGGTCCACCTCCTTGTTGATCGCCACCGATGGACGGAACGTGTCCGGCGCCATGCATACGCCGACCACGACGACGCGGGTCAGCAGCGGAGCCGCGGTGACGATCTGCTCGATCATGCCCGGCACACCGACGCACTCGAAGACGACCGGCCCGCGCGGGGTCGCACCGAGCTTGTCCGCTGCGCGTAGCACGTGCCACCACGGCAGATACGGCACCCGGCGCAGCTTGTCCATCGCGGTGATTCCGCGATCGGCCAGACCGATCGACTCAGTGAGATAGCGCTTGCTCTGTGCGAACGAGGACCAGGGCGAGTCGGTGGCGGGGTCGACCACGAGGTCGGCGCCGCAGGCCTGCGCGAGCGCACGGCGCCCTGCCGAGAAGTCGCTGGCGATCACGGTGCGCACGCCGGTCGCCTTCAGCATCGCGATCACCCCCAGTCCGATCGGGCCGCAGCCGATCACCACCGCGGTATCCTTCGGGCCGACCTCGCCCCGTCGCACTGCGTGCAGGGCGACCGCCAGTGGCTCGGTGAGCACAGCGGCATCGGCCTCTAGCCCGGCGGGCACGCGCATCGACATCGACTCGGTCGCCAGCACCTGCTGTGCGTAACCACCGGGCGCTTTCGCCGAGAGCCCGGTCAGCTGGATCTCGCCGTCACGCCGGATGATCGGCAACGACACCACTCGGGTGCCGAGCGGCCATTTCTTACGACAGTCAGGCCCGTACCCGGCCACCGTGCCGCAGAACTCGTGGCCGAGTACCACGGTATGACTGCTGCGCATGAAGTCGTGGTAGCCGACCGCCGCGACATCGTCGGCGGTCTGATCGGCGTGGACCCGGGCATGCAGGTCCGATCCGCAGATTCCGCACCGCTCGACATCCAGCAGCACCTGTCCCGGTCCGGGCACCGGGTCGGGGACCTCGGCAACCTCCAGCTGCGTTTCATGACATGTGACGGCGCGCATGAGCTGAGCGTAGGGAAATCCGGCCGCAGCCGAGGAGGAAAGACCGGATCGGGCGCCCGCAGGCCGGTCGGCACAGTGGGCAACGGCTGATTTGTGCAAGTGACCAATCTGCTGATCACGAGTTCGTCGTATTTCGGATATCGGAGGGGCCCGGTCGCGTTGTCTACTGATCACGCGTGATCGCGGAGCGGCGATCGGCTGGTCGAAACGAGGGTGGATGTTCGAGGTTTCCAGGGTGGTCCGGTTCACCGCCGTATCGTTGGCGGCATTGTGCGTCTCGGCGGCCGTGGCCGGGGCAGGCGCGGCGGACCCGCTTCCTCCGTTCCCGCCGGATCAGAACCAGTTGCCGTCGCTGCCCACTGAGCCGCAGCTCTACGACGCGCTGCCGATACCGGTACCCGCCGAGGACCCCTGGTACAACGATCCGCCGAACCTCGCGGACTACGCGCCCGGCGAGATCATCCGGTCCCGCACCGTGCAGACACGACTACTCGGTATCCCTTTCCCGGTCGATACCAGGCAGCTGCTCTACCGCACCAACGACGTGCACGACAACCCCATCGCGACGGCCACCTCGGTCATCACGCCCGGTATTCCGTGGCACGGCAGCCCCCGCCCGGTGATCTCGTTCCAAGAGGCGATCGATTCCACCGACTCCGCCTGCAATCCGTCCTATACCTTGCAAACCGGCACGATGAAAGAGGCCGCGCTGGCGCAATTCTGGCTGGCACAGGGTTTCGCGATCAACGTGCCCGACTTCGACGGCAAGTTCAACACCTTCAACACCTACGATGAAGGCAAGATGGTGTTGGACAGCCTCCGTGCAATGAAAAGCGAACCGACACTGGGCCTTACCGATTCCGGAATTGCGCTGTACGGCTATTCCGGTGGCGGCTCCGGCTCGCTGCGCGCGGCAGAACTCCGCGAAACCTATGCACCCGATGTGCGTTTGCTGGGCACTGCTGTCGGTGGCATGCCCGCCGACCTGATAGCACAGGCGCGCTATGCCGTCGAGCAACAGCCGGGGCTCACCGGAATCAGCAACTTCACCATGTGGCTCGGGTTCGCCGCCCTGTCCCGCGAGTTTCCCGACGCGTTCGACGCCGAGGAACTGCTGACCGACGACGGTCAGCGTATCCTGCGGGAATTCCAGAGCCGCTGCGTCTACACGATCGCATTGACCGGCATGTACCGGCCGATCAGCGACTACTTCCGCCCCGGGAAATCGCTCGAGACGTCCCCGGAAGTCCAGGCGGTACTCACTTCACAGAGCCTCGGAAAACATATCCCGGACACCCCGGTCTTCTGGTGGCACGGAATCTGGGATGAACTGATCCCACCCGCCGCCGTCCTCCCCGTGGTCAACGACTATTGGCACCGTGGCGCCGACCTGCGTTTCTACACCATGCCGCTGCCCGAACACATCGTGAACGCCGGCGCGGGCTGGCCGCCGGCGGTCGCATGGACGAGTGCCGTCCTGCGCGGGCTCCCACCCGGTCCTCGTTTCAAGGCCGACTTCGGACTTCCCGGGAATTAGCCACCGCAGCCGACTACCCGAAGCACTGTTCGTAGCTTCCATCCGGCTATCTGGGCGCGCACAATGGACAGAAGATCAAGGAGTGCGCGATGTCCACCGCCAACAAACTTCGAACACCGACGGTCCTCATTCTGGGGGCCGGATTCGGCGGACTGGAACTGGCGGCGTCCCTCTCCGAGTCACTGCCCGGCGAGGTCCGCGTGATACTCATCGACCGCAACGATGGGTTCACGTTCGGTTTTGCGAAACTGGATATTCTGTTTCGTGACCGTGCGCCGGATTCCGTCCGCATCAGCTACGACGATCTCACTCGTCCCGGCGTGGAATTCCGGCAGGAACAGGTCACGTCGATCGACCCGCGAACCCGTCACGTCGTCACCGACACCGCCCACTACGACCCGGACTTTCTCGTTGTCGGGTTGGGCGCCGATTACGACCCGGCCGCCACTCCGGGGTTCGTCGAGGACGGCCATGAGTACTACTCGATCCAAGGAGCTCGCCGACTGCGTGATCGCCTGGCCACCTTTGACGGCGGAACCGTGTTGATCGCGGTCTTGAGTGTGCCATTCAAATGCCCACCCGCACCCTACGAGGGCGCGATGCTTCTGCATGAGCAATTGACACGGCGTGGAATCCGCGACCGCACCCACATTCAGGTGATAACTCCCATGGACTCGCCGATCCCGGTCTCCGCGGACACCTCTGCCGCACTCGTCGAAGCGCTCAGCCGCCGTGGAATCGACTACTCGCCGAACCGACGCGTCCACGCGCTGGACCCGGACAACCATGTCGCAGCTACCCGCACCGGTGACCTCCGTTACGACCTGTTCATCGGCATCCCCACCCACTGTGTCCCGCCTGTGGTCGAAGCATCCGGGCTGACCGTCGGCGGCATCGACGGTTGGATCCATGTCGACCCACGGACGCTGGCCACCCCGTATCCGGGCGTCTACGCCATCGGAGACTGCGCGGACGCGCCGGTTCCGCGGGCCGGAGTATTCGCCGAGGACGCCGCCCGCACGGTCGCAGCCCACATTGCCGCGACCTTGCACGAAACACAGACGCCCGGAAAGTATCTCGGACAAGGCGCCTGCTACATCGAATTCGGGGACGGCCTGGTCGGTAGAGTCGACGCCGACTTCCTTTCCGGGGCTACCCCGATCGCGCCGTTCCAGCAACCCTCCGCTGAATTTGCCCACGAAAAGGCCGAGTTCGCCACGACCCGGATCCAGCGATGGTTCACCCCATGAATGCCGGGCCTGCGAGATCCAGACCTTTGCCGACCGACCGTGGGCCGCTTCCGCCCAGACCTCGATTCAAGGCCTACTTCGGACTTCCCGGGAGTTGGTGCGGTGCCGTTTCGCATCGCGCCCGGGACCTGCGGTGAGGCCATAGGTTCTGCGCAGACCGCGGATCAGGCGCTGCCCCTCGGGCCGGCAGACCGGATTGAGCGCCGGCGTGGCGGTGTGGGCCGGGCCGACCGGATGTTTCGTATTGACGAGGCGGAGGTCACCGCCGTAGTGCGCCAGCACCCGCCGATCCATCACCGCCCGCCACACGGGCGGCACCGCCGCCAGCAGGATCATGCTCGCGTATCCGGCGGGTAATTGCGGCGCCAGATCCGAGCTGCGCAACGTTTGATACCTGCGTCCCGGATTCGCGTGATGGTCGCTGTGGCGTTGTAGATGGAACAGGAAGATATTGGTGACCAGACGGTCGCTGTTCCAGCTGTCGCGAGGCGAGCATCGGACATAGCGGCCGTCCTCGCGGCGCGCCCGGAGCAATCCATAATGCTCGATGTAGTTCACTGTTTCCAGCAATCCGGCTCCGATCACCGCCTGAAGCATCAGAAACGGAATGATCTGTGGACCGAAAAGTAGGACCGACGTGGCGAACAGGACGAGGCTCATCAGCCAGGCCTGCACAAGATGATTGCCCGGACCGAACCAGCGTTGCCCCTTGCGCGACCGCCGCTCACCTTCCAAGGTGACCGCCGAACGAAATCCGCCGATCATGCTGCGCGGCAGAAACTCCCACAGCGATTCACCGAATCTCGAGCTGGCCGGATCCTGCGGGGTCGCGACACGGACGTGGTGGCCACGGTTGTGTTCGACGAAGAAATGCCCGTATCCGGATTGGGCCAGTGCGATTTTGGCCAGCCACCGCTCGAGATGCTCGGCCCGATGGCCGAGTTCGTGGGCGGCATTGATCCCGATACCGGACACCAAACCCAATGTGCAGGCAAGACCCAGCTTGTCGACGATACCGAGCCCGCTGTCGGACCACAGATATCCGGCGATGAACAGCCCACAGAACTGGATGGGCAGGAACAGGTAGGTGCACCATCGGTAGTAGCGATCGTTCGACAGCGTTTCGTAATCGTCCTCGCGCGGATTACTGCCGTCGTCTCCCACCACCACATCCAGCAGCGGGATCACCACCAGCACGATGATCGGACCGAGCCACCAGAACACCCTGAGGCCGGTCAGCGTCACGAGCGCGACCGGAAGCACGGCGCACCCTGGCGCGATCAAACCGAGTAGCCACAGATATCGCTTCGGGTCACTCGACCGTGTGTTCGTGAAAATTCTTCTAGCAGGAGACAAACGACTTACCCATCGTGAACATGGCTATCAGCAACAGCTCCCCGAGCTCGGGCCAGGCGTCAGGGTAGGCTCCCGCAGTTGTTCGGGGCGGGGACACCCGCCAGCCGGTCGATGACCCACTGGTGCGAGGAGGTCAAGGCCGGAAAGAACGACAGCACATGGGTTCCGGCGATCCCTGACAGCGGCGACGTCGCGGGATCGGCGTTCAGCTCCACGATGGCCCCTCTACCGCACCAGTCGGCCGCCGTGGCGCGAACCGGCCCGAATGGCGCGCCGTCGTCGTTGCGTGCCTGCGAAATTCGCACCGGTACCGACGGGCTCAGCCCGCCGACGCGCTGTTCGGCGAACGCCGCTTTGAGTGCCGGCGACCGATCGATCACCGCGGTGAGCGGTTGCCCACTCGTCGTCCATTGGGACGTGTGCGGGTGATTCTGGGCGATACCGAAGGCGACGGCGCATTTGACCGACGAATCCCGCAGAATCGACTTACCGGTCTCGTTCAGTTCCGCATCGAGCACCGGCCGAGTGTCGGGATAATCGGCGGCGATACCGTTGAGAATCCAGGCGAACGCGGGGGCGAAGGACGGCCGCCCATCGTTGTGCGCGATCACGGACACGTCATCGACCACCGCGCCACCGACATAGGCGCCCTTCACATTCAGTTCGGGGGCATAGCTGGGCTGCAACTCGGCCGCAGCGGCCGATGCCATGCCACCTTGCGAGTACCCGTAGAGCACGACCGGCGAGCCGCCGTGCAGGCTCGTTCCAGGCAGATGCACCGCCGCACGTGCGGCGTCCAGCAGCGCGTGGGCCTGGGACTTCCGGTTGAGGAAGTCGTGCACCGCCGGGGTGCCCAAACCGAGGTAGTCGGTGACGACGACCGCCATCCCCCGTCCGAGCAGCGAATAGATGGCGAGCACGTCGTACTCGACGCTCGCGTCGAAAGGTGGTTGGAACTGGACGAGATTCGATAGGCCCTTCGACGGCGCACATTGATCGCCCTGCCCCTTCGACCCGCCGGCGTAGGCGATCAGTGGGCGCTCCCCAGGCCCGGTCCACGGCAGGGACGGTTCCAGATAGGTGGCCACCGCGGCAGCAGGATTGCCGTGGGTATCCGAGCTCACATGCATGATCCGCGTCGCGTTCGCCGGGATCGGGCCACCCCCGCCCGGGACCGACAGTGCGAGATTCGAGTGTTCGGCCCGGACGATCGCGCCCGCGCCACCCGGCAGCGGCGCGGGCGGCACATAGAAATCAGCGGCGACCGCAGGCGTGGGATCGGCGGAGACGGCCGGGGCCGCGATCACCCCACCTCCGGCCACCATCAGGGGTCCGGTCAATGCCGCAGCGAACTTGAGTACTCGGCTCCGCACGATCGATCCTTCCGTCAACTGGGGAAGTTCACACATCGAGACAATCGGATACAGCATCGAGATCAGCAACTATAGATAGCAGATCTCCGGTGTGATGGGGACAACAGGGGTCATTTACCGAACACGCGTTCCCTTCCGCGCCTTGGTGCGCCCCGAGGTTGACGCAACACTGTCGATGACACGTCAGATATCTCGCTTTCCCCGGTCCGCTCGGATCGGTTCGTCGATTACCGCGTGCCACGGAATCGAAGCACCGCGCCGGTGTCCAGATCGGTCAACGTCAGCACGTCCCGATCGATATCGGCACGGGCCGCGCCTTGCATCAACGCCCACAGCTCGGAATGGTCCTGGTAGGGCGCCGCCGCGTCGTTCGGCCCACGGTCCGCCCACTCCCACCTTCGGTTCGAGAAGAGCAAAATCTGTTGTGCGGCAACCTGTCCTATCGAGACGATCGCAGTTCCCTCATCCCATTCACCATCGAGATGGAACCCGCTCGCCGCAGCGGCACCCTCGGGATCAATCCGCAATATCGTCCTCGCCGCGATCTCACGAACCGCCCCACCGACGGGCTCGATCCGATACA
Source organism: Nocardia sp. NPDC059180 (assembly GCF_042754945.1). Taxonomy (NCBI): domain Bacteria; kingdom Bacillati; phylum Actinomycetota; class Actinomycetes; order Mycobacteriales; family Nocardiaceae; genus Nocardia; species Nocardia sp. NPDC059180. Next base: position 197,916 of record NZ_JBHZBU010000002.1, read on the forward strand.
GCGCCCAGTCCGTGCCACGGAGCGAAACCCCCGCTTCCGGCGTCGAATTCGGCGATAGATCATTCGCCGGTGCAGCGACCGCGCCGCCCGCTCCGAGCGCACTTGCGGCGATACCCGCCGCGAGAATCCCACCGACAACCATGGATATCGGTTTCATGCGAAGAACCTATAACACACCGCCCCGGAAACCGGCCAGGACGCCCCGGCAGATCCCCGGCCGGTTCACCAGCCGCGGTCGCGAACCTTGCGCCGACGGCGGTAGAAGACCTCTTCGAGCGAGACCGGGGCGAGGACCTCGGTGATGCGCGCCAACCGGGTGTCGTACCGATGCTCGTGAATATGCCGGTGCAATCCGCCGCGGCGTTCGGGCGGCAGCGTTGCCCAGATCGCGCCGATTCGGTCCTGCTGATCGGTGGAGGATTCGGCGATCAATTGCAGCAGTGCCGGCCAGCAGCGTGCATCAGTGGCGCTGGCGGGCAGCGACGCCACCGTCTCCTCGGACAACCCGGCCAGCAACCCCGCGAGGTAGCGCCGCGAGGGCTCGTTCAGCCGGGTGGACAGCGCGAACAGGCCGCGCCAGCTGTCCGGGTCGTGGCGCCGGTCCAGCGCCCGGACCAACGTGGCCAGCACATCCGGGTCGGCGAATACCGGGTTCCCGGCTAATGCCCAGTGCGCGAACGGGGTGAGCCGTCCGAACACCGTCAGCAGCTCCGGCACGGCCCGCCCCGAAAGCGCGGTGAGGACGAACCTGCCGACCGCGGGTGCCGGCCCGTGTCCGAAGAAGATGTCGCCGACGTTCTCGACCACGTCGCGCTCCCATCGGCAGAACACCGCAAGCATCGCGTGCTGCAGCGCGGGCGGACCGGCCAGGACCGTCTGCATCATCCGCGGTACCCGCTGTCGCGGCCCGGCGAGCAGTTGGCGCACGATCGCGCTGAGGGTGTCCGCGGAGTACGCGAAGGCGGCGGTGAAGATGAGCCCGGCGTCGTCGTCTACCAGCTCCTCCACTGCCGAGACCATCGGCGGGGTTGCCGCGGCCAGGAATCCCGCCGCGGTCACATAGTCACCGCGGCGAAGGATCTCGTTGAGGATGCGCATCGCCGGTTCCGGTGGCGCGACGTCGACGAGTTCGGCGAATACCCTCGGATCGAGGTAGGGGGCGCAGTCGGCGGCGTAGGTGGCGTCGAGCATGGCTACCGCTTCGGCCGCCTTCTTCAGGTGGTCGACGCCGACCGCGCCTGCCAGGCGTCCGGCCACCATCGGCGGCACCAGCCGCTGTACCAACGGAATTCCGATGCTCAACGGCACGATGGGAACGAGCAGGCTGACACGGCGGAAGGTGTCGGTGTGCTGGTCGAACAGGATCCGCATCATCCGGTCCTGCAGTTGATGCAGCTGGTCGGCGCCGAGCCGGGCCAACGGTGCCAGATGCTGGGGCGGCACCTGCAGGGTGCGGGCCAGGACGACGAGTTGGGTTCGGGTGACCAGGTCGGTCTCAGGCATCGTCTACGTGTTTTCCGAACATGATCTTTCTGGTGACGGCACGCAGCGGACGCGGCAGCGCGCTGAGCGTCGTGTCGATCGACCGGCTCAGGGCGACGACTTCACGGGACTTGGCATCCCGGAACAGCATCAGCAGATCCCGGGTTTCGGCGTCGGTCAGCAGGTCCAGCGGTGGCAGCGGCCCACCGAGTTCGCGTGCGAGGTCGTGTCGGGGGGTCATGGGTGCTCCTCGCGGCGAACGATTGCTCAGATCCATGACAATGCTGTCTCAGGCGGTGCTCGTCTCGGGATTTCGCGAATTTTGTGCATTCCCACGACTGTGTGCGGCCGTTGGTGTTCGATCGCCCGAGGCGGGGTACCTCATCGGGCACCGCGAGGCAGCGCGCTACCGAGGATCGCGACGGGGACTACGCTCCCGGATCCGTATCGCTTTCTCCCCCGCCGCTTTCGTCCACGACCGGTACCGAGATCCGACCCCTCGCCCCGTTGTCGAACATCGCCCGCAGGGTGTGCATCGCCGTTTTCCGTGGGCAGCTCGCGGACACGCAGCGATATGCAGCAGCAGGATGCTCGCGACTTCATCGGAGTCGAATCGGTCACCGGGCCTTGGTGCGTCGTGGTTGAGCGGGAAATCGGCGTCGTCGTCGCCCCACAGCGAGATCAGCAATCGATTGCCCTTCGTAGGGCCGCGATCGCCGGTGCCGCACCATCATTCAACCTGGCCACGACAGGCGCGAACCTCATCCGCTCATGGAGTGCGTGGTCTGATCCGATCATTGCTGCCGCCATATTCACCCCGTCGGAATTCTGTTTCGCCGCCATCGGTGTCCACGACCGAGCTTATGGTCGCCGTGGCCGAACGCCACCCTCGATCGGGCAGGCCAGAGCACCTGCCGCACGCGAATGTTTGCTGGCGGTCGGATACCCAACAGCCCGTGACGGCCGTGGCGCTGCGGTTCGCGTACGGGTCACTGTCGGCGAGAGGACATCCAGGACAACCACGTCGCCTCGGATCGTCCAACGCTGCGACTTCACAGCAATGTCGTACTATCCTCGGCGCGCTCGACGGGCTGCACCGAGTCCACCCAGCGGATGGGAGGCTCGGCGCGCTCCCCCGGCCACAGGGTGGGCAATAAATGTGCCATTGACAACTGGCACATAAGCCAGTGACACTCCCTTCATGGCAACAACAAGGTCAACGGCGACCTCACAGTTGGCGACGGCGGTACCGACGGCACCAACGCTGCGTTCGCGTCTTGCGCTTACGTCAGGGCGCTATCTCATCCGCCCCATCAACTGCGCTCTGCCGCACAATCGACTGGGAATTCACGCTGCTCGCGGGCTGGTCGCCGCGATCATGGCCGCCGGTGGGCCTACACCGCCGGGAACTCGGGTGACGCAGGTGCGCTCCGGGCCGGTGCGGGGCGAGTGGGTTCGCGCCGCAGGCGTCGAGTTCGGCGACCGGGCGATCTACTTCGTCCACGGCAGCGGGTATGTGATCTGCTCGGCCCGCACGCACCGAGGACTGGCTGCCCGGTTGTCGCGCGAAACCGGACTGCCGGTGTTCGTCATCGACTATCGGCTCGCGCCGGAGCATCCCTTCCCCGCGGCGGCCGACGATGTCGGAGCCGGATACCGGTGGCTGCTCGCGAACGGTTACCGGGCGCAGGACGTGGTGATCGGAGGCGACTCCGCAGGCGGCCATCTGACGATGGATCTGCTGCTCGACAATGCCCGAACCGGCACCGCCCAGCCTGCCGGTGCCGTGCTGTTCTCCCCGCTCATCGATCTGTCGTTCCAGCTGGCCGAACACCATCAGCGCCGCGGCACCGAGGCCATGGCATCGGCACGGGTCGGCCGGAGGGCGGCCGAACTGTATATCGGGGGGTCGGCGGCCGATTCGCCCCGGCTGCGGTTGACCGTCCCGCCCGGTGCGGCGCTGCCGCCGCTGTTCGTGCAGGCCAGTGATGCGGAGATGCTGGTCGGTGACGCCCTGCGGCTGCGGGACATGGCGGTAGCCGCCGGTGTCCCCTGCGAGCTCGAGCTGTGGCCCGGGCAGGTCCACGTCTTCCAGGCGCTGCCGGTGATGGTCCCCGAGGCCACGCCCGCGCTGCGCAGGGCCGCGCGCTTCATCACTGACTCGCTGGCGAGATCCGAGGCCGCGACCCGAGAGCGAGTGAGCTGACCATGTGGGGATTGAATCATCTACTCGGCGGTGGAAGTCGCCGAACCTACGGCGCGAAAGCCGTGGTGACAGGGGCCGGCAGCGGCATCGGGCGCGCCTTCGCCCTGGAACTGGCCGCGCGCGGCGGTCAGGTGGTGTGTGCCGATATCGATAAGGAACGCGCCGACCAGACGGTGCGTTTGATCGAACGTATCCACGGCGGGACGGCGCATGCGATCTTCTGCGATGTCTCCGACCGCGCCGATATGGAAAGCCTGGCGCTACATACCGAACTGCTCTTCCAGGGGCCACCCACGCTGGTGATCAACAATGCCGGCGTCGGCATCGGTGGTAGCCCGGTGGGCGAGATCGGTCTCGACGACTGGCAGTGGGCGCTGGGTATCAATCTGTGGGGTGTGGTGCACGGCTGCGAGTTGTTCGCACCGCAACTGCGGGCGGCGGGGCGCGGCGGGATCATCAATGTCGCCTCGGCGGCCGGTTTCGCTGCCGCGCCGACCATGGGCGCCTACAACGTCTCCAAAGCGGCGGTCATGTCCCTGTCGGAAACGTTGGCCGCCGAGATGTCGGGAAGCGATGTCGCGGTCACCGTGTTGTGCCCGACCTTCGTCAAGACCAATGTGGCGCGTGACGGTCGCATCGGCGCCGCGTCGATGAGCCTGGCCGAAACGCTCATGCGCTGGACGGGTTTCTCGCCCGAACACGTCGCCACGATGACCCTCGATGCGCACGACCGCGGGCGGCTCTACGTGCTACCCCAATTGGACGCACAACTGATCTGGCTGCTCAAGCGACAGTTCCCCACCCTCTACACCTGCGGCCTCGGCGCGCTCACTCGCCTGCTCCCGCAGCAGGATTCGCCGACCGGCGCCGCCGTGAACACCGACACCGAAAAGACTGGAGTCTGAGATGGCTTTCAACTTCGATGACATGCTGGCCAAGATCAAGGCCCGGCAATGGGCGCTGGCCGATATCGACTGGGACGCCCCCGGTGCCGAGCTCATCGACGCCGAGCTGCACGCCAAGCTCGCGCCGTTCATGGCCGATCTGATGTGGATCGAGAATGTCGGCGCCCGCGGGTTCGCCGCCATGGCGAAGAAGGCACCCACGGAGACGTTGCGGGAGATCTACCGCTATTTCCACGCCGAGGAGCAGCGGCACGCCAATGCGGAACTGGCGCTGATGCGCCGGTGGGGCATGCTCGACGGCGAGGAGATCCCGGAACCCAACATCAACGTCAAGCTGGTGATCGACTTCCTCGACAAGTACGCCGACGGCATGTCGCTGTCGTTCCTCGGCACGGTCATCCCGATGCTGGAGGTCGCCCTCGACGGCGCGCTGATCAAGTTCGTCACCGACGAGATCGACGACCCGGTCGCGCAGGAGGTGTTCAAGAAGATCAATGCCGACGAATCCCGTCATCTGGCCACCGATTACGCGGTGATGGAGCTGCTCGGACACTCCACCGCACGCAAACTGCTCATCGACCTGGTCGGCGGCTGGATCAAACCGTCGCTGATGATCGGGCTGCTCAGCTATGTGCCGCTGTTGAACAAGATGCGCGACAATATCGTCGAGATGGGCGTGGACGAGGAGCGCCTGTACGCGGCCATGCGGCGTTTCAAGGCCGTCGGTGAACGCACTCCGATCGCCAACCGGGTCCCCATGTACCGGATCGTCAAGATGCACAGCGACTGGGTGATCAACCGGGACCACCCCTATCACTTGGTGGCCGACGCGTTGGTCAAGGTGACCGCACGCATCCCGGACCGTCTGCTTCCAGCACAGCCGACCTGGTCCAAGGAACTCACCTACGAGCCGGTCGCATGAGCGCCACCGAGCCACTGGATGTGGCGATCATCGGAGCGGGTTTCGCGGGTATCGGCACGGCGATCCGGCTGCGGCAGAAGGGCATCACCGACTTCGCGATCTTCGAACGCGATACGAAGGTCGGCGGCACCTGGCGCGACAACACCTATCCCGGCGCGGCCTGTGACATTCCGTCGCGGCTGTACTCCTACAGCTTCGCGCCCAACCCTGATTGGTCGCACACCTACTCCGGCAGTCCCGAGATCCTCGGCTACATCGAGTCGATGGTCGACGAATTCGGCCTCCGGCCCCGGATCCGGTTCGGGCACACCGTCACCGGGACGACGTTCGACGAAGCGACCGGGCTGTGGAGCATCACTTTCGCGGGGCGTCGGCGCACGGTCCGAGCGCGCACTGTCGTCATCGCCTCCGGACCGTTGTCCAACGCCAGCTTCCCCGCGATTCCCGGGATCGAGGACTACGAGGGCCACAAGATCCACAGCGCGCGCTGGGATCACGACTACGACTTCACCGGCAAGCGGGTCGCTGTCGTCGGTACCGGGGCCAGTGCCGTGCAGATCGTTCCCGAACTCGTGCGGCAGGCCGAGACGGTGAAGGTCTTTCAGCGCACGCCCGGCTGGGTGCTGCCTCGGGTGAACCGCCCGACAAACGAGCTCACCAAACAGCTCTACCGCCGACTGCCCGTCACCGAATCTCTTGCCCGCCAGGGATGGTTCTGGGGCCATGAATCGGTGGCGCTCGGGGTCGTCTGGAACACGCCGCTGACCCGGGTCGTGGAATCGGTGGCCAAGCTGCACCTGCGTACCCAGGTGCGCGACCCGTGGTTGCGCCGTCAGCTGACGCCGGACTTCCGGGCCGGATGCAAGCGTCTGCTGATGACCAGCGACTTCTACCCGGCGTTGCAGCGTGCGAACTGCACCTTGGTGACCTGGCCGATCGCCCGCATCAGCGAGCACGGTATCCGCACCGCCGAGGGCATCGAGCACCGCGTCGACTGCATCGTGTTCGCCACCGGTTTCGATGTGTCCAAGGCCGGCAGTCCTATCCCGGTGACCGGGCGCGACGGGCGGGTACTCGCCGACGAATGGAGCAAGGGCGCGTACGCGTACAAGAGTGTCGCTGTCGCCGGATATCCGAATCTGTTCCTCACCTTCGGACCCAACTCCGGGCCCGGACACAATTCGGCGCTGGTGTACATGGAGGCGCAGATCGACTACCTGACCGACGCCATCGGCATGATCTTGCGGCAGAACCTGCGCACCCTCGAAGTGCGCCGCGACAAACAGGACCGGCACAATGCCCGTTTGCAGCAGCGCCTGTCCGCGACCACCTGGAACTCCGGGTGCCGCAGCTGGTATCTGACCGAGGACGGTTTCAACGCCACCATGTTCCCCGGTTTCGGCACCCAGTACGTCCGGCAGCTGGCCGCCGTCGACACCGACGACTACATTCTCACCTCCTCGGCGGCTACACCGGCGATCGCCGGCGCCGATCATGCTGTGGTTCCGCTGGGCTAGTCCCGACGCCTGTCGCTGCGTCCATGTCCCGTCGCATCGGGGGCATGGACGCGTGGCTGCTGCCATACCGATGTCTGGGCGCGAGCGAGATCGGTTGTCGGAGTGATGCACCGACGACTTCGCCGGCGCATCCGGGACCACGGCGGGCAATGTGCGGGCCGACCCGCCGCCAGTTGCCCGCCCCGACCGCCCGCGCAGATCGGTTACCGCAACGCCTCTTCTAACATCGGCCACGATTTATGCAGGTCCTCCTGCCAGTAGCGCCACGAGTGGGTGCCGGTGGGGCGGAAGTCGAAGGTGGCCGGGATGTCGAGGCGGCGTAGCCGATCGTGCAGGCGGACGGTGCAGGCGTGGGCGGCGACTTCGAGGGGCGAGCCGAACAGCAGCTGCCAGGTCAGTCGCGTCAGGTCGCCTTTCACTCCCGCCGGGGTGTCGAAGGGTCCGGGGATGCCGGTGCCGGTGCTGACGTAGATGGCGGTGCCCTTCAGTTTGTCCGCGTGCAGGGCGGGGTCGTTGGCCGCCCAGGCCGGATCACCAGGAGGACCCCACATATTGGCGACATTGCCCGCGAATCGAGTGACCACGGCGGTCACGGTGGCTTGGCCGAGTGGGTCGCTGGTGCTCACACATCCGCTGTAGGAGGCGATGGCGCGGTAGAAGCCGGGTGCCGATTCGGCGAGCTGGAATACCGAGGTGCCTGCCATCGAGATACCGGCGATCGCATTCGCACCGGTTCCCGAGAAGGCCGAATCGATCACGGGCGGTAGCTCTTCGGTCAGGAATGTCGTCCATCTTTGCCTGCCCAGAATCGGGTCGTCGAATCGCCAGTCGGTGAAGTAGCTCCCGGCGCCGCCGATCGGGATCACGACGGTGACCTGTTTGTCGGCGAAGAACTGGGCGATATCGGTTTCGTCGTACCAGCTTCCATTGACACCGCCATTGGCGCCGTTGAGCAGATAGAGCACCGGCGCGGGGCGGGCCGGGTCGGCCGCGCGCAGCACACGGAGCTGCACCGGTGTGTGCATCGATGCCGAGTGCACCACGACATCCGCCACACGGGCAGAGCGGTACTCGATTCCGGTCATCCGGGAATCCTGCGGGGCGGGCGGTGGTGACCCATCCGCATCAGCCGCCGATATCGACAGACAGCCGGCTACGGCGGCAACAGCGAGGACGGTCCTCAGGGTCCTCGGCGCACGGTTCATGATGGTTGTCCCCTCACTGTCGGGCGATGCCGAGTCGCGCCATCGGCGGGCGGTCATCGAGGCTGACTTCGGAGTCCACCCGTCGCCAGCTGCCCCCTTCCGGTAGGTATTGGGTGAGTCCGATGCCGGAGTCGCGGATACCGAGTCGGTCGAGCAGGGTGGCGACCACCTGTCGCGACATGACCGCCAGCTCGTGGGTGGGCCGATTGCGGTGGATACGTACTCCGAGATCGACCTGCGCGATCGACTCGGGCCCGTAGCGCTGCCAGCAGTCGAGCAGGATGCCGATCTCCACGCCGTACCCGGCGGCGAACGGTATGGAAGTGAGTAGTTCACGCCTGGCGGCATATTCGCCGCCCAGTGGTTGGACGATCTCGGCGATGGCGGGAGCCAATGCGGTCAGCAACGGGCGGGCCAGGAGCTGGGTGACTCGGCCACCACCGTCGCGGTCGAGCTCGGCGGCCAGCGGGCGACGGTAGAAACCCTTCACCAGGGTGCACTCGTCGTCGAGCAGCAACGGGGCCAGCAGTGACGGCACGAACATCGGGCCCGGATCGGTCAGGTCGGCGTCGACGAACACGATCAGCTCGCCGGCGGCCACGGCCAGCGACCGCCACAGCACCTCCCCCTTGCCCGGACGTGGGTCTATCCCCGGCAAGGCCTCTTCGCGGGTGAATACCGTCGCACCTGCCGCCCGTGCCCGCGCGACGGTGCGATCGGTCGACCCCGAATCGATGACGAGCAGCTCATCGACGAGCCCACCGAGCAGGGGACCGATCGAAGCGACGACCCCGGCGACGGTCGCCTCCTCGTTGAGCGCAGGCAGCACCACCGACACTCGGCGGCCTTGTTTGCGCTCCACCAGCTCGGGAATCGTCGGAATATTCTCGAACCAGGTGAGCGGTTTCTGGCGAGTACGGGTGTGCATCACAGTCCTGGGTCGAGGGTCAGCGTGGTCAGGCGTGGCCAGATATCGGTCCACGGCCGTTGCGGGTGGTCGCACCGCCACACCGTGAGATGCCGGTCGATTCCGGGAAATCCGTCGTCGTCGTTGCGATGTGTCATCGGCGTGCACGTGGACATCTCGTGGTGCAGCGCGGGCTCGGTGGCGCCTGTTGTCGCCGACAGGACCGTGCTCACCTCGGCGCCCGGCATGCCGAAATCGGCGTAGCCACGGTTGGGGCTGAACACCGGCGGGAGCTCTGCGGACCCGACGACCTCCAATGCCGCTGCCTGCCAATAGTTTTCCGCAATGATCGCAACAGCAGCACGGTCGGTGACCGGCAAGCTTCGGTATACCTCACCTACAGTGGAAGCCAACTCCTGCCAGCCCTCGGTCCCGTACATACGCAAACGCGTAGACAGCTCGGCACTGGTTTCGGTCGGGTCCTGCCGTGATGACGCGGGGCGCGGCAGCGCGGTCACGACGAGCACCGCGATCACTACCGACACCGTCAGCGCAGCGGCGCACGCTCGACGCACCAGCACAGCGGGAAGCCGGGTGATCGCGACCGCACCTGCGGCGAATAGCACCGGGAACAGTCCGGCCAGGTAATACGGCCGCCCACCCGCCACGACCACGAACGCCAGCAGAAAGGCCCCACCCGTCACCACAAATCTGTACTGACCGAATGCTTTATCCGAGACCAGCATCCATAGGCCGAACCCGGCAAGTATCGCGCCGAGCACGCCCGCCGACAGACCGATCTGCAACGGCAACCCGGACGTGCCACCGGTCGCCGCGCCTTGCTCGGCTCGGATCACCGCGCCCATGGCCAGCTGCGGCCAACCATGGCGGTACTGCCACCACAACCCCGGCAACGCCGTCACGGCCACGGCGATCCCGCCCACCCACAGCGCTGGGCGTTTCAGCAGCTCGCGCGGGCCGGTGGTGATCACCCCGGCGAACAGGCCTACGACCACGACACCGACCAGCAGCTTCACCTGGATATCGACGGCGAGCACTGCGGCCGCACACAGCAACCACCGGTCCTGACGCGTCCGCGTCCAGCGGATCAGTGCCCAGATCAATACCGCGCACAACACGCTGTCGAGGGCGAAGGTCGACAGTGTCGCGGACTGGGTGATGAGGAAGGGACAGCTCGCATACGCCGCGGCCGCCCACAGCTGCGCCCGACGGTCCCCGCCGAGTTCTCGCGCGATCGCCGCGGTGCACACGATGGCGGCCACGGCGCACACGATCGCCGGAAAGCGGAGCACGAGTAATGATTCCGTCGGCAACAGGTCGATCGCACGCGCAATCAGTGGTACCAGCGGGCCCTGGTCGACGAACGATGGAGCCAAGTGCCGGCCTGCCGCCAGGAAGTACAGTTCGTCGCCGAAGTAGTCGTAGCGTCCGGCCCGCATCGTCAAGATCAGCCCCGTGACACCAGCGATCGCTGTTACCCCGGGGAGAGCCGACCGGGCGGCCGCAGGTGCGGCACTGAGCGACGTACTGCTCACGATGCCCCACCAAGTGTGCGCGGCATCCGAATACTCACGAGCGTGGCCACACCACCGACAGCGGCTACCGACCACAGCAGGGACTGACAGGCGGCCAGGTACGTCTGAGCCCCGCCGTCCGCGCGGGCCAGAAACAGCGAACCGAGTACCGCCGCACCGAACGCACTGCCGAGCTGCTGCACCGTCGGCGCCATCCCCGAGGCGTCACCGGTCGCCCGCTCCCCCAGCGCGGCGACCATCAACGCGGGCAACGGCACCACGGCCCAGCCCATGCCGACGCCCGCGAGGAACAGCGGAATCGGCAGGGCATCGATGTAGACGAGCGCTTCCTGCGGATGGAGTGCGAACGCCAGAGCCAGCACGGCCGCCGCGAACAACATCAAGCCGACAGTGAGGCAGCGCCCACCAAACCGGGCGATCAGCAGAGGCGTCGTCACTGCCGCGAGCACGGCCCCGAGCGCGAACGGAAGCAAGGTCAACGCGGTACGCATGGCGCTCCAGCCGAGGCCGGTTTGCGTCGTCACCGACACCGAGAACAACAGCGCGGCGAACAGGCCATAGAACACGAACATCAGCAGCGAGCCGACACGGAACGCGCAGTCGGCGAACACTTCGGGGCCGATCAGCGGGCGGCCACCAGATAGGGCTATGGCGCGCTGCCGCCACCCGAAAGCCCCGAGGACCGCGGCACCGACAGTCAGCGACACAGCGACCGCCGGAGACCACCCCTGCTCGGTGACACCCGCGAGTGACCCCAGCACGATCGCCGCGCCGAGCACCGACAGCACCGCACTCGGCAGCTCGAGTGACACAGATGCCCGGCCGCCATCGATGCGGATGTGGCGGTAGGCGAGCAACAACGCCACGGCGCCGAGCGGCAGGTTGAGCAGAAAGATCATTCGCCAGCCGACACCGTCCGAACCGAGGCCGAGCAGTAGTCCGCCTACCAGCGGCCCGGCCAGACCCGCGAGCCCGGATACCGCCCCGTACAGACCGAAAGCCCTGATTCTCTCCCGTGATTCGAACGTCGCGGTAATGACGACGATCGTCTGCGCGGCGACCGCTGCGGCCCCGAGCCCCTGTAGCGCACGGGCCGAGGCGAGGTCCACAGCCCCTTGCGCCATCGCACACCACGCCGACGCGAGGGTGAACACCGACAGTCCCGCGAGCACCATGGGACGGCAACCGTATCGGTCCCGCAGCCGCGCAGCCGAAAGCAGCGTTGATCCGAAGGCGAGTCCGTAGGCGGAGAAGACCAGTACTTGCGTCGAACCGGTGATCGACAGATCCTGGGCCAGTGCAGGCAATGCGGTTGCCATGATCGTCAGGTCCAGCATCTGCATGAACACTGCCATCAAGCACACCGCGAGCACGGCCGAGGGCCGAACCTCCGCGGGTGTGCCGCTGCGGTGCCGCGTAGCCATCCTCAGTCCTCGATACCGCCGGCGAAATCGCCTTCGGTGACGACCGCGTCGATGATCGAGCACAGGGTCTTGATATAGCGCTCCACTGAATCGTGAGCCACGACAGTGTCGGGGAACAGCAGGCTGAAGGTGGTGACGTCGGGAAACCTGTTGAACCACACATAGACCTGGCCGGGCGCGGCGCGATTGGCGAACATGCCGCCGTTGATCAGGTCGAACATCTCCACACCCGCGATCTTGCGGACGTCGATATACGACATCATCATCGCCGCCCAACCCGGTGCGGTGTGGATGCCGTCGGCGGGACCTGCCAGTTCGAGGACCCGGTGCGGTGAGACATGGGTGAGGTCTTTGGCATCGTCGACAGCGTGCTGGGTGCGTGCGACCAGTGTCGAGAAGCGGGGGTTCGCCGGCAGATCGGTCGCGAGCGGCACGAGGTTGGTGTACCAGCCGATAGATGCGACCTCCTCCGCGGCGGTGCGGGTATTGGCCGGTGATAGCACGAAATATCGGTCACTTCCGGTCAATTCGTGCTCGGTCAAGGCCAGTGCGGCCAGCAGCCCACCCAGAAAACGTCCGTTGTTGCGTGCGCAGGTCAGCTCGAAACGTTCCGCCTCGGCGCCGTTCATCAGCGGAAGGGTGATCTGGGCGCCGCGGGAGAAGCCTGGTTCGGCACTCGCACCCAGCGGCAGCGGGAAACTCGGCATATCACCGCCGTTGCGGTGCAATACCTCCAGCCAGCGCCGGATCTGTGGTGATTGCGCCGTCAACGCGCTGTTGAGTTCGTCCTCGCGCGTGCAGTAGGCGAGGTGCCCACCCACCTGGGCGGGTCCGATCGCCTGTTCTGAGAGTTCGCAGCCATACAGAGTGAGTAGGTCTGTGCAGGTCAAGGCCTGGCCGACGCCATCGGTGTGCAGATGATCGACCGCGGCGTAGACGGTGAACGCGTCTCCGCGGTCGATGACGCCGAAGCCGAAGCAGTCCCACGAGCGAGCGTCCGGAATGTGCTCCTGAACGAAATCACGGATCGAGTCTGCTGTGTCGAATCGGCCGTGGTCGGTCGCGGTCAGTTCGATGCCCTCGGGTGCGACGACGTGACGTGCCACCACCTGGTCGTCATCGACAGCGAACCGGCTCCAGAAGGTGTCGTGGCGGCGCACGAACGCAGTGAACGCACGAGTCAGCGCAGCGATATCGGGTGCCGCGTGGACATCGAAGGAAACCATGCACAACCGCGAGGCGCGCGCACGTGCGCCGGAACTGCGGTGGGCGGTGCGCAAGTACTCGCGCTGAGTGTAGGACGGCGGGCTCGGGTGCAATGGGGCGACGGCCACAGCGGCGCGGGTCGCCTCCGTCGGGGTCCAGGCGGTCAGCACACCCGGTTGTGGATGCCAATCGTCGAAGAAACCGAAATCGACCACGACAGACCTCATTTCCCTGCGAGGTGGCTGTTGGAACGGACAACTTTGTCCGCAACCACGAATGAGAGTTAACGACAATGACACCGGGTCTCCAATGTCGAATCGAGAACTATGTGGCCGATACCAAAGGCGTCTCATCCTGGTGGGGTCGTGCACCAAGGGAATACCGCGAGCATTGAGAATTCTTCCTCCGGAGCACTACCGTCGCCGCATGCGAGCACGCTTTGCCGCCCTCCGATATCCGCGGCCACCGGCCCGACCCCGCGTTCGGCGGCTCGGGCCGGGGCGTGCGACCGCGCTCGTACTGGCCGCGGCGATCGTCTCGATGTCTGGTCCGGCTGCGGCCGACCCGGTGGTCGAGCCGGTGGTCACGCAGATTTTGGCCGCGGCGCGTCCCGCCGAGAACGGGTCACGGCTGACCGGCCTCCGCGAGGGACCGGGACGGCGGCTGGACCTTCAGGTCCATTCGGCCGCGATGAACACCACCGTGACGGTGCGTGTTCTGCGCGCTGCTGATCCTGCTCGACCGGCCCCGGTGCTGTATTTGCTCAACGGCGCGCATGGCGGTCGCGACGAAAGCAGCTGGAACGACAAGACCGATATCGAAGAATTCTTTGCCGACAAGCAAGTCACCGTCGTAGTCCCCATGGGCGGAGCGGGCAGCTATTTCACCGATTGGCAAAACCCGGATCCGGTCCTCGGCAGGCCATTGTGGACGACATTCCTCACGAAAGAACTTCCACCCGTCATCGATTCGGCGTTTTCAGGCACCGGCGCCAATGCCATCGCCGGCATTTCGATGGCCGGAACCTCGGTATTCCAGCTCGCCGAATCGGCACCCGGCCTCTACCGCGCCATCGCCTCCTACAGCGGATGCGTCAGCACCAGCGATCCACTCGGCCAAGCATTCGTCTCGGCTGTGGTGGCCCGCTGGTCGGGCAACCCCGCCAACATGTGGGGCCCACCCGGCGGACCCGCCTGGACCGCGAAAGACCCCGCTTTGCACGCCGCCCGCCTCGACGGCACCGCCATCTACGTCAGCACCGGAACCGGCATCCCCGGCCCCCACGACACGCTGAACGGTCCACATATCGACGGCAACGCAGGCACTCTGCTCGGCCAGCTGTTCAACGGCGGAATCCTCGAAGCCGTCACCCACTCCTGCGCAATCGCCCTACGCGACCGACTAGCCGCAGTGAACGTCCCCGCAGTGTTCGACCTACGTCCACTGGGCACTCATTCCTGGGGCTATTGGCAGCAGGATCTGCACACTTCGTGGCCGATGATCTCCGCCGCCTTGAATCGTTGAATGAAGTCCATGTTCTGAAAGTCCTCTCATACAATGGTTTTGACGATCGGACGACCGCCTCGGCGGCCGCAACAGTTTTACCTCACGCCCAGGCTTGCCGGAGCTGAACCGAAGCCACATGAGCATCTCGAGCGGAGCGCCGAACACCGGTCGGTGCACGCAGCAGGTCAGGTGACAGTGAGCGTGTCACTGTCGACAACGACTGTGCGTGCAGGCAGCGGCTCCTGGGCGGGTCCATCCGCGACAGATCCATCGGCCAGCCGGAATCGGCTGCCGTGGCACGGGCATTTGACGACGTCACCGGCGATCTCGGTGACCGCGCACCCCTGGTGTGTGCAGACCGCGGAGAACGCCTTGTAGACCCCGTCGCTGGGTTGGGTGACCAGGATCCGGTGCTCGGGAAATACTGCGGCGCCGCCGATGTCGATGCCGGCGCGGGGAATACGCACCGGCCGGCTGTCGGATCGGAAGGCCTGCCCAACCGCGCAGCCGGTGACCGCGACCGCGCACAGCGTGCACGCGCCGGTCAGGGCAGTGCGACGGGTCACGGACGTGGTGGTGATCGGGTCGGCGCTCATGCGGCCACCAGCAATCCGGTCGCCCACATGGTGACCAGTCCGACGGCGATACCTGCGAAGGTGCGGGCGCTGATCGTGGTGGTGCCTGGTTCGCGGATGCTGGGGATGATCTGCACGATCACCTGGATGATCGCGCCGACACCGATACCGAGCAGCAACGCCGAGAACTCGGGATTGTTGGCACTCGCTCCGATGACCGCACCCAAGATCGCCGGTGCTCCGGCGATCAAACCCAGACCGAGCAGGGCCACCAAAGATGGGCGGTGCCGGGTCAGGGGTGCAACGATTGCGAGGCCTTCGGTGGTGTTCTGGATGGTGAACCCGATGACGAGGAAGGTTCCGAGGGCGAGTTCGCCGATGGCGTAGGCGGATCCGATGGCCAGGCCTTCGCCGAGGTTGTGTAGGCCGATCCCGATGGCGATCATCAACGCCAGCCGAGTACCGCCGGTAGTGCCTTCCGCGGCGGCGGCGTGGCGACGCCCACGCAGCCACTGGTCGACCGCGGTCAACGTCAGAAACGCCAGGGCCGCACCGAGGACGACCAAGGAGGCGCCGCCGAAGGGACCGCCGGAAGTGTCGGCGAGCTCGAAACCTTCACGGGTGCCTTCCCACGCCAGGAACGCCAGCAGCCCGATGGTGAAGCCGAGCAGGAAGCGGACGGTAGTGGTGCCGACCGAGCGCAGGACCGGCAGGAACAGCATTCCCAGGACGACTGGGATGATGCCGACGTAAGTGCCGAGCAACGCCATCAACCCGAAGAACGCCGCCCCGGTCTTCGGGGTTTCGACCGCGGCGGCGATGTCGTGTTCGATGACCAGGCCGGTGGAGGTGAGCATCGAGATCTTGTAGGGCTGCCCGTTCTGCCACGGATAATCCAACACCAGGTGCGCCGAGTCGAGCCGCCCGATCGGTTCTGTGGGACCGGTGAAGTCGACGTAGGCGTCGTTGACGAAGATCTGGGCGACCGCGACTGGGTCGGGGCCGGTGTTGCGCAGGTTCAACTCGATCGTGCCCGGCTCGAGGACAACTCGCTCGACCCCGACTTCCTCGACCGGTGGCCCGGCGCGATCGGGCAGGCTCGCCCCGCCGAACAACGCGATCCCGATCAACGCAAGCACCAACAGGATCAGGGTGGCCAAGCCCAACAGCCAGGGCCGGCGGGTGGCAGACGTGGTGGTGCTCATCAGTCGCTCACCTCGAAGAACCCCATCCATCCGAGTTCGGCGAACTCGGTCTTGTGGGCGTGGAACATGAACTTGCCGGGGTGTGGGAACCGCAGCTCGCAGATCCCGCGCTGACCTTGGCCCTGCACGATGGTGTCGGTGAACTCCGAGGACTGCAACCGGGTCCCGGTCGGGTAGTAGTCGAAGAAGTTGCCGTGGATGTGGAAGCTGTTGATCGGGTCGTACTCGAGCACGTTGACCAGATAGATGCGGACGAGTTCGTTGCGTTTCACCCGCACCGGTTCGTGCATGTAGTGGAACGGGATTCCGTTGACCGCATACAGCTGATTGCCTTCACCGTCGAAGGTGGTGTTGTAGCCGTGCATCACCATCACCATCTCGTCCGCGGGTGGGCGCGGGCTTGGTGGGTCGACGATGAATGTGCCGTACATGCCGCGGGCGATGTGCTCTGCCAACGGCCCGACGTGGCAGTGGAACAAGTGCAGCCCGAACGGGGTCGCGTCGAACTCGTAGGTCGTGGACTGTCCGGGTTGGATGATCCCGGCGCCGAGGCCCGCGATGCCGTCCATCTCGGCGGGGTGGATGCCGTGGAAGTGCAGAGTGTGCGGATGCTCGGACCCGTTGTGGAAATGTACCCGCAGCAGGTCTCCTTCGCGGCAGCGCAAGGTCGGGCCGGGGATGCGGGCGTTGAGTGTCCATGCGGGGAAGGTGACGCCGGGGGCGACTTCGATGTCCTCATCGCTGGCGTAGACCTCCCACTCACGCAATGTCCGGCCGTCGGGCAGCCGCGTGGTGGTGCCGTAGTCGAAGTCGCGCAGAACCTGGGTCGGGTTGAACCCATTGGCGTCGTGATCGACGGTCTGCCCGATACGGAAGGTCGGCCCGTCGGCGCCGCCGCCGTGGGCGCCACCGTGCCCGGAAGGGGCTTGGGCCGGGGACGCGTCGAGCAGATTGCGGCCCGCCAACGCTAATCCGGCGGTGCTCGCCAATGCACCGCCCAACAGGAAACGGCGGCTCGGATCATTCATAGTTCCGATAGTTTGGCACACCGAAAAATAGGATTCAATGGGCCGAACTCACCCCCTACCGGGGCGGAAGCAACCGGCTTCGCACAAACAGCGGCAATACATGCGTCTATGCGCATGTTACGATTCATGGTCTCGAGCACAGACGACTCGACGGTGAACTCACGGCGGCCGGAGAGGTCGGACAGTGGGCGCCGCACACGCACCAACGATCGCTACGACCCCGCCTGAATCGAGGAAGAATGTCATGACTGCTTGGTGGGCACTGGCCCTGTACCTGATCTTCGGAGCGCTGGGCTTCGGGTGGCGCAGCCGGCGCCAGTACCGCGACACCGGTTCCACCGGTTTCCGTGGCATCAACGGCCGACCGGGTTCACTGGAGTGGATCGCAGGAGTCGGCTTCATCGTCGCCATCGTCGTGGGCGTGGCCGCGGCAGTGCTGCAAGTGAGCGGCCTACTGGCACCCGTCGCAGCCTTGACCGCCGCGCCAGTTCAGGTGTTCGGCGCCGCATTGGCGGTCGCCGGGATCGCGGCGACCCTGTACGCACAGAACCAGATGGGTGATTCCTGGCGCATCGGCGTCGACGACACCGAAACCACAGCTCTGGTACGCACCGGGGCATTCGGTCTGGTCCGCAACCCGATCTTCACCGCCATGCTCGTCTTCGCCGCCGGGATCACCCTGCTCATCCCGAACCCCGTCGCCATCGCCGGATTCGTCTTGCTGGTCACCACGATCGAACTACAAGTCCGCATCGTCGAAGAGCCTTACCTGACCCGCGTCCACGGCACCGACTACCGGTCCTACCTCGCCACCACCGGACGTTTCGCGCCGGGGATCGGCCGGATCACGACCTGAGCCCGCACCGCGGCACTGCCCGGGCCCTTGCCGAATTCCACAACAATCCAATTTTCCCTGAATACAGATTTTGCTGTACTGTCGAACCATGGAGGCCGTCCTGCACACCGACGCGCTTGCCCGCTTCGGGCACGCATTGTCCGACACCACCCGCACCCGAGTGCTGCTCGAACTGCGCGACGGCCCGGCGTACCCGGCGGAGCTGGCCGACAAGATCGGAGTAACACGCCAGATCCTGTCCAACCACCTGGCCTGTCTGCGTGGATGCGGGTTGGTCGTCGCGGTCCCGGAGGGTCGGCGTTCCCGCTACGAGCTCGCCGACACACGGATCACCGCCGCCCTGGGTGATCTGCTCGGGCTGGTACTTGCGGTCGACCCCGCCTGCTGCCCGGACTCCGACACCGAGGGGTGCTGCTGATGGCCTCGCTCGGCATGCCGTCGGCGCCTCCCTCCGCAATCCGGACAGAGCCGGACGCGACCCGTAAGGCGTTGCTGGCGCGCAGGATTCAATGGTTTGTCGCCGCCACCATCACCTACAACGTGATCGAGGCGATCATCGCCCTCACCGAGGGCGCGCGGGTTTCGTCGACCGCGTTGATCGGATTCGGTCTGGATTCGGTGATCGAGGTGTCCTCCGCCGCCGCGGTCGCCTGGCAATTCGCCGGACGCGATCCGGAGAAACGGGAAAAGCGCGAAAAGATCGCGCTGCGGATCATTGCTTTCTCCTTCTTCGCCCTGGCCACCTATGTCACCGTCGATTCGATCCGGGCGCTGCTCGGCGTCGGCGAAGCCGAGCACTCCACGGTCGGCATCGCCCTGGCCGCCGTCAGCCTGGTCATCATGCCGGTCCTGTCGGCCGCTCAACGCCGGGCCGGGCGCGAGCTCGGATCCGTGTCAGCAGTGGCCGATTCCAAGCAGACCCTGCTGTGTACCTACCTTTCGGCCGTGCTACTGGTCGGATTGCTGCTCAACAGCCTGTTCGGCTGGTCATGGGCTGATCCGATCGCGGCCATGGTGATCGCGGTGATCGCGGTCAAGGAGGGCCTCAACGCCTGGAAGGGCGACACCTGCTGCCCGGCACCGCCGATCAGCCTCAGCACAGTTCCCGCCGCAGACGACTGCGGTGACGGATGCTGCGACACCGGAAAGGACCGCTGATGTCGCGTATCCCCGCACCCGCCCGTACCCGCTACCACCAAGAAAGGCGGGCCGCGAAGTCCGCCCTCGATGCCCTGCTCCATCCAGCAGCAGCCCACCAGTGACGCGCGGCCCGGTTGCCATGGTCGGGGGCCGGTCGTCTCACCGAGCTCGATCGTCCGGAAGCTGCCGCGAGATCGGACCGGCCCGGAAGCAGATCAGGGTTCGGTCGCACTACGGCCGGGCTTCCCACGTCACGCAGGTGTCGGATCGGTCGCGGATTCGGCCCGGAGTGGCTGCGTGGTCGTCGATGGTCCGAATGCCCGTCCACGAGCAGGGGCCCGGCCGCAGGCCTTCGTGAGGCCCCAGTCTGCCGTCGATCAGTGGCACCCAGTTGAGGCAGAATCGCGAGGGGCAGGCCACTGCGAACAAGGTGTCGGTGGCGTAGTCGAATCGCCCGGTTCCGCAGTGCGACAACTTGATCCAGGGTTCGGCGTTCGGTTCAGACACGGGTTCCTCCGCAGCAGGAGCGGATCGAGTCGACCACCGTCATGCCGGAGGGCCGAGAGGAGCAGCGGGGCGGTTCGATCCAGCGACGGAATCGGGCGCCCTGGTCGGTCGGACTGGGCAGAGCGATGGTGCCGCCGAGGCGGACCACGGAGACGTTGTGGCGGAACATTTCTGCGAAAACCGGAGTGTCGTCCGGCAGGTCCGGACGGATCAACAGGGTCCAGGGTTAGGGTGCGCCCGGCCCCAGGAGGATGACGACTACCTAACCCGAGCAGCGGGCTTGCCAAACCAACGGGCGAGGTGGTCGTTCAGGTCCTGCTGATTCTCGCCGATCCAGGCGACGTGACCGTCGGGCCGCAGCAGAATCGCCGAAACATCCAGTTCCGCAATAGGATCCGCGATGAGGTCGACGCGGTCCGACCAGCCCTCGACGGTCAAACGTTCGGTGCGGTCGAGTACCAGTCCGCGACCCTGACGCAGTCGGTCGAAGAGGCGCCCCTGCTTCAGGTCGACATCGTGCAGCCGGCGACCGAGCAGATCGGGGCCTTCGCCTAGGTCGTAGCGGACGCCGATTGCGGTGATCTTCTCGATCAGATAGCGGTTCACCTCCTCGAAATCCATCAGTTCGGTGAGCAGCCTGCGCACGGCCTGCGCGCCGGGTTCCGTGGACAGCAGTTGTGTCTGGGCGCGGGTGTTGTCGAGGACGGCTTCGGCGACAGGGTGGCGTTCGGCCTGGTAGGTGTCCAGCAATGTCTCCGGCGCCCAGCCGTGGATCTGTCCGGCCAGTTTCCAGCCGAGATTGACAGCGTCCTGAACACCAAGGTTGAGGCCCTGGCCGCCGATGGGTGGATGAATGTGGGCCGCATCGCCGGCCAGCAGGACTCGGCCGACCCGATAACGCTCGGCCAGCCGGGTGGCATCACCGAAGCGGGACAACCAACGCGGGGAATGCATGCCGAAATCGGTTCCGGCGATGGCGCGCAACGCTTGCCGGAAATCTTCGATGGTGGGAGGTTCGGTGCGGTCCTCGTCGACTCCCACGGCGGGGACCACGACGCTGTAGACCCCTTCGCCGAACCGCCGGACACTGAATCTCCTATCGGTCGCGCCGATTTCGGCCACGGTGGCGGCGATCTCCTCCTGCGGCACACTCACTTCCATCGCACCCATCAGCGTGTCGTTTCGTGACGGCTCGCCGGGGAACCCGACGCCGAGTAGTTTTCGCACCGAACTACGGGCGCCGTCACAGCCGACGAGGTAGCGCGAACGCAGCCGCTCCCCTCCAGCCAGATCGACGGTCACACCGTCGTCGTCCTGCTCGACACCGGTCACCGCACAACCGCGCCGAACCTGCGCACCCAATGCGATCGCATGATCTTCGAGCACCTGGTCGATGATCGGTTGCGGGATGCCCAGCAGATACGCGTAAGCGGAATCCAATCCTTCGGGCGCGGGCGCGGGGATGGCGGCGAAGATCCCGCCGACCGGACGCCGTCGCCCGCGTTCGAGCAGGCGATCCAGCAGTCCGCGCATCGCCATCAGCTCGAGGCTGCGCATGTGCAAACTGACCACCCGGACCATCGACGACGCGGGCGCGGGTTCCTTCTCCACCACGAGTACCCGCACATCGTGCAGCCGCAGTTCGGCGGCCAGCATCGCACCGGTCGGCCCGGACCCGGCAATGATCACATCGAACATGAACCACCCATTCGCGAAATTCTCGACCACCCAGTCGCCGTACGCCCCGTCGTCAGCCACGTGTGCACACGCGCCGGCTCCAGATTTCCGCAGGTCCTGGCATTGGCCGCCCATTGTGCGGCGCACTCAGGGCTTGCCGCAAGCGAAATATGTCTGCAGGGTGTCCGCCCCTTTGTGCGCGTCGCGACGGCGTTACCGGCGATTCAACCCCACCGCTGATCGACCCATCCGGCTTCGTCGGCTGTCTCCCTGGTCGCGAGCCATATGGTCAGAGCAGGAAACGCAATCCAGGCCACCAGGACGATCAAAGCTATTTCGGACGGAACAGACGACGACCCACGGTCGATGGAGTCGGTGCGTGGTTGATCGCCGGTCACGCCATACAAGACGAGCAGTAGGACGAAATCCACGACGTACAGCTGGCAACCACGGATGATCATCGTCGGCCGCGCGGCCACCGCACCACCCACAAGCGCGATGGTCGCGATCCCGATGACGACCGCTTTGACGAACAGAAGCCCGTCCACACCGGGCGTAACCTCCGCGTCGGGCATCCCACCGACCTGCGAAGCAAAGCCGTAGGCCAGGACGAGCCCTGCGCCGACTACGCCGCCGAGCCCAGCAAGAGCCCTCGCCCATACCTCTGTCGATTTCATGTGGTGACTACAGCACGGCGATATGGGGATTCAGTGAAGAATCTGGTCAGAGGTCGTGGCGGAGGCGGAGCCTGATCCGAAGTGGTGATCACCCGCATGAGCTGTCACAAAAGGCACTCGCGCGGCGTCTCATGCCCGACCCGAGCATCTCAGCGATATCGAAGGAGGGATATGACACTGTCTGTTGTGGTCGGCGCGGGAGGCGTCGGCACGATCACCGCGCAGCTGCTCGCCGACGCCGGGCATGAAGTCCGCCTGATCACCCGCAGCGGGAGCGGTCCGCAGGACACACAGATCGCCTGCATCGCCGCCGACGCCACCGATACCGGGCGGCTGATCGAATTGACGACCGGCGCCCAGACGCTGTTCAACTGCGCCGCCCCGCCCTACCACCGTTGGCGGACCGAACTACCGCCGCTGTTCCGGGCACTGTTGCGGACCGCCGAAGCGACCGGCGCCGGTTACGTCATGCTCGGCAACTTGTACGGGTACGGCGCACCCGGCAAGCCCATGACCGAGGATCTGCCGATGGCACCAAATTCGGTCAAGGGCCGTCTGCGGGCACAAGCCTGGCAAGAAGCGCTGGCCGCACACGAGGCCGGCCGAGCGCGTGTCACCGAAGTCCGGGCCAGTGATTTCCTCGGCCGAGGAGCGCAATCCAACTTCGGGATCATGGTGGTGCCCAAGGTCATTGCCGGAAAGGCAGCGTTGTTTCCAGCGGACCTGGATGCCGAACACAGTTGGACCGGGACCAGTGACGCGGCCCGTGCCCTCATCGCGGTCAGCGAGGACGAGCGCGCATGGGGACGAGCGTGGCATGTCCCCACCAATCCGCCTGTGTCCCCGCGTCAGCTCGCGACGCGGCTGGCCCTGATCGCCGGTGCTCCCGCGGCGAAGCTGCGCCGCATGCCGGGATGGATGCTGCGGGCAGCGGGCCTGGCCTCACCGATCGTCCGGGAACTGCCCGAGGTGCAGTACCAACTCCAGCGTCCGTTCGTCCTCGATTCCACCCTCACCGAGCAGACGTTCGGGCTACGGCCGACTTCGCTCACCGAAATCCTGCGCGACATGACGATCACCCATCGCTGACCCAACCGAAACGACAGGTCCGATCCTTTGAGGAGAAACGCAATGATCGAAGTACGTGAGCAGTGTGAACTGGGTTCGGACGCCGACACAGTATGGAAACAGATCCGGGACTTCCCCGGTTTCGTCGAGATGCTCGTCGAATCACGAGATGGTGCGCGCGTCGAACCGAGTGGCGAAGGCATCGGCATGCTTCGCACCGTCACCCTCGGTGCGGACACGGTCGTGGAGCGACTCGAAGAGCTCGACGACAGCGCCCGGCGCACCAGCTATTCCATGCCGGTCACGGGCCCCTTTCCGATCGCCGGCTACCTCGCCACCATCACCCTGGCACCGCTGGGTGGGAACCGCTGCGCATTGACCTGGTCGGGCCGATTCGAACCAGCGGGCGTGGCTGAAGAGATCGCCGCCGCCGCGGTCCGTGAGGTCTACACCGCGGGCATCGATGTCCTTCGGGTCCGGTTCGGCAGCTGAGACGTTTTCACAAGGTCGACGGGCGGGTGAGATCGGCGCCCGCCCGGCGGCCACGTGCGCCGTGTACCACCATCCACGATCAACTAATCGGCAGTGATCAGCTTGAACATGACAAAGCCGGGTATTCGCGCAGCGTGAAACAACGACCCGAGGAGGCAACTCATGGCTAGTCAGCTCATCCGGCTCGGCGCGGCGGCGGCGATCGCGTCCGCGGCGGTCATCGCGAGTGCAGGGCAGGCCGCCGCCCAACCGACCAGTGTGACGATCAACGGCAATATGCAGGTCCTCGGCATGAATGTGCTCCATGTCGACGCGCAGGGCGCACCGGGCAACCCCACAACCGGCACGTATGTCGCGACTGCCAAGTTGGGGAATATGACGTTGCCGATCCGAGTCACCGGACCGGTCAGCTGTATGACGGTCAAGGACAACACCGTCTCGCTGATCTACCCCATCACCACCACCGAACCGGTCATGCTGTTCGCGCCGGATTCGATGGCCATCCAGATCACCGTCACCAAGGGCCAGGCCGGTGAGCCGAACCGGATCGGTTACGGGGTACCGATGCCGACGAACTCCTTCCGCGGCTGCGAACCGGGCCAGACGCCGTTGATCTTCGACGGGACCATCGACATCCGCTGAGCTGACACCGGCGTCCAGGAACCCTGGATCTACCGCAGCACCGGCCGAAACGGCCCGGTGAAGGCCCTGCGCGTCGATTCGCACTACCCGAGTGGGTAGCGAACCGACAGTTATCCCGGATCTACGACCACCACGCTGCGCGCCTCGATGGCGAGGCGATCGCCCGACCACGACATTCACCGTTATCGGACACGGCGCCGATGTTGCCCTCTACCTCGCGCATATCGGACTAGCGTCCTTCACATGAGTGGCGTCAGCGATCCACCAGGCAGCGACAACACCCCATACGAGCCGACCGTTGACGCCGGCGCAGGCGACCACTCCGCTCACCCCGAACATCCGCAGGCGGGACGCGGGTCGGTCAACAAGCCGGTTTTCCTCGTCGCGGCCGGCTTGGTGCTCGCCTTCGCGATCTGGGCGCTCGCCGCACCCGGTAGTGCCGAGACCGTCGTCGGTGAGGTCAAAACCTTCATCTCCACCTGGTTCGGCTGGTGGTATTTCGTCCTCGCGACCGGCATCGTCGGCCTCGTCGCCTTCCTCGGCATCAGCAAATACGGCCGCTACCGGCTGGGGCCGGAAGAGTCTCGGCCGGAGTACAGCCTGTTCACCTGGACGTCGATGCTCTTCGCCGCAGGCATCGGTATCGACCTGATGTTCTTCTCGGTCGCCGAACCGGTCTACAACTACCTCTACCCGCCGCTCGGTCCCGCCGAGACCAACGAGGCGGCCCGCGCGGCGACGACCTGGACGATCTTCCATTACGGGGTCAGCGGCTGGGCGATGTACGCGCTCATGGGTGCCGCCCTCGCCTACTTCGCGTTCCGGCACAATCTGCCGCTCACCATCCGCGCCGCCCTCTACCCCATTTTCGGCCACCGGGTGCACGGCCGGTGGGGCGACGCCATCGACGTCGCCGCGGTGCTCGGCACCATCTTCGGCATCGCGACTTCCCTCGGCATCGGCATCGTGCAGCTCAATTACGGCCTGAACGAAATGTTCGGCATTTCGCAGGGCAAGGCCGCGCAGATCGGGCTGATCGCGCTGTCGGTGATCGTCGCGACGATTTCGGCGACCTCGGGCGTGGACCGCGGCATCCGGCGGCTGTCGGAACTCAACGTCATCATGGCGATCGCGCTGCTGATCTACATCCTGGTGGCAGGCCGCACGGACTTCCTGCTCAACGGGCTCGCGCAGAACACCGGTGATTACGCCGCGACCTTCCTGGACCGGACCCTGGACACCTTCGCCTGGGAACGCAATCCGGAGACCGACAACCAGCCGACGGCCTGGCTGGATGCCTGGACGTTGTTCTTCTGGGCCTGGTGGGTGGCGTGGGCGCCGTTCGTCGGGTTGTTCCTCGCGCGCATTTCGCGCGGCCGCACGCTGCGCCAGTTCGCTTTCGGTGTCCTGGTGGTGCCGTTCAGCTTCATCCTGTTGTGGATCTCGATCTTCGGCAACAGCGCACTCGACGCCGCCCGCGACGATCCCGAATTCGCGGCGACGACCGCCGAGAAAGCCGAGGTCGGTTTCTATTCGCTGCTCGAGCAATACCCCGGCGCGCCTCTGCTGCTCGGGATCGCGACCATCACCGGCCTGCTGTTCTATACGACCAGCGCCGATTCGGGTGCGCTGGTGATGGGCAACTTCACCTCGAAACTGCCCAACCCGATGGCCGACTGCGCAACCGGCACCCGCATCTTCTGGGCGGTGGCCATCGGCCTGCTCACGTTGTCGATGCTGTTCGCGGGCGCGGGTGGATCCATTACGACGCTGCAGAACGCCACCATCATCATGGGACTGCCGTTCTCGTTCATCCTGGCACTCATCGGCATCGCGTTGCTGCGCGCGGTGCGCAACGAGTCCTACAAGCTCGACAGCTACCGCACCTCGCTGCCGAACGCCATTGCCGCCGGGCGCGGGCCGTCCGATCTCGGCAGCTGGCGCCGTCGGCTGCTCGCCACCATCAGCTACCCAGGGCCAGCGGCAACGCGCAGGTTCATGACCAATTCGGTGAGTCCCGCGATGCATGAGGTCTGCGACGAATTCACCCGCGCGGGCGTGCACGCGACTCTCGACGAATCGGAGCGCACCGAGGGCATGCCCACCTCGCGGCTGGTCGTCGATCAAGCCAACGAGCCCCGCTTCGAATATTGCGTATGGCCGGTGTCGTCGCCGACACCGAATTACGCGGTGCGCACGCAACGTTCGCAGGACCGATATTTCCGCTGCGAGGTCTACCTTGCGGAGGGTTCGCAGGGCTATTCGCTCAACGGCTACACCCGCGAACAGATCATCGGCGACATTCTCGACCAGTACGAACGCCACCTCGGCTATCTGCATCTGCGGCGCTCGGCGACCGAACATCATGAGCCCAATCCCGGCGCCGACACCGACAGTGATCCGGAAGGGAGAACCACCGCATGAGTGCCACCCTCTATATCGACGGCGCCTGGACCGCCGCCGCATCCGGTGAGACACGCGAAATACGGTGTCCAGCAGACAATTCCCTCGTCGGCGTGGTCGCCGAAGCCGGAGCCGCCGATACCGAGGCGGCCATCGCCGCCGCGCGTCGCGCCTTCGACGACGGACCGTGGCGGCAGACCTCGGCCGCCGAGCGCGGGGACCTTTTGCTGAAGGTCGCCGATGCGATCGACGCTCGGCGCGACGAATTCGTCCGCGCCGAAACCCTCGATACCGGTAAACGGCCTTACGAATCCGATATCGATATGTCCGATATCGCGAACTGCTTCCGGTACTTCGGGAAACTGGCCGCCGACGATGCCGGGCGCGTCGTCGATGCGGGCTCCCCCGACGTCGATTCCCGGATCGTCTACGAACCGGTCGGGGTGTGCGGTCTGATCACCCCGTGGAATTACCCACTGCTCCAGGTGGCGTGGAAGGTGGCGCCTGCGCTGGCCGCGGGCAACACTTTCGTTCTCAAACCGGCGGAACTGACGCCACACACCTGCATCCTGCTGATGTCGGTGCTGCACGAACTCGATGTGCCGCCGGGCGTGGCCAATCTCGTACTCGGCGCGGGCGCTACCGCCGGTGCGCCACTGTCCGCACACCCGGATGTGGATCTTGTTTCCTTCACCGGCGGCCTGATCACCGGCAGGGTCATCGCCCGCGAGGCGGCGACGACGGTCAAGAAGGTAGCGCTCGAACTCGGCGGCAAGAACCCGAATGTCGTGTTCGCCGACGCCTGCGACACCGACGAGCGGCTGGCCGCCGCCGTCGACAATGCGCTCAACGCGGCATTCCTGCATTCCGGCCAAGTGTGTTCGGCGGGTGCGCGGCTGGTCGTCGAGGAGCGTGCGCACGACCGTTTCGTCGACGAGTTGGTGCGGCGTGCCGAGCAGATCCGGCTCGGGCTGCCCTTCGATCCGGGGACCGAGACCGGGCCGCTCATCTCCGCCGCCCATCGCGACAAGGTGCACGCCTACGTCGAGCAGGCCCGCGCCGAGGGTGCCGTCATCCGCACGGGCGGCGCATTCGCCACCGGTGACCAGGGTTCGGGCAACCTCGACGACGGCTACTTCTACCTGCCCACCGTCATCGATCGCGCCACCCGTGAGATGGGGTGTGTGCACGATGAGGCCTTCGGGCCGACCGTCACCGTCGAGACGTTCAGCACCGAGGAAGAGGCTGTCGCGATCGGCAACGACACCGACTACGGCCTGGCCGGCGCGGTGTGGTCCTCGGACGCCGCACGCGCACGCCGCGTCGCCGCCCGGCTGCGGCACGGCACCGTATGGGTCAACGACTTCGGCCCGTATCTGCCGCAGGCCGAATGGGGCGGGTTCGGCCATTCGGGGATCGGACGGGAGCTCGGGCCGTCGGGTCTGCACGAGTACCGCGAGGCCAAGCATGTCTACGAGAACCTCCGGCCGGGCGTCACCGGCTGGTTCGCCGACCGGAAGGAGCAGTAGTGAGCGAATACGATTACGTGATCGTCGGTGGTGGGTCCGCGGGGGCGGCGGTCGCGGCCAGGCTCTCCGAGGATTCGTCGGTGACGGTCTGCCTGCTCGAAGCCGGGCCGAGCGATGTCGGCGACGAGGCGATCCTGCGGCTGGACCGCTGGATGGAGCTGCTCGAATCGGGCTATGACTGGGACTATCCCATCGAGCCGCAGGAGAACGGCAATTCGTTCATGCGGCATGCTCGCGCGAAGGTTCTCGGCGGCTGTTCCTCGCACAACAGCTGTATCGCCTTCTGGGCGCCGCGCGAAGATCTGGACTCGTGGGAGCGCGACCACGGTTGCACCGGGTGGGGTTCGGACTCGGTGTATCGGCTCTACCCGCAGATCGAGACCAACGACGCGCCGGGCGACCATCACGGACGCAGCGGCCCGGTGCACATCATGACGGTGCCGCCGAATGATCCGTGCGGGGTCGCGGTGCTCGATGCGTGCGAGGCCGTCGGTATTCCGCGCGCCGAGTTCAACTCGGGGAAGACCGTGGTCAACGGCGCCAACTTCTTTCAGATCAATTGCCAGTCCGACGGGACCCGTGCGTCGTCGTCGGTCAGCTATCTGCACCCGAACCTGGACCGCCCGAATCTCACCGTTCTCACGGGTTCGTGGGCGAAGAAGATCGTCATCGAGGGCGGGCGGGCGACCGGTGTCGACATCACCGACAACGCTTTCGGCCGCACCACCCGGATCTCGGCACGCCGCGAGGTGATCGTCTCCGCCGGTGCCATCGACTCACCGAAACTGCTGATGCTCTCCGGAATCGGGCCCGCGGATCACTTGCGCGAGAACGGTATCGAGGTGCTGGCCGACTCCCCCGGTGTCGGCGCGCATCTACAGGACCATCCCGAGGGCGTGATCGGTTTCGAAACGACGCGGCCGATGGTGCGCAGCTCGACCCAATGGTGGGAGGCCGGCATCTTCACCCCGACCGTCGATGGGCTCGACCGGCCGGATCTGATGATGCATTACGGCAGCGTGCCGTTCGATATGCATACGCTGCGCCAGGGATATCCGACCGCCGAGAACACCTTCTGCCTCACGCCGAATGTCACCCACGCCCGCTCGCGCGGCACTGTGCGACTGCGCTCACGCGATTTCCGCGACAAACCGCGCGTCGACCCCCGCTATTTCACCGATCCCGAGGGTCACGACCTGCGCGTGATGATCGCGGGCCTGCGCAAGGCACGCGAGATCGCTGCGGCCGCTCCGCTGGCGGAGTGGGTGGCGCGCGAGCTGTACCCGGGCCCTGGCGCCGAATCCGATGCCGAGCTGGCCGACTACATCCGGCGCACGCACAACACCGTCTATCACCCGGCCGGGACGGTGCGGATGGGCGCGGCCGACGACACGATGAGCCCGCTGGACCCGCAATTGCGTGTGAAAGGCGTGGAGGGTCTGCGGGTCGCCGACGCCTCGGTGTTCCCCGAGCACACGACGGTGAACCCGAATATCACCGTCATGCTCGTCGGGGAGCGCTGCGCCGAACTCGTCGCAGCGGCTCGTTAGCGGTTCGGGTCGTTGCCACCGCTCGTCGTTTGAGCGGATACGGAGTCACGAACGGCCGTCCCCGGGGAGTGGGCCCCGGGGACGGCCGTTCGCTCATGTTCGCTTGCCGTCTCCGACGAGGTCGGCGAGCACGGCGGCTTCGCTGATCTCGACGTCCTTGGTTGCGGTGAGCAGGGTGAGCATCTGGTGACCAGCGAGGTCTCGGAGATGGTCGAGTTCCGCCGCACGCTCGGAGTCGGCCAGTTCGGCCCGGTAGCGGCGGCTGAACTCCTCGAACCGTGCGGGGTCGTGGTCGTACCATTTCCGCAGTTCGGTCGAGGGGGCGATCTGTTTGCACCATTCGTCGAGGCGGGCGCGTTCCTTGCTCATGCCTCGCGGCCACAGCCGGTCGACAAGGACGCGGGTGCCGTCGTCGGGAGCGGGGTCCTCGTAGATCCGCCGGATCTGAACATGCGGTTGGGTGCTCGGCATCGCCAGTTCTCCCTTCAGGCGGCTGACGGTGGCTTCCTGGTATCGCCGAAAGGTGTGGTCCGGTACTTCCGAACCTGCCCGCTGTGCGCCCATCAGCCTAGCGACCCCTGCCCGCCGGGCTCAATAGCTCGCCGTCGCATCGCGCCATTCGAAGCAGCCGGTGGCATGCCTGGTCGTCGTGGTGCCCCGCCGCAGTTCGGCAGTGACTCGCCCCTGTGCGCCATTGGTGAAATGCCCATCGCCGCTGTCGGATTCATGTCTCATCGGGTCGATCATGACGGTTTTGCGGCGAGATACCGTATCGCAGATGATGTCGTAGGCGTAGCCGGGGCCGTGCGGCGGGCCGCTGGGGCGTTCGCTCGGCGACTGTGCGCCTTCGTAGGCGTAGACGTGCAGGGTGTCGGCTTCATCGTCGGCACAGCTGTAGGTCACGGTTACCGCGAGGGTCCCGGCGCTGTCGTCCGCACCGTCGGGAGCATGCACGAAGGTGACTTCGTCGATGGCTAGTAGCCCGCCGTAATCGGCGGCGGCCGGGCTCGACCCGGCCTGCGCGACGACGCCGGACAATATCGCGATCATGGCAGCGGTCCAAGCGACGCCGCGCGAGCCAAACATGTGATGCCCTCCACGAGTACCAACGATGTCGTCCGCACCTCGACGGCACGAACCTGCTACGACATTCGTCGCCGGTACCTCGACGGATCGGTCTGTGCGCCTATTTTCTTCCCAACAGACGTCCCCATAGCGCGGCAGCACCCTTGCGGCCCTTGCCAACCGAGTTCTCTCCCGCGGGCGGTACCGGGATGACGTCCTCAGGTTCCAGGGCCTCGTCTTCGCTCGGCGCCGCCGGCCGTTTCACCGCCGACCACCCCATGGGCTCGGTGGGGATATCGATGAGGACGGGCAGCACCACTGTCGGTTCGTCGTCGAGATCGGCACGCAACTGGGTGAAGAACGCCTCCAGTGAGCCGTATCGAACCGTCACATCGTCGACGAAATCCAGTACTGCCGACCGTGAGCGCATCATTTGCATCGCTAACCCTCCATTCGACTCCACCACACACCGGCCTCGTCACATCGTCGGAACGAGGCAACACACGAATACGCGAGCAGGACAATGGTTCTCACGATCGCCTGCCGATGACACATCGATCCCGTATAGGGCGATCAGATCTCCCGCCCCGAATGCCGCATGGCGGCGAACTCCACTCTAGCCACATGTCAGCAAATTCGCCGTGCCGGTGAGCGAGTGTCGGATCGACCCGAGCGGAGCAACCGCCGAATCGGCGCACCACAGCGGGACTGGACGGTCGCATCGACCAGAGCTGCCGGCGTCCCGAAGCTCGACCGCACGCGAAGAAGACATGCTGGCGACCATTCAGCAATCCAGACCGTGAGCCACTGCTCCGGCATCACGCCCTTGCGACGAGGTATCTCGGTCGGGGGTGTCCAGAAGTCGGCCAGGCACTTTCGCCGTAATGCCAACACTACCGACATGTCGGGCCAATGACGTCCACGATCTCGCCCGACTGTGAGATCGTTGGGTCGACCACCCGACGGGCGGTGCGACACTCCGGACACGTGGAACCACTTATCAGGAGGAGCGAGCATGGTGAGCGCAGGTGGATACGACCCTCGCTTCGAATCGGCCGCCGGGGTGCGGCCCGGCGGACTCGGCAAACGTGCCGCAGCCCGGTTCGTCGACTGGATTCTCGCGGCGATCATCGGCGCGATCTTCTTCTGGCTACTGAACAAGGCCTGGAACACCCCCGACTGGGTTTCCATTCTGCCCGGCGCCGGATTCGGCTTCCTGTACTTCCTCGGCTTCGAGGTGGCTACCGGATCCACCCCTGGTAAGAAGCTGCTCGGGCTGCACGTCAACGGTTCCCGGGGCGCACCGAAGCCGAGCCTCAAAGATTCGGCGATTCGCAATGCCTACATGTTGCTCAACCTGATTCCCTGTATCGGGCCGGTGCTGTGGTTCATCGCGGCGATCGCGATCGCCACCACGATCAGTTCGAGCCCCACGAAGCAGGGCTGGCACGACCGGATGGCCGGCACACAGGTTATCGACGTGTAAGAGCAGATCAGGCGCGCGGCGACTGTCGGTGACGGGTGGTAGAAACCGGATATGGCTTTGAACTGGAAACTCGTCATCGACAGTCGCAATGCGGCAACACTTGCCGATTTCTGGGCGGCGGCCCTGGAGTACGAGGTCGAAGATCCCAGTACGCTCATCGACCACCTGCTGGCCGCCGGTCAGATCGGCGCGGACGCGGTGCTCGAACATGGTGGACGCAAGACCTTCCGCGGCTACGCCGGGATCCGGCACCCCGACGATCCGTTCGACGAACTCAGCGGTGTCGGCCGCGGGCGGCGCGTGCTCTTCCAAGACGTACCCGAGGACAAAACCGTCAAGAACCGGCTGCACATCGACGTGCACAGCGAGCCCGACGGCCTCGACGCGCTGGTTGCCCGGCTCGAAGGGCTCGGCGCGACCCGCGTGCGTGAGTTCGACCGCGGTCCCGCCGGGCACTGGTGGGTGATGTTGGACCCGGAGGGGAACGAGTTCTGCGCGGCATAGTCCGGCGAGCAGCTGCCGGATTCGGCCCCGCCGGGGTGGTCGGGTGCGCTTATATCGAGGGATGGATCTACAGACCATCGCGGACCGGATCGCCATCGGCGATCTGCTGACCCGCTACGCCCACGCCGTCGATACCAAGGACTGGCAGCTGTACCGCACCGTGTTCACCCCGGACGCCCATATCGATTACACGACGGCGGGCGGGCCGGTCGGCGACCTGGACACGGTGGTGACACAACTGTCGGTCGCGCTCGAATTGTTCTCCCGCACTCAGCATTTCGTCTCGAATATCGACGTGACGCTTCGCGGCGACAGCGCCACGGTGCGGGCGATGTTCTTCAACCCGATGATCGTCTCCACGGGCAAACAGTTCTTCTGTGGCGGCTGGTACAACCACGAGCTGGTCCGCACCGGCGATGGCTGGCGCAGCACCCGGCTGGTCGAGGATTCCGCGTGGTTCGACCGGCTGGAGCAGGCCTTCACCTGACCTCCGGCCGGCCGCGGCGGCCTGCCGACGAGTCAACAAAACTAGAATTCGTTCTTGTCATCCCAGGTAGGTCGTGCCAGGCTTGGCCGATGGACCTGGTCGCACTCGAAGCCATTCGCGCACTCAAATACCGGTACTTCCGCACGCTCGATCTGAAACTGTGGGACGAGTTCGCCGACACCCTCGCCCATGACGTCGAGGGCCGATACGGCACTCACGCGCTCGGCGAGCCGCTGGCGCTGAACGGCCGCGAAGCCGTAGTCGGGTTCCTGCGCGACAACATGGGCGCAGGGATCGTCACCACCCACGTGGCCAACCACCCCGAAATCACCGTCGCCGGCGACGAGGCCACCGGCAGCTGGTTGTTCGAAGACACTGTCATCGCTACCGATTACGGCGTGCTCATCCGCGGCTCCGGCTACTACTCCGACCGCTACCGCCGCGACCCCGACGGTGCGTGGCGGATCACCGCCACCGGGTACTCCCGCATCTACGAATCGTCACAATCACTTGCGGACACCCCGAGCCACCGGCTGCTGTCCAATATCTGGGCGCCGTCCGGGTCGTCCTGAAGTCAAGCACGGATGGCCCACTCGACCGGCGAAAACGTGCCATCCGGCCGGGCCACGTCGATCGACACGCCCAATTCACCCATGCGCGGCTATGTGCCGGCCTTCTGTTCAGCCGCCCACATGCCCTTCTCCTCCAGCATCGCGATGAACGCATCAGCCCCCGACATGATGCGGTTCGGCCTTCCACCGCTCGCGAGTGCAGTTCACTCGGATGGCGCCGGACCCGGCAGGCCGTGGCGATGCGTCCGACCTTCTCCAACCACGGAATATGGACCGCCCCGTCTCCCGAAAGCTACCGTCGACCTCATTACCCGAAAGACAGGAGACGACCGTGGCCAGGGTGTTCACCTCCCTCGACGATATCCGTGCTGCGCTGAGCGAGCCGATCGGGCCCAGCGACCCCCTGATGGTGGATCAGGCGCGAATCACCGCGTTCGCTCAGGCAACCGACGACCTCCAGTGGATCCATGTGGATCCGGAGCGCGCAGCCAACGGGCCCTACGGCGCCACCATCGCCCACGGCTATCTCACGCTGTCTCTGCTTCCGCACTTCAGCCGGTCGCTGTTGTCGTTCGAGTTCGGTTCCGCGCGAATCAACTATGGCGTGAACAAGGTTCGCTTTCCCGCTCCGGTCCGGGTAGGGACCGAACTGCGGGCGACGGTAATCATCATCAACGTCGACGAGTCCCCCACGGGCGCCATGGTGACGACAAAGTATGTGATCGACGGCGGCGCGAGCAAGCCCGCCTGTGTGGCGGAGACGCTGGCCCTCATCGTGGCCTGATCGCCACTCAGCTCCTTCCGGGCCAGACACCCGCGACGGCTGGACGGTCCGCACCGATGACCGTTCAGCGGGCTATTGTCGAAATTGCACCACCGAGCGGGTGCGCACCTGATTCGCGCAGAATCGAGGCCGAAAATGGCCGATATACAACCGACGCAGCGAAGCCCGTCCGCAGGAATCATCGCGGAACTGAATGCCGAGGGCTTCGAGCAGGCCGAAGAAATCGGGCGGGGTGGCTTCGGTGTGGTGTATCGGTGCGCCCAACCCGACCTCAACCGCATCGTCGCGGTGAAGGTACTGACCTCGGATCTGGATCCGGAGAGCCTGCAACGGTTCCTGCGCGAACAACGCGCCATGGGCCAGTTGTCGGGACATCCGCATATCGTCGACGTCTTCCAGGTCGGTACGACTCGCGGTGGTCATCCCTATCTGGTGATGCCGTACCACGTTCACGGGTCCCTCGAGCAGCGTATCCGTGATTCGGGTCCGCTCGATTGGGCCGAAACCCTTGCCCTCGGGGTGAAGATTGCCGGTGCGCTCGAGGCGGCCCACCGCGCGGGCACTCTGCATCGCGACGTGAAACCCGGCAATATTCTGCTCACCGACTACGGCGAACCACAGCTGTCGGATTTCGGGATCGCACGCACCCTCGGCGATTTCCAGACCGCAGCAGGCATCATCACCGGCTCACCCGCGTTCACCGCACCGGAGATCTTGGAGGGTGAAGCCCCCACCGTCGCCTCCGATGTCTATGGCCTCGGCGCGACCCTGTTCTGCGCACTGACCGGGCATGTGGCCTATGAGCGTCGCGCGGGCGAGCAGGTGCTGGCGCATTTCCTGCGGGTGGCCGCGCAGCCGGTCCCCGATCTGCGGCGCGAGGGCCTCCCCGATGACGTGTCCGCCGCGATCGAGCAGGCGATGGCCCGGGTTCCGGCCGAGCGTTTCGAATCCGCCGCCGCGCTGGGTGAGCAACTCCGCTCTGCCCAACGCCACCATGATCTACCGGTCGATGAGCTACTGCTGCCCGCCGATTCGACGCCACGGATCTCCACCACCTCGCGATCGACCCGGCCACGCGGACGCAGCACCGCTCCCCCGACACCAGGGACGAAATATCGACCACCGACCTCGGCCCGCACCCCCATCACACGGAAACGGCTACTGGATCAGCTCCGTTCGGGCGCGGGAAAACGCATGACGCTCATCCACGCGCCCAGCGGATTCGGCAAAACCACCCTGGCAGCGCGGTGGCGCGACGAAATCTGCGAGGCCGGCGGCGCGGTCGCCTGGCTGACCGTCGACGGCGACGACGACAATGTGGTGTGGTTCCTCGAACATCTCGTCGAGGCCGTCCGCGTGCCGCGGCCCGCGCTGGCCGCCGAACTCGAGCAGACGCTGGACGCACATCCAGAGGAGCCGACCCGCTACGTCCTCACCACCCTCGTCAACGAACTCCACAGCGCCGACGACCAGCTGACCGTCGTGCTCGACGACTGGCAGCAGGTGACCGGATCCGATTCGGTGGCGGCGGTCCGCTTCCTGCTCGACCACGGCTGCCACCATCTGCCACTCATCGTCACCAGCACATCCACCGCCGACCTGCCGCTGAGCCGATTGCGCATCAACGGTGAACTCGTCGACATCGACGCCGACGCATTGCGTTTCGACGCCGACGAGGTCCGGTCGTTCCTGGCCGAAGCGGGCTGCCTGCGGCCTGTGGTCGATATCGACGGCCTGACCCACACCACCGACGGCTGGGCGGTCGCCTTGCAGTTGGCGGTCCTGTCCTTGCGCGCCGGCGAAGACCCGGCGCAGCTGGTCGCCGACCTGTCCGAACGTGGCGATATCGGCGACTATCTCGCCGAAAACGTCCTCGACACACTCGATCAGGGCACCTTGGACTTCCTGACCACGACCTCGATCTGCGACAGGCTCTGCGGCGGCTTGGCCACGGCGCTCACCGGGTCCGAACATGCGGCGGCGACTCTCGACGATATCGAGCATCGCGGACTCTTCCTGGAACGGATGGGCCCGGACCGCCAGTGGTTCCGCTATCACCAGCTCTTCGCCGGGTATCTGCGCCGCCGCCTCGAACGGGATCGGCCACCGCAGGAGATCGACGCGCTGCACCTTCGCGCTGCGGCATGGTTCGCGCGCCACGACCTGCTCAATGAGGCCGTCGATCACGCGCTCGCCGCCGGAGACCCCGATCATGCGATCGACCTCGTCGAGCAGGGCGCCGCATACCTGCTCGAGCACGCCAGGATGAGCATGCTGCTCGGCATCTTGGCCAAGCTGCCCGCACTGTCGATCCAGTCGAGGCCGCGAATTCAGCTCTGGGTGGCGTGGGTGAACCTGGTGCTGCGCCGCCCTAGCACTCCGGCAAGGGTCGCGCTGTCGCGCTTTACCGCCGCCCTCGACAATGCGGCACTGACCGATACCGATTTCGCCGATCTGCGTGCCGAGGCCGATGTCATCGATAGCGTCGCAGAGGTTTTCAACGACCGGATCGACAAGGTCGACCAGCTGGTCGAGGATGTCCTGTCGCGGCCCGACGATTTTCCGCCTCGGGTCACCGGGGTGGCCGGCAATATCGACTCCTTCGCCGCGATCCACCGTTTCGAATTCGACGCGGCACGGCGCAGGCAGCGGTGGACCACGCCCTATCACGAAGCGACGGGTCCATTCGTCCGCGTGTACGGGCGCTGTTTCGCCGGCATCGCGGCCCGCGAACAGTTGGACATACCCGCCGCGTATGCGTCGTTCGAGTCGGCATACGAACTGGCCGCCGAGACCATGGGCCCGCGTGATCATGCGGCGCGGTTGGCCGGGGCCCTGCTCAGCGAACTCCGTTATCTGACCGGCGATCTCACCGGCGCCGCGGAACTACTGCCCGACAGCCGCGAGTTGGCCGCCGAGGGCGGGGGCCTGGTCGATTTCATGATCGCGACCTATGCCACCGCGGCACGCATCGAAGCGGTGAACGGCGACACCGACGCGGCGGCGAAGCGGCTGGCGGAGGGCATGGACCTCGCCGACCAGCACGGGCTCGCCCGCCTGACCGCCCGGCTGCGCAACGAGCGGATCCGGCTGGGACACGGCGTCTCGGAGACGACTGTGCGGCAGCTGCTGCGCCCACGACCACTCCAGGGCGCCGACGGCATCGCTATCGCCACCGCCGAACTCGACGAAGACTCCGCCATCCGCCTGCTGCTGATTCGACACCGGCCCGACGAAGCCCTCGACCGCGCACGGGTGCTCGCGGCCGCGATCGACCCGACCCGCCGTCCGATGGCCGCGCTGGCGGCAACACTGCTGCTCGGTGCCGCACTGCGCGCAGCGGGCGAGGCGGAGGAGGCCGGACGGGTCAGCGAGCCCGCCGCGGCCCGCTGCGTCGAGGCGGGCCTGTCCCAATTCCTGCTCGATTCGACACTCGGCCTGCCCGAAAACTGACCGACCGAACGAGGTCGAGTCCGCCGAACTGCTGACAGTCAGGCATGGTCTTCCGGTTCCGAGGTGAGACTCCGCCGCGCGCCGCCGCCTGGGGCCTGCGGCCTTTGCCGCCCCGCACGAGCATCCCAGGCAGCGGGACGGGACGCCCAATTCTGGGACTCGTCACACCACACTTGATTAGCACCGCTAAATTATTGGTGCTTTATATATAAAACGAAGGGAGAGGTGTGGCTGCGACGGGCGTACGGACCGGTCGAATGACGTGGTGGAATCCGCGACTCGCGGGCGCCTACCGAGGGCGCGTGCTGGTCACGGTGCTCGCCTTCGCCGGGATCCTCGCCGCCCTGATGCAGACCATCGTGATCCCCCTCGCGGCACAACTGCCCGGCATGCTCGGCGTCGGCGCCGACAGCGCGTCGTGGGTGATCACCGCGACCCTGCTGACCGCCGCTGTGGTGACACCGATCAGTGGGCGGCTCGGGGACATGTACGGCAAACGCCGGGTGATGCTCGCTTGCCTAGGCATCCTCACCCTCGGCTGCGCGATCTGCGCGCTGTCGAGCACGCTGTGGGTGGTGCTGCTCGGCCGGGTACTCCAGGGCACCGCGCTCAGCGCAATTCCCTTGGGCATGAGCATCCTGCGCGACGAGCTGCGCCCGGTCCGGGTGCCGACCGCGATCGCCCTGATCAGCGCCACGCTCGGCGCGGGCGCCTCGGTCGGGCTTCCGGTCTCGGCGTTCGTCGCTCAGCACTTCGACTGGCACCTGATGTTCTGGTCCGCGGCGGCCATCGGCATCATCGCGATGGTCGTGGTGCGGATCTTCGTCCCGGAGTCCCCGGTGCGCACACCCGGGCGATTCGACTACGTCGGCGCGCTCGGTCTGGCCGCCACGTTGCTGTGTCTGCTGGTGCCGATCACCAAGGGCGCGGCGTGGGGGTGGTCGAGTGCCGCGGTGATCATTCCACTGACGCTGTGCCCGGTGCTGGTGGCCTGGTGGGTGTGGTACGAAAATCGCGTCACCAATCCCGTTGTCGATATCGCGATCTCGATGTCGCGTCCGGTGCTGCTGACCAATATCGCCGCCGTCCTGGCCGGTTTCGCCATGTTCACCCAGCAGGTGCTCACGCCGCAATTGCTCCAAGCCGACCCGAGCACCGGATACGGCCCCGGGCATTCGATCGTCGTCGCGGCCCTTGCACTCGCGCCGTCAGGTTTCGTGATGATGCTCGTCTCCCCCATCGCCGGTCGGCTGTCGCAACGTTTCAGCGCCAAGACCACGCTCATCGCCGGTCTGTTGATCACCTGCCTCGGGTACGCCTTCGCCACCGTGGTGACCTTCGGGGTGTGGCAGCTGGCCCTCGTCTCCGCGATCAATGGCGCCGGGGTCGGCTTGGCCTACGGCACGATGCCCGCCTTGGTCATCAGCGCGGTCCCGGAATCGGAGACCGCGGCTGCCACAGGATTGAACACCTTGATGCGGATGATCGGTTCCTCGAGCGCCAGTGCGGTGCTGGCGATGCTGCTGACCACCATCACCATGCAGACCGCCGGCGCAGCCGCCCCCGCTGAAATGTCGTTCCGGCTCGGTTTCGGCCTGGGCGGCACGGCGGCGCTCGCGGCCGTGGTCGTCGCCGCATTCTTGCGCGCGAGCGGAAACCGCAGGCACGCGGTCGACGTGGTCGAGGCAGCCGTGCCCGGATCCATGTCTTCCGGCTACCGGCCCGTTCGGGCATGAGGTGCCGGCGCCCCTCGGCGGTGTTCGACGTCAGCGACTCGCGTCGTCACTGCGCCGGATAGACCGGCAGGTCGTCGTCCCATGGCTGCCTCGAGACCATGTCGGCGACCCGCACCGTGCCGCTTTCGAATTCGCCGGTCGCGGCATCGACTAGCCGGTAGCGCTGAATCTGGGTGTGAATGGGCTGGGCGTCGAGCAGCACCACCCGCACCTCTCCCGGCTCGAATTCGCACCGCTGCTGCAGCGCGGCGATCAACTGCTCGTTGTGCATGTGACCGTCACCGAAGTTCCAGCCGAGCGCGGTGGAACAGATGCGTTCGCCGTCGGTGATGGTGTAGTCGGACTCGTCCCGGCCTGCCATGGCACGGTGAGCCAAGGTGAACAGTGCGCGGCCGTGGGTATTGAAGGCGCGGAACGCGTAACCGAGGTAGAGCGGGATCTGCGCAGCCTCTTTACTGCCGTAGTACCGCTCGAGCTGGGCGGCGGGCATGGCTGCGACGGTAATGATGCCCGCCCGGATCTTCGCCTCGGCCGACGGCGTGATGCACCACAGCGTGGTGTCCCAGTTCCCGGCGTAGTACCGCATGCCCGGCAGGAACGAGACCTTGCGCGGGAAGAGGTTGCCGAGGATCACCACGCCCGCGAGCACGGCGAACAACAGTCCGAGCGCCACCGGGTTGTTCGCATCGGCCAAGCCCAGATCGGCATGACCGACGAACAGCGTCAGCACGCCGAAGATCATGAAGACGTTCCATTCCAGCGGCACGCCCATCGGGATCGCCACCAGGATCGTCAGGTGGAAGCAGATCATCACGGTCGCGGCAATGGCCGTCGGCCAGCCGCCGTGGCTGAAGAACAGCACCAGCGGCACACACATCTCCACGACCGTGCCGCCGTGTGCCAGCACGCGCGAGGGACGGCCGGGCCGCAGGTCGTCGGGAAAGCGCTCGAAGAACATCCGCTTGACGACCTTGGGCCGCAGCACCGGATTGTTGGACATCATGGTCGAGACCACGAACGGAAAGTGCTTGTTCAGCTTGGAGATCGCCGCGCCCATCCAGATGACGAGGAACACGATCTTCGCGGCGACGATCATGTCGACACCGGTGAACAGGAAGGTCACCGCAAGCGTCGCGTACACCTCACCGCGGGCTGCCAGAAAGATGACCTTGTCCCGCAATCCGAGCACGGCGAGGACGACCAGGACCGCCGCGATCTTCCAGGTCGGCAGCACACCCACGGTGGTGTCGAGTTCCGGGATCGGGCCGCTGCCGCCGGAGAACAAGGCCACCACGAGCAGGACCAGCAGCACGCCGTACAGCAGGGCATCGAAGGGCGTACGGGCCGTGCCCGCGGTGAGCGGCACCCGGCCGGGCCACGGCGGCAGCCGGATGGTGCCGGGCCGCAACCAGTACAGGATCGAGCCCATGGGCGGGAAGAACCGGTTGTTCAGCGGCCCGAAGCCGCAGCCGAGCCCGAGCACCTCGAACAACAGGGTGAACAGCACCACCTTCTGGAACACGATGGGTTCGGTCCACCACGAACCCACGTCCGCGACACCGTCGATGCCGGGGGTGCTCACCGCGATCAGCCATGCCGCGAGAATGTAGAGCACGATCTTGACGACATAGAACAGGTGCAGCGCGGCGGGCGTACCGAAACCCACCTCCGCCCAGTGCCTGGCCATCGGCCGGATCTTCTCCGACCTCGTGCCCCTGCTCCATTCGGCGTAGTCGACCACCGGCAGGTTGGGACGAAGAAATCCCATCACACGATCCGTTCTGTCTCCCAGAATAAGAACGTGTTCTACTTTAGCGGGCACCCTGGCACCCGTTCGCATATCCGAAAAACGCGCGACCGTCGGCCTTCACGAGACGCGGAGGTGGACCGCCCCAAATACTCGGCAAGCCCTCTCACGCTGGGAGTTTCAGCGCGAGAGGGCTTGCGATCGAGGATGACCGGTCAGTTCTTGACCAGCTCCAGCTCCGGTTCCTCGGGCTCATCCGACCCCTGCGGTTCCTCGGTGGCGCTGGACCGGTTCGGCAGCAACAGCGCCGCCACGATGATGATCACCGCCAGTGCCGCCGAGACACCGAAGGCCAGCCGCATACCGTCGAGGTGAGCTGTCGTCGCATCGACGCCGTCGTCGATCAACGAGGTGCTGCGCGTGGACATCACGGTCACCACGAGCGCGGTGCCGAGCGCCGCCGCCACCTGTTGCAGCGTGCCGAGCATGGAACTGCCGTGCGAGTACAGATGCTGCGGGAGGGCACCGAGGCCGAGGGTGAACACCGGGGTGAACGCCGCGGCCAGCGACACCATGAGCAGGATGTGCAGGACGAGCAGCTGCCAGTACGGGGTGCTCATCGAGATCTGAGTGAACCCGGCCAGCGAGACCGTGATGCCGATCGACGCCGGAATCACCAGCATCCGTCCACCGAACCGGTCGAACAGGCGA
The DNA here is from genome assembly GCF_042754945.1 of Nocardia sp. NPDC059180. NCBI lineage: Bacteria > Bacillati > Actinomycetota > Actinomycetes > Mycobacteriales > Nocardiaceae > Nocardia > Nocardia sp. NPDC059180. The sequence goes on from NZ_JBHZBU010000002.1 coordinate 240,646, forward strand.
CCGATCGTCGGGCCGAGCAAGCCCATCGCCATACCACCCGGCATGACCAGCAGGCCGGTGCTCAGGGGGCTGAGCTCGCGCAGGTTCTGCAGGTACAGCGGCAGCAGGATCATAGATCCGAGCATGGCCAGGAATGCGATGGACATGAAGATCAGCGATTTGGTGTAGGTACCGGACAGCAGAATGCGCAGATCCAGCAGCGGGGTGCCGGTGCGTTGTAGCCGCAGCTGACGCCACGCGAACACACCGATCAGCACGACACCGGCCGCGACGATCAGTGCCGGGGTCGTGACGCTACCGGTTTCGAACCGGCTCAGGCCGTAGACCAGGCTGCCGAATCCGAGGGCGGCGAACGCGACACTGGACCAGTCGATCGCGCCTGCCTCCGGCTCGCCCACATTCTCCAGCCGCCGCAGGCCAAGCCAGGTGACCAGCCCGGCGATCGGCAGCACCACCACGAAAAGCCAGCGCCACGATCCGACCTGCAACACCAAGCCGGACAGGACCGGGCCCATGGCGGGCGCGACGGAGATGGCCAGGGTGACATTGCCCATGACGCGGCCACGGTCGCGCTCGGGCACCACCGTCATCAACGTGGTCATCAGCAGCGGCATCATCACCGCGGTACCGCCGGCTTGGATGACGCGCCCGATCAGCAGGACAGCGAACGTCGGGGCGACCGCCGACAGTGCCGTGCCCGCGAGGAACACGCCCATCGCGATCGCATAGGCCCGCCGGGTGGTGACCCGCTGCAGGAACCACCCGGTGACGGGGATGACCGCTGCCATGGTGAGCATGAACACGGTGGACACCCACTGCGCCGAGCGTTCGGTGATGTGGAGATCGGTCATCAGCCGCGGGATCGCGTTGATCATGATGGTTTCGTTCAGAATCACCACGAAGGTCGCAAGCACCAGCAGCCGGATGACCATCGGTGTCCGCTGCCCTTCCTTCCGGCGGTCGGATAGTGCGAGGGGCATCGGGGTACCTCCGGTAATCGTGAGCACAGTGATGTGGCCTGATGGCAGGTCATCGTCGACCTTGCGCGGCGCCACACCAGATCAGACGGGGACCGTCCGATCTATTCATCGGTCGCGGCCCGATCAACTCCGGCAGTGCCGTCTGCGATTACTCGCTGTCGGCCTCGCCGAGCCTTCTCGGACTCACAGACAAGCAAACAAGCTAAACCACCATTGAGGTCAAGTCACTCGATTTTTCGCGGGGTCAGCCCCGCTGCTCCCGCACCATGGCCGCCAGCTGGCGCGGGGTGGCGGTGGGCAAGTATGCGCGCGAGATCGCCACTGCGATGCGCGGGAGGTCGGCTTCATCGCGGAAGCACAGGTAGACGCCTTCGTAGCGCGGGTTGAACTTGGTTTTGAAGTGGTGCAGTGAACGGAATCCGTAGAACGGTTCGAGTGCGGCGCCGATGAGGTCGAGTCCCTTGTCGATCCCGCGGATATCGCCGCTGTCTTCAGCGCGGGCCAGGGGCGCACCGGAGAGCGAAACGAACTCTGCCCCTTCCTCTTCGAACGCCAGCGCCGAACGCGCGATGAGGAACTCGATGGTGTTGTTCGCCTCGGGGGTCGTGAGTTTGCGCATGACGTCGAGGGTCCATCCGAGGATCCGCTCTCCCGCGCCGTACACCGGCAGCCAGGACAGCACGGCCCGCACCGTACCGTCGGCGCCCACCGCGAGCGCTACCCGGACCTCGTCGTCGAGCGCTTCCTCGACGGTGCCGAGGGTGAATCCCATTTCCGGCAGGTCCTTCTCACCGACCCACTGTTCGGAGATCTCACGGACCTGGGTGAGCACCCCGACCGGCTGCTCGGCCAGGCGCCCGAGCACGAAGGTGGTGCCGGCCTTGTCGGCCTTGTTCATCGCCGATCGGATCTTCTGCCATTTCTTTCCGGTCAGTTGCAGTTCCGGCAGGTCGATGAGGGTGTCTTCGGCGATCTGCAGCGCCCGCCAGCCGAACTGACGAGCCACCGTCGCGGTGTGCTCGGAGACGGAGAACAGGCACGGGATCCGCGCCTGCGATTCGGCGAAAGCCCGGAAATCGTCGATGACGGCGGCCGATTGCGCGGGTTCGCACACCGGGTCGGCCAATGCGATCACCACACCGGCGTGGCGCCGGAACCCGATGACGGCGTCGCGCCCCTGTGGGAAGAAGTAGTCGATACCGTCCCAGGTGATCATCCACGACATGGTGCTGCCGCCGTGGCGGCGAATCAGCGATCGTGCGTGGCCGGCCGGATCGTCGGTCGACTCGCCGCCACCGGCTACCGTCCGGCGCCGAGGCACCGTGAACGCGCTGCGACCGGCGATCAGCAGTACCGCCTCGCCCGCCCACAGCAGGCCGGTGCCCGCGGTCACGGCGCCGAGGCTCTCGAAGTCCGTGGTGACGACCAGGACCACCACCAGGATCGTCGCGGCGACGGCGAACAGCGCGTACGCCAGCGTCACCCACCAGGCCCACCGTCTGCCGCGGCGCAACTGTTCGGCCAGCAGGCCCGCCACGACGACGGTCAGTACCGCCGACCACCAGGCCTCGTCGGAGGCGGAGGTGGGACCGAACGGCCCGTCGCCCGGGACCAGGTACACCGTCACATGGACGACAGCGATGAGCCACAGACCGACGGAGGCAACCAACCGTGCCTCGCGGTTCGTTCGTGGGCGTATCCCACGCTCACGACGCGCGAACCACTTCTCTCCGGCGAAGACGAAGACGACGAACGCGATCAGGTGCGCGACGTCGGCGAACCGGCCGAGGAACAGGAACGACACGATGACATACCCGTACAGCACCGCGCGTCCTCGCAGCCGCCACGGCGAGGGCACCGTCGCGGTCGCGGCCGCGAGGACCGCGATCACCGCCGTCGTGCATCCGACATCGCGCACCGCAGCCAGCTCGACCGCCCACGGCCAGTTCGTCGCTTCGGCCGCGACGATGAGCCCGCATGCGCCGAGCACACCGATCAGCTGGCCCGAGACCGCGACGGCGAGGGTGCGGCGCGTCCCGAGCCGCCACTCGCCGATGCCGAAGGCGGACGCCACCAGCAAGACCATCGACACAAACTGGCCGGGGGTGGACCCGAACCACGGGCCGAGCAAGAAGGTGAACCAGCGGCCGTCCCGGAGGGCGGGGACACCGTAGGCGACCGAGTCGTACCAACCTGTCTCCGAGACCGCCCGCCAGAATCCTCGAGAGACCAGGCCGGTGGCGACGAGGACGACGCAGACGAGCAGGGTCAGTGGGAATCGCCGGGCTCCGGCGGCGCCACGGCGCGCAAGCCCGAGGATCCGATCAGCACCGGAGCGGCTGGTCTCGGTCGATTCAGCTGTCATGGCCGCGCCTCTGTCTCGGGTTTCGACACTCCCGGTAGCCGAGCCGCACCGCGACGGATCGCGCGCGCCGAAGCCGAGCCACCGACGAGATAAGCCACCACCGCGACGATCACGCCGATGGCAAGGACGACGCGCAGCGTGTTCCACAAGGGTTGAGTCACGGTGTCGAATACCGCGGCGGCCGCGTCCGCCGAGCGGACGGCGGACCCCCGGTTATCTAGGTAGTACGACCGCACGAACTGGATCGCGAGAGCGAGCACCGCCATTGCGACGGCGAACGCCACCCCCAGCGCTGCCGTCGCGCGAAGGCGAGAGCCTGTGGGCGCGACGGCGATTGCCACCGCCGCGGCGAGCAGAGTCACCCACGGAAGGACGCCGGAGGCATGGTCGAGGGCGTCGACGACGCGTTGCGCCTTGGCCAGCTCCGGGGATTGCACCAGCACGAACTGCGCCTCGACCGGCGGAATCCGCTCAGCGAAGACGAATCCGCGCTCCAGTAGCCGCGCTTTCGCCTTGTCGATGATCGCGGCGAGCGAGATGCTGATGGTCCCGCTGTCGTCGATATCGACTGCCTCCGTGCGTGTTTCCCCGGTCAGCACGGCGACGACGGTGCGGTGCGCGGCACGGTTCGCGCGGGCCCAGAGGTCGGCGAACTCGTCGGAATCGATCAGCGAGGACACCGTTTCATGGACGAAATCCTCCGCTTGGTCGGCGATGACCGGGGCCAGGCTCGCGATGACGCGATCGCGCCGTTCACCGTCGCCTGCCACATCCGCCAACGCTTGCGATACGGCCGCCTCGATATCGATCCTGGTGACGATCTCCTCGGTGATCCGATCGGCGAGTGCGGCTTTGACCGCCGGATCCGTGGCCAGTGGCGCGACAGTGTCGACGTAGCCGTCGGTGTCGAGGACCGCGCTGTGTGCGACGCGAGCCAGCACTGAGGCCATCGCAAGAACGCCGGTCACGACAAGCAGCGCGATCACCGCGGTCCAGCGCAGTCGATGTCTGGGTCGAGTGGCAGCGGCCGGGCGTGGCTCGCCGGAGCCCGCGCGCGAGTCCTCACGTGCGGCGCCGACGTCGGGCACCTTCTCTGCACTGCTATCGGGCGAGTCTGCACTGCTATCGGGCGAGCCGCTGCCGGTATCCGCATCCGCCATGACCGATCCTGCCGATTGTCACCGTGTATGGCCGTCGACGTGTCGGGTTCACTCTGACACGCCCGCGACCTCCAACGACAGCATGCGGCGCGGCGAGCCGCGGGGCTTCACCCGTGGAGGATGAGCGCGCGGACACCACGACAGCGGCCTTGCCCGGGTCTCTAGGTCTTGTGTGCGAGTGGCGGGGTGGTCGATATGCCGAGGATGTCGAGAAACGCGGTCGCCGCCGGGGTCCGAGTGGTTCGGCCCCAGACGACGTACTCGACGCGTGTGGGCCCATCTGTCACCTCGATGGTCACCACGCCGCTCAAGTGGGGCACCCACAGCGAGGGGAGCATGGCGATACAGAGATCCTGGCCGACGAGGCGGGCGATGTAGTCGGCGGAGGTGACTTCGAAGGCGACGTCACGGTCCAGCCCGGCCGTCGCGAAGGCCTGGTCGGATTGTGCGCGTCCGGCTGTCCCGGGCGGAAGGTCCACGAAGACCTCCGACGACAGGGTGCGCAGGTCCACCGCCCGTGCGTCCGCGAGCCGATGACCCGGTGCGACGACGGCGACGAGCCGATCGCGGGCGAGTTCATGGGCGGCGACCCCGTGGGGTTGCGCGGTGGGCGGCAGTCCGAGGAACGCGACGTCGAGGGCTCCCTGTTCGACGTGCTCGGCCAGCCCTTCGCTCGCACCCACTCGCAGGTTGATGCGCACGTGCGGGTACCGCAGCCGGAACTCGCGCAATGCGGCGGGCACGTCGACCGCGGCGACCGACGGGATCAGGCCGACGGCGAGGCGTCCACGGATCTCGCCGACGGCGGCCGCGACTTCGGCGGCCGCGCGGTCGGCGGCGTCCAGGCATTGCCGGGCGGCCGGGAGGAACGCTTCGCCCGCAGGGGTCAGCCGGACCCGGCGGCTGGTGCGTTCGAACAGCCGCGCGCCGAGTTCCCTTTCCAGGCGCGCGATCTGATGGCTGAGGGCCGACTGCACGACATGGCATCGTTCGGCGGCGCGGGTGAAGCTGTTCGTCTCGGCGACGGCGAGGACGTAGCGCATCTGTTGAAGCTCCATCCATCAATCGTGAATCACGATCGTTGTAGTGACAAACATGTGTTGGATTCATTGATCGAATGAGGGTGAGATGGTGAGTATGAAAAGTTCAGCAGCGGAGCTGGTTTCCGCCGGACCGGCCGCGGGCCCCGGCTACGGAAACCTGCCTCTCACCGCACTGACAGCGCTTACCCCGATCACCTGGGGCACGACCTATGTCGTCACCACCGAACTCCTCCCGCCGGGACATCCGGTGTTCGCGGGTCTGCTGCGCGCGCTGCCTGCAGGGCTGATCGCGCTGGCGTTCACCCGGATGCTGCCGCAGGGGTCCTGGTGGTGGAAGGCCGCCACGCTCGGTGTGCTCTACATCGGGCTGCCGTTCCCGCTGCTGTTCCTCGCGGCCGAGCACCTGCCCGGCGGCGTCGCCGCGACCCTGGCGGCCGCGCAGCCGCTGGCCGTCGCACTGCTGGCCGTGCCGGTGCTGCGCGAAAGTCTGTCGGCGTGGCGGCTGGGCTGGGGGCTGATCGGCGTCGTCGGCGTCGGCCTTGTGGTGATCGGGCCGAGCGCAGCCCTCGATACTGTCGGCGTCGTGGCGGGTGTCGCGAGCGCGGCTTCGATGGCGTTGGGTCTGACACTCACCAAACGCTGGGGGCGTCCGCCCGAGATCGGGCCGACCGCCTTCGCAGGCTGGCAGCTCACCGCCGGTGGCTTGTTCCTGCTGCCCATCACCTTCCTGGTCGAGGGCGCGCCGCCTGCGATCGATGCGAATGCGGCCCTCGGCTACCTCTGGATGGGCCTGGTGGGCGGGTTGTTCGCCTACGTCGTGTGGTTCCGCGGTATCGGCGTGCTCCCTGTCGCCTCGGTCGCGGTGCTGGTACTGCTGTCGCCGCTGGTAGCGGCGATCTTGGGCGCCGTTCTGCTCGGCCAGACTCTCGGGCCGATCCAACTCACCGGGTTCGCGCTCGCCCTCGCCGCGATCGTCGCGGGCCAGCTGCCCGCACCTGCTGTTTCACCGCTGACATCGAAAGGAACCACACGATGAAGATCGCCGTCGTCGGAGCCGCCGGAATGGCCGGCTCGCGCGTCATCACCGAAGCCGCGCGTCGAGGCCATGAGCTCGTCGCGGTGTTCCGGACACCGAGGCAGGCCGATCTGCCGCCGGGCGTGGTCGCCGTCGCCGGTAATGCCGACGACTCCGGCCAGATGAGCGGATTCTTCGAAGGCGCGGACGCGATCGTGGCAGCGACTCGACCCGCTCCCGGGCACGAACACGCCGTCACTGCGACGACCACTGCCCTGCTCGACGCGGCTGCCAAGACCCGATCGCGCATCCTCGTCGTAGGCGGCGCCGCCCCTTTGCGGGTTCCCGGCACACCAGACCTGCTTGTTCTCGACAGCCCTGACTACGTGCCCACGCATATTCGCTCGATCGCCGCGGCGAGCGTCGCGCAACTGGAGGCCTGCCGACCCCATCCCGCGAACTGGGTCTACCTCAGTCCACCTGCGATCCTCGAACCCGGTCCGCGCACCGGGCGGTACCGGCGCGGCACCACCACGCTGCTCACCGACTCCGGCGGCGCGTCCCGGATCTCGGCCGAGGATCTGGCGGTTGCCGTGGTCGACGAACTCGAAAATCCACGTGAGGACATTCATTTCACCGTCGGATACTAGGTGGGGACATGCACGTCATGACCCGACAGGGACGGAGAGCGTGATGAACCGAGTCCTCGGCACGGCGGTCGTGTTCGCCTGTCTCGCTTCGACGGTGCTCGCACCCGCCGAGGCAGACGCGCATCCGCAGCTGTTCCCCACCACGATCGAGCTTCCCGCCGGGTTCCAACCCGAAGGCATCGCGATCGGCGCGTTCCCGATCGCCTACTTCGGTTCGCGGGCGGACGGTTCTTTGTACCGGGCCGACCTGGTGACCGGACGCGGTTCGGTCTTCAGTCCCGGCTCGGGCACCCCCTCGCTCGGCCTCGCGGTCGACCCTCGGGGCCGGCTGTTCGTCGCCGGAGGCACCGGAGGCGATGCCCGGGTGGTGGATGTTGCCACCGGCGCGGTACTGGCGAGCTATCGCCTCGGCACGCCGCCGGACACTTTCGTCAACGATGTGGTGCTCACGCCGTCCGGCGCATGGTTCACCGATTCGCGCACGCCGGTGCTCTATCACCTGCCGATCGGCCGCGACGGTGCGCTGCCGGCCCCGGATGCGGTAGTGCGACGGCCGCTGACCGGCGACATCGGTTACGTGGTCGATGCGATCAATGCCAACGGGATCGTGCGCACCCCCGACGGCACCGGGCTGATCATCGTGCAATCGTCGACGGGCCAACTGTTCCGCGTCGACCCGGCCTCGGGTGCGACGCGGCGGATCGACCTGGGCGCCGAGACGCTGCCGAGCGGTGACGGGCTGCTCCGGCAGGGCAACACCCTGTTCGTAGTACAGAATCGACTGAACACGATCGCTGTCGTCACCCTCGACGACGCGGGGACGACAGGCACGGTGGAGCGGCGCGCCACCGACGCTCGCTTCGACGTACCCACGACCGTCGCAGCCTTCGGTGGGCGCCTGTATCTGCCGAATGCCCGATTCACCACGCCACCGGAGCCGACCACGCCGTATACCGCAGTCGCCGTCGAACGGCTCCGATGAACGGGGCGGCATAGGCACCCCGGGTTATCCGGCCGACATAGCGCCCTGCGGTTATCCGGGCCGCTGGACGGTTGCTTCGTCCAGAACCCGTTGGCACACTTGCGTGTGCCGGACACAGCACAGGCAGCGATGCTCAGGCATCGACAGCGACCGCGGGAGTGCTCATTGGCAACGACCAGCGAGAACGCAGAACCGGACGGCCACGAGCCGTCCGGATGGCAAGTGCTCGGCCCGCTGATGGATCTGGTGACACCGATGGCGGTCCGGGTCGCCGCAACGTTGCGTCTGGCCGATCACCTGCGAGAGGGACCCCTGCCCGTCGAGGAACTGGCCCGCCTGTCGGGAGCAGATGCCGATGCTCTCGGCCGCCTGATCCGGCATCTGGTCTGCCACGGCGTATTCACCGAACCGAGCCCAGCAACGTTCGGGAACAACGACATCGCGGCCCTGTTGCGCACCGATCACCCATCCACGATGGGCGCCTACCTCGACCTCGACGGATTCTTCGGGCAGATGGATATCGCGTTCACCGGGCTGCTGCACACCGTCCGCACCGGACAACCGGCCTGGGAGAGCGTGTTCGGCGCACCGTTCTGGCAGTACCTGGACCGAGATCCGGCAATGAGCGCCTCGTTCGACGCGGCGATGGCGATCGGCATGGAGCAAGCCGCCGACGGCTACGACTGGTCCGGCGCGCGACACGTCGTCGATGTCGGTGGCGGGACCGCGACGTTGCTCGCCGCGGTGCTCGAGGCCAACCCCGGGGCACGCGGCACCCTGGTCGACCTGCCGGAGACCGTCGAGCGTGGACGACAGAACTTGGCCGCGCGTGGGCTGGCAGACCGGTGTGCGTTCGCCGGGCAGAGCTTCTTCGATCCGTTGCCCACCGGCGGCGACGTCTACGTGCTGTGCCGGGTGATCCACGACTGGGACGACGAGCAGGCGGTCACGATCCTGCGCCGCTGCGCCGAAGCCGCCGGGGGTAGCGGCCGTGTGGTGCTGATCGAGGGCTATGACTCCACGGCTGATCCGGCGGCGTTCGCGGAGATGAACCTGCGCATGCTCGTGCTGTCCGGCGGCCGCGAACGCAGCATCGACGCCTACACCGCACTCGCGGCCGACGCGGGCCTTACGGTGGCGGGGGTCCATCCGACACGACTCGGTCATCTCGCGATCGAATGTGTCCCTCGCTGAGCGAATCTCCGTGACCGGCCCGACGACGGACTATATAGCGCCACCTCCACCGCACCCGCAGGCATCGAAGCTGTCCCCGGGCCGAGCCGGGCGGCAGGCCGTCGGACGACGTAGGTCACCGACCAGGCGGACTACTGCCCGGCCGATGGCAGAGGGTCGGCCACGGTGCGCGAGGGCTCGATCCGAAAGACCGGGCATCGGGGCGCCGCAGCGGCGAACGCCTCGGGGTCGGCGGATTCGACGGCGCCGGAGTTCAGCATGAACCGCACCCCGTGCGGCACCTTCACAGGGAACGCGCGCAGGATCGGCTCACGTTCGGCCACCGGCAGTTCGATCAACGAAACACGTTGTTTGCGACGGCCTTTCGCGAGCACGCCCCAACCCGCCGCGCGGGCGTTGCGCACCCAGTCCGCGTCCTCGAACCCGCCGACCACATAGGTGATGCCATCGACGGTCAACGGGGACACCGGCGTGGTGCGTAGCGTTCCGGTCTTGCGGCCGGGCACCGACAGCACCCGCATGGTGCCGACGGCGAGGCCGACTCCTTGCAGCGCGATCACCACTCGGTTGAACGGCTTCAGCCGCCGCCGCATCCGATCCTTGTCATCGGTCATGGTCTACTCCTTGTCACTGTCGGAACTCAGCTCGACATCCGGCCACGACATGCCGTGGTCGATATCGCCCGCGACGCCGTCGAGCCAGTCGATTTCGGCGGCCCGCTGATGCTGGAGGAACTCGGCTTCCAGGAGCACCGCCCTCGGCACTCCGGACGAATGCTCGGCGACCATCCGCGCGGTATCGGCGTGATCCTCACGCAAGCGCTGGGCGCGCAGCCGCAATAGCCGTGCAGCCGCCCCGGGTCCGAGTGCGGGCAGATGCGCCAGTGCGGCGACAAACCGCGGATACTCGTTCACCGGTTCGGTGAGCATCTCTTCCAGCAACTCGTGCAGCATCGTGCGGCCGGATTCGGTGATCTCGTAGACGGTGCGTTCCGGCCGGGAACCCGCGCGCGCAGTGCCGAGCTGACGCACCAACCCGGCGCGTTCGAGGCGACCGATCGCGTCATAGAGCGAGCCGCCGCGCATCTTCACCACATCGTCGACGTGCCGCTCACGGATGGCGACCTTCATCTCGTAGGGATGCCGCGGCCGCTCCGCCAGCAGGGTGAGCACCGCCAGCGTCAGCGGTGTACGCAGCGCCCGCAGTTCTCGAGGCATCGGGTCTCCTAGTCGAGTTCGTCTAGTCGAATTCGACTATAGCGCGACCCGTGCGACGCCGCCACGTCCGAAACCTGGCGAGTAGCCATGGCGCGCCAGGAGCTTCGAGGTGCAGGCGACCACACCCGCCCGGCGACTGATCGCACCCGCCTCGAGCCACCGGCGATTGCTAAACTGAAACACGTTCTTGCTGGAGTCACTCCCGTTGGATAATATTCCGAACACCTGTCCAGACACTTCCGAAGATCTGGACGCTTCGGCACCGCATCCCCGTTCACTGGGGTAGCGGTGCCCTACGCCGAGGCAGCTTCACCTCGGCGGACGCGAAGGAGTGCACACATGACCGGCTCTGGTTCCCTCAGCGACGCCTTGCGTTTCGGCATCGTGTTGTTCACCAGCGATCGCGGAATCACGCCCGCCGCCGCGGCGCGAGCGGCCGAGGACATGGGGTTCCACTCGTTCTATGTGCCCGAACACACCCATATCCCGGTCAAGCGCGAGGCCGCACATCCGCAGACCGGTGACGAGTCCCTGCCCGATGACCGCTACATGCGCACCCTCGACCCCTGGGTGGCGTTGGCGACGGCGGCGGCGGTCACCGAGCGGATCGAATTGTCGACCGCGGTGGCCTTGCCGGTCGAGCACGATCCGATCACCCTGGCCAAAACCATCGCCTCGCTGGACCATCTGTCGGGCGGACGGGTGGTGCTGGGTGCCGGATTCGGTTGGAACACCGATGAACTCAGCGACCACGGGGTTCCCGCGAACAAGCGGCGCACCGTGCTCCGGGAGTATCTGGAGTCCATGGCCGCGTTGTGGTCGCAGGAAGAGGCCGAATACCACGGGGACTACGTGGATTTCGGGGCGAGCTGGGCGTGGCCGAAGCCGGTGCGCGGCTCGGTGCCGGTGCTGATCGGCGCGGCGGGTACCGAGCGAACCTTCCGGTGGATCGCCACCTCGGCCGACGGCTGGATCACCACACCGGGCGAAACCGATATCTCCGACCGGCTGGCGTTGCTGCGCAAGATCTGGACCGACTCCGGCCGTCCCGGCCATCCGCGGGTGGTCGCCCTCGACATCAAACCGAATGCCGAGCGACTCGCCGAATGGGCCGAATGCGGTGTGACCGATGTGCTGTACGGGCTGCCGGACAAGCCGGAGCCCGAGGTCGTCGCCTACCTGGAACGCTTGTCGGACAAGCTCGCCCATATCGTCGCGCCGACAGCGAACTGACGACAGAGCCGGGGCACACCATGTGCGCCCCGGCCATGCGATGCCCTCTCCCTGAGGTGTCAGCGCCGCCAGGTCACCGAGACGACCTGCCGAGCGACCTGGGCACCGCAGCTGCCGCGTATCACATACCGGGCACCCCGCCGCGGAACAGCGTGGGATCGCCCAGCCGTTGCCCGCCGTCGATCACCATCACCTCGCCGGTGATCCAGCGCGCCGCATCGGATACCAGGAACGCGACCGCGCCGGCGATATCGTCGGGTTCACCGATCCGGTCGAGCGGGGTTGCCGCCGCGACCAGCGGCTCATGCTCTTTCCACAACGCCTCGGCCAGTTTCGTCCGCACCACGCCGGGCGCCACCGCATTGACCCGCACCTTCGGCGACAGTTCAAGTGCCATCTGCCGGGTGAGGTGGATCAGCGCCGCCTTGGACGCGTTGTACAGGCCGATGTTCGCCTCGAAGCCGAAGCCGCCGATGGAGGCGGTGTTCACCACGGCGCCGCCGTGCTCACCCATCCAGGCGCGGGTAGCCAACCCGGTCCACAGGATCGGGGCCCAGAGATTCACATCGAAAGTTTTGGCGAACCGTGCGTGATCCTGGTCGATCACCGGCCCGAAGGCCGGGTTGGTACCCGCATTGTTGACCAGGATGTCGATGCTGCCGAAACGTTCGAGCGTGGTGTCGATGCACGCGCGGGCCGCCTCTTCGTCGACGGCGTGCGCTCCGATACCGAGCGCCTTCGGGCCGATCTCGGCCGCCGCGGCCTCCGCGGATTCGGTGGAGCGTGATGTCACTACGATATTCGCGCCCGCCGCGGCAAGCGCCTGGGCGACGGCGAGCCCGATGCCGCGCGATGCTCCGGTGACGATGGCGGTGCGCCCGGTCAGGTCAGCGCCGGTCATTCAGCTCCCCCCGCCGCGTCGCGGTATTTGCGCAGTTCTTGTTTGGCGATTGCCCGCTTGTGCACCTCGTCCGGCCCATCGGCCAGGCGTAGTGTGCGCAGATGCGCCCATGCCATGGCCAGCGGGAAGTCGTCGGTGACGCCCGCCGCGCCGTGCACCTGGATGGCCCGGTCGACGATCGTCAACGCGATCTGCGGTGCGGCCACCTTGATCGCCGCGATCTCGGTGCGCGCCTCCTTGTTGCCGACGGTGTCCATCAGGTAGGCCGCCTTCAGCGTGAGCAGCCGGATCATCTCGATCTCGATGCGCGCTTCGGCGATCCAATCCTGGATATTGGCGTTGTCGCTGATCGGCTTGCCGAAGGTCACTCGCGACCGCGCGCGTTTGCACAGCAGTTCCAGCGCACGCTCGGCCATGCCGATGGCTCGCATGCAGTGGTGGATGCGGCCGGGTCCGAGCCGGGCCTGACTGATGGCGAAGCCCTCCCCCTCCCCTTTCAGCACGTCCTTGACGGGCACCCGCACATTGTCGAAGTCGATCTCGGCATGGCCCTCGCGGTCCTGATAGCCGAACACCGGCAAACCGCGCATGACCGTGACGCCGGGCGCATCGATCGGCACCACCATCATCGACTGCTGACGGTGCGGTGCCGCCGACGGATCGGTTTTACCCATCACGATCATCACCTTGCAGTTCTGGTGCAAGGCGTTGGAGGCGAACCACTTCCGGCCATTGAGGATGTACTCGTCGCCGTCGCGCACCATCGACAGCTCGACGTTGGTCGCATCGGAGCTGGCCACGGCGGGCTCGGTCATCGCGAAAGCCGAGGCCATGGTCCCGTCCAGCAGCGGCTTCAGGTACTTCTCCTTGTGCTCGTCACTGCCGAACAAAGTGAAGACCTCGATATTGCCGGTGTCGGGCGCATTGCAGTTACACGCTTCCGAAGCGAGTGGGCTGCGGCCCATGATCTCGGCCAGCGGCGAGTATTCGAGATTGGTCAGCCCCGGCCCCCAGTCGGGATGCGGGTGGAACAGATTCCACAGGCCGCGCGCGCGAGCTTCGGCCTTGAGTTCCTCGAGGATCGGCGGCTGGAAATGCGGATCGCCGGAGGCGCGCATCTGCTCCTCGTAGACGGCCTCGGCCGGGTATACGTGCGAATCCATGAACTCGAGCAGGTCCTGCCGGTATTTTTCGGCACGATCCGAGATCTCGAACAGCGACATCTGACCTCCTGTCGACGGGTGACACCGACCGTAGTTGAAACCGGCGTCAACTTCAAATATGTGCGCGAAAGTTCTCCGAAGAAATCTGCGAGGCGGTGTCGGATCGGGGCGACGGCGTTCGTGGAAGAGGTGGGAGGCGCTCACCGGGAGCGTCCGGGACCGCAGGAGAGATCATGAAACTGACGACTGTCACCAACGTCTCCGTCGACGGCGTGATGCAGGGACTCGGTTCGTCGGAGGAGGACCGCAGGGGCGGATTCGAGCGCGGCGGATGGGCTCTTCCGCTGTTCGACGACGAGCTCGAGACGTTCCTCGGCCGGATATACCAGCGCGCCGACGCTTTCCTGTTCGGACGCTGGACCTTCGAGGTCTTCGCCCACTCCTGGGGTGCGATCACGGAGATGGCGAACAGTCCGATCGGGCGTGCCTTGAACTCACGCCCCAAGTACGTCGCCTCGGCCACGCTCACCGACCCGGGCTGGGCGCAAACCACTGTCCTGTCCGGTGATCTCGCGGCCGCCGTTCGCGAGCTGAAGGCCAAGCCAGGCGGTGAGCTGCAGGTGCACGGCGGCGGCACCCTGATCCGCTGGCTGCTCGACAACCAGCTCGTCGACGAGATCACCCTGCTCACCTATCCGGTGATCCTCGGCCAGGGCACGCGGCTGTTTCCCGCCACCGGTCCTGACACGGCGCTGCACCTGATCGACTCGCAAGTCACCTCGAACGGCGTGACGATCCAGGTCTACCGACCCGACGGCCGCCCGCAGTACGCGACCCAGGACCCCACCGCGCCATAATTGTCCCCGAACCACAGGAGATGATCCGAGATGCAATTCCTGGTTTCCGTGATCGACGACAAGACCGGCTCCGCCACCCCGGACGAGATGACTGCCATCCGCGCGTTCAACGAACGGCTTGTGGCCGAGGGGCACTGGGTGTTCGCCGGCGGTCTCGATTCGCCCGGCACGGCCACCGTCATCGACAACCGGGGCGACGAGGCGATGTTCACCGACGGACCCTTCGTCGAGTCCAAGGAGCACCTCGCCGGCTTCTGGATCATCGAGGCGCCCGACCTCGACGCAGCGCTCCAGCTCGCCGCTGAAGGATCGAAGCACTGCCGGCGCAAAGTCGAGGTCCGGCCGTTCCTCGCCGAGTGAGCGGGACCGACGTCCGGAAGGCGATCGCCCAGGCCCACCACGAGGAATGGGCGCGGGTGGTCGCCGCTCTCACCAGGCGTTTCGGTGACCTCGATATCGCCGAGGAGTCTGCGGCCGAGGCCTTCGCGATCGCCGTCGAGCGCTGGCCTGCTGACGGCATACCTCCGAACCCCGGCGCCTGGCTGACGACCACCGCCAACCGCAAGGCCATAGACCGGATCCGGCGGGAGAACAAACGCGGCGGCAAACACGAGGAGGCTCTGCTGTTATCCGACGACGACCCGCCCGAGCCTCTCGGCGCCATCGACGACGAGCGGCTGCGGCTGATCTTCGCCTGCTGTCACCCGGCACTCGCCATGCCGTCCCGCGTGGCGCTGACGCTGCGCATGGTCGGCGGCCTGACCGTGCCCGAGATCGCCCGCGCCTTCCTGGTACAGGAGGCCACAACGGGGCAGCGGATCACCCGCGCGAAGGCCAAGATCAAGGCGGCTCACATCCCGTATCGGGTGCCGTCCCCGGAGGATCTACCCGCCCGGGTCTCCGGCGTGCTCGCGGTGCTGTTTCTCGTCTTCAACGAGGGCTATTTGGCGACCGGCCCCGACACCGATCCCGTCCGTCACGACCTGACTGCCGAGGCGATCCGGCTCACTCGCCTCATCCGTGACCTGCTGCCCGAGGACGGTGAGGTGGGCGGGCTGTTGGCGCTGATGTTGCTCACCGAGGCCCGCCGCACCACCAGGGTGTCGCCGAGTGGCGAACTGATCCCCCTCGACCAGCAAGACCGTGGCGCCTGGGACGCCGCGTTGATCGCCGAGGGCCATCGACTGGTGCGCGAACGCCTGGCCTCCGGGGTGGCTCCGGGTCGCTACCAGATCCTGGCAGCGATCAGCGCCGTGCACACCTGGGCCCGCGACGTCCGAGATACCGACTGGTCGCAGGTCGTCGCCCTCTACGACCAGCTCGTCCGCCTCGATTCGTCCCCGATCGTTGTTCTCAACCGCGCCATCGCAGTCGCTGAACTCGACGGCCCGGAGGTGGCGCTGGCGGCCGTCGACCGACTGGAGGACACACTCGCCGGCTATCACGCATTCCACGCGGCTCGCGCCGATCTGCTGCGCCGGCTGGGTCGCAGTCGAGACGCGCGCGCGGCCTACGACAGTGCCATCGAGCTGGCGGGCAATACCGCGGAGACCGCCTACCTGACCCGGCGCCGCGACCAGCTGGGCTAGCTCACGGCGACAACGTCCTGATGTCGGCGACTCGGGATCGCGCGTACGAGCCGGGGCGCTACGACTTGGCCGGCATGCGCAGCGCGTTCACCCACAGCCGCGTCGCGGTGAACGTCAGCTCGTCCATCGTCACCGGCGGGCTGTCGGGCGCGGTGACGAAATGGGTGAACGCGAGCCTGCTGACCATGCTCGACAACGCGCGGGAGGCGAGCAGGGGGTCCAGGTCCGGGTCGGCGAGGCCGCGGCGCTGCAGATCGGCGATGCTGCGGGCATTGCGCTGGATGAACGCGTCCGCGCGGCGCCGGCGTAGCTCGGCGAATTCGGGGTCGATATTGGCGACTTGTTCCAGTAAGGCCATCAGCTTGGCATTGCGTTTATATGCCTCGAAATAGGCGCGATTGCTGGCCTCGACAATGCCCGCCGGGTCGTCGTCTTCCGGCATATGCGGCATGCCGGGGTGCATCATGTCTTCCTGCGCCACCTCGAGCACCGCGGCGAAGATTTCCTCTTTGCTCGCGAAATAGGTGTAGAAGGTGCCCGAGGAGCACTTGGCCGCCTGGGTGATGTCGATCAGCCGGGTCTCGAGATAACCGTTGCTTTCGAAGACTTCCCGCGCGGCGGCGACCAGCGCGGCTCGCGTACGCAAACCACGTTGGGTCGAGGGCAGCTCACGCAACAGGGAGGTGCGCGCCATCGACGGCGCGTCCGCGCCGTCGGTGTCGGTGATCAGCTCTCCCATGCAGCATTTATACCGCTCGGCGCCACCTGAGCGGTATTCGTGACCCGGTTCGCGATCAGCCGCGATTGTTCATGATCGCGGCGTAGACCCGGTAGTTGCCGACCAGCGGCACGACCTCGAGCAACTGTTTCACCGAGAAGTGGCGGCGCAGTTCGGTCCAGGTGCCGTCACTGATGAAGTACTCGGTATCCAGCTCGTCGACAGCGCGCATGAGCGCGGCTTGTGCCGGGGTCGCCTCCGGCCCGTCGGGCCCTGCGGAGACGATAGCGGCTGTCTCCGGATGCGCGGCCGAGCGCATGGACCATTCGCCGACCGGGCCGACCCGCCACAGCATCCGCAGGATGGCGAGCTCGCGTTCATCGGGCCCGAGCTTCATCCGCCGCGCGGCCACACCGTCGATGCGGCGCACGATCCACGCCGTCCACGGGTGGTTGAGCGCGAACTCCGCGGTGATCTCCGGATCGTGCGGCACCCAGATGTGCGGGCCGGACGGCGGTGTCGCCGTGGCGATCTCGGCGGGTTGCGGCGCCAGCGGCCGATCCTTGCGTGGGCGGCGCGGACGGGCGGGCGATTGCCGCGAGGCGCGAGGTTCGAAGTCGAACAGCTCCCCCGGCGGGCAGAAATTGTTCACCATGGCCAGCACCTCGTACATCGCGCCGACCGAGTACAGCTCCCGGTACTGGCGCGGCGACAGGTAGCCGAGCAGCCGCTGCTTGGTCGCCTCGGAGACGAGCTGATCCTCGTGCAGTTCGTCGACGGCGGTGAGGATCGCGGCCTGGCGATCGTTCCACAGCGCCGCCGACGGGCCTTCCTTGATCGCGACCAGATACTCGGCGTCTTTGCGCAGCACCTTGGCGGTGAGCACGTGGTTCTCCCATTCGAACCGGCCACCGCAGTTCCAGCTGCCGCGCAACGCGATCAATTCCCAGTCCGCGATCGGCAGGATGGGGTGCGCGATGGCCAGCAGATGGATGTTGTTCACCAGCATGGTCCAGGTGCCCATGATGGTGAAGTGGTGCAGTACCGGCACCACGATCTCGGAGTTGGGCGGGGCGAACCGCCACGGCAACGGATTGCGCAGTCGGGGGCTGCCCGGCCGCGACCATCCCAATTCGACCTGCTCACTCATCGGCGGATCACCTTAGGCCCTTCATCATCGAATATCGCTGCCACTGTGCTCAGTTCGGTGCCGTGGGATCGGGTACATGCTCGGCCGCGGAGATCGCCTCGGCCAGCAGATTCGCCGTCGCGGTGAGTTGATCTTCGGTGTGCTCGGAGGTGACGAAGAACCGCAACCGCTCCTGCCCTGCCGGGACCGCCGGTGCGGAGATATTGCCCGCGTACACACCCTGTTGCAGCAGCGAGGACGCGACGAACCCGGAGCGGATCTCACCGGGCACGATCACCGGAATGATCGGAGTCCCCTGGGAATCTCCGAGATTCACCCCGCGTTCGGACAGCCTCGCGGTGAACAGCTTCGCGTTCGACCACAGCCGGGTCAAGCGTTCCGGTTCGTCGTCGAGCACGTCGAGGGCGGCGAGCGCGGCGCCGACCGCCGACGGTGCGGGACCGCCGGTGAGCATCGCGACACCGGGCGCGGCGGCCTTCATCGCGCCGATCAGATCGGCGTCGCCTGCGATGAAACCACCGACACTGCCGAGGGCTTTGGACAGGGTTCCCATCCAGATGTCGACGTCTTCACCCGCCATCGCGTAATGCTCGCGGATGCCGCGCCCACGCGCACCGAACACACCGAGCGAATGCGCCTCGTCGACCATCACCGCGCAGTCGTACTCGCGGGCGATGGCGGCCAGTTCGTCCACCCGGCCGACGGTGCCGTCCATGCTGTAGTGGCCTTCGACCACGACCAGCGCCCGATCGAAACCGGCGCGCGACATCCGCAATACCGAACGCAAGACCTCGGGATCGTTGTGCCGGAAGGTGATTCGCCGACAGCCTGCCCACTGGGTGCCCGAGACGACGCTGCCGTGGATCAACGCATCGCAGACGGCGACGTCACCGTCACCCATCAGGAACCCGAGCACACCGGCATTGGTGAGATAGCCGCTGGTGGTGATCATGGCGTCACCGACGCCGTACCAGTCCGCCAGCCGCTGTTCGAGTTCGCCGTAGAGGGCGATCTCGCCGGCCAGGATGCGGCTGGCCGACGCCGAGGCGCCGTAGCGGTCCAGGGCCGCCTTGGCGCCTGCCACCACCCGGGGGTGGTTGGCCAGCCCCAGGTAGTTGTAGGCGCTGAAGTTCAGCAGTTCCTGCTCGCCCACCCGCATGGTGGCGTCGTTTGCGCTGGTACGCGGCAGGAACAGCGGATTGGGCATGCCGGTCTGCTCGTACAGACCTGCGATCGCCGCCTTACGTGCCACCATGGCCGCCACCTCGGGATGGTCGGCGAAGTGGCGTCCGGGCCCTCGGCGTTTGCGTGGCGCGGACGCCGCGGCGGGCCGCACCGGTGCCGCAGGGGTCGTTGGCCTCGCGGTACCAGTTGCGGTACCGGTTGCTGTGCTGGACAACAGCTTCCGGGCCAGATCGCGTGCCGACTCGGTCATGCGGACACCGCTTCCGTTGCCGCCGCCGGAACGGGTGCTGCCAGCGCGGCCGCCCGCGAGCTGCTCCCCTCGACCAGGAATGCGGCGACCTTGGCGCCCGCCTGTTCGAGGGTGAAGGTGCGTCCCATCTGAAGCGAGGCCATATCCACACCGAGCGACTTGGTGATCAGCGCGCCGAACTCGACCGCCATCAGCGAGTCGAGGCCCAGTTCCGGCACCGGGACGGTCAGGTCGATCGACTCCGCGGAGACACCCATCACCGAGGCTAGTTGCTCGGCGAGCATATGCGCGACCACGTCATTGCGTTTGCTCTCGTCGAGGTCACGCAGGGCGGCCGCGAGTTGCGCGGCGGCCGAATCGTCCTTGGCCGCTGCCGCGATCTGGGCCTGCACCCGGCCGGTCATCCCGAAGAACGGCGCGGTCGCGTCGACCTTGCCCCAGTCGATCGGGAAGATCGCACCGTAGTGGTGCAGGCCCAACTTCAGTGCTTCCTCGAGGTACTCGGTGCTCTCGTCCATGTCGATGGAGTCGAAGCCGGTGTTGCGCAGGTAGCGTGCCAGATTCTCGTCGGCGGCGGCCATACCGCCACCGGACATGTGACCCCAGCCGACCGCCAGCGCCTTGCCACCCTTGCGCACCACCTCATCGGCCACCGCCTGCAAAGTGAGGTTCGCGGCGGTGTAGGCGTACTGGCCGACGCCGCCGAAGATCGCACTGCCGGAGGAGAACAGCACGAACAGGTCGAGTTCGGTGCCCGCGGTGGTGAGCCCGTGCAACAGGGCCCGCACACCGTCGACCTTCGGGCGGAACACCGAGGCCAGGCTGTCGCGATCCATCACCGAGATGCGCTTGTCGTCCACCACTCCCGCGGTGTGCAGCACACCCCGCAGCGGATGCGCCGCGCTGTGCGCCCGCGCCACCACCGCCGCGATGGCCTCCGGGTCGGTGACATCGGCCCGTTCGATGGTGATCTCGATGCCCTTGTCCTGCCAGACCGCCAGCTGCTGTTTGGCCGCGTCGCTGGTGGCGCCGCTACGGCCGAGCAGCGTCAGCCGCGTCGCGCCCTTGCCGACCAGCCACCGGCCCATGGCCAGCCCGAACGCACCGAAACCACCGGTGATCAGGTACTGCCCGTCGGGGTCGATGGTGACCTCGGGGATCTGCGGGCGGACCAGTGGCGCTTCGTCTTCCAGGTTCAGCGCCACCCGGCCGATCTTGCTCGACCGCGCGACCTCCTCGAACGCCTTGGCCACCTCCGCGGTCCCGTAGGACTCGTACGGCAGCGGCCGGTAGGTGCCCGCGGCGATGGTGGTGTAGCTGCGCTGCACGAGCTCGACGGTGGCGTGCCTGCGCAACGCCAGCATTCGGTCCAGATCCATGGAGTGGTAGGAGACGTTCTTGTCGAAATGACGCAGGTCGAGCATGCCGCCGGTGTAGATGTCGGCCTTACCCACCTCCACGATCCGGCCGAATTCCGCGATGGCCTTGAAGTTCTGACGCAGGATCTCCCCCGGTGCGGAGCTGATCACCACGTCGGCGCCGCGGCCGTCGGTCAGGCCGAGCACGTCGTCGACGAAGTTCAGCGACCGCGAGTTCAGCACGTGGTCGGCGCCCTGCGCCAGCACGTACGCCCGCCGCTCATCGGTGCTCGCCGTGCCGATCACCTGCGCGCCATGGGCTTTCGCGATCTGCACGGTCGCCGCACCGACACCGCCGGCCGCACCGTGCACCAGCACCGTCTCCCCCGGCTGCACCCGCGCCAATTCCAGCAACGAATGCTCGGCCGTGGCGAACGCGGTCGCGTTGGTGCAGTGCGCCGGATCCACGTCCGGGGCCAACTTGCGCACCAGATCGGCGTCGGTGGTGTGGAAGCGGCTGATCATGCCCTTGGAGCCGAGGCTGACCTGATCACCGACGGTCACATGCTCGACCTGCGAGCCTGCCCGCACGACCGTGCCGATGCCCTCCATGCCCGGCGTGGTGCCGAAGAAGGTGCCGGCGAGCTCTCGTTCGGTGAGCACACCGATCACCTTCAGCGGGTCCTTGTAGTTGAGCCCGACCGCCCGGATCCGGATCTCGACCTCGGTCGGCCCGGGTTCGCGGCGATCGCAGCGCCGCCAGCCCAACCGCGACAGCACCCGCGATTTCGGCAGCTCCAAGGTGAAGTTGGCCTCCGGATCCTCCAGCGGCACCGCATCGTCGAGCGCTTCGAGCCTGCCCGGCAGCGAGGCATCCACCACTGTCACCCAGCGCAGGCCGTTGCGCAGGAACACCTCATCGGAGTGGTCGTAGGTGAAGGCGCCACCGATGGCCAACTCGGCGGCAAGATCCGCTTCGCTGGTCTCGGCGTCGACGTCGACCAACCGCCACCGCAGCCGCGGCTGCTCGTTCAACAGCACCCGGCGGGCGCCCGCCAGCGCCGCGTGGCTCGGGTTCGGCGCGACCTCGTCCTGCGGATGCGCGAACGCGTGCTCGGTGATCAGGGTGGCGTGGATCGACCCGTCGCCGATGATGGACACATCGACCGCGCGCTCCTCCAGCCAGACCTCGAGGAACCCTTCGAGCATCACCGCGAGCCTGCGTAGCGTCCAGAGGTTGTCCATATCCGGGTATTCCGAACCCGCCACGACCACCACGTGCACGCGCTCGACACCGTCGACCGCCGCGGCAGCGCGCACCCGCTCCAGCATCGTGGTCTCCAGATCCCCGCGCGCCGGATCACCGACGGTGACGATCTCGGACCGGTGCGCGGTGCCCGCGACCTGCTTCGCCCGGCTGCTGACCTGCGAACCGAGGTCGATGACGAGAGTGAACGCGGTCTCAGGGGCGGGCAGTCCGCTGCGGTCGACCGGATCGCGCATCTCCCAGCGGTCTTCGTAGAAGAAGTCCGTCATCCGTTGCACCGCACTGCGTCCCGGCGCGATGGAGCCGAAATGCATCCCCGCGATCCGCACCACCAGATTGTGTTCGGCATCGAGCAGATCGATATCGGCGGTCGGCTCACCGTCGGTGTCGAGCCGGGCGATCACGATGACCTCGTCCGGAATCTTCGCGAAGGCCCGTACCCCGTCGACACCGACCGGAACCATCGCCCCGTCCTGCGAGTTCGCGGTGCCCGCCAGCAGGGCCGCGACGCTCTGTAGCGCCGCATCGACCACACACGGGTGTGCCAGATGGCCGGAATCGCGGGCGATACTGCCGTCGAGGGTGGCGAGCACAGTGGAGTCGGCGATCCGCACCGAGGTAGCGCGCTGGAAGGCAGGCCCGTACGCCAGACCACGTTCGGCGAGCCCGGCGTAGAAGGCGGCCGGATCGATATCGAGCATGGCGGCCGCGTCGGGCAGTTCTACCTTCGACGGTTCGAACGTGCCGGTGACCAGCCTGCCGAGCGCATGGACGGTCCAGGACGCCTCGGCGGCGCCGCGCGAACGGATGGTGAACCGCTGCGTCGACTCCTCCACGGCGAACTCCACCACGGGCGCCGCGCCGTCGGCGATGATCAGTGGCGCCACGAAGCGCACGTCTTCGACCGCGACGTTCGCCGCTTCGGTCCGCAACGCAGCCGCACTGAGCGCGGCATCGAGATACGCCGCGCCGGGAAGGATCCGGGCACCACCAACGACGTGGTCGTCGAGCCACGGCAGCGCCGCCAGGCTCAGCCGCACCGTCCACGAGGCCGGGTCCATCAGATCCGGGTCACCGAGCATCGGATAGCCGCCCGGCGTGCCGTACTTGGCCTGCGTCAGCCCCGGTAGCTCGTTGTGCAGCAGCGTCCGCTGCCAGGGGTAGCGGGGCAGGTCGATGTGCGGGGTCACCGAATGACCCGCGAACAGGGCGTCGATATCGAGCACGCCCGCGGTGTAGAGACCGCCGATGGTCTGCCGGATGCTCTCGGAGTCCGGCTGCTTGCGGTTCAGCGTCGCGATGCTGGTGCCGGCCTCGGCCGCCCCGATCAGGATCTCGCGGATATTGGCGCCGAGCACCGGATGCGGGCCGACCTCGAGGAATACGCGGCTGCCCGCGCCGACCAGCGCGGTGATCGCGTCCGCGAATCGCACCGGCTGACGGACATTGGCGCACCAGTATTCGGCGTTCCAGTCCCCGCTGGTGACCAGTTCACCGGTCACCGTCGAGAACAGCGGAAGCACCGGATCCGACAGCCGCAGGTCCGCGAGCACCGTGCGCAGCTCGTCGAGGATCGGCTCCATCAGATAGCTGTGGTAGGGCACCTCGACGTGTAGTCGCTTGGCGAAGGTGCCCTGGGCGGTGAGCTGTTCGGCGATGTCGTCGAGCCGCGCCACGTCACCGGCGAGGGTGACCGCGTTCGGGCTGTTGATGGCGGCTACGTCGACTCGGTCGTCACCGTCGATCAGCTCGCGCGCCGCCGCGGGCGCCAGCCCGACCGCCAGCATCCCCCCGGTGCCCGCGGTGGTGGCCTGTAGCCGCGCCCGGTGGTAGCTGACCAGCAGCGCATCCCGCAACGACAGCATCCCGGTCACGTAGGCCGCCGATACTTCGCCGACGCTGTGCCCGACCACCGCGGCAGGGCGCACGCCGAGTTCGGCCAGCAGTGCGAACAGCGAGACCTGCACCAGGAAATTGGCAGGCTGCGCGACCGCGGTGGTGGTGACCTTCGATTCCTCCTCCGGGCGCAGCAGTTCCTCGATGATGGACCAGCCCGAGATCTCCTGGAACACCGCGTCGATGCGCGCCGCCTCGTCGGCGAAGACGCCCTCGGACTGCAGCAATTCGCGGCCCATGGCCCACCACTGCGGACCCATACCCGTGAATACGAAGACCGGCTCGTCGACCTTGCGCGGGATCACCTTCGTCGCGCCACGGCCCTCACCACCGGCGAAATCGACCAGCGCGCGCACCAGTTCGGTGTCGTCACCGAAGGTCAACGCGGCGCGGAAGGCATGATGCTGACGACGCGTCCACGCCGCCTCGGCGAGGTGGCCAGGCTCCGCGCCGTCGGCGATGCGTTCGGCGAAGCCCTTGGCCAGATCGCGGGCGGCCTGCTCACTACGCGCCGAGACCGGCAGGACACCGAAGTGCTTCGGATTCGTCTGCGCCGCGGCCTCGGCCGGGCGGTACTCCTGGAGGATCACGTGAGCATTCGTGCCGCCGTAGCCGAAGCCGTTGACCGCCACCGTCATTCGCTCGACTTCTGGTCCGACCGGCTCCGCTTCGAGCTGGATCTTGATACCCAGATCATCGAACGGGATCTCCGGGTTGGGCTGGTCCAGCCAGCCCTGCGGTGCGATGGTGCGATGCGCGATGGCCAGCGCCGACTTGATGATGCTGGCGACACCCGATGCGGCTTCGGTATGCCCGAGCTGCGCTTTCACCGAGCCGATACCCAGCGGCTCGGTACGGCCCTCGACCTTGCCGTAGGCCCGGCCGATGGCCTGCAACTCCAGCGGATCGCCGACCGGTGTGCCGGTACCGTGCGCCTCCACATAGGTGATCTCGTGCGGTGCCAGTCCGGCACGGCGAGTGACCTTCTTGGCCAGCTCTTCCTGTAGATCGGCATTCGGCACCGTGATGGCGGTGGTGCGACCGTCCTGGTTGGCGCCGGTGGCCTTGATGACGGCGTAGATGCGGTCGCCGTCGCGTTCGGCGGCGTCCAGCTTCTTCAGCACGACCATGCCCGAGCCCTCACCGCGGCCGTAGCCGTCGGCGGAAGCGTCGAACGGTTTGCTGCGGCCATCGGCGGCGAGGAAGCCGCCCTTGCACATCGAGACGAACGGTTCCGGCTGCAACAGCATGGTGACGCCGCCGGCCATCGCGACCTCGCAGTCCCCGGTGTCGAGGGCCTGGCAGGCCAGGTGCAGGGCGATCAGCGACGAGGAGCATGCGGTGTCGACCGTGACGGCCGGGCCGACCATATTGAGGGCGTAGGCGATACGGTTGGACAGCATCGTGTAAGACGCGCCGACCGCGGTATGCATATCGACGAACGGCAGTGCCTCGCCCGCCATCGACACCGCGAGCTGGTCCATGGTGAAGGCGCCGATGTAGACGCCGATCGACTCGCCGGCGATCTTGCCCGCGATACCCGCATCGTCCAGGGCCTCCCAGGCGATTTCCAGGATGAGCCGCTGCTGAGGGTCCATCGCGGCGGCCTCACGCGGCGAAATGCCGAAGAAGTCCGGATCGAACTGCCAGGGATCTCCGGTCATGAAGGCCGCGCGCTTGGTGTACATGCGGCCCGGGGTGCGGCGATCGGGGTCGTAGTAGCGGCGGTAATCCCAACGTTGCGCCGGAATGTCGACCACGCCGTCGCGTTTGTCGACGATGAATTCCCAGAAGGATTCCGGGGAATCGATGCCACCCGCATAACGGCAACCGATTCCGACAATTGCGATATCAGACATGAAGACTCCTCACCCACATCGAAATAGACCCCTGAGAAACCCCCATACGATCGGCAAAGCCCTTCGCCCCGCCGTGCTGTTCAGCCGCGCACGTGCATTGGTCAGACGTTCGCGCCGACAGCCTCTCGCATCATGACTTTCATTTCCGGGCCGCCACGGCCGATCGTGGTCTCACCGACTCGGTGACCACCGAGCGCCTCGTAGAAACCGACATTGTCGTCCTTACAGATCCCGTACAGCGGAACACCTTCCCGGTCGGATCGGTCCCGCAGCGAAACCATCAGCGCTTTGCCGACACCCATACGCTGTGCGGCCGGTTCACACCCCAGGTAGACCACGAAATTGTGTGGTCGGACCGGCGCAACACGTTCGAGCGCGTCATCCACGGCAATGCCGCGCGGGGTGGCCGATCCCATGGCCCACAGGAATTGCGGGCCCGATACCGCTTCACGCCACAGGCTCTTTCGATACCCGGCCGGATACCAGAGAATGGCGCCGACGATGGCGCCGTCACGCACCGCGATTTCCGCCCCGCCTGCCGGTATGAAGCGGTATTTCAACATCACCCTGAGCATGCGCGGCGCATTACGGCGTCGCACCGCTTCCGAGGGGAAGACGAACTCCTCGATCGGATCGTCGTGTTCGAATGCCTCGGCGACGACGCGCGTGATCTCATCGATATCACCCACGGTCGCCGGGCGAAGAACGATCCCGGCGGACTGATCCAACACTGTCCCTTAATTATTCGCACTGGGCCCGACCACACTGACGGACGTTACTCGTCAGTACGTTACCCGATTCGAGCGCACACTAACCCTCGGGACGCTGTGGCATAGAACAGCCCCGCAGGGAGTTGATTCGGTAGATCGCATAGCCTAAGGTGCCGAAACTTTCGCAGCACGAACCGTTTTCGTGATACCCACGGTTACAGTTCCCAACCCTGGAGACAGCTCTCCCATCCTGGCAACCGACGTGCAGTGGCAGGTTGCAGTACTTTGGTGATACATAGTTCAATGCGCATATCAACGTACCGACACATATCTACCGCTTCGACTACCTTGCGCCGTGCAGCCGATAGAGCCCATTGCCGCGCCACCACGAGGTCCGAGAGCCGGCGATGCAGGATCAGTTGTCGTACGACGCGACACCGACCGGACCCGACGCAACGCACACGTCGAGACCCGGTGTCTCCGTGGCGATCCGGAGGAAGGACCCGCTACCGATCACGCGTACGAATACGGTGTGCAAGCCCTTCTGCACTGGAACCCTGACCTTGTCGCCGTGTTCGAAGGCGAGGGTGACCAGACCGTCACGCCCGGCCAGATAATTCAGCTGCACCGTCCATTTATGCGCGAGCATCGGGCCGTCGAGCAGCAGCCGCCCCGGCTCGTCGCCGTGCACTCGATAGCCGCACCCGGGGTGCGGACCGGGGCGGATACTGCGATTCCACCAGACCTGCGCGTCCACGATATCGCCGGTATCGGTGATCATCCGCAGCCGCGGTGTCGAATCCGCGAAGGCTCCCGAGGGGGCAATCGGGGACAGCACCCTGCTCGCCAGGTTCTGCGGATACGCGGTGGGGTTCAGCACCGTCCACGGCACCTCCTGCTCGAGCAATGGGGCGTCGAGTGTGCCGAGTTCCGCGGCGACGGTGGTGAGATAGGTCTCGGTCCCACCCGCGGACCAGGAACGCACATAGGTGAGTGTGGACCACGAACTGCTGACAGTGAAGGCCACCACCGCCGCGACCACCACAGCCACCCGAGGGCGGGACATCTGCTCCGGCACCTTCGGTCGCGCACACAGCATCAGCGCGAATGCGGCAGTGAGCACGACGGCCATATCGGCCAGGTAGCGCAGCGATTGCATGAGCTCGTCGACAGTGTTCGGACCGCCACGCGCGAGCGCCACCGGCACCAGGGCGACGGTGAGATACATCGCCACGGTCAGCCACACCGCTGCCGCTCGCGGTCGCGTCCGGATCGACCACACCACGATCGCCGCCAGCACGATCCACGACAGGGCGACGGCGGCGGACGGCGGTATCGCCCATGGCGCCGCGGGTAACCACCGCTCCCAGCCCCAGGGACCACCGAGCAGGGTGGGCACCACCCCGAGCGAGGTCGCGCTGTACACCAGTCCCGGCAGATCACCTGGCTCACTGCGCGCGGTGGCGATGTCGACGACTGCCAGGTAGGCAACCAGCCAGCAGCCCAGGACCAGCGCCGACCCGATCCACAGCGGGGCACCGCGCCGCGCCACCTTCCGTACCGCGCCCCGCTCCCCCACCACATATCGCGCCAGCACCGCGACGGCGAACGCGACGAACGGTACGACCACGGACTTCTCGAAGAACAACAGCCCCACCACCAGCACAGCTACACCGCTCACCGCATACCGGCGCCGCCCCGTGCGCACGAGCAGCACCGCCTCAGCGATCACCCAGGCAAGGGCGAACTGCAGCGGAAGCGCGTTGAGGGCGGCCGACCACCAGGAGAACGCGGGCAACGTCAACGGGCAGAACAGATAGAAGATCAAGGGCACCAGCAACATCCGGCGCGGTCCGAGCAACACCACCAGCATGCGCAGCACAGCCACCGAAGCCGCTGCTTGCCACACCACCATCGTGACCACCGGACCGGCCCATGTCAGCGGTGCGATCGCCGTGACCAACCAGGCGGTGGCGAACGCCGCAGGCATGAAATGGCCGTCATGGTCGTACAGCAACAGCTCCGGCGACCACAGCGGTTCGCTTCCCGCGCGCCCGATCAGGATCAGGTCGTCCCAATAGAAATACCCTGACCCGGCGACCCATCCGCGCAGCATGAGCTGCCCTACGATCAGCAGCGCGGCCACGATCAGGACACCGGGCCATCGAATTGCCGGGAACACCCAGGTCGGACCGTTCGCCCGTGCCGACTCCACCCGCTCGGCGGGCTCCAGTAGGGCGGCCGGGGCGGTATCCATGGCACCCCAGGGTAGCGTCGCTCGCTCCAATACACGCGGGACGAACGATCCGCCGGTGCCGCGGCGCCGAATTCCCTGAGCAGGCAACGGCGGCGATGATCGCGCTCGATACGCAATAGTGCGATCGCAATTCACCGATTGCCCAGCGGGGCCGCGCCCCTGCGGCGATAATCCGATTGTGGGACAGACTCTCCGAGATTTCGATCCACACCCAACGTCCACGGTGACGCGCGGTAGCCGACCACGTTCCGGCCGCCGTCCTCCTCGTCGCGCGCCGGGACCGTTCCACTCGGAGAGCCGCTCCACCCGGCCCCCAGCCGACCGCGCGGCGGCATCTCGTGGCGGGCCGAGGTCCCACTCCCCCGAGATCACCCGACATTGATCGGCCGAACGGCCCGGCGCACGCCCGCTGAGGCGACCGGCGCCGCCGACGGCCACCGCGAGCGAAAGGCATCCACCGTGACTTCATGGTCGGCACCACGCCCCTGCGCATCGGCAGGCAGTCCCCGCGGCCGAACAGGCCCGAGCGCGGGAGGACGCTAGGCAGAGGCGGGCGAGCGATGGAACGTCACCACGCGATCTCCGGAGCGACCGACAACGACACCACCTGGGCAGCGGCCTTCGATCCCGCGCGGCTACCGACCGCGCAAGATCTCATCGATGCCCTGCACCACGGTGATACCGGCGGCGGCACGCCGACCGATCGTCATCCGGTCACCCGCTGTGCGCGGTACCTGGCGACGCTGCACCCCTACACCGCATCCGATGACAGCACCGAGTCCGGGCCACAGCGCGATTCGCTGATCCACGCGATCGACGTGTGGACCGAAAACCATGTGCCGCAACATCGCCGGGGTACGGTGCTGCACACCGAAACGCTCGGCACCGTGGTCGACCGGATCGTTGCCGCGTATATGCGCGTGCAGCATCTCAAGGCGACCGGTTCGCTACACCGTGCCGGCGTGACCGATGCCGAACATCGGCTCGGGCAACTGGTGGAGAGCTATACCGGGCTGGTGCAAGAGGTGTCGGCGGGGGTCCGCAGGCTACCCACGCATGCCGCGCGTGCCGACGAGGCGTGATCGGCGGAAGCGTCGACCACAGGCTATAGCGCCAGTTGCCGAAGTGCCCTCCAGCGCATTGTCCACACCTATAGTTACTGGATGACTCCGGAACTTCGGCATCTGCGCTACCTGATCTCGGTCGCCGAACACGGCAACTTCAGTCGGGCCGCGGAGGATCTGCACCTGTCGCAGCCCACGCTGTCGCAACAGATCAAGCAGCTCGAACGCATGGTCGGCAGGCCGTTACTCGACCGTGGCGGGCGGACCGTCCGGCTCACCGACGCCGGTGCCGCCTACGTCCGCCACGCGCGGCGCGCACTGCGCGAGGTGGCCGCCGCGGAGCAGGCCGTCCACGATGTAGCCGACCTCACCCGCGGTTATTTGCGCCTGGCCGTGACCCCGACGTTCACCGCCTATCTGATCGGCCCATTGGTGGCGGAATTGAACGCCCGCCACCCCGGCATCACTGTCGAGCTGACCGAGACCACGCAGGACAAGGTCGAAACCGGGTTGCTCGCCGATGAATTCGACCTCGGTATCGCCTTCGCGCAGCAACATCTACCCGGCGTCGAGGCGACAGCGATCTATGCGGAAACGCTCGGCCTCGTCGCCGCGCCGTCGGATACGCCACGGCCGCCGCTGTGGGTCGACGAGCTGGGCGGGCTGGATCTCGCCCTGCTCAGCGGCGGATTCCTCACCCGCAGGCATATCGACAGCTATCTGCGCGGACATGGTGTCGAACCGCGGATCGTCGTGCAGGCCAACTCGATCCAGGCCGTCATCGAAGTGGTGCGGCACACCGGCCTGGTGACGGTGCTGCCCGATGCGGTCACCGACGACCACCCCGAACTCACCCGCATCCCGATCCATCCGCCGCTGCCCGCGCGGACGGTGGCGATCCTGCGCCGCACGGCCGCCCACCGCAGCGCCGCCTCCGAGGCTTTCACCGCGGTGGCGCTCGAGTGGGTGGGTGCGCGCGGCTATCTGCCGCCGACCGATCACCGCCCGCAGGCGGACTGACGGTCAGCTGAGCTCCGCATCGTCACTGGTCGCGACCGCGCGCTCGGCACGTTGGACCCGCCGCTGCGCCCGTTCGAGTTCGGTCGCCGCCGAACGCGCTGCCTCGCGGGCACCGCGGTCGGCTGTGCGGGCGAAGCGGTGCTGTTGTTCAGCAGCGGTGAGCTCCTCGCGTAGGCGGTTGAGCCGCTCGTCGGCCTCGCGCAGGCGGTGCTCGGCGTCGGTGGCGTCGCTTTCGGCCGAGTCGAGGTCGGCGCGGGCGGTTTCCGCGTTCCGGCGGGCCTCGTCGAGTTCGTTTTCGGCGGCTTGCCTGCGTTCGGCCTCGAGGTCTTTGCGGCGTCTTCCGGCGGCCTCGGCCCGGCGACCGTCCCCGGCTCCACGTTTGCGCGCCTTGCGCTCTTCGTCGCTCTCGGTGTCGGGCACTGCGGTGAGGGCCGGGCCCGCGTCGCCGAATCCTTCGTAGCTGGCGGCTTTGGCCAGTGTGCCGTCCCGGACCTGCTCGGCTACCTCGGGGTCGGCCAGCGCGGCCGTCAGGGTGGCGGCCACCTCGCGCAGCACCGGTTCGCCGACGGGCCGATCATGCTCGGCGGCCAGCTCGCCCGCCCGCTTGGCCACGGCGCTGACCACTTGCTGCCGTTGCAGGGTCAGTCGGCGCAGGTCGTCACCGGATAGTTCGCGTTGGGCGTCGCGCAGTGCCCCGCCGAGTTGCAGCAGCGCGTTCACCTCATCAGGGGCGCCGCGGGCCAGCAGATTCACCGTCCACGCGGCAACGGTGGGTTTGCGCAGCTCGGCCACCGCGGCCGCCAGTTCACGCTCGCCTGCTTCTTTGGCCTGCGCCGCCCGGTCCTTGCGTGCCGCGACGAACTCGCCGGGATCGAGCCCGTACAGTTCGGCCGCGATCTCGCTGAGCCTCATACTCGTCGAGCGTAGCGAGCGGATCGGGCTAACCGGTCGCGGTCGCGCCGGTGTCGCCGGGCGGCTGTTGCAGCAGGATGGCGGAGGCCCTGGCCACGACCTCGTCGCGGGTGCGGCCCTCGTGTTCGGCGGCGATGACGTATTTGCCGACCGCCAGGCAGAACGCCATCAGGCTGCGAGCCTCGATCTCGTCGGGGTCGGTGCAGAAGGTGCCGAGCAGCTCACGCAGGTAGCCGATGCGATAGTTGTCCACCCGCCGCAGCCGTTCGGCCACCTCGTCATCGCGGCGGGCCCAATCGCGTACAGCGAGATCGATGGGCCGCAGCCGGTCGTCGGAGAAGGTGAGCACCCCGGCCCGCCGGGCCTTGGCACGGGCGTCGCCGCCCTCGCGTTCGACCCGCTCACGGACATCGAAGGTGCACTCGTGCTCCCAGGTGTCGAGCATCTCCCGCAGCAGAGCGTTGCGGTCGGCGAAATGCCCGTAGAACCCGCCTTTGGTGACACCGAGGGATTGGGCGAGCGCTTCGACGCGGACCGCGTCCGGCCCGCCCGAGGCGAGCGCGCGCAGGCCCTGCTCGATCCAGCTGGCCTTCGGAGTTCGGGTGACGGCGACCATGCCTTCAGTATCGCCGACGCCGTTGACAGCGCCGGCACGAGCGTTATGATCATCGTATACGGCGCCGTATATTTGAGAAGTTCCGCAATATCAGCGAATTGCGCCCACCCGGCCGCGTAGCGGCCGGTGTCGGCACACAGATGGAGACTCGACGATGCGACTCCCGATGAGCGCCCATACCTCCCACCCCTGGCGGATCCACGACCTGGCACCGGACTACACGGTCGAAGATGTCTGGGCGTTACCCACTCCGGGCGGGCCCGACGAGTTCCCCCGGCTGCTCGCGATGCTCACCGCACCGGATCGTGAGAACGGCGCGCCGCCCTCGCTGGTCTACCGGGCACTGTTCGCGATCCGCTGGAAACTCGGCGCTCTGCTCGGCTGGGACCGCGACGACGCGGGTGTCGGCGCCCGTGTCCCCAGCCTGCGCGATCGCTTGCCCGATGATCTGCGTGACGGACCGCGCGGGCCCGAATTCGATTCCGTGCCCTTCCAGCCGGTATTCCTCACCGACGACGAATGGGTCGCCGAGATGGCCAATCGCACGGTGCATGCCCTCATGCATATCGGCTGGGTGGCCGATGGCAGTGGCGGTTACCGCGGCCAGATGGCGGTCATGGTCAAGCCCAACGGCGTATTCGGCCGCGCCTATATGGCCGCGATCCTGCCGTTCCGCTACCTGCTGGTCTATCCGCCGCTGATGCGGATGTTCGAACGCGGATGGCAGCGCGGCGGCGAAGCCAGGATCGCCGACTGAACTCGGCAGACGATCCTCGACTCCGTGGAACAGCACCGCATTCGACGGCCACGCGCACGCGATCAGAAGAGCGCCGTGCCCTTCACGCCGTGTCGAAAACCCGTTGGGCGACCTGCATCAGCTCTGGTAGGTGTGGTCCGGTGACGCTTCCCGATATCGCTTCAGCCCGCTCGGCCGCCGAAGAACTCGCGCGTTTGTGCGCACAGATCCTCGGGCCGGCGACCCGGGCGGTGATTCTGCACGGTTCGCTGGCGACCGGTGATTTCCGCCCGCAACGCAGCGATATCGATCTGCTGCTGATCAGCGACACCGAGCTCACCGGCGAGCAGTGCGCCGCGCTGGAGACGACGGTGCGGCAGGCCGAGATAGCCGCCGCGAGCGGAGTCGACCTCCATGTCGTCCTCGCCGATGTCGCCCGCACACCAACCCCGACGCCGCCTGCGGAGTTCCATGTCGGCCGCTACGACGGGTCGTCGCTGGGTGTTGAGGTGCAGCCGCCGGTTGCCGCCGACCCAGATCTTCCTGCCGAGCTGTCGATGGCCCGCCAGGATGGACAGGCGCTCATCGGGCAGTCACCGATAGAGGTGATCGGCCACGTGCCACCGGAGTGGATCCGCGACCGTGGCAGGTACTGGCTGCACACCTGGCGCACGCTCACCGATGACACCGAGAGCGCCGCGCTCATGGTGCTCACCGCCTGCCGAAGCTGGTATTTCGCCGAGACCGGCCGCCATATCGGCAAGGCCGCGGCCGCGCGATGGGCACTCGATCGGGACCCGTCGCTCACCGCGGTACAGCAGGCGCTGCATCAGTATCTCGACGCCCCCGACGCCGCCATCGATCCAGACGGTATCGCCCGGGTTCTGGATACGGTGCTGCGCGAAACCGATTGAGCGCCTCGCTCAACCGCCCCGCTGCCACCACCGGCGCTTAATCGGTGCGGACGCCGTCGGCTCGGCGTCGCGCGAGGGCTGCTTCGGGCGGGTAGGTGCACGGTCGGCGCGCCACTGGGCGACCACCTCGTCGGCGTCGACCGGTGCGATCGGCACAATCGGCGGTGTCTGAGTACGCACCCACCGCACGATCCGCTGGTCGAGTTCGGATACCGCGGCGCGGACCGCACGCTCGGAATCCAGCTCCCGCACCGTCTCCCGAATCTCCTCGATATCGCGGCGCAGCACCAGCGACTCGGGCAGCATCCCGTCCGCGCGCACGCCCTCGCGGCGCAGATAGTCGCGCAGCCACCAGTTCTCTTCCACACCGGTGCCCGCACCAGGAATCGGTTTACCCGTGCCCGGCAGTTTCTCGAATTCGCCGCGCTCGGTGGCTTCGCGGACCTGTTTGTCGACCCACGATTCGAAGGTGAGATCGGGCGGCTTGCGCTCGGTCATCACCCCATCGTACGGAAATCCACCGACCGATCAGCGTGGTCCGGCGAGGATGACTGGGCGGCCGTAGCGAGGTTGGGTGGGTCGATTGCTGTGCGGGAACAGTGCGCGGTAGTGGTCGGCCTCGGCGACCGCGACCGGCACCGGTGCAGCTCCTTGCCACAACTCAGCCACCGGCCCGGCACCGCCGAGGGCGGCGACGGTCGACGCGTCCCGGGACGGCAGCGCGATCACTGTGCGCGCACAGCCGAACCGACGGGTCGCCAAGTGAGCCCAAATGTCCGGTTCGCACCGAATATCCTTTTGGCACTGCTGATTACGCATACGCGCGGGGTGCCAGGCTAAGCCCGCGACGACAGACGGCGCCAGAGCCGCGGACGGCGACATAGGTCACATCGCCCGCGCCGGACCTCAGGCGGCAGCGGCGGTCCGCAGCATCCGCAGCACATCGTTCGGGTCCTCGACATCGACGACCAGCCGGGTGAAATCGGTTCCGGCGAGCTCGATGCGGACCCCCCGACCGTCGAAGCCGGTATCCCAGAACTCCTTGCGACCCTTGCCGCGGAAGGTGCCTGCAGCGATCACGCCGGGAAAGAACGTGCCGGGCGCGCGCACCCAGGGCGGGCGGCGGTCGATTTCGGCGGCGGCGACACCGGTGACGGCGGACAGATCGAAGCTGACCTCGTCGCGCAGGGCCAGCAGGCGGTGCGCTCCGAGCACATGAACCGTCACCGTTGTACCCGTGACCTCGAGCTCGACCATCCTGCACCTCACTATCACCGAGAGTGTTCGCTCATCTCAGGATGACGGTCGTGCCTGGTCATAGCCTGTGGCGAAGCTATGAGTTCTCTCAGGTTCGCATCAGCCCCGGCCACACGCGGTGAGTCTCCCATCACACCCCAGCCCTCCGGCGGCACGCTCGGCCGATGAACGCCCACACCGCGCCGACAGCACCGTGTCGGCGTGTGTGGTCGGATCCGCGCGGGACACCGTCGACAGGCGTACGGTATCGCGGACCCGAACGGTGGTCAGGTCTGCAGGAATCGGACGATGTCGCCGACGAACTTCGGATTCGAGCCCACGCCCATATGACCGGTCCGCGGATACAGGATCAGCTGCGCGTCCGGTATGCCGTCGGCAGTGCGGCGAAAGGATGCGGTGCTGTAGAACGCATCGCGCTCCCCAGCGACCACCAGGGTGGGGACGGTGATCTCACCCAGGCGTTCGGTGACGTCGAAGCCGTCCTCGGCGAGCAGGAAATTGTAGGTGTCGACCGGTACCTTCGGCCGGGCCAGCGGATCGAACAGCCACATCGCCGCACCGAGCATCCGGGCCCCTACCGGGTTGACGACGGTAGCGGGCGCCATGTGGTGCAGGGCCCGCCGGCCCGCCAGCACCGCCTCGGCGTAGCGTCGCTGACCGACCCGAGCAGCCGGATCCAATCGCGCGGCCGAAGCCACCACGACCAGCCGTCGCACCACCGCCGGATGGTCGGCGGCCAGCTGCAAGGCGATCGAACCGCCGGACGAGATGCCGAGGACGTCGACCGGCTCACCGAATTCCGCCTGCAACGCCTCGGCGTGCTCGGTGGCCAGATCGGCCATGGTTGCGCCTGCCGCCGTCCCCGGGGCCCGGCCCACCGAGTACACCCGGAATCGCCGTGCCAAGCCCGCGAGCCGCTTCAACTCCGACCTGCGCATCCATCCGACCGGATTGGCATGGTCCGGGGTGAACCAGCGCAGCAGCACCAGTGGCCGCCCGGTCCCGAAAGCCATATAGGGCATGCCGTGGCGCAGCACGCCCTCGGTCACCGCGAACTCGTTGCCGCCCTTGCTCATGATCGCTCCGATCGTCGACTCCGCTGTCGGTGTCGACGCTAATCGCGGCGGTGCGGTCAGGCGATGACCTCGGAGGTCATGAATTCGCGGCGCCTGCTACCCGAACAGCCCGCCGAGCATGCCGCCGCTCTGGCCGGCTTCCTGCCCGCCGCCGGTGCCACCGAGCAGCCCGCCCGGCGGCAGCTCCGACGGCTGCACGATGACGAACCCGCGGCCGGAGAAGGCGAGGGTGACGCCTTCGCCGGTGCTGCGGCCCATCAGCCTGCCGAGACCGAACGAATCGTTGCGTTTGATCCCGGTCTGCAGGCTCGATGACCACGCGACCGCTGCCTGCGGGTCCGCGTAGGTGGGCTGGTCGACATTGAGCACCACGGGTGCGCCGTGACTGGTAATGGCGATTCGGCCCCGGCCGGTGAACACGCAGTTGAACAGGCCCGCATTGCTCGCCATACCCGCGGCGCCCTGCACCCGGCCGATGTTGTAGGTCAGCGTCGAATCGAAGGCCAGCACGTTGGCGCCGTTGATGGTGAGGCCGTCGGAGCCGTCGAGGTCGATGGTGTGCACATCGGCGGCGCTGTTGGCCAGGAACAGATCGCCACGCCCGGTCACCTTCATCAGTGGCACGCCCTCGCCGGTGAGCCGCTGCTGGATGGCGCGACCGATACCGCCGGAGCCCAGCGCCTGGAACTGCAGATCACCCTGATAGGCCACCATCGACCCGGCCCGCGCCATGACCTCGCCGTTGACGGCGACCTTGATCATCTTGCCGCCCTGTTTCTGGATACCGACTCCGGAAACCTCGGCGTGGCGCGGATCGAACAGATCGCTGTGCATCGGCAGCGCTCCTTGCTGGGATGAGAACGTGGAAGGCGCCGACTGGGCGGGACCGGGCTGGTGGTGCGGTGCGGGAGCCGCGGGCGGCGGATAGGGCTGCGACTGCCCGGGATACGCGGGCGGTGGCGGATACGGCTGGGCCGGCGGGTATGGCTGCGCGGGCGGGTACGACTGCGCTGAAGGGTGGTGTTGCTCGGGCGGCGCCTGTCCGCTCGGGTGCCCCGCAGGCGGGTAGCCCGGCGCCGGCGGGTACTGACCGGCCGGCGGGTACTGCTGACCGGCAGCCGACCCAGGAGGTGGATATCCGCTCGCCGCCGGTTGGGCGACCACGGTGGGGTCGGTGCGCGAGGGCGCGACGATGGTCGGATCGTTGCGCGATGACGCGGCCGGGGCCTGTGGTGCGGGCTCGGGTTCGTCGTCGACGTTCACGCCGAACGCGGTCGCGATGCCCGCCAAGCCGTTGTCGTAGCCCTGACCGACCGCACGGACCTTCCAGCCACCGCCGCGGCGGTAGATCTCCACACACACCACCGCCGACTCGGTACTCAATCCGGTCACCGGGAAAGTCAAGGCGCCCGCATCGGAGGCGATGCTCGCGACCAGTGAACCGGCGGCGGTGAAGGTGGCGGGCCCGGAGCCGTCGAGACTCGCGGTGACGACGACGCGGTCGACATCGGCGGGCAGGGCGCTGGTCTGCACATCGACCATGTCGCCCGCACCGCGGCCGTGCCGGTAGACGACGCCGGGACCCACAGGCTGGTTGAAGAACACGAAGTCCCCGTCGGCGCGGACCCGGCCGTCGGTGCCCAGCAGCAGCGCCGAGACGTCCACCGGCGTCGAACAGGTCACCGTCACCGTCATCCGATCCGCGGGCGCCGGGCGGTTCTCGCCGCGCGCGAGCGCATTC
The DNA here is from genome assembly GCF_042754945.1 of Nocardia sp. NPDC059180. Lineage (NCBI taxonomy): Bacteria > Bacillati > Actinomycetota > Actinomycetes > Mycobacteriales > Nocardiaceae > Nocardia > Nocardia sp. NPDC059180. Next base: position 278,981 of record NZ_JBHZBU010000002.1, read on the forward strand.
ACCGCCGACCACCTCGCTCGCGGCCGATCTCCGCGAATGACATGCGTTTCACGGCGTCGAGTGTGCCGCGCCGGCGCCGCCCGCGCCACTTCCGGGTCGTTATCGCCCGGTCAGAAGGTCTGCCACCTCGGTTTGTGTTCGAGTGCGTACCGGTAATAGTCGGCCAGCCGCAGTTCGCTCGCCGCGGCCTCATCGATGACAACGGTGACGTGGCGGTGCAGCTGCATGATCGAGGCCGGGCAGAAGGCGGCCAGCGGACCTTCGACCGCGGCCGCGATGGCGTCGGCCTTACCGGCCCCGAAGGCGATCATCACCAGATGACGCGCCTCGCCGATGGTGCCGAGGCCCTGGGTCAGCACATGGTGCGGGACCGAATCGGGGCCGTCGAAGAAGCGCGCGTTGTCGGTGCGGGTCTGCTCGGTCAGTGTTTTGACCCGAGTGCGCGAGGTGAGCGCGGAACCGGGTTCGTTGAATCCGATGTGCCCGTCGGTGCCGATACCGAGCAACTGCACATCGACGCCACCGGCGGCGGCGATCGCGGAGTCGTAGCGTTGGGCTTCGGCCGCGATATCGGCCGCCTCGCCGTCCGGGCTGAATACCCGCGCGGGATCGAGGTTCACATGGTCGGCGAATTCGGACCGGATCACCGAGAAATAGGACTGCGGATGACTTTTCGGCAACCCTACGTATTCGTCGAGCAGGAACGCCCGGCAGTCGGCGAAGTCCAGGCCCTGCTCGCGGTGGCGTCTGGTCAGCTCCTGATAGCTGCCGAGCGGCGATGATCCGGTGGCAAGGCCGAGTGTCGCTGGGCCGCGACGCACATAACCCTCGACGATATCGGCGACGGTGTGCGCGACATCCTGCTCGCTGGACCGGATCACGATTTCCATGCGGTTCCTTCCGTCTCGACGGGTACACCACCGGCGATCACGCGGCGCACCCGCAGGGTGGGATCGGTGACGACGACATCGGCGCGGTAGCCGGGCGCGAGCGTGCCGCGCTCGGCTTCGAGCCCGAGCACCGTGGCCGGAGTACTGGTAGCGGCGGCTACGGCGTCGGACAGCGACACACCGGCATCGACGACTGTGTGGCGCAGCACGTCGAGCAGGCGGGCGGTGCCTCCTGCGATGGAACCGGCGGATCCGTCGGCTGTCACCAGCCGCGCCACTCCCCCATTCACCCGAACATCCATTGGGCCGAGCCGGTAGTCGCCGTCGCTCATTCCCGCCGCGGCCATCGCATCGCTGACCAGCGCGATGCGTTCGGGTCCGACGGTGTCGAAGACCATGGCGACGGTGTCGGGCGCGAGATGCACACCGTCGGCGATCAATTCGACGACCAGTTCGCCGCGACCGGCGGCGGCCAGGCAGGCCGCGACCGGGCCGGGCGCCCGATGATGCAGCGGCGGCATGCCGTTGAACAGATGTGTCGCGGTCAGCGGCGCGCCGGTGGCCTCGGCGATACGGGCGGAGGTGGTCGCCGCGTCGGCGGCGGTGTGGCCGAGGCTGGGCAGCACGCCGTGCGCGCGCATCGCGGCAAGCAGGTCGGTGAAGTTCGCCGTTTCCGGTGCCAGTGTCATCGAGCGGACGGTGCCGCGCGCGGCCAGGCATATCCGCCCGAACAGCTCCGGGTCGCCGCCGATGATCGCGGCGGGATTCTGTGCGCCGCAGCGTGCCCGGCTCAAGAACGGACCCTCCAGGTGGATGCCGAGCAGCTCACCCTGCTCGACCAGATCGGCCAACACGGCCGCCTGACGCAGCAGATCGGCGGGCGGGGCCGATACCAGGCTGCCGAGCAGGCCGGTGGTGCCGTGCGCGCGATGATGCGCCGCCGCGTGCCTGGACCCGGCGGTATCGGAATCGGGGAACCCGGCGCCCGCGCCGCCGTGGCAATGTAGGTCGATCAGGCCGGGCAGCACGATCGAGTCACTCGGCGGCGGTACCGGCTCGGTGCCTCGGTAATGCGCGGCCGGGCCGACCCAGGCGATGCGCTCGCCGTCGAGTACGACCACGCCGTCGATGATGTCGCGGCGGACAGCACTGCCCACGGCATCGGATGCACCGACAACGCTCCCCCGCAACAGAATCGGCGCGCTATCCATGCCAACGCCTTCCATCGCCGACTCTGCGGAAGCAGCACTCGCCTGGCCCGCGGGCTCCAGCGACGGCCCCCGCTCCGGCTCCAGCCCCAGCTCCAACTCGAGCTCCAGTCCCAGCTACGACGCCACCTCCGGCTCCGGCTCCGGCTCCGACTCCAGCTCCAACTCGAACGCCGGCGCCAGCACCAGCTCGGAGTCGAGCTCCAGACCCAGCAGAGCGGACACCAAGCATCGCGGTGGCCCCCGCCCCTGTGCTGTCGGGAGCGCTCATGCCGACTCGATGATCGCGGCGGCGGCTTCACGCGCGGCCTGCGGTGAGCGCGTCGCACGTGCCGCATCGGCCGCGGCGCGGCACTGCTCGATCTCGGTATCCACCAGAGTCGCACGCACTCTCGCGAGAGCGGGCACCGACATCGACAAGCTGGTCACGCCAAGGCCGACGAGCACCGGCGCCAGCGCTGGGTCGGCCGCGGCCTCTCCACAAACGCCGACCGGTTTCCCGGCTGCGGCGCCGGCAGCCCCGACCATGGCGATCAGGTCGAGTAGCGCTGGCTGCCACGGGTCGAGCAGAGGGGCCAAACCGCCGGCCATCCGGTCGGCCGCGCAGGTGTACTGGCTGAGGTCGTTGGTGCCGATGCTGACGAAGTCCAGGTGGGCGAGCAGATCAGCGGCTCGCAGCGCCGCAGACGGAATTTCGATCATGGCACCCACCCGCGACAGGCCCTGGGCGCGTGCCGTCGCGGCGAAACCCTCGGCCTCCTCTGCGGTGGCGACCATCGGCGCCATCACCGACAGGTCGGCTCCGGTGTCGGCGGCCGCACGAGCCAGCGCCGCCAGCTGGATGTCGAGGGTCTGCGGGTAGACGGTGCCGACGCGCAGGCCGCGCACGCCGAGAGCCGGGTTGGCTTCGGCACCGAGGTCGAGGAAGGCCAGGGGTTTATCGGATCCGGCGTCCAGTGTCCGCGCCACGACCGGGCGGCCCGCGAAGCGGCGCAGGACCTTGGTGTAGGCGGCGACCTGCTCGTCGAAGGCCGGCGCGTCTTCTCGTCCCAGGTACAGGAATTCGGTGCGGAACAGTCCGACGCCCTCGGCATCCGCGGCACTCGCGCGCTCGGCATCGTCGAGGGTGCCGATATTGACCATCAGCTTGATCGGCGTACCGTCGCAGGTCCGTCCCGGCCCCGAGGTCGCCGCGATGCGCGCCGATGCCGCGGCGGCGGTTTCGGCGGCGGCCCGCTGTCTCTGCGGGCTGGGGTCGATGACGACCGCACCGGACGTGCCGTCGATCAGCACCGGCGTCCCTTCGACCAACCGGTCGATGCGCGAGCAGTTGACTACGGCGGGCAGCCCGAGTGATTTCGCCAGAATCGCGGTATGGCTGGTCGGCCCGCCCTCGGCGGTCAGCAGACCGATGACATCGCTGTCGCCGAGCAGCGCGGTGTCCGCGGGCGCCAGATCGCGCGCGACCAGTACGAACGGGTAGCCCGGAGCTGGGATACCCGGAGGGGAGACGCCGAGCAGGGCCGCCACCGTCCGGTTGCCGATATCGCGCAGATCGGTGGCGCGCTCGGCCAGGTATCCGCCGAGCGCGGTGAGCTTGTCGCAGTAACCCTCGAAGGCCATCCGCACCGCGTGCGCGGCCGGCAGGCCCGCGACGAGGTTCGCCTCGGTCGCCGCGACGATGCCCGGATCGCGGGCCATCGCCGCCGAGGTCACCAGAATCTCGGCGGCGACACCGGTCACCGCGCCGGCGCGTGTCTCGAGATCGGCGGCCACAGTGTCCAGAGCCGTACGCACCCGGTCGATTTCGGTGGCGACGGAGGCACCCACCGGATCGTCGGCGGAGGTCTCGATCGGGGCACCGAAGCTCAGCCACGGCGCGCACACCACACCCGGGCTGACACCGAGCCCCTGGATGGTCTGCTCGGATTCGGCCATCAGGCGGCGTCGAGGTCGGAGGCGAGCAGGTCGACCAAACCGTCGAGAAGGCGATCGGCGCCGTCGCCTTCGGCCCGCAACGTCACCTCCGTCCCGTACTCGACGCCAAGGGTCATCACGGCCAGCATGCTCGCCGCGTCGACAGGGTCGCCGGCGCCGACGGCGATCGTCACCGGGATGCCCGCAGCCCCCGCCGCGTGGGTGAACTCGGCGGCCGGTCGCGCATGCAGCCCGACCTTCGATCCGACGACAACGCTACGTTCAGCCATGGTCACTTACCTTCCACTTTCTTCGCGGTCTCGTTCCCTACCTCGGCCACCAGCGGCGCGTCGGTCCGGGTATCGGCTTCGGCGGCCAGCGCGCGCGTGGCCGCTTCCTCGCCGGTGTCGAGCACTTCGGCGTCGGTTTCGGCTTCCCGGCCCGGAGTGCGCAGGTTCCACTTCTTGATCACGAAACTGAACAGCAGGTAGTAGATCACCGCGTACCCGAGTCCGATGGGAATCAACAGCCACGCGTCGGTGGCCTTGCCGAAGTTCAGCGCGTAGTCGATGAAACCGGCCGAGAAGGTGAATCCGTCGTGGATGCCGAGCGCATTGACCAGCGCGTGCGAGGTGCCGGTGAGGACGGCGTGCACGACATACAGCGGCCACGCCACGAACATGAAGGAGAACTCCAGCGGTTCGGTGATGCCGGTGACGAACGCCGTCAGACCGGTGGACAACATGATGCCGCCGACGAGCTTCTTCTGTGACGGGCGCGCGTTGCGCCAGATGGCAAGGGCGGCAGCCGGAAGCGCGAACATCATGATCGGGAAGAACCCCGTCATGAAGGTGCCCGCGGTCGGGTCACCCGCGAAGAAGCGGTTGAGGTCACCGCGCACGATCTGGCCCTGCACGTTCTCGTAGTCGCCGATCAGGAACCACAGTGTGGTGTTGAGGATGTGGTGCAGCCCGGTGGGGATGAGCAGCCGGTTCGCGGTGCCATAGACCCCACCACCGATCACCGAGTTCTCGGCGACGGTTTCACCGACCCAGGTCAGCCCGGCGTTGAACAGCGGATACACGAACGCCATCAGCACACCGACAACCAGTCCGGTGACCGCGGTGAGGATCGGGACCAGTCGCCTGCCGTTGAAGAAGCCGAGGTAGTCGGGCAGCTTCGTGCGGTAGAAGCGCTGCCACAGCAGCGCCGAGAGTAAGCCCATCACGATGCCGGCGAGGACGCCGTAGTCGATCATCGCCTGCGCGCCCTTGGGGTCGGTTTTTCCCTCGAGCACGATCGGCGACATCGCGTCGAAGACCCCATCGACCACCATGTACCCGACGACAGCGGCCAGCGCGGTCGACCCGTCGGCCTTCTTCGCCCAGCCGATGGCGATACCGACCGCGAAGATCAGTGGCAGCCAGGTGAAGACGGCCTGGCCCGCCGCCGAGATGACGCTCGCCGCGCTCGACAGTGCCGAGAACCGGCCGAGCAGATCGTCCTGGCCGAGCCGCAGCAGGATGCCCGCCGCGGGCAGCACCGCGATCGGCAGCATCAGGCTGCGCCCGAGGCGCTGCAACCCGGCGAATGCCGCCGATTCCTTTTTGGGGCTGTCTACGACCGTCATATCGACCTTCTTCGTACGCCGGCGACCGGCGATTCGGCGTGGTGGACGCACCGGACGCCACGCTCGCGCGGTTCCGGAATGAACTGTTGTGAACCAGCAACCCAACGGGTACTGTCCGGTCATAACCAGTTGTTAGTTTGACCAGGTGGGGGCCGGATGTCAACCGGCAAATATGATCCAGGTAACACGGCCCGGCCCACTTCCGGCACGGCATATGAGCCAACGAGGGAGAACACATGTCCAAAGCGGACGCGATCGTCAGCGGCCTCGGCGGCGCGGACAACATCGTCGAGATCGAAGCCTGCATCACCCGGCTGCGCACCGAGGTCAAGGACGGCGATCTGGTCGATGAGGCCGCCCTCAAGGCGGCGGGCGCGCACGGCGTGCTCAAGTCCGGCTCGGTCGTCCAGGTCGTAGTTGGCCCGGAGGCCGACACCCTCGCCGACGACATCGGGGACCTGCTGTGAGCGTTTCGGTGCTGGCGCCGCTACCCGGACGCGTCCTGGCCCTGGCCGATGTGCCCGATCCGGTATTCGCCGACCAGCTCGTCGGATCCGGTGTCGCCATCGATCCGGCCCGCGACCGCGGCCCGATCGAAGTGATCGCGCCCATCGCGGGCAAGATCGTGAAATTGCATCCGCATGCCTTCGTCATCGTCGGCGCCACGGGAACGGGAGTGCTCGTGCACCTGGGCATCGACACGGTGAAGCTGGCAGGTGAGGGGTTCACCCTGCTCGCCGCCGAGGGCGACGAGCTCGACGCCGGTGCGCCGATCGTGCGGTTCGATCCGACCCAGATCGATGACACCGGATATTCGGCCGTCTGCCCGATCGTGGTGATGGATTCGGCTCGGGATTCGGTGAGCGCACCGGCCGTCGGGACCGATATCGATTCCGGTGCGGCACTCTTCGATTGGAATGCCGGCTAGCAATTTCGGCTTGGGCAGGGCGTATCGCGTCCTGCCCGCGCCGCGTTCACCGCGGTATGCGCTCCTGCCCGACCTCCATCTGTAGCTGGTAGCGGTCGGAGCGGTACCAGCTCTGAGTGTGTTCGACCGCCACCCCACCGCTGAACGAGGTCCGGTCGAAATGCAATACCGGCGCGCTCTTCTTGACCCCGAGCAGCGCGGCGATCCCGGCGTCGGCGGCGGTCGCGTTGACGGTCTGGGTGGCGCGCTCGATCGGCATTCCGTAGCGCTCGGCGCTGGTCTGATAGATCGAGGCGGTCAGATCCACCTCGATCAGTCCGGGCAACAGTTCGGGATGGAACCAGCCGTCATCCACGCTGACCGGTTCGCCGTCGGCCAAGCGCAGCCGCTTGATGTGGGAGGCCCTTGTGCCGTCGGCCAGGCCGAGCGCACGCGCCGACGCTTCCGGGATGACGCCCTCCTCGGCGATCAGGACCACCGTCGTCGGCTGATGCCCTTGGGCGCGCATCTCCTCGGTGAACGAGGCCAGATGCAGTTTCGACTGCACCGGCCGATGCGCGACGAAGGTCCCCTTGCCGCGGACCCGGACCAGATGCCCCTCGTTGACCAGTTGCCCGATCGCCTCACGCACGGTGATCCGGCTGACGCCGTAGTCCTGCATCAGGTTTCGTTCGCTGGTCAGCAGATCGCCCGGCTGTAGCTCACGGGTGCACTTGTGCAGCAGGATGGCCCGCAGCTGCTCATGTTTGGGGATCGCACTGTCACGCAGCGGCACGGGCATCACAGCGGCTCCTTCGTCGAGGACCGGAGAGACGCTCTGGCCGGTGAGGTCCCGACCGGTACGGTCCGGTTATCCCGAGCGTACTCCCTCACCGCGCCGCATCGGATAGTCGCGCAGGCGGGCGGGTGCGGGAACCGGCTACCAGTCCCCGCACCCACGCCGCGATCAGCTCTCGACCGGAACCGGCTCCGGCGTGACCACTTGCGGCGGCTTGGCCCGCAACAGCACCAGCCCGAGCGCCGCGGCCGCGAGGCTGAAGCCGGCGCTGATCCACGCGCCGGTCGACATCGCCTCGGTGAAGGCCGCCTTCGCCGGGTCGGTGTAGCCGAGTTCGAAGGCCGCACCGATGGATTCGCGCGCGGCATCGGGGGCATCGGCAGGCATATTCGCGGTGAACACCCCGGCAAGCACACTGCCGAGAATGGCGATGCTGATCGCCATGCCGACCTGCTGCAACGTGTCGTTCATGGCCGAACCGACACCCGCGTGTTCGAGCGGAATCGCACTCATGATGGCCGCGTAGGCAGAAGGGCCTGCCAGGCCGCCACCCATACCCATGATCAGCATGCTCAACAGCACCGCCACATATCCGGTACCGACCGCGAGCACCACGAAGGCCACACCCATCACCAGCAGACCGCTCACGATCAGGGTCTTGTTGCTCAGTTTCTTACCGAGTGTGGCGCCGAGGCCGTTGCAGACCGCGGCCGCCACGGCATACGGCAGCAGCGCGAGCCCTGCCTTCATCGGCCCGTAGCCGAGTACGAATTGCAGGTACTGGGTGAGCATGAACATGATCGCGCCCATACCGAACACCATCAGCAGCAAGGTCAGGCAGGTACCGGTGAAATCGCGATTGCGGAACACCGCCAGCGGCAGCATCGGATGCTCGGACCGGCTCTCCCACACCACGAACGCGACCGCCGACACCACAGCGAGGCCGATCACCGGGATGTTCCATTCGCGCTCGATGATCACATACACCGCCGAGACCAGCGCCAGGATCGACAGCAGCACGCCGACCACATCGACCGGCCGCTGCTCGCCTGTCGATTCCGGCATCAGGATCAATGCGGCGACGATCGCCAGGATCGCGACCGGAATATTGAGCAGGAACACCGAACCCCACCAGTAGTGCTCGAGCAGGAAACCGCCGAGCGTCGGGCCGATGACGATGCCGACCATCGACACCGTGGTCCAGGCGGCCATGGCGAGGCGTCGCTCATCTTGATCGAAGGTGGTCATCAAGATCGACAGCGTCGACGGCATGAGCAGCGATCCGCCCACACCCATCGCCGCCCGCGCGAGGATCACCTGCCACGGTTCGGTGGCCACCACCGCCGCGAGCGAGGCCACGCCGAACACCGCGAGGCCGAGGATCAGCATCCGGCGCCGCCCGAACCGGTCGGACAGGCTGCCCGCGGTCAGCAGCAGACCCGCGAACACCAGGACATAGGCATCCAGGATCCACTGCACATCCGACGGGGTGGCTCCTAGCTCCCGGATCAGCGCCGGAATGGCGAGGTTGAGCACCGTGCCGTCGATCATCAGTACCAGTAGGGATAGACACAGGACCCCCAGGATCCACCAACGCCGGGGGTCTCGTACAACGTTCGATTCCACTCGCACAGCGTACGAGAAACTCGCACAGCGTGCGAGTGAATATAGAATGGCCGCGTGACCAAGCAGTTCAGCTCGGTATGGAGCCGGGAGCCACGCCAGCCCAAGACCTCGGGGCTGCGCCGCGAACAGATCGTGGAGGCGGCGGTCGAGATCCTCGATACCGAGGGCATGGCCGCGCTCAGCATGCGTAAGCTCGGCGCCCGGCTGGATGCAGGCGCGACCAGCCTCTACTGGTACGTGGCGAACAAGGACGAGCTGCTCGAACTGGTCCTCGACGAGTTCTGGGGCATGGTGCAGGTACCGGAACCGGACCAGAAGTCTTGGCAGGAGGTGGCGACCGCGTTCGCCTACAGCCTGCGCGACACCATGTTCAACCATCCGTGGGTGGCTACGCTGATGGGCCACCTGCCAAGCATCGGTCCCCAATCACTGGTGTTGACCGATCGGCTGCGCCGGACCTTCGTCGGCGCCGGTTTCCACGGCAACGACGTCTATCTCGCCACCGGCACGTTGTTCTCCTTCGTGCTCGGCCAGGTGCTGCCCGCGATCGCCTGGCGCAACGCATACGGCGACGACGACATCGACACCTCCAGCGTGATCACCGTGCTGGAGAGCTACGGCTCCGACTACCCCGACCTACTCGGCGACTACCGCAACACGGTGCCTGCCGACCCCGACGTGGCCCGCGCCGTGGCCTTCGACTTCGGCCTGATCTCGGTCCTGGACGGACTCGGTGTGCGCCTACGCGGCGGGCCGGGCGCCGAATCACCTGCCGAACCGGATCGCCCCGGAGCACACCGCTGATATCGGGCCGACCGTGCGCACGAGTTGCGCTCCGGGCGCACGAGTTTCCGGTGCGCTAGTCCCCCGCGGCGTATTCGATGAGGATCGCGGCCAGGAACTGCAGGCTCTCGGCCGGCGACAGGGCCTGGACGCTGAGCTGGTTCATCACCGACATGTACAGCTCCACATCGTGGCGTTTTTCCATGTACAGCGAGCTGGTCAGCTGCTCGGTGTAGACGATGTCGGGGAGTTCGGGTTCCGGGAAACGCAGGATGCTGAACGGACCACCCGCGGCGGGGTGGCCACCGGCCGAGTACGGCAGCACCTGAATACGTACGTTGGGCAATTCGGAGATATCGATCAGATGCTTGATCTGCTCACGCAAGACCTTCATACCGCCGACCGGCCTGCGTAGCGCGTTCTCATCGATGACCGCCCACAGCGTGGGTGCTGCGCGGCGGTGCAGAATCTTCTGCCTGCGTATGCGTACCGCGACCCGGCGCTCGGTCTCGTCGTCATTGCCGAGCATGATGACCGAGCGCGCATAGTCGGCGGTCTGCAGCAACCCGGGAATGAATTGGGCCTCATAGGTGCGGATGGTGGTGGCGGCCTGCTCGAGCCCTACGTAGGTCTCGAACCATGCGGGCAACAGGTCGCTGTAGCTCTGCCACCAGCCCGGGTCGTTGGCCTTGCGGGCCATGTCCAGATAGGGCTCGCGCTTGTCGTCGTCGGTGACGCCGTAGAGGGTGAGCAAATCCCGGATATCGCGTTCCTTGAAGCCCGTGCGTCCCAGTTCGAGCCTGCTGATCTTGGCGTGCGATCCGCGGATGGCGTCCCCCGCCGCTTCCCTGCTGACACCGCAACTTTCCCGAAGCCGACGCAGCCTGCTGCCGAGCGCGATCCGGATCACTGTCGGACCACGTTCTGCCACAAGCAGTTCCACGTTGTCGCTGTTGTCCTGGTCGTTGGTCATGGACCGCCTCTGGCCGATAGTGGATAGACCGCGATCTGCCCGGTCACACCCACCGGCTCCACCGCGTCGGTTGCAGATCCTACTCGCTCCTGTAGCGAAACCACCGGAGCCCGTTACCCGTCGGCGATCGGCATCGCGTGGTGTGCGGCGACGGCCTCGGCGCCCAGTGACACAGACTGGTCGGTCGATGAATGATGCGTCGCGTCGGCGGGCCCGGATCGAATGCTCCCGCAACGACCGAATTGCGTGGATTTTACAGCGGGACAACGGCATAACTTCTTCTCGATACCGCGCGCGGCCTTCGCCCGATGCGTACAGTCACACCCATGGGTGCCGACGGGAGAGGAGCCCCATAATGCCGATGGACGACGATGATCTCGGTGGGCGTGTCGATCCGGACACGCCGAGCATTGCCCGCGTCTACGACTACGGACTGGGCGGTTCGGACTGGTTCGAGATCGATCGCAAAGTCTATGAACACCTACTCACCGTGGTGCCGAATCAGAACGCGGTCGGTGCGGCCAACCGGCGCTTCCTGGAACGCGTTGTGCGCTATCTGACCAGCCAGGCGGGCATCACTCAGATTCTCGATCTCGGCAGTGGTCTACCGACGCAGAAGAACACCCATCAGATCGCCCAGGAGCTGGGTGCCGAAGTGATGGTCGTCTACGTCGACAACGACCCGGTCTGCGTGCGCCGCGGCAAGGAGCTGCTGGAAGCCAACGACTACACCCACTTCCTCGATCTCGACCTCACCGAACCCGCCGACGTCCTCGGCCACCCCGCGGTGAACCAGTACCTCGATCTGAGCAAGCCGGTGCTGATGATGCAGTGCGGCACGTTGCATCACGTCGACGACGATCGAGACCCGGCGGCCATCATGGGCGAGTACGTCGACGCACTCGCCCCCGGCTCCTTCGCCATGATCAGCCACTTCTTCGATCCCGGCACCGAAGACGACGAACTGCACCAGCTGGCCCGCCGCGCCGAACGCGCCCTGCACGACGAAGGTCTCGGCACCGGCCGCTGGCGCACCCGCGAGGAACTGATGCCGTTCTTCGGCGGACTCGAACTGCTCGAGCCCGGACTCGTACCACTCGACGATTGGTGGCCGTGGGGCCCCGACGAGCGCGAGCGCGTTCCGGACGAGTATTTGATCATCGGCGGCGTCGGCCGCAAACCGTAGTTCTGTTTCATCCATGTCATCCACCCGTTCCGCACACACCACGACGCAGGAGGCCGCAATGTCAGCGGACGCCGACACGACCGCACAGATCACCGAGCAGGAGGTCCGGGACAAGCTCTCCGGCATCCTCGCCACCACCAGCATCGATCTCGCGACGTCCAAAGACGGCGCCAACTGGTGCTCGAGCGCGTTCTTCGCCCATCTGGACGACGACCCGTTCCGGCTCACCCTCATTCTCGAATCGGGCGGGCGCACGCTGGAAGCGTTGCGCGCCAACCCGAATGTCGGCATCAAGGTGGTCAGCGGCGGATTCGTCGATCCGTTCGCCCAGGGCGTCGGCACCATCGAGGTGCGCGGCGCCGACGATCGGGACGAAACTTTCCAGGCCCTGGTCCAGAAGGAGCCGATGATCGAACCGTTCTTCGCCACCCCGGTGGAAGCGCTGATCGTGCATGTCGACTGGTGGCGGGTCACCCACGTGGGCGGCGGGTGGCTGCCGGGCCGCAGGCTCGATCGCGTCGCCTCGGCCTGATCTCCGCCGCGCACATCATCGCGGCCGGCCGCCGCAGGACGCGAATCCTTCGTCGGCCGAATGAATCCGGAGCCATTGCCGGGAAGCTCACCGAACCCTACGCTAGGTGAGCTGGATCACAGTTACTGCAGAGAGAGGTACCCGATGTCCCAACCCGCTCCCCAGACCGGTGTTCGCGCTCCGGTCGGTGTGGACACCACCCGAGCGAGCATTGCGCGCGTCTACGACGTGAGCCTGGGCGGCAAAGACAATTACGACGTCGACCGCGCCGCGTTCGACCAGATCCTGCAGGCCGCGCCCCGGCAGCGTGATGTCTCCACGATGAACCGGCGGTGGCTGCACCGCGCCACCAGGTACATGGCCGGCACCGTCGGCATCGACCAATTCCTCGACATCGGAGCGGGATTGCCGACCGTCGGCAACACCCATGAGATCGCCCAGAGCCAGAACCCGCAGGCCACCGTCGTCTACGTCGACAACGATCCGGTGTGCAACGCACACGGCCGGGTGCTGCTGGAACAGAACGAGTACACCCACTTCGTGCCCGCCGACCTGACCCAGCCGAACACACTGCTTCAGGACGACGAGGTGACCAGGCACCTGGATATGGATCGCCCGCTCGGGCTGATCCTGTGCGGCATCCTGCATCACGTGGACGACGAGCTCGACCCCGTCGGGATCATGCGTCAGTACATCGACGCGCTTCCCGCAGGTTCCTATGTCGGCATCACCCACTTCTGGAACCCGAACGATGGTTCCGAACTCGCCGATCTCGCCGTGCGCCTGCAGCACCAGTTCACGGAGATGGGGCTCGGATCTGGCTGGTACCGCACCAAGGAAGAGGTCGCCGCCTACTTCGGCGATCTCGAGATGGTCGAGCCCGGCCTGGTCGAACTCGGACAGTGGTGGCCGATGGGCCCGCCGGTGCGCGAGCCGTTCCCCGAGGAACGCCTCATGATCGGCGGGGTCGCCCGCAAGCGCTGAGGATCACGGCCACAGCGGGTTCCGCAGCCGTCTGGGCGGAACCCGCTGCACTGCATGCCGCGCCGATTTCGTCGGTACGCTGACACCATGATCACGCTCAAAAAAGAAGACGGTGCCGCGGATCTGAACGGCATCAGCAAACTGAGTGTCGGGGTGAGCTGGGATCCGTCCGCGGGTGCCAGCGGCGGCGCGCTCGGCTGGGCTCGCCGCAAGCGCGGCGTCGACCTGGACCTGATCGCGATTCTCATGCAGGGCGCCGAGCCGGTCCGGTTCGCCGGCTTGGATTCGCTGGACCCGCTGGGCAACGGCTCGGTGCTGCACTCCGGCGACGAGCAGACCGGCGCCGCTTCAGGCGACGACGAGTCGGTGCAGGTCACCTTCGGCGAGGTTCCCGGCGGTATCGATGCAATCGTATTCGTCGCGGCAGCCTTCAAGAAGGGCAGCAGCTTCGAGAAAGCGAACAACATCTCGTTCAAGGTCTACGACGCGACCGGCGGCGACAGCCAGCAGGTCGCCGACATCTGGCCCTCGCTGCTCGGCGCCGACAATGCCAATGCCGTCGCCCGCGCCTTCCGCTCGGGTGAGAGCTGGCAGCTGGAAGTACTCAACCGCAAGGGCAAGGTCAAGCAGGGCGATAAGCAGGCCCTGCTGCGCTTCGCCATGCAGTAGTGCGCGCGTGGTGGCGGAGCATCCACGGCTCCGTCACCACCCCTGGATCGTCGACCTGCGCCGAAATCACTGCGCCACAACCGATGAGCGAATTCGACGGCCGCTAGGCCGTCTCGTCGTCGATGCCGAGCCCGAGATGCTCGATGTGATAGACAGCTTCGTCCAGCAGCATCGCCACATGGCTGTCATAGAGCCGGTAGATCACGCTTCTGCCCTGCCGTGAGCCGGTGACCAGCCCCATCGCGCGCAACAGTCGCAGCTGATGAGATACCGCGGACTGCTCCATCTCGACGGCTTCCACCAGATCCCCCACCGAACACGGCCCATGCCGCAGCCGGGTCAGAATGCGCAGCCGACTCGGCGTCGCGAGCGCCTGCAGAGTCGCGGCCACTGTGGCTGCCGAGTCGGCATCCAGCTGTGCGGGCGGTGTGGTTCTGCCCTCGACTCCGTGTCCCACGAGATCACTGTACCTTGCGGGATTACATGAAGACATGTACATGTATTCCTGTAGTTCTGCCTTGGCGTCGATCTCGAACGGACCATCCCGGATGACCACCTCCCCATTGCTCGATCGACCGCAATCCGCGTCGCCGCCGCCGCGGCGGCCGGACCGCAGAACGATCTGGGCGTTGCCGGATGTGCGGTGGGCGGTAGCTGCTACGGCGCTGTTCGTAGCGGGTGTCTCGGCACAGTGGGCCGGTGCACCCGAATGGTTGGGGTGGGTGCTGTTCGCGGCGTGCTATCTGGCCGGCGGCTGGGAACCGGCGCTGGAAGGTATACGCGCACTGCGGAACCGGAGCCTCGATGTGGATCTACTGATGATCGTCGCGGCATTCGGCGCCGCCGCGATCGGGCAGGTGGTCGACGGCGGACTGTTGATCGTCATCTTCGCGACCTCCGGTGCGTTGGAGGCGGTCCTGACCCACCGCACCGCCGAAGGGGTCCGCAGCCTGCTCGATCTCGCACCGGATCGCGCCACTGTCGTCGACGAGGACGAACATGAACGGATCGTCGACGCGCACACCCTCACGGTGGGCAGTCTGATCCTGGTGCGACCCGGTGAGCGGATCGGCGGCGACGGCGTCGTCGAATCGGGGGTGAGCGAGGTCGATCAGGCGTCGATCACCGGCGAACCGCTGCCGGTCACGGCCCGGCCGGGCGATGAGGTCTTCGCGGGCACCATCAACGGGACCGGCACGCTGCGGGTCCGGGTATGCCGCGACGCAGCCGATTCGGTGATCGCGCGCATCGCCGACATGGTGCGGGAGGCGTCCGAATCCAAGGCCCGAACCCAGGTGTTCATCGAACGAGTCGAGCAGTGGTACTCCACCGGCGTCGTGATCGCCACTCTCGCGGTGCTGTTCGTACCGCTGGCCGCGGGCGCGGCCCTACAGCCCGCACTGCTGCGTGCGATGACGTTCATGATCGTGGCCTCGCCGTGCGCGATCGTGCTCGCGACCATGCCGCCGCTGCTGGCCGCGATGGCGAATGCGAGCAGGCACGGTGTGCTGGTGAAGTCGGCGGTGGTGATGGAGCGGTTGGGCACGGTGGACACGGTGGCCTTCGACAAAACCGGCACGCTCACCGAAGGCAGCCCGCAGGTCGCCGGGATCCACACCCTCACCGGCGATCTCGAACCAGAGCCGATGCTCGCGCTCGCGGCAGCGGCCGAGCGTAACAGCGAACACCCCATCGGTGCGGCCATCGTCACTGCCGCCAGACAGCGCGAGCTGCCGCTTTCCGAGGCCACCGAATTCGATTCGCAGCCGGGCCGAGGCGTGCGCGCCACCGTCGACGGCCGGCACATCGAGGTGGGCAGCCCAGCACATCTGCTCGAGGCCGCAGACACCGCAGCTCCCGCGCAGGCACTCGTCGCCGCGCTGGAGTCGACCGGCGCGACCGCGGTGGTCGTCGTCATCGAGGGCTCCCCCGCCGGTGTCCTCGCCGTCACCGACCGGCCGCGCCCCGCCGCGGCTCAGGCGGTGGCCGACCTCACCGAGCTCACCGGGCACACCCCGATCCTGCTGACCGGCGACAACCATCGCGCCGCCACCGCGCTGGCGCGCTCACTCGGCATTGTCGATGTCCGTGCGGGCCTGCTGCCCGAGGACAAGGCGGCAGCGGTGCGGGAACTCGGCGACCATGGCCGTCGGGTCGCGGTCGTCGGCGACGGAGTCAACGATGCCCCCGCCCTCGCCGCCGCGCACACCGGTATCGCCATGGGCCGCACCGGGTCCGATCTCGCGGTCGAGACCGCCGACGCGGTTGTCGTCGGCGATGATCTCCGCACCGTCGCGGCAGTGATGGCGTTGTCGAGACGCGCCCGACGCATCGTGGTGGCGAATCTGACGATCGCCGGGGCTTTCATCGCGACGCTGGTGACCTGGGATCTGGTCGGCACGCTGCCGTTGCCACTCGGTGTCGCCGGGCACGAGGGCTCGACGGTGATCGTCGGGTTGAACGGCATGCGGCTGCTCACCGATCGCGCGTGGCGTGAGGCGGGACGGCCCGGCGACGCGTGAGCGCGCACCGGGCCGTGCGGTAGTGCAGTGTGGTCAGCTTGCCGATCGGTCTTCCGGGGAATCCTCCGGCGTCTCCTCCACGGCTTCGGTCACCAGCTCGAAGTCACCGTCGTGCCGCTCGGTGCCCTGCAGCACCGCATCGACGACCAGCTGTACGCCGAGATCCTCCCGCTGAATGATCGGGTCGGAGCGCAGATCGCGATACAGCGACACGCACATGAAACCCATCACCACCATGAACGGCAGTGCTACGACGGTCGTGAGCGCTTGCAGACCGGTCAATGCGCTGCCGAGATCGTCCGGGTCGGCGATGACCAGCATGATGGCCGCGACCGCACCCGTCGCGGTACCCCAGAAGATCACCGTGCCGCGGGACGGCTCGATACTGCCCTTCTCCGACAGCGTGCCCATCACGATGGACGCGGCATCGGCGCCGGAGACGAAGAAGATCGCCACCAGCAGCATCACCAGCCCGGCGGTGAATGATGCCAGCGGATAGTGGTCGAGCAGGTGGAACAGCGCGAAATTCTCGTTCACCGAGCCGTCGACCTCGGTCAGATCCCCGGTCTCGCGCTGCTGTTGAATGCCCGCGCCGCCGAAGATCACGAACCAGATCAGGCTCACCACGCTCGGCACCAGCAGCACACCGGTGACGAACTGACGGATGGTGCGGCCGCGGCTGATGCGCGCGATGAACATCCCGACGAACGGGGTCCAGGAAATCCACCAGGCCCAGTAGAAGATGGTCCACAGCGACAGCCAGCGCTCCATGTCCTCGCCACCGCTGACCCCGGTGCGCGAGGCCATCGTCGGCAGCATGGAGACGTAGTCGCCCAGCGCGGTGGGCAGGAAGTTGAGCATCACCAGCGTCGGGCCGCCGATGAAGACGAAGGCCGCGACCGCGAGCGCGAGCACCATATTGATGTTGGACAACCATTGGATGCCACGGTCGATGCCAGAGATCGCGGAGATGATGAAGGCGATGGTCAGGCCGGCAATGATGGCCACCAGGCCGACCTTGCCCATGGTGTCGATCCAGCCGTTGAACTCCATACCGGCGCTGATCTGCAGCGCGCCGAGGCCGAGCGAGGCGGCCGAACCGAACAGCGTCGCGAAGATCGCCATCATGTTGATCGCCTGACCGCCGATACCGTCGGCCTTGCGGCCGAGGATCGGCCGGAACACCGAGGAGATCAACTGGGAGCGGCCTTTACGGAAGGTGCTGTAGGCGATGGCCAGGCCCGCCACCGCATAGATCGCCCACGGATGCAGGGTCCAGTGGAACAGTGTGGTCGCCATCGCGGTCTCGGCCGCCGCGGGGCTACCCGGCTCGGCCGTTCCCGGCGGCGGGTTGACGAAATGCGACAGCGGTTCGGCCACACCCCAGAACATCAAGCCGATGCCCATTCCGGCGCTGAACATCATCGCGATCCACGAGACGGTACGGAATTCCGGTTTCTCGCCGTCGGCACCGAGCGGGATCTTGCCGTATCTGCTTGCGGCCAGCCAGATCACATACACCACGAAGACCGTCGCGATGAGCACGAACAACCAGCCGGTATTGCTGATCACCCACGACTGCGCGTTTCCCGCCGCGGTGGCCAGGCTGGTCCGGTCGATGACGCCCCATGCCACGAACGCCAGTGATCCGAGGGCCGTGACGCCGAAAACGAGGCGGTCCAGTCCTGGTTTCGCTGGTGATCTGCCAGCAACCCGATGCACCTTCGCCTCGGTGTCCCGGGAGTTCCTGTCGGCGCCGATCGACATTGAATCGGGGTCCTTTCAGATCGCGAACGATCGCTGTCAGGCGCTCGTTCTTGTCCCGCAGCAACCGTACAGCGTCACACCTGCGCTGCATCGCCCGACACCTCTGGCGATAGAGTCAACGCAGCCGAACGGGTATACCCCAGCCGACTCGGCGCGAAACCCAGCGCCGCCCTCCGAGCCCGACCGCACATGAGTTCGCTACACCCCGGTGATCCGAACCCAGATCAATGCGTCACGGTGTGGCGGTGCCGGAATGACCCGGCAGCACACAGACAGCGTCGAGCCCGAGGACATGGTTTAGCCTGCCGAAGGCGAGCCAGGAACCGATGCTCATGCTCAGTTCGACGATCTCGGTCTGGCTGTAGCAGGCCGACATTCGCGCCCAGAAGTCCTCGTCCAGATTGTGGTGATCGAGCACGTAGCGTTCGGCGTATTCGGCCGCCAGCCGGGTGCGGTCATCGAAAACGTCGGTGGTACGCCACTCGGCGACGGCGTCGAGAAAGCCCTCCTCGACTTTGCTGCCATCACGTTCGGTGCGCCAGTCCAGGCAGAACAGGCAACCGTTGAGCTGGGCGATGCGCAGCCGCGCGGCCTCGAATTCGGGTAACCCGAGAGTGGAGTGGGAGTACACCGCGAGCGAGAAGTTCGAGGCGGCAATGCCGATGCCGGGGACCATTTCGCCCCAGACGTAGCCGATGGGGTCTTTGCCCTCCGGAATGTCGATTCTCATGTGCGGTTCCTTCCGAGCCTGCCCGCCGCGGGACGCAGCGGGATATCGAGCGCGTCATATATTCCCGGCTCTGCCGCGGTGAGCCAGTCGATGGCGGCGACCAACCGCCCGACGGCGGTCGCATTGCCGCCCGCGGCGTAGTTGCCGTCCTCGTCGGTCGCCTCCACGGTGACCTCGATGCGCGGGCGACCCTCGACGATCACCCGGTGGGCCCCGGTGCCATTGGGCGGTACCGGCCAGTCCGGCGCACACGACGGATGGATCCGGGTGATGTGCTCGATGACGATCGCAGGCTCCCCCGCGACGATCCCCTGGACCTCGAATCGCATGGCGCCCTGAGTTCCGGCCGCGAATTCACCCATCGCAGCGGTGCTGATGGTCGTCTCGAGTTCGCGGCGAACGACGGTCTCGCGGATCTCGTCGAGTTCGACCCCGAGCGCCCGCGCCATGAGCCGAATCTGGCCGCCCCACACCATCGTCGGCACGCTCGGCGCGACCATGGGTGGGTCGTAGTCCATGGGCTGACCCATGCCGACGAGGTAGCGGACCGAATCGGGCTGGTCGTAGCTGGAGTAGTCGAAGATCTCCTGACAGCGGATGCCGTCGACAACGGTGCCGAGACCGCTCATCAGCAGCGGCAGCACATCGTTGCCCCAGCCCGGGTCGATACCGGAGACGAACAGCGACCCGCCGCCCGCCTCGATCGCGGACAGGGCCTTCTCCCGTTGTTCGGCGGGAGCGTTGCGCGCGTCGTAGAAGGCGTAGAGAGCCGGGGTGACGACTACCGCACCCACGTCGATCGCGGCGACGATATCGGCGAGCGCGTCGTCGGGGCGGATCTCGCCGGAGGCGGCGTAGACGACGGCGCCCGGTCGCGCCGCCAGGACCGCCGCGACGTCGGTGGTGGCGGCGACGCCGAGCTTGTGGTCCAGTCCGGCCAGCTCACCCGCGTCACGGCCGGCCTTGTCGGGGTTGTGCACGATGACATCGGTGAGTTCCAGCCCGGGATGCGCCGCGACGGCGCGGATAGCCGCTCGGCCGACGTTCCCGGTGCCCCACACCGCCGTGGAGATCATCGCGCGAGTCTAGCAAGCGCTTGGTTGATGTGAGGGCGTTTTCGCGGGTCGATCGCGGTCGTACGGTGGCGAGGGTGACCACCTTCCGAAAGGCCGACTCCGCGACTCCGCCGGACTTCTATCCAGCCGAGGCCGCAGGACTGCGCTGGCTCGGCGCGGCGGGGGCGCCGGTCGTCGAGGTGCTTTCGGTCGACCGTGCACACATTGAGCTGGCACGGCTACCGCACGGCAGGGCGACGGCAGTCAGCGCTCACCGATTCGGTGCGGCACTGGCGAGAATGCATGATTCCGGGGTCGACGGTGCCGGATTCGGTTGTCCACCCGCCGGTTTCACCGGCCAGATCTTCATCGGCAAACGTCCCATGAGTAGCGTCGAGCACGATCGCTGGGGTGCGTTCTATGCCGCCGAACGGATCGCGCCCTTCCTGGCCATCGCCTATGACGCGGGCAGTGTCGATCGGGCCCAGCGCGCCGATATCGAACGGGCCTGCGCCGTGGTGGCCGATGGGCGTTTCGATGACGGCCAGGCGCCGTCGCGGATCCACGGCGACCTGTGGAACGGAAATGTGGTGTGGACCGGCGAGCAGGCGGTGCTGATCGACCCGGCGGCGCACGGCGGGCACCGGGAAACCGATCTGGCGATGCTCGCACTCTTCGGTTGCCCTTACCTGGACCGGATCATCGACGGATATCAGTCCCGGCACCGGCTGACCGACGGCTGGCAGGCGCGGGTGCCGTTGCACCAGCTGCATCCGTTGGCGGTGCACGCGGCCGGGTACGGCCCGGGATACGGGCAGGCACTGCATCAGGCGGCCTTGGACACGTTACGGCTCTAAGCGTGTTCACGTCGGACGCGGCCGCTCGCCAGAACAGAACCATGTACGCCTTCCAGACCGTCCGGACGTCGCAGACTCGGCCCGGAGGCAGTCGTGAGCTCCCGCAGCCGTGCCACCGTTCGCTGGTCGGGGTCGCACACCTACGGGTTCGCACCGAGGATGGTCACCGGATGCCGTCGAGTGCAGGACCGGAGGCGTGCTCGGTGACGGTGGTCGATTTCTCGTCGCGCGTAAGCGGGTCGGTCGCACTCCACGCCTCGACCACACCCGGTACACCGTCCTGCACGACAAAACTCGCCCGAGTATGAATGGGCGCTCCCGGCCGCTCTACAAAGGGCACTACACGAAAGTCGGTGCGCCACAGCTGCTCGTCCACCTCCACCCGCACGTACCCCCGCTGCCCGTTGTAGAACTTCAGATCAGGGTTCGCGGCAAGCAACTCGTGGCCGCGCGCGGGTAGATCCACGCCGTTGCCGCCGCTGGTGATCGATGTGCCCGTGAATTCAGCGGCCACCACTGCGGATTCGGGGTCGGCGGCATCGCGGCGCAGATCGGCGGCATAGTTCTCGTGGCGGTCACCGGTGAGCACCACCAGATTGCGCACCTCGCGCTCAGCGGCGGCACCGAGGATCGCGGCGCGTTCGCTCGCGTATCCGTCCCAGGCGTCGGTGGAGACGGCGACACCCGGTCCGGGATCGTGGTCGGTTCGGCCCATCACCACCTGATTGCCGAGAATCTGCCAGCGCGCGGGTGAGCGGGCGAATCCATCCAGCAGCCACTCGCGTTGAGTACCACCGAGGATGGTGCGGTCGAGCCCGCGCACATCCGCGCATCCGGTGACGATCTCCCCACCGCACGCCTGCCGGGTGCGGTACTGGCGGGTGTCGAGCATGGTGATCTCGGCGAGTTCACCGAAGCGGTAGCGCCGGTGCAGGCGCATATTCGGACCGGACGGAAGCTGCGCCAATCGCAGTGGCTGATGTTCGTACATGGCCTGGAAGGCGGCCGCGCGACGGCGCAGGAACACTGCGCGCAGTACATCGATATCAACCGTGGTTGCGGCGGCGTCACCGGCCCAGTCGTCGTCGATCTCGTGATCGTCCATGGTGACCAGCCACGGGAATGCCGCATGCGCGCGACGCAGCAGCTCTTCGGATTTGAACCACGCGTAGTGCAGTCGGTACCCGGCCAGATCGCGGGATTCATGGCGCAGCGGCGAAGGCACCTGCATATCGCGGCGACGGCCGGTCAACGGATACTCGTAGATGTAGTCACCGAGGTGCACCACCAGATCGAGGTCCTCTGCGGCCATATGTCGATACGCGGTGTAGTGCCCGTCGTTCCAGGCCTGACAGGAGGCATAGGCGAAACGCAACCGCGCGCTCGTGCCGGGTGCAGGCGCGGTGCGAGTGCGGCCCACCGGCGAGACCGCCGCGCCGGCGCGAAACCGGTAGAAGTACCAGCGCTGCGGGTCGAGTCCGCCGATCTCGGGATGCACGCTGTGCCCGAGCGCGCGATCAGCCACCACAGCACCGCGGCGCACCACGTGCCGGAACTGCTCGTCGTGGGCGACCTCGTAGTCGACGGTCACCGGATGCCGCGGCATCCCGCCGAGCCCGTCCGGGGCGAACGGATCCGGCGCCAGCCTGGTCCACAGCACCACACCATCCGGGGTCGGTTCACCCGAGGCCACACCCAGGGTGAACGGGTCACCGGTCCAGCGTGGCGCCCGGAACCGGGCGCCGGAGACCGCGCAACTTCCCGCCAGCGCGGCGGCCGACGCCACGCCACCGAACCGCAACAGCTGCCGACGGGACAGGCCCATGCCTCATGGTGGGGGTGCCAGATCGACAGCCACCCACCCGTGCGGTGACGGCACCGATGACATCGGGCGAACATTCATCGTCGATGCCATCGCACCTCGCGGTGGAGACGTCCGATCGTGACGCAACCAGCCGGTCCCCCTGGCGCCGCTGTGATCTAATGCCGTTAGCCGAGCGAAAGCTGACGCCCTGATCGCGGATGCCCCTTTGTTGCTCGACCACGCAGCGATTCTTCGAGGTCCACTGACCCCGCCTTCGCCGCGACGGCATTCGACCGATGCACGTCCACCCGGTCGTCGGCGCGCACGATCCGACCAACAGACGTGGAGGCGATCATGCTGCATACCGATATTCCGACCCGCGGCGAAATCCAGGCGCTGGCCGCAACCACCGGCGACTGGTGCGTCTCGATCTACACGCCCACCGAATCCGATACCCCCACCCCAGACCAGAACCGCATCGCGTTCTCCAATCAGGCCAAACGCGTCCTCGAGCTGGTCACCGACGCCGACGCTCGCGCCGCGTTGGAAGAGGAATTCGACGATCTCATCGACGACGAAGAGTTCTGGCGCTACCAATCACGCACCCTGGTCGTGCAGGCCACTCCCACCCGTATCCGCACCTACCGGGTACCGAATGTGCTCGGCGCCGCCGAAACCGTCGGCGACCGCTTCCATCTGAAGCCGCTGCTGCGCACGGTCACCTTCCCGCAATCGGCGTTCGTGCTCGCCCTCGCCGAGGGATCGGTGCGCCTGGTCCAGGTCAGCGCCGATCGCCCCGCCCAGGACGTCCGCGTGCCGGGCCTGCCCACCAGCGCGGCCGACTACTCGCGCAAGGCCAGCCTCAGCGACCGTGCGCCCAAGCGGCGCGTCCAGGGCGATGAGGGCGGCAAGATGCGGGTGCGTCAATACTCGCGCGCGATCGACACCGAGCTGCGCGACATCCTGTCCGGGCGTGAGGTCCCGCTGATCCTGGCCGCCGCCGAACCCACCGATTCCCTGTTCCGCTCCGTCAACAGCTATGACGGTCTGCTCGACGAGAGCATCGCAGGCAATCCCGAGCACCTGTCGGACCAGGAGCTGGCCGACCGATCACGCGAGATCCTGGACCGCCATTACGTGGCACAGCTGCACGAACTCGCCGCCGTCATGGACAAACGCCGCAGCGAGGGCCGCGCGGGCACCGACGTCGCCGATCTGGCGCGCGCGGCGACCTTCGGCAATGTGGACACGCTGCTGGTCGACATCGACGCATCGGTGCCGGGCACCATCTCCCCCGACGACGGCGCCGTCACTTTCGACGCGTCGACCGACACCGAAACCCCCGGCATCCTCGACGAGATCTGCCGCCGGGTACTGCTGTCGAGCGGCCGGGTCCTCGCGGTTCGCACCGAAGACATGCCGGGTGGCGCGCAGGTCGCGGGCATCCTGCGGTACGCCCCGTAGCGCGTCTGGAGTCAGTTGGAGCCGGTCAGCACCGCACGCAACCGTTCGGTGTCGGCCGGTGTCCAGCCCGGCGGTTGCAGGATCGCCGCCCAGGAGTCGGCGATGGCCGCGTGGAAGGTGTGGCCGTGGCCGTCGGGGACGTCGGTCGATACCGCCATATCGGCCGATACCTGCAGGAAAGTGACGATCGGGATCCAGCGCGTGCTCGGCAGGACATCGTCGCCGCGAGGTTCGCGCAGCCAGTCGGGTTCACGCAGCGCCAGGCCCGGCGTCCACCAGGTGATCGGATCCGAGGCGTGCTGGAGGTACACCACCCGTGGGCCCGGCCACTCCGGGGTGGGGCGTTCCAGATCGGAGGGCTCAGCCACGAACCGCACCGTGCGCCCCTCCTGGAAGATCGGCAGGACCTGCGGGGTGCCCGGGTCGCGGCGCGCGGTCACATCGCCCCAGACGACGTTGTTGCTCGTCGGCCCGACGAACAGCGCGCCATCGGTGCGCGAGGTCAGGTCCTGGATACCGGAGAAGGCCGCTTCACCGCCGAACGAGCCGAGGCTCTCACCGAATACCACCAGTTTCGGGCGATCGTTCTCGGGCTTGGTCGACCATTTCGCGTATACCGCCTCGAACAACGCCTGACCGGCCTGACCGGCC
This sequence comes from Nocardia sp. NPDC059180, assembly GCF_042754945.1. NCBI lineage: Bacteria > Bacillati > Actinomycetota > Actinomycetes > Mycobacteriales > Nocardiaceae > Nocardia > Nocardia sp. NPDC059180. The sequence continues at coordinate 303,935 of NZ_JBHZBU010000002.1, forward strand.
CGTTCCTGATCGACCAGGAACGACAACCAGCTGGGCAGATACGAGTACTGCATGCTCACCAGCGCGGTGTCACCGTTGTAGAGGTATTCGAGCGCCGAGGCGGTACTTTGATTGATCCAGCCGGTGCCGGTCGTGGTGGCCACACCGATGACGGCACGGTCGAAGCCGCCGGCCCGATCCAGTTCGGCCACCGCCAATTCCGCTTCCTCGCGGACGGTATCGGCCGAGGCCAGCCCGGTGTAGGTGCGGATCGGGATCATCGCAGGACGGTGATTGAACTCCGACAGCTGTTCCACGCTCGGCCCGTTGCCGACGAAAATCCGGCCCTGCCTTCCGAGCGAGTCCCAGGTGACCAGCGAACCGGGCCCGCCGGAACGTTCCGGCACGGTCGGCGGTGGGTTGTCGGCGTCGGTTTCCTGATTGACCGCGGCGAAGGTGTTGTTGAGCACCGCCATCGCCCCATTGGCCACCACGCCGTCCAAGACCGCGACCGCGACGACCGCCACCAGCACCGCGCCGACGACGACCGCGATCCGCCCGGGCAGCACCCGCGTCAGCAGCCGCGCCACCCACCTCGTCATCGCGGCCACCGCGCGGGCGAGGGCGATCAGCACGACGAACACCACGACCCCGACCAGCACGATGACCGGGTACGACCAGAACGGCAGGCCGGAAACTCCCATCAGCGTGCGCAATTCGTCCTGCCAGCCCGCGAACCAGATCAGTACGAGCACCGTCCCGGCCACGGCGATCACCGCGAGCGCCCAGCGTGTCACCACCCTGGCCGGCTGGGCCTGCTCGCGGTGCAGCATCCAGCGGATGATCGCGGCGACCAGCAGACCGAGCCCGTAGCCGAACGCGGCCGCCGCGCCGGTGACCACGCCCTGGAACAGCGGACCGCGGGGCAGCAGCGACGGCGTCAGCGACAACCAGGTGAGAATCAGTGCGCCGACCAGCCCGCCGAAACCGAGCCGGAACATCGCGCGGCGATCTTTCGGGGGGCCGGCGTTGTCCTCGGAATTCTCAGTGGCTTCCGTCGTCGCCGTCGTTGTCGTCACCACTGCGCACCCCGTTCACCCCAAGCCTGGAGTCGACACCCGTCGACAGTTCGACCACAGTATGGTTCAGATCGGCGCCGAAAATGCGCTCATCGGCGCATACCGACCTCATGTCGGCTCCGCCGGTGCCCGACGCGGTGAGCGTGGGCGCGTCATCCGACGACGACGTGGAGTCATGGACGCACAACTGCGCGAATGGAAAGACGGCGGACAGTATTTCGATTCCTCGGGTTCGAGCGAGGTTATCCCGGACCCCGATGTGGTGATGCTGCCCGATGCGATCGCGCACTGGCCCCATATCGAGGCCCCGGACGCGGTGCTGGCAGCCGCGCTCGATCACATCGAGCGCGCCTCAGCGACGACGGCGCATGGTGAGCACACCGGCCACCCAGCCGATGATGAACAGCAACAGCAGGATTATCCACATCGGTGAGGTGATGGTGACGGCCAGGATTTCGATCGACACCTTGGTGCGGTTCTGCAGAATGAAGATGACGGCGAGGATAGTCAGCACCAGCGCCACCCACTGTGTGGGTGACACTCGCTGCAGCAACGAGCGTTTCTCCGTGGTACCCATGGCCACTCCCATCTACCCGACAGGGATCTCCGCCTCAGTATGACCGGTTCGCATCCGCATCACCGGTGAACGACGCGTCCGCTACCTGCGTGGCGAGCCATCCGTCAACGGGCCTGGCCGAACATGGCGAGCCACCGGGGTAACGGGCAGCGGTGCCCCGACGTTGTAGTCAGTGGGGGTCGCACCAACCCGCGCCGACACAAAGAGGTTCTCCCATGGTTCAACCGACCGTCGTCCCGTCCAACCCGGTCGAGGCCATCCTGATGGCCCTGTCCTGGCTGGTGTGCTCGATCTCCTCCGGACAGGGCTGCGCGATCATCCAGTGACGCGCCGCGAGGGCCTCCGGCATTCGCGCCGGAGGCTCTCGTCATACCCGGGCCCGGATACCCGGGCTGGTAGTAATGGAACGGTGACTGCGGACAACGGCGCTGACCCCGAACTCATCGAACTGGCCACCGCGGTTTTCGAACTCGCTCGCAGCGGCGCGGCCGACCAGCTCGCGGCCTACCTCGACGCGGGTGTGCCGGTGAACCTCACCAACGACCGCGGTGACACCCTCCTCATGCTCGCCGCCTACCACGGCCATCGCGACGCGGTCGGTGTGCTGCTGGCCCGTGGCGCGGACCCCGATCGGGCCAACGACCGCGGTCAGACACCGCTGGCCGGTGTGGTGTTCAAGGGTGAATCCGAGATCGTGGGTGATCTGCTCGCCGCAGGTGCCGATCCGGACGCGGGAACGCCGTCGGCGCGCGAGGCCGCGACCATGTTCGGGAAAACCGACCTGCTGGAGCTCTTCGGCTGACGGCCGATCGACCGCGGGGCGGCTACCGTCGCGCAATCAACGGCGACCCGACCCCCGCAACAACCCGACCCGCCCCCGCTGACGGCGCTACGATGCGGACATGGCGCACTCTGCCCCGCCTGCCTCCGGGGTGACCGTCCAGCCCGACCGGTCGCCGGAGACATCGCGTGGCAACCAGGTCACCGAGGCCATCGAACGGTTCACCGCGGCGTGGCAGGAGGCCGGCGCACCCCCTGAACTGCGCAGCTATCTACCCGACGCGCCCGCCATAAGACGGGTATCGCTGATCGAACTGATCAAGATCGATCTGGCGAACCGGTGGCAGCGCGGCACCGCACCGAAACGACTGGCCGAATACGTCGACGAACTGCCCGAGCTGCGCACCTGGCCGCTGCCACCGGACCTGATCTACGAGGAATTCCATATTCGCCGCCGCGCGGGCAGCTCGGTCGATGTCGGCGAATACACCGCCGCCTATCCCGAACAGGCCGAACAACTTTCACAACTGCTGACCACCGAGGACTATCACAGCACCCTGCTCGGTGCGCACGCCGAGCCTGCGAACCTCGACGAACTCGAGGTCGGCCAGCGCATCGACGATTTCGATCTGATGACCGGGCTCGGCCGCGGCGCGTTCGCCCGCGTCTTCCTGGCCAGGCAGCGTTCCATGCAGCGGCTGGTGGCGGTGAAGATCTCCCGCGACAAGGGCACCGAACCGCAGACCCTGGCCCAGCTCGACCACGACTACATCGTGCGCGTATTCGATCAGCGGGTCCTCGACGGCCCCGCGTTGCGGCTGCTGTACATGCAGTATGTGCCCGGTGGCACTCTCCTCAGCGTGCTGGAGCGGGTGCGCGGCACACCGCCCGAACAGCGCAGCGGACAGTTGCTGCTCGACGTCATCGACTCGGTACTCACGGGCAAAGGTGAGATTCAGCCTGCCGAATCACCGGTGCGCGCCGAACTCGCGGGACTGTCCTGGCCGGAGACTGTGGCCTGGCTGGGTCGCAGGCTGGCGCAGGCGTTGGATTACGCGGGCGGGGTCGGTGTGCTGCACCGCGACGTCAAACCGGCGAACGTGCTGCTCACCGCGGAGGGCGTGCCCAAGCTCGCCGATTTCAACATCAGTTTCAGCGGCAGTGTCTCCGGCGACAGTCCGGTCGCCTACTTCGGCGGATCGCTGGCCTACATGTCGCCCGAACAGCTGTCGGTGGTGCATCCGGACCGATCGGTGTCGGCCGCGGACCTCGATACGCGCAGCGACCTGTTCTCGCTGGCGGTCGTGCTGTGGGAGCTGCTCACCGGGCGCAAACCCTTCGCCGAGGAGAACGCGGCCGGTGGTGACCGCACTGCACTGGACTCGATGCTGGACCGGCGCGCCCACAGCCCAGGGGATCTGCCCTACGACGATCTGCCGCCCGACACTCCCGCCGCATTGCGCCGCGCGCTCGTGCGTGCCCTCGAACCGGATCCAGCCAAACGCTGGGAGCGTGGCGCCGATATGGCCCAGCAGCTTCAGGTCTGTCTGGACGCCAGGGCCCGCGATCTGGTCGACCCGCCACCTGGCAGTGCGCGATTACGGGCACGCAGCTGGATTCACCCCATTATGGCGCTGGCGATCGCTGTACCGAACGCGCTGGCGATCCTCTACAGCTACAACCACAATCGGACGCTGATCTTCAGCAAACTCGATACCGACGCGCAGCAGACCTTCGACCGGGTCGCCTGGACCTGTTATGGCGTCGGCTTCTTGATCGGTGCGATCGTGACCATCGCGCTGGTGATGCACCTGTGGTTCATCATGCACGGATTGCGCACTGGTCGCGACTACGATGCGCAGGCGTTGGCCAGGGCCCGCTCGGACACCCTGCAGCTGGCCAGTCGCAATGTGCTGACCTGCTTCGTATTGTGGGTTATCGCCGGTATCGCAGTCCCGGTGTCGGTGCAGTTGTCCGGCAGCAACCTCAGTGCCGAATCCTCGGCGCATTTCTTCCTGACCCAGATCGTCTGCGGCGCGATCGCCATGGCGTATCCGTATTTCCTGGTCAGCTTCTACTCGGTGCGCTGCCTGTATCCGGCGTTCCTGCCGCTGGGCGGGCTCGGCCCAGAGGACAGCGCACAATTGCGTGCACTCGACCGGCGCAGCACCTACTTCCTGACCATCGCGGCGGCAGTACCGCTGCTCGGCGCCGCCGGAGTGACCTTCATTCCGCCCGAGGACATCGCGTCGGTGATCGTGCCGCTGCGGGTGCTGTGCTTCGGTGGCGCACTGGCTTTCGTCGGCGTGTACTGGTTGTTCCGGATGCTGGAGCGCGATCTTGCCGCGCTCGAACGCATAGTCACGCACTGAAACGCTGCGAAATCGCGGGCCGCGGCGAGTACGGTATAGCCGCCGCGAGGGGTCGATCGCGGTGATCGGGTATCGGGGAAAGGCGGGGCTAGACATGATCGAACCGGTTACGTCCGCGGTCGCACCGGCGACCGGCACACCACCTTTCACCACCGGACCCGAGCTACCGCTGGCGGCCAGATATCACAGCGCCGACCCGATCAGCTGGCGCGGCAGCACGGTGTACCCGATGTACACCGAACAGCTCAGCGGTTCGGCCGCCACCCTCACCATGACATTGCTGTCGGCGACCCCGCCGCCGGGCGTGTGCGGTCTCGGGATGGGATTGTCGATGGTCGACGGCCATATCGGCGTCGACCGGCGCCGCCTGCGGGGAGTCGATGTCTGGCGCGATGCGCTCGAGCGCGGCATCACCGTCGAATTGTCGGCCGAGGGCCGCGGCGCACTGTATTCGCTGACGCCGGTCTGGCGCGATGCCGACGGCGCCGCCTGCTCCTGGTCGGGCAATTACGGTGTCGTCGTCGAACGCGCCGCACACGGGCGCGTTGTGCTGTGGTGCAGCCTCGGTGCGGGCCCACCGCATTTCGCCGACCTGGTCGTCGAGGTGGTGGCGGCCCCAGCGGACACGGCGCCGATTCCGGCGGTGGGCGACACCGCCCCGACGCCGGAGGCCGCCCGGCCGGCGCCCCCGTATCCCGGCGAGCAGCAGCGCGATCCAGTTGCCGGGCTGGCCGACCACTCCCCCGCGCCGACCGGTCATACCGATCCGGCGTCGACGCTCGCCACGACTTCGGCCGATCCCGACTATCGCGGTGCGCTCTACGACCTCGGTGTGGCGATGTTCCGGCGCGGCGAGGAAGCGCAGGCGTGTGAGCTCTGGTCGCAGGCGGCGGCGGCCGGGCATCCCGCGGCGGCCTTCGACCTGGGCGTCGTGCGGTTTCGCCACGGCGATCTCGACGCGGCCGAACAGTGGTGGCAGACCGCGGCGCAACGCCGCGACGTGCGGGCGATGATCGGTCTTGCCGAACTGATGGCGCGGCGCGGCGCGCATGCGCAGGCGCAAGTCTGGCATACCCGCGCGGTCACCGCGAAGACGGTCGCGCAGTCGCTGGCCTATCGCGTCGGATAGGGGTTCGCGGCGGCCGAAATTCGATGGACGGCGCATCGGGTGCGCGCTACGGTGACCGCCATGAGTGGCATCACAGGTCAGCACGCGGCGTGCGCGGCCGGCGTGTATTTCGTCCGCCTGCGCACGGTGGCCCGGACTCTGCCGGTGCACCGCACTCCACGCTGACCAGACCGCTTCACCCGTCGCACACTCTCCCGCGGTTCTGGTAACCGTCGTCTTCACGTGCCCTGGCATGGGTCCGGGCGAATCACGCAGTCCCGATTCGTCCGCTCCGTTCGGAGGACCCCATGTCTCGCAAACATTTCCCCCCGCATGCCCGCACCACCAGCACGCGTAAGCAGCTGTCGCAGAACTTCCTCACCGATACCCGCGCCGCGCGCACGATCGTGCGCGCCGCCGACGTCACCGCCGAGGACCTGGTCCTGGAAATCGGCGCCGGTGACGGCATGCTCACCAGGCAGCTGCTCGACCGAGGCCACCGCGTGATCGCCTACGAGAAGGACCGCTACTACGCAAGGCGGCTGCGCGCCCGCTACGGGAACAACCCCCGAATTCAGGTGATAGGCAACGATTTCCGCCGGGCGAGCCCACCGGGGCTACCGTTTGCGGTTGTCGCCAACATCCCCTTCGGCATCAGCACCGACATCCTGCGCTGGTGCCTCGACGCCCGCAGGCTCACCTCGGCGACACTGCTCACCCAGCAGGAGTTCGCGCGCAAGCACACCGGTGACTACCGACGCTGGAGCAAGCTCACCGTCACACACTGGCCGACGATGGCGTTGACGCTCGGACCGCGTATCGGACGCGCCAGTTTCGATCCGGTTCCCCAGGTCGACGCCGCGGTGCTGCACATGGTGCGCCGCCCGCGACCACTGCTGCCGGATACGGAGCTGGCCGACTACCGCGCGATGGTGGAACTCGGCTTCTCGGGCGTCGGTGGATCGCTGGCCGCCTCACTGCGTCGCGCGTGCGCGGCAGCCACTGTGCGCGCGGCCTGCGCCGCCGCGGGCGTCGCCGCCGACGAACCGGTGGGGCTTGTCGATCCCGACCGCTGGATCACTCTGTACCGGCACCTACGCCGGGTACCCGCCTACACGCACTGAGCCACAAACGCCTCGGCGGCGGGCGGGGCATATGCCCTGCCCGCCGCCGTAGCGCAACAACCGATGACTCAGACCGGCGTGAACTCGCGGTTCGCGATATAGGTCGGCCGCCGCGCCGGTGCGGCGAACGGCTCGTCCAATGTGTTCTCCACACTGTTGAACACCAGGAAGATGTTCGAGCGCGGGAACGGCGTGATGTTGTTCGCCGAACCGTGCATGATGTTCGAATCGAACAGCAGCGCCGACCCGGCCCGGCCGGTGAACTGCGCGATGCCGTACTTGTGCGCGAGCACCTCGATATCGGACTGCGCCGGGACGCCGATCTCCTGCTCCTGCAACGACTCCCGATAGTTGTCGGCCGGTGTCTCGCCCTGGCACGGCACGAAGGTGCGGTGCGAACCCGGCATCAGCATCAGGCTGCCGTTGAACGGATAGTTGTCGGTCAGCGCGATGGAAATGCTGACCGCCCGTGGGCTGGGCATCCCGTCCTCGGCGTGCCAGGTCTCGAAATCGGAGTGCCAGTAGAAACCGGCCCCGCCGAAGCCGGGCAGATAGTTCACCCGGCTCTGATGCAGGTAGACCTCCGAACCCAGGATCTGGCGGGCCAGGCCCGCGACCCGGGGTTCGGCGGCCAGCTCCGCGATCATCGAACTGAGCCGGTGCACCTCGAACACCGAGCGGACCCGGTTCGACGACTTCTCAACGATCACTCGTTCGTCGCCGTGCAGGGCCGGATCATCGGCGAGCCGGTCGATCTCACGAGCGAAGCGCGCCACCTCGTCCGGTGAGATCAGCTGGTCCAGGATCGTGTACCCGTCGGTGTCGAATCCGGCAAGGTCCGGGGCGTCGATTCGACCCCACACCGTCGCATCGTGCCGCTCGAGGTGCGGCGCCGGATCAGGTGTCCGGGTCGGGTAGTGATCGATCCGATTGTGTGCCAACGTGGCGTCCTTTCTCAGCTGGCCGGAACGGCGACCAACGGATAGACGCCGTTCTCGTCGTGAACCTCCTGCCCGGTGACCGGCGGATTGAACACACACATCATGCGCATCCTGGAACGCACCTCGAGCTGGTGCTTCTCGTGGCCGTCGAGCAGATACATCGAACCGGGAGCCAGTTCGTAGGTCTGGTTGTTGTCCAGGTCGGTCAAGGTGCCCTCGCCCTCGACCAGCCACACCGCCTCGATGTGGTTCTGGTAGTGGAAGACGTGGGTGGTGCCGGCCTCGATGGTGGTCTCGTGGAACGAGAACCCGACGCCGTCACCGCCGAGCACGATGCGTTTGCTGCGCCAGCCGGTACCCGCCACATCGCGGTCGGTGCCGGTGATCTCTTCGGTGGTACGCACGATCATGGGTGATGGCCCTCCTCAGGCGCCACAGACGGTATGGACGGCTCCGGTCAGGATCTGCAATCCATGGTCGAGCTCATCCTCGGTAATGGTCAAGGGGGGAAGCAGCTTGACGACCTCGTCGGAGGCGCCGGAGGTCTCAGCGAGCAGACCGCGCTCGAACGCGACCTGGCACACCTTGCCCGCCTGCGAGGCGTCGTCGAACACCAGCCCGTGGACCAGGCCGCGGCCACGAGTCGAGATGCCGGGCAGCCCCTCGGAGATCGCGCCGAACGACTGGGCGATCTGCTGGCCCTTGGCCTCGGTGCCGGCCTGCAGCGCACCGTCGGACCAGTAGTGCTCGAGGGCCACCTGAGCCGTCACGAACGACGGGTTGTTGCCACGGAAGGTGCCGTTGTGCTCACCCGGCGCCCACACGTCGTGCTCGGGCTTGAACAGCACCAGCGCCATCGGCAGGCCGTAACCGCCGATCGACTTGGACAGGGTGACGATGTCGGGGGTGATGCCCGCGGACTCGAAGGAGAAGAACGGGCCGGTGCGCCCGCAGCCCATCTGCACATCGTCGACGATGAGCAGAATGCCGCGCGCCTCGCACAGCGTGGCCAGATGGCGCAGCCACTCCGCGCGGGCTAGATTGACTCCACCCTCACCCTGCACGGTCTCGACGATGACGGCCGCCGGACGATCCAGACCGGAGGACGAGTCGTCCAGGACCCGCTCCATCCACTGGAAATCGGCGGTGGTGCCGTCGAAGTAGCCGTCGTAGGGCATCGGGGTGGCGTGGTTGAGCGGCACACCCGCACCCGCACGCTTGGCGGCGTTACCGGTCACCGACAGTGCGCCGAGAGTCATGCCGTGGAAGGCGTTGGTGAAGCTCAGCACGGTCTGGCGCCCGGTGACCTTGCGGGCCAGCTTCAGCGCGGCCTCGACGGCGTTGGCGCCGGTCGGACCGGGGAACTGGACCTTGTAGTCCAGCCCGCGCGGGGCCAGCAGCGTGTCACGCACGGTTTCGAGCAGTTTGCGCTTGGCGACGGTGGACATATCCAGTCCGTGCGTCACGCCGTCGGAGGCGATGTAATCGATCAGGGCCTTCTTGAGCACAGGATTGTTGTGCCCGTAGTTCAGTGCGCCGGCGCCTGCGAAGAAATCGAGGAAATCCTTGCCCTCTTCGTCACGCAGCCAGGCGCCTTTCGCGGTTTCGAAAACCGTAGGCCAGGACCGGCAGTAGCCACGCACATTCGATTCCAGTGCGTCGAAGATCGTCGTGTCAGCGGTGATCATCATAGATCCCTTTCAGTTTTACGGGCGATCGGTGCGATTCGGTACAGGTCCTCGGCGATATGACTGTCGGGAAAATCGCCGGGTGTGAACAACTCGCTCTTGGTCATCTCCGCCTCGCGGCGCCGCGCCAGGGCGGCGAACATCGCGATCGAGGCCGGGTTGTCCGGCGAGACTGTCGTCTCCAGTGCGTCGATGCCGTTCCCATCGGCATCGATCAGGTTGTCCACCAAGCGATCCAGCATCGCGACGCCGAGGCCGCGGCCACGCTGATCGTGATCGACGGCGACCTGCCAGACGAACACGGTGCGCGGGGACTCCGGGCGCAGATAGCCGATGATGAAGCCGACGACGTTGCCGTCGACCTCGGCGACCACCGAGGTGGCGGCGAAATCCCGGCACCACAGCAGATATGCGTAGCTGGAATTTGCGTCCAGTACCTGCGAATCCTTGGCGATACCCCACATGCGGGCCCCGTCGCGAATTCTCGGCGTCCGCACGACCGGTGCGTCGGCGTGCTGCCGATGCGTTCCGGAACGGGCAGCAGCGGAATCCGCGCTCGGCGGGCCTTCAGCCTGTGTGGGCAAAGCTTGCGTTGACATACAACTCCGAGGTTCGTGTGCAGTACTTTCCCAGGCTTACGAATGAACTTTGAGGTGACCTGGTCGAGAACTTTACGATCGTGTTACAGCCGTGTGACGCGGTTCATGAAACCTCCAATTTCGGGATATACGTCACGTTTCAATCGGTGGCGGGCAGCCGGATGGTGAAGCGGGCACCACCGCCAGGGCGGGCACCGCATTCCACTCGCCCCTGGTGGATGGCGACGGTTTCGGCGACCAGTGCCAGACCGATACCGGTGCCACCATCGGCCTTGCGGCGACTGGTGCGTGCGGTGGCGAAGCGCTCGAAGATCCGGTCCCGGTCCGCCGGTGGCACGCCGGGCCCGGCGTCGTCGACGGCGATCACCGCTTCATCGCCCTCCCGGCGCACGGTGACCGCGACGACTCCGCCGCCGTGGCGGTCGGCGTTCTCCAGCAGGTTGACCACCGCGCGCTCCAGCTCGAGTTTGCGGCCGAGGACGATGACGTCCTCGGTCACGGTCAGTAGTTCCGCGGGGTGCCTGCTGTCGCGCAGAGTGTGGGTGAGCAGGTCTCGCACCGACATCAGGTCCGCGTCGCCATGGTGCATACCTGCCTCGACCCTGGCCAGCGCCAGCAGGTCGTCGAGTAGTCGCCGCAGATGGTCGACTTCGGCGGTGACCAGCTCCAAGGCCCGGCGCGAGCGCTCCGGGAGATCGTCGCGGTGCTTGTTCATCACTTCGACGCTGGCGGTGAGGGTGGTCAGCGGGGTGCGCAGTTCATGGCTGACATCGCCGAACAGCCGATGCTCACGGTCGATGCGCCGTTGCAGCGAATCGACCATCCGGTTGAAGGAGTCGACGGTGCTGGCCAGGTCCTGGTCGTGGGTGTCGGGCAAACGGATGCCGAGATCACCGGAGGCGATCCTGGCGGCGGCCTCGGCGACATCGCGCAGCGGTCGCAGCACACGGCGCCCGACCCAGACGCCGACCGCACCGCCGAACAGGGTCGCCACCAGCGCACAGGCCACCAGCAGGACTGGCCGGTTCACCACGCGCTGGCCCAGAGTGACGCCGTCGTCGCCCAGGCGGGCGAAGACGAGCAGGACCAGGGCCAGTGACATCAGGCCCGAGGTGGCCGCGAAGGCGATGGTCACCCGGCCCCGCAGGCTCCACAGGCCCGGATCGAGGCGGGTGCGGACGCGTTCGGCGTTCGTCGTCATTGATCTGCGATGGGCGGCCCGCTCAGCGTTGCATATCGAGCCGGTAGCCCAGCCCCCTGACGGTGACCACGATGCGCGGATCGGAAGGATCGCGCTCGATCTTGGTGCGCAGTCTGCGCATGTGCACGTCGACGATGCGTTCGTCGCCGAAGAACCCGCGATCCCAGACCCGCTCGAGCAACACCGACCGGCTCAGTACCCGGCCGGGTACTTCGGCCAGCTCGCACAGCAGCCGGAACTCGGTGAGGGTCAGGCTGATCTCCTCCTCGCCGCGGCGAACCGCGCCGCCGTCGGGGGCCAGGATGAGCGGTGCGTCCGGATCGGCGTCCAGCACGACCTCGATCGGTGCCTCACGTTCGGCCGAGAGCTGGGCACGGCGACGCAGCGCCCGCATCCGGGCGGTGATCTCCTTGATTTCGAAGGGTTTGGTGACGAAGTCGTCGGCACCGGCTTCCAGCGCCGCCACCACGTCATGGGTGTCGTCGCGTGCACTGACCACGATGATGGGCACATCGTGATCGCGGCGGATCTCGCGGATGCAGGTGAAACCGTCCATACCGCCGAGCATGAGATCAACGATCATCACATCGGGGACGCCATTGCTGCGCAGATGGTTGAGCGCGTCCTCGGCCTCCTCGGCTTCTGCGACGTCGTAGCCCTCGTCCTCCATGGCCAGGCGTAACGCACCCCGGACCCTGTCGTCGTCTTCCACGATCATCAGGCTCGCGCTCAATATTCAAATCCTTTGCAGATACGCGGGGCGCATCGCGTGGCGGAGGTTCGCATCCCCTGACCGACGCGATGTTCCGCTTTTCAGCTTTTCTCGAGCAACTTTCCGGTAACAGTAGTGCCCTGTATGCCCGATTGCTAAACCTCGCGTGAGTTCGCTCACCAAACTGGTCGGTCGGGACGCTCCAGCCGGAAGAAGTTGCTCGGACTGCCGTCGGGGCGTCGTTCCTGGTAGCGGAAGTACAGCCGCCGGGCGTCGAAGGTGGCGAACCAGTCCTCCCATTCGACCGGGAGCAAGCCCGCCCCGCCGTAGCGGGGGAAGTCGATACGCAGGACTTCGACGCGGCCGTGGCCGTCGTACTCACTGCCCGGCATGGTGGCCGGGTTGGCCCCGCGCCTCTCGGCCCAGCGGCGGATGACGGCGTGGTTGGTGGTGACCATGGTCTGTGCCGGACCGGCCGATGGTCCACCGTTCATGACGAACCTCCTCGCGGTAGGTGCGTGCGTAGCGGTCACCGATGATCGAACCGTTGAAACGATTGCACCGGCTCGCCGAATTGATACCCGCGCCCGTTCCGGGACAAACCACCGGACAGCGCCGTGTCCGGTAATGCCCTGGTGGCGGTGGTCTCGATTGCCGCGGCGATCACGGGGTACCCGACCGCTGACGCCATCGGGACGTTCGACCCGATCATGGACCGGAAGGAGACCGCGATGGTTGCCGGACCCGACGATTCGACCAGGGGTTTTCACCGTGATTCCCCGCACGTCCCCGAACATCACTTCCCGGACGACACCAGGACCACGCGTGCGCACGCGGGTGAAGCGATGGAGGACGTCCGCAACTGGCCGGGCATCGTGCTGTGCGCGATCGGGCTGGTGGCCGTCGCACTCACGCTGACCGCGGCAGGCTACGGGTACGAGGGCTGGGCGATCGTCGGTGCGATCGCGGCTGTGGTCCTGCTGCTCGGTGGTGTGGGCATCATCGTCCTCGAACATCGGCGGGTGAAGGCCGCGCGGGGGCACAAGCTCACCGACCAGCAGGGTCACTGACCATTTGCCCGCCGCGGCGCCGCCGGTTCAGGCCTGCGCCGGCGCGCCCACCGGCACCAGTGCGACGGTGATGTTGTCACCGCCGCCGCACTGCACCGCGAAGTCGGCCAGATCGCGCGCCGCGGCGGCGGCGGGCTTCGCCGTGGCTATCGCGGCCAGCGCGACCGGATCGGGCAGATAGTTCCAGAGGCCGTCGCTGCACAGCAGCAGCACGCCGGGACCGGTGAACCGGAAGGTCTGCACGCTGCGCGTAGACCAGGGCTGCTGGTCGTAGTCGGCACCGAGCCAGCGCAGCAGGGTGTGCGCCCGCGGATCGTTCATGGCGGCCGTCTCGTCCATGGCGCCTGCGTCGACGAGCGCCTGGGCCCAGGAGTCGTCGAGGGTGAGCCGGCGCGAGACAGCCTCATGGGCGCCGCGTTCGGTGTCTTCGGGGACCAGCCAGTAGGCGCGGCTGTCGCCCACATTGGCCACGGTGATCGTCGCCGTGCCCGCGCCGTCGTCGTGCACGACCGCCGACACATAGGTGCACGAGGGTGAGTCGCCGTCGATCGAGGCGATGTCGCGCACCGCTTGGGCGGCGGCCGCCAGGCCTGCCGTGGCGGCGTCCTCGGCGGGGCGGCCCTCGGCCAGCGCACTCAGGCAGGCATCGACGCCGGTGCGCGAGGCAGTGCCGGAGGCGGCCTGCGGATTCGGCGACGACGACACTCCGTCGCAGACGGTGACCACGGTCGCCTGTGGACGTCCGGGTGCGGGAACGCCGACGCCCGCGGCGACCGCGTCCTCGTTGCGGGCGTGCACCAGACCCCGGTCGGTGACCAGGGCGACGGCACCGAGGTCGGCATCGAACCGATCCGGCGGCCCTGGCACATGGTCACGGCCAGGTTCGGCCGTACCCGGCGATCCCTCAGCAGCCGTGTCGGCGTGCGGAAGCGCGACACGGCGCAATGCTGCGGCGCCCCCACCTGCACCGAAGGTCTCGGCCGGAGCCGGGGAATGCACGTATTCCTGGCTGCCGACACCGGCTTCCGGGCTCATCGAGTCACCGCCGTCCATGGCGCGCACTTGGCATCCGCTCCCTGTCCACGGCTTCGCAAAGCCCTTCCGTCCCAGCGGATGTGTACCGATACCCCAGGCAGCACCGCGCCCCCCTTCTGATCACTGTTGTCGATCGACGATAGTACGGGAGCCGCGAGCGGGTGTGCCGACAGATCGCCACGATTGGCGCAAGCTTTGTGTCGTGCGGCTCAGCCGCGGGCGCGAACGGCGGTGACGGCCTTGCGCGCTGCCACCAGTACCGGATCCCAGACCGGCGAGAACGGCGGCGCGTAACCGAGATCCAGCGCGGTCATCTGCTCCACGGTCAGACCGGCAGTGAGCGCGACTGCGGCGATGTCGACGCGTTTGCCCGCGCCCTCGCGACCGACGATCTGGACGCCGAGCAGCCGGCCGGTGCGACGTTCGGCGAGCATCTTCACCGTCATCGTCTCGGCCCCCGGGTAGTAGCCGGAGCGGCTGGTCGATTCGATGGTGACGGTGACGTATTGCAGCCCGATGGCGCGAGCGTCTTTCTCCCGCAGTCCGGTGCGCGCCACCTCGAGGTCGCAGACCTTGCTCACCGCGGTCCCGACCACACCGGGGAAGGTCCCGTAGCCGCCACCGATATTCGCACCGATGATCTGGCCGTGTTTGTTGGCGTGGGTGCCGAGGGCGATATGGCGCTCGATGCCGGAGATCAGATCCAGAACCTCGACGCAGTCGCCACCCGCCCAGACGTCGTCGCGGCCACGCACCCGCATCGAGACGTCGGTGAGCAGGCCGCCATGCACCCCGAGGGGCAGCCCCGCGGCGCGAGCCAGGTCGGTCTCCGGTCGCACACCGATCCCCAAAACCACGACATCGGCCGGATATTCGGCCTGCTCGGTCGCGACCGCGCTCACGTGGCCGCGGTCGTCGGTGCGGATTGCGGTCACTTCGGCATTGCCGACGACCTTGACCCCCATCCCGCCTATGGCGGTGCGGATGAGCGCACCCATGTCCGGGTCGAGGGTCGACATCGGTTCGGGGCCGCGATTGACCAGAGTGACCTCGAACCCGCGGTTGATGAGCGCCTCGGCCATTTCGACGCCGATGTAGCCGGCCCCGACGACGACCGCGCGCCTGCCCTCGATGCGCTCGAGAGTATCGATCAGGGCCTGTCCGTCGTCGAGCGTCTGCACGCCGTGCACACCCTCGGCATCGATTCCCGGCAGAGACGGGCGGATCGGGCGGGCGCCGGTGGCGATGACGAGTTTGTCGTAGCCGGTCCATGATTCGGCACCCGAATCCACCTCACGTGCCCGCACCCGGCGCCCGTCGATATCGATCTCGACGACCTCGGTGCGCATCCGCAGGTCGATATCGCGGGACCGATGCTCCTCTGGTGTGCGTGCGATCAGCTGATCGCGGTCGGTGACATCGCCGCCGACCCAGTACGGGATCCCGCAGGCGGAGAACGAGGTGAAATGCCCCCGCTCGAAGACCACGATCTCCAGTTCGCCGGGGTCGCGCATCCGGCGGGCCTGGGAGGCGGCCGACATTCCCGCCGCGTCGGCACCGATGATCACCAGTCGCTCGCTCATACGGTCACGCTACCCAGCGCCGGTCGTCGCCGGGCGCAACGACAACGCCGGCCGGATCCCAGGGGACCCGGCCGGCGTCGGCACAAGCAATCAGGCCGTGCGCGTACCGATCAGCGGCAGCCGCTCGGCGGCCTTGCCGAAGACGCCGCGCGCGCTCTGCTGCCGGATGCCGGTGGCCGTGGCGCCCTCGGCATCGGTGAACTGCAGCGCCTCGTCCTCGACCGGACTGTTCCGCAGGTAGGCGCGGTCGCGGTAGTAGTTGTTGATGACCTTCCACGGGCCGCGCGAACCCTGACGCGGCATGACGCCGTCACCGCGCTGGATGTAGCCGGAGGTCAGGGCCCCGCCCATCAGCGAATCGTTGGAGCGGTCGGCTTCTTCGGCGCGTGGGACGACCTGGGTGTACCCCTTGTCGCGCATGTAGTTCAGCAGCTTGCAGAAGTATTCCGCGGCGAGGTCGGCCTTCAGCGTCCACGACGCGTTGGTGTAGCCGAGCACCACCATGGCGTTGGGGATGCCGTCGAGCAGTGCACCCTTGTAGAGCACGCGATCGCGGGTGGCCACCGGCTCGCCGTCGACCTCGAGGGTCGCGCCGCCGAGCATCTGCACGTTCAAGCCGGTCGCGCTGATGACGATATCGGCGGGCAGTTCTTCGCCGGAGGACAGCTTGATGCCGGTCTCGGTGAAGGTGTCGATGGTGTCGGTGACGATCGACGCCTCACCCGCGCGCAGCACCTTGAACAGGTCACCGTTGGGCACCACGCACAGGCGCTGATCCCACGGGTTGTACTTCGGGGTGAAATGGCGCATGTCGACATCGGGGCCGACAGCCAGCCGCACCGCCGACAGCATCAGTTTGCGGGCCACATCGGGCTTCTTGCGCGACAGCTCGTAGGTGGCGCGCTGCAACGCGATATTGCGGGCACGGCCCAGCTTGTAGGTCAGCGCGGCGGGAATGCGGGCGGCGTTGAATCCGATCGAGACCGGGTCGTCGCTGGGGATGGCCGCGATGTAGGTGGGCGAGCGCTGCAGCATGGTCACGTGCTCGGCGTCTTCGCTCATGGCCGGGATCAGCGTGATGGCGGTAGCGCCGGAGCCGATGACGACCACGCGCTTGCCCGTGTAATCCAGGTCCTCGGGCCAATGCTGCGGGTGCACCAGCCGTCCGCCGAAGCGTTCTTCACCGGGGAAGCTCGGACGGTAGCCCTTGTCGTAGTCGTAGTAGCCGGTGCAACCGATGAGGAAGTTGCTGGTGTAGACCTCGGTCTCGCCGGTCTCCTCGTTCAGCGCCTCGACCGTCCACACGCCGGCCTCGGTGGACCAGCTCGCCTTCTCCATCTTGCGGCCGAAGCGGATGTGCTCGGTGACGCCGTATTCGGCGGCGGTCTCCTCGACGTAGCGGCGGATGCTCGGGCCGTCGGCCAGCACCTTGGTACCGGTCCATGGACGGAATCCGTAGCCGAAGGTGAACATGTCCGAATCGGACCGGATGCCCGGGTACCGGAACAGATCCCAGGTGCCGCCGATGGCGGTGCGGCGTTCCAGGATGGCGAAGCTGCGCCCGGTCTGCTCCTTGGCCAGATGACAGGCCGCGCCGATTCCGGACAGGCCAGCGCCGATGATCAATACCTCGACATGCCGCGTCATTGAGTTCCTCGTCTGGTCGCACTCGGACGCCTTCGACCGAGTTCCATCTGACTTTGAACATAGTCAGATGACTCGAATCATGACAGACTGTTGGCCGTGAGTCCAGCGCGCGTCTATGGAGGCCTGACCGCCGAGCAACGACACGATCAGCGTCGTGCCCGGCTGATCGAGGCCGCCACCGAGCTGCTCGGCACCCGCGGCGCGGCCGAGACCACAGTGACCGCGGTCTGCGCCGAGGCGAAACTGACCTCGCGGTACTTCTACCAGCACTTCAGCGACCGAGACGCGCTGCTGCACGCGGTCGCGGTCGAGCTGGAATCGGTGCTGCGGCGCGAAGTCGAACTGGCCGCACCCGAGGACGACGCCGCCCCCGATGAGGTCGCGCGCGCGACCGTCGGCGCGTTCGTCCGGATGATCGATAAAGACCCACGCATGGCGCGGATCCTGTTCATCGAATCCACGGCCGAACCGGTCATGCGGCAGCTGCGCGGGGAGATCATGAGCCGGTTCACCGATCTGGTGACCGCCCACGCCCAGCGGTATCTGCGCCTGGAGGAGTCCACGCTCGCAGTGGCGAACCTGGGTTCGACGCTGGCGGTCGGCGGGATGTTCGAGGTGCTGCGGCGCTGGCTCGATGGTGAGCTGGACTTCGATGCCGAGCAGATCATCGAGCACACGGCCGGGCTGTTCGGCGGCCTCGCGGCCTACGTCAGCATCGTGCAGCCGGATTAAAACCGCGCTGGTTTCAACCCGTGACCGGCGTGGGCTCCACGTTCGAGGATGAGCGGATGAGCCTGTCGTTCCATTGGTTCCTGCCCACCTACGGCGATTCCCGCGGTCTCATCGCGGGCGGTCACGGTACCGCCATGTCCGGTGACCGGCCCGCGAGTCTGCGCTACCTGAACCAGATCGGCGCCGCCGCCGAGGACAACGGTTTCGAGGCCGTGCTGACCCCGACCGGCGCATGGTGCGAGGACGCCTGGCTGACCACCGCCATGCTGGTCGACACCACCGAGACGCTGAAGTTCCTGGTCGCCTTCCGTCCCGGGCTGATCAGTCCCACCCTCGCCGCGCAGATGGCGGGCACCTTCCAGCGTCATTCCCGGGGACGGTTGCTGTTGAACGTGGTGACCGGCGGTGAACCGCTTGAGCAGCAGGCCTACGGCGATTTCCTCGACAAGACCCAGCGCTATGCCCGAACCGGGGAATTCCTCGATGTCGTCCGGCAGCTGTGGACCTCGACCGAACCGGTGAGTTTCGACGGTGAGCACATCCAGGTCCGCGAGGCGTTGCTGAACAATCGCCCGGACCCGGTGCCGCCGATCTTCTTCGGCGGATCCTCCGAGCCCGCCGGCCCGGTGGCGGCGCAGTACGCCGATACCTACCTCACCTGGGGTGAACCGCTGTTCGCGGTGAATCGCAAGCTCGACTGGATCCGCGGTCTGGCCGGAGAGCGGGGCCGCAAGCTCGATTTCGGGTTGCGCATCCACGTCATCAGCCGTGATACCTCCGAGGAGGCGTGGGCCGAAGCCGACCGGCTGTTGGCCGGTATCGACCCCGCCGACGTCGAGCGGGTGCAGGCCGGACTGGCACGCAGCGAATCCGAGGGGCAGAGGCGGATGCTGGAACTGCACGGCGGTCGCACCGACCGGCTCGAGATCGCGCCCAACCTGTGGGCGGGTGTCGGCCTGGTGCGTGGTGGCGCGGGCACCGCACTGGTCGGCTCGCACGCCGAGGTGGCGGAGCGGATCACCGAATACGCCAGGCTCGGCATCGACCACTTCATCCTCTCCGGCTACCCGCATCTGGAGGAGGCGTACTGGTTCGGCGAAGGGGTGCTGCCGATCCTGGAGCGCAAGGGGCTGTGGCGTCATCCGCATCGGCGCGAACTCGCACCCGCAGGAACGCCGTTCGCTGCGTCGGCCAGTAGCTGATAGTCCCGAATGGCAGCCGGTGCGTGATTGCACCGGCTGCTTCATCGCGAAAACTGCTGTCCCGCAGACCGAGCGGTTGGCCCGGGATGCCTACCGACTGCCCGGCGCCCCTCGCTCGATCGATGCTGTGAGCTGGGCAGAATCTCCAGATCACCTGGGTGAACAGCGAACTCGAGCCGCGGGCGACTACGGATATCGGCAGTCGATGCGTTTATGCACTGCGTGCCCGGATGTGCGACGAAGTTCCGCTAGCAGCGGCTGCACCGGGGGTTCCACGTGAATCACCACTCCCCCGTATGGATTCGCCCATCGACATTCCGATCACCACGGCAGCGAACCCTCGCGGTCGAAGTACCCGCCGGTCGGTCCGTCCGGTCCGAGGGTGGCCAGCCGGATGATGGCGTCGGTGCCTTCAGTGACGGTCTGACGTCCACTGTTGCCATTGAGGTCGGTAGCGGTGTAGCCCGGGTCGGCCGCGTTCACCTGAATACCGGGAAGCGCACGCGAGTACTGGGAGGTGAGCATGTTCACCGCCGCCTTGGAGGCCGGGTAGCCGAGACCGTGGAGGGTGGACTCCAGCCGCGCCGGGTCGGAGGTGATGGCCAACGAGCCCATCCCGCTCGACACCATGACGATCCGCGGCTGGGCGGCGGCGCGCAGCAGCGGGAGGAAGGCATGGGTGACCTGGATCGGTCCGAAGACGTTGGTCTCGAATACCTCCCGGACATCGCCGGCGACCGTGTCGGCGGGGTCGACCCAGGGCCCGCCGATGCCCGCGTTGTTGATCAGCACATCCAGGTGCTGGGTCTGTTCGGCGACCGATTTCGCGGCCGCGGCGATCGATTCGGCGGAGGTGACATCCAGTGGCACGAAGCTGACGTCGTGGCCCGCGGTGTTGAACTCCTCCGCGGCAGCGCGTCCGCGTTCGGCGTCGCGGGCGCCGAGGAACACCCGCCACCCCAGCTCGGCCAGCCGCCGCACCGTCTCGCGGCCCAGCCCCTTGTTCGCCCCGGTGACCAGGGCCGTTGTCGTTGTCGTCGCGTTCATGCCTCCAGCTTGGCGCGCGGTCGCGCTGCCGGGCAGGACCGGCAACTCCTGGGATCAGCGGTACCACCCCGCACCCACCCCGCTGCGGGATGATCGAGGAATGGATCGCTCCGAACTCGCGACACAGCTGCGCCAGGCCCGCGCCAGGGTCCGTCCCGAGGACGTCGGCCTGCCTGCGGGCTCGCGCAGGCAGGTGCCGGGGCTGCGCCGTGAAGAGGTGGCGCAGTTGGCCGGGGTGAGTGTCGACTACGTGGTGCGGCTCGAACAAGGCCGTGGACCGCGACCCTCGGTCTCGGTGCTGGCGGCATTGGCTCGTGCGCTGCGCCTGGACGACGCCGATCGTGATCTGCTGTTCCGGCTCGCGGGCAGCGAGCCGCCCGGCGCCGACCGGATCGCGATGGTGGTGCGCGCGAGCGTACTGCGGCTGGTACTGGATCGGATGGTGGATCTGCCCGCGCTGGTGCTATCGGCCAAGTGCGATGTGCTGGCATGGAATCCGATGGCGGCAGCGCTGCTCGGCGACTTCTCTCGCTGGCCGGTCGCCCAGCGCAACATCATCTGGCAGCACTTCCTGGGCGACGGGGACCACCGGATAATGGTGCCGCCCGAGGAAGCCGACGCCATGACTGCGGCCCGGGTAGCGAGCCTGCATGCCGCCCGCGCCCGCTACCCGGCAGACCCGGGACTGGGTCGCCTGATCACCGAGCTGCGCTCCGGTAGCGCGCAGTTCGAACGGCTCTGGAGCGAACGCCGCGCGGGTCAGCTACGCAACACCCGTAAGACCGTCGACCACCCCGAGCTCGGTCGCCTCACCCTGGACTGCGACACCCTCCTGGTACCCGACAGCGACCAGGCCGTCATCGTGTATTCCGCCGCACCGGGCACCCCTGAGGCGACGGCGCTCGATCTGCTGCGAGTCACCGGTACCGAGCGGTTCACGAACCTGAGAACCTGACCCGGACCCTATAGGAGCCGGACAGCCCCCGCTACCAGCTCGGCCGCCGAACTACTCGAACTCGACGACGGTCCTGTGGGAACTCGGTTCGGCGCTACGCGTCCTTCGGGTGATCTCGCATCCCATCGGCATTCCGATAATGAGCGAGAGTCTGTTTGACGGCTTCGGTGACCGGGGGTTCATCGGTGAGTGCGGTCCAGGTATAGGCATCGTGTTCGGCGAGCCGGATCGGTTCCACGGCGACGCATTCGACGGCGAAATTGAACTGGCGGCTGCGCTTTCCGCTTCCCGATCGGTAGTCGAAGCTGTCGATATAGCGGCCGATTCCGGTGACCTGGAGTCCGGTTTCCTCCTCTACCTCGCGGGCGAGGGCTTGGTCGAGGTTCTCGCCGGGTTCGACTTTGCCGCTGGGCAGTTCCCAGATGCCGCCCATGAAGTCGTCACCGGGACGGCGCAGGATCAGGACGCGGCAATCGTGCTCGACGACCGCGCCCACGACGAGCTGCTGGACTCCATCGCGTTCGGCTTCGGTCGTAAGGTCTTTGATATGGGTTGGCATTCTGTTCATCCTTTCAGTTGGTCGGCGTTGTGGATGACCTTTTCGATGGCGTCGATGTATTGGTCGACGAGGGGCAGGTCTTGTTCGCGGTGCCATACCGGCAGCTCGAGCGTGTTCCTGTGCAGATGCTCGGCACGCGGGAATTCACCCGGCCGATAAGCGAACTCGCCAGCGTACGTCAAGGTGGGCGAGTTGATCGAGTGCGATGGCGGCGGCCAGGGGGTGGATGCGGTGTTTGAGTCCCATGCCGGTGACTGCGTAGCGGTGTAGTGCGTGGTGTTTGGGTATTTCGGTGCGCGGTATCGCCGCCTACTCCGCCTTCGATATCGCCGCCTACATCAAGGCCGAACGCCGATTCCGGTTCGCCCGGTGGTGCGCAGACACGGCTGGATCCTGGGAACTGCGCGCCGCGACCCTGGCCGACATGGCCCGCAAGACCGCCTATATCGGCAACCCCGATGGCGCACTCTCACTGATTGAGCTGGCCCAGGTTCGCTCCGGCCGGCTCACCCACACCACTCGTGCGATGCTCGCCACTTTGCGTGCCCAATTCCTGTCCGCACTCGGCCGCACCGATGACGCCCTATCCGAAGTCGCGCGCGCCGACGAGCACTTCGCCGCCCGCAACCCAATCGGGGACGTGCCATGGATGTGCTACTACGACCACGCAGAGCATCTTGGCAGCACCGGCAAAGCCCCTGATTCCCGTCGCCATAGCACGCGGTCGCATCGACCTGGCCGCACCCCGTATCCGACAAGCCATCCAACTACAAGGCGAGGACTACCCTCGCTCACGAACCTTCTCCCGCACCCGCCTGGCGACCCTGACCATGCGACTGGGCGAGCCACGCACGGCAGTCGCCCTAGGCTGGAAGCCGTCGCAGACGCCACGAAATTCCGCTCGCAACGGATCCGCGACGAACTGCGAAATCTCGCCACGACCGCGACACCGCACCGAAGAATCACCGACGTCGCCGAACTCCGTCACGCGATTGCCGTACAACCGGAGCTCGAGGCAATCTCATGACCCAGGCTTCAGCAACCGGCATTCTCGAACACGCCGCCGCCCTTGTCGGTCTCGACGCATCTACTGCGATTCCGGTCCGTACCGGCGCCCACAACATTTTCGAACTGCACGGCGGGATCATCGCCCGGATCGGCAAATCCGGCAGCGCCGATACCGCGCGACGGGAACTGCAAATCGCTCATTGGCTCAACCACTCCGGCATCCCCGCCGTCGAGGCCGAAGCGACGCTGTCACAGCCGATCGTCGTCGACGACCGACCTGTCACCTGGTGGCTGACGATCCCCAACCACCGCCCCGCCACCCCGCCGAACTCGGCTCAGCCCTCGCTCGCCTTCACGCCCTCGACCCACCCACCACCTTCGAACTGCCGGAATACCAGCCGTTCACAGGACTCGCTGAGCGGATCACCACCGCCACCACAATCAGCCACGACGACCAGCAATGGCTGAGCCAGCACTACACCGCAATTCGGCGACGCTACGAACAGCTTCCACCCACAAACCGAAGCTCCGTTATCCACGGCGACGCCTGGCAAGGAAACCTGGTCGTGCCCTCTTCCGGCACACCGATATTCCTCGACCTCGACAAAGTGGCTGTCGGTCGCCCCGAATGGGACCTCGTCCAACTCGCCGTCGACCACACCGACTTCATCCGCCTAGATGCCGACGACTACCGTTCCTTCGTCACCGCGTACGGCGGATACGAGATGACCACCGCACCTGAATTCCGCGTCTACGCCGACATCCAAGAACTACGCTGGACCACCTTCGCGATTGGCCTTTCCGACCACAACCCAGCCGCAGAAGCC
This sequence comes from Nocardia sp. NPDC059180, assembly GCF_042754945.1. Classification (NCBI taxonomy): domain Bacteria; kingdom Bacillati; phylum Actinomycetota; class Actinomycetes; order Mycobacteriales; family Nocardiaceae; genus Nocardia; species Nocardia sp. NPDC059180. The sequence continues at coordinate 327,760 of NZ_JBHZBU010000002.1, forward strand.
GATGCCGCCCATCGCATCGCCTGCCTACGCGGGCGCACCCCAAAACCGTGGCAGTGGAACGCGCTGTAGCGACGGTCCGCCGACGGTAGTGTCGGGCGGCCGTCGACACGCATAGCCCGGGGCGGCACGCTCCTGATGGCACGGTCGCGATCGGAGGAATTGTCAAACCCTGTGGATTGGCTACTTTCAGGCGACCTCCTGGTTGGGTGATTCGGCAGCTCGGTTGGGTGGTGTGATGTCGACGGGGGGCGTTCCAGGAGTTTGTCCTTGTGGAAGACAGCGTCAAACCGTCGCCGACGAGGCATGATTTCTGGTATCCAAACGATGAATGTCAGTGGGAGCTGGAACAGTTGTCGCTATGGATGAACGAACCGTCGTCGTCGCAGGTGCCTCTCTGTCCGTTGAACTTTCCGGGCGAGGGACGTTGCCCCCGCTTCTGCTCCTCCACGGCGGAATGGGGAGCACCGCCGACTTCGCCGAGCTCGTGCCCCTCCTTGCTCATGACCGCCGGGTGATCTGCCTGGACAGCCGCGGACACGGACGCTCCACCCTGGGCGACGTGCCGTTGAGCTATCGGCGCCTCGAGTGGGATGCGCTCGCTGTCCTGGACGAGCTCGGCGTCGCGCGTGCCGACGTGATGGGATTCAGTGACGGAGGCATCGCAGGGCTCCGACTCGCCGCGCATCACCCGGAAAGGGTCGGGATGCTGTTCACGATCGGTTCAGACTGGACCTTGCCGGAGGCGAGCCGCGCGTTCCTGTCGCAGGTCACCCCGCAATGGTGGTGCGACCGCAACCAGAATGGCCCTTACTCCGAGGCGGCCTACACCGCGAAGAACCCGGACCCTGACTTCGAACGGTTGGTCAGGGAGAACGTGACCATGTGGATCGATGACACCAACGCGACCGGATACCCCGGCGAGGACATCCGGAAGATCAGCGCCCCGATCGTCATGATCCGCGGCGCCGACGACCGCCTCTCCAGCCACGATCTCGCCGTCGCTCTACTGCAGATGCTTCCAGGGTCCGCGCTGCACGAACTCCCTGACGCCGGACACGAGGTCGCCGCCAGCCGACCCGCAGCCGTCGCCGAGATCGTTCGTCAGTACCAGACTCACACGGTCTGAGAATTGCCCCGTGATTCAAGGACTGTCGCTGCATTGATGTTCAGCGGTTGCTCGGTTACGTCGTGGTGGTCGGCGCGGATTCTTCCCATAGAGTTCTTCTGCCACCACCACGACCGAACCGGATCGATGACGCTCCGACGCGAGCTGCTGGAGGAATTGTCAAACCCTATGGATTGGCGACTTTCAAGCGACCTCCTGGATGGGTGATTCGGCTGGTGTGATGTCGATGGGGCGTTCCAGGAGTTTGCCCTTGTGGAAGACGGCTCCGTTGCGTGGGAAATTTTGCGCCGTAATCGATGTCGAATGCCCTCACCGCGAGTTGCGCCTTGTCGATGTCCTCGCCATGTAGATGTCCTTCATAGCCGCGCCAGCACCCGGGTGTGCTGATTTTGGTAGTGCGGCAAGGATATTCGCGGATTTATGGAACCAGCAGCGCTGTTCCCGGGTTTGCGGGAATACATCACGCAGCGCCTTCAAGAATCCGAGCGCACCGTCACCGACCGCCAAGACCGGGGCGGTCATGCCGCGGCGGCGGCAAGCTCGCAGCAGATCGGCCCACGACTCGATTGATTCACGGTAGCCATCGGCGATCGCGGCCAGTTCCTTGCGGCCGTCGGCACGCACGCCGATCATCACCAGCAGGCAGAGTTTCTCTTGCTCCAGACGGACTTTGGTGTGGATGCCGTCGACCCACAGATACACGTAGTCGGTGCCCGAACGAACCCGATCGGCGAACGCCTCGGCCTCGTCCTGCCACTGCCCGGTCAGTCGAGTGATCGATGCCGCCGAGAGCCCGGCGCCGGAGCCGAGGAACTGCGCCAGAGCGGGACCGAAGTCCCCGGTGGACAGTCCATGCAGATACAACAACGGCAGCACCTCGCTCACCTGCGGTGACTTACGCGCCCAAGCGGGCAGGATGGCGGAGGAAAACCGCTGCCGCTCACCCGTTGCCGGGTCGACCCGCTTGTCGTTCACCCGAGGCGCTTTCACCCGCACCGCGCCCGCCGCGGTGAGGACTTCCCGCTCGGCGTGATAACCGTTGCGCACCACCAGGCGGTGACCGTTCTCGTCGAGCTGGTCGGCGAACTGGGCGACATAGGTGGCGACCTCCGCCTTCAACGCAGCGGCGAGCATCTGCCGAGCACCGTCGCGGACGCTCTCATCGAGCAACGACCGGGCCGAACCGGCCTCGTCGTCGGCGGGGGAGGTGTTCTGAACTACCGCAAGCACGGACGTACCTTCCCGACCGGCGTTGGCGCGCCATATCGCCGGGGCATGGGCCACCCAGCACTGCTGGCAGCGGCCCATGCCCCGGCGCCTCGCATCGCGTCGGTCAATTGCCCATCAGCTCACCTGCCGACGCGGACCGCCGGAGGGACAACGAGATGGCGGGTTCAGCCGGCGGAATGGCCGTCCCACGAGACGAGCTTCCAGCCCTTCGCCGGGGTGCCCTTCACGACCACCCGGCCGGTGTTGTGCAGCGGATCGGACTGCAGCTTGCTCATGTCAGGATTGGAGACGGACATGAGTGCCCAGAACATGATGGCACCGCCGTGGGAAAAGATCACCGCGCGCTTGCTGCCGCGGTCCTGGATATCCTGGATGGAGTCGTCCATGCGCTTCTTGAACTCGTGGCCGTTGATCGAGCCGGGGATCCGGGCATCCAGGTTGCCCTGCAGCCACTGGATCGGTGCGGCCATATAGCCCTCGCGCGCGTCCTTCTCCGGCGTGCCCTCGTAGATGCCTGCCTCGATCTCGTGCAGCCCCTCTTCGACGACTGTTGAACGACCACACAGCTTCGATGTCGGCTCCGCCGTCTGCTGGGTCCGGACCATTCTCGACGCGTAGATGCCGTCGAACTTGCAATCGTCGAGCAGCTCGGCTACCGCAACGGCTTGCACCCATCCTTTCTCGGTCAGGCCGGGTCCGGGGATAGAAGTGTCGATCAGACCGGAACTATTGCCGGCCGATTCGCCGTGGCGGACAAAGGTGAGGAACATTTCACCGGTTTTCGGCGCTGCGGCCGCGCTACCTGCTCCGGCCGCCATCAGCGCCACCGCCGCGATGATCGCTCCGATCATCGCAAACAGGCGAGACTTCATCAGATTCATAGGGACTCCCTTGTGGATATGGTGCAGGCCACACTGGGGCGTGTCAGTGGCCGGAGTCACACTAAGATCGACTCGACGGGCCCCCAAGAGCGTGTCCCGGTGGACGGGAACTTTCGGGCAACGTTATCAACCGCAACATCCGCCCAGGACAGGGTCGCGTTTCACTGAGTTATGGGAGACCGGGTGCGTCTACACGACGATCCGGAAGCTGATACTTCGCATCGAAGTGATAGTCGGTGAACGGAAAATGCCTGCCACGCCAACGCGTTTCGAGAGCACCGGCGGGCCGGAAGTACGGCGTATCACCGTGCGAGTTGCGGTAGTAGGTTCGAATACCCTTGTTGTGCGTCTCGATGTAGTGCCGAAGGACCTGACCACGCTTGCCGATCTCGGCGTGGTATGCGGCGTGCGCCTGTTCGCTCACCTCGACAGTCGACGCGTGGCGACGTCGCGCCTCCACTATCGCTCGAATAGCGTGTGATGCAGTCGTTTCCACCATCCCGTGCCATCCGATATCGGACAACGAGTACGGTCCGACCAGCATCCAGCGGTTCGGCAGGCCGGCTATGGCCACACCCTCATAGGCCTGGACTCCATTGGCGCCGAAGAACTGACCGAGATCGAATCCGTCCCGCCCGACAACGGCCCCTTCGGCGTAACTTTCCGGATCGGTGTGCATCTCGTAGCCGGTTGCCAGCACGATGACGTCATATTGATGCTCGGTGCCATCGCTGGTCCGGATTCCCTGCTCGGTGAACCGCTCGATATCGTCGGTGACCAGGCGAACATTGTCGCGATTGAACACCGCCGGATATCCGGTCGACAGGGTGAGCCGCTTCGCCATGGGCCCATAGCCGGGTGTCAGCGCGGCGGCCGTTTCGGGGTCATCGATGATCCGTCGGAGATACGCTCGGTAAACCCGCTTGGCGAAGGCATCGAAGGCGGCCATCAACGGTTTCGCCACTGCCAAGGGCATATACGTAGCCAGTCTGGCAATGGGTTCCAACCCCAGCAATATCATCCCGCACTGGGCCGCTGCCACGCCTGGCACCCGCAAGGCGGCTTGGAGCCAGCGCGGGACCCGGTAGTTGGGTTTGGGTATGCACCACACAGGCGTCCGCTGGTAGACATCGAGGTGACCTACCTCAGGCGCGATCGCGGGCGTGATCTGCACGGAACTCGCGCCGGTACCGACCACTGCTACGCGCTTACCCGCCATGTCGTGTGCATGGTCCCAGGCGTCCGGGCGTTGCACCGTGCCGGCGAAGTCATCGAGGCCCTTGATGCCTCCATCGACTCTGGGTCGCAGAAAGGCACCGACCGCGCTGATCACGAACCTGGCCGTAATGATCTCGTTGTCAGCGGTGTGCAACGCCCATCGGCGGTGTTTCTCGTCCCATACTTCTCGGACGATCTCGGTGTAGAACCGTAGATGCCGATAGAGGCCGAAGCGGCGGGCGACATCCTGGTGATACGCCTGAACCTCCGCACCTGCCGGGAACGCCGTTGGCCAATCGGCCTTGCGAGCGAACGAGTACTGGTAGACGAGCGCTGGTACGTCCACACTGATCCCCGGGTAGGTATTGTCGCGCCAACTGCCGCCGACCTCGCCCGCGCGTTCAAGGATGGTGAACTCTTCGATCCCCGCGCGTTTGAGCAGCGCACCCGCCGCGATACCGCCGGGACCCGCCCCGATCACCACGATCTCGTGATCGGGTTGTGCTGGCATAGTGCTCATTGCTTCTCTCTCACTGAATAGGTCGGATGCCTGCGCTCAGCTGCGTGAGCCATTGGTCGATCAGCTGTGCCGTTCCTTTGACCTCGGCACCGCACAGCGCAACGTGATCCGCGTTCACGGTCCGGACCGTCTGCGCGGTTGACCAGGCTTCTATCGGCCACTCATCGAGGCCCTGATGCACAGGCGACGGTCGCGTGAACTTGACGAAAAGCGTCGTAGTTTCAAGCGGCTTGTGGTCGATCTGCATCGCCAGGTCGAACCACCAGCCGAATGCGGTCAACCGTGCGGTGGTGAGGCCGGCGAGATTCTTCGCATCCATCTCGAGCATGTGGTTCCCCCGGGCGTTCAGTTGGCATTCATTCGCCTCCCGGGCGATAAAGCCGTCAAGGATGACCACGCCTCGCAGCTGGGTATTTCCCTGTTCCAATAGCCGTGCCGCCGCCGCGTGTGCGATGTTTCCGCCTACCGAGTAACCGCCAAGGACGAATTCGTCCTGGCCCACGGTATCGAGGACCGTCTTGACAATGCTGCCGATTGCGGCATCGAGCGAGGCAGGGAGCGACTCATCCGGATCGTATCCTGGCAGCGGGATAGTCGAGACACGGCGGTGACCGCCCAAATGGGCGGCAAGCTCCGTGTACTGAATGGATCCGCCGAGGAATTCCGGGGCGTTGATGAACACCAAGTGCGGCAACACATCCCCGCAATTGTTGTCGGGCGAACCGCCACTGATTCCGATGCCGGTGGGCGCTCCCCCGGTGACGTGGTCGAACATCGGACGGAGTTTCGCTGCTGCTCGCAAAAGTACCAAACCGTGTCTGAACCTATTGTCTGCGATCGCCTGCCGGATGACATCGACCAAAGTCTCTGCGGGAGCGGCGAGTTCTGCCGCCGGAAGCTCGGTAGATTCGCGAACTCCATCCGACGACCGCATCGGCGCTGCCACGGTCTCCCCATGGGCTCGGAATAGTTCGTCCAGAATGTGTCGGGCGAGGGCGGCAGGTGTGGGATGGTCGAAGATCAGGGTCGCTGGCAGTCGCAGTCCCGTAACCGTATTGAGTCGGTTACGGGCCTCGACCGCGGCCAGCGAATCAAAACCCAACTCCCGGAAGTTGCACGCCGGATCGATCGCGTCGGGACCATCATGGCCGAGCACAACCGCCATCTGTTCCCGCACCACGCCCAGCAGCAGCGGCAGTCGCTCGGCTTCCGCCAGCACTGAAACCCGCTCTCGCAAACCCGCCCCCCGCTCCCGCGACAGATCCGGCACCGAACGACGCCGTGCACTCGATACGACACCCCGCAGCAGCGGGATCAATGTCCCAGCCCTGACCTGCGCATCGAGCACCACATGATCCAGCGGTGCCGCAACCACTGCGCCACGGTCCGCGACGATCGCAGTGTCGAACATTGCCAGACCTTGCTCGGTCGAGATAGGTGACAACCCACTACGACCCAACCGAGCGGTGTCGGTATCAGCGAGATGCCCGGTCATCCCGGTATCGGAAGTCCATAACCCCCACGCGATCGACGTCGCGACCAGCCCACTCGCACGCCGATGCTCGGCCAACCCATCCAGGAACACATTCGCAGCCGCGTAGTTGCCCTGTCCCGCTGCTCCGAACACACCCGCCGCCGACGAGTAGAGCACGAACATCGCCATATCCATCCGGCTCGTAGCCTCGTGGAGATACCAGGCCGCATCAGCCTTTGCTGCCAGCACCGCGTCGATCCGGTCCGGTGTCAGTGATGCGATCACACCGTCATCGAGCACACCGGCCGCATGCACCACACCCGTCACAGGGAACTGCTCAGGCACCGCCGCCAGCAACTCGGCCACGCCATCGCGAGTCGCGACATCACAAGCCACGATCCGCACCCGAGCACCCAGCTCGCCCAACTCCGTCACCAGCAACGACGCTCCCCGCGCAGCCGCACCACGACGACTCGCCAACACCAGCGACCGCACCCCGTGGTGTGTCACCAGATGCCGCGCCAACACCGCACCCAAACCACCCGTACCGCCGGTTATCAGCACCGTCCCATCCGACACCACGCCACCCGCGCCCGATACCGGCCGTGGCAAGTCGACGGGCACCGTGCGGACGCTCTTCCCGGTATCCCGGGCGTCAACAGGTAGCCGCGCCAACCGGGCAACGTGCACAACACCGGCACGGATCACAACCTGGGGCTCGCCCGACCCGATCACCGCCGCCAGCCCTTCGGCGGTCAGCTCGTCAGTGTCGACGTCGACCAGGACGATGCGGTCCGGAGCCTCCGACTGGGCCGAACGCACCAGACCCCAGACTGCCGATCCTGGCAAATCAGTGACTTCGTGCCCAGCCCGGCCGACCGCACCACGAGTGACCACAACCAGGGTGCTCCCCGCAAACTGCAACCCATCGAGCCAGGCCTGCAACACGTTCAACATCTCGTGCGTCGCCTCGCGGACACGGCTCGGCAGATCCTCGTCTGCACCGGCACCGAGCACGCCACGGTCGAATACGACTACCGCAGGTACGGTTACTTCCTGGTTCTGCACCCAGCTACCGAAGACCTCGACATCGGTGAAGGTTTCGGCGTCGACAGGCGAGATGACCTGCGCCGCTAGGGGCGTCCACTGCACTCGATGCAACCCGTCCTGCACCGAGAAGGCGTCCAGCTGTGCGGGAGATACCTCCTGCACAGTCAAGGACCGGGTCGTGAACACCATCCGGCCGACCGCATCGGCGACCTGGATCGATATTGCATCGATATCGCCAGGTACTGGAGTGATACGCGCCCGCAGCAGCGACGCTCCGGTCGCGTGCAAAGTCACCCCCTGCCAGCAGAATGGCAACTTCACTCGCCCTGGATCGGGATCGACATCGACGAGCTGTCCGTGCAGCATCGACTCCAGCAAGACCGGATGCACCCCGAACCGCGACACATCGGTCATCGACTCGGGCAGCCCGACCTCCACGAACAGTTCCGCGCCACACCGCCATACCGATCGCAACCCCTGGAACGCCGGTCCATACTCGTCACCGGCAACAGCCAACCGGTCATACAGATCATCCACAGGCACGGCGACCGCACCATCGGGCGGCCACACCGCCAACCCCGCATCCAGCTCCGGCACACCCTCGATTCCCAACACACCCTGTGCGTGCAGAACCCACATGCCGTCGGCGGCCTCGGCACGGGAATACACCGACACCGACCGGCAGCCGAGCTCGTCGGCGCCGTCCACCACTACCTGCAACTGCACCCCGACCTCGTCGGGCAGCACAAGGGGCTTCATCACAGTCAGCTCTTGCAGCAGTGCACAACCCACTTCCGCCGCCGCACGCAGCACCAACTCCACGAAAGCGGTCCCCGGTAACAGCACGAACCCACCCACGGCACGGTCGGCCAGCCACGGATGGGTCGTCAGGCCGACTCGGCCGGTCAGTACGACACCGCCCCTGTCCGGGGACACCACCACGGCCCCCAACAACGGATGACCAGCCGCCGATAACCCCAACGACGACGCATCCCCACCACTCGAGACTCCATCCAACCAATACCTGCGCCGCTGAAACGCATACGTCGGCAAAGACACCCCGCCCCCATGAGCAGGTCCGAGCAACGCCGCCCAATCCACCCCCACACCCGATACCTCCAATTGCGCCGCCGACAGTAGGAAAGCGTCCATACCCCCTTCGTCACGTCGCAGCGAACCCACTACGGTCACCGGATCGGCACCCACCTGAAGGTCACAAATCTGCTCGATACCGACCGTGAGCAGAGGATGCGGACTGACCTCGACGAAGACGTTGTACCCGTCCTCCAGTAGGGCCTGAGCTGCTTGTTGGAAGCACACTGGTTCCCGCAGATTCCGGAACCAGTAGTCTGCATCCAACTCGGTGCCGTCCAGTACGCCACCGGTCACGCTGGACCAGAACCCCACTCGAGACGATCTGGGCTGAAGGCCGGCCAGCGCTTTCAGCAGCGGTTCGCGGAGCACATCGACCTGGGGCGAATGTGAACCGTAGTCCACCGAGATCCGACGTGCGTGAACGTTGTCGTGTGCACAGGCTTGCAGGAAATCCTCGAGCTGCACTGCCACACCGGACACCACCGTTGCCTGCGGGCCGTTCACTGCAGCCACTGACAATTCGTCGTATCCGGCCAGCCGCGCGGTAACCTGGTCGACAGGCAAGGACACCGTCACCATCCCACCCTGCTCAGTCACAGCAATCAAGGCCGCCGAGCGCAGGACCACTACCCGAGCGGCATCCTCGAGGGACAAGGCCCCGGCCACATACGCCGCAGCAATCTCGCCTTGGGAGTGACCCACCACCGCGTCCGGAACAACACCAACCGAGCGCCACAGCTCGGCCAACGACACCATCACCGCGAACAGCACCGGTTGAACCACGTCGACGCGCTCCAGCGACGGCGCTCCTTCCGCACCCGCGAGCACAGCGAACAACGACCAATCCACCAGCGGCGAAAACGCAGCATCGCACTCGGCCATCTTCTGAGCGAACACCGGCGAACAGTCCAGTAGCTGCCTTCCCATGCCCAGCCATTGAGCCCCCTGACCAGGGAATACCAGCACAATTTTACGTGGCACTCCAGCCACGCCGGTAACCACGCCAGGCCTCGGAGTCTGCTCCGACAGCGCAGTCAGCCCCGCAAGCAACTGGTCACGATCCGCACCCACCACCACCGCACGGTGGTCGAACCGCGACCGCTGAGACACCAACGACCGCGCGAGGTCCTGCACGTTCATCAACGCGTCACCGGCCACGAAATCCCGCAGACGCCGCACCTGCCCCGCCAACGCATCCGGCGTCCGACCCGACACCACCCACACCACCGGCCGGTCCGCACCGGCGCCAGCACCGGTCGCGGGGTCTGTCACCGATTCCGGCGCCTGTTCGAGGATCACGTGTGCATTGGTGCCGCTGATACCGAACGCCGATACCGCGGCGCGACGCGGACGATCAACCATCGGCCAATTCCGCGCCGCGGTCAACAAACCCGCATGTCCCAACGTCCAATCCACCTGTGTGGACGGCTCATCCACATGCAAAGTCTCCGGCAGCACCCCGTGGCGCAGGGCCTGCACCATCTTGATCACCCCGGCCACACCGGCTGCCGCCTGAGTGTGTCCGATATTGGACTTGATCGAACCCAACCACACCGGCCGATCCTCCGGCCGGTCCTGCCCGTAGGTGGCCAGCAAAGCCTGTGCCTCGATCGGATCACCCAACGTAGTCCCGGTGCCGTGAGCCTCCACCACGTCAACCTCAGTGGCCGCGACGCCGGCATTGGCCAACGCACGCCGAATCACCCGCTGCTGCGAAGGCCCGTTCGGAGCGGTCAAACCATTCGACGCACCATCCTGATTCACCGCGCTACCCCGCACCACCGCCAATACTTGATGGCCGTTGCGGTGGGCATCCGACAACCGCTCCAACACCAACACGCCGACACCCTCGGCCCACCCCGTACCATCAGCCGCTTCGGCGAACGGTTTACACCGGCCATCCGGCGCCAACCCTCGCTGCCGGGAAAACTCCACAAACACACCGGGGGTTGTCATCACAGTGACACCCCCGACCAACGCCAGCGAACACTCCCCCGCACGCACCGACGCCACCGCCTGATGCAACGCCACCAGACTCGACGAACACGCCGTATCCACCGACACCGCCGGGCCCTCCAACCCCAGCACATACGACACCCGGCCCGACACCACACTGGGCGCGGAGCCGGTCAACCGATACCCCTCCACTCCATGATCAGCCCCGGCTCCGACTATCCCGCCATAGACCTGCCCGATGACACCAGCGAACACGCCAGTATCACTGCCACGCAACGAATCCGGCTGGATACCCGCCCGCTCCAACGCCTCCCACACCGTCTCCAAAAGCAACCGCTGCTGCGGGTCCATCGCAATCGCCTCACGCGGACTGATCCCGAAGAACCCCGCATCGAATTCGGCCGCGTCGTAAAGGAATCCGCCCTCATTCGTGTACGACCTGCCCGCAACCCCCGGCTCCGGAAGTAGCAAGCCCGTCTGATCCCACCCACGATCAGACGGCCATACCGACACCGCATCACGACCCTCGACGACCAGGCGCCACAGATCATCCGGCGACCCCACACCGCCCGGAAAACGACACCCCATACCCACAATCGCCACCGGCTCCGAGGCGGACTGCGTCAGCTCCCGCAGCTTGGCCCTGCTTTCCTGAAGCTCGGCTGTGACACGTCGCAGGAGATGCTGCAGCTTCTGCTGATCGACCACTTCGGAACCTCTATTCACAAGAGCAAACCCAATCCAGACAAAGACTCAGGAATGCCGAACTCTTCGTTCAACGAAAGCGAAACCTCAGCATCTGCCGCCGCTTACGCATGCCTCCCGGCGCCGACGACATCTGCGGTGAATCGATTGCCATTGCTCGGCATCGGGCGCCGCCAGGTCCATCTGCCCCACCCCCATTAGGCTGCCTCCACAAAGATCCGTATCAGCATCATGCAAGAACGTGTTCTAGTCAAGGGTGGACGACACCAGTTCCTCATGGCATGCTGGCGACGACGAGGTGCAGCGAAGAGCGCCCCTGGAGCCAGTTTTGCGGACCTTCGGCAAGACGGGGCTCCGGCGACGCGATCCTGGCCAGTCGAAAGAACACGTTCTACTCCACGGGGGGCCGCAGCCGCAATCCAGAGTTGAAGTAGCCATTGTCCGCACACACTGGTCTCGACCCCAATTGCGGATCTCATCATCCCGATACCTCGACTCCGCCGAAATCGGCAACTAAAACGGAAGCTTTGAGCAATGACCACAGAGCAAGGCCGGCTCGCCGAGACATCTGACGAAACCACGAATAAGCATCACACCATCGGGTGGACCACAATTCCCACGCCCACATCATTACCCGAAGTGGCACCGTGTGATTGGACAGAAGCACTGAACGGGCCCGACACCGACACTGCCCAGGTTATCGTTCTGGACTGCCGCAGAGACGAATCCGGTGCACTACCAACGGATACGCACGCCATGACACAGAAGGTGTCGGCCGCTTTGCAGTCCTGGTCCGGACAACGGCGCTTCGATTCCAGCACCTTACTGATACTCACGCGCGGCGCGATTCCGGTATCGACTGACGAGGTTGCGCACCCTGCAGGATCGGCGATATGGGAGCTGGTGAAGTCGGCTCAGACCGAGACCCCGGGGCGGATCATTCTCGTCGACACCGATTCCGCCGATAAAGGCCTCGGGGATTTATTCGGACTCATGGCCGTACGGAACATGGCCGTCACCGCAATCGCCAGCACCGAACCGCAACTCGCCATTCGCGGAACCATCTTGCTGGCACCTCGACGTGACGGGACAGGACCCACCACCGACGGCGACACCGCGGTGGCCGAGTCTGCCGGACAGTATCCCGCAGCGAGCTCCTCATCCGTTGAACCAACCATTGTCCGCATGTTCCGGCAGGCGATCGCAGACGATAAGTTCACCGACGGCCTGGAGTTCCTTCTTGCGGCTGCGCAACTCCGCCCGGCATTCGACCACCATGCCCCAGCAGTACCGACCGGCATCGGACTCAGCGGTGGCACGCCGCACAACAGTGGCGGTGATACCTTGCCGCACGTTGTATTGATCTGCACCCCGGCTTTCCTCGGCGGATACATTCAGTACATTCTGCTTGCCGCTCATCTGGGTGGTCATCGTCGCCTCTCGGTCATCCCACTCTCGGGATACGAGCCGGATGAGCCCTTACCTGCGTCGCCCGACGCCGCCATCGAAAGTATCGCCAAGTCCGTCCTCGACACCGTCGGGAACGACGACTTCGTCCTGGCCGGCATGTCGGGAGGAGGAAACCTCGCCCACGCCACTGCGGCTCGGCTGCTGGAGCAAGGCAATACCCGGCTGCGGGGGTTGATCATCTTCGATTCCTTCATCGCGCGAGAAGCAAACGAGCGCCAAATGGAAACCGTGAGACACGCCGTGGTCGATACGGAGGCGATGATCCCCGACCTCGCCGGCTTCACCACCGCACGGTTGACCGCGCTGGCGTGCTGGCTCGAGCTGTTGCTGCAATTCGAGTATCAGCCTGTCGACTGTGCGGCGCTCGTCATCAAATGCACGAAACCGTCACCGACGCACAATCTCAACGAGTGGCCCATAGAAAGCTGGTCAACCGCACAGACAGTGCAGACCGTGGATGCCGAACATGTCGCACTGTGCAGCACTGAGGCGCATACGACCGCGCAGGTGGTCGACCAATGGTTGAGGCAGTTGAGCGCAAGCGACGGTTAACCTGTGCGGGATCATAGAACCTGTTCTACTATCGCAGCAATCGTGATCACAGGGGGCACTTCATTCATGGCTGGTTCTACTCGTTCGTTGGTTACCAAGGCGACGATCTCCCTGGGTTCCAGGCCCTGGTTCCTCGCGGCGATGAAAAAGAAGGTGCCGTTCGACCGGGCTGTCTACCGACTCACCCGCGGTCGCGTCAATGTGATGATGGGCAGTGGCTGCACTGGATTCCTGTTGACGACCACCGGCCGCAGAACCGGCCTACCCAGATCGGTTCCGCTGCTCTACATCGCGGACAACGGGAAATACTACGTCACCGGCTCGAACTGGGGTGGGCCGCGACATCCTGAGTGGTCGGCCAATCTGCTCGCCGATCCGGAGGCGATCGCCTTGATCAGGGGGCGGCGCGTCTCGGTGACGGCACGACTATTGGAGGACGAAGAGCGCGAACGGATCTGGTCGAATCTCGCAGCAGTGTGGCCGAACTATGACCGCCCTGCCGCGCTCGGCACCCGCGAGCCCCGGGTATTCGCGCTGACGCCGCACTGATTCAGCGCCTTGGCTAGAACAGATTCTAACAACACCGTTCTGGCTACGACGCCGACTGCCGTTAAGAGCGACCGGAACCGGGTGACCAGATCACATGGCTCTCGCCAGACACCGAAGCGTAAGGGGAGAAAGATATGGGCCGCGGGAAAGACGGGTCCACGCTGGCGCCGAAATTGCGGCAGTCCGCGTTTCAGAACACCTGGCAGACCTTGAAGGATCCGAATACTCTGATGGTCCGAGGGGTCACGGAGCTCGGGAACGTGTTCCGAGTCGGTTATCCGCATATGGAAGCCACCGTGTTCGCCGGTCGAGAGGTCATGGATGAGCTCCTACGCCTGGAGCAGAACGGCGCCCTGATCGCTGCGGGCGGATTCCGGGCTTTTCGGGAACAGTTCGACGCGGAGCATTTCATCGCCGACTCGGACGGCGATATGCACGCGGTCCTACGCCGCCGCCTGGCGCGCGGCCACTCGAGCCATGCGGCCGATCCGGAAAAGCTGGTCGGCGCGGTCGATTTCATGGTCGAACGATGGATCGGACAGGAATCCATCGACCTGATGCCCGAACTGCGGCGGTTGTTCGTCTGCCAGGCGAGCGCGACCATGGTCCGGTCCAACGACGCGGTCGACATGACCGACACCCTGTTCTACGTCAGCAGTTTCTTGCTACGAGTATCGCTCGGGCACTGGCCGAAACTCGTGTTGGCGTGGCCGCCGTATCGGGCCGCGCTGCGGCGTGTGATGGCGTACATCACCGAGCTGGCCGACACATTGCTCGCCGAATCGTCCGATTCGGGGCAGCCGCCGCTGGCGACAGCGCTGGTCAAGCTGTACCGCAGCGGCGGCATCAGCCGTAATGAGCTGATCCTGAGCCTGTTCGGTCCGTTCATCGGCGGCGCGGATACCTCCACCTCCACCATCGCCATCGCCTTGCGCGACATCCTCGAGCGCCCCGACCTGCACGCCGCGGTGCGCGCGGAGGCGATGGCGTATTTCGACGGTCGCCCCTGCGGGGTAGATCCACTGGCGGCCATGCCTCACCTGTGGTCGGCCCTCCAGGAATCCATGCGCTTGAATCCGGTCGCGCCGGCTGTGGTACGCCGCGCCGCGAGAGATTTCGAGTTTCGAGGATTCCAGATTCGCGAAGGTTCGATGGTGTTCATCGCCACCACCGCCTCCCATCAGTCCGAGGAGCATTTTCCCGATCCCACGGCGTTCATCGCGGACCGGTTCATCGATGTGCGCGCAAGCAACCGGACGGGCTACGCCCCTTTCGGTTTCGGCAGGCGCGAGTGTATCGCAAAGAACTGGGCCAAGATTCAGGCACTGCTGTGCGTCGCACGCTTGCTGGCCACCTGTGAGCTGGCGTTCGTGGGGAACCCTGGGGAGTCGCTGCGGATGACGACATTCCCGCCGCGCACGCCCAAGGGATTGCGAATGTCGGTTCAGCCGATCAAAAGTGCCGCGGGCTAGTCGTTTCGGCGGCCGGCGACTCGGCGCCGGCCGCTCCCAAACCGCTACGATATGCCGAATTCATCCTCCAGCAGATCCAGTAGTTTTTGGTCACTCATGGCCATGACGTCCTCCGACGGGGATGTTTCCCGTTCTTCGTTCGCCCGACTGGCGATTCGGGCCAAATTCAAAAGCCTCGAGTAGAATTCATTGGTCATTGTTCTGCCGTCGACCATATCCATTACGTCTTTTTCCAGACGCGATAAAGAGTCGGACATATCGGTGTCGGTGAGTTGGGTAAGAATGTGCGCGGTCACCGCCTCCAGTGTCGGATAGTCGAAGACCAGCGTCGCCGGCAACCGCAACCCAGTAACGGCGTTCAACCGGTTGCGTGTCTCGACCGCGGTCAACGAGTCGAAACCCAGATCCCGGAAATTGCGGCCGGCATCGATGCCCACACCGCTCTCGTGACCCAACACGGCCGCGACCTGATCTCGGACAGTGTCCAGAACCAACGCCTCTCGCTCGGCGGCGTCGGTCAGTCCCACCAACTGCTGGCGTAGACCCAGCACAACTCCCGTGACACGGCGGGCCCCCGGCAGTAGGCCCTCCAGCAACGGCGCCAGGGTGCCCGCGCGCGCACCGGCAGCCATCGAAGCCGATTCCATGCGAGCAGCGACCACGCCCGCACAATGTTGCGCCACAGCGGCGTCGAAGAATCTCAATCCCTGTTCGTCCGACATCGCCAGCACCCCACCACGACCCATCCGTGCGGTATCGGAATCATCGAGGTGTCCGGTCATCGCGGTGCCTGTAGCCCACAATCCCCACGCGATCGATACCGCGGCCTGTCCGCCGGCACGGCGGTGTTCGGCAAGCCCGTCCAGGAACGCGTTCGCCGCCGCATAGTTACCCTGCCCCGCAGTACCCAACACACCCGCGACCGAGGAATACAACACGAACAATGCCGGGTCCAGCTCGCGGGTCAACTCGTGCAAATGCCATGCGGCATCGGCTTTGGCCGCCAACACGGTGTGCACTCGCTCTGGGGTCAATGACGCCACCACACCGTCATCGAGTACACCCGCGGTATGCACCACACCGGTCAACGGCGCGTCCTGGGGTATCGCGGCCAACAACTCCACGACCTCGCCGCGATCGGACACATCACACGCCACGACCCGCACCCGGGCACCCAACCCGGTCAACTCCGCGACCGACTCCGCCGCCCCCGGAGCGCCCGGGCCACGACGACTCGCCAGCACCAGCGACCGCACCCCGTACTCGACCACCAAATGCCGAGCCAGCATCGCCCCCAAACCGCCAGTCCCACCAGTCACCAACACCGTCCCCTCCGACACCGCCGACGCCACACCTGAATCCACACCACCGGAACCCACTGGGGTGGACAAGGCGATCTTTCCGATATGACGTGCCTGACTGACGTATCGGAACGCCTCGCGCGCGCGCCGAATGTCATATGTCTTGACGGGCAGCGCAACGATAGTTTCCTCGTCGAACATCGCCCTCAGATCGGTCAGCATCTCCGCGATCCGATCCGCACCGGCATCCCACAGATCGAACGCACGATACTGCACTCCCGGATAACGAGCGGCGATTTCTTCGCTATCGCGTATGTCGGTTTTGCCCATCTCCAGGAAACGACCACCTCGCGGCAGCAGCTGCAACGACGTATCGACGAATTCCCCGGCCAGCGAGTCCAGAACGATGTCCACACCACGACCACCCGTGGCCGCCAGGAACTGTTCTCCGAAATCAAGCGACCGGGAATCACCGATGTGCTGCTCATCGAACCCCATGGCACCCAAGGTGTCCCACTTACCCTGGCTTGCGGTCCCGTACACCTCGATGCCCCAGTATCGGGCCAACTGGGTCGCCGCCATACCCACTCCGCCGGCAGCCGCGTGCACCAGCAACGTCTCACCCGGCTGGACCCGAGCCAAATCCCGGAGCCCGTAATACGCGGTGAGAAAAACAACCGGAACAGTGGCCGCGTCGGTGAACGACCACCCCTCAGGCATGTGGACGATCAGTCTCTGATCCGTCACCACGAAGGGACCCAGACCATCGGCGATGAGCCCCATCACCCGGTCGCCGACGGCAAAGCCCGCCACGCCCGGGCCAACCTCGACGACTACCCCGGCAACTTCCCTACCCATCAGGGTGTCCGCCGCTGCCACCGCACCCAGGCAGATGAGAACGTCCTTGAAGTTCAGGCCACCGGCGCGCACCGCGATACGGACCTGGCCCTGTTCCAGTAGTTGATCCGCGGCATCGCACGGGCTCAGCCTGAGCCCGTCGACGGTGTCGTCACCGGCTTCCAGCCGCCACGCCACCGACTCCGGCACAGCCAGATCCAGTGAATCGGTCAGCCGGGTCAGTCGGGCCAGGTGCAGCACCCCGTCACGGACCATCACCTGGGGTTCCCCACAAGCCAACACCTCGGCCAGGGCCACCCCCGGCATCGACGAGTCCACCTCGACCGAGCCGCGCCCGCTCTCGAGATCGGCATCTGCGAAAAGGCCGTTGGGGTGATCGGTGTCGAGGAGCACGACCCGGCCCGGGTCCTCCGACTGCGCCGAACGCACCAGACCCCACACCGCGGCACCGGCCAGATCAGCGATCTGCTCACCCACACACGCGACGGCCCCGCAGGTCAACACCACCAGCACGCTCCCGGCGAACCGCGACTCACCCAGCCAGGCCTGCAACACGGCCAGCACCTCACCGGTCGCGCGATGCACCCGCCGCGGCACATCCTCAGCAGTGTCCTCGCCGCCCTCGCGCCGGTCCAACACCACCACCGGCGGCACCGACGCAGTGTCGTCGCGCGTCCACGCCAAGAATTCTTCGACTGTGCTGAACACTCGAGACTCCGGCACCGATCCCGAACCAGGGATCGGAGACGGCGCCGGTGCCCACTGCACCGCGCACAACCGCTCACGTGCGCTCGCGGCGCCCAGTTGTCCCGGCGAGACCGGCCGCAAGGTCAACGACCCCGCCGTCAACACCTGGCGCCCGGAACTGTCGGCGACCTCGATGGCCATCGCGCCGGAATCGGAATCAGCCGGCCGGATCCGGGCCCGCACCACCGACGCGCCGACCGCATGCAGTGACACCTGCGACCACGCGAACGGCAACATCACCTCGACACCGGCATCGGCACCAGCTCCCATCACCGTGGCATGCAGCACCGAATCCAGCAACGCCGGATGCAGGCCGAACTCCGACGCATCACTCACCGTGTCCGGCAATGAAGCCTCGACGAACAACTCCTCACCACGACGCCACAACGACCGCAACCCCTGGAAAGCCGGACCATAGTCGTATCCGCGATCGGCCAACACCGAATACAGATCGTGCACCGCCACCGGCACCGCGCCGCGCGGCGGCCACACCGCCAACCCCTCCGACACCGGACCGGCGGCAACCGAATTCGCGACGTCGACACCCTGCCGATCCAGCACCCCCTCGGCATGAGTGACCCACTCTGCCTGCGGGTCCCCGGCATCACGGGAGTACACCACGACCCGCTGCGCACCCTGCTCCTGCCCATCGGGCCCATCGACCACGACCTGCAGCTGCACCGCGGTCTCGGCGGTCAACACCAGCGGAGTCGTCAACATCAACTCCCGCAGCACTGGACGCCCGACCTCCTCACCCGCACGCATCGCCAACTCCACGAACCCCGTACCCGGGAACAACACCGTTCCACCGACCGCGTGATCGACCAGCCACGGCTGGATTGCCAACGACAACCGCCCGGTCAACACCACGCCATCCGAACCCGCCGACGCCATGACCGCCCCCAGCAACGGATGCCCAGCCCCCGACAGCCCCAATGACACCGCATCACTGACCCCAGACGGTCTCAACCAATACCGCCGACGCTGGAACGCATAACCCGGCAACTCCACGCGCCGCCCACAACCCCCCAACACCGCATCCCAGTCCACACCCACACCCTCCACATCCAAGCGGGCGGCAGTGTTGAGCGCGGTTTCGGTCTCGTCACGGTCCCTGCCCAAGACCGGCACCACCATCGCCGCAGCAATGGCCACGGTCGTAGGCGTGTTCGTTGCCGGGTCCCCCACGGTGGGATGCTCGACTGGCAGCGACAGGTCCTCGAGATTCTGGGTGATCAGCCCGGTCAGTCCACCGTCGGGACCGGCGACGACGAAACGGTCCGCTCCGGCCCGGTACAAGGCACGTATCGCCTCACCGAACCGCACTGTCGCCCGTACCTGCTCGACCCAGTACCCCGCGGTCGCCGGATCCGCAGCCCCGGCACCGATCCCGCCGGCGGTACGGATGGTGGCGTCGATGTTGGACACCATCGGGATGAGCGGTTGGTTGAAGGACAGCTGTGCTATCGCCGCGGCGAAGTCGGCCAGCATCGGCTCCATCAGCGGGGAATGAAACGCATGCGACACCTCCAGCCATCGGGTCTTGCGTCCCTGGCTGCCCAATCGCTCGACCACGGAATCGACTTCGGTGTAGGCGCCGGAAAGCACCACGGCTGCTGCGGTATTGACTGCCCCTACCGCCACCCCCGCAGTCAGCAACGGCAGCACTTCGGCTTCGGATGCCTGCACCGCCGCCATCGCCCCGCCTTCGGGCAGGGCCTCCATCAAACGCCCGCGCGCGGCCACCAACACCACCGCATCCTCGAGCGACAAAATCCCCGCCGCGTATGCGGCGTTCACCTCACCGATCGAGTGTCCCGCCACGAAGTCCGGGCGTATTCCCCACTCTTGCAGCAGCCGTGTCACACCCACCCCGACAGCGAACAACGCCGCCTGCGTGAACTGTGTTCGACTGAGCGCACGCGAGTCCTCTCCCCACATGATGTCTCGAAGCGGAAACCCCAACCGCTCCTGCAACAAAGCCACCACCTCGTCGAATGCCTCCGCGAACACCGGGAACCGGGCCGACAGTCCCTGGCCCATCCCCAGCCACTGAGCACCCTGGCCCGGAAACACCAGCACCGTCTTGCCGTGTGCGCGTGCGGTCCCCGACACCACACCGTCGCCGGCCACCCCTTGGGTCACCGCGTCCAAGCCCCTCAACAACGCCGCCGGGTCCACGCCCACGACCACCGCTCGATGCTCGAACCGCGATCGACCCGCCAACGTCGCCGCCACATCCACCGGATCCACGTCCGGACACTCGCGCAGATAACGCGACAACCGACCCGCCTGCCCAGCCAACGCCTCTGGCGTGCGACCCGACACCACCCACACAACCGGCCCGTCCACGGGCTCGTCCCCACCGACACCGGTCACGGGGCCGGTCACCGATTCCGGCGCCTGTTCGAGGATCACGTGTGCATTGGTGCCGCTGATACCGAACGCCGATACCGCGCCACGACGCGGACGATCGACAACGGGCCAATCCCGCGCCGCGGTCAACACACTCGCGTGCCCCAACGCCCAATCCACCTGCGAGGACGGCTCATCCACATGCAAAGTCTCGGGCAGCACCCCATAACGTAGGGCCTGCACCATCTTGATCACCCCGGCCACACCGGCCGCCGCCTGAGTGTGCCCGATATTGGACTTGATCGAACCCAGCCACACCGGCCGATCCTCCGGCCGGTCCTGCCCATAGGTGGCCAGCAACGCCTGCGCCTCGATCGGATCACCCAACGTAGTCCCGGTGCCGTGCGCCTCCACCACATCAACCTCACCGGCAGACACCCCGGCATTGGCCAACGCACGCCGAATCACCCGCTGCTGCGAAGGCCCATTCGGAGCGGTCAAACCATTCGACGCACCATCCTGATTCACCGCGCTACCCCGCACCACCGCCAATACTTGATGGCCGTTGCGGTGGGCATCCGACAACCGCTCCAACACCAACACACCCGAACCCTCGCCGAACGCGGTCCCGTCGGCAGCGTCGGCGAACGGCTTACACCGGCCATCCGCAGCCAACCCCCGCTGCCGGGAAAACTCCACGAACACCCCCGGGGTCGTCATCACCGTGACACCCCCGGCCAACGCCATTGAACACTCGCCCGCACGCAGCGCCGACACCGCCTGATGCAGCGCCACCAGACTCGACGAACACGCCGTGTCCACCGACACCGCAGGCCCTTCCAACCCCAAGACATACGACACCCGACCCGACACGACACTCGCCGAACCGCCGGTCAACCGATAGCCCTCGGACCCCGTCGGGTCGCCGGTACCCGAACCCGCGTCGTACGACTGATCGATCACACCGGCGAATACACCGGTATCGCTGCCACGCAACGATGCCGGATCGATTCCGGCGTGTTCGAGCGCCTCCCACGCCGTTTCCAACAGAACCCGCTGCTGAGGGTCCATCGCGATCGCCTCACGCGGACTGATCCCGAAGAACCCCGCATCGAAATCGGCAGCGTCGTAAAGGAATCCACCCTGGTTCGCGTACGACTTGCCCGCCGCACCAGGCGCCGGATCGAACACCCCGTCCCAACCACGATCGGTCGGGAAGTCCGAGATCACATCACGACCGTCGACCAACAATCGCCACAACTCCTCCGGCGAGGACACCCCACCCGGGAACCGACAGCCCACCCCCACGATCGCCACCGGCTCCGAAAGCGACACCGGCACCGCGACCGGCACCGCCTCGACCGCGGCAGCCGCGGCATCGGTGAGCTGGGTGCGGATGTGTGTGGTGACAGCGTCGGGTGTCGGGTAGTCGAAGACCAGGGTCGCGGGCAACCGCAACCCGGTGATCGTGTCCAACCGGTTGCGTGCCTCGACGGCGGTCAGGGAGTCGAACCCCAGGTCTCTGAAGTTGCGGTCGGGATCGATAACCGTGCCGCTGTCATGTCCCAGCACGGCCGCGACCTGACCACGAACCGCATCCAGGATCAGTGCTTGTTGTTCGGTCGGTGTCAACCCGACCAACCGCTGCCGCAGACCCACCGCGCCGGACGCACCCGGAGTGCTGCGGCCGAGCGTGGAGAGCATCCCCTCCAGCAACGGAGCGAGGACACCGGCACGAGAACCGGCCACCACTGCGGCCGAATCGATGTGGGCAGCGACTACACCCGCACGATGTTGCGCCACAGCGGCGTCGAACAATCTCAAACCCTGTTCGTCCGACATCGCCAGCACGCCACCCCGACCCATCCGTGCGGTATCGGCATCGCCGAGGTGTCCGGTCATCGCGGTACCCGCAGCCCACAAACCCCACGCGATCGACACCGCCGTCCGCCCCTCGCCACCGCGATACTCGGCCAACCCGTCCAGGAACGCATTTGCCGCCGCATAGTTGCCCTGCCCTGCGGTGCCCAACACACCCGCGACCGAGGAATACAACACGAACATCCCCAGATCCAACTCACGGGTCAACTCGTGCAGATACCACGCCGCATCAGCCTTCGCCGCCAATACCGTGTGCACCCGCTCCGGGGTCAACGACACCACCACACCGTCATCCAGCACACCCGCGGTATGCACCACACCGGTCAACGGCGCATCCCCGGGAACCGCGGCCAACAACTCCACCACCGCCCCCCGATCCGACACATCACACGCCAGCACCCGCACCCGCGCACCCAACCCCGACAACTCCGCGACCAACTCCGCCGCCCCCGGAGCGCCCGGACCACGACGACTCGCCAACACCAATGACCGCACCCCGTACTCGACCACCAAACGCCGAGCCAACATCGCCCCCAACCCGCCTGTCCCACCGGTGATCACCACCGTGCCCGCCGACACCGCCGACGCCACACCTGAATCCACACCGGCTTCCCCCACTGGCATGGACAGGGCGATCTTTCCGATATGACGCGCCTGACTGAAATACCGGAACGCCTCGCGCGCACGCCGAACATCAAAGTTCTTGACCGGCAACGGAACGATAATTTCCTCGTCGAACATCGCCCTCAGATCGGTCAGCATCTCCGCGATCCGATCCGCACCGGCATCCCACAGATCGAACGCACGATACTGCACTCCCGGATAACGAGAAGCAACCTCTTCGCTATCGCGTATGTCGGTCTTGCCCATCTCCAAGAAACGACCACCACGCGGCAACAACCGCAACGACGTATCGACGAATTCCCCGGCCAGCGAATCCAAAACGATGTCCACACCACGACCACCCGTGGCCGCCAGGAACTGTTCACCGAAATCAAGCGACCGCGAATCACCGATATGCCGCTCATCGAAACCCCATGTGCCCAATGTGTTCCACTTGCCCCGGCTCGCGGTCCCATACACCTCGAGCCCCCAGTATCGGGCCAGCTGGGTCGCCGCCATACCCACCCCGCCCGCCGCCGCGTGCACCAGCAACATCTCACCCGGCCGCGCCTGCGCCAAATCCTGCAATCCGTAATAGGCGGTGAGGAAAACAACCGGAACAGCGGCCGCCTCGACGAACGACCATCCATCAGGCATGCGGACGATCAACCGCTGATCTGTCACCACGACAGGACCAAGACCATCCTCGATCAACCCCATCACCCGGTCGCCGACGACGAAGCCCGCGACCCCGGGGCCGACCTCTTCGACCACCCCGGCGACTTCCATGCCCATCACGGTGTTCCCCACGTCTACCGTGCCCAGACAGATGAGGACATCTCGGAAGTTCAGGCCACCGGCCCGCACCGCGATACGGACCTGACCCTGCCCCAATGGTCGGTCAGCGGCACCGCACGGGCTCAGCCCGAGCCCGTCGAAAGTGTCGTCACAAGCCTCTAGCCGCCACGACACCGACTCCGGCACAACGAGACCCAGCGAACCGTTCAACCGGGTCAGCCGGGCCACATGCAGGACGCCGTCACGAACCATCATCTGGGGTTCACCACTAGCCAGCACCTCGGCCAGCGCCACCCCCAGCACGTCGACGGGCTGATCGGTGTCGAGGAGCACGACCCTGCCGGGGTCCTCCGACTGCGCCGAACGCACCAGACCCCACACCGCGGCCCCGGCCAGATCGTCGACCGGCTCACCCGCACCCGCGACCGCCCCACAGGTCGACACCACCAACATGCTTGCGGTGAAACGCGACTCACCCAACCAGGCCTGCAACACGACCAGCGTGTCGGCGACTGCCCCGTGCACACGCCCCGGCATACCGGCAGCGGCACCGTCGTGATCGCTGTCGGGGCTGCGTCGGTCGAACACCACGACCGGTGGTACCGGCACGGTCTCGTCCCGGGTCCAGGCCAGGAAGTCCTCGGCCGTGGCGAACACCCGCGACTCCGACGCCGACGCCGAGGTCGGGGTATCGGTCTGGATCGGGGTCCAGTGCACTGCGCACAGCCGGTCGCGTGCGGTGGGTGCGCCCAACTGTCCGGGGGACAGAGGCCGTGAGGTCAACGAGGCGGCTGTCAACAGGGGGTGTCCGGTGGTGTCGGTGACGTGTATCGCGACCGCGCCCGTACCGGTTGGTGCGATCCGGGCCCGCACCGTGGTTGCGCCGACCGCGTGCAGGGTCACCTCCGACCATGCGAACGGCAACATCACACCGGTATCGGTATCGGTATGGGAGTCCACGGCGTGTGCGGCGATCGCATGCAGTACGGAATCCAGCAAGGCCGGGTGTAGTCCGTATCGTGGTGCGTCAGCGACGGTGTCGGGCAGCGCCGCTTCGACGAACAGTTCCTCGCCCCGGCGCCAGATCGACCGCAGTCCTTGGAATGCCGGGCCGTATCCGTATCCGATGTCGGCCAACACCGCGTACATGCCGTGGACCGGGAGCTCGACCGTGTTGGGTGGGGGCCACACCCCCATATGCTCCGATGCCGAGCCGCCGGGCAGCGTTGGTGGGGAATCCGCGCCGTCTCCGGCCAGGACGGCTTCGGCGTGGATTACCCATTCCGGTCGAGGGTCTTCGGCGTCGCGGGAATACACCGCCAGCCGGCGCGAATCGCGTTCATCGGCTGCCTCGACCACGATCTGAAGCTGTACCGCGGTGTGACCGGTCAACACCAATGGAGTCATCAATGTCAGGTCCCGCAACACCGGGCATCCGACTTCCTGCCCGGCGCCCATCGCCAACTCCACGAACCCGGTACCGGGGAACAGGACCACCCCACCGACCGCGTGATCGGCCAGCCACGGCTGCGACGCCAACGACAACCGACCCGTCAACACCACCGCACCCGTGTCCGCGGACACCAGCACCGCACCGAGCAACGGATGCTCGGCCCCGGCCAACCCCAACGACCCCACGTCACCGGTCCCGTTCGAAGTCGGCCAATAGCGGCGACGCTGGAACGCATATGTGGGCAATTCGACCCGGCGACCATGTCCCTGGCACATCGCATCCCACACCACACCCACACCTGACACATCCAGTCGGGCCATCGAATGTGTGAAGGCGACCGCGCAATCCTCGCCACGCTGCAGCGAACCCACGATCACCGGGTCATAGCTGTACAGGGGAATACTGCTGTCGAGACCGGCTGCCGCACAGATCTGTTCGATGTCGACGGTCAACAGCGGGTGTGGGCTCGCCTCGACGAAGACGCTGTATCCGTCGCGGTGCAATGCCTGCACGGCCTGCTCGAAACGCACCGTTTCCCGCAAGTTGCGGAACCAGTACTGGGCATCCAATTCAGTCGGGTCCAGGATCGTGCCGGTAACGGTGGAATAGAAGACCACCTCCGCCGTACCACCCGAACCGGTGGAATCTTGTGAACGCGACTGGATTTCGGTGAATGCGTCGAGCAGATGATCGCGGAGTTGTTCGACCTGGGGAGAGTGCGAAGCATAATCCACCGCGATCCGACGTGCGCGAATATCGAGACGCTCACACTCGGTCAGGAACAACTCCGTCTGCCCGATGTCACCGGACACCACTGTCGATTCCGGGCCGTTGACCACAGCCACCGCCAACCGGTCGAACCTTTCGATCAGTCGCTCGACCTGCTCGACCGAGAGCCCGACCGACACCATCGCGCCCTGACCGGCCAACGCCGTCAACGCCGCCGAGCGCAGGATCACGATCCGGGCGGCGTCCTCGAGCGACAACAGACCGGCCACATGGGCTGCGGCGATCTCTCCTTGGGAATGACCCACCACGGCATCCGGTTCGACACCGACCGAACGCCACAGCTGCGCCAGCGACACCATCACCGCGAACAACACCGGCTGCACAACCTCGACACGCTCCAGCGAGGGCGCACCTTCGGCACCGTCGAGCACCTCGCGCAGCGACCAGTCCACCAGCGTGGAGAACACACGATCACACTCGGTCATGGTCTGCGCGAACACCGGCGAGGAAACCAGCAACTCCCGCCCCATCCCCAGCCACTGCGCTCCCTGACCCGGGAACACCAGCACCGTCTTGCCTTGTGCGCGTGCGGTTCCCGACACCACCGCGCCAGCACCGGCACCGGCGGGTAGCCCCCGTGCCACCGCGTCGAGCCCGCCGAGCAACGGGGCCCGGTCCCCGCCCACGATCACCGCACGATGATCGAACCGCGTACGTTCCGCCAACGTCGCAGCCACATCCTCCGCATCCACATCCGGACGCTGACCCAGGTAGGTCGACAACCGAGCCGCCTGCGCCGCCACCCCTTCCCCGGTCCGCGCCGACACCGCCCACACCACCGGCACCGACCAATCTGTCGGTGTATGTCGTTGCGGTGCCGGCTCGCTCACCGGTGCTTGTTCGAGGATGACGTGGGCATTGGTGCCGCTGATTCCGAACGACGACACCGCAGCGCGACGCGGACGATCGGCGTCCGGCCAGTCCCGTGCCCGACTCAGCAGCTCAGCGTGTCCCGTGGTCCAATCCACGTGCGAGGACGGCGCGTCCACGTGCAGGGTTTTGGGCAGCACCCCGTGGCGCAGGGCTTGCACCATCTTGATCACCCCGGCCAACCCCGCCGCCGCCTGCGTGTGCCCGATATTGGATTTGATCGAACCCAACCACACCGGCTCCAGATCACGATCACGCTGACCATAGGTCGCCAACAGCGCCTGCGCCTCGATCGGGTCGCCCAGTGTGGTGCCCGTGCCGTGCGCCTCCACCACATCGACCTCGGCCGCCGCGACACCGGCATTGGCCAACGCACGCCGAATCACCCGCTGCTGCGAAGGCCCATTCGGCGCGGTCAAACCATTCGACGCACCATCCTGATTCACCGCGCTACCCCGCACCACCGCCAGCACCTGATGTCCGTTGCGCCTGGCATCGGACAATCGCTCCAGCACCAGCACACCCGAGCCCTCACCCCACGCGGTCCCGTCGGCAGCGTCGGCGAACGGCTTACACCGGCCATCGACAGCGAGCCCTCGCTGCCGAGAAAACTCCACAAACATCGACGGAGTGGGCATCACCGTCACGCCACCGGCCAACGCCAGCGAACACTCCTCCGACCGCAAGGCCGCCACCGCCTGATGCAAGGCCACCAGACTCGACGAACACGCCGTATCCACCGACACCGCCGGGCCCTCCAACCCCAGCACATACGACACCCGACCGGACACCACACTCGCCGTACCGCCGGTCAATCGATAGCCGTTGGACCCCGTCAAGTCGCCGGTACTCGAACCAACGTCGTACGATTGGTCGGTCACGCCGACGAATACACCTGTGTCGCTGCCACGCAGGGTGGCAGGTTGGATTCCGGCGTGTTCGAGTGCCTCCCACACGGTTTCCAGCAGAATCCGTTGTTGGGGGTCCATCGCGATCGCCTCACGCGGACTGATTCCGAAGAACTCCGCGTCGAACTCGGCCGCGTCGTAAAGGAATCCGCCCTGGTTCGTGTACGACTTGCCCGCCGCACCCGGCACCGGATCGAACACCCCGGCCCAGCCGCGATCGTCCGGGAAGCCCGAAATCACATCACGCCCGTCGATCACCAACTGCCACAATTGTTCTGCCGAGGACACCCCACCCGGGAACCGGCACCCTACCCCCACGATCGCCACCGGCTCCGACGACGACAGTGACACCACCGGCGCCGATTCCGATGCCGATGCCGCGGAGCCACCGGAGTCGGTGAGCTGGGCAAGGATGTGCGAGGTCATCGCGTCCGGCGTCGGATAGTCGAAGACCAGCGTCGCAGGCAGCCGCAACCCGGTGACGGTGTTCAACCGATGACAAAGCTCGACCGCGGTCAACGAATCGAAACCCAGATCCCGGAAACTACGGTCAGCGTCAATGGCCGCCGCCCTGCCGTGCCCGAGAACCAGCGAACTCTCGCCTCGAATAGTTTCGGTGAGCAGAGTCCGAGCTTCGTCCACCGGAAGTTGAGCCAGCCGTAGCCGCGCCACACCTGCGTCCTCGATAGCCGATGGCTCCGTGTCCAGGCGCCGATCGGCATCGAACATGCCCGAATCGCGGTTGGCGCTCACCGATGTCTCGGCAGTTGCGTGCCTGTCGGCCAACCAGAACCGATCCCGCCGGAAGGCATAGCTCGGCAGCGTTATCCGGCGACCGCCTGGAAACAGTTTCACCCACTCGACCGAAATGCCAGCTTCGAAGGCCCGGGCCAAGAAATGCATCACAGCCAGTGCTTCCGGTCGCCGTTTCCGCATTGTGGCCAACGTCAGCACATCGCTTGCCGGAGACGACTCAGTGACCAAACCTGCCAGTCCGGCTGCAGGACCCAGTTCAATGAACTTGGTTACGCCCAGCTCACGGAGCAGGTCCAATCCGGCACCGAAACGTACAGTTTCTCGAACATGGCGTACCCAATACTGTGCTGTCCCATATCCTGTGCCCGCCAGGCGGCCATCCACATTGGACACCAGTGGGATCGCGGGCTCGGCCGCTGCGATAGTCGCCGCCGATACCGCGAACTCGCCCAACATCGGCTCCATCATTGATGAATGGAACGCGTGTGAGACATTCAAATGTGTCGCTCGGACGGAGTGCCGTTGAAGATACTCAGCAATATGTACGATCGAGTGTTCGGTGCCCGCAACAACTACGGATTCCGGTCCGTTGACGGCGGCAATGTCGACGTCCTTCATCGTCAAGTCGTCGAGCATCGCCCGGACATAGTCCTCGCCTGCACGCACCGCGAGCATCGCACCACCAGTCGGCAGCAGTTGCATCAACCGGCCACGCGTCGCGACCAGCAATGCGGCATCCTCGAGGGACAACACGCCGGACAAGTGTGCAGCGGCCAGCTCTCCGACAGAGTGACCGATGAGGAAATCCGGTGTCACACCCCAATCCTCGAACAGCCGGAACAACGCTATTTCGACCGCGAACAAACCCGCTTGGGCGAATACCGTTTGCCTGAGCTTCTTCTCATCCGACCCCCATAACACCGCACGCACTTCACCCACTAGATGCGGGTCCAGCTCGGCGAGCACTGCGTCCATAGCCTTGGCAAATGCCGGGAACGTCTCATACAGCTCCCTGCCCATTCCGACCCATTGCGAGCCCTGACCCGGCAGAACGAACGCCATCTTCCCGGACCTGTTTACCGCCGAGTGTGCGGTGACGATCCCGGGCTCCGCTAGTTCGCGCAGCTCACCGAGCAGCTCCTCACGACTGGATCCCACCGCTACTGCGCGATGGTCGAACAACGACCGAGTCGTCAACAGCGAATAACCCACATCCGCCGGCGACAGGTCCGGACGTTGTTCGACATACTCCAGTAGCCGCCGTGCCTGGCGGTGCAGTCCGTCTCGGGTCCGCGCCGACACCACCCACACCAACGGTGACCATTCCGGCGTTGGCCCCGATTCGGATGCGGTCGGCGGCATCGTTGCCCCGACTGCCGCAGTCTGTTCTTCGGGTACGGGTGCCTGTTCGAGGATGATGTGTGCATTGGTGCCGCTCAGACCGAAGGCCGATACCGCAGCGCGACGCGGACGATCGACCACCGGCCAGTCGCGCTGCTCGGTGAGCAGTTCCACCCGCCCCGCACTCCAATCCACATGTGCGGACGGCATATCCACGTGCAGCGTCTTGGGCAAAATTCCCCGATGCAGCGCCTGCACCATCTTGATCACCCCGGCCACACCCGCCGCCGCCTGCGTGTGCCCGATATTGGACTTGATCGAACCCAACCACACCGGCCGATCCTCCGGCCGGTCCTGCCCATACGTGGCCAGCAACGCCCGCGCCTCGATCGGATCACCCAACCTGGTGCCCGTGCCGTGCGCCTCCACCACATCGACCTCAGCGGCCGCGACACCGGCATCGGCCAACGCACGGCGAATCACCCGCTGCTGCGAGCGCCCGTTCGGCGCGGTCAAACCACTGGACGCACCATCCTGATTCACCGCGCTACCCCGTACCACCGCCAATACTTGATGGCCGTTGCGGTGGGCATCCGACAACCGCTCCAGCACCAACACACCCGAGCCCTCGCCCCACGCGGTCCCGTCGGCAGCTTCGGCGAACGGCTTACACCGACCATCGACAGCGAGCCCCCGCTGCCGAGAAAACTCGACGAACGTCGCGGGTGTCGACATCACCGTCACGCCACCGGCCAGCGCCAGCGAACACTCCCCCGACCGCAACGACTGGACTGCCAGATGCAGCGCCACCAACGATGACGATGCCGAAGTGTCCACCGAAACCGCCGGGCCCTCCAACCCCAACACATACGACACGCGACCCGACACCACACTGGATGAACCGCCGGTCAATTGATAGCCCTCGACGTCGACCGGAACCTGCCCGCCGGCGCCGACCCCATAGTCGTTTTGCATCACCCCGCAGAACACTCCGGTGTCGCTTCCGCGTAGTGCCGATGGGTCGATGCCCGCTGATTCCAGCGCCTCCCATGCGGTTTCCAGCAGTACTCGCTGCTGAGGGTCCATCGCTAGCGCCTCGCGAGGGCTGATGCCGAAGAACTCGGCGTCGAACTCGGATGATCGATGGAGAAATCCGCCCACGCGCACATAGGACTTGCCTGGTACACCCGGCTCTGGATCGTACAGGTGCTCCAGGTCCCAGCCGCGGTCTGCCGGAAAATCTGATAGGCCATCACGACCGTCGATTACCAACTGCCACAGGTCTTCCGACGACTCCACACCGCCTGGAAACCGGCAGCCTGTCCCCACTATCGCGATCGGCTGTGTCCGCTCGGGCTCATCATCGAGAAGCTCAGCGCGCCCTGGATATACCCGAGTCATACCAATTCCCTATCCAAGTCGAGTGAAGTTGGGTTGCGATGTGTTGTCGTAGGTATCCGTCGGGATAAACCACGAAATGGTCGTGATGGGCATCGACCACGTCGGCGATCTGGCCTTTCGCGGGCTGGACCAACCCAGGATCGAACTAGGCCCTGAATTTCTAGGCGCATTCGCAATGAGGGGCGTAGACATCCAATATCCGAAACGCCGCGATCGCCGACATCTGACTCTTCATACCTGATTTCCCACCCCTCAGATTGGCCGAACTGGCGAGCAGAACCCGAAAGTCGGAACGGGTGTGCCCGCAGGGCGGTCGATCCCCGCCGCCGTCTTCCCCGTGCCCGGCAGGGTCGTCGAGCCGGTCAGAACCGCTTCATCAAGGTAGAACACGTTCCTGTCTGATGCAAGCATTCGCCGCGAACACCGACGTACAACCCCTTCCGACCCTTCGATTGACCCAAAGTCACCTGGTGAACATGTTCTGACGAAGGCGTGGGCGGACTGCTAGCATCGGCGAGTGGCCCCGCATATCGGCTGGGTTCCATCGCCTGGAGGGGGCAAACCATGACAGTTATGGAATTTCGTGACTCCGAGAGCTCGGCCCGACGCATTTTGCGGTGGTCTCGCGAATGGGGGCGGTTTGCGTCCCTGGCCTTCGTACCCGCGATTCCCGATCGATTCAGTCGGCTGTACGACGATTTTCTTACCGCATCCAACACGCTAGGCGAGGAGTCATTGTTCCTGAACCTGGGCTACTGGAAGGATAGTCCCCAAAATATCGATCAAGCGAGCGCGGCGTTAGCTCGTCTGGTAGCGACCGAAGCGCGCCTCGGGGCCGAGGATGTGGTGGTCGACGTCGGCTGTGGATTCGGAGATCAAGATTTTCTCTGGGCGGATGAGTTCGGCCCGAAACGAATTACAGGCATAAACATATCCGCGAAACAGGTCGAGATTGCGACCGCACGGTCCGCTGGATTAGGACTCAGCGATATCATCGAGTACTCCCACGGGTCAGCAAGCGATCTGCCTCAGCCCGATGCGTCCGCAACTAAAGTGACCGCGCTCGAATCAGCGCTTCACTTTCCGTCGCGTTCACAATTTTTCGATGAAGCATTCCGAGTTTTGACACCTGGCGGTCGATTGGTGACCGCCGACGTCGTGCCGCTCGCAAATGAGCATGTTTCGAGCAGCACCGGCCGGTCACGACTCCTGGGCAAGGTGGTACACGGCATATTCACGACTGCCCGCCAGAATCATACCAATGCGGAGGAATACCGCGAAGCGCTCATAGCATCCGGCTTCGAATATGTGCGAGTCTACTCCATCCGTCATCACGTCTTCCCTCAATATGCAGAATATGTCAGCCTCAAACTCGAGCAGCCGGAAATGAAGAGAATCAATCCGTTGACTCGGAGCTTTTTCGGCCGAAAAGGAGTCTCGCTGTGGGCCCCTTGGCTGGACTATATCGTTGCTGTTGCCGACAAGCCGCCTGTGGGAGATCGTCTATAGCCTCGATCTTTCTTACTGATTCCGCGCCGGCGAACCCGACGGTCGGGTTCCCCTCCGGGATGTAGTTCTACTTCGGCACACAATCACCGAGTCCCGTTGAGCGGCAATGAGTTCTGAGACTCAGCAGGTCAGGCGGCAGTTTCCCGGGCATAGGGGCGGAGAGTGATGGTCGCGGTGGTTGCGGGAGTCATGTCCTGAACGGTGGGAGATCTTTAGGCCGACCAGCCACGGATGACCGTGCGACTGTCGGAGGAGGACCGAGGCCGTTCGCGCTCGAAACGAGCGGCTCGCCTGCTACCGTCAGTTGCCCTATAGCTGTTGTCGATAAGTGTCGGTTGAAGGGATCCGCTCACCGTGGTGGTCACTGCCTCCGATATCGCCGCAGACTGGGCGGCACGGCTGTGCGGCACCACAGACATCCGGAGATCGCGGGACGAACTCGCCACCGCACTCGAGGGGTGGGTCCACCGGCTCCTGGTCGCAGTGGCCGGGCCGCGGTGGGAGCCGGAAACCGCGGAGAGCGCCGGAGCCGCGCTCGTCGGCCTCGGATTCGACGACCCCTCCGCGATAGCTCTGTCGACGCCGACGCTGTTGCAGCTGAGCGAACACGCCGACGCGAGCCCGAGCAGGCTGGCCGCCATGGCCGGAGACTTCGGGAACGGATTCGCCCGCGCCGCCATCGCCTCCGCCCGCCAGCCCGCCCCCGAGGGGTTCGAAACCGCGTTCCGGCATGCGTCGGTCGCCATCGCCATCGGCGATGACGACGGTCGCATCATCGACGCCAATCCAGCCTTCGAGAAGCTCACCGGCTATCCGGTCGCCACCCTCCGAGGCAAATCCGGGTTCGACTTCGCCACCGCCGAGCAGACCACAGTCCAGCGACACATCCACGACGAGCTCGCCCGATCCGACACCGGCACCCTCCGCATCGAAGGACACTTCCAGCGACCGGACGGCACCGACGGCTGGATAGCGTGGACAGTGACCCGATGCCGCTCGACCTCCGGCGAACACACCTACCTACTCGGCTTCGGCGAAGACGTCACCGACTACCACAACACCACCAAGAGCTTGCAGTGGCAGGCCCACCATGACCCGCTGACCTCATTGGCCAACCGCCGACACCTACTCGTCCGATGCCAAACCCTCATCGACGAATCGGCCCCAGGCGATCTTGCCGCCGTGTGCGCCATCGACATCGACAACTTCAAAACCATCAACGACACCCACGGCCACACCGTCGGCGACCGACTCCTGGTCACCGTCGCCGCACGACTTCGCGCATGCCTGGATCCCGAAGCCGACACCGTGGCACGCTACGGCGGAGACGAATTCATCGCCCTGCTCGCCCCACCCACCGACGAACACCGCACCCGCACCGTCATCCAACAACTCCACGCCGCGATGACGAAACCCTTCAGCATCGACGACGACCTCACCATCCAGACGACGCTGAGCATCGGAGCATTCATCGCCCCCGTCGCCGAATACCGCGTAACCGACCTCCTCACCGCAGCCGACAACTGCCTCTACGCCGCCAAATCACTCGGCAAGAACCGCTGGATCCTTCACTCCCCGACCTCGCTGCCGAAAGGCGAAGGCGTCGACCGGTAACCCGCGCTTCACCGAAGCACCCGCACCCCGCACATGCCGATAACCTGCTCCAGGCGATGACAGCAGCCGCGCACGGCCTGCGCACTCGCGCTCGATATGGTCGAACGGTGACCTGGACCGTTGGCTTCGACCTCGATATGACCCTCATCGACTCGCGACCCGGTGTCGCGCGAGCGATCGACGTCGTTGCCGCCGACTACGGATTGGAACTGCGTGGTAGCGAACTCGCCGAGCGGCTCGGGCCGCCGCTGGCGATGATCCTCGCCGACGCCGGTGCGCCCGAGGCACTCATTCCGGAGCTGGTCACGCGGTATCGGGAGCTCTACCCCGATGTCATCGCCGAGGTGCCCGCGATGGCAGGTGCCGATGCCGCGATCGAGGCGGTCACCGAGGCCGGCGGTCGCTTGCTCGTGGTCACCGGCAAGTACCAGCCGCACGCCGAACTGCATATCCGCCATCTCGGCTGGCCGATCGACACCGTCGCCGGTGAACTGTGGTCCGACGGGAAAGCCGCGGCGCTGCGGGAGCACGGTGCACAGATCTTCGTCGGTGATCACGCCGGCGATATGCGCGGGGCGCGGGCAGCCGGCGCGTATGGGGTCGGCGTCGTGACCGGTCCGTGCACGGCCGATGAGCTGAACGCAGCAGGTGCCGATGTCGTCCTCGCGGATCTCAGCGCGTTCCCGGCGTGGCTGGCCGGATTCGATGGGGCCACGGACCACCCCACCCGTACCGTGGACGCGTGACCGTCGATCCGTACTGGAATCACAACACCCACTACCACCCCTGGCTGATCCAGCAGGTGCCCGAGTCCGCCCGCACCGCGCTCGACGTCGGCTGCGGGGACGGTCTCCTGGCAGGAAAACTCGCCACCCGATGCGAATCGGTACTAGGGGTCGATGTCGATGGGCAGATCATCGCCGAGGCCACCACCCCGGCCAATGTCCGCCTCGCACAGTGCGATTTCCGGGAGCTACCGGGGTCCTTCGATGTCGTGACTGCGGTCGCGACGCTGCATCATGTGCCGCTGGCCGAAGGATTGACGGCATTGCGTGATCTCGTCGCACCGGGCGGGACGCTGGCCGTGGTGGGTATGTGGAAGATGAGCATCCGCACCGATGCCGGGTATCTGCCGTTCGTGCCCGCGGTCTTGGCCATCGCCAAGCGACGTGGCGGCAGCCGTGATCCGGGCTTCACCATGCGTGACCCCGAGGAGACGATGGCCGAGATTCGTGCCGCGGCCACCGAATTGCTGCCCGGTGCGAAGATCCGGCGCAGGCTGATGTTTCGCTACACGCTCTTATGGCGCAGGCCCGCCTGATCAGGGTCGTGCCGAGTATTCAGCGCAGGTGCTCGATGACCGGTGCGAAGGAATCCATGTTCGGCTCGAGGACGGTGATATAGGAGAAACCGAAGCGATCCCGCCGCTCGCGCAGCTGCTCGGCCATCTCGGCGGGGGTACCGAACAACAGCGTCGGCAGTTCCTCCGGCGCATCGCCGGGCAACAGGGGCCCGAACTTGTCGAGTGCGGCGGCGCGTTCGCTCGGCGGCACCACCGCCTGGACGAGGATATTGAGTTCGACATCGGTGCCACGGTCCCCCAGCAGCTTTCGCACGTACTCGACGCGATCGATGGTGTCCTCGGCCCCGGCGAGCCGCAAGCCCCCCTCGGCGGTCGTCGCCGCGCCGGTGAACGCGACGACGTCGGCGTATGCGGCGGCGAGCTGCAACAGCCGATCACCCCAGCCCGCGATGAGCAGCGGCGGGCCGCCCGGCTGCACCGGACGCGGTTGATACTCGGGGTCGGCGAACAGTTTCCGCAGCGTGGCGACCGTGTTCTCCAGGTGCGCGACCCGCTCGCCGCCGGTGCCGAACGGGATACCCGCCGCCTCGAACTCGGCGCGCACGTAGCCCGCGCCGAGCCCGAGTTCGACCCGCCCGTCGGTGAACTGGTCCACACCGGCTACATCACGGGCCAGCAGGACCGGGTTGTAGAACGGGGTGTTCAGCACAAAGGTGTTGAGCCGAACCCGCTCGGTGGCTTCGGCGCCGAGCACGATCGACGGAAACGGCGCAGGCAGGCCGAGATGGTCGGCCACCCCGATGACGTCGTAGCCCTGCGCCTCCGCCCGCCGGCATTTGGCGATCCACGCCTGCCTCGACTCCGGAACCACCATGTTCACACCGAAACGGAATTCACGCTGCGCAGTCACTGCTCTTGTCTACCAGGGGCGTCGGGGCGACGCAGCGCACGGTTGGCTGCCGGTCGCAGCGAGATGTCCGGGGCGAATCGGTACGCGGCACTGGCCGCGCCGCCCGTCAGCTCGGCCTGTGGTACGGCAACAGGCAATCAGCAGGCGACACACGCGACTGCGGCCACCGTTGCCCCGGACAGCGCGGCTGCCGATGCCGCGACGGTGCCGGGCCGCCACCGAGTGGAGTCCCGCCGCGCAGTGCCGGAATCGGGCACTATCGGACTCCCCTCGCGCCGACGCAGGCGACGAAGCAGCCCGAGGACAGCGACGATCAATGTTGCGGTGATCATGAGCGAATCTCCTTATGCATCGGCGGGTTCTGCCGCATGTGAGTGCGCACCCGAAGGCATCGACACCACCCCGAACCGCAGCAGGCTCTCGGTGGTGTCGCGCACCGAGTCGCGGACCGGTCGCATCGTCCAGCCGAGTTCGCGCTCGGCCCGTTCGGCGCTGAGGCGTTCACGATTGCCCAGGGAGGGGACGGTGAGCCGCACTGTCTTGTCCACCAACGCGATGGCGCGTACCAGCAGGTCGGGCAGTTGGCGGGTCGGCACGCGGAAGCCGCGAGGTCCGAACTCTTCGGACAGCAGGCGTCCGAGGTCACGCATCCAGAGATGTTCGCCCGCACAGATGTAGCGTTTGCCTGCCGCATCGGCCGTTTCCATGGCCAGCCGGTGCGCGACGGCGAGGTCGCGCACGTCGACCGTCGCCCAACCCACCCGCGGCGAGCCGGGCACCTGGCGTCCCAGCAACATCCGCACCGGTTCGTGGGAGGTACTCGTCGCGCGCGACAACGCCGGGCCGAGCACCATGCCCGGATTCACCACCGTCAGCTCGGGGCCGTCAGGGCCGAAGTTCTCTGCGGCGAAATTCCAGGCCGCACGCTCGGCGAGGGTTTTGCTCTTCTGGTAGGCGGGGCTGCGTTCCACCACCGTCCAATCGGCCTCGGTACGCACCGCGTCCTCGCGGTGTCCGTAGGCGATGGCCGCGATCGAAGACGTCAGCACCACCCGCCGCACGGTGCCGGCGCCCGCGGCGGCGCGCAGCACGCGCAGTGTGCCGTTCACGGCGGTATCGATCATCTGTTGTTCGTCGTCCGGCGGCGCGGACGGGAACGGCGAGGCGACGTGCAGGACGTAATCACAGCCTGCGACAGCGGCTGCCCAGCCGTCGTCGCGATCGAGATCTGCTGCGACGAAGTCGATCTCACCGCCGCACCGGTCGGCGAGCTCGACCAGATGCGCGCGTTTTCCGGTATCGGCGAGGCTGCGCACGGTAGCGCGGACCGCGTACCCGTGGTTCAGCAATTCGGCGATGACGTGTCCGGCGATGAATCCGGTCGCGCCGGTGACAAGTGCTCGTGTGCTCATGGTGTCTACCCATCGAGAGGAGTGAAGAACCGGCCCATCTAAGCGCCGCTCAGATAATCTAAGCACCGCATAGATTGGTTGTCCAGAGCGTTTCGCTTACGCTCGGACGGTGACCCGGACCTCGTATCACCACGGCGCCCTGCGTGAGGTGCTGCTCGAGGCATGCCTGCGGCTGATCGAGACCGAGGGCATCGCGGCGGTGAGCCTGCGCCGCGTCGCACGCGAGGCAGGTGTGAGTTCCGGTGCCCCGTACCACCATTTCGCCGACCGGGCCGCACTGCTGGCCGACCTGGCCACCCAGGGTTTCCGCCTGCTCGGGGCCGATGTGGCAGCGGCCAGAGACGCCGCACCCACTCCCCTGGCGGGATTGACCGCGATCGCCGACGCCTACGTGCGCTTCGCCCGGCACAACCCCGGCTATTTCCGGTTGATGTTTCGCCCCGAGTTGTCCCAACCGGACAAGCATCCCGACACCACGGCCGCAGGTGAGGCCGCTTTCGCGGTGCTCGCCGATGCGGTGGCCGATTGCGTCGCGGCCGGCGAACTACCCGCGGGTAAGGCGGGCACCATCGCCGTCACGCTCTGGGGCCTCGGCCACGGCCTGGCCTCGTTGTGGCTGGACGGGCAGCTGGACAAGCGCAGCGCCCTGCTCGGCACCACCGCACCCGAACTGGTGGACGACGTCATGCGGACCTTCAATGCGCTGATCGCTCCCGACACCTGAAACAACCGGCTTGCGTCCACCGGCTCCGGCACGCATCCTGGGCACGTGTTCGTCGCGCCCCGTTACGGAACGGGTTCCCTGTCCGATCTCTTCCCCTCCGTGCTCGCCGGATTCGGTGTACCGGCCGAACAGGATCGACTGGGCCTCGGGCTCGGCGTCGACCGGGTCTGTGTCCTGCTGATCGACGGCTTGGGCGCCGAGGCTTTGGCAGCAAACGCCGAGGCGGCGCCTTTCCTGTCGAGCCTGGGGCCGACGGTGCTCACGGCCGGGTTCCCGACCACCACCGCGACCAGCGTGAGCTCCCTTGGCGCGGGAGTGCCGCCGGGCGAGCACGGCATCGTCGGGTATCTGCTGCGAGTCGCGGGACAGGAGCGGTTGTTCGACCCGCTGGGCTGGCGTCTGTTCGGCGCCCAGCACAAGGGTGATCTGCTCGAGCAACTGGTGCCCGAGCAATTCCAGCCCGGCGCAACGGTCTTCGAACGCGCCGCCGCGCACGGCATCACCGTCACTCAGGTCGCGCCCAGGTACCAGGCAGGCTCCGGTTTGACGCGGGCGGTGCTGCGCGGGTGTGCCTTCCGGCCCAACTTTTCTGTCGGCGACCTGGTCGCCGGGGTGGTCGAGGCACTGGCTGTCCCGAGGTCGCTGGTGTACGCCTACCACGGAGAACTCGACACCACCGGGCATGTGCGTGGGCCGTCGTCGGAGTCGTGGTCGCTCGAACTCGCGCACGTCGATCGGATCGCCGCCGATATCGCCGAACGCATGCCCGCGGGCTCGGCGCTGATCGTCACCGCCGATCACGGCATGGTCGAGCTCGGCGAACGGGTCGACTTCGACACCGAGGCCGACCTGCGCGCGGGCGTGCAGCGACTGGGCGGCGAACCGCGCGCACGCCACGTCTACACCATTGACGGCGCCACCGGCGACGTGATGTCGACCTGGCAGGAAAAGCTCGGTTCACGGTTCCAGGTACTCGCGCGGGACGCGGTCATCGACAACGGCTGGTTCGGTCCGACGGTGACGGACACGGCGCGCGAACGGATCGGCGATCTGGTCGTGGTGGCACGCGACACCAGCGGGATCGTGCGCACCGACGCCGAACCCTTGCAGTCGGCACTGCTCGGACATCACGGTTCGCTGACCCCCGCTGAGATGAACGTCCCACTCCGCGTGTTCGCCGGTTGAGCGCTCGGGCCGCCTAGGCTGTAGTCAACGGTCGGGCGATGAGGCCCGACGCGCCGACCAGGAGGAACAGATGAACGCCACCATCGCACGGACCGGCCTCGCCTGCACGGCCGCGGCCGCCGCGCTGTTGCTGGCCGGCTGCAACGACATCGAACGCGCGCTCAACCGCGGTGGCGACACCCCGTGCCGGGAGTACGTGCAGCAGGACCCGGACACCAAGCGGATGACGATCACGAAATTCATCAAGCAGAATTCCGGTATCGATCAAGAACCGGCGGGCACGGCCGTCGACGCGACGATCATTCAGGTCGATCTGCTGTGCGGTGCCCAGCGCAATGCCGAGACCCCGATCAAGAACGCCGACGTGGCAGGCATTTTCATCACGAAGTAGCGCACGCTGTTGTGCGGCAAAGCGTCCCGCGACCGGTTCGCTCGAGCAAGGATGGAAGTCTCGAGCAGGCCGGTCGGCCGACCGGCAGCCGGACGACGATGAGGACTGCGTGTGGCACGGTTTCGCACCCTGACCCAGCAGCGGACCGACCTGGAGAAGGAATGGGAACGGGTCGCGACCGCACCGAACACCGCGGCGCGCACACCGAACACCTTGCTACGCACCGAGGTCGCGCAATCCTGGCGGCGTTCACTATCGACGGTCGACCCGGGATGTACCGGTGCGCCCGGCCTCGACGACATCGGTGAGCGATGGGCGCGATCGCCACTGCGGGCGCCGGTCACCGAATTGGCCCGTGCGCTCGACGACGTCGCCGTCGACGCGGGGTACCTCGCCGCGGTCACCGACGAATCCGGGGCGGTCCTCTGGTCCGGCGGCGACCGCGCGGTGCGCAGGCGCGCCGAACAGGTCAATTTCGCGCCAGGCGGCTGCTGGGACGAGGCCCATATGGGCACCAACGCGGTGTCGATGGCACTGCTCACCGACGCGCCGAGCACCGTGTTCTGCGCCGAACACCTGGTAGCCGCGCTGCACGGATGGGTGTGTTACTCCGCACCGATCCACGCACCCGACGGCAGGCAGGTCGGCGCGCTCGATCTGTCCAGTTCCTGGGATCGGTCCCATCCGCTGGTCATGTCGTCGGTGCGGGCGCTGGTCACGGCGGTGGAGACGATGTTGCGCAGTGCGGCGCCTGCGCCGTCGGCGGGGCTGCGGCTCGAGTGCCTCGGCGAGTCACGGCTGACCCGCGACGGATTCACCGTCCCGCTGCGACCCCGTCAGCTGGAGATCCTCACCCTGCTCGCACTCGAGCCCGACGGATTCACCCCCGAACAGCTGCACGCGGCGCTCTACGGCGACCGCCCGGTCACCGCCGCCACCCTCAAGGCCGAGGTCTCGCATCTGCGCCGCGCCACCGGCGGGCATATCGGCAACCGCCGCTACCTGCTCACCGGCCCGATCTCCTGCGATGCGGTCGATCTGCTGGCCGCCATCGCGGCAGGCGACACCACCTCCGCGGTGTGGTTGTATCGCGGTGCGCTGCTTCCCGGTTCGGACACTCCCGGCATCGCGCAATGGCGGGCACATCTCGAGGTCGGGGTGCGCAACGCGGTGCTGGCCGGTGAGCGGGCCGATCACGCCGTCGCGTTCGGGGAGCGTGTGCCCGGCGATATCGAGGTCCATGAGCACGCGCTGCGCCTGCTGCCGACGGGCGATGTGCGGCGAGCGGTCGTCACCGCGCGGTTGCATACCGCGCTGCGCGCCTGAGATCTCACTGTTTGGTAGGGCCACATCGCTCGAGTGACATCGCCTGTTGCGGCTGGCTCGATCGTGCGCGAGGTCGGCCGTCACCCGGTCAACCGCCACCCCTGCGCACGCTCACGTTCACGCCAGAAGTCGGCGTACTTCCCGGGCTGCACGATCAGCTCGTCGTGCGTGCCGCGCTGTACGATCCGGCCTTCGTCCAGCACGAGAATCTGATCGGCGGCGGCGATGGTGTGCAGGCGGTGGGCGACCACGAGCAGGGTACGGTCATGCGCGAACGCCCGCATCGCGTCGGTGATCGCGGCCTCGTTCTCCGGGTCGAGCGCCGCGGTCGCCTCGTCGAACAGCACGATCGGCGCCTGCTTGATCAAGGCCCTCGCTATCGAGACCCGCTGGCGTTCCCCGCCGGACAAGCTGACCCCGCCCTCGCCGACGCGGGAGTCCCAGCCGTCGGGCAGCCGGTCGACGATCTCGTCCACCCGGGCCAGTCGGGCCGCATCCCGCACTTCCTCGGTCGTGGCGCCGGGCCTGCCGATGCGGATGTTCGCCTCGATCGTGTCGTCGAACAGGTACACATCCTGGAACACCATGGCGAGCTGCTCCATCAGTGCTTCGGTGGTCAGCTCACGCACGTCGACGCCGCCCACCTCGACGGCCCCGGCGTCGGTATCCCAGAACCGCGCCACCAGCCGCAGCACCGTGGTCTTTCCGGCGCCCGATGGCCCGACGATCGCGGT
Organism: Nocardia sp. NPDC059180; assembly: GCF_042754945.1. Lineage (NCBI taxonomy): Bacteria > Bacillati > Actinomycetota > Actinomycetes > Mycobacteriales > Nocardiaceae > Nocardia > Nocardia sp. NPDC059180. Next base: position 370,227 of record NZ_JBHZBU010000002.1, read on the forward strand.
CACCGTTCCCGGCTCGGCAGTGAATTCGAGGTCCCGGAACACAGGGCGCTCGCCATAGCCGAATCCGACCTCGCGGAAGGATATCTTCCCCGGCCGGACCGGGCGCCGCGCCGAACCTTCTGGCAGTGGCCGCACCGCGAGGACCTCGTCGATCCGGTCGATGGCCTCCGACGCCGTGCGCAGTGCGGCCGAGTGGTCGACGAGTTCGATCAGCGGCCCGGCGAAGCGCGTGATGAGGACCAGCAGGGCGATCAGTTCGGCGGCATCGAGCGAACCGCCCAGTGCGAGGGCGACGCCCACGGCGATGAGCACCACGAATACCGCCTGAACAGCGGTCGAGAAGGCCACCAGGGAGGCCACGGCATTGCGGTTCATCGCGCCGTACGCGCGATGCTGCCCGGTGAGCGCGTCGTCGAGGAGCCGATTATCGGTGCCGTTGCGCCCGAATGCCCGCAATACCGGCTGTCGCTGCGCGAATTCCACCACCCGGCCCGCCGCCTCGACCTCGGCGCTGTCGATGGCGCCGAAGGTGCGGGTGATCGCGTCCTGTGCCCAGGTGTGCGTGGCGAACAGCACCAGCCCGGCGATCAGCAGCGCCGCCGCGAGTCGCGCATCGAAGGCGAACATGCCGAGGGCGACCACCACGGGTGTGACCACCGCCGCGATGATCGGCTGCATCAGGTGTGCGGGGACCGCGATGATATTGGTCGTTCCCTGGGACATGGCGTGGGTCAGCCGTCCGGTGCGGTCGGTGTCGAACCAGCCCAGCGGCAATCGTGCCAACTGGTCGGCGACCCGGTGGTGCAGCCCGAGCAGCAGGTCGTCGCCGATCCGCTGGCCGAGCATCGCCTGCAGGTAATACACCGCGCTCGTCACGACGGTGGTGACCACCAGGGCGGTGAGCCACGGCACCGCCGCGTCCGAATCGCCGTTCAACAGTGGGCGCAGCACCGGGACGAGCATCAGCACGCACAGTCCCTGCAGCACCGCGAACACCACCATCGCAGTGAGCCAGCGCATGAAGCGCGGCCGGTCGCCGGGGTCGATGAGGTGAAACAGCTTGCGAATCATCGGGTGTGCTCCTTCGGCAGCGATTGTGCGGCCCACATCCGTGCGTATTCACCGCCGGCCGCGAGCAGTTCGTCATGACGTCCGGTTTCGACGACGCGGCCGCGTGAGAGCACCACGATGCGATCCGCGCCGCGAATGGTGTGCAGGCGATGCGCGATCACCAGCAGGGTGCGACCCGCGATCAGCCGCGACAGCGCATCCTGCACCGCCGCTTCCGATTCCGGGTCGGCGAACGCGGTCGCCTCGTCCAGCACCAGGATCGGCGCATCGGCGACGATCGCGCGCGCGATCGCTATCCGCTGGGCCTCACCGCCGGACAGCTGAGCGTCCTCGCCCACGACGGCGCCGTAGCCACGCGGCAAGGCGGTGATCCGATCGTGGACAGCGGCCGCGCGTGCCGCCGCTTCGATGGTGGCCTGGTCGGCGTCGGGTCGCCCGAGGGCGATGTTGTCGCGGATCGAGGTGCGCAGCAGTGAGGTCTCTTGGAAGACGAACCCGATCAGGCGGTAGAGATCGTCTTCGGCGATATTCCTGACATCGACGCCACCGATACGCACGGCGCCCTGTTCGACATCCCAGAATCGCGGAAGCAGCCTGGCCAGCGTCGATTTCCCCGATCCGGAGGCACCGACCAACGCGGTGACGCTACCGGGCGCCAAGGTCAGATCGACACCGTCGACGGCGTAACCGCGACCGTCATAGGAGAACCGGACCTGATCGAATTCGACGTGCGCGCCGCTGGGTACCGACGGCTGGGCGGCACGTATCAGTTCGGGAGTGGCGAGCACCTCGGCGATCCGCCCGGCTGCTGCTCGTGCGACTTGCATGGACAGCGCGCCGAATCCTATGGCCAGCACCGGCGCGCCGAGCCCGACCACGAGCATGGTGAACGCGATCAGCTCCACCGGATCGGTGCCGAGCCACACGCCGCCGCACAGCGCCACCACCAGCAGCACCGGCGGCGAGATGAGGACCGAGGCGATCGCCTCGAGACGGTGCATCGGACCCAACCACTCGCCGAGGAAACGAGCCAGATCGTCACCGGCACGCCGGTAGCGATCCTTGGCGCTGCCCGCCTGACCGAATGCCTTCACCACCGCGATGCCATCGACATACTCGATGACCGCCGCGTCGACCTTCTCGAGTTCGGCATTCCAGCGAGCCATTCGGGCCACTTCGTCGCGCGACATCAACGCCGTCAGCGCGAACCACACGATCAAGGGCGCGAGACACACCAGCGCCAGGCGCCAATCCAGGACGAACAGATACACCAGCGCCACAAGGGGTGTCAGCACGGCGGCGACCAGATCGTTGATCGCGTGGGCGACCAGGTGATGGACAGCGGCGACGTCGTCGGTCAGCGCGCGCTTCACCCGCCCGGAGCTACGTTCGGTGAACCAGCCGAGCGGGACACGGCCGAGCCGGTCGGCCATGGCGCGACGCAGCCCGGCACCGACGTCGGCATCGGCGATATGGCTGATGGTGTACGCGGCGGCCGCGCAGCTGGTCCGCACGAGGAAACCGAGGCCCGCGACGACGACCCAGCGCCACATCGCGCCCCCGTCGACAGGGGCGTCGAGCAGTTCGCGGGCGATCCCGACGACGGCGAAGTAGGGCGCCAATCCGGCCAGCGCGCCCACCACTTGCAGGGCGGCCGCCAGCGCCAGCCGGCCGCGCACCGGCGCGAGCACGGCCCCAAGCCCCGAGCTGGTGCCCGACGGTGGATGTTCGGTCGCCGTGGGCAACTCCGATACCGCGGTACTCATGCGGGCAACCCTCCCGAAATTAGATCACTGTTCTAATTTTGAGTGTAGCCGTGAGGGCGCACGTTGCAAGGGGTAGGTCGATATCGAGGGATTCGGATGTGCCGGGTGTGGCCCGACCTGCCGTCCGGCGGCGATGACGCGGCGGCTGCGCTACCCGGCCGCGGCCGACTTCCGCAGTTCGCCCAGCCGCAGTTCCAGCCCATCGAGGAGGCGCTCCAGCGCATACCGGCCGTACTCGCGCCGGACTCTGATGCGTTCGGCGTCGTCGGCCGCGGCGAAGTCGGTGACCATGCGCCGCATCTGGTCGGCGCCCACGCCGGCGTCGGGATGTGTGTCGAGCAGGTGCCGCAGCCCGGCGAGGCCGCCGCCGTCACCGTCACGTTCGCGCTGGTCGTCGAGGGCGATCAGGCCGAGACAGGTGTTGAACGCGACCGAGTAGGCGGTGGCCGACTCCTCGCCCCAGCCCGCCTCGAGCATGCGCGTGACGCCCGCGTCGAGTACCGGCACGAGCTGTTCGGTCTGCGGGCCGTTGCGCAACAACCAGGCAGCGACGCCCGGGTAGTGGGCGAGGTGGTCGATCATCGCTGTCAGCACGCGGTGCAGCAGGGCCCGCCAATCGGTGTCATCGAGCGGCAGGTCCATGTCGGCGTAGATCTTGTCGACGACGGCAGCGCAGACGCGCTCACGATCGCCGATGTGGTGGTAGATCACCGACAGCGAGGTGTCGAGGCGGGCGGTGAGATCTCGCATGCTCCAGCTGTCGAGCCCGCGTTCGGCGGTCAGCGCCACCGCGGCATCGGTGATCGCCGCAGGCGTCAGGCCCGTCCGGTAGGCGCGCCGAGACACGTCGGGCTAGCGGTTCTTGGCCGGGCGGTTGGTGGCCTCGCGGCGTTCGGCTTCCTTGGCCTTGATGCGGACGTTGTCGGCTTGGACGGCGGTGTAGTTGTCACGTTCGCGGATCAGCCATTCGGGCGGGTCGGCGAGCAGGACCGCGATCTCGTCGGCGGTGAGGGCATCGGAAACCTCGGCGCGAGCCAGGCCGCTGTTGGAGACGCCGAGCTTGCGGGCCGTGACATCACGCGGGAAGGGACCGGTGCGGCGCAGCTCGGTCAGCCACCCCGGCGGGTCGGTGCGCAGCGCTTCGAGATCGGCACGCGAGATCGGCGTGGTGCGGAAATCCTCGGGTGCCGCCGGAAGGTAGATGCCGAGTTTGTTCGCCGCGGTCAGCGGCTTCATGGTCTGCGGTTTCTTGTCCGGGCTCACCGATACATCCTACTGGGCACGGCCGCACGCACCTGGCGGCGGGCCGTACGCATACGCTGATACGAATGAGCCGCTTCGCTTCGATCGATATCGTGCGTCTGCGCTGGTTCGTCGCGGTCGCGGAGGAACTGCATTTCGCGCGGGCGGCGAAAGCGCTGCACATCTCCCGCCAGAAGCTCAGCCACACCGTCATCGACCTGGAGAACGAACTCGGGACCAAGCTGTTCGTTCCGGGCGCGCAGCCGACGCAGCTCACCGAGGACGGCGCACAGCTGCTGCGCGAGGCCAAGGAGCTCATCGCGCAGGCCGAGGCGGAGCAGGCCGGACCCGAGTCGGCCGAAGCCGGTGGCCTGCGGGTGGGTTTCGTCCCCGGTGTCACGGTGTCGAAATGGCAGCGGATCTGGGCGCAACGATTTCCCGGCGTCGCACTGGAACTCAACGCCGTTGCGCAGGCCGATCAGCTGACGGCGCTGCACGACGGTCGCATCGATATGTGTTTCGTCCGGCTGCCGATCGCCGACGCCGCCATGAACGCGATCCCGCTCTACCGTGAAGTGCCGGTCGTCGTCGTCCCGAAGGAGCACCCGATCTCGGTGTTCACCGAGGTCACCACCGCCGACCTCGCCGACGAGCAGCAGCAGGACACCAGCGATATCGATCGGGCCGCGGGCAGTATCGAACTGGTGGCGGCCGGTGTGGGCGTGGCGATCGTGCCGCATTCGATCGCGCGGCTGCACGCCCGCCGCGATGTGGTGTACCGGACGGTGACCGATGTCGCCGAGACCGAGATCGCGCTGGCCTGGCCGTCGGAACAGACCACCGAGTTGGTCGAAGAATTCATCGGCGTGGTTCGCGGCCGTTCCGAACGCAGTTCTCGATCGCCGTCGACCGAGAAACCCGAGCCGAAGAAGCCCGCGCACGCCGGCAAGAAGACGCAGGCCGCAGGGAAGAACCCGGCCGGGGGAAAGGCGCGGGCGAGTGCCAAGAAGCCTGCGCGCCGGCGCGGACGATAGGGCCGACGCCGACACCAACGTGACACCAACCTTCGCCGACGATAGTTTTCGGCGTCGGACGTCCGGAGGTGTCATGAGGAGGAGCGATGTGCTGCGTCAGACCCGAACCCGAGACCGCCGCGGACGCTGCTGCGGCACCCGCGCGCTGATGCCCGACCGCAGTGTCCGCGGTGCCGCCACCGACTCCGCGCGCACGCTGTTGCGCAGGCTGATCGAGCAGCACGGCCCGGTGCTGTTGCTGCTGCGTTCCGGTGCGGCGACCCCGATCTGCCTGCCTGCCCGCGACTTCCACCCCGCCGACGGTGATGTGCTGGTCACTCGGTTGCCCTGGCATACCGAATTCTGGATGAGCGAAGACAACTACATGCGTTTCACGAGGGATCACCTCACCGTCGATGTCCGCTCCGAAATTACCGAGGACGCGCCGACCACCTCGCTGGAAGCGATCGAGCAGTCGCGGTTCGTCCTGCGGGTTCGCCCACTCGACGCGACCGAGGCCGCGGCCGCCGCGGCTGCTCCCCCACCGCGCACCGGAGCCGACCGGCTGCGGTGACCCCCGTTTACCGATATGGGTCGGTGATATCTCGCAGCCGGGTCAGCGCACGGCGTAGCTGGGCGGTCGCGCCCGGGCCCAGGTGGTCGGCCCACTCGGCCTCGACCTCCGCCGCGACCGTATTGGCCAGCGCGGTCGCGCGCTGCCCACGCTCGGACAGCCGCACCAACCGGGCTCTGCCGTCGGTCGGGTCCGGCACTCGTTCGACGTAGCCCGCGCGTTCGATTTGATCGACCAGAAACCCGGCCGTCTGCTTGGTGACCTGCGCTTGTTCGGCAAGTTCGGTGAGCCGGGTGCCCTCGGGTCCGATCCGCTGCACAATCCGCGCCTGCGCGAGCGTGACGTCCTGGTACCCCGCTTCGGCGAGCGCGGCGAACACTCGATTCTCCATCGCCCGGTAGGGCAGCAACAGCAGCAGACCGAGACTGGGATCAGCATCTGAACGCTCCATCGGGACCGCCTTTCCACCCTTGCCACCAGTCAGAGAAGCTGACTAAAATAGTCACAGTAGCTGACTAATTCTACGGAATCGCCGCTGACCCGACGACTCCACGTCCGAGCGGGTGAGGTCCATGGACCGCGAACAGAGCTGGTGGGCGATCGAGCAGCAACGCCGCGCCATCGCCGCCTTGCTCGGCGAGCTCACCGCCGCCGAATGGGACACTCCGTCGCTGTGTACGGGCTGGCGAGTCCGTGAGGTCGCCGCACATATCGCCATGGCACCGCAGCGGATTCCGTTGTGGGCGATCGTGCGCGAATTCGCCCGTGCGCACGGCGATTACAACGTGCTGGTCGACACGATCACCCGCGAGCACGCCCGCCGTCCCACCGCGGAGCTCGCTACCGACATCGCCGATACGGCCGCCTCCCGCCGGCTGCCGATCGTCACCAACTACCGCAACGTGCTGTTCGACATCATCGTGCACGGACAGGACATCTCGATTCCGCTCGGCCGCCCCCTCACTGTCCCCGTCGACGCCGCTGCGGCAGCGGCCACCCGCGCCTACGCCGTGGGCTGGCCGGTATGGAAACGCCACCGCCTCGACGGATTCCGGCTACGCGCCACCGACACCGCATGGACCGCAGGCGAGGGCGCCGAAGTCGCAGGCCCGATCACCGCACTGCTCCTGCTGATCACCGGCAGACCGATCGCCCTGGGTCAACTCACCGGTCTCGGAGTCGACGATGTGGCGGTGCGCCTGGAGCAACGCGTCGGCCGGTCACGCGGGCCGTGAGCGCTTCGGCTTGCCGCCAGGGTAATCCCGGGTGGCATGCCGAAGCGACGGTTCAGCGGCCGGGCAGGAACCGTAGGTTGCGCGCGATCGTCATCAGGAACCGCTGCCATTTGTCCTGCGACAGCATCGGCGGCGGGTCCAGGTTCATGAACCGGGTGACGACGATGGTCTGCGGTTCGGTGAACTTCAGCAGCCCGTCGGCGCCGTGCCTGCGCCCGACACCGGAGATCCCCATGCCGCCCATCGGCGCACCCGTGGAACCCCAGGCCGGCGCGTAGCCCTCGTCGACACAGACCGTGCCCGCCCGCAGCCGCTGCGCGATCTTCTCGCCTTCGGAGGTGCTTGCCGCCCACACACTGGCGTTGAGGCCGTATTCGGTGTCGTTGGCCAGGCGCACGGCTTCGTCGACCGAATCCACGGGATAGATCGAGACCAGCGGGCCGAAGGTCTCGTTGCGTCCGCACTCCATCTCGTCGGTGACCTCCGACAGCACGGTCGGCTCGAAGAACAGCGGACCGAGATCCGGGCGTGCCTTACCGCCGGTGAGCACCTTGGCGCCCTTCGAGGTCGCATCGGCCACATGCTTGGACACCGTCTCCAGCTGCGATTCCGAGATCAGCGAACCCATATCGGTGGAGAAGTCGTAGGCCACACCGAGTTTCGCGGCTTCGGTGGCCGCGACGAACTCGGCAGTGAACTCCTCGGCGATCGAGCGCTCGACGTAGATGCGTTCGATCGAGATACACAGCTGACCGGCGTTGGAGAAGCAGGCACGCACCGCCGCCTTGGCGACCTTGTCCAGGTTCGCACCACGGGTGACGATCATCGGGTTCTTGCCGCCGAGTTCCGCAGAGAACCCGATGAGCCGCTTGCCGCACTGCTGGGCGAGGGTCTGACCGGTGGTCGAGGAGCCGGTGAACATCAGGTAGTCGCAGGAATCGACGATCGCGGTGCCGACGACGGTGCCCGGCCCGGTCACCACGGCCAGCAGATCTCGCGGCAGACCCGCGCGGTACAGCAGTTCGGCCCCGGCCAGTGAGGAGAACGGGGTCTGGCTGTCGGGTTTGACCACCACGGCATTTCCTGCGAGCAGCGCGGGAATCGAATCGCCGATCGAGAGCACCAGCGGGTAGTTCCACGGCGCGACCACACCGACGACGCCCTTGGGCTGGGTCCGCACCTGCGCCTTGTTCAGCACCGGGAACGCACCGGCCACCTTATGTGGTTCGAGCAGCCCCGGCGCGACCCGCGAGAAATACCGGGCGGCCAGCATCAGGCCCATGACCTCTTCCTGGGCGGCCCAGCGTGCCTTGCCGGTCTCGGCCTGGATGACGTCCATGAGATATTCACGCTCGGCGACGATGAGCGCGCGGTAGCGCTCGAAGACGGCGGCGCGTTCGGAGGCGGGGCGGGCAGCCCAATGCGCTTGCGCGGCCCTGGCTCTGACGAAGGCGTCGGCGACGTCCTCGGCGGTGCCGACCGGCACCGTGCCGAGCGGCCGTCCGGTGAACACTTCGGTAATGGTTCTGGTGGGGCGTGCCTCGGCGCCGTCGATCGCCGCGAGGGCGCTCAGTCGGGCGAATACGTCGGCTTCCGGCGCGGGCATCGTTGCCTCCTCGATGTGGGTTACTCGTCGGTACACACAATCTACCCACTCTGGGCGTGCGATGGTGCCGGGTGTCACATTCACGCAGCCTCTGGGCGAGGCGGGCCTTATATTTCCCCGGTAGGGCCGGTGTCAAACCTGGTCCCGTTCAACGGGACCGGAGTCCCGATTCGGTCACGATGTCGTTTATGTTGACGCGATGTTCAGAGCGAGGCTCGGTGTCCGGACCCGGATACTGGCGATCGCGCTCATTCCGAGCCTGACTCTGCTGGTGGTCGGCGTGGGCGCAGCGGGATACCTGGTCGACCGGGGTAATCACGGAAAACAGTGGGCCGAGGCGATGCAGTCCGCCATCGACCCGACCAGGCAGCTATTGGACGCGATCCAGCAGGAACGACGGCTCACCCTCACCCACCTCGCGGGTGACCCCACCGCCGCCGCGGAGCTGGCCACCACACGGCCCCGGGTCGACGCGGCGTTCCAGGCGCTGGTCGAGGCCTCGAATCCGCTGCGCGAACTGGACTCCGACACCATCGGCGACAATGTCGGCGACTTCGTGACGCTCGGGGAGCAGCTGCAGATGGTGCGTAACGGCACCGACGTACGCGCCTTGCCCGCCCCGGACGCCTACACCTTCTACACCCGGGTGCTCGACGTCATCACGATCGGCACACAGCTGGCACAGCGGTCGGCACCGGATCCGGCCGTCGTCGTCCAGCTGGCGCTGTCGACCCGGCTGATCTACGGCATCGAGGCGGTCTCGCGCAGCAATGCCCTCGCGGAGGCGGCGTTGGTCAACGGTTCCGGCATCGTCGCGCTGCCGGAGGAGTTCACCGCCCAGGTCGGCGCACATCACGCCATGCTGCCGCAGCTGGCCGCCGAACTCGAGCCGGCCTACCGAGACAAACTTCAGGCCCTGCTGGACAGCCCGGCCTGGCAGCGGATCACGGCGATGGAGCATGCGCTGATGAAGCGCACCCTCGACCCGCCCGAGCCGTCCGCGCCCGAATCGTCCGAGACGTCCTCCGAGGACACGACGGGCAGCGGTTCGGGCCGCAAGAGCAGCACGAGTAGCAGTACCACCAGCGAGGACGAACCCGCGCCGCTGCCGTCGACGACCGAGGAATGGCAGGCCGCCGCCGCCGAGGTCGACCATGCGCTGCTCGACATCTGGGACCTGCACAACACCAATGCCCAGCAGTTGGCGCGCGATTCGGCCACCGAATCGGCCGCCGCATCGCTGGCCCTCGGTGTCGTGGTCCTGTTGATGAGTGCGGGCGCGTTCATGGTGTCGCTGGTACTGGCGAACCGGTTCATCCGCAGGCTCAAGCGGATGCGGGACCAGACACTCGCACTGGCCGACGAGAAGCTGCCCGACATGTTGCGGCGCCTGCGCGAGGGCGAGCACGTCGATCCGGTCGAGGAAGCACCGCGACTGGACTTCGGCCGCGATGAGGTCGGCGCGGTCGCCACCGCCTTCGAGCACGCGCATGCGGCTGCGGTCACCGCCGCCATCACCGAGGCCCGCACACGCGAGGGCGTGCGCGCGGTGTTCCTCAACATCGCCCACCGCAGCCAGATCGTGGTGCACCGCCAGCTCGAAATCCTCGACGCCGCCGAACAGCGCGAAGAGGATCCGGCCATGCTCGAGATCCTGTTCCGGCTCGACCACCTGGCCACCAGGGAACGCCGCAATGCCGAGAACCTCATCATCCTCGGCGGTGGTGAGCCCGGACGCCGGTGGCGCAATCCTGTGCCACTGATCGACCTGGTGCGCAGCGCGATCGGTGAGACCCTCGACTACACCCGGGTGCGCCTGGGGACCCTGCCGCAGTCGCGGATCGTCGGCAACGGTGTCGCCGACCTCGTCCATCTGCTGGCCGAACTCGTCGACAACGCCACCTCGTTCTCCCCGCCGCAGTCGCGGGTGGAGGTCACCGGCAATGTCGTCGGCAAGGGCCTGGTCGTGGAGATCAGCGACCAGGGCATGGGGATGGATGCCGCCGAGCTCGCGCGGGTCAACGAACTGCTCGCGGATCCGCCCGATTTCGGTGTGGCATCGCTGTCGGCGGATTCGCGCCTCGGGCTCTTCGTGGTCGGTCAGCTGGCCGCCCGCCACGACATCTCGGTGCGGTTGAGCGAATCCGATTACGGCGGCGTGCGCGCGATCGTGCTGGTGCCATCGAAGCTGCTGCTACCCGGCGATTCGGGCCCGGGATCGACCGACTCCGTCCTGCCCGACCAGGCCCGGCGGCGTCCGGCGCTGCCCGCGTCGAGCGAGCCGGCCACGCGCGCCGTGGAATCCGCCACCGCCCCGACCGCGACCCTGCTCGCCGATCCTCCCCCGGCGCCCGCACCGCGGACCGCCGAGCCGGTGGAACGGACCGCCGACGGACGTCCCGTTTTACCTCGACGCAACCGGCAGACTAGTCTCGCACCGCAATTGGCGGAACCGGTCACCCCGCAACCCGCCCCGCAACGACCTCGTACGGCCGAACAGGCCCGAGATCTGATGTCGGCCATCGAGAACGGCACCAGGCAGGGTCGTAAGCCGCTACCCGCGAACGATTCCGCCGCGCCACCGCCGTCGGCCAGCACGACCCCGAAGGAACAGGAAGGCTAAGTGTCCACTTCCCCCGCAAGTGATCTCAACTGGCTGCTCGACGATCTGGTCGAACGGCTGGCCGGCGTCCGGTACGCCGTCGTCCTGTCCACCGATGGTCTGCTGCTCGGTCATTCCAACGGCATCGTGCGTGAGGACGGCGAGCACTTCGCCGCGATGTCCTCCACGCTCTACGGCCTGGCCCGCAGTGCGGGCAGCCGGTTCGACGGCGGCGGCGTCCGCCAGGCCGTCATCGAACTGGACCGGGCCGTGCTGTTCGTGACCTCGGCGGGCGAGAACGCCTGTCTGGCCCTGCAGGCCTCCGAGACAGCGAATCTGGGCATGGTGGCCTATGAGATGAACCTGACCGTGCAGCGGGTGGGCAACTACCTGTCGACCACCGCGCGCAACGGCGCGTCCGAGGTCGAACCGCAACGGTGATGCGGTGAGTTCGTTATGACGCGTATGGGTGAGCCGTGGTTCGACGAGGCAGCGGGTCCGCTGGTGCGGCCGTACGCGGTCACGCGTGGCCGCACGATGGGCGCCGCGCACGATTTGGACATGCTGACCGCGGTCGTGACGGCGCGTCCCGCACCGACTATGCGGCGTGTCGAACCCGAATACGCGCAGATCGTCGCGGAGTGTGTGCAGCCGCGATCGGTGGCAGAGGTGGCGGCCACCTTGAAACTGCCACTGGCAGTGACCAAGATTCTCGTCGGAGATCTGATCGGTGACGGGCACCTGATCTTCCGGGCTCCGGTGCAACCGGAGGCCGGGCCCGGCGACCTCAACGTATTGCGAGCGGTACTGGATGGAATCCGAAAAATTTGACCCTGCCCGGCTCGACCCGAACGGGGTGCCACACCTAGCGGCCTCGGTGAAAGTTCTCATCGCGGGCGGATTCGGTGTCGGCAAAACGACATTGGTCTCGGCACTCAGCGAGATCACGCCGCTGCGCACCGAGGAGATGATCACCGAGGTCAGCGCCGGTGTCGATGATCTATCCGGCGTCGAGTCCAAGACCACGACCACGGTGGCGCTGGACTTCGGCCGGATCACCATCGACAGTGATCTGGTGCTGTACCTGTTCGGGACACCAGGACAGGACCGGTTCTGGTTCCTCTGGGACGAACTCGCCCGCGGTGCGCTGGGCGCGGTGGTGCTGGCCGACACCCGCAGGCTCGGCAACTCCTTCGCCGCGATCGACTATTTCGAACGCCGCAAACTGCCGTTCCTGGTGGGGGTCAACTGCTTCGACGGCGCACCCCACTACACCACCGACGAGGTACGCGACGCCCTCGACCTGGATCCGGAGACCCCGGTGATGCTCTGCGACGCCCGCGACCGCGTGTCGTCGAAGAACGTGTTGCTCAGCCTCATCGAACATCTCATCGACCGGGCTACCCGGGCGCACGTCACCACGTGATCGCGTCGCACCGCCCGGGTCCGCAATGACCGCACCTCGCTCCGGGCGGTGCACGATCGAGCCGGAACTCCCGGCGGCCCCGGTGCCGAGCTATCGGCGCGGGGCCGATGTGTGCAGGGGTGCCGACCGCGCGCCTCGACCCTTCCCACCGTAAAGAACTTTACGGTTTGATGACGCCGCATGCGGATTCATACACTGACGCCCCGAATCTGCCTTCGAGGAACGGAATTACATGCGCACATCAAGCCGGGTCGTCACGAGTATCGCCATTGCGGCCGCGTCCATCGGGCTGACGCTCGCCACCGCGCCCGCGGCCTCCGCCGAAGAGGGCGTCAGTGGCTGCATCTCCTACTCGTACCATCCGGGGACGATGACGACGACGGTGTACTACCGCAACCGCTGCGATGTGCCGCGGGAGGTCTACATCCATCGCGTCGGCAACCAGGGGACCTGCGACTCCGCCATCACGATCCGTGTGCCGGGCAAGAAGAAGGGCAACGAGGTCGTCCGGTGCGGCGAGGTCAAAGAGGTCATAGGCCAGGACAGGTAGGCGTTCCACGACGGCAGCCACCCACGCCCCAAGAGATCGGGGCTGCCGCGCCCCCGCCATCAAGGCCGATACTGGCGGCACCCCTCGATCCGAATGGAGCCCCCATGGTTGTCAAACGAGCTTGTGCCGCCGTCCTCGTATCCACCGCGCTCGCCACCGGCGCCGGATTCGCGGCCCCCACCGCGACCGCCGCACCCACAGGTTCCGCCGATTCCGGTTCGGCCACTTATGCGCGCGACTTCGTGCAGCTCATCGTCTGCTTGTTCCGCGGTGAGTTGGTGGGCTCGAAGGCTCCGCTCTGCTGAGCCGCTGCTGTGATCAGCGCAGCAGGCCCGCGGTCGCCAGCTCGTCGAACAGCAGCTGGTCGACCGGTGGAACCAACGCGCGATCGGCATAGGAGAACCAGGCCAGCGCCTCGATCTCACTGCTGGCGGTGAGCGTGCCGCGATACTCGGCTGTGTAGCAGCTCATCCGGACCGACACCGAACCGTCGGCCGCCTCGTACACCCCGACGTGCGCGGCCGTCTCCGGCACCAGCGCGACGGTCAGCTCCTCTTCGATCTCGCGGACCAGAGTCTGCAGATCGGATTCGCCGTCTTCACGCTTGCCGCCAGGAATGTAGAAGACATCCTTGCCTCGCGGCCGCGCGCACAGGATCTTGCCCTGCTCGATCCGCACCCACGCCACCGTATCGATGAGTTCAGCCACCAGCCCGTCGGTCACCGTCGCAGCCTATCGGCCCGGTGCGAATGGCACCGGGCCGATAGGGGTGGTCAGCGACTGAGTCGTTGGAACCGGCGCACCGCCAGCGGCAGAAAGACCGCGGTGATGAGGATCGGCCAGACGACCGCCATCAGTACCGCATGTTGCTCGATCCAGGAATCGCCGGCTCCCACCGGGGTGCCGAACAGTTCCCGGCTGGCCGCCACCGTCGAGGAGATCGGGTTCCACGCCGCGATCGCTCCCAGCCAGCCCGGCATCAGCTGCGGTGCGACGAAGATCGAGGAGATCATCGTGAGCGGGAAGGCGACCGCGAACAGACCACCCGCCGCCTCCTGGTTCGGCACCAGCAGCCCGAGCCACACACCGACCCAGATCAAGGCGAACCGCAGCCACAGCAGCAAGACGAATGCCGCTATCATGCCGGGGATTCCGCCCTCGGGCCGCCAGCCGATGACCAGCGCCGTCAGCATCAGGATGGTCAGCTCCGCGCACGCGACCAGCAGATCGGTGACACCGCGACCGGAGACCACCGCCGACGGCGACATGGGCATGGAACGGAAGCGGTCGATGACGCCGTTGGTGGCGTCGTAGACCATAACGGTCGCGGTATTGATGAAGCCGAACGCCATTGTCATCGCGAACATGCCCGGCATCAGGAAGCTGCGGTAGTCGCCGCCACCCGGGACCGTCATCGCCGAACCGAACACATACCCGTACATCAGTACAGACAGGATCGGGAAGCCGAGCTGCCAGGCGATGTTCACCGGCTGACGTTGATAGTGGGTGAGCCCGCGCCGCACCACATTCCAGCAGTCGGCCACCACCCAGTAGCCGCCCGAGCGCGAGCGCATCGGCGTGAGATCGGCGGTATCGGTTGTCACGGTCACGCCGCCACCTCCTCGGTCTCGGCCCGATGGCCGGTCAGCTGCAGGAATACATCATCGAGGCTCGGCCTGCGCAATCCGATGTCCTCCACGGTGATTCCCTGATCCTGCAATGTGCGCGCCACCTCGGTGAGCGCGGCGACACGGTCGGCGACGGGTGCGTGCACCCGGCGTTCGGCGTCATCGAGGTCGGGTTCACCGACGCAGACCCGAGCCACCACCTTCGCGACGGCGGGCAGGTCCGCGATATCGGCCGCCACCACCTCGATCAGATCGGCGCCGACGGTGCTCTTCAACCCGTCCGGGGTGTCATCGGCGATGGCGCAGCCGGCGTCGATCACCGTGATCCGGGAGGCGAGCTTGTCGGCTTCCTCGAGATACTGGGTGGTCAGCAGCACGGTTGTGCCGTCGGCGACCAGCGCGCGCACCGAATCCCACACTTCGCCGCGGCTGCGCGGATCGAGTCCGGTGGTGGGTTCGTCAAGAAACAGGACATCCGGCGCGAGGATCATCGATGCGGCCAGGTCGAGCCTTCGCCGCATACCGCCGCTGTATTTGCCGACGCCGCGGTCGGCGGCCTCGACCAGGTCGAAGCGTTCGAGCAGCTCCTCGGCCCGCCGACGGGCCCTGCGCCCGCCCAGGTGGAACAGCCTGCCGAACATCTCCAGGTTCTGCCGCCCGGTCAGCACTTCATCGACGGCCGCGTACTGGCCTGTCAGACCGATACGGGAGCGCACCTCGCGTGGTTGACGCGCCACGTCCAACCCGGCGACCGTCGCGCTGCCACCATCGAGACGGATCAGCGTCGACAGGATGCGCACGGCTGTGGTCTTGCCCGCACCGTTGGGTCCGAGCAGGCCGTGCACGGTGCCGCGGCGCACGGTCAGGTCGAACCCGTCGAGTGCGTGCTTGTCCCCGTATCTCTTCTTCAAACCTTCTGCCACCACAGCGTATTCGCTCACGAAACCCTCCGAACCATGCGACGAACAAGAACTGGGTACATCGTACCCCATTGTGGGTACGATGTACCCAGTTAATTATTCGGGGCCCGCGGCGGACGATAGGGTGACGACCATGGCGAGTACGGAAACCAGCGGTAGCGGCGATGTGGGCCGCACCCTCGAACTGCTGTGGGAGACCGGTCCGCGGCCGAGCCGAGGCCCCAAACCCGGCCTCACACTGGACCGGATCGTCGAGGCCGCCGTCCAGCTCGCCGACGCCGAGGGCCTGGAGGCGGTGACCATGCGCCGGGTCTCCACCGAATTGGGCACCGGCACCATGACGCTGTATCGCTATCTGCCGGGCAAGGCCGAGCTACTGGATCTCATGCTCGACCGGGTCCAACGTCCCGATCCGGGAGTCGAGGCGGCCGAGGGCGGGTGGCGCGGCGCGCTCGAGCAGGTCGCGAGCCAGACGCTGGCGAACTATCGGCGCCATCCGTGGCTGCTGTACGTCAACCAGGCGCGGCCGATCCTCGGGCCCGGCGCCGTGCAGAGTATGGAAGTGGTGCTGTCGGCGATCAAGCCGATGGGATTGGCCGATGTCGAGCTGATTTCGGTGGTCGTCATGATCGACAACTACGTCGTCGGCGCCGCCCGCGCGGAAGTGTTTCATCAGGAGGCGTTACGCACGACGGGGATGACCGACGCCGATTTCTGGCAGGCACAGCAACCTGTCCTCGAGCGCGCGATGAACAGCGGCCGTTTTCCGACCATGGCCGGGCTCGACGAGGAAGCCTTCGGCCAGGAATTCGATCACTTCGATTTCGGGCTGCGGCGCATCCTCGACGGGCTGGAGGATATCGTCGCCGAACGCGCGCGAAGCTGACCGGACAGGCGCTCGACGACGTGGCAGCCACTGCCCGGAATTACACTCGCCGCGGCGTCCATATTTCGGCGTCGTACGTCCGCGCTGCCGGCTTCGACTCGCCGGCGACGCCGTCCAACAGCGACAATCAGGCCGGGCGCACGGACAGCCGGGCCCGCCCAGTGGCTTCGGCCAGGTGGGTCACCGCACCGGCAAGTCCCGCTCGGGGTACCGCGGCGCCATCGAACATGGCGACGGCGACCTTGTCGTCGTCGGCAAGTTCCCAGGTACCGGCGATCCGCCCGGCCACAAGGACAATGGGCGCGATCCAGCCCGCGGTGCGACTGACCGCCGAGCGATGCTGCGCGGGCAGCAGTTCCTGATCGCCGGTACCCGGCCCGAGCACATACTGATCGAAAGCACCGAGCAACTGCACCGTATCGGCCGGTTCGGTGGCGGCGAGTTCGTCGGCATGTTCGCTGAGCAGGTACGCGCGCCTGCCGTCGACATCGACCTCTGTCAGCGCCTCCCCCAACTCGGCGAACCAACCGCGGACCCTGGTCTTGCGGTGAGCGCCGCGACTCAGCCAGGCGTCGAAAGCCTCGGGCGTTGCCGGACCGTAGGCGCCGAGATACGCGGTGATCGCAGTGCGCGCGGCCGCGTCGACGTCGGTCACCGGGCGCCATCCGGGCAGCGTGGCCGGGCTGGTGAAAGTGACCTTGGCGCCGCGTGCCGGACCGTGACACAGCAGGCCCTGCCAGGCCAATGGTTTGAGCAGGGCACCCCAGCCGGAACGCAATTCGGCTTCATGCCCCGCGAACGCGGGATCGGCCACTATCCGGTCGACCAGTTCCTCGCGGGTGAGAACTTCCGCTTCCAGCAGCGGACCGACCAGGTCCGCCAGCGCCGCCACCTGATCGGGCGTCGCACCGAAAGTGCGCTGCCACGAAGGTTTCTCCCAGGTCCGCGCCGCCGCGAGCAGGGGGAGGCAGGCGCCGGCGATATCCGGTGTCATCGCGTGCAGGGTGCCGCGCATCGCCCAGGTCTTGATCAGTTCACCGTCGGCCAGTGCGCGTGCGACCGCGCCTGATTCGGGGGTCGTGGTGCGCAGAGCCGCGGCCAGCTCCGCCGAGGACGCCACCTGCGCTTGCACACCGCACAGCCGCGCCGCGATGTCGACGACGCTCACCGGCGCACGTGGTTCGACGAACTGCCGTCGCAGCCGCCAGGCGAAGGCCTGGTCCCAACTCACCCTCATCGGCAACGCCCTTCCACACCCGACCGGCTTGCGGTCTGCCCCGCCATCGCCCAGACCTTAACCGGGTGCACCGACAATCAGACCCGGCCCGCCGTGTCGCCACGATCCCGGGGCCGATCTCAAAAGATGCTGACGCAGAACACCACACAGGCGGTGGCCAGCAACAGACCGCCGAGGGTCGTCACGATCACCCCGAGCAAGGCAGTGCGGGTGGTGGCCAGCCGCAGCGCACCCACTGGCGCGACCAGTCGTTCGGCGCGGGCCAGCACCGCAATACCCGCGGCGCCCAGCGCGCCCGCCGGCGTCCTGGCACCCGCGTCGACGATGGCGAGCAGCCCGCCGAGCAGCGGCTCCCGGCCGTGCTCACGGGCGGCGGTGTCGTCGGCACACATTTCCAGCAGCTTGCCGACCTCCGCCGAGCCGTCCCGGAATATACCCAGCCGTGGCGCCGTCGCAGCGATGCCGTTCAGTGCGGCGGTCAGCGCGCCGTGGCGGCCGGACAGATGGGCGCGCTCATGGGCGAGGACGGCGGCGAGCTGGTCACCGGACAGCGCGGCGAGCGCGCCGCTGGTGACCACGATCGTGTCGGGCCGGCCCGCGACGGCGTAGGCCTGCGGCTGCGGCGCGTCCAGCACCACGGCGCCGAGGCCGGGCATCCGCCGGCCGACCATCCGCACCGCCTTCGCGTGCGCACGCGTGCGCCGCCGCATCGCCATCAGCACCCGGGCGGTCCGCCAACTCAACACGCCTACCCCGGCGGCGATCACCACGGCGAGCCCGAAGGTCACCACCCGGCCTGCGGTGTGGTCATAAGGATGCACCGGCGTGCCGAACACCGCGTAACAGGCGCGCAGCGCCTCATCAGAGTGCCGCCACACGGTGGCGAATTCGAACACGAACATGGCCGCCGACGCCGTCCACGCGACCAGCGCGCTCACCACGGTGACCACCCAGGCGAGCACGCCGAGCCGCGGCGCGGTCCCTGCTCGGGTCAGCCTGCGCAACACGGGTGGTCCCAATACGGCCACCACGGAGCCATACAGCAGCAGCGCCGATGCGAGGCTCACGCGGGACCTGGCGATTTGCGCGCAGTGAGCCGTCTCAGCGCGGCCCGAAGTCCCGCCGATTCCTCGTCGCTGATCCGGTCCACGAAATGACTGAGCACCAGATCCGAGCGGCCACCCGAGCCGAGCGCTTCGAGCATGAGCCGGGCACTGTGCTCCTCCCGAGTCAGCGTCGGCCAGTACCGGTAGGCCTTGCCCGCGCGCTCACGCGCGAGCCAGCCCTTGCGATGCAGATTGTCCATCGTCGACATGACCGTCGTGTACGCGATATCGCGTGACACGCACAGCTCCTCGTATATCTCACGGACGCTGGTCGTCTCGGTGTCCCGATCCCAGATCCGATCCATGATCACCGCCTCGAGATCACCGAACCCACGCACCGTGCCGACTCCCTCATCACTGGCCCGCATCCGCCTCATCGTGCGCTCAGCATACTTGCCGAGCACCTTTGCTACGTACCCGAACCGTAGATCGGCAAACCCCGAGCAGCGAAACCTGTCGGACCCGCATGCGAACATATGTTCGTGTCCGATCCCCCGTCCGCCGCCTCCGGCCGGTCAGCAGAGCCGCCCGGCGCCCGCCGCCCGCGCATCACCGCGCGGGCCGACGCCTCGATCATGCACGCCGACCTGGACTCGTTCTACGCATCGGTCGAGCAACGCGACGATCCGACCCTGCGCGGCAAGCCGGTCCTCGTCGGCGGCGGCGTCGTGCTCGCGGCCAGTTACGAGGCCAAGGCACTCGGGGTGCGCACACCGATGAACTGCGGGCAAGCGCTGCGACTGTGTCCACACGCGGTCGTCGTGCCGCCACGCATGTCGGCCTATGCCGAGGCCAGCACGGCGGTGTTCGAGATCTTCCGCGACACCACTCCGGTGGTGGAGGGCCTCTCCATCGATGAGGCGTTCCTGGACGTGGCAGGCCTGCGCCGGATCGCGGGGCAACCGCACGGCATCGCCGAACGGCTGCGCACCAGGGTCCGCGCGGAGGTCGGGTTACCGATCTCGGTAGGCATCGCGCGCACCAAATTCCTGGCCAAGGTCGCCAGCGCGGTCGCCAAACCCGATGGTTTGCGCCTGGTCGAGCCGGATCGTGAACTCGAGTTCCTGCATCCGCTGCCGGTCGAACGCCTGTGGGGCGTGGGCGTGGTCACCTCGGCGACGTTGCACGAACACGGCATCACCCGCGTCGGTCAGCTCGCCGAACTCGGTGAATCCGGTCTGCGGGCGATCCTCGGACCTGCCGCCGCCCGGCACCTGTACGCATTGTCGTGGGCCCGTGATCCGCGCCGGGTCGAGACCGGCAAGCGGCGCCGGTCCATCGGTGCCCAGCGCGCCCTCGGCCGCCGCCACCGCACGCCCGAGGAACTCGCCGCCTACCTGTACGGGCTCGTCGATCGACTCGGCCGCCGCCTACGTGGCGCGAACCGGGTGTGCCGAACCGTGGTGCTGCGCCTGCGATTCGACGATTTCACCCGCGCCACCCGCTCGCACACCCTTCCCGAGGCCACCGACGACACCGAAACCATCCGCTACGCCGCGCGAATCCTGCTCACCGGGGCGCTGCCCATGATCGAGGAACGCGGCATCACCCTCATCGGGCTGGCCTTGACCAACCTCGACGACGCCGATGCCATGCAGCTGACGTTACCGTTCGAGTCCCGCCCCACCGCGACCCTCGACGCGGCACTCGATGATCTGCGCCGCCGCTTCGGCTCCGGCGCCGTCACCCGCGCCGCACTCCTCGGCCGCGGCGAGGGCCTGTCGGTGCCGCTGCTCCCCGACTGAAGTTTGCTCAACAATTGCCCCACATGATCATTCGGCGTATTCTGTCCGAGGCAGGTTCGGGGGAATCCGCGGCCGACGAACCGCCACACCGTCCGCCGCCGCACCGAGGAGAACCACCGATGCCGTACGCGATACTCGGCCTCATCACGCTCGCACTATGGGTGTACTGCCTGGTCGATATCATCACCTGCCCGGATACCGGAATCCGCCACCTGCCCAAGATGGGCTGGCTGCTCGTCGTAGTCCTCATCCCCACTGTCGGCGCATTACTCTGGTTGTTTGCCGGGCGGCCGCTGCACGAACCGCGACTACGGTCGAACACACACTTCGCCGAATACGACCGGCCCGGCCGACACATCGCGCGCAACGCCGACGACGACGACGAATTCCTGCGCAACCTGCGCGAACGCGCCGAATCCCAGCGCCGCGAAGCCCGCCGCCAGGAGGAAGCCCGCCAGCGCGAAGCTCAACACCGCCACGACACCGGCGACCTCTGATTCACCGTGCGGCGGGTGGCCGCTTGTCCATCAGCCGCAGGATCAGCGGCGTGAAGATCAACTGCATGGCCAGTTCCATCTTGCCGCCCGGCACCACGATGCAGTTGGGCCGCGACATGAACGAATCATGCAGCATCGACAGCAGATACGGGAAGTCGATCACCTTCGGATCGGCGAAGCGGATCACCACGAAACTCTCATCCGCCGTCGGAATCGACCGCGCGATAAAGGGGTTCGAAGTGTCCACCGTCGGCACCCGCTGAAAATTGACATAGGTCCGGGAGAACTGCGGGCAGATGTACTTCACGTAATCGGGCATGCGGCGCAGGATCGTATCGATCACGGCCTCACTGGAATAGCCGCGTTCGGTTTTGTCCCGGATCACCTTCTGGGTCCATTCCAGGTTCACGATGGGCACCACGCCGACCAGCAGATCGGTGTAGCGGGCGACGTCGACTGTCTCGGTGACGGCCGCGCCGTGCAGCCCCTCATAGAACAGCAGATCGCTACCCGGCGCGAGGTCCTCCCACGGAGTGAACGTCCCCGAGGGCTGGCCGAACGGCTTGGCCTCCTTCTCGTCGTGCAGATATCGGCGCACCGCACCGACCCCGGTCTGCCCGTAGTCGCGGAACAGGCACTCCAGTTCGGCCAGCAGATTGGCCTCCTCACCGAAATGAGAGAACGTGGTGTTCTGGTTCTGTTCGGCCTCGGTCATGGCCAGTTTCATCTCGGTGCGGTCGAAGCGGTGAAACGAATCGCCCTCCACGAACGCGGCATTGATTCCCTCGCGGCGAAATATCTCCTGGAACGTTCGCGTCACGCTCGTGGTCCCGGCACCGGAGGATCCGGTGATGGCGACGACGGGATGTTTGACCGACATGGGCCCCTCCTAGATAACCGAGCCCGACGCCCGGTCAGCGCCGGGCCGGACGGAACAGTGACCGGGTGCCGAACAATGAGGTGTCGAAGTTCGGGCCCGCCTCGGGTTCGCGGTGATAGCGCTCGATCCGCTCGACCTCGTTGCGGGAACCGAAGATCAGCGGCACCCGCTGATGCGGATCGTCCGGCGCAACCTCCAGCACCCGCTCGCTTCCGGTGGACGCGGCACCTCCGGCCTGTTCGACGATGAACGCGATCGGATTCGCCCCGTACAGCAGCGACACCCGCCCCGGACCCGCCGCCGGTCGGGTATCGCGCGGATACAGATACACCCCACCCCGGGTGAGGATATGAAAGGTGTCCGCAACCAGCGAGGCCACCCAGCGCATATTGAAGTCGCGGCCGCGTGGACCGTCCACCCCGTCCAGACATTCGTGAACGTAGCGCCGCACCGGACGTTCCCAGAAGCGCTCGTTGGCGGCGTTGATCGCGAAACCCGAGGTGTCGTCGGGGATGCGCATGCGCGGATGGGTCAGCACGAATGCGCCGATCTCGCGGTCGAGCGTGAACCCGTCGACGCCGCTGCCGGTGGTCAACACCAGCATCGTCGCCGGTCCGTACAGGGTGAACCCGGCGCACACCTGCCGGGCACCCGGCTGACAGAAACCGTCGTCCTCTGCCCGCAGCACACTGAAAATGGTGCCCACCGGCAGATTCACGTCGATATTGCTGGAGCCGTCCAGCGGATCGAACGCGAGCAGGTACTTGCCGTGGCGGCGCTCCTGCGGCACCTGGTGGACCTCGCGCATCTGCTCCGATAGCAGCGCCGACAGATGCCCGGTCCATTGGGTTTCGGTGACCATGATGTCGTTGCTGAGCGCATCCAGCTCGCGATGCACCGTCGGTGCACTCTCACCCGGTTCGGCGCCGCCCCGCGAGGCCAGGATCGCGCCCCTGGTCACCTGATTGGCGATCAGTTTGGTCGCCGTCGCGACGACATTGACCAAGGCCGAGAACTCACCGGAAGAGCCAGGGTGCCGATGCTCCTCCTCGATCGTGTAGCGCGTGAGGGTTTTCAATCCTTCGGGCATCGCAGTCGGCTCCCCTCACGTGGCCGGCGGTGCGGGCGCATCGAACACACTGCTGCCGTAGACGTCCCCGTCGGTCAGCGTGACCAGGTCGGTCTTGGTCAGCGGGCGGCCCAGATCCACCAGCCGGCGGGCTTGGCGCAGCCGGCAGCGATCGATCGCATTGCGCACACTGCGGGCGTTGGAGAAGCGCGGCCTGCCCATCCGCGCGGTCAGATACTCGGCGAACGCGGTATGCGCGGCGTCGTCGAATCGGAAGTTCTCTCCCGCCACCATCAACTCCGCGATCCGCACCAGCTCGGCATGGGTGTAGTCGCCGAATTCGAGATGGTGCGCGACCCGGGAGGAAAGCCCGGGATTTGCGGAGAAGAACCGGTCCATCCGATCGGGGTAACCGGCGAAGATCACCACCAGGCTGCCCCGTTCGTTCTCCATTTCCTGCAACAGGATCTCGATGACCTCCTGGCCGTAGTCGCGCTCGTTCTCCGGCCGGAACAGGTAGTAGGCCTCATCGATGAACAGCACCCCGCCCGCCGCCTTGGCCAGCGCCTCCTTCGTCTTCGGTGCGGTGTGGCCGATGAACTGACCGACCAGGTCATCGCGGGTGACGGTGTGCACCTTGGGTTTGCGCACGTAGCCGAGCGCATGCAGCATCTGCGCCATGCGCAGGGCCACCGTCGTCTTCCCGGTGCCGGGACCGCCGGTGAAACTCATATGCAGGGTGGGGCGTGAGGACTCCAGCCCGAATCGCGCACGCGCTCGCTCGATCAGCAGCAGTGCCGCGATCTCGCGTACCCGCCGCTTCACGTTCGCAAGGCCGACGAGCTCGGCGTCCAGCGCGGTCAGCACCTGCTCCACATCCGCGGTGGCAATATCGGCGGCGAGGTCGAGGACCGCATCGGCCGCCAGCACTTCGTCCTCGGGCGCCGCACCCGATTCGGCAGGCATCGCCCGCACCGGCCGGGAGTCCTCTACTCCCGGCCGGTGCAGCCGGAAACCGGTTGCGGTGCCCACACGCTCAGTCGGCATACCTGGCACCGGGGCGGGCATCGGTGGCATAGGAGTGCAGGCCGTATCGCTGACGCCGGTCGGAGCCCTCGACGCGGGTCAGGCCGAAGCCCGGCTCGTCGGGTGGGCGCTGGACCAGAAAGCTCAGCGCGGTGGTCTGCCTGCCGTAGCGCGCGTCATAGGCGAGCACCCGAACGTAGTGGCGTGGGAAGGTGGTCCGGCAGGCGTTGATCTCGGCAAGCACACCGTCGGGCTCGTCGAGGTCGAACAGCGGCAACCCCCACATCTCCCAGTAGGTATTGCGCGGATGGGGATCGTCGGTGTATTCGATCGAAACCGGCCAGTTGTTCAGTAATGCGTAGCGGACCTGGGCGCCGATCTCGGCGTCGGTCAGGTCGGGCAGATACGAGAAGGCTCCGTGACGCAGGTACATGGCATGTCCTCTCAGGGTATTCGCCGCTCAGTGGGTCGCCGTCGGCACCGCATCGGGTGCGTCGGTGGAGGTGTAGTCGAAGGTGACATCACCCCAGGTCGCGAGCGCGACGTCGAGTGGACGGTTGGCGGCCGCCGCCTTGCGCAGCACCTCCGGTCCCTCGCGTAGTAGATCGCGGCCCTCGTTGCGGGCCTGCACGATCGCTTCGAGGGCCACCCTATTGGCCTCCGCGCCCGCCGCTATTCCCAGCGGATGACCGATCGTGCCGCCGCCGAACTGCAAAATGACATCATCGCCGAACAGGTCCACCAATTGATGCATCTGCCCGGCGTGTATGCCCCCGGATGCCACTGGCATGACCCCGGGCATGCTGGCCCAGTGCTGGTCGAAGAAGATTCCGTTGGCGGGTTCGGTGGGGATGACGTTCTCGCGCAACGTGTCGTAGAAGCCCTTGGTGGTGGCAGGATCGCCTTCCAGCTTGCCGACCACCGTGCCGGCGTGCAGATGGTCGACGCCGATCAACCTGCACCATTTGGCCAGCACACGGAAGCTCACGCCGTGCGTTTTCTGCCGGGTGAAGGTGGAATGCCCGGCGCGGTGCAGATGCAGTAACACCCCGTTGCGGCGGGCCCAGTGCGACATCGACTGCATCGCGGTGTAGCCCACCGTCAGATCCATCATGATGACGACGCTGCCCAGTTCCTTGGCGAACTCGGCCCGCTCGTACATCTGCTCCATGCTGGCCGCCGTGACGTTGAGGTAATGGCCCTTCATCTCGCCGGTCTCGGCCATCGCACGATTCACGCCCTCCATCGCGAACAGGTAGCGGTCGCGCCAGCGCATGAACGGCTGCGAGTTGATGTTCTCGTCGTCCTTGGTGAAATCGAGCCCACCCTTGCACGCCTCGTACACCACCCGACCGTAATTACGGGCCGACAGACCGAGTTTCGGCTTCACCGTCGCGCCGAGCAGCGCCCGGCCGTACTTGTTCAGATATTCCCGCTCCATCACCGTGCCGTGTGGCGGCCCCTGGAAGGTCTTCACATAGGCGACGGGAATCCGCATATCCTCGAGCCGCAACGCCAGCAGCGGTTTGAAACCGAAGACATTGCCGATGATCGAGGATGTCAGATTGGTGATCGACCCTTCCTCGAAGAGATCCAGATCGTAGGCGATATAAGCGAAGTACTCCCCCGGCCTGCCCGGCACCGCATCGATGCGGTAGCACTTGGCCTGATACTTGCTGTGCGCGGTGAGCCGGTCGGTCCACACCACCGTCCATGTGGCCGTGGAGGATTCGCCCGCAACGGCTGCGGCGGCCTCGATCGGATCCACGCCCGGCTGTGGTGTCACCCGGAACACGGCCAACACATCGGTGTCCGACGGCTGATAATCCGGCGCGTAATACCCCATCGACGCGTAGGACTGAACGCCCGGATCCCAACGATCGCGTTCGGTTTCTTCGGCCATCATTCCTCCTGCTCACGGGGGTGAACGCCTTGCGATTTCCAGGATGACGGCGCCGACGACGACAAACAATTTGAATGTTTCTGGAAATACTCAACCGATTCGTCAGGTTTGCTACCGTCTGACAATGGGGAGAGTAAGTGCGGCAAGGATGGAAACCTTCCTGGTCGTCTCCCGCACCGGCAGCATCCGTCGCGCCGCGAGCCAGCTGCACGTCACCGAAGCCGCCGTCTCCGCCGCCGTCGCCCATATCGAGAAACAGCTGGGCGCCAAGCTCATCGCGAAATCCGGCCGCGGCATCACCCTCACCGAGTCGGGGCGGGTCTACGCCGACTACTGCCGCGGCATCCTCGGACTCATGCAGGAGGCGCACGCCGCGGTACGCCGCGCCGAATCCGGACGCCTGCGGATCGGCGTGGTCGCCACGGCAGGCGAATACGTGCTGCTGCGACCGCTGGCCGCGTTCCGCAACCGCTACCCCGAGATCGAACTGAGCCTGTCCATCCATCCGCGCGATGCGCTGTTCCTCGAATTGCAACACCACGAAACCGATCTCGTCATCGCCGGGCGGCCACCGCGCGACGCGGGCCTGATCACCCGGGCCCGCAGAGCGAGCAGACTCGTCGTGGTGGGGCCCGCAGGCCGTGCCTGCGACCCGATGCGCACCACCTGGTTGCTGCGCGGGCGCGGCTCCGGCACCAGAGAGGCCACGCTGAACCTGCTCGCCCAGCTAGAGATCGATCCGCCCACCCTCACCCTCGGCTCCCACGGCGCGGTACTCGCGGCCGCCAGAGAGGGACTCGGTGTCACCCTCATCCACGGCGACGCCGTCGGCGAGCACCTCGATTCCGGCGCCCTGCGCATCCTGCCCGTCGACGGCACCCCACTCGATCGGCCCTGGCATGCCATCACCACCCGCACCCCCTCCCCGACCACCCGGCTGTTCCTCACCCATCTGCTCGACCGCGATCAGGTCGGCGCCGACGCGTTCCACCCCACCTGAGCGCCGGTTGCCGTGACGTTGCCGGCCACCGGCCGATCCCTTGGCGACACGACCGATCTCGGCGAACGTGCCACCAAGCGGGCATCGACGGACGTACCATGCCGTCGTGGCCGATGCGAAAGATCCCGCCGCGCTGCGGGTCCTGGTCTACAGCGACGACGCCGACACCCGGAGCCAGGTGATGCTGGCCCTGGGCAGACAGCCGCATCCGGACCTACCCGAGCTGGACTACCTCGAGGTGGCCACCGCCGATGTGGTGATCCAGCGGATGGACGCGGGCGGTATCGACCTCGCCATCCTCGACGGTGAGGCCGCCCCCGCCGGCGGACTCGGGATCGCCAAACAGCTCAAGGACGAGCTCGCGCAGTGCCCACCGGTGCTGGTGCTGACCGGACGACCAGACGACGAATGGCTGGCCCGCTGGTCGCGCGCGGAGGCGACAGCGACTCATCCGATCGATCCGATCCAGCTGACCGACACCGTCGTCACCCTGCTGCGCGGCCGCCCGGCCGCCTGAACAGCGGATTCGCCGCGCCCGCGGATTGCCCTGTTTCGGTCATAAATGTCAGTCCCTAATTCGATCAAAGACCGTCACGAATCGCCGGGTCCGCCCACGAATCGGTTGTAGGCTGTGCCCTAGCTCACATGAGCGCGGGAGATGACATGACGACCCGCGGCGCCAGGTTCCTCTCAGCCCACCCTCGCCGATCGAGGCGATGAGGCGACCCCGGCGACGCGGACCACCGCATCGACCGCCCGCACCCCGTTCGAGGACGGACGGCCATACCCGCCCGCTCCCGTTCGCAAGGAGGGGAAGTGCTGTCGTGAATACCGAGGTGCCGATTCTCGTACTCGGCGCGATCGCCACCGCGTTCGCGCTGGGATCCGTGGCGATCGCGTCCCTCATCGGACCCAAACGCTACAACCGTGCCAAGCTCGAACCCTATGAATGCGGTATCGAGGCCACCCCGCACGCCGTCGCCGGCGGGCCGGGAAACGTTACCGGGCAACGCTTCCCGGTGAAGTACTACCTCACCGCGATGCTGTTCATCATCTTCGATATCGAGATCGTGTTCCTGTATCCGTGGGCGGTTCACTTCGATTCGCTCGGATTGTTCGGTTTGGCCGCGATGGCGCTGTTCGTCGTCAATGTCTCGGTCGCCTACGCCTACGAATGGCGCAGAGGTGGCCTGAGCTGGGACTGAACAGATCGGCGCCGAACGTTGCAACCGCGCTCCCCGCACCGCCGGGGACGATCCAGGAGAAGCAGTCGATATGGGTCTCGAAGAAAAACTGCCCAGTGGTTTCGTGCTCAGCACCGTCGAGTCGATGGCGGGATACCTACGCAAAGGGTCGCTATGGCCCGCCACGTTCGGGCTGGCTTGCTGCGCCATCGAGATGATGGCCACCGGCGCCGGACGTTACGACCTCGCCCGGTTCGGAATGGAGGCCTTCCGCGCCTCACCACGCCAGGCGGATCTGATGATCGTCGCGGGCCGGGTGAGCCAGAAGATGGCGCCGGTGCTGCGGCAGGTCTACGACCAGATGACCGAGCCGAAATGGGTTCTCGCCATGGGGGTCTGCGCCTCCTCGGGCGGCATGTTCAACAACTACGCGATCGTCCAGGGCGTCGACCATGTCGTCCCGGTCGACATCTATCTCCCCGGCTGTCCGCCGCGGCCGGAGATGCTACTGGGCGCCATCATCGCCCTGCACGAGAAGATCCAGGAGATGCCGTTGGGCGTCAACCGCGCCGAGGCCATCCGCGCCGCCGAACAAGCCGCGCTCGCCGCCACCCCCACCATCCGGATGGAAGGGCTGCTGCGATGACGGCCGAGCAACCACGCAACGGCTCCGGTGACGAAGTGATCGGCGTCCGCCACGGCATGTTCGGTGCGGAAGGCAGCGGCGATACCTCTGGCTATGGCGGGCTGGTTCGCCAGGTCAGCCTGCCCGGCGGCACGCCCGCACCTTACGCCGGCTATTTCGACGCCATCGTCGAGGCGCTGCGCAGTGCACTCGCCACCGACGGCCACGACTTCGACGCCGTCATGGAGAAGGTCGTGGTGTTCCGCGATGAACTCACCCTGCACGTGCACCGCGCCGACCTGGTCGCCGTGGCCAGGGCTCTGCGAGATGATCCCGCACTGCGCTTCGAACTGTGCCTCGGCGTCAACGGTGTGCACTACCCCGACGATTCGGGGCGCGAACTCCACGCGGTGTATCACCTCATGTCGATTACCCACGGCAGGCGGCTGCGGGTCGAGGTCGCCGCGCCCGACGCCGACCCGCACATCCCCTCGCTCTACCCGGTGTATCCGACCACCGACTGGCACGAGCGCGAAACCTACGACTTCTTCGGCCTCCAGTTCGACGGGCATCCCTCGCTCACCCGCATCACGATGCCCGACGACTGGCGCGGACACCCCCAGCGCAAGGATTACCCGCTCGGCGGGATCCCGGTCGAATACAAGGGCGCGCGTATCCCGCCGCCCGATGAGCGGAGGGCCTACAGCTGATGAACAACACCGACACCCACACCGCCGACAGCCATACCGACGACCGCGACGACGACCGGCCCCTCGACACGCCTGGTCCTGAGGCCACCGTGGTCACCGTCGGTGGCCAGGACTGGGACGAGGTGGCCGAATCCCTGCGCGGCGCAGGCGAGGAACGCATCGTCGTCAATATGGGACCGCAGCATCCCTCCACCCACGGTGTGCTGCGACTCATCCTGGAGATCGAGGGCGAGACCGTCACCGAGGCCCGCTGCGGCATCGGCTACCTGCATACCGGGATCGAAAAGAACCTGGAGTTCCGCAACTGGACCCAGGGCGTCACCTTCGTCACCCGGATGGACTATCTCTCGCCGTTCTACAACGAGACCGCCTACTGCCTCGGTGTGGAAAGGCTGCTCGACATCACCGAGCAGATCCCCGAACGCGCCACTGTCATCCGGGTCATGCTCATGGAGCTCAACCGGATCTCCTCGCACATGGTGGCACTGGCCACCGGCGGGATGGAACTGGGCGCACTCACCCCGATGCTGTTCGGGTTCCGCGAACGTGAGCTGATTCTCGACGTCTTCGAGACCATCACCGGCCTGCGGATGAACCATGCCTACATCCGGCCGGGTGGGCTCGCACAGGACCTACCCGATGACGGCGTCACGAAGGTGCGTGAGCTACTCGCGCTGCTACCCGGACGGCTACGCGATATGGAGCATCTGCTCACTCAGAACCCGATCTGGAAGGCCCGCACCCAAGACATCGGCTATCTGGATCTCACCGGGTGCATGGCGCTCGGCATCACCGGACCGGTGTTGCGCGCCACCGGCTTGCCACACGACCTACGCAAGGCCACGCCCTACTGCGGCTACGAGAACTATGAGTTCGATATTCCGACCACGACCGGATGCGACTGCTATGGGCGCTATGTCATCCGCGTCGAGGAGATGAAGGAATCGCTCAAGATCGTCGAGCAGTGCCTGGACCGGCTGCGGCCCGGGCCAGTGATGGTGGACGACAAGAAGATCGCCTGGCCGGCCGATCTCGAGCTGGGCCCCGACGGGCTCGGCAATTCGCCCCGGCATATCGGCAAGATCATGGGCACCTCCATGGAGGGTCTCATCCACCATTTCAAGCTCGTCACCGAGGGCATCCGGGTCCCGGCCGGGCAGGTGTACTCCGCGGTCGAATCTCCGCGCGGCGAACTGGGTGTGCATATGGTCAGCGATGGCGGCACCCGGCCGTACCGGGTCCATTTCCGCGACCCGTCGTTCACGAATCTGCAAGCGGTGGCGGCGATGTGCGAGGGCGGCATGGTCGCCGATGTCATCGCTTCCGTTGCGAGTATCGACCCGGTGATGGGTGGTGTGGACCGTTGACCGAGATCCTGTTGCGCCTGACCACCAAACCCGAACCGTATCCCCCGCAGGTGCGTGAGCGCCTGGCCGGCGACGCCACGCAGATCATCGCCCGCTATCCGCAGCCCCGCTCGGCGCTGCTGCCATTGCTGCACCTGGTGCAGGCCGAGGAGGGCCACGTCTCGGGCACCGGTATCGAATTCTGCGCCGAACAACTGGGTTTGACGGCCGCGGAGGTCACCGCGGTGGCCACCTTCTACTCGATGTACCGGCGCACGCCGACCGGCGAATACCACGTGGGAGTCTGCACCAACACGCTGTGCGCGGTGATGGGTGGCGACGCCATCCTCGTCGCCTTGCGGGAACACCTAGGTATCGCGCACGGCGAGACCACCGACGACGGTGCCATCACCCTCGAACAGATCGAATGCAATGCCGCCTGCGATTTCGCGCCGGTCATCATGGTGAACTGGGAGTTCTTCGACAACCAGACTCCCGAATCGGCCCGTGCGCTGGTGGATTCGCTGCGATCGGGTGCGCAGGTCACCCCGACCCGCGGTGCGCCACTGTGCACCTTTCGTCAGACAGCACGCATCCTCGCCGGATTCCCGGATCAGCGCCCCGGCGCCCTGGACGGCATTCCCGGCCCCGCCTCGCTCGCCGGGCTGCACACCGCACGCGAGCACGGCATGGAAGCCCCTGCTGTGCAGGGGAATTCGGAGGGAGAGCCGCGATGACACTGACACCGGTCCTCACTCGCCACTGGGAAGATCCCCATTCCTGGACCCTCGACACCTACCGGCACCAGGACGGCTACCAAGCCCTGCGGATGGCGCTGCGCATGTCCCCCGATCAGGTCATCCAGACCGTGAAGGACGCCGGTCTCCGCGGACGCGGCGGCGCCGGATTCCCCACCGGCATGAAGTGGAGTTTCATCCCGCAGGGACCCGAACCCGACGGCACGATCAAGCCGCACTATCTCGTCGTCAACGCCGACGAGTCCGAACCGGGCACCTGCAAAGACATTCCGCTGATGCTCACCACGCCACACGCTTTGATCGAGGGCGTCATCATCGCCGCCTACGCCATCCGCGCCGGGCACGCCTTCATCTATGTACGTGGCGAGGTGGTGCCGGTGCTGCGCCGGTTGCAGGCCGCCGTCGCCGAGGCCTACGCAGCGGGACTGCTCGGCCGCGACATCCTGGGGTCGGGTTACGACCTGGAGTTGATCGTGCACGCCGGAGCCGGTGCCTACATCTGCGGCGAGGAGACCGCGCTGCTCGATTCGCTCGAGGGCAGGCGGGGCCAGCCGCGACTGCGACCGCCGTTTCCTGCAGTAGCGGGTCTGTATGCCTGCCCGACGGTCGTCAACAATGTGGAGTCCATCGCGAGTGTTCCACCGATCATCCGCAACGGCACCGCCTGGTTCCGGTCCATGGGCAGCGAGAAATCGCCCGGTTTCACGCTCTATTCGCTATCGGGTCATGTGACTCGCCCGGGCCAGTACGAGGCGCCGCTCGGTGTGACGCTGCGTGAGCTTCTCGGGTACGCCGGGGGTGTGCGCGCCGGCCACGAACTGAAGTTCTGGACGCCCGGCGGCTCCTCGACGCCACTGTTCACCGCCGAACATCTGGACGTACCGCTCGACTACGAGAATGTCGCCGCCGCCGGTTCGATGCTGGGCACGAAGGCGTTGCAGATTTTCGACGACACCACCTGCGTAGTGCGCGCGGTCCTGCGCTGGACCGAGTTCTACGCCCACGAATCCTGCGGTAAATGCACCCCGTGCCGCGAGGGCACCTATTGGCTGGTCCAGCTGCTCACCAGGTTGGAGGCGGGCCGGGGCACCGAGGCCGATCTGGACAAGTTGCTCGACATCTGCGACGGCATCAACGGCAAATCGTTCTGCGCGCTCGGCGACGGCGCGGCCAGCCCGATCGTGTCCTCGCTGACGTACTTCCGCGACGAATACGCCGAGCATCTGCGGCTGGGCGGCTGCCCGTTCGACCCGGCGCGCTGCACCGCCTGGGCCGACAGCGATACCCGAGAGGTGATCCGATGACCGCGACCGTGCGCACCGACACCAGCGGCGTGGTGCCCGCCGACCTGGTCAGCGTCACCATCGACGGCACCACCGTCAGCGTCCCCGCCGGGACACTGCTCATCCGGGCCGCCGAGCTGATCGGCATCCAGATCCCACGCTTCTGCGACCACCCGCTGCTCGAACCGGTCGGCGCGTGTCGCCAATGCCTGGTGGAGGTGGACGGGCAGCGCAAACCCGTCGCCTCGTGCACCATGGCCGTGGCCGATGGCATGGTCGCCCATACCCAGCTCAGCTCCCCCGCGGCGGAGAAGGCGCAGCGCGGGGTGATGGAGCTGCTGCTGATCAACCATCCGCTGGACTGCCCGGTCTGCGACAAGGGCGGTGAATGCCCGCTACAGAACCAGGCCATGTCCACCGGCTCGGCCGAATCCCGCTTCGACGGCGTCAAACGCACCTATCCCAAGCCGATTCCACTGTCGACGGCGGTATTGCTGGACCGGGAGCGGTGCGTGCTGTGCGCGCGATGCACCCGGTTCTCCCAGCAGGTCGCAGGCGATCCGTTCATCGAACTGCTCGATCGCGGCGCCCTCCAGCAAGTGGGTACCGCACAGGCCGAACCCCTCGACTCCTATTTCTCCGGCAACACGGTGCAGATCTGCCCGGTCGGCGCGCTCACCGGAACCAGCTACCGGTTCCGAGCTCGGCCGTTCGACCTGGTGTCGAGCCCGAATGTGTGCGAGCACTGCGCCTCCGGATGTGCACAGCGCACCGACCACCGCCGCGGCAAAGTGCTGCGCCGCTTGGCCGGCGACGATCCGCAGGTCAACGAGGAATGGAACTGCGACAAGGGCCGGTGGGCGTTCACCTACGCGACCGAGCCCGACCGGATCACCACTCCGCTGGTGCGTGGCGCGGACGGCGAGCTGGCTCCGGCGTCGTGGTCGCAGGCGCTGGCGGTCGCCGCGCGTGGCCTGGCCGCGGCGGGTTCGAAGACGGGCGTGCTGGTGGGTGGCCGGGTCACCCTCGAGGACGCCTACGCCTACACCAAGTTCGCGCGCAGGGTGCTCGGCACCAATGACATCGACTTCCGTGCGCGCGTCCATTCCGCGGAGGAAGCCGACTTCCTGGCGGCGCGGATCGCCGGACAGGGCTCGACCGTCGGCTACGACGATCTCGAGACCGCACCGGTCGTGCTGCTGGCGGGCTTCGAGCCCGAGGAAGAGTCGCCGATCGTCTACCTGCGGCTGCGCAAGGCCGCCCGCAAGCGTGGCCTGCCGATCTATTCGCTGGCCGCCTACGCTTCGCGTGGTGTCGAACGCATTTCGGCCACCCTGCTGCCGACCGTCCCCGGCGCCGAACCGCACTTCTTCGATGCGATCCGCATGGGCGGCACCGAATCGAGCGATACGACAGGTGCCAGCGTCGATTCGATTCGGCTCGTCGAACTCGGTCGGCTGCTGCGGCAACCGGGCGCGGTCATCATGGTGGGTGAGCGGCTGGCCGCCATCCCCGGCGCCCTCTCGGCCGCCGTGCGCCTGGCCGATGACACCGGAGCCGCGCTGGCCTGGGTGCCGCGCCGTGCGGGCGAACGCGGCGCCATAGAGGCGGGCGCTATGCCAGGGCTGCTGCCGGGCGGGCGCCCGATGTGCGACCCCGAGGCCCGGCGCCAGGTTCGGCAGGTTTGGGGTGGAGAGGAGCTGCCGGTCACGGTGGGTCGTGACACGGCCGGGATCCTCGACGCGGCAACCGAACTCGGTGGACTCGTCGTGGGCGGTGTCGATCTCGCCGATCTGCCGGACCCCAAGGCGGCACTCGCCGCGGTCCGCGCCGCGCCGTTCGTGGTGAGCCTGGAACTGCGGCACAGCGACGTCACCGAATGCGCCGACGTGGTGTTTCCAGTGGCGGCGTCCATGGAAAAGGGCGGGACTTTCCTCACCTGGGAGGGCAGGCCACGCCCGTTCGAAGCGGCACTCGGCGAATCCACGGTGCGCCGCACCGCCGCACCGCTGTCGGATCAGCGTGTACTGCACGCCCTTGCCGCCGAGATGCGAGCGCCGCTCGACCTGCCCGATGTCGCCGCCGCACGTCGCGAGCTGGCCGAGCTCGGTGCCTGGAACGGCTCGCCCACCCCGGCCCCCGCGCACCTGCCGCATCCGGTCACCCGCCCCGGTGCCGGTACCGCGGTGCTGGCCGGGTGGCGGATGCTGCTCGACGCCGGGCGGATGCAGGACGGCGAACCGAACCTCGCCGGAATCGCCCGACCGCCGGTGGTGCGACTCTCGGCCGCCACCGCGACCGAAATCGGTGCCGCGGACGGAGATCCGGTCTCGGTGTCGACCGAGCACGGCGCGCTCACCCTGCCGCTCGAGATCACCGAGATGCCCGACCGGGTGGTGTGGGTGCCGTTGCACGCACCGGGCTGCTCGGTGCACACCGAACTGGCGACCCATGCGGGCGGCGTCGTCCAGCTGCGGCGCGCCGGCCAGAGGATGGAGGGCCAACGCCATGAATGAGCTGTCCGATCTGGTGGTGCTCGCCCAAGCCGCGGAAGGACCCGCGGGCTTCGGCACCGATCCGCTATGGCTGGTGCTGGCGAAGTCGGTGGCGATCTTCGTATTTCTATTGCTCACACCGATGATCGCGGTACTGGCCGAACGAAAGATCGTGGCCCGCATGCAGATGCGCATCGGGCCCAACCGCACCGGGCCGTTCGGCAGCCTGCAGTCGATCGCCGACGGCGTCAAGATGGCGTTGAAAGAGGACATCGTCCCGGCCATCGTCGACAAGCCGATCTACATCCTGGCGCCGGTGCTCGCCGCTATCCCGGCGTTCATGGCGTTTGCGGTCATGCCGTTCGGGCCCGAGGTGTCGATCTTCGGTCACACCACGCCGCTGCAGCTGACCGATCTGCCGGTCGGGGTGCTCTACATCCTGGCCATCACCTCCATCGGTGTTTACGGCATCGTGCTCGCCGGTTGGGCTTCCGGATCGACGTATCCGCTGCTGGGTGGGCTGCGTTCGACCGCGCAGGTCATCTCCTACGAGATCGCGATGGCCCTGTGTTTCGCCGCGGTGTTCTTGCTCGGCGGGACCATGGCCACCTCCGGCATCGTCTCCGCCCAACAGGGCACCTGGTATGTGTTCCTGCTGCTGCCGTCGTTCCTGATCTACTGCGTGTCGATGGTCGGTGAGACCAACCGGGCGCCGTTCGATCTGCCGGAGGCCGAGGGTGAACTGGTCGGTGGCTTCCATACCGAATATTCCTCGCTGAAGTTCGCGATGTTCATGCTCGCCGAGTACATCAATATGGCGACGGTGTCCGCGCTGGCCACGACCCTGTTCCTCGGCGGCTGGGCGGCACCGTGGCCGTTGAACATGTGGTCGGGAGCGAATTCGGGCTGGTGGCCGCTGCTGTGGTTCACGCTCAAGGTCTGGGTGTTCCTATTCGTGTTCATCTGGCTGCGCGGCACCCTGCCACGGCTGCGCTACGACCAGTTCATGAATCTCGGCTGGAAGCTGCTGATCCCGGCGTCGCTGCTGTGGGTGATGGTGGTCGCCACCGCGCGCGTGCTCGAGCTCGAGGGCTATCACGTCCAGACCCCGATCCTCGTCATCGGTGGACTGCTGGTGTGCGCGCTGATGGTCTCGATGTTCCTGCGGGCCGGCCGCGCGCCGGGGGCGCCTGCCCCCGCCGAGGAGCCCGCACCGACCGCACCACCGGCGCAATCATCCAGCGGCACCGCGGTTTTCCTAGGGTTTCCGGTCCCACCGATACCGGAAGGGCAGGCGCACACGGTGCCGCAGGGCGGCCTGTTCGAGCCGCTGGCCGGTTTCGGGGTCACCGCGGCCACCATGTTCAAGAAGCCGAACACCGAGTTCTATCCGGAGCAGAAGGAGCCGACCGCGGCCCGCTATCACGGTCGTCATCAGCTCAATCGGTACGAGGATGGGTTGGAGAAGTGCATCGGCTGTGAGTTGTGCGCGTGGTCGTGCCCGGCAGACGCCATCTACGTCGAAGGCGCCGACAACACCGAGACCGAACGCTTCTCCCCCGGTGAACGGTACGGCCGCGTCTATCAGATCAATTACCTGCGCTGCATCGGCTGCGGGCTCTGCATCGAGGCCTGCCCGACTCGGGCGCTGACCATGACCAACGACTACGAGCTGACCGACGACAACCGGGCCGACCTGATCTACGAGAAAGACCAGCTGCTGGCCCCGCTCGAAGCGGGCATGACCGCACCGCCGCACGCGATGCGACCGGGCAGCACCGACACCGACTACTACCTCGGCACCATCACCGGCACCGAATCCGGCCGCTCCCCCGCGGCCGCGGGCACCGGCACCGGCACCGGCACGGAGGGAGGCACGCGATGACCGTCCTGACGCATCTGGCCACGGCGGCACCGCTGGCCGCCGAACCGATGACCCGGACCGGCACCGGTGAAGCGGTGCAGTTCTGGATCCTGGCGCCGCTTGCGGTGATCGGCGCGCTCGGGATGGTGTTCGCCGCCAAGGCCGTGCATTCGGCGATCTGCCTGGCCGCCACCATGATCACGCTGGCGATCTTCTATATCGCCCAGGACGCGCTGTTCCTCGGTGTCGTCCAGATCGTGGTCTACACCGGCGCGGTGATGATGCTGTTCCTGTTCGTGCTGATGCTCGTCGGCGTGGACTCGGCCGAATCCTTGCGGGAGACACTGCGCGGGCAACGCATCGCCGCGGCGGTGGTCGGTATCGGCTTCGGCCTGTTGTTCATCACCGGCATCTCGCACGGTATCCGCAACTCCGGTATCGCCTTCCCCGCCACCGGATTCCCCGGCCGCGATGTCATCGGCGAGTTGGCCGAACTGATCTTCATCCGCTATGTCTGGGCCTTCGAGCTGACCGGCGCGCTGCTCATCGCGGCCACCATCGGCGCCATGGTGCTGGCGCACAGGGAGAAGTTCGGGCCCCAGCTCGGTCAGCGGGAGATGTCACAGCGCCGGTTCCGCGATCCCGAACATGCCAGGCCGACACCGCTACCCACGCCGGGTGTGTATGCCAGGCACAACGCCGTCGACGTGCCTGCCCGGCTACCCGACGGGTCGTTCGAGGAGCTGTCGGTATCGACCATCCTGCGCCACCGCCGCACCCGGGCGCTGACCGAAGCCGCGGTTATCTCCGTCGGCACCACACCGGCCGAGCCCACCGAGCAGGCCGGCGGCGAGTCCCGCACCTCCGACGAGAAAGGGAGCCGGTGAATCCCGAGAACTACCTGTTCCTGTCCGCGCTGCTGTTCACCATCGGCGCCGCCGGTGTGCTGCTGCGCCGCAACGCCATTGTGGTGTTCATGTGTATCGAGCTGATGCTCAACGCGGTCAATCTGGCGTTCGTCACCTTCGCGAGGATGCACGCCAACCTCGACGGCCAGGTCTTCGCCTTCTTCACGATGGTGGTTGCCGCCGCCGAAGTGGTGGTCGGCCTTGCGATCATCATGACCATCTTCCGCGCCCGCCGCTCGACCTCGGTCGACGACGCCAACCTGCTGAAGTTCTGACGTGGACACCGCGATGCTGTGGCTGCTGCCCACCCTGCCCCTGGCCGGCGCCGTCCTCCTGCTGCTCACGGGCCGTCGCGCCGACGGCTGGGGTCATCTGCTCGGCTGTCTGACCGCGCTGGCATCGTTCGCGATCGCGATCGTCGCGTTCGTCCAGATGCTCGGTCGTGATAACGCCGCCCGCGCCATCGAACTGGAGCTGTACCACTGGGTTCCGGTCACCGGGCTGAATGTGGAGTTCGGGCTCCAACTCGACCAGCTGTCGATGTGTTTCGCGCTGCTGATCACCGGAGTCGGCTCGCTGATCCACATCTACTCGGTCGGCTATATGAGCCACGATCCGGCGCGCAGGCGCTTCTTCGCCTACCTCAACCTGTTCCTCGCCGCGATGCTCGTACTGGTGCTGGCGAACAACTTCCTCGTGCTCTATCTCGGGTGGGAAGGTGTCGGCCTGGCGTCGTATCTGCTGATCGGGTTCTGGCAGCACAAGCCGTCGGCGGCAACGGCGGCCAAGAAGGCGTTCGTGGTCAACAGGGTGGGCGATATGGGGTTGGCGCTGGCGATGTTCGTCATGTTCGCCACCTTCGGGTCGATCGGGTTCACCGAGGTTTTCGGTGCCGCGCCTGCCGCGAGCGAGGGCACGCTGACCGCGATCGGATTGCTGTTGCTGCTGGCTGCCTGCGGTAAGTCCGCGCAGGTACCGCTGCAGTCCTGGCTCGGTGACGCGATGGAGGGCCCGACCCCGGTGTCGGCGCTCATCCACGCCGCGACCATGGTCACCGCGGGCGTCTACCTCATCGCCCGCGCCAACCCGGTCTTCGATCTCGCACCGAATGCACAATTGGCCGTGGTGCTCGTCGGTGCGGTGACGCTGCTGTTCGGCGCGATCATCGGCTGCGCCAAGGACGACATCAAGAAGGCGCTCGCGGCCTCGACGATGAGCCAGATCGGTTACATGGTGCTTGCCGTCGGACTCGGTCCCGCGGGCTACGCGGTCGCCATCATGCATCTGCTGACCCATGGCTTCTTCAAGGCCGGACTGTTCCTCGGCGCGGGATCGGTCATGCACGCCATGGACGACGAAACCGATATGCGCCGCTACGGCGGACTACGCACCCTGCTGCCGATCACCTATGTGACCTTCGGACTGGGTTATCTCGCCATCATCGGGGTGCCGCCGTTCGCCGGATTCTTCTCCAAGGACCGCATCATCGAGGCCGCCTTCGCCGAAGGTGGTACCGCCGGACTGGCCCTCGGTACGGTCACCCTGCTCGGTGCCGGGCTCACCGCCTTCTACATGACGCGGGTCATGCTGATGACGTTCTTCGGCGAGCGGCGCTGGAAGCCGGACACGCACCCGCACGAAGCGCCCGCGGTGATGACCGGTCCGATGATCCTGCTCGCGGTCGGCTCGGTGGCCTCCGGTGCGCTGCTGGTGTGGGGTTCGGCGTTGCAGAATTGGCTCGAACCGGTCGTCGGCTCCCA
The DNA here is from genome assembly GCF_042754945.1 of Nocardia sp. NPDC059180. NCBI lineage: Bacteria > Bacillati > Actinomycetota > Actinomycetes > Mycobacteriales > Nocardiaceae > Nocardia > Nocardia sp. NPDC059180. Next base: position 410,142 of record NZ_JBHZBU010000002.1, read on the forward strand.
TCACGGCGAACCGGCGCTGCCGGTGCCAGTGATCACTGCGTTGGCGTTGCTCGTCGTCGCCGCAGGTGTCGGTGTCGCGTATCGGCAGTACGCGCGGCGTCCGATCCCGGAGACCGCGCCGGAGCAGGTGTCCGCGCTCACCGTCGCCGCCCGCAAGGACCTCTACGGTGACGCGATCAACGAGGCGGGGCTCATGCGGCCCGGACAGCATCTGACCCGCTCGCTGGTCTTCGTCGACAACCGCGGCATCGACGGACTGGTCAACAGCACCGCCGCGATCATCGGTGGCCTGTCCGCCCGAATCCGCCGGGTGCAAACCGGATTCGTGCGCTCCTACGCCCTGTCCATGTTCACCGGCGCGGCTCTGGTGGCCGCTGCCCTGCTGGCGGTGAGGATCTGGTGAGTGATTTTCCCTGGTTGACCACGCTGTGGCTGCTGCCCGTCGCGGGTGCGGTGATCGTGCTGGTGCTGCCCGCCACTCAGCGTGTGCTCGCTCGCTGGGTCGCGCTCGGATTCTCGGTGGCGGTGCTCGTAGTGGCGGTGCTGCTCGCGACCCGCTTCGAACCCGGCGGTGAGCAGTTCCAGTTCGTCGAATCACACAGCTGGATACCGGCGTTCGGCGCCGGCTACACGCTCGGCGTCGACGGTATCGCGCTCGTCCTTGTACTTCTGACGACCGCACTGGTCCCGCTGCTCATCGTGGCGGGCTGGCACGACGAACGCGAAGTCGGCAGCGGACGCCGGGTCGCCCACACCTACGTGGCGCTCACCCTGCTCGTCGAGGCCATGGTGCTGATGTCGTTCCTGGCCCTGGACATCCTGCTGTTCTACGTGTTCTTCGAGGCCATGCTCATCCCGATGTACTTCCTCATCGGTGGTTTCGGGCCACGCACCGATGACCCAGCCATGCGGGTGCGTCGTGCGCGTGCCGCGGTGAAGTTCCTGCTGTACAACCTGCTCGGCGGGCTCGTCATGCTGGCGGCGGTGATCGGGCTGTATGTGCTCACCGTCCAGCAGGGGCTCGGCGACGGAACGGCCGGAACCTTCGATTTCCGCACCGTGGTCTCCGCGGCCAATGCGGGCGAGCTGGGTGCCGATCCCGCATTGCTCAATGCGCTGTTCCTCGGGTTCATGTTCGCGTTCGCGGTAAAGGCGCCGCTGTGGCCGCTGCACACCTGGCTGCCCGATGCCGCGGTGGCGGCGACGCCGTCGAGTGCGGTGCTGATGATGGCGGTGGTCGACAAGGTCGGCACGTTCGGCATGCTGCGCTACGGCCTGCTGCTGTTCCCGGACGCCACACAGACCTACGCGCCGTTGATCGTCACCCTCGCGGTGATCGCGATCATCTACGGCGCGCTCGTCGCGATCGGCCAGACCGATGTGATGCGGCTGATCGCCTACACCTCGATCTCGCATTTCGGATTCATCATCCTCGGCATCTTCGCGCTGACCAGCCAAGCCCAGACCGGCGCCACGCTCTACATGGTCAATCACGGCATCTCCACCGCCGCGTTGTTCCTGATCGCCGGATTCCTGGTCTCGCGTCGCGGGACCAGGATGATCGCCGATTACGGCGGTGTGCAGAAGGTCGCGCCGGTGCTGGCGGGCACGTTCCTCATCGCGGGTCTGGCCACCCTGTCACTACCGGGGCTGGCGCCGTTCGTGAGTGAATTCCTGGTCCTGGTCGGGACTTTCAGCCGATACCAGGTCGCGGCAATCATCGCCACCGGCGCGCTCGTCCTGGCGGCGATCTACGTGCTGTGGATGTACCAGCGGATGATGACCGGCCCGGTGACCGAGGGCAACGAACGGATCCGTGATCTGGTGCCGCGCGAGTTGGCGGTGGTGGTGCCGCTGATCGCGGCCCTGATCTTCCTCGGGGTTTACCCGAAGCCGATCACCGACTTCATCGATCCCGCTGTCCATCAGACCCTCACCACAGTCGGCATCACCGACCCCGAACCGTCGGCCCCGGCCCAACCCGAGGCAGGCACCGCGACTACCGGAGGTGCGCACAAATGAGCGGTGACCTCGACGTCGGGACCGTCCTCGCGGCAACGGTGCCCGCACCGAGTATCGAATACGGCAAGCTCTCGCCGATGCTGATCGTGTTCGGCGCGGCAGTGATCGGCGTGCTGGTGGAGGCTTTCGTCCCCCGCCGCTACCGCTATCTCACGCAGATGACGCTGGGTCTGGCCGCCTTGGTCGCCGCGCTGGTGGCGGTGATCGTGCTGGCAGGCACGCAGACGACAGCGGCCGTCGGCGCCGTCGCCGTCGATGGCGTGACGCTGTTCCTGCAGGGCACGCTGCTGGTGGTGTCGATGCTCGGCCTGGTGTTCATCGGTCAGCGTGCGGCCGCGCCGCGCTCGGGACCCGGCACCTGGACGCGCGCCGCGGCCCGGCCGAGGTTCGAGCTCGAAGCCTTCACCCCGCAGGCCTCCGCGGTGCCGGGGAGCGCGGCCGAAAAGGCGGCCGCCGCTTCGGGTGTGGTGGCGACCGAGGTCTTCCCGTTGACCATGCTTGCGGTGGGCGGGCTGCTGCTGTTCCCGGCGTCGAACGACTTGCTGACGATGTTCGTTGCGCTCGAGGTGCTGTCGCTGCCGCTGTATCTGCTGTGTGGGCTGGCTCGCCGCAAGCGGCTGCTCTCGCAGGAGGCGGCGCTGAAGTACTTCCTGCTCGGCGCGTTCTCCTCGGCGTTCTTCCTCTACGGCGTCGCGCTGCTCTACGGCGCCACGGGAACCGTCCGGCTGGGTGGCATCGCCGACGCCCTCGCCGCCGACACCGGTGACGCCACCCTCGCGTTGCTGGGTGTGGCGATGTTGGCGGTCGGGTTGCTGTTCAAGATCGGCGCGGTGCCGTTCCAATCCTGGGTTCCCGATGTGTACCAGGGTGCGCCGACTCCGGTGACGGCATTCATGGCCGCGGCCACCAAGATCGCCGCGGTCGGAGCGCTGCTGCGGGTGCTGCAGGTCGGGGTGCCGGGGTTGGCCGAGGACTGGCGGCCGGTGCTCGGCGCGGTGGCCGTGGCGACCATGGTGGTGGGTGCGGTCATGGCGATCACCCAGACCGATGTCAAACGGATGCTGGCCTATTCGTCGGTCGCCCATGCGGGTTTCCTGCTGACCGCGCTGGTGGCGGCCAACGACGCCGGTGTGTCGGCGGTGCTGTTCTATCTGTTCACCTACGGTCTGAGCACGCTCGGCGCATTCGCCCTTGTGGGCCTGGTTCGCGAACCGTCCGGCGAGGAAGCCACCTCGCTGGACCGCTGGGCGGGCCTCGGGCGTCGATCCCCGTGGCTGGCTTCGGTGTTCGCGCTGCTGCTGCTTTCCTTCGCCGGTCTGCCGTTGACGAGCGGTTTCGTCGCCAAGTTCGCTGTCTTCCAAGCCGCAGCCGACGGAGACGCCGCCTATCTGGTGATCGTCGGTGTGCTCGCCAGCGCCGTCGCCGCATTCTTCTATATCCGGGTGATCGTGCTGATGTTCTTCACCGACCCACCCGCCGACGCGCCGGTGGTGACGGCGCCGGTGACGACCAACGCATTGATCGCCGTCACCGCCGCCGTCACGCTCGTCCTCGGCATCGTGCCCCAGCCGGTGCTGGATCTCGCCGAGAACGCCGCGAACTTCGCCCGGTAGCGATCACCGCGCCGCCAGCGACAGTGCCGGTTCCGCCGCCGAAGAGCCGACCTCGCTGCGGGACACCACCTGTCCCGCGGCGAGTTCCAGGTGTGTCCCCCGGAACCGAGATCGCATGCCACGGTCGTGGGTGACCACCACCAGCGCACCCGGGTAGCCATCCAGTGCTTCCTCCAACTCCTCCACCAGAGCGGGCGCAAGATGGTTGGTGGGTTCGTCGAGCAGCAACAGGTCGACCGGGTCGGCGATCAGCCGGGCCAGATCGAGGCGGCGGCGTTGGCCGTAGGACAGCTCGCCGATGCGCCGGGTGAGGTCCGCCGGACGGAACAGTCCGGTGCCGAGCAGCTCTGCTGCTGCGTCATCGGCGTGTATCGATCGCCGGGCCGCATAAGCGTGCAGGACCGTCGCTTCCACCGGCCACCGAGTGTGCTGCTGACGCAGCAATCCCACCGGCCCACGAACCCGCACAACACCGGTGGGTGCGTTCAGTTCGCCTGCGAGCAGCCTCAACAGGGTGGTCTTGCCCGCACCGTTGGGTCCGGTGATCAGCATCCGTTCGCCGTCGGCGATCGACAGCTGATCCACCTGGAGACGTTGCGGTACAGCGACATCGGTGAGCATTGCCACCGGACCGTCGGTATCGGTGACGCGGCCTAGCTGTGCGGTGAATCGCAGCGGATCCGGCGGTTCGGCCACCGGATTTTCGGTCAACCTGGCCATCCGCTCCTTGGCATTGCGGATCCGGGATCTGGCACCGTGGTCGCGGCCACGCGCCCGGAACGGACCCGCCGCGAATACCGCGAGCGGCAGCTTCCGCGGAATAGCGTCCAACCGAACGACATTCGATTCGGCGAGCGCCCGGCTTCGTGCCAGTTCCGTGCGCCATTGCAGGAAGTCGGCCTCCCACCGTCTGCGTTGAGCCGCTTTCGCCGCCAGATAACCCGCGTATCCGTCGCCGAAGCGTGCCACAGCGCCGGAATCGACCTCCACGATCGTTGTGGTGATCCGTTCCAGGAAAACCCGGTCGTGGGTCACCGCGACCACCGTGCCGCGATGGGCAAGCAGACGTCGCTCCAGCCACGCCACCGCGCGGTCGTCCAGATCGTTGGTCGGCTCGTCGAGCAGCAGCAGTTCCGGTGCGGCGGCCAGCGTCGCCGCCAGCGCCAACCGGGATCGTTCACCGCCGGACAAGGTGGCCAGTGTCCGGTCGCGGTCCAGGTCGGGAAGGCCGAGCCCGGCGAGGGCGATGTCGACGCGCCGGTCGGCGTCATAGCCGCCAAGCAGCTCGAATCGCTGGACGAGCTCGGCGTAGCGATCGAGCATGTCCTGAGTCGATTCCGGTGCGGCGAGCGCGATTTCGGCTGCACGCAGTTGCGCCTCGAGGGCGCGGATGTCGGCGAGCGCCGCGTCGATGGCGTCAATGACGGTCGCCGAATCCGGCAGTTCCAGTGTTTGTGGCAGGTAGCCGATCCCTCCTGGCATATGCACGGTGATGTCCCCGTTGTCGGGGGCCTCGCGCCCGGCGATCAACCGCAGCAGGGTCGATTTACCGGATCCGTTGTCGCCGACGATGCCAGCGATTTCGCCCGGCCGGATCGTCAGCGACGCCCGATCGAGCACCATCCGCTCGCTGTAGCGTTTCGTGATGTCGGTGAGGGTGAGTTGAGCAGCAGCAGTATGCAAGGTTGTCCTCCTGTCCGGCCGAAAGGCCGTGTTACCGGACCCACGCATCACCACACCGGAAGAAACCGAGGATGCGCGGGAGTCCGCAGACGGAGCCGGCTCGATATCCGAGCGGCTCGACGCGTGCGGAGCGGGTTTACAGGAAGATCAACAAAGTACCCATGAGGTCGCCTAACTTAGCGGCCGAATCCGATGAATGTCAATGGGAATTCTGGATGGCTGCTGCCGGAGCCGCGTCTGCCTGAGCGTTCTCATGCGCTTCGGCCTGCCGTCCCATCCGCTGTGCGATGACGGCACAAGCGATCAGCTGTAGTTGATGGAACAGCATGAGCGGCAACACCATCAGGCCCACATCGGTGCCGCCGAACAGCACCGCCGCCATGGGCAGACCGGAGGCGAGGCTCTTCTTCGATCCCGCGAACAGGATAACGATCCGGTCCTCGCGAGGGAACCCGAACAGCTTGCCCGCCCACGTCGTCGTGCCCGCCACCACGGCGAACAGTACCGCCGACACCGCAAGCAGCACGAGGATGTCGCCGACGCCGACCTTGCTCCAGATGTCCTCCCGCATACCCGCACTGAAGGCGGCATAGACGACGAGCAAGATGGACCCGCGATCGACCAGCTTCACCGGCTGCGCATGCCGGGTGAGCCACCCGCCTATCCAGGGGCGGGCGAGCTGCCCGAGCAGGAACGGCACCAACAACTGCGCCACGATCGCCACCGCGGCGCCGGCGTCGATATGGGCCTCCCCTGTGGTGTGCATCAGCGCCACCACCAGCAGCGGTGTCAGGAAGACGCCGAGCAGATTGGAAAACGACGCGCTGACGATCGCCCCGCCGACATTGCCGCGCGCGATGGAGGTGAATGCGATCGAGGACTGCACCGTCGAGGGCACCAAGCACAGGAACAGCACACCCGCGTAGAGCTCCTCCGACAGCACTCCGGGCACCAACACCCGCAAAGCCAGCCCGAGCAGGGGGAACACCACGAAGGTGGTCGCCAGAATCACCGTGTGCAGCCGCCAGTGCTTGACGCCCTGCCACGCCTGTGCAGGCGACAGGCGCGCGCCATAGATGAAGAACAATGCCGCGATGGCGGCCTTGGTGGCCCAGTCCAGGACGACCGCGCCCGTCCCCGAGGCCGGAACGACGGTCGCGACACCGACCATCGCGAAGATGGCGAGGACGAAGCCATCGATCGAGAACCTGCTCAGGAAACGCATTGGATGAACATTAGGCCGGAGCACATCATCGAGGAATACGATAGGTGCTATATCAGCTATCACGAATCGCGATAACGAGGTGTGGTCGTGTTCGATCCGGTGCTGCTGCGTAGTTTCGTGGCGGTGGAGCAGCATGGTGGTTTCACCGCTGCCGCACGTCAGCTGGGGCTGCGTCAGCCCACCGTCAGCGGGCACGTCGCCAAACTCGAGCGCGAACTCGGTCGTGAGCTGTTCCTGCGCGACACCCATTCGGTCACCCTCACCTCCGACGGCGCGGCCATGCTCGCGTTCGCCCGCGAGATCCTGGACGCGCAGAGCCGGGCGGCACAGTACTTCGGGGGTGAGACCGTCACCGGGCGCATCCGGTTCGGCGTCTCCGAAGACCTGGTCGCCGAGACCCTGCCGGAGATCCTGCGTGACTTCCGCCGCGACTATCCGCGCGTCGACCTGGACATGTCGGTCGGGCTCAGCGAAGAGGTGCACGCCAGGCTGCGGCGCAACCATCTCGACCTCGCGTTCGTCAAACGCAGACCCGGCGAACAGCACGGCAGGCTGGTTTACACCGATCGCCTGGTGTGGGTCGGGCCTGCCGGCGCGACCGCTCCCGCGCCCGGCGAGCCGATCCCGGTGGTCACCTACCTACCGCCGAGCCTGACCCGCGACGCCGCGCTCAGCACGCTCGACCGCGCCGGGCTGACCCATCGGATCGCCTGCACCACCAAAGGTCAGCTCGGCTTGCGCGCGGCGGTGCTTGCGGGGCTCGGATTCGCGGTGCACAGCGAGAGCCTGCTGCCCGCCGACCTCTACCCGGTGCACGGTCTGCCGAGTCCGGGGAGCACCGAGTTCGTGTTGATCAGCACCGCTCGCCGCGCCGCGTCCGCGCCCGAGCGGGCGCTCACTCGCGCCATCGTGGAGAACATCGATCGCCTGCGGTTTCCGCGCAGAGAAGCGGGCACGCCGTTCCGGCACCAGATTTGACGATGTAAAACATCGGTGTTTAGTTGTGTCGGTGGGTGTCGAGAAAGTGGCGGTGGTCACCGGCGCGACGTCGCGGATCGGTGCGGCGCTGTGCCGGCGACTGGTGACGGCCGGTGTCTGTGTGGTCGCCGCCGACGGCGACGCCGCCGGTCTGCGCGAGCTCTCGCGTGGCCTCGACGGCGCCAGCCGGTACACGCAGGTGGTCGACGTCGCCGACGACGACCGGGTCCGTCGCCTGCTCACCGGCACCGTTGCCGACCTCGGGCGGATCGACTATCTGTTCAACAACGCCGATGTCCGCGTCGACGGCCGGTTCGAGGAACTTTCTCCACAGCAGTGGCGCGATCTCGTCGACGTCAACATGTGGGGCGTCGTGCACGGTACCCGGCACGGATACGCCCTGATGCGGGCGCAGGGCTTCGGGCACATCGTCAATACCGCGTCGGTGGCCGGGATGGTGCCGACGGCCCGATCGGTGGCGTATGCAATGACACAGCATGCGGTGGTCGGGCTGACCACATCGTTGCGGGCCGAGGCGGCGGGCACCGGGGTCCGGATCAGTGTCGCGGTCCCCGGTGCGACGCCGTCAGGATCGACCGGAGCCGCGGCACTGATACGCAAGCCCATCGACGTGATCAGCCCCGACCGGGCGGCGTGCGCCATCATGCGCGGTATGCGCCGCAATCAGCAGTACATCATCGTTCCGCGCTACAGCCGCGCCATGATCGCCGCCTACCGCTGGTTCCCGAATCTGCTCGGCGGTGTGCTCGCGCCACCGGAACGCGGCTGAGCCCACCGTCATCGGGCGGCCGAACGCGATAGGTTCCAGCTGCGCCAGGTGTCGGCGGGCACGCGGTCTCGGAGGGGGTCCGCGATGGTGGCTCGCAGACCCGCAGGCAGCCGGTCGGTGGCGGGCAGGATGTCGGTGGACAGCCCGCTCAGGTACTCGGCGTCGAGTTCGTGCCCGGCCTGCCAGCGGTCGATGTTCTTGTCCGCGACAAGGCGTTCCGGATCGAGGACCGCCAGCGCGAGCAGCGTCACCATGGCGGTGCCCACGGCGGCGCGGCCGAGGCGCCGGTACCGCAGCCGCAGCACCGCGACCAGGACCAGCAGATAGACCGATCCGATCCACAGCTCGCAGGTCAGCACCAGTACCCGCAGCACAGTGAACCCGTAGGCCTGCTGGTAGGTCCACATCCGGTTGATCGCCGAGGCCACGATGATCAGCGACAGCACCGCGACCGCTGACAGCGAGATCCGCAGCCACAGTCGATCCGGCGCCGAATCCCGTGCAGCCCAGCGCAGTACGATCGCGATCACCGCGAGGGTGAGAATGGTGACCGTCGACAGCTGCCAGAAGCCGCTGCGCGCGTATTCGGCATAGGTGAGGCCCGCGGTGCGCTGGACGTAATCGTCACCGCCGAACAAGGCGACGAACTGCACGGTCACGAAGACCGCGAACAGCGCCGTCAGTGCGGCCACCGGTAGCGCCCATTCGGTACGACGCAGACGCCGGCCGGCGTCGGGTGCGTCGGAGTCGGCCCGGCGAGGCGGTCCGGCGATCACGTACAGCGCGCCGACGGTGCCGAGCCCGGCAATGACGAACATCAGGATCCATTGCGAAACAGCCGCGGAATCGATGGTCGGTACGAGGTTTTCGACCAATCGAGCGAATGTCGCATCCGCACTGCCGAGCAGCGGAACGAACACCGCGAGCAACAACACCGTCGCCACCACCGACCCGGCCAGCCGCACCCCACGCGCCCGTGCCGGACCTTGCACGCGCCGTGCACCCGCATAGACCCACGGCAGACTCCGCACCGCCTCCACCGGGACTGCGAAAAGGTCGTACCGCAACCCGAACACCGACCGCGGCCCCACCGCCGCCAGCGACCCCGCGGCCGCTGCCGCCAAGACACACAGCACGAACAACCATCCGGCGGCTCGGAAAGAACCCACCGACAGCAGCGCCAACGCCAGCACCGTCCACCAGATACGACCACTCCCCCAGCTGCGGAGGGCTGACGCCGCCGCGGAAGGCGACCCGTCCGAGGCCGTTTCGTCGGTCGATCCGGCTCTACTGTCGCCGTTGCTCTGGATGCGAGCCTCAACTGTTGTCTCGGCCTTGGCATTCACGTCGGCCGACGACGCATCCGGCGCAGACTCGGCTGACGCACCCGCCACACGCTCGTCCGATGGGCCCGGCGCAGACTCGGCCGACGCGCGCGATGCCGTACCGGGCGTCGCCGAGCCCACATCGGATGTGCGACTCGGGTCACTGGAAAGGGCCGGACTCGCCGCGGGCGCGGTCGACCCGGATGCGGCACCATCGGGCGATGCGGGGGTCTCAGCAAGACGTGCAGCGGCATCGCTCTTCACGCGAGAAGAACTGTCGATCGGCGTCCGCTGCGAGCGCCGAAGGACGGTCACGATCGCCGCTACGACGACACCGGCGGCGAGTAGCCAGCCGATGCCGGGGCGGTCGGTGGGGATCAGGACGGCGGCGGCCAGACCCGAGATGGCCGCTGCGGGAAGCAAACCCCCAGGCTGGGCGACCCTGCGCCACTTCGGTGGTGGTGCCGGCGCGGCCATCGGCGGCATGGGAGTTGTCGGCGGCCGGTAGTTCGGTGGTTGTGCGATCAGGGCACCTGCCGGTGGTAGCGGAAGGTGGGCCTGTGTGCCGGGTTCGGCCCCCACCGACGTGGGGCCTGCGCCGCCGGTGGGAGAAGACGTGGCACTCGCCGACTCACCGGCCGCCTGGCCCGCGACGGCGGCCCCAGCCGCAAGCTCCGACTTCACCGTCACAGGGCTGCCCACCACTGCGGAGCTTTCGGCCGCCGTCGCCTTCTCGTTCGAAACAGCCGACGCACGAACCGAGCCATCGGAGGCGGGGCGCGAAACCGGATCTTCGGCGGCCCCGGATCGCTCCGGTACCGGTCGCGTCGAATCTGCCGAATCTGGTTCTGTGGGCATGGATGTCCCCTCCTATGGGTGTGCGGGATCGCCCCGGGGCCGGATCGGTCCTGGGTGTCGGTCGGTACGGGTCAGTGGCCGGGCAGAACCACTCGGATGCGGGAGCCCGGATCGGCGACGGCGATGGTGCCGCCGTGCAGGTCGACGACCCAGCGGGCGATGGCCAGCCCGAGGCCGGTGCCGCCGCCGTCGGTGCGGCCGCCGCGGGTGAAACGGTCGAAGATGTGGGCACGTTCGGCGGGCGGGATGCCGGGGCCGTCGTCGCCGACGTCGATGACGACGCGGTCCTGCTCGCCGCTGACCTCGATGCGCACCTCTCCACCGGCCGGGCCGTGCCTGGCGGCGTTGTCGAGCAGGTTGAGCAGCACTTGATGCAGGCGGGCGCGGTCGGCGAATACGGACACCGCACCGAGGCGCACGTCGGTGCTGAACCGCACACCGCGCCCGAGGGCGGCGGTCGTGACCTCCGCTTCGGCTACCACTTCGGTCAGCAGCGGCTCGATCGGGAAACGCTCGCGATCCAGCGGAACCGCGCCCGCTTCGATACTGGACAGATCCAGCAGTTCGGTGACGAGCAGGCCGAGCCGCTCGGTCTGGGCCAGTGCCGTGCGCAGCGTGCGCGGGTCGGGTTCTGAGACACCATCGACCAGGTTCTCCAGCAATGCGTTGAGGGCGGTGACGGGCGTGCGTAGTTCATGGGAGACGTTGGCGATCAGTTCGCGACGCTGCCGGTCGGCGGCGGCCAGATCGGCCGCCATCTGGTTGAACGCCTCGGCCAGCTCACCGACCTCGTCGCGCGAGCTCGCCCGCACGCGCTTGCTGTAATCGCCGTGGGCCATGCCTTTGGCGGCCGCGGTCATCTCCCGCAGCGGCCGGGTGATGCCGTGCGCCAGGAACTGCGAGGTGACCAGCGCGAGCGCGGTCGCGGCGAGGGTGGTGCGCGGCGGCAGCCAGCCGATCTGCCATCGGAAGTATCCGAACGCGACGCCCGCCGCGCCGAGCATGAGGATCGCGAGCTTGAGTTTGATCGAGCGCACCGGGTCCAGCGGACGCGGCAGAGCGTCGGACACCCAGGTGGTCACCTGCCGCATTCGTCCCGCGATGCCCACGGCGGCCTTTTCCGGTGCCTGCGATCGCGCACTCATCGCGCTTCCAGGGCGTAGCCGACACCGTGCACGGTGCGGATGAGGTCGGCGCCCAGCTTGCGCCGCAGCGCTTTGATATGGCTGTCGACTGCGCGACTGCCTGCCGCATCGGCCCAATCCCACACCTCTTCCAGCAGGCGTTCCCTGGCCAGCACCGCCCGTGGCCGACGCGCCAGCCGGGCCAGCAGGTCGAACTCGAGCGGCGTGAGCTGGGTTTCGATACCTGCGCGCCAGACCCGCCGTTCGTCCAGGTCGATGCGAAGATCACCGACCAGGAGGGTGGCGGCGCCGTCCTGATCGGCGGACCGCTCCGTCCGCCGCAGCAGTGCGTGCACGCGGGCGGTGAGAATGCGCATCGAGAACGGTTTGGTGAGGTAGTCGTCGGCCCCGACGCCGAGCCCGACCAGCTGATCGGTCTCCTCGGTCCGGGCGGTCAGCATCAGCACCGGCACCGATCGGGCGGCCTGGATGCGCCGGCACACTTCGAGGCCGTCGAAACCGGGCAGCATCACATCGAGCACGACCAGGTCGGGGCGACGAGCGTCGGCGGCGGCGACGGCGGCGGGACCGTCGTGCGCGAGCTCCACCTCGAACCCCTCCGCACGCAGCCGGGCCCCGACCGACTCGGCGATGGTGATCTCGTCATCGACCACCAGAATCCTGCGCGCCGCACTGTGCTCCATGCGGGGTTACATTAGCCAGCGGCTGTGGAGAGATCCGGGGCCAATTGTGGAGATTCGGTGAACGCTACGGCGAGATCACGATCGGTTCAGCCGATCAGGGAGTTCATCAGCGTGCCCGCGCTGGTGGCGACGACGCCGCCGAGCATGCCGCCGACGACCATCTTCGGCGAGGCCAGCGACCCGTTGTTCCACTTCTCCCAGGCGAACCGTCCACCCGCGACGGTGATGCCGAGGACTCCTGACAGCAGAACGAACCAGGTGAAATAGCGAACGAGTTCATCGATCTGCGCGGAGATCGGTGGCGCCTGTGGCGTGGGATCGCTCACCTGCGCGACGAACTCGTGAACTGCGTGAAGGACCATGATGCCCACTCCGATAACGAATTCTCGTCTGATAGTGAAGCAATTGATACCTGACAGCTATGCGACCGAAGTATCCAGTGTGTTCGGCCTCGGCGTCAAGACCTGATCGGGGCGCGCACCGGGCAGCGAGAGGGCTACGACCGGCCGTAGTATGAGCGGGTGGGTTCTTCCGGGTCGGCTGCCGCCTCCTTGCGGGGCGCGTTCGTCGGCTCCGCGTCCGGCGCGGTGAGCATCGCCGCCCACGCGCTCGGTGGCGGTGTGGTCACGCCGGGGTCGTCGTCGGTGCCGCTGTTGCTCGGCGCGTGTGCGCTCATCGGCGTGGTTGCCCGGGCGCTGCCCGTCCGGCCCGGTATCGCCCAGGTGATGCTGCTGCTGACTACCGGGCAGGCCATCGGCCATCTCGCCCTGACTGCTGGACCCGGCCACCACCACGGTTCGGGGTCCGCGGCGATCATGCTGGCCGCTCATCTGCTCGCCATTCCGGTCGGCGCCCTGCTGATCCACAGTGCCGAGCTGGCTGCGAACCGTGCGGTGTCGAGCGTTCATCGTGCGATGGTGGCGCTGCGTGCCGCGCTCACGGCCCCGCCGCCGTGGGCTCCGAGTTCCCTTGCCACCAGCGCGGATCCGCTGATTCCACCGCGGCCACTGCTCACCTCAGGTGCCTGGACCCGCGGACCACCGGCTGCGGCCTGGTAGCTCCTCAAAGTTTCGCCCAGTGCGCACCTCGGATGGACTCGCGCGTGGGCGGATTACCGGGCCCGGAGCCTCGCACTCCACAGCGCCGATGCCTCGTCGGTAAGCCGAGCAGCCTCGAGCTCTGCGGCGCCGACGCCGGCCAGCCCGTGGTCAGACGGCCGATCCGCGCGGCACCGAACGGCATCCGGCCGCGTCCACCGCGCCGCGGCCGATCCTGACGCGGTTCACATCGCGTCGGGCTTCGGCTACACCACACGATTTCGGGCGTTCGTCCCGAAATACCGCGGAGGCCATCGGTTCCTGCGAACGACACAGATCGGGTCCGGGAGCTATCGCTGACCTCACCTACCAGATATCAATCCCCCAGGGAGATCCCGTGTTCCACCGCACTTCGGCATCCCCGGCGCGCTCACGCATACGCCGCGCCGCCGCCACCGTCCTCGCCGCCGCCACACCGCTGATGGTGCTCGGCTGCTCCGATGACGCCGCCGCACCGGCAGATTCCGCCGCCGCGGTCACCATTTCCGAGCAGTGGGCCAAGGCCGCCGACAGCGGCATGTCAGCGGCGTTCGGGCAGCTACACAACGGCAGCGACCGCACCGTCACCGTGGTGTCGGCGAGCAGTCCGGCCTCGGCCACTGTCGAGCTTCACGAGGTGGTGACCGGCGACGACGGCGTCAAGGTCATGCGCCCGAAGGCGGGCGGATTCGCCATCCCCGCCAACGGCGAGCTCGACCTGGAGCCCGGCGGCAACCACATCATGTTCATGGGCTTGAACGGTCCGCTGCGCACCGGCTCGGAAGCCCCGGTCACCCTGACCTTCGACGACGGCTCGACCTCCACGTTCACCGCGCAGGTGCGTGATTTCCCCGGCAATCAGGAGAATTACGAACCCGGCGGCGATCACGAAGACGGTGCCGCGGCGCCGGCGCACGGTGGCTGACCCGGTCCGCGCCCGTTCCCGGCGGCTGAACCGGCGGAGCCTGCTCGGTGGCGGTGCCGCCGCTGCGGGCGTCGCCGGTCTCGGCCTGGGAGCGGCCGCGTTCACCAGTAGCCGCGACAACACCGAACCGGTCGCGGCCGCAGTCGAACCGTTCTACGGCGAACATCAAGCCGGTATCGCCACCGCGCCGCCCGCACACGCGGCGTTCGTGGCGCTGGATCTGCGACCGGGCACCGACCGCGACGACATCGTCGGCGTCTTGAAGATCTGGACCGAAGACGCCGCACGGCTCACCGCTGGTCATCCGGCGCTCGGCGATACCGAACCGGAACTGGCGCAACGACCGTCGCGGCTCACCGTCACCGTTGGCTTCGGCCCGCGGGTGTTCGAGGTCGCCGGGTTGGCCGCGCGGCGCCCGGACTGGCTGAAACCCTTGCCGCCGTTCGCCATCGACCGGCTCGACCCCGCCTACGGTGACGGCGATCTGCTGCTACAGGTCTGCGCCGAGGAATCGACGGCGGTGTCGCACGCGGTGCGGGTGCTGTGCAAGAGCGTGACGTCGCTGGTCTCGGTCCGCTGGGTGCAGCGCGGATTCCGCGACGCCACACCGGGCACCACCCCGCGCAATCTGATGGGCCAGGTCGACGGCACAGTAAACCTCGCTGCGGGCACACTGGATTTCGAACGGCTGGTGTGGGACGACGGTGCCGAGCAGCCATGGCTCGCGGGCGGGACGTCGCTGGTGTTGCGGCGGATCGCGATGACGCTGGACACCTGGGACGAAATCGACCCCGACGGACGGGAACTCACGGTCGGCCGCCGGTTGTCCAACGGCGCGCCGTTGACCGGAAGCACCGAGTTCGACGAACCGGATTTCGCGGCCGTCGACGCCACCGGCATTCCGGTGATCCCCCCGTCATCGCATATCGCGCGCGCCCATCACACCCATGACGGTGAGCGTTTCCTGCGCCGTGGTTACAACTACGACGACCCTCCGCGCCCGGGCGAGACCTCGAACTCGGGCTTGTTGTTCACCGCCTACCAACGCGATGTGAGGACACAGTTCCTGCCGGTGCAGCAGCGGCTGGCGGAATTCGACGCGCTCAATGTGTGGA
The DNA here is from genome assembly GCF_042754945.1 of Nocardia sp. NPDC059180. NCBI lineage: Bacteria > Bacillati > Actinomycetota > Actinomycetes > Mycobacteriales > Nocardiaceae > Nocardia > Nocardia sp. NPDC059180. Next base: position 425,580 of record NZ_JBHZBU010000002.1, read on the forward strand.
CGATTCCGGTGGGCTCGGCGGTCTTCGTCATCCCACCCGGGGTCCTGACGCCAGACGGCTACCTCGGGCAGACGCTGTTCGAGGCCTGACCGCACGGTTCTCGGTGCCGGCGATCCCGGCACCGAGAACCGTGCAACGGCGGGATCAGGTCCAGAGCGCAGCGATCAGCACATTGACGATTGCCAGCCCGCCGGCCGCGTGCGTCATCCACGGAACGGCCTTGCCGCGCTTGGCATCGGCGCGGCTCATCTCCGCGAATGCCGCGACCAGTACCGAGATGGCCAGCTTGAAGCCGATCTTCACCATGTCCAGATCCTTGTCGAGCGAGTCGATCGACTCGGCCAGCCCGACCAGGATGATTCCGGTGATCAATTGCAGGCGCGCACCCCACACCATCAGCTCCGACACCACGGGCTGCGAAGCCGCGTAACCGCCAACCACCGCAGCCATTCCGAGCAGATGCGTGACGACTACGACGTTGTAGATCAGGTCCATGAGACCAACGCTAGCCGATGACGGCACCCACTACTACGCCAAGTCGTATTTTCGCCGGACCCAGTTTTCGCAAGCGCCGATCCTGCGTAGACGGAGCTTCGAGCGAGCGCGGAAACGACGGTGTAGCGGTCAGGCAGCGTGCCCGAGGTGTTGGGCGGAGTCACCGATAACAGCGGTGTCATTGCCGGTCAAGGTGCGAATGAACGCCACCTGCGCCGCGCGACCTCGTGCGGCGGCGCGATCGAATCCGCCGGGCACGATCCGAGCCCAGATCGACCGACCGAGATTCACCGGTATACGCAGCATCGGGTACCAGGGCACGACCTTGGGAGGCAGGCCGAGCTTCCGCATCGCGGCGGGCCCGAGGAACATGGTCGCGATCGACAGGTGCTGTGAGCGCGCGATAGGCCTGCGCAGTCCGGTGAGGTGCCGGTAATGCCAGCCCAGCGGTTCATCGCGCATCGGCAGCGCCAGCTGCGGTGAGGTCTCGTCAGGGTTCGTGATCGCCGTCAGCGTGTGATAGAGAATGCGGACGCTGTCACGGAAGCTGTTGGGCAGGAAGCGTTCCTCCACACCCATCACCCAGCCGACGTACCGCGTGAAGTGCGCCGCCGCATCAGCGTCACGCGGTGTGGACAGCTGCCCCATGCCGATCGCCCCTACCATGGGCGCGATCAACGCCCCGACCAGCGTGGCCGCCATATCGGTCTGATTGATCGGCAATCCCCACTCCTCGCCACGCCAGTCCGGCAACGCCGCCACATGACGGCGGACCATCGAATGGATCATCCGCACGTGCACAGTCGACTGGTAGCCACGCCCTAGTGGGCGCATGCCGCCGGTGGACGTCACATCCATCGCCCACTGAGTGGTCTCGGCGAACCGCTTGGCCGGCCCCTTTTCCAAAGCTCCTGTGCGAAGCAGGGTTTTGTTGAAGCCCGATGCCAAGTACCCACCGAGGAACGACATATCACGCGCTACATACAAGCCGTCGCGACCACCGATGCTGAATACGCGTTCCGCATGCCGGATCTTGTCCCAGTCGACCCAGTCCGGAACGTTTTCGATGGACTCGAAGAACTCACGCAACGGACCGGGCGCCTCCGGCACCGTCGCGATCCCCTCGCGAAGAGCTCGCTCGAACTGCGGTCGTGCGGTCGCCATACCTTCGCGGTACATCCAATCCACCAGCTCGTCCATCGGCAGATCGCCGACGCTCAATGCCTCGCCCAGTTCGTGGAACTGCGCCGAGGTGGGCTTGCGCACGCCGAGCGCTCGCGCGAGTACCCCCAGCCCTGGGCCGGGGACAGCCCGCGGCGAATCCGGGTGCCGACTCGGGATGGTCGTATCCATGGGCGCACTCTCCTTTGAGTAGGCATGGGTCCCGCCGGCACTGCGCGATCGATCTACGCCCCGCCTACCAGCATTCTGGCAAGAGTCTCTACCAGAATCCGAGCTTTGGCAAGGTTCCCTACCAAATACGACATCCCTACGTCGACCGCAGCAACATCCGGAGAGGCGGAGGAGCCGACCACCACGCACGCCGACAGCCCGCCGGATCGCATCCAGCGGGCTGTCGAGGACCTACCTACTATTCGGCGGAAAAGCTCGAAAGCCCGCCGAAGCCACTGAAGATGTCACCGAACGCACCCAGAAGGTCGCCGAGGCTGCCCAAATCCACTGAACCCATTTTCACTCCTGCCCTTGTGCGTAAATATGCGGCACTTTTGCACCGCCACGCACATTGGTAGTGCCTTAATCTAAACGTGATCCTTTATTGATCTTAACGTGACCAAGCTTCAGGTGAACTCGAGTTGAACTCACGTCCTCGACAGTGTTGATCTACGAAATGCCGGAAATTACACGAATGTCAGCCCAGCACCTCATCCAGAATGGCGATGACGACCGCTTATGCGGATGGCGACGCACAGCGCCATCTGCCTATCTATGCATGTCAGAGAGTGTGATGTTGTCGATGTTTTACGGAAGTACCCATGTTGCGATCTCTCGGATCGAGATCATCACATCCCATATGGCTGTATCCATGGATTCGATTCGCCATGGGCGCAACAGGATTCCGCAGGAAAATAATTGAAATAGCAACGGCTTCGACCGCAGTGCACATCGTGCGATTTCGTCCTCGTTCGTCACGCGGTGTCAGAATCGCGAATGCTCCGCCGGGAGCGGAGATTTCACGCACCCGCCGAAGCCGCGTTCATACGACGCTACTTCCGCCGGCACTGCCGCCACCGCCCGGAGTGCCCCGCCACCCCGTGCGTCCAGAGCTCCCGCTGCCCCGCTGGGTAATCCATCTGTTCCCCCCATCGGCGGCTGAGCGACGCTCGAGACGCAGACCCAGCAAGAACCCGACGGCTTCCGGGCGCTCACCCAGGTATTCGGCAATCTCCTCCACGCTGCCGTCCCCGGAATACAGCGCCTTCAGCACCTCGGTCATCTCCCGCTCGGCTGCCGACCGCCGCGGATACAGCTGCTGGTCCAGTGCCGCGCGTGCTTTGTGGGCCTGGTCGAGATCCGACCGGTACGACGTACCGTGTTCGGCGGTGTAGTCCTGGAAGAACTTTTGCCGCGCCTCCCATCTGGCCAGGCCCGCCTTCTGCCCTGACCACCGGTAGTGCCACGGTCGCAGCGCGATCATCAACCGTTTGCCGAGCGACCACGTCGCGGGATCGAGCCGCATCGGACCAGGGCGTCGCGCCATGAACTCCTGATAAGCCCGCGACTCGCTCTCCTTCACCGCCGCAGACTCCAACGCACCGAGATCGGACTCGATGTCGCGGGCTCGCGCCAGCGCCTCCCGCTGCTCCGGTGTTTCCCACGGCGAATCCCGCTTCTCACGTGCTCTCTGGTAGCGCAGACGGAGTTCCTCACGATCGATCACCGGCCTATTGTCCATCCGCACATCTCATTTCGCATGCGGCTCAGGCATCTCCCGACGTCCGCGACCTCGGTGCGAGCTACAGGCGGGTGCCGGGCCCGCGGCAACGCCGGGCACCGCCACCGCAGTAGGCGCTTCAGGCTCGGGTGAACACGGCAACCAGGAAGTCGGAGTCGTCGGTGAACGGGCGCAGGTCCCAGGTCGACAGCCGCAGGTCCACGGCGAGGCCGCCTGCCGAGGCGTCGGCGAAGAATTGCTCGAACTCGTATCCGCGGTCGGCACCGAATCCGATGACAACCCGTCCGGTCGGTGCGAGGTGGCGGGCGAAACGCGAGAGCACCTGCTGCCGGGTGGAAGGCGCGAGGAAGGTCATCACATTGCCCGCGCACACGATCACATCGAAATCCGCTTCGACACCACGCGCAGGCAGGTCCAGTTCGGCCAGGTCACCGACCAGCCAGGTCGGGCCGGGATGGTCCTGCTCCGCCGCCGCGATCAGCACCGGGTCCACATCCACCCCGACGACCACATGGCCTGTGTCGTGCAGATATCCGCCGATCCGCCCCGGACCACATCCCGCGTCGAGTACCCGCGAGCCCCGGCCGACCATCGCGTCGATCAGCCGCGCCTCCCCCACGATGTCCTGCCCCTGCGCCGCCAACCCGCGGAACCGCTCCACATACCAGGCCGAATGCGCCGGATCCGCCGCGGTGATCTCCTCCCACTGGCTCGGGACACGTTCACTCACGATCGGCTCCTTCTCGATGCACCGGCAGACGCTGCCACCGTAGCGTGCACCGTCGGTGCCGACATCGGCGCTGCGACCGGGCGCCGCGATCGGCAGTCCATCGCCGCGTCGACCCGGCGCTGATCGGGCCGGCGGCCCGGTCCGCAGCGTCAGAGTCCGGTCGCGCTCACATGGGGATTCGCCCACGCCGGTGGCCGTCGTCGAGGCAACAACTCGGTGCCGTCGAGGCTGAACACCGGAAGGTCGTGACGCCAGGGGAAGTGCAGGCTGAATGCCACCAGGCCGGTGCGTTCGGCCGCAGGCCGTTGGCACATCGCCAGGACCGTCTCGGCCAGGTATTCGACGGGTTCGGTCTCATATCCGTCCGGCATCAGACCCGCGGCGCCCGGGGTCATGATCGCGGTCGACGGTCCGACCGCGTTGACCGCGATATCGTCGTCGAGCAGCTCGGCGGCCAATCCCTGCGTGAATCGATGCAGAGCGGCCTTGGTGGCCGCGTAGACGACATCGCCACCAGCTTTGTTGTAATCGCGAAACGGCCGCACCGGACTCACCCCGGTGACCGAACCGATGTTGACGATCCAGCCCGCTCCGCGTGCACGCATGTGCGTAATCGCGGCTCGCGACAGCGCGAACGGGATCCGCAGGTAGTGGTCGATCGTCCGGTCGAAGGTGTCCATCGACATCTCGTCTACTCGCGCGTAATCGGCGAAACCGGCGTTGTTGACCAGGATGTCGATCCCACCCGCTTCCCGGACGACGGCGTCGACGAGTCCATCGCGTGCGTCCGGATCGGTCAGATCGGCGGGAATGGAGACGGCCCTGCCGCCCGCGGCCTCGATCAACGCCACGGTCTCGGCGACCGTGCCGGGGATGGTTTCGCTCGTGCTGAAGCGAGTCGACGGCGACGGTGCGGCCGAGCGCGCGGTCACCACCACCGTGGCGCCCTCGGCCGCCAGGCGCTGCGCGATCGCGCGTCCGATGCCCCTACTGCTTCCGGTGACCAGCGCGACCTTGCCGTCGAGCGATTTCCCCATGGGAGCCCTCACATCCTTGTACAACAGCGTGCTTCTTCTGCTTTGTCACCAACGCTGCGTGCCTCCGAGCACAGCGTGCAGTCATTGGCCAAGAGACAGCGGTCGATCTGCGGACCAGCCAACCGGCTGGCGGCCCGGCGGCCGAGGGCACGGTTCGGTGAGCGGGACATCAGGCGAAGGCGTCTGCGAACGGCGGCCCTCCGCGGTTTCGGCGTCGGAAAAACTCCAGATGTCCACTGTTCGGGAACAGCGACTATCCGCGGCCCGCCGGCGACATACCGTGTCGCCGAGCTCGAGCTCGAGTGTCACAGACCACACCGACCGCAGGAGGCCGCGCCCGTGGACGCCAATGCTGTTCCGAAACACGCAGCTGCACCGGTACTCGATCCCGAGGTGGCGGCGCTGCTGGCCACACTCGATGCCGGATTTCCCGATGTGACAACCATGGCGCCTCCCGAGTTGCGGCAAGCGATACGCGGCCGTCGCGGCCCCCTGGCGAAACTCCCCGACATGCAGCAGGCGCGCGATGTCCGCATCGACGGGCCGGGCGGCCCGCTCGACCTGCGGATCTATCGGCCGCACCGCGACCACGCGGCGCTGCCGGTCGTCGTGTTCGCCCACGGTGGTGGCTTCGTGTTCTGCGACCTGGACAGCCATGACGAGTTCTGCCGGTCGATGGCCGAGGGGGTCGGAGCTGTGGTCGTCTCGGTGGACTATCGCCTGGCCCCCGAACATCAGGCACCGGCGGCCCACGACGATATGTATGCCGCGCTCGAATGGGCGTCGGCGCATGCCGCGGACTTCGGCGGCGACCCCACCCGCATTGCCGTCGCCGGTGACAGCGCAGGCGGAAACCTCGCGGCAACCGTCGCCATCGCCGCCAGGGAGCGCGGCGGCCCGGCGCTGGCGGGTCAGGTCCTGCTGTACCCCGTGATCGACGACGACTTCGACACCGAGTCGTATCGCCGGTTCGGCATCGGGTACTACAACACCGCCGCCGCGATGCGCTGGTACTGGCAGAAGTACGCCCCCAACGGCACCGATGACCCGCGACTCGTGCCGACGCGAGCGCGGTCGCTGGCGGGCCTGCCACCGGCCGTGGTGATCACCGCCGAACTCGACCCGCCATGTTCATCGGGCGACTCGTACGCGGACCTTTTGGCCTCGGCGGGAGTGCCGGTGCGACATCGCCGCTACGACGGTTTGTTTCACGGCTTTCTGACATTCGCGGACCTGACGCCCACCACAGCAGCCCGCCAGGAGATCTGGCACATGCTGCGTGAACTACTGGCGCCGACGACCGGCCCAGGTGAAGGAGTACACCGATGAAAAAAGCGCCGGCACCCGCGGCAGCACATGAGCTCACCGTCGATCTGCTGGTGATCGGATCCGGTACCGGAATGGCGGCCGCCCTCACCGCGCACGAGCTGGGGCTGTCGACACTGATCATCGAGAAGACCGAGTACGTGGGCGGTTCGACCGCGCGTTCGGGTGGCGCCTTCTGGATGCCCGCCAATCCGGTCCTGCGTAAGGCGGGCACCGGAGATACCCGGGAGCGCGCCGAAACCTACGTGCGCGCCGTCGTCGGTGATTCCGCACCCGCAGAACGCGGCCATGCCTTCGTCGAAAACAGCGATGCGACAGTCGAAATGCTCGATCGCGCGACGCCGATGAAGTTCTTCTGGGCCGAAGGCTATTCGGACTACCACCCCGAACTCCCCGGCGGATCGGCGATCGGGCGCACCTGCGAATGCCGGCCGTTCAACGCGTCATCGCTCGGCACCGAACGCGCCCGGCTGCGTCCCGGGCTGATGGAGGCGCCGGTTCCCATGCCGACCACCGGCGCCGACTACAAATGGATGAACCTGATGGCACGGGTTCCCGGCAAAGGCATTCCGCGCATCATCAAGCGCCTCGCTCAAGGCATCGGTGGTCTGGCGCTGCGCCGTGAATATATAGCAGGCGGCCAGGCGCTGGCAGCGGGTCTATACGCCGGAGTGCTGCGCGCCGGTATCCCGGTGTGGACCGAGACCGAGCTGGTTCGCCTGTCCACCACGGGGAAGCGGGTCACGGGAGCGGTTGTCGCCCAGGGCGGGCGCGAGGTGACGGTCACTGCACGCCGCGGCGTGGTACTCGCCGCGGGTGGCTTCGACCACGACATGGCCATGCGGCACAAGTTCCAGTCGCAACGACTGCGTGATCACGAGAGTCTAGGCGCAGAAGGCAACACCGGCGACGCGATTCGGCTGGCGCAGGACACCGGTGCGGCGATCGATCTGATGGATCAGTCCTGGTGGTTCCCGGCGGTCGCACCGCTTCCCGGGACCGCGCCCGTCGTCATGTTGGCCGAGCGTTCGCTGCCGGGGTCGTTCATCGTCGATAACACCGGCCGCCGGTTCATCAACGAGTCGACCGACTACATGTCGTTCGGGCAGCGGATTCTCGACCGCGAACGCAACGGGGACCCCGGGGACCCCGTTGAATCGATGTGGATCGTGTTCGACCAGAAGTACCGCAACAGCTATATCTTCGCGGCGGGCCTGTTTCCCCGTCAGCCGCTGCCGAAGTCGTGGTACGAGGCAGGGATCGCCCATCGCGCCACCGACCCGGCCGAGCTGGCCCGCAAGATCGGCGTGCCCGCCGATGCGTTCACCGATCAGCTGCGCCGGTTCAACGCCGACGCCGCCGCGGGCACCGACAGCGAGTTCCGGCGCGGGCAGAGCGCCTACGACCGCTATTACGGCGATCCGACGATCGAGCCGAACCCCAACCTGCGCCCGGTCGACCAGGGATCGCTCTACGCGGTCCAGATGACGCTGAGCGATCTCGGCACCTGCGGCGGTGTGCGGGCCGACGAGCGGGCACGGGTACTGCGCGAGGACGGCAGCGTCATCGACGGCCTCTACGCGATCGGCAACACCGCGGCCAACGCATTCGGCCGCACCTATCCGGGCGCAGGCGCGACGATCGGGCAAGGGCTCGTGTTCGGATACATCGCCGCCAGGGATGCCGCCGCGCGCTCCTGATCGGAGCCGTCACTACCCGACGAGGCCGGCCCACGTCTTCGGAAACGAATCGGCGTCGGGCCGGCTTCGCTGTGTCCTGAGCCGGCCCCGCTGTGTCCTGACATGCCACCACGGCGGCGGCGAGCGCCTGGGTTCTGGACGTTCCATCGGGGCTTCGAGCTACCGACTTCGCATCGACCGAGCCCGAACACACGAGTGGACCCCGTGATGGCTCACGGGGTCCACGTCGACTTCGGTGGGGCCGGTACTACTGCACCGAGACGCTGCCACCGGTGGGCACGTAGCCGATGGTGTTGGGCTCGATGACGCCGAGGGCCTGGCCGGCGCAGTCGGGGCCCGCGTACAGCGTGATGGCCCGATCGGTCGAGTTCCCCACGGTGGTCTGCAGCGTCGAGTAGAAGCTGTCGCCGGTGTTGAAGCAGCCCACCGGGTTCGCGTGCAGCTCACCGTTGAGGTTCAGGGTGCCACCCGCGGCGTGTGCGGCGCCCGGCGCGAGCAGGGCGATGGCGCCCGCGGTGGCCAGCGCACCGACGATCCCAGCAGTACGAAACATTCGTGCCTCCAGTTCCTTTCGATGTCGACCCCCGACGTCGACCGATAACCCTGCGATTGTGCCATGACGCACGCTATGCCGGAACACCGAGATCCTTCGCGTCCTTGCGCACGCCGAAGGCGGTGATCATCTCCATGATGCCGAGCACGATCAGCCAGATACCCGCCACCCAGGCCAGGGTGGCGATCGATTCGACCGGCCAGACGATCAGCACGACGCCGGCAATCGCGGTGAGCACGCCGAAGAACCCTTGCCAGCCGCGGCCGGGCAGATCCGGCTCGGAGACCGCGGCCATCGTCACCGCGATGCCGCGGAACAACCAGCCGATGCCGATCCAGAGACCGAGCAGCAGGATCGAGGTCAGCTCGTCACGGAAGCAGAAGACGCCGATCACGATCGACAGCACGCCGCTGATGAAATACAGCACCCGCATGCCCGTACTGGCAGGCGCCGCGAACGCCGCGAGTAGCTGCAGCAGACCGCTGACCACCAGGTAGATGCCGAAGATGATGCCCGCGACGAGCAGCGTCTTGCCCGGCCACACCAGAATCAGGATTCCGAGGATCACCGAAAGCAATCCGGTGACCAAGATCGATTGCCAGGCGGCACGCGCGAGGGCCTGCACGGGGCCCGGCGAGATGATATTGGTCGTCATGAAGTGATGTTATGCCCGAAACCACTGGTTCTCTGGGCATTTGCTCGGTCGGCCCACCCGCGCGCCGTCGCCGGGGTCGTGCACACCACCTGCCAACTGTGACCGAGAACGCCGCGACTATCACGTTTGCCGCTGTATGCGCCGGGTAATTGTGGGTCAATGGCTCTCGTCGTGAACGCCGTCAGGTGAGTCGAGTGGGTCGGGTATGACGAGTCTCGGGTGGCTAGGAGAAGAGGGTGTCGGTTGTTCTCGTGCTTCAGGCACGCGGTCTCGGTGATCTGCTCACCGCGGTCCCGGCGTTGCGCGCGCTGCGCCGGGCAAGGCCGGACGACCGCATCGTTCTGGCGGCACCGCACCGGCTACGGCCCATCGTCGACCTGATCACCTCGGTCGATGCGATGGTCCCCACCGCCGAGGGCGGCAGTCTGCGCTGGGACGGACCCGCCCCCGATCTCGCGGTCAATCTGCACGGCCCGGACACCGAGTCGATCGTCGAACTGATCAAGACCGATGCGCGCCGCATCCTCACCTACGGCAACCCCGCTTTCCCCGAGCTGCCAGGGCCGCAGTGGGAGGCCGATATGCATCTGGTCGACCGCTGGTGCCATCTCCTCGAGTTCGACGGCGTAGATGCCGACCGCCGCAATCTCGGGCTGGTTCCGCCCGTCGCCACCACCAGCCACCGCGATGCCGTCGTTGTCCACATCGGCGCCGGCGCGCCCGCGCGCCGCTGGCCGCCGGACCGGTTCGCCGCGGTCATCCGGCATCAGTCGGTGCTCGGCCGGGAGGTGGTGATCACCGGCGACGAGTTCGAGCGCGAGATCGCCCTCGGCATCGCCGCCCGAGCCGGACTGCCGCCGCATCGCGTCCTCGCCGGTGAACAGAACCTGATCGAGCTGGCCGCCACGGTCGCCGAGGCCTCGCTGGTGCTGTGCGGTGATACCGGGGTCGCACATCTGGCCACTGCGTTCGGCACCCGCACGGTGCAGTTGTTCGGCCCGACTCCCCCGAGCCGGGGCGGGCCGCCACCGCATCTGCTGGGCAGGCACGACGTGCTGTGGGCGGGCCAGGTCGGTGATCCGGACGCCGGCAGCACCGACGCCGGTCTGCTGCGGATCGGGGTGAGCGAGGTGATCGGCGCGGTCGATGCCCAGCTCGGCAAGCACACCTGGGCGGGAGCAGGCAGCGAACGGCCCCGCGCCTACCGCCGCGTCGGCTGAGGGCCGTCCTCTTCCAGTTGTGCGGTGTGCACCGCCGCCGAATACGCCGCGATGGCGCTCGGCCAGAACCGTTCGACATAGTCGCGAGCATCGGCCAGACCACGCGGGTCCAGGAAATACAGCCTGCGGTTGCCGTCCGGTCGCATCATCACCAGCCGCGCCTCGCGCAGCACGCGCAGATGCTGGGAGACCGCTGAACTACTGACCCCGACGTCCGCGGCCAGATCACCCACCGACCGCTGCGCATGCGGTAACGCCTCGAATATCGCCCGCCTGGTGGGGTCGGCAAGCGCTTCGATCGCCCGCACTCCATTAGTCGCCACTAACACAGTGTGATCAACTGGCCATCCCTCGGTCAACTCGGTCTATTACCGCGTTCTCGCAGCTGAACACCGAATGTCAACCGTGTCGTTATCACTTCGTAATCATCGAACTGGCGTTTTACGCGCTGGTGATGGTAGCCACAGGATTGCGGAGCGGGCGTGACCATCCCGTAGCTTCGAGCCATGCCCGTGACCGTTCCGTTACTTTCTCACCGTCCCGGCACACCGCGCCCCGGTCGTCACAGCGTCGTCACCCGCGTGGTGGCAGCCTCGGCGGCGATCGGCGCCTCGCTCGGTGTGCTCGCCGGATGCACCGAAGAGAACTCGACCGAGGCCATCCACGCGCCGCGCCTGGTGGCCGACAGCAGCGACGCCACCTTCACCGCCTTCACCCCGCCCGAAGCCCAGCGCGCACAGACCGTCCCCGAGGCCGTGGCCTGGGAACAGAATCGCCTGGCCATCGAGTTCGCACGCCCGAAGACCCTCCGCCCCGTGGCAGGCCCGATGAGCTCCACCTTCGGTATGCGCTGGGGCGCCATGCACGCAGGCATCGATTTCGCCGACCCGATGGGCGCCCCGATCGCCGCCGTGACCGACGGTGTCGTCATCGAGGCCGGTCCGGCCAGCGGTTTCGGCCTGTGGGTGCGCGTCCAGCAGGACGACGGCTCCGTCGGCGTGTACGGCCATATGCAGGACATCCTGGTCTCCGTCGGCCAGCCGGTGCGGGCAGGCGATGTGATCGCCACCGTCGGTAGCCGTGGCCAATCCACCGGACCACACCTGCACTACGAGGTGCACCTGCCCGGCGTCGGCCCGATCGACCCGCAGCCGTGGCTGGCCGCGCGCGGAATCAACGTCCACGGCGACCCGTCCTGACAACTCCGGAGTCTGCGTCAACTGACGCCGGGTCCCCGTAGACACGGACTGTCAGCGAGATTTCCTCCGCTTCTACGTCGAGGTAGTTCCAGGGACGAATCCGGCGCCAAGACCCCGTACTCGGGTACTGGCGGTAATGGCTCTGTGGCGGGATGCCGCAGGGCGCTGCGGATTCCTAGCGTCGACACATGGCCACCACCGAGATCGACTCCCCGGCACAGACTTCCACGGATTCGCGGCGCGATCCCACGGCCGGCCCGCTCCGTCGCGGGCGTCTGCACAGACCGCTGCTCGCCATGGTCGGCGCGATGACCGCGCTGGCGATCGTTTCGGCCGGTGGTGTCGTCGTCGACGACCGGATGCTGCTCGACGAGTCGGTGTGGGTGAAGCCGTTGAAGTTCGGGATCGCCTTTGCGATCTACGGGCTCACACTGGCCTGGCTGCTCGCGCTGCCGCATCGAGGCCGCCGAGCCACCTGGTGGCTCGGCACGGTTTTCGCGGTGACCGGCTTTCTCGACGTGGGTTTCATCGCCGTACAAGCCGCGCGCGGGACATTCAGCCATTTCAACAACTACGACTCCGACCCGGTGAACGTCATCGGACAGCAGATTTTCGCGTCCAGTGTTCCCGGACTATTTTTCGCGAATCTGGTCATCGTGCTGATCCTGTGCTGGCAGCGGCTGGTGGACCGGCCGACCACCTGGGCGATCCGAGCCGGACTCGCGCTCGCCGTCGCGGGCATGGTGCAGGCGTATCTGATGGGATTCACCGGAACGCAGCGTGTCCTCGACACCGAGGGACGCGTCGTGGAATTGATTGCCGGGCACACCGTCGTCGATCCGGCCGACCGCACCGAGGCAGCGCGCGACGGGGCAGGCATGCCGATCACCCACTGGAGCACCATCGGCGGCGACCTGCGGATTCCACATTTCCTCGGACTCCACGGCATCCAGGTGCTGCTGCTGGCGGTGATCATCTCGGCGTGGCTGAGGCAACGACATCCGTGGCTGCGCGACGAGCGCACCCGCACGGAGTTGGTCGGTGTGCTGGCACTGGGCTGTGCCGGGCTGTTCGGTCTGACCTACTGGCAGGCCATGCGGGCGCAACCGCTGCTGCGCCCGGACGCCGCCACCGTCCTCGCGTTCGCCACCTTGCTCGCCGTCGTGGCCTGCCTGACAGCGCTGGTGTATCGCAGGGCTCGCGCCACCCGGCCGGCATCGCCCGCACCCGAATCCACGGAAATCAGCGCAGACGTTCGGCCTCGTGGGCGAGTTTGAGCAGCGTTTCACTCAGTGCGGCGAGTTCGGTGGTGTCGGCGCCTTCCCCGATCGCGGTGGCGACATCCTCAGCCGCACACCGCGCGGCGAACCACCGATCGGCCAGATCCGCGGCCTCCTGCGCGCTCAGCACCACGGAGTCTTCGGGAATCCCGGTCCCCTTCAAGCTGTTGCGATGTTCGTAGGCACGCTGACGGCACGACTGGCGGCAATACCGTCGCCTCCGCCCGACCTCGGATTCCACGATTTCCCGCCCACACCACAGGCAGGACAGTAACCGGCGCGACATGACCCGACACCCTAACCGCACGTACCCGTGGTCCGCACAGGGCACGCCGCACCGGTGACAGCTGCGAACAGCGTAGAATAGCCAGGTTCTCCCCCACAGGGAACGAAAGTAGCCCACCACACGTTCACAGAGCACATGGTGCTCGCGCCCGGCCGGCCACGCCGGGAGCGAGAAGCTCACAACCGGTTCCGCGCATCCGTGCACGGCCGACCGGACGCCGAGGAGGTTCGCGACCGCGCCACCAGTTACCCCTGGAGGGGCGAGTCTTACGAGCCCGTTCGCAGCCCGGCGCGGAAATCCGAGTCATCGAGGGCCGCGAACACGCCGCGACGCAGGAGCGGCACATCAAACACAGAGAGGACCGAACAGATGGCAGATCGCGTACTCCGGGGCAGTCGGCTCGGAGCGGTGAGCTACGAGACCGACCGCGACCACGATTTGGCACCGCGCCGGATGGCTAAGTACCGGACCGACAACGGTGAAGAGTTCGACGTCCCCTTCGCCGACGATGCCGAGATCCCGCCGACGTGGTTGTGCCGCAACGGCCAGGAAGGTGTCCTGCTCGAGGGCACGACGCAAGAGGCCAAGAAGGTCAAGCCGCCGCGCACCCACTGGGACATGCTGCTGGAACGGCGCAGCAAAGAAGAGCTCGAGGAACTGCTGAAGGAACGTCTCGAACTGCTCAAGACCCGCAGGCGCGGCTGAGCACACCAGCCGCCGCCGACAAAGGCCGCTCCCACCGGATTCGTCCGGTGTGAGCGGCCTTTCGCTTGTCACGGGTACGCCGCTGTGTCCTACCCACGGCGTACCGGGCTCAGTGGCTGGCGACCTTGCGGTAGCGCAGCAACGCCAGCGGCACCGCCACCGCGAGGATGGCCAGCGAGCAGATGACCGCGTATTCGACACAGTGCTCGGCCGGCCAACCGGTCGGGGTGGCAAACGATGGCGGCGAACTGTTGTCGAACAACTTGCGCCCCGCCGCCGCGACGGCGGTGATCGGATTCCATTCGGCGATCGTGCGCAGCGGACCGGGCAGCGTCTCGGCGGAAATGAACGCCGAGGAAATGAACGACAGCGGGAACAGCCAGATCAACCCCGCGCTCTGGGCGACCTCTACCGTCGGGGACAGCAACCCGGTCAACGCGCCGACCCACGACATCGCGAACGCGAACAGCAGGATCACCGCGAAGGCCAGCGTGGCATCGGCGATTCCACCGTTGATCCGCCATCCGACGATATAGCCGCAGCCCACCATGACGACCAGGCTGAGAATATTGACCACCAGATCCGACAACGTGCGACCCATCAACACCGCCAGCCGTGACATCGGCAGGGTCCGCATCCGGTCGATGATGCCCTTGTGCAGGTCACCGGCCAATCCGACGGTGGTGAAGGCCGCGTTGAATGCGACGGTCTGCGCGAAGATCCCGGCCAGCAGGAACTCCCGGTACTGACTGCCGCCCAGCGACGCACCGAAGATGTAGGCGAACAGGAATACGAACATCAGCGGCTGGATCGTCGCGGTCACCAGTAGCGTCGGTACCCGAAGAATCGTCAGCAGGTTCCGGTAGGCGACGATGGCGCTGTCGCGGAAGACCCGACCGCGCGGCGACATATCCGTGTACGCCACACGCGGTTTCGCCGCGCCACGGGCGGCGCCGCTCGCCTCGGAATCCTCGGACACGGGGGCTTCCTCACGTACCGCTGCCGGCGCGGTGCTCACGACATGATCTCCTCTTGTACGTCATCGGATTCCGCCGCCGCGGGCGTGGGCGCCGCGGTGCCGGTGAGGGATAGGAAGACATCATCGAGACTGGGACGATGCACGTTCGCGTCGACGACGCAGACACCGGCGTCGTCGAGCCGCCGCAACGCCTCGACCATGGTGCGGGAACCGTCGCCGACCACGATCGACACCTCGTCGGTGCCGATTTCGTGGGCGGGCTCCCCGATGCCGACCTGCGCCAGCACCGACAGGGCAGGCTTGGCATCTTGGCCCGCGGCCAGGGTGACGGTCAATCGGTCGCCGCCGATGGAGGTTTTCAACTCGTCGGCCGAACCGCGGGCGATTACCTTGCCGCGATCGATGACGATGATCCGGTCGGCGAGTTGATCGGCTTCCTCGAGGTACTGGGTGGTCAGCAGGACAGTAGTGCCGTCGTCGACGAGATCACCGATGACCCGCCACATATCGAGCCGCCCGCGCGGATCGAGGCCGGTGGTCGGCTCATCAAGCACCACGACGGGTGGCCGGGCGACCAGCGCGCCGGCCAGATCGAGCCTGCGGGCCATACCGCCGGAGTAGGTGCCCGCCCGGCGATCGGCGGCGTGGTCGAGACCGAACGCGGTGAGCAATTCCCCGGCACGGGCGGCTGCCTGCCGATGCGACATTCCGTAGAGCCGGGCCACCATGCGCAGGTTCTCGTATCCGGACAGGTTGGCGTCGACGGCGGCGTACTGACCGGACAACCCGATCCGGCGGCGGGCTGCCGCCGGATCGCGCAGCACGTCCACTCCCGCTACCTGCACCGAGCCCGCGCACGGACGTAGCAGGGTGGTGACGATGCGCACCGTGGTCGTCTTGCCTGCGCCGTTGGGCCCGAGCAATCCCATCACGGTGCCCGCCGGGATCTGGATGTCGATCCCGTCGAGCACCCGGACGCGGCCGTAGTTCTTGACCAGGCCGAGGACTTCCACCGCCAGGCTCACCTGTCTATCTCCTTCATTTGCCGGTCCGCACCGTCGAGGTGGAAGCGCAGCACCGGGCCGATCACCGCGAGTGCTTCGGGTGTGGTCATCGCCGCGTGGTCGCAGCGCAGCTGATGGTCGTGCACTGCCCCGGTGACGAACGGACGCCATGCCGCCGCGCACCGATCCCGGTCGGCCCGGTTGATCGCGTCGTCGGCGGCGGTGAAGAACAGCAGGTCGCCGGTGAAGACGCGGGGGCGGAAACTGTTGGCCAGCACCGTGCCGTTGGCGTAGCCGGCGTAGAGCCGTTCCAGATGATCGACGGTCAGCGCCGCGAACGGGCCGGGCCGCGACCGCAGCAACGCCGCGGCCTCCGGCAGGCTCATCTGGTCGTCGATCGCGGAGGCATCGTCGAACAGATCGCTACCGAATTCGCCGACGATCTCGGCGACGCTCGGCATGGCCTGGTCGAGCAGGCTGTCGGAGAGCTGGTAGCTGTCCATCATGGCCAGCAACGCCACCTGCTCCCCCGCGTCCTGCAGGCGCACCGCTATTTCATGGGCGATGAGCCCGCCCAGCGACCAGCCCAGGAGGTGATACGGACCGTGCGGCTGGATGGATCTGATGTGCTCGACGTACCGATCGGCCGTCTCGGCGAGGGAGCTGTAGCTCTCGCCGCCCGCCACGTGCGGCGCCTGCAGGCCGTAGACCGGACGCTCCGGAGACAGATGGGCCAGTAGTCCCGAATAGCACCAGGCCAATCCGATCGCGGGATGCACGCAGAACAGCGGATCCGTGCTGGCTCCGGTATCGGGCCGCAGCGGCAATATCGGCGACAGGGCCTCGGCCATCGCATCGGCGACACCGCTGTCGTCGAGGCGCGCCGCGATCGCTGCCGGGGTGGCGTCGCCGAACATCAGCTGCACCGGCATCTCGATGCCCTCGTCCCGCAGCCGGGCCACGACCTTCGTCGCCAGTAGCGAGTTGCCACCGAGTTCGAAGAAACTGTCGTCGGCACCGACCCGGTCGATACCGAGCGCGTCCGCGAATGCCGCGCACAGCGCCGCCTCGGTGGCCGTTATCGGTGCCCGGTACCCCTGTCCGCCGGTGAAGACCGGTTCCGGCAGAGCGTGCCGATCGAGTTTGCCCACAGGACTCAACGGGACCCGGTCGATCAACATGATCGACTGCGGCACCATGTAATTCGGAACCAGGTCCGCCAGATGTGCGGTGAGTTCGGCCGCGGTCACCACCGATCCGACCCGTGGTTTCACATACGACACCAGCGCGGTGGCGCCCGCGGATGTCCGGTGGCCGACGGTGATGGAGACCTCGACGCCGCCGTGTCTGGCCAGCGCGGTGTCGATTTCGCCGAGCTCGATGCGGAACCCGCGAATCTTCACCTGATGGTCGGTGCGGCCGACATATTCGATATCGCCCGCGCCCGCCGCCTCACCGGGCCACCACCGCACCAGGTCACCGGTGCGGTACATCCGCTCACCCGGTTTGCCGTACGGGTTGGCGACGAACCGCGTCGCGGTCAGGCCGGGACGATTCAGATAGCCGCGCGCCAGTGCCGCACCCGACAGATGCAGTTCACCGGTGACGCCGATCGCCGCCGGATGCAACCGCGAATCGAGGATGGTGGCGTCCACACCGCGGATCGGCCCTCCGATGGTGATGGGCCCGCCCGGCGT
The DNA here is from genome assembly GCF_042754945.1 of Nocardia sp. NPDC059180. Classification (NCBI taxonomy): domain Bacteria; kingdom Bacillati; phylum Actinomycetota; class Actinomycetes; order Mycobacteriales; family Nocardiaceae; genus Nocardia; species Nocardia sp. NPDC059180. The sequence continues at coordinate 443,360 of NZ_JBHZBU010000002.1, forward strand.
CATCGGCTGCGACATGACCGTGACGATGGTGGTTTCGGTCGGCCCGTACACGTTGTAGAGGTTGCGGCCCGGCGCCCACCTGGCCACCGTATCCGGTGGTAGTGCCTCACCGCCGACGAGTACGTGTGCCAGTTCGGTCACCCCGTCCGGGTCGACGGTGCCGAGCGCCGAGGTGGTGATGAACGCGTGGGTGATGCTCTCCTCGATGAACACCCGGCCCAGATCGGCGCCACCGACCACGCCGGGAGGCGTGATCACCAGCGTGGCGGCACCGCCGAGCGCGAGCAGCAGATCCAGCATCGCGGCGTCGAAGCTCGGCGTCGCGAAATGCAGCACCCGGCAACCGGGCCGCACGTCGAAGCGCTGCGCGGTTTCGGCGGCGAAGTTGGACAGTCCACTGTGGGTGACTGTCACGCCCTTCGGTGTTCCGGTCGAGCCGGAGGTGTAGATGACGTAGGCCGGGTTGTCCAGCCGCAGCGGCGCGATCCGATGGGCATCGGTCACGTCGTCACCGGAAGCGGCGAGGACAAGCGACCGGATATCGGGTGCGTCGAGCACGAGCCACTGGGCCTCCGAGGGCAGACCGTCGCGGTACTCGGCGAGCGTGATACCCAGGTACGCACCGGAATCCGACAGCATGTGCGCGATCCGGCCCGCCGGATAGTTCGGGTCGACCGGGACGAACGCCGCACCCGTCTTGGCCACCGCCAGCACCGTCGCCACCGATTCGACCGAACGTGGAATACCCAGTGCCACCAATGTTTCCGGTCCGACCCCGCGGTCGATCAGCACCCGGGCCAACCGGTTGCTCCACCGATCGAGCGCTGAGTAGGTGACTTCGGTGCCATCGGCACGCACGGCGATGGCGTGTGGGTCCGCGGCGGCCGCCGCGGTGAACACCGCGGGCAGGGTGAGCGGACGGTCCGGCTGCGCGCCGCGCACCGGTGCCAGTTCCGACCATTCCGCCGGGTCCAGCATGTCCAGATCACCAGCCGCGGTCGCCGGATTCGCGGCGATAGCGGCCAGCAGCCGGGCGAAGCGTTTACCGAACCGGGCGGCGGTCTCCTCGTCGAACAGGTCGTGTGCGAAGTCGACCGACAGCGAGATACCGGCGGGTTCGCGCTGTGCGGTGCGGTTCTCGGTGAGCGTGAACTGCAGGTCGAATTTGGCGATCCCGGTGTCGGTGTCCTCGGCGTCGATCCGCAGGCCCGGCAGTTCCAGCACCCGGATGGGTTCGTTGCGCACCGACAACATCACCTGGAACAACGGATGATGCGACTGCGACCTTGCCGGGTTCAGGACTTCGACCAACCGCTCGAACGGCAAATCCGCGTTCGCGAAAGCGTCGAGGTCGGTGTCGCGCACCGCCGCCAGCAGGTCGGTGAACGCGGCATCGGCATCGACCTCGGTGCGCAGCACCAGGGTGTTGACGAACATGCCGACCATGCGGTCGAGCGCCGGGTCACCGCGGCCTGCGATCGGGGTGCCGACGGCGATGTCGTCCACCGCCGTCATCCGGTGCAGCAGTACCGCCAGCGCGGCGTGCAGCAGCATGAACATGCTGACGTTGTGCCCGGTGGCGACGCTGCGCAACTCCCGGTGGGTGGCGGCATCGACTGTGCAGCTCACCGTGCCGCCGCGATAGCTCGGTGTGGCCGGACGCGGGCGGTCGGCGGGCACGGCCAGCAGTTCGGGCAGCTCCGCCAAGGTCGTACGCCAGTAGGCGAGCTGACGACCGATCAGCGACTCGGCGTCGACTTCGTCGCCGAGAACCCGCTCCTGCCACAGTGTGTAGTCGGCGTACTGGATCTCCAGCGCCGGCATGCTCTCCGCCCTGCCTTCTCGGGCGGCGGAGTAGGCCGCGGCGACATCGGCGGCGAGCGGCTCGAGTGACCAGCCGTCCATCGCGATGTGATGGGCCACCAGGACCAAGACGTGCTCATCGGGCTCGCTCGATACGACCGCCGGGTGTGTCACGGTGAGGATCGCGGCCCGGACCGGCACCGACGAGCCGAGATCGAAGCCCGTGGCGGCGAATTCCCGAATGACCCGTTCCACCGAGGCGGCGGGCACCGTCTCGGTGCGCGTCTCGATCACCGCGTCGGCCGGATCGAGGACTACCTGCGACGGTTCACCGTCGACCTCCGGGAAAACGGTCCGTAGCGTCTCATGCCTGCGCTGCACCGCGTGCAGTGCCGCGATGAGCGCAGTTCGATCGAGCTGTCCGCGCATCCGCAGCACCACCGGGACGTTGTAGGCGCCCGAGCTGTGCAGGCCCGCGGAACTGTCGAAGCGGTTGAGGAACCACAAACGGCGCTGGGCCGCCGACAGCGGAATCCGCGAGGGTCGCGGGGTCGCCACCAGCGGCGGCCGGTCGTCGTCGGGCGGCCCGGATTCCAGCCGGGCCGCGAGTTCGGCGACGGTGGGTCCGGCGAAGACCGCGCGCACCTCGAGCCTCGTCCCGCTCGCGGCGGCCAGCCGCGCAACCAATTGCGTGGCCAGCAGCGACGTTCCGCCGATATCGAAGAAGCTGTCGTCTGCGCCGACGACCTCGGCACCGACCAGCTCACTCATCACTTCAGCGACCAGCCGCTCGCTCTCGGTCGCCGGCCCCCGAGTGACCCGCGCCGCGGGCAGGGACGGCTCCGGCAGCGCCGCAATGTCCAACTTGCCCACGGGGGTCAGCGGAATCCGTTCCAGCACAGTGATCGCTGCAGGAACCATATGGGCGGGAAGCTGTGCCGCCACGTGCGCGCGCACCGCATCGACGTCGAGCTCACGCGCCGGCTGGGCGGGCTGGACATACGACACGATCCGGTCGGCGCCTGCGAGCGCACGCACCTCGGTGTGCGCGAAACGCACGTCGGGGTGGCCGGCCAATGCCGCGGTGATCTCGCCCAGCTCGATCCTGAATCCGCGCACCTTCACTTGATGGTCGCTGCGGCCGAGATAGATCAGTTCGCCCTCGGCGTTCCAGCGCACCACATCACCGGTGCGGTAGAGACGCGAACCGGCCGGGCCGCAGGGGTCGGCCACGAAGCGGGCAGCCGTCAGCCCGAATCGGTCGAAGTAGCCACGCGCCAGGCTGGGCCCGCCGACATATAGCTCGCCGGGCACATTGACCGGGACCGGTCGCAGCCGTTCGTCGAGCACGACGGCCCGCGCACCACGCACCAGGGTGCCGATGGCGATCGGTCGGCCGATCTCGAACGGCGCGGATATCGTGACCACCACCGTGGCCTCCGTCGGACCGTAGCCGTTGATCACGGTGCGGTCCGGGGCCCAGCGTGCGACGAGGTCCGGCCCGACAGCCTCGCCGCCGACCATCAGGGTCTGCAGGTCCGGCAGCGGCCAGCGGTCACGGTCGATCGTGGCCAGCGCCGCAGGCGTGATGAACGTGTGGGTCACCCGTTCGGTGGTGAGCAGGGCGGCGAGTTCATCACCGCCGTAGACGTCCGCCGGGACGATGACCATCGCCGCGCCGGAGCCGATCGTCAGCAGCAAGTCGAGAACGGCAGCGTCGAAACTCGGCGAGGAGAAATGCAGCGTGCGCGCGTCCGGGTGGACGCCCATGCGGTCGCGGAATTCCTCGACCAGATTCGACAGGCCACCGTGGGTGACGGCCACGCCCTTCGGCGTTCCGGTGGAGCCGGAGGTGTAGATCAGATACGCGAGGTCGTCGATGCGGGTCGGGCGCAGCCGCTCACTGGCGGCGATGGCGCTCTCCGCCGCGGGCTCGAATTCCTCGTTCGCGGTGTCGTCGAGCAGGATCCAGGCGATCTCATGATCGTCGGCGGCACGCAGCTGCTCGCCGTGTGCGGACAGCGTCACGCCCACCGCACACCCGGAGTCCGACAGCATGTGCCGGACTCGGTCGGCCGGATAGTTCGGGTCCACCGGCACGAAGGCCGCACCGGTCTTGGCCACCGCGAGCACGGTGACCACGGACTCGATCGACCGGGTCAGACCGAGTGCGACTCGATCACCGGTGCCGATGCCGTGCCGGATCAGGCGGCGGGCCACCCGGTTCGACCGCCGGTCCAGCTCGGTATAGGTCAGCTCGATCGCGCCCGAACGGATCGCCGTCCGATAGGGATGGGAAGCGACGGTACGCGCGAACACTTCCGCGAGCGTCGTCTGCGGTCCGGCGTTCGCACCGCAGGCGGGTGCGAACGCGTGACGTTCGTCGTCGGTGCGCGCATCGATGTGGCTGACACGGATGCCCGAATCGGCGGTGATCGCGGTGAGGACCGTCAGGAACCGGTCGGCCAGAGTGTGGACCGTCGCGTCATCGAACAGTTCTGCGGCGTAGACGAATTCGAACGCGCCGTCGTCATCGCCGCCGGTGAGGTCGGTGACGCGCAGTTCGAGATCGAACTTCGCCAGCTCGATATCGATCGCCTGCGCGTGCAGCACCAGCCCGGGCAGTTCCAGCCGCGGATGCGGGGCGTCCTGGACGGTCAGCGCGACTTGGAACAGCGGGTGGCGCCCGGTCGCGCGCGGGTCGCGTCCCAGTTCCTCTACGACGCGTTCGAAGGGGATGTCGGCGTTGGCGATCGCCGTCAGCTCGGTGTCGCGATCGGCGCGCAGCAGCGCGGTGAAGGCGAGGTCGGGGTCGACATCCGAACGCAGCACGAGCGTGTTGACGAACATTCCGACCAGATCGTCGAGTTCGGTCTGGGTGCGCCCGGCCACCGGGGTGCCGATCGCGATATCGCGCCCGCCGGTCACTGCGCGCAACAGCACCGCCAGCGCGGTCCGTAGCACCATGAACATGCTCACGCCCTGCTCGCGCGCCAACTCGGCGAGCGCGCGACGCACCGGATCCGGAAGGGTGCGGACCACCGTGCCCGCGACCTGGGTAGGCGCGGCCGGCCGGGCACGGTCGTAGGGCAGCGGCATCTGATCGGGCAGATCGGCCAGCTGGGTGCGCCAGAAATCCAGCTGCTCGGCGGCGGGGCTGCCGGTGTCGGTGGCCTCGCCGAGGTACTCGCGCTGCCAGAGTCCGAAGTCGGCGTACTGCACGGCAAGCGGTTGCCAGTTCGGTGCCGCGCCGCCGCGCCGGGCCAGATAGGCGGTGGCCAGGTCCCGGGTCAGCGGGGCCAGCGACCAGCCATCGGCGGCGATGTGATGGACAGCGACCCCGAGGACATGATGGCTGTCATGCACGCGCAGCAGCGTGATCCGCAGCGGCGTCTGCGTTGTCAGGTCGAATCCGCGGCGAGCCAGCCGCGACAGCTGTGCGGGAACGTCGGACTCGGAGGTGACCACGGGCTCCACCGCGGGGACGGCGTCCGAGACCGGCACGATGACCTGGTGCGGGCCCTGCTCGTCCTCGGGGAAGCGGGTGCGCAGCACCTCGTGCCGATCAACGATATCGGCCAGCGCCTCATGCAACGCCGCGACATCCAGATCGCCCTCGATGTGCAGCGCGAAAGCGATGTTGTAGGCACTGGATTCGGGTGCGAAGCGGTTGAGGAACCACAGTCGCTGCTGGGGCAGCGACAGCGGGATACGCTCCGGGCGCGGGGTGTGCACCGTCAACGGGGCGCGACGAGCGCGGGGCGCCTGCGCCAACTCGGCGGCAAGGCCCGCCACGGTGGGCGCCTCGAAAATGGCGCGCACCGGCAGTTCGACGCCGAGCTGCTGATGGACGACCGCCGCCAGGCGGGTGGCCAGCAGCGAGTTACCGCCCACGTCGAAGAAGCTGTCATCGGCGCCGGTGATGGGGCGGCCGAGGACCTCCCCGAACAGACCGGCGACCCGCAGTTCGAGTTCGGTCGCCGGTGCGCGTGACGCGGTCACGGTAGCAAAATCCGGTTCGGGCAGTGCTTTGCGATCGAGCTTGCCCGAGGGCGTCACCGGGATCTCGTCCAGCACCGCCACCGCGGCGGGCACCATGTACCCCGGCAGCCTCCCACGGACGGTGTCGAGCACGGAGGCCGAATCGATCGGCTCGGTGGCGGTCACATAGGCGGCCAGCCGCTGGTGTCCGTGCGAGTCGGTATGCACCACGGTCAGCGCGAATTCGACCCCCGGATGCGTGCGCAGCACATGGTCGATCTCGCTGAGTTCGATGCGGAACCCGCGGATCTTGATCTGGTCGTCGGCACGGCCGAGGAACCGCAGGTTGCCGAGGGGATCGGCGACCACCAGATCACCGGTGCGGTACATCCGCTCGCCACGGCGACCGTGCGGATTGGCCGGGAACCGGGACGCGGACAAGGCGTGCCTGCCGTGGTAGCCGCGGGCCACACCGGGGCCCGACACATACAGCTCACCCGGGGTACCGGGCGGCACCGGGCGCAGGCGGTTGTCCAGGATGAACAGCCGCATACCGCGCACCGGGTGGCCGAGCGGAATCGGCTCCTCGGCCCGCATCGGCGCCGACGCGGTGGCGGCGACGGTGGCTTCGGACGGTCCGTACATGTTGTGCATCTGGTAGCGGGCCGACCAGGTCGCCACCAGCGCCTTGGTGCAGGCCTCACCACCGACCATGACCGAACGCAGGTCGTCGAGTCGCTCGCAGGGCACCGTCGCCAGCGCCGCGGGGGTGATGAACGCGTGGGTGACGCGTTCGGTGCGCAGGAAATCGGCGAGCTCGCTACCGCCGTACAGATCGGCGGGCGCGACCACGACGGTCGCACCGGCCGCGAATCCGAGCAGCAGTTCCAGCACCGAGGCATCGAAGCTCGGCGAGGAGAAGTGCAGGGTGCGTGCGGAATCGGTGACTCCGAACAGGTACCGCTGCTCGTTGGCGAACGACGCAAGCCCGGCGTGGGTGACGATGACCGCCTTGGGCGTACCGGTGGATCCGGAGGTGTAGATCAGGTAGGCGGGCTGACCCGCCCGCAATGCGCCGAGTCGCTCGGTGTCGGTGACCGGGGCGGCCGAGTACGCCGCGCAGGCCATGTCGAGCTCACCGGAGCCGAGCATCTGCCACGTCCCCGTGGCCAGGCTGTGTTTGCCGGGATCGGCGGGCCAGCTGGGCAGGGCCGAGCGCGATCCGGGGTCGGTGATACCGAGCAGCGCTCCCGAGTCGGCGATCATGTGTGCGATCCGCTCGCGTGGATATCCCGGATCGATCGGGACGTAGGCCGCACCCGTCTTGGCGACGGCCCAGACCGCGAGGATCGAATGCAGGCTGCGCGGCAACGCGACCGCGACGACCACTTCGGGGCCTGCGCCGTGGGCGATCAGTACCCGGGCGAGCTGGTTGGATCGCTCGTCCAGCTCACGGTAGGTGGTGTCATTGCCGCGGAACCGCACCGCCACCGCATCGGGCAGCCGTTCCGCCGTCTGCGCGAACAGCCGCGCCAGCGTGACGGTGGGTTCGGCGGGCGCGCCGGCGATCGGCACCAGGTCGGCGGTCTCACGCCGGTCCAGGATGTCGATATCACCGACCGGGGCGTCGGGACGGACCACCGCACCCGCGAGGATCGCGGTGAACCGGCGGGCGAGTGCCGCCACCGTGGCGTCGTCGAACACGTCGGTGGCGTAGCCGAATTCGGCGTGCAACGGCCCGTCGGAGGTGTCGTCGTGCACCTCTAGCTGGAGATCGAACTTCGCGACCTCCGCTGCCAGTGGCAGCACCTCGGTGTGCACACCGGGCAGCTCGATGCGTAGTTCGGGCGCGCGATCGTAGGACAGCATCACCTGGAACAGCGGATGCCTGCCGCCGGTGCGCTCCGGATTGACGACCTCGACCAGGCGCTCGAACGGTACGTCGGCATTGGCGAATGCGTTGAGATCTGTTTCCCGTGCGACGTCGAGCATGCGATCGAATCCGGACGCCGGATCGACCTCCGTCCGCAGCACCAGCGTATTGACGAACATGCCGACCAGCTCGTCGAGTGCCGGATCGGAGCGACCGGCGATGGGCGTGCCGATGACGATGTCGGTGCTGCCACAGACTCGGGCCAGCAGGGTGGCGAACGCGGCATGCAGCACCATGAACATGCTCACCCCGCGGGCCACGGCCAGTTCGCCTGCTGCACGGCGTGTTTCGGGATCGATGGTGAAGCTGTACCGAGCACCCGCGGTGGAGCGTCGCAGCGGGCGCGGACGGTCGAGCGGCAGGTCGAGCTGGTCGGGCAGTTCGTCAAGGGCCGAACGCCAGTAGCTCAGCTGACGGCTCAGCGCGCTCGACGGATCCGATTCTTCACCGAGCAGCTCACGCTGCCATAGCGCGAAGTCGGCGTACTGCACCGGTAGCGGGGTCCACTGTGGCGCGGTACCCGCGGCACGTGCGGCCACTGCCGTCATCAGGTCGCGCGCGAGTGGCGCCACCGACCAACCGTCACCGCAGATGTGATGCAGTACCAGCAGCAGCACGTGGTGGTCGGGCCCGGTCGTGTAGAGCGCCACCCGGATGGGCGCCTGACTGCGCAGATCGAAACCGTACCCGGCGAATTCGGCGACCAGGGCGTCGACGTCGGCTCCGGAGGCGTCGACGGCGCCCAGATGCAGCGGAATATCGGTCGCGGAGTGAATGACCTGAGCGGGGCCCTCGGAGGTCTCCGGGAAGGTGGTGCGCAGGCTCTCGTGCCGGTCGAGGACGTCGAGCAGACCGGCCCGCAGCGCTTCGATGTCGAGCTTGCCGTCCAGCCGCACCGCCAATGGCATGTTGTAGGCGGCCGCGTGCTCGGCGAAGCGGTTGAGAATCCACAGACGCTGTTGCGCAGGCGAGAGCGGGATCCGGGCCGGCCGCCCGGTCGGCCGCAGTGCGGGTGAGGATGTGTCGAGATGGTGGGTGGCGAACCGCTCGGCCAGCGCGGCGATGGTCCCCGCCTCGAATAGATCGCGGATCGTCACCCCGGCGCCGAGCGTTCCGTTGATCCGCGCGACCGCGCGAGCTGCGATCAGCGAGTTGCCGCCGAGATCGAAGAACCCGTCCTCCACGCCGATGTCGTCGATCTCGAGCACCTCGGCGAAGATGCCTGCCAGTACCTGCTCGACCTCGGTGCGCGGCGCTACGCCGATGCGTCCGGCTGGGCGGACCACCGCGGCAGGGGCCGGCAAGGCGGCCCGGTCGATTTTGCCGTTGACGCTGAGCGGAAGCTCGTCGAGTTCCATCAGGGCAGTCGGGACCATGTAGGCGGGCAACGTCTCCCGCAGGCCGGTGAGCAGTGCCGCGGTATCGAGCCGTTCGGCGGTGTCGTCGGTGTCTCGGGTGCCGGGGGCGGCGACCACATAGGCGACCATTTCGTCGCCGGTCCGTCCGGTGTGGGCGACACAGACTGCGCGAGCGACTCGTTCGTCGGCCAGCAGCGCCGCCTCGATCTCGCCGAGTTCGATCCGCAGACCGCGGATCTTGACCTGGAAGTCGGTGCGCCCCAGGTATTCCAGGACACCGCGCTCCGGACCGCCCGCAGAGCCGCGGCCACGCAGATGCCAGCGAGCCAGGTCACCGGTGCGGTACATGCGGGTGCCGGGGGTGAACGGATTGGCCACGAACCGGTCGGCGCTCAGCGTCGGCTGACCGAGATAGCCGCGGGCCAGCTGGGTGCCCGCCAGATACAACTCCCCCACTCCACCGGGCGGCACCGGCTGCAACCGCGCGTCGAGGACATAGGTCTGGGTGTTCCACACCGGGGAACCGATGGGCACCGAGTCCGGATCGGCCGGGCACGGCCAATAGGTGACGTCGACGGCGGCCTCGGTGGGCCCGTACAGGTTGTGCAGCCGCGGGCCCGGCAGCGCGGCGTGGAAATCGCGAACCGTCGCGGGCGGCAACGCCTCACCGCTGCAGAACACCCGGCGCAGCCCGGTGCACGCGCGAACATCGGTGTCGGTGACGAAGACCGAGAGCATCGACGGCACGAAATGTGCCGTTGTGACGCCCTTGGCGGCGATGATCTCGGCGAGGTAGCTGGGATCGCGGTGCCCATCCGGGCGGGCGACGACGAGCCGGGCGCCGATCTGTAAGGGCCAGAAGAACTCCCAGACCGAGACGTCGAAGGTGGCCGGGGTCTTCTGCAGCACCGCATCCCCGGCGTCCAGAGGGTACTCGTGCTGCATCCATCGCAGCCGGTTGACGATGGCCGCGTGTGTGACGCCCACACCCTTGGGGTTTCCGGTGGAGCCGGAAGTGAAGATGACATACGCAAGGTGATCGGGGCGCAGCGCTATGGGCCGGTCGGCATCGGTGATCGGATCGGCGCCGTAAGCAGACAGATCCGCGGTATCGATGGCAAGCGCGGGCGCCTTATCCGGCACGGTGTCCGCGTCCGCGGCGGCCGTCAGCACCGCCACCGGCGCGGCCTGCTGCAGGATCCGCTCCATCCGCTCGCGTGGGTAGTCGAGGTCGAGCGGCAGGTAGGCCGCACCCGCCTTCACGATCCCGTACAGACCGACCACCAGGTCGATGCCGCGGCGCAGGTAGACACCGACCACACGATCCGGTCCGGCGCCGCGCGCGATGAGCATCCGCGCCAGACGACTCGAACGTTCGTCCAGTTCGCGATAGGTGAGGGTCTCGTCCTCGAATTCGACCGCCGTCGCGTCGGGGCATGCGTCGGCACGGCTGCGGAAGATCCCGGCCAGGGTGTCGGCGGCCACCGGTACCTCGGTGGCGTTCCAGGCACGCAGCACCCGGTGCCGCTCGGCATCGGTGATCGCGGTGAGCGACAGCGCTGAGGTCTCGGTACCCGCGGTGAGGAAGCGGGCGAGGAAATCGAGGAACCGGTCGTGGTGCATGGCGAGTTCGGTCTCGCCGTAGAGCTGCGGGTTGGCCTCGAAATCGATGTGGATGCGGTCGCCGACGCCGTTGTAGAGGTTGATCGACAGATCTTCGACCGGACCGGTGGCCAGCACGTGCAGCGAGCCGGGCAGACTGCCGAACGTCAGCTCGTTGTGGAACAGCATGATGTTGACCATCGGGCCGAAGAAGCCGCGGGCGTCACGGGAGTATCCGCAGTCGCGGCGGATGTCATCGTGGCGGTAGCGCTGATGCCGGAGGGCGCCGGTGATCTGCAGTTCGACCGCGCGCACCACATCGCGCACGGTGGTCTGCTCGTCGAAACGCACCCGCAGCGGCACCACATTCGACACCACGCCCGCCGAACGGCGCAGCGCGACGGTGGTGCGCGCCGAGACCGGCAGGCTCAGCACCACATCGTTGTTGCCGGTGACCGACCGGACATAGCAGGCCAGCGCAGCGGCGAACAAGGTCGAGTTCGCGGCGCCGAACGCTGTGGTCGCCGCGGTCACGGCGGCCTCGGTGCGCTCGTCGAGCACGGCGACGGCACGGCGGCGGCCCGGATCGGGCATGGGGACGGAACTGTTGGCGTTGGACAGGCTGAGCGTGCCGCCCACACCGGCCAGCTGTTCGAGCCAGTAATCGCCGTCGTTGCGGAAGCGCACGGAATCGCGGTAGCGGGATTCGTCGGCGTAGATGTCGGCGAGCGGGGTGGCACGCGAGACCACGGGCTCGGTCTGGTTCTCGATCGCGGTGTAGATCTCGGCGGTGCGGGTGAGCGCGTTCATGGCGCCGTAGCCGTCGATGATGATGTGGTGCGCGCGGGCGTACCAGATGTAGTCGTTGTCGCCGGTCCGCAGCACGGCGTTGGTGATGAGGTGATCTTTGTCGAGATCGATGGGTGAGCTCGCGTGCTCGTTCATCCAGTGCATCGCCGCCGCGTGCGGATCGGATTCACCGCGCAGGTCTACCCGTGCCCAACCCGGCCGATGGAACGGGTCGACCACCTGATGCGGCACACCGTCGATCTCGACCAGCCGCAGCAGCCCGACCTGGGTCTCGGCACCGAAACGTTCGATCGAGTACAGCAACCGGCCCGCGTCGAGGTCACCGTGGATCTCTACGTACTGCGCGATGGTCAGCGGCACGTCCGGCCGGATTCGCTGCGCGTACCACAGTGCCGTCTGCGCCGGCGACAAGGCGAATGGTTGTGCTGAGAATTCGCCCGATGAACATTGGTCGACACGATCTGTGGCCAATGAACTCATCAATCACTCCGTTCTGCCGCTGTTCACGCAACTCCCCGAGCACTGTCGCGGCAGGCGCACACGCGCCTAGCCGTAGGACGTAGTCCACGAATGATGATTCGGAGCATCACGGCGGCCGGATGGCCGGGGGTTCGGATTTGTTTCACATCCAACGGCCTTGGCAGAACACCACTTTGGACAGCTACATTTTCGCTATCCCGGTAGACGCAGTAAAATTTTCGAAAGAAGTGCCGGAAATCCAGCTTTGACGTGCCGAACGGCCCACTCGACCGCTATCGGTGGGCGAACGAAGGAGCCGCTCGGGCGACGAGACCGCTTGTCTGCCCGGACCAGACAGATAACGGGCGTCCGGTTAGGGGATCGCTACTCAGGCGGACGGCCGCGTCGATAAACCGGGCGAAGATGACTGCTCGGTCGGCTCGCCCCGAGGACGGGTTCGCCGACGGATTGCCACGACGATCAACGCGCCGGCGGTGAGAATGATCGCGAGCCATTCCGGTGCGGCGCCGAGCCTGGTGGCAAGCGTCGTCGACTCCCGCAGTGGCAGGTCCGCAACCAAGGCGGCGGGCACGAACAATTCGGTCTGCTGCTGCACCGAGCCGTCGGCGGCGATGATGGCACTGACGCCGGAGGTCGCCGCGACGACGAGCGCGCGGCCATGTTCTACCGCCCGCACCCTGGACATAGCCAGCTGTTGGTAGGTCATCTCGCTGTCGCCGAACGTCGCGTTGTTGGTCGGCACCGTCAGCAACTGCGCCCCCGCGCTCATCGAATCGCGGAACGCGCGGTCGAAGGCGACTTCGTAGCAGGTGGCAACGCCCAGGTCGATACCCGCGACCCGCACGGTGCCGTCGCCGTTACCGGGAACGAAATATCCGGCGCGATCGGCGTAATCGGAGAACAGCCGGAAGAACCCGCGCATGGGCAGATATTCGCCGAACGGCTGGATGATCCGCTTGTCGTGCCGTTGACCGGGTCCCGACTCCTCGGTCCAGACCATCATCGAATTCGTAGTGGTGCGGTCGTCGTTGACAAGCACCGCACCGATCAGAATGGGGGCGTCCACCCGCCGCGCGGCGCGGGTGATGATCGCGGCGGCGTCGGCGTTGCGCAGCGGGTCGATATCGGAGGAATTCTCCGGCCAGATCACCAGATCCGGCTGCGGCGCCCGACCGGCGGCCACCTCGTCGGCCAGCTGTTCGGTGCGGCGGGCGTGGTTGTCGAGGACGGCGCGGCGCTGTGCGTTGAACTCCAGGCCGAGCCGGGGCACGCTGCCCTGGATCGCGGCGACGGTGATGGTGCCCTCGCCCTCGTCAGGGCCGGGCAGCGCGGGGCGCAGCGCCAGACCGGCTACCGGCATGACCGCGACGATGAGAACCGCGGCGAGGGCCGAACGTCGTCGGCTGCCGGAGGGCGCGACACCCGTGCCGTCGGGGCGCCGGATTGCCACGACAAGGGCCGCGATACCTGTCCCCGTCAGCGCGACCGCGAACCCCACCAAAGGCGCACCACCGTAGGCGGCCAGCGGCAGGAACCAGCCGTCGGCTTGGCCGAAAGCCAGCCGACCCCACGGGAATCCGCCGAAGGGGAAGCTGGAGCGGCCCCATTCGGTCGTCGTCCAAGCCAGTGCGATCCACAGCGGCCAACCGGGCAGCGTGCTCAACATACGGGCCAGCAGGCCGAACAGGCCGATATAGATCGCGCACGCCGTCGAGAGCGCGAGCCACGGCACCGGACCGACGTAGATGCCGGTCCACGGCAGCAGCGGCAGGAAGAACCCGAGGCCGGCGAGCAGGCCGTAACCGAAGCCGCCGCGCAGCTTGCCGGTGCCGCGCACGCTCAGTGTGAGCAGGGCGATGCCGATCGGCGCGAGAAACCACCACGGTCGCGGCGGGAAACTGCCGAACAGCAGGACGCCGGCGACGACAGCCGTCACCGCACGGATCAGCACTGGATGACGCCCTGGAAAGCCTGTCACACGGGACCCGCGACCGGCGGGCTCAGCCGCCATGGATGGTCACTCCGCGGTGCACGGTGCGCAGGCAGCGCGGCAGCGCATCGCCAGGGGCCAGTGACGGCAGGCCGGGGACCCGCGAACGCGGGTCGGTGGACCAGCGCTGCACGGAATCGGCGGCCGCGGCGACGACGAGGTCACCGGCTTCCCAAACCGCGTAGGAGGCGGGCGCACCCGGCACCAGCGTGCCCGCGACGCCGTCGCGCACGCCGCCTGCCCGCCATGCGCCCCTGGTGGCCGCAGCGAACGCTGCGCGAGGAGACAGACCATGGCCGGGGGTGCGATGCTCGGCCGCGGCACGGACCGCGGCCCACGGGTCGAGTGCGGTGACGGGCGCGTCCGAGCCGATGGCAAGGGAGATGCCTGCCGAGGCCATGGCGGCGAACGGGTTGAGCCGTGCGGCGCGCTCAGCGCCGAGGCGAGCGGCGTACATGCCGTCGGTGCCGCCCCACGCGGCGTCGAACGCGGGCTGCACGCTTGCGATGACGCCCCATGCGGCGAGTTTGCCGATCTGCTCGGCGTCGATCATCTCCGCGTGCTCGATCCGATGACCGCGCGCGGCGACGGCCGGGCCGCCCAATTCGTCGACGACGGTGCCGAATCCGGCGACGACGGCGTCCATCGCGGCATCGCCGATGACGTGGAATCCGGCCTGGATCCCGGCCTCGGTGCACGCACGTACGTGTGCGGCGACCCCGGCGTCGTCCAGGTAGCCGAGTCCGGTTCCTTCGGCGTCGGCATAGGGTTCGCGCAGCCATGCAGTGCGCGAGCCGAGCGAACCGTCCACGAACAGGTCGCCCGCCAAGGCGTGCACGCCCAGTTCGGCGACCAGCACGCGGGCTTCCTCGGCGCTGCCTACGGCTTGACCCCAGTTGGCGCGGACCTCGACGCCGTGGTCGAAGGCGAGCAGTTCACGCAGGTCGGTCACCCCGGAGATTTCCGGGCCCGCGCATTCGTGCACCGCGGCGATGCCGTGCGCGGCGGCGTGATCGAGGGCGGCCCGGCGGGCGGCGTCGCGCTGTTCCCGGTCCAGGGCGGCCAGCGTGGCGGCACGCACCAGGTGGTGGGCCTGCGCGCGCAACGGTTCGCTCCTGCTGAATCCGGTGGCCGCGGTCAGCTCCGGCACCGCGTCGAGGACGGCGGTGGACACGACCGCGGAGTGGGCGTCGATTCTGGAGAGGTAGACGTGCCTGCCCGCATCGGCGCCGAGCGCGGTATCGATGTCGGTGGCCGAGGGCGGCCGCTGTTCCGGCCAGCGCGTCTCGTCCCAGCCGTCACCGATGATCACCGCGCCGTGATGGGTCGCGGCGAAGGTGGTGAGCAGCTCGAGGCAGTGTTCGAGCGAGCGTGCGCCGGACAGGTCGAGTCCGGTCAGTTGCAGGCCGAGCGCTGTGGTGTGCACATGGGGTTCCACGAACGCGGGCGCGACGAAAGCGCCGTCCAGATCGACGATATCGGCGTCGGGGTGCAGTGCCCGGCCCACACGGTCGGCGCCCAGCCACACCACGGTGCCGTCGGTTACCGCCATCGCGGTCGCGTCCGGGGAACTGGAACTGTAGATACGACCGCCGACCAGTAACTGGGTACTCACGATCGACCAGTCTGCCAGTGCCGCATCCGCGCGCGGGCACCGGCGGGTGCGGTGCCGATCACCCCACTGCCGGGATGTCGCCGGACGTACTCAGGCGCCTTCGATGGCGGGGCGGGTGCTCGGACGTGGGTCGTCGTACCACTCGGTGACCACGACTCCGTCGACCACGTCGTCGCCGTCGATGACCACGCCGCGATAGGGCATCCGGGCAGCCACCCGCTCCATCCGGCGCGCCGTCACCGCCGCCACCAGCGGACGCAACAGGGCGCGTGTCGGGGGCAGGAGCAGCAGCAGGCCGAACACCGACGTGACGAGGCCGGGCACGAACATCAAGACGCTTCCGGTGGCGACCAGCGCGCCGTCGGCGACGGCGGTGCCCGGGGTGATCTCACCACGGCCGGCCCGGCGGAACTGCTCGAATACCCGGCGGCCCTGCGAGCCGATGAGCAGCATGCCCGCAGCCGAGCACGCGATCAGCACGAGGATGGCGGGCATGACGCCGATCAGCTGCGCGACGCCGACGAACGCGGCGATCTCGACGACGAGGTAGGCGAGGAATACAACAGCGGGCATGACGTTCCTTCCGGACGATCTACCCCCTTCAACGTCGGCAGGTCCGGATTTTCTCCCGGCGAGACCGATCCGTTGCCGAGCTCACCCGCCGGGGCGCACCAGCCCTGTTTCGTAGGCCAGCACCACCGCCTGCACGCGATCGCGCAGGTCGAGTTTGGTCAGTACCCGTCCGACGTGCGTTTTCACCGTCGCCTCGGACAGGAACAGCTGGGCGGCGATCTCGGCGTTCGAACGTCCCGCGGCGATCTGCTCGAGCACCTCGCGCTCGCGTGCGGTGAGCACATCGAGCACGCCGGGATCGCGGGTGCGCCCGGGATCCTCGCTGATCATGCGGTCGAGCAGACGTTTGGTGACCTTGGGTGAGACCACCGCGTCACCAGCGGCAACGCTGCGGATCGCCGAGATCAGGTCCTCGGGCGGGGTGTCCTTGAGCAGGAATCCGCTGGCACCGGCGCGCAGCGCGCCCAGCGCGTGCTCGTCCAGATCGAAGGTCGTCATCACCAGGACCCGGCTGCCGTGGCCTGCCTCGACGATCTGGGTGGTGGCGGTGACGCCGTCGACGACGGGCATCCGCACATCCATCAGCACCACGTCGGGCTTCAGTTCGCTCGCCTGCGTCACCGCGAGTGCGCCGTTGGCGGCTTCACCGATCACCTCGATGTCGGGATGCGCGCCGAGCACCATTTTCAGCCCCATGCGCATGAGTTCCTGGTCGTCGACAACGAGAACGGTGATCGGCACGAGCCACAGCGTAGTGCCCGGCACGGCGCGCTCTCGCAGTGTCCGGCGCAGATCAGTCCGGCTGGATCAACGGGATGGTGGCTCGTACCCGCCAGGAGCCGTCGGCGGCGCGGCCTGCGTCCATGGTCCCGCCCAGAACGGCGACTCGTTCCCGCATCCCGGCCAAGCCGAGGCCGCTGCCGGTGATCCGGTTCGCCGGTTCCTGCACGGGCACGCCTCCGCTGTCGGTGACCTCGATCAGCACGTCGTCGTCGCGGCGGTGCACGCGCACCCAGGCCTTCGGGTGGGCCCCCGCGTGGCGCAGCGTATTGGTCAGCGATTCCTGCACGATTCGGTGCACGCCGAGGCTGATCTCCGGTGCGATCTCGTCGAGCTCGCCGGTCAGCTCCAGCTCCACCGCGAGGCCCGTGCCGCGCATCATCTCCACGACCTTGGCCAGGCCGGCGGTGCCGTGCTGGGGCAGCTGGTCGGGTGCGTGTTCGGTGCGCAGCAGGGCGACGGTGCGGCGCAACTCGCGCAGCGCCTCGCGTCCGGTCGCGGCGATGGTGGTGACGGCCTGTTCGGCCACGTCGGGATCATGGCGCATCGCATATCTGGCGCCGTCGGCCTGCACGATGATGACGCTCACCGCATGGGCAACCACGTCGTGCAGCTCCCGCGCGATGCGGGTGCGTTCGGCCGACACGGCGTCGTGCGCACGGCGCTCCCTGTCGTAATCGGCGACCGCGAGCCGGGCGGCGACTTCGGTGTCGTAGGCGTGGCGCGCGCCGACGAATTCGGCGAGTGTCCAGCACAGGGCGTACAACACGACGACAAACGCCATATCGGTGCCGACCGGGAAGCCCGTCGCCATCGTCGACAACCCGGTGTCGACAACCAGGCCGACCAGCAACAGCAGACCCTCGCGCCGCCCGACGTAGGCGACCAGGGTGTACAGCATGATGCCGAGCCCGATCAGCGCGACGTGCTCGGATTGCTCCTCGGTCAGATAGCTGACCGCGGTGGCGGTGATCGACAAGCCGAGCATAGCCACCGCCATGCCCCGCGGGTAGACCCGGCGCAGGATCATCGGTAGCGGCAGCAGCACCGACAGGGCGAGATAGGAGACCTTGTTGTGCGCGGCGGACACGCCGAGCACATCGAGGACGAGCAGTACACCGGCCAGCATCGAATCGGCGACGATCGGCTTGCCGCGAAGCCACAAACTGAACCTGCGCACGCCGTTCAGCGTAAGGGGGCGGTCGGCGCTGACCTGGAACGGCGCGTTTCCTGGCGGGCACGCCGTATTCGAACCGCCCCGGAAAGCCGATGATGCCGCGTCCCTGGTTGTCTTGCCAGCGTGGATATCTCCGATTGGGCGGTCCTGCTGACCGCGGCGACGGCGGCAGGCTGGGTAGATGCCGTGGTCGGCGGCGGCGGTCTGATCGTGTTGCCGACGCTGCTGCTGGTGGCGCCGGGGATCGCGCCGCAAACGGCATTGGGGACCAACAAGCTCTCGGCGGTGGCGGGCACGACCGCGGCGGTGGTGACATTCTCCCGCAAGGTGCCGATCCAGTGGCGGGTGCTGCTGCCTGCCGCGCTCATCGCGGCGGTGACGGCGGCGGCCGGTGCGGCGGCGGTCTCGCTCATCGATCGGGAGCTGTTCATTCAGATCGTCTTGGTGGTGTTGGTCGGGGTGGCGATCTTCGTCACCGCGCGCCCGTCGGTCGGGGTCACGCTGGCCACCCATGCGCCGACACGGCGCAAGTTCATCCTGGTGGTGGCGCTGGCCGCCGGGCTGATCGGCTTCTATGACGGGTTGCTCGGTCCTGGCACCGGCACGTTCCTGATCATCACCTTCGCCACCTTGCTCGGCACCGAATTCGTCCGGGCCGCGGCGATGGCCAAGGTCGTCAACTGTGGCTCGAATGTGGGCGCGCTGATCTTCTTCGGCGCGACCGGGCACATTCTGTGGGCCTTGGGCGCGGCGATGGCGGTGGGCAATGTCGCGGGCGCGGTGGTGGGGTCGCGGATGGCGTTGAGCCGGGGCGCGGAATTCGTCCGCGTCGTCCTGCTGGTGGTGGTGATCGCGATGGTGTTGCGGCTGGGCTGGCAGCAGTTCGGCTGAGAGCTCTCAGACGCGGGCGAGCCAGGGGCGCAGCACCTCGGAGGTGGTTTCGTGGATCTTGCGCTGGAGCCGCTCGCCGTCGTCGATGCCGATCTGCGGGCCCTGGAACAGCACCGTCAGCGCACCGGACACCGCGCCGACGACCGCGCCGACCAATGCGGCGGCGCCGACCTCGTCGAATTCGGCGGGGAACGCGGCATGTAGCTGCCTGGCGATCTCGCGCTGGGCGAGAAGTTGCGCGTGCGCCGCGCGGCCGCTCACCGCGGGCACGGTGCGCGAGACCTGCGCCCGCAGTGCGGCGATGCGAGCGGCGAGATCGTCGATCAGATGTTCGCCGGGGTTGTCCCCGGCCGCGCGTAGTGCACGTAATAACACTTCCACCGGCCGCTCCCCCGGCCGTCGTCCGGCGATCGCGACGACCGCGGCACGGACCCGATCGTCGGGTTCGGGAAACAGCAGTTCTTCCTTACTGGCGAAGTAATTGAAGAAGGTGCGGGTGCCCACCTCGGCGACGGCGGCGATATCGGCCACGGTCGTTTCCTCGTAGCCTCTGGTCTCGAACAGCTCGGCGGCGGCCTCGAGCAGCGCGCGGCGGGTACGTTCACGTTTGCGATCGCGGAGGGCGGAAGGCGGCACGCGGGCACAGTACGACATCTGCTCGCGCGGACGTGGTAGGCGCGAGCACCGCGTCCCGGTTCGATACGACTGCGCGCGGGAAGTATTCGACGGCGGCTGTCGGTGGCACCGACTACGGTGTGGTGGGTGAGCATCGCGACTTCCGAAGATGGCACAGGATCCGGTCGGGCAGGCCACGGCGTCGACGCCGAATTCGCGTCGCTGCCACTGACGAGCCTCGCCGACGCCGCGCTCTCGGCCGCCACCGCGGCGGGGGCCTCGCACGCCGATCTGCGCGTGCACCGCCTCGTCACCCAATCCATTCGATTGCGCGACGGGCGGGTCGAGTCGGTCACCGATTCCGCCGAACTCGGGCTGGCGGTGCGCGTGATCGTCGACGGCACCTGGGGTTTCGCCTCGCACGCTGCGCTCACCCCGCAGTCCGCCGCCGAGGTCGCCCGGCGCGCGGTGACTGTGGCAACCACTTTGCGCGCGCTCAACCGCGAACGTGTCGAGCTGGCCGCCGAACCCCGTTACGACGACGCACGCTGGGTGTCGGCCTATGACCTCGATCCGTTCGCTGTGCCGACCGCCGACAAAGTGGCACTACTGCAGGAGTATTCGCAGCGGCTGGCTGCGGCCGACGGCGTCGATCATGTGACGGCCTCGGTGCTGCAGGTCAAGGAACAGACCTATTACGCCGACACCGCGGGTTCTTCGATCACCCAGCAGCGGGTTCGGCTGCACCCACAGCTCGAGGCGATCACCGTCGATTCGGCGGCCGGTGTGTTCGAAACGATGCGGACGCTGGCGGCACCGGCGGGCCGTGGCTGGGAGTACGTCACCGGCGCCGACGGAATCTGGGACTGGGACGGCGAACTCGCGCGGATTCCGCAATGGCTGGCGGAGAAGGTGAAGGCGCCCAGCGTCGTCGCGGGCCCCACCGACCTCGTTATCGATCCGACCAATCTGTGGCTCACCATCCACGAGTCCATCGGCCACGCCACCGAATACGACCGCGCCATCGGCTACGAATCCGCATACGCGGGCACCTCGTTCGCCACTCCCGATCTCCTCGGCACGCTGCGCTACGGTAGCCCGATCATGCACGTCACCGGCGACCGCACCGAAGCGCACGGTCTGGCCACCGTCGGCTACGACGATGAAGGAGTAGCCGGGCAGCGGTGGGATCTGGTGCGCGACGGCGTCCTGGTCGGCTACCAATTGGACCGGGTGTTCGCGCCCCGCCTCGGGCTGGAGCGTTCCAACGGCTGCTCCTACGCGGATTCGCCGCACCACGTACCGATCCAGCGCATGGCCAATGTGTCGCTGCAACCGGACCAGCAGCGCGACACCAGCACCGATGAGCTCATCTCCCGCGTCGAGAATGGCATCTACATCGTCGGCGACAAGAGCTGGTCGATCGATATGCAACGCTACAACTTCCAGTTCACCGGGCAGCGGTTCTTCCGCATCCGCGACGGCGAGCTGGACGGGCAGCTGCGCGATGTCGCCTACCAGGCCACCACCACCGACTTCTGGGGCGCGATGGAGGCGGTGGGCGGGCCGTCTACCTGGCAGCTCGGCGGTGCGTTCAACTGCGGTAAAGCACAGCCGGGTCAGGTGGCGGCGGTCAGTCACGGCTGCCCGTCGATTCTGGTGCGCGGCATCAATGTTCTCAACACGCGGACGGAGGCGGGGCAGTGAAGGTGACCGGCGCGGCGATTCTGCCGGGTGGGGCGGCCGTTGAACAGGCATTGGCGTTGTCGAAGGCCGACGAGGCGATGGTGATCGTCACCGACGCGCATGAGGCGTCACTGCGTTGGGCGGGCAATTCGATGACCACCAACGGGTCATCGGTGTCGCGGCAGTGGGCGATGGTGTCGGTGTTCCGGGACGGCCCGAACACCGCGCGCGTCGGCAGCGTCACCGCCACCAGCGTCGACGGTGCGGATATCGAGGCCGTGGTGCGTGCCAGCGAGGAGGCGGCCCGCACCGCCGAGCCTGCGCGCGATGCGATGCCGCTGCTGGAGGCCGATGGTTTCGCCGATCCCGAGGAGTGGGCCGGAGAGCCCGGCCGGACCGGGATCGAAGTGTTCACCGGATTGGCTGCCGACCTGGCCGACGGGTTCGACGGCGCCGACACGCTCTACGGTTTCGCCCATCACCAGATGCACACCACCTGGCTCGGTACAACCACCGGGCTGCGCCGTCGCTACGTGCAGCCCACCGGGTCGGTGGAGATCAACGGAAAGCGTGGTGCGGGCGCCGATCTGGCCAGCGCGTGGGTGGGTGTGGGCACCGGCGATTTCACCGACGTGGACACGCCAGGACTGCTGGCGGAACTGTCGCGCCGGCTGGATTGGTCGGCGCGGCGAGTCCAGCTGCCCGCGGGCCGGTACGAGACGCTGCTGCCACCGTCGGCGGTCGCGGATCTGATGATCTATCTGGCCTGGACGATGGACGGTCGCGGCGCACACGAGGGCCACACCGCGCTGTCGCGCCCAGGTGGCACCCGGATCGGTGAGCGGCTCACCGATATTCCGCTGACCTTGTATTCGGATCCGAGCGCGAGCGGACTCGAATACCGCCCGTTCGTCGCGACGCCTGCCTCCTCGGAGGCGCTGTCGGTATTCGACAACGGCCTGTCCGCGCAGCGCGTGGACTGGTTGCGCGAGGGCGTGATCGAATCGCTGGTCTATCCCCGCGCCACAGCCGCCGAATTCGATGCCCCCACCACCGTTCCCGGCGAGAATCTACTGCTCGCCGGTGGCACCGGCGCCACCCTCGACGAGATGATCGCCCGCACCGAACGCGGCCTGCTGCTCACCACCCTGTGGTACATCCGCGAGGTCGACCCGGCCACCCTGCTGCTCACCGGCCTCACCCGCGACGGCGTCTACCTCGTCGAAAACGGCGAAGTGACCGCCGCGGTCAACAACTTCCGCTTCAACGAAAGCCCCCTCGACCTGCTCCGCCGCACCACCGAAGCCGGCGCGACCACCCTCACCCTGCCCCGCGAATGGAAGGACTGGTTCACCCGAACCGCCATGCCCCCACTCCGCATCCCCGACTTCCACATGTCCTCGGTCAGCCAGGCGACGTAGTGGGCACGGTCTACCTGGTCACCGGCGCGGCCGGGTTCATCGGCGCCAACTACGTGCATCTGCTGGCCGAATGGGAGCCGGACGCCGAGATCGTCGCGGTCGATCACCTCGGCTTCGCGAGCAACCTCGCCAACCTCGATCCGGTCCGCGATCGCATCAGTTTCGAATGCGCCGATATCGCCGACCCCACGGCGATGGCGGAGCTGTATCGACGGTACGCACCACAGTTCGTGGTGAACTTCGCCGCCGAATCACATAACGATCGAGCGATCCTCGATCCGTCGGCGTTCATGCGCAGCAACGCGCTCGGCGCGCAGGTGCTGGCCGAATGCAGCCGCCGCGCAAGTGTGCGCACGCATCTGCACGTCTCGACGATCGAGGTCTACGGCGAACTGCCCGCGCATGAGGCGTCGTTCACCGAACGTAGCCCGCTCAATGCCAAGACGCCGTACTCGGCGGCGAAGGCGGCCGGTGATCAGATCGTGCGTGCCTACATGTGCACCTACCCGGAGCTCGATATCCGGATGACGCACTGCGCCAACAACTACGGGCCGTACCAACTCCCGGAGAAGCTGATTCCCCTTGCGGTGACCAATGTGCTGCGTGGGCGCAAGGTGCCCGTTTACGGTGACGGGTTGCAGCGGCGCGACTGGTTGCACGTCGCCGATCACTGTGCGGCAGTGCATCGGATTCTGCATGCCGAACTCGGACCGGTTCCCGATGCCGCGGGGACCGACCCGGGACTGTTGCCGATCTTCGATATCAGCGCGCGCCATGAGATCAGCAATCTCGACCTCGCGCACCGAGTGGTCACCGAGCTCGGGTTGGATCCAGACGAATGGATCGCCCACATTCCCGATCGGCCGAATCACGACCGGCGGTATCTGATCGATCCCGCCAAGTTGGAGACGCAGCTGGGGTGGCGGCCGGTGCACGAGTTCGAGACTGGAATCGCCGAGACGGTCGCCTGGTACGTCGCGCATCGTGACTGGTGGGAGCAGATCATCGCCGAGAAGGGCGAATTGGAGGTCGATTGGTCGCGGATGGGGACCACGGCACCGGCCGCGCCGTAGCGCGGCCGCCGGTAACTTCAGGCGGTGGGGACGATTTCGATGCCGATCGTGCCGGATTTGCCGCGGCGGAGGTTGCTGCCGAGGATGACGAGGGGGCCGAGCAGGAAATACTTCTTGCGGAGGAGGCGGCGGACGTTGTCGGTTTCGGTGGGGTCGAGGATGCGGGCCGTGCCGCGGACGACGGCGCCGCGGGGGCTGCCTTTCGCGTTGCACGGTTGCATGGTGACCGACGAGTTGCGGCGCAGGCGCTTGACCTTCCAACTGTCGGTGACGGTCCAGACGAAGATCTTTCCCTGGTCTGCGGCGGCCCACAGCGGTGTCGCGACGGGTGTTCCGTCTTTGCGGAAGGTCGTCAGCAGGACATATTCGGCCTTTTCGACAGCGGTGAGCGCATCGGTCATGCCACTACCGTAGGCGATCGAGTCAGCGGTCGTCGGCCATGCGGTACTCGCCCGCCTCCAGCCGCGCCAGCACACCGGAGGTCCAGCCGGACAGATTCTCGAACACCCCACTCCACAGTTCCAGCAGGTCGGTGAAGTGCGGGGCTTCGTGGCGGCCGGGGAATTCCGGGACCATCGCCAGCAGGTCGTCACGCATCTCTCGGCTGAGGCGCCGTTGCTCGCGCAATCTATCGATGACGTGGGCGCGCGGCAATACGTCCATGAACGCGATGGCCGCGCCAAGCTCTTCCATATCGACGCTGATCAGCGCCGCGTCCAGCAGCGCGCCGAATTCTTCCTCGCCGGATTCGGTGAGTTCGAACATCGTCCGTCCCGGGCCCCGGCTGCTGTCTTCAGTTCCGAGCGCCCGCAACTTGCCTTCCTGGGTCAACTGTTTGAGCGCGTGATAGATCGACCCGGGCTTGACGTTGGTCCAGGTATCGGCCCGCCACGACAGCAGCTCCTGCCGCACCGCGTACCCGTGCGAGGGTTGCTGCCTGCGCAGCACCCCGAGGACCAGCAGTCGTACCGCCGACACGATTCGCCTCCGCTCCGGGTCCGACTCCTACCGCGCACCCACCTCGAGCATGGTAGTCAAACTTGATCTCCACGACCCGGAGCCATCGCCGACATCGCCACACGAAATGGCTTTATCAATTCTGAGCCAATCGAATATTGGTGATTTCAGAATTCTGCCTATCGCCAAGAATTGATCATGTACAAGGTAGTCCGAGCGGGTCGTGCAGTATAGACGACTTTCACAGCAAGCGCGACAATTATTTGTATCCACTGTCGTTCGTCGGGGGAACGCCAATGGAATTGGCAGGATGATGGGAACAACGATGTTTATCAGGAAATTGGTGGCCACGGCGATCATGGCCATCGCCGCCACCGCTATAGCCACCGCCACCGCACAAGGTCAGGCAGGTGTGGCAGCAGGCCCCAGCTTTACGTCGGTCAGCGGACCGGTCGCCTATACGACGACCCTGGCCGCCGACCATTCCAGCGCGACGGTCACGCTGGCGGCGGGAACCTTCGAGATGACCCCGGGCGTGGTCACGGTGAGAGCCGCGGACGGCACCGTTGCCGGCTCGATCCCGACCACCCTGCGCATGCAGACGGGTCAGAGCTTCGAGGTGACTCCGGCCGTCGACCGCAGCGGCACCGTCCTGACGCTGACGCCGACCGCCGGCCCCGCATCCGGCGCGTCGACCTCTCCGGAGGCAGTCGCCTTGCAGTCGATCGGTAACGCCGGAACCATCGCCGCAGGCATCGCCATCGGCTGCTTCATCGGCATCGTCATCGGCATCTGGTTCTTCGGCTTCGGTGCCGTGATCGGATGCGCGATCGGCGCCGTGATCGGCGGATTCATCGGCGCAGGAGTCTGAACAGGCCGTCGGTGATACCCACCGTCGAACCGCGTACACAAGGAGATCGAGGGCCGAGCGCATGTCGCTCGGCCCTTCATCCGGAAATGAGTAGTCAAGTTTGACTTCCGCCCCGCGCCACTCCTAAACTCGGGTAGTCAAACTTGATTACGGAGGCTCCGAAATGGGCGATATCGCCGTCCCCGTGCTCCCCACCGCCGATCTGCCCCGAACGCTCGAGTTCTACCGGGCGCTCGGCTACAAGGTCACCTACGAACAGACACGTCCGTACGTCTACGGGGCGGTCGAAGCCCACGGTTGCGCGCTGCATTTCGCCGCGCCGCAAGGCAAAGGGAGTTTTCCCGAGGACTGGTCCGGCTGCCTGGTCATGGTCGACGACATTGCCGAGCGGCACCGCACACTCACCACGTCGTTGCGTGCGCACTACGGCAAGATCCCGGTCAAAGGCGAACCGCGGATCACCCGATTCCGCCCAGGACAATCCCGGTTCAGCGTCATTGATCCGGACGGCAATTGGGTCACCTACATCCAGAACGATGAACCCATGGAACTCGAGTACGGCGGCTCCAAATCACTGACCGGCTTGGCCCGAGTGCTGGACAATGCGCGCATTCTGCGAGATTTCAAGAACGACGACGAGACGGCGACTCGCGTGCTCGAGGTGGGACTTCGCCGATACTCCTCCACCGCGCCCGCCACCGAAGTGGCACGCGCCTGGGCGGCCCTCACCGACCTGGCTGTCGCGATGGATCACAAGGAACGTGCGACGAACCACCGCAGAGCTTTGCACGCCGTAGAGCTGACCGACGAGGAACGAGCCACACTGGCCACCGAAGCGAACGCGAGCGTCGCGCTGGCCGATTGGTTGAACCAGTCCGAGGCCTGATCAGCCTCACGCCACCAGAGTCAAAATCCGCGGCCCATCCTCGGTGATCGCCACCGTGTGTTCGGAATGCGCCGTGCGCGACCCATCCGCCGAGCGGATGGTCCACCCGTCAGGGTCGGTGACGATGCGATCGGTAGTGCGGGCGAACCACGGTTCGATGGCAATGGTCAGACCGGGCCGCAACGAAAAACCGCGGCCCGCGCGACCGACATTGGACACGTGCGGATCCTCGTGCATGGTGCGCCCGAGCCCGTGCCCGCCGAACTCGGTGTTGACCGGGTATCCGTAGGACGATGCGACCGCCGAAATGGCGGCGGAGATATCACCGATCCGGTTGCCCGGCAGCGCCACCTCGATCGCCGCGGCGAGCGCGTCCTCGGTAGCGCGCACCAGACGCAGATCCTCGTCGGCGGCAGTGCCGACGACCACCGTGGTCGCCGAATCCGCGACCCATCCATCGATGGAGACGGCGAGATCCATGGACAACACATCGCCGTCACGCAAGGCGTAATCGAACGGAAGCCCGTGTAGCACCGCATCGTTGACCGACAAGCACACCGTATTGCGGAACGGCCCGCGACCGAAAGACGGCGAATAGTCCCAGTAGCACGACTGCGCGCCGCGCTGCCCGATCCGCTCGCGCACCACCGCCTCGAGTTCCAGCAGATTCACCCCGACCGCCGCACGGGCACGCAACTCGGCCAGCGTCTCGGCGACGAACCGCCCCGTCACCGCCATCCGCTCGATCTCTTCGGGCGACTTCAACTCGACCATCACAACCTCCACATCGACATCATCGGTATTTTAATACCAGATTGCGGTATTTAAATACCAGCCGTAGGGTGGTCGCATGGTTCGTCTGCCCTTGACTCCGGCCCAGGTGGAGGCCGGTCGCCGGCTCGGTTCCCGATTGCGGTCCGCGCGCGGCGGCCGCGATCTCGTCGACGTCGCCCGCGCGGCGGGCATCTCCCCGGAGACGTTGCGCAAGATCGAAACCGGCCGCCTGCCCTCCCCCGCCTTCGGGACGGTCGTGGCCCTCAGCCAGGTGCTCGACCTGCCGTTGGACGAGCTCGCGGCCATCTGGATGTCGGGCAGCCTGGCCGAATCCGGCTGATCCCGGCTCAGGCCTCGCGTTCGGCGATTTCGATGCCCACCGAAGCGTCGGCGCCGCGCAGCAGCTTGTGGCCGCGGATGGCGAGTGCACCGAGGATGCCGTATTTGCTCGCCACCACATCCCGGACGTGCTCGGTATTGTCGGCGTTCAGGATCGTTGCTGTCCCGGCACGGACCTCGCCACCGTCGGCGCGGCCGCGGTTGTCGCATACCTGCAACGTCACCTGCGGATTGCGCCGCATCCGCTTGACTTTCCACGATCCCTGGTTGGTCCACACCAGAATGCGGTCGCCGTCGGGCGCCACCCACACCGGCGTCCCCACGGGCGTGCCGTCCTTCTTATAGGTGGTGAGCAGCGCATATTTGCTGGTTGCCAGTTCGTTCCATGTCATACCGAAAACGGTAGGGCGCCATGCGGTAGCCGACATCCACCCAGAGGCAGATCCGTGGCTACGCCCGCAGACGTAGTGGGGCAGCTACCCGGGCGCACAAGACAGGCCGAACACCCATCGCGGATCGACAGAGCGGGGCGCGACGAAGGACCTCCGGCGTCATCGCCCCGCTACTGGGATCTACTCCAGCTCGCCCTCGGTCTCCAGGTAGATCTGGCGCAGTCGGTCCAGCGTGCCCTGTTCCGGCGCGTCCCACAGCTTGCGCTCGGCCGCCTCGAGCAGGCGCTCGGCGATTCCGTGCAGCGCCCACGGATTGGACTGCTCCATGAACTTGCGATTGACGTCGTCGAAGACGTAGCTTTCGGCCAACTTCTCATACATCCAGTCCGCCACCACATCGGTGGTGGCGTCATAGCCGAACAAGTAGTCGACGGTCGCGGCCATCTCGAACGCACCCTTGTACCCATGCCTGCGCATGGCTTCGAGCCAGCGCGGGTTCACCACGCGGGCCCGGAACACGCGCGAGGTCTCTTCGGACAGCGTCCGGGTGCGCACCGCATCCGGGCGGGTGCTGTCGCCGATGTAGGCCTCGGGGTTCTTCCCGGTGAGCGCGCGGACCGTGGCCACCATGCCGCCGTGGAACTGGAAGTAGTCGTCGGAGTCGGCGATATCGTGCTCGCGGGTGTCGGTGTTCTTGGCGGCCACGGTGATCCGGCGGTACGCGGTGCGCATATCGTCGGCGGCGGGGGCGCCGTCGAGGTCGCGGCCGTAGGCGTAGCCGCCCCAGGTGGTGTAGACCTGCGCGAGGTCGTCGTCGGTGCGCCAGCTCTTGGAGTCGATGAGCTGAAGCAGGCCCGCGCCGTAGGTGCCGGGTTTGGAACCGAAGATGCGGGTGGTGGCGCGGCGCTGGTCGCCGTGGTCGGCGAGGTCGGCCTGGGCGTGCGTGCGTACGTAGTTCGACTCGGCGGGCTCGTCGAGAGCGGCCACCAGGCGCACCGCATCGTCGAGCAGGGCGAGCACGTGCGGGAACGCATCGCGGAAGAAGCCGGAGATCCGCACGGTCACGTCGACGCGGGGGCGGCCGAGTTCCTCGAGCGAGATCACCTCGAGCGTAGTGACTCGGCGGCTGGCCTCATCCCACACCGGCCGCACACCGAGCAGCGCGAGGACTTCGGCGATGTCGTCGCCGGAGGTCCGCATGGCGGAGGTCCCCCAGACCGAAAGACCCACCGAGCGCGGGTATTCGCCGTGATCGGCCAGGTAGCGCTCGAGTAGCGAATCCGCCATCGCCTGGCCCGTCTCCCACGCCAGGCGCGAGGGAACGGCCTTCGGGTCGACGGAGTAGAAATTGCGGCCCGTCGGCAGCACATTGATCAGCCCGCGCAGCGGAGAGCCACTGGGCCCCGCCGGGATGAAACCACCGTTGAGAGCGTGCAGCACGCGGTCGATCTCGATACCGGTCTCGCGCAGCCTCGGCACCACCTCGGTCGCGGCGAAACGTAGTACGTCGCGCACGGCCTCGAACCGCAACGCAGGAGTGGACGGCTGTTCGGCGGCCGGGTCTGCGTCCGAACCGGTTGTGCGCGTGCCGGACTCCGTCTCGGCCGACGCCGGTGCACTCGCGTCGATCTGCTGGGACGACTGCCCGCCGGAGATCGTGTCGGCGAATTCATCGACAATCCCGTCGACGGCATCGGCCGCCCAGTCCGCCGCCTGCAATGCCGCGACCAGCCCACGCGCCTGGCCCTCGACGACATCGACCCGCTCGCGAACCTCGCTACCGGATTCGTCCAGCCCCAAGGCTTCCCGCAAGCCGGGCACATTCCGTTCCCCGCCCCACAGCTGCCGCGCCCGCAGCATGGCCAGCACCAGATCGACCTCGGTTTCGCCCTCGGGCGCCTGACCGAGCACATGCAGGCCGTCGCGGATCTGGACATCCTTGATCTCACACAGCCAGCCGTCGACGTGCAGCAGCATGTCGTCGAAGACTTCTTCGTCCGGGCGTTCGGCCAGGCCCAGGTCATGATCCATTTTCGCCGCACGCATGAGCGTCCAGATCTGCTGACGGATCGCGGGCAGCTTCGCCGGGTCGAGGGTGGAGATGTTGGCGTGCTCGTCGAGCAGTTGTTCCAGTCGCGAGATGTCGCCGTAGCTCTCGGCGCGCGCCATCGGCGGGATCAGGTGATCGACCAGGGTGGCGTGGGCGCGGCGCTTGGCCTGGGTGCCCTCGCCCGGATCGTTGACCAGGAACGGGTAGATCAGCGGCAGATCGCCGAGGGCCGCGTCGGTGCCGCAGGAGGCGGACATGCCGAGCGTTTTGCCGGGCAGCCATTCCAGGTTGCCGTGTTTGCCCAGGTGCACCATGGCGTCGGCGCCGAAACCGCCCGCCGTCTCGGATGCCGACAGCCAGCGGTAGGCAGCCAGGTAGTGATGGCTCGGCGGCAGGTCGGGGTCGTGGTAGATGGCGACGGGGTTCTCACCGAACCCGCGTGGCGGCTGCACCATCAACACGACATTGCCGAAACGCAATGCCGCGATGACGATTTCGCCCTTAGGATCGCCGGAACGGTCGACGTACAGTTCGCCGGGCGGCGGGCCCCATGCTTCGACGACGGCCTCACGCAGATCCTGCGGCAGCGATTCGAACCATGCGGTGTAGGTGGCCGCGCCGATGCGGATCGGGTTGCCCTCCAGCTGTTCGGCGGTGAGCCAGTCGGGGTCCTGGCCGCCCGCCGCGATGAGCGCGTGGATCAATGCGTCGCCGTCGCGGTTGTCGAGACCGGGAATCTCGGCCGGATCCCCCAGGTCGTAACCGGCGGCACGCAACTCGGTGAGCAACCGGATCGCGCTGGCGGGGGTATCCAGGCCGACAGCATTGCCGATGCGGGCGTGCTTGGTGGGATAGGCCGAAAGCATCAGCGCCAGCCGCTTTTCGGCGGCCGGGATGTGGCGCAGTCGCGCGTGACGCGTGGCGATGCCCGCCACACGGGCGGCCCGCTCCGGATCGGGGACGTAGGTGGACAGTCCGTCGGCGTCGAATTCCTTGAACGAGAACGGGACGGTGATGATGCGGCCGTCGAATTCCGGCACCGCGACCTGGGTCGCCACATCCAGCGGAGACAGGCCGTCGTCATTGGTTTCCCACTGCTCGCGGCCACTGGTCAGGCACAGACCCTGCAGGATCGGCACGTCGAGTTCGGCGAGGGCACCCACATCCCAAGCCTCGTCGTCACCACCGGCGGACGCGGTCGCGGGTTTCGTGCCACCCGCCGCCAGCACGGTGACGACCAGAGCGTCGGCACCGCGCAGGGTGTTCAGTAGTTCCGGCTCCGCCGTGCGCAAGGAAGCGCAGTACAGCGGCAGCGGGCGGGCACCGGCCTGTTCGATGGCGGTGCAGAGTGCATCGATGTAGGCGGTGTTGCCTGCCAGGTGCTGGGCGCGGTAGTAGATGACCGCGACGGTGGGACCGTCGACCTCGGCGGCGTCGCGCTCGAGTTCACCCCAGCTGGGCAGCTGCACCGGCGGCTCGAAGCCGTGACCGGTGAGCAGCACCGTATCGGACAGGAAGTTGTGCAGCTGCCGCAGATTCTGCGAACCGCCGGCGGCGAGGTAGTTGTGCGCGTCGGCAGCGACGCCGACCGGGACCGTCGAACATTCCATCAGCTCGGCATCGGGTGCGAGCTCGCCGCCGAGCGCCACCATCGGCACGCCGCTGGCTCGGACCGCCTCCAGCCCCTCTTCCCACGCCCGCTTACCGCCGAGGATGCGCACGATGACGAGCTCGGCACCGTCGAGCAACGCGGGCAGGTCCTCCACCAGCAGCCGCGCCGGATTACCCCACCGGTAGTCGGCACCGCTGGCGCGCGCGCTCAGCAGATCGGTATCGGAGGTGGACAGCAGCAGGATCACGGGTGAGACCTTCCTCGGGTGACGCGCCCAACGGGTTATCGCTCGCCGGAGAGGGTCTGGCTGTTCACAGTGGCGCGACCGCACCGGATTTTCACCGGTTTCCTCATCGCCCGCCGAGCATCCGGATGCTACCGCGCCGGGCGAGGGGCGCCCGCATCGACCGGGGCGGGCGCACCCTATTCGGCGACCCGCACCAGCAGCTTTCCGACGTTCTTGCCGACGAGTAGACCCTGGAATGCGGGCACCGTCTGGTCGAGTCCGTCCACGATGTCCTCCAGGTAGGCCAGCCGCCCATCCGCGACCCAGCGGGAACCGTGGTCGAGGAACTCCGCCATCTGGGTCGGCGCGAACTCCGTTTGGATGAAGCCGCGGACGGTGAGGCTCTTGCGCAGAATCAACCCCATGAGCAGACCGAGCCGGTCGGGACCGGGCGGCAGTTCGGTCGCGTTGTAGGCGGCGGCGAGTCCGCACACCGGGATCCGGGCGAAGCTGTTGAGTCGCGGCAGCACCGCGTCCAGGACCGCACCACCGACGTTCTCGAAGTACACGTCGATACCGTCCGGGGTGGCCGCGGCCAGCTGCTCGGCGAAGTCATCGGCGCGGTGGTCGATGGCGGCGTCGAAGCCGAACTTCTCGGTCAGCAACCGGACCTTCTCTGGACCGCCGGCGATCCCGACGGCACGGGCACCCTCGAGCTTCGCGAGCTGCCCGACCGCCGACCCGACCGGCCCCGTCGCCGCGGCCACCACGACCGTCTCACCCGCCGACGGTTTACCGATATTGCGCAGGCCCGCGTAGGCGGTGAACCCGGGCATCCCGAGCACACCGAGCGCCGTGGTGACCGGCGCTCGCTGCGGATCGAGCGTGCGCAGATACGCCGCCGGTTCCACCGAATGCGACTGCCAGCCGCCGTAACCGAGCACGATATCGCCGGGCCGCACCGCAGTGTCGCGCGATTCCAGCACCCTGGACACGGTGGCACCCACCATCGTCGCGTCGATCGCCACCGGGGGCGCGTAGGACGGTGCGTCGCTCATCCGTCCACGCATGTACGGATCCAGCGACAGGTACAGCGTCTCGAGCAGTACCTGCCCTTCGCCAGGCGCGGGCAGCTCGACCGTTTCGGTGCGGAAATTTTCCGGCTGCGGCGCACCGACCGGACGGGACGCGAGCACGATACGAGTGGTCTCCACGATTCCTCCTGTGGGTCGGCGTGTGTTCGATGATGCGCCTCGCGGTTGTCGACAAGAACGGCGACCCGGTCAGGTCATGCTGGTGTCGAGCTCCCAGTCGAACTCCCATAGCCGCAGCTGTGTGCCTGCTGTACGGGTGCCTGTCCCGGCGCCTATCCGAGACGAACCTCAGCGGTCGCGAGCCCGAAGATCTTGCGTCCCCCCGACTTCGCGACGATAACGACGACAGCGGTCCCGGTCTCGGGGTCGACCGACTTGATCCGACCGGTGAACTCGACGCTCCCAGCGGCGGCGGCTTCGACGACTGTGTAGTTCGACAACCGGACCCCGTACCTGGTGATCGCGCCCGGGTCACCGAGCCACTCGGTGACGAATCCCGCCCCCAGGCCCATGGTGAGCATGCCGTGTGCGATCACATCGGGAAGGCCCGCGAGCGCGGCGACCTGGTCGTGCCAGTGGATCGGGTTCGCATCGCCGGAGACTCCGGCGTAATTCACCAGGTCGCCTCGCGTCAGCCGCACGACCCGGGCTGGAAGCTCGTCACCGACGGCGATGTCTTCGAGTCGGACCGCGGTACGCGGAACACGCGTCTGCGAGGTCGGGGAAAGGTGTGGGCCGGTCTCGGAAACCGGGATCGCCGCACTCTGCGCGGGCGTTGCCGTTGTTCGAGAGGTCGTGTCGAGACCGTGCATCACCACGCGTTCGATCGCGTCACCGACGTCTGGGTCGATGTCCTCGCCGGTGATGCCGACGACCGTCGTATGCATGATCTGCGCAACGGCGCCGGTGTGGTCGGTGAAGGTGTTGGTGACGGTGATCAGGTCCTTACCCGCGATGCTGCGAACCGCCGAGATTTCGACATCGCTGATCAACCGGTCACCGGTGACAACAGGCTGGTACATCTCGAAGACCTGATCGGTCTGCACGACCACGTCGTAGCCGGTGATGACCGTGTCGAAGAGTTTGCGGTTGGCCAACATCGCGGCGGTCGACAGAAAGGTGGTCGGCGCGACCAAGCCCGCGTATCCGAGCTCACGGGCAGCGTCCTCGGCCCAGTGCGCCGGATGGAAATCCTGCACGGCTCGCGCGTACTCGCGGATCTTCTCCCGGCCCACTTCGTAGTAGTCATCCACGCGATAGCGATGCCCCACCAGCCCAGCCACATCGAACGTCGTTTCCACCAAGCCGCTCCTAGCTCCGTACTCATCAGGGCTCGTGGTCGGCACCTACCTGGCCGAATTCACGAGCCACGTCCACTTTTCCACACAGCGACCCGGTCGGGTTGCTGACGGGCGCCGCCCCTCGAGGCACGTGCGTGCGCGGCGGCGGCCCGCTACGGCGCGACGAGGCGCTGGGCGGCGAGCACGGTGGCCGCTCGCTGGACAGCCAACCGATCACTACCTGCGCGTCGTTCGGCGAGGACGGCGTGCATGGCGGTCGTTCGGGCTAGATCGGTGAGCATCCGTAACAGGGCAGGTGCCGGGATATCGGCCGTGATCAGGCCCTTCTGCTGCCCCCGGCGCAGTTCGGCGAGTTTCGGGTCGATGGCACGGCGGACGGCCTGGGTGAGGTCCTCGTCCTCGGCGGGCTCGAGCTCCGACCAGGCCTGTAGGCGGGCGTTGTCGGGGTTGGCGACGAAGTGGTCGAACAGCCGGCCCACGTAACCGGGCATGTCGTCGGCGCGTAGCGCGGTCTCGGTGGTGGTTTCGCCGGTCCAGCGCTCGGTGACGGCGGCGTAAAGCTCGCGTTTGCCGGGGAAGTAGGCGTAGAGGCGGTCCTTGCTGGCGCGGGCGGACGCGGCGATGCGATTGATCCGCGCCCCGGCGATACCGAACTGCGCGAACTCCGCCTTCGCCGCCGCGAGAATCCGCTCCCGGGTCGCCTCACCTGCCGCACGCATGGCCGAATCGTATCTTGCCGAACCATCTGGTTCGGCACTATGGTCGTTCCCGAACCAATTGGTTCTGGACGCTCGGCGAGACGAGGACACGATGACCGCACGGTGGCAGGAACTGAGGGATCGAACCGAGGGTGTCTCGGTCGCCGAACTGGACGAGCTGTGGGGCAGGCTGCGGCCCGCGCGTGCCGAGGACATCCTCGGCGAATGGCGTGGCGGCGCCTTCCAGACCGGCCACCCGCTGTGCCGGGCGCTGCCGGCCAGCCGCTGGTACGGCAAGACGTTCCTTGCCCTCGACGACGCCAAACCGCTCATCTGCCGCGCCGAGGACGGCACTCTGTTCTCGAATGTCGAACTCGGCCAGGGCGAAGCGACCCTGTGGAATATCGAATTCCGCGGCGAGGTCACCGCGACGATGGTCTACGACGGGCGCGCGGTGTTCGACCATTTCAAATGGCTCGACGACACCACTCTGATGGGCATCATGAACGGGCGGCCCGAGCTGGTGCTCTCGCGCGGCGAGCATTTCTACTTCCTGCTGGAACGGGTGTCCTGATGCGCACGAGCGCTGTCGTGTCGCGTGACCCGTCGGCGGGGTTCACCGTCGAGACGGTCGATATCGACGAGCCGCGCGCCGGTGAGGTCCTGGTGCGCATCGCAGCAGCAGGTGTGTGTCATACCGATCTGGTGAGCCGGCGGGCGGGTGCCATCGACCGACCCGTGCTGTTGGGCCACGAAGGTGCGGGCGTTGTCGAAGCAGTCGGGCCGGGAGTGAGTGCGGTCCAGCCGGGCGATCATGTGGTGCTGACGTTCCGGCACTGCGGTGACTGCGTTAACTGCCGGGCCGGACGTCCCGCCTACTGTCGTCGCGCGAACGCGTTGAACCAGTTCGGGCGACGCGCCCACGACAGGCCGCGGGTGACCGTCGATGGTGCGCCGGTGCTGGACGGGTTCTTCCGGCAGTCGAGTTTCGCGGGGTACGCCCTCGCTGCCGAAGACAACACTATCGTCATCGATTCCGCGATAGATCCCGCCGTGGCGGCGCCGTTCGGCTGCGGATTCCAAACCGGCATGGGCGCGGTCCTCAACGTCTTGCGTCCAGAGCCGGGCTCCTGGCTGGCGATCTACGGTGCGGGCGCGGTCGGTATGGCGGCGCTGCTCGCCGCACGGACGATGCCCGATGTTCGCGTCGCCGTCGTGGAGACCTCTGCGGCGCGCCGCGAACTGGCCCGCGAACTGGGCGCCGACGCCGCCATCGACCCCGCCGAGTTTCCCACCACCCCCGCAATCCGCGACCTGACCAGTGGCGGCGCGACCCACGCACTCGACACGACCGGCGTCGCGAGCGTCCTCGGCGATGCCGTCGCCGCTCTCACAACGGGCGCGACGGTGGTGGCCGTCGGGCTCGGCACAGGCACACCGCCGGTCGACATCAGCGATATCGTGCTGTACGGCAAGACGATTCGCGGCTGCCTGGAGGGTGACGCGGTGCCGGGCGAGTTCATCCCCCACCTGCTGGGCCTGCATGCGCGTGGCCTGCTACCCGCGGACCGGCTCGTCACCCGTTATCCGCACACCGAGATCGGTACCGCACTCGAGGATCAACGCGCGGGCCTCGTCGTCAAGCCGGTTCTCACCTGGTGAGCCACCCTCATAGTCACGGCACGCACTGAAACTCGCCCGATCCGGGCGACTCCGCGTACGGCGCCGGCGGCGATGCGCAAGGATGCCAATCGGTGCGTCGGCCACCCCGGCACCGAGCAGGTAACGGTAGCTACATATTTGCCGACACAGGAGAACGAACCCTTTCCGCCCAGTGAGGAGCAGAATAGATGCGTTCCACCGTCCGCCGAGGGCTTGCCGCCGCCGCGATCACCGCCGCGGGACTCACCGCTTTCGCCCCGGCAGCCGCTGCCCAGCCGTCCATCTACAACCCGGTGATCACGCCGTGCAGCCACAAGTTCCGCACGCCGCTCGACGCGCCACGTCCGGGCACCGACGTCTATTGGAGCCCGTTCGGCACCGGCGGCATCGTCTGCTTCGACGACGGCACCGGGATGGAGAACTACTATCAGCGCGATCCGTGGGGCCGCTGGCACGATATGAACGAACTGATGGCCGGCCACTTCTTCTACGTGGTGTTCAGCTCGACAGTGCCCGACCAGGCCACCTGGGGATAAACCGCTACCCCGGCGCCCGCTGGGGGGGTGTTCCGGATTCGCGGGGATCAGGTTGCCGGCCAGGCGACTTCGTCGATCGCGAGCCACGGCGCCCTCGCGACGGCTGCCGGGGTCATCTCGGTCATCGCCTTTGTTCGGCGGTGCAGATGGGATTGGTCGGCATAGCCGGCCTCGACGGCGGCATCGGCAGGCAGGCGCCCTGCTGCCAGCAGATGGGCGGCATGGTCGAAGCGGACGAGTTCGGACGCATGCTTGGGCGAGACTCCGAGATGTGCCCGGAAGCGAGACCAGAGCCGCTGGCGGGTCCAGCCGGTCTCTGCGGCGAGGGCCTCGATGCGGAGCCGGCCTCTGGTGCGGACGGTCTGGTCCCAGGCGTACGCGATCTCGGGTGCGACACCGAATCGGCGAGGTACCCGGCTTCGAAGGAACGTGGCTGCGAGGGCGAATCGGTCGTCCCACGACGGCGTCGAACGGAGTCGCTCGGTCAAGGTGGCGACGCGCCTGCCCCACAGTTCCGGCAGCGGTATCACGGCGCCGCCGATGATGTCGGAGTCCCGGAGAATCGCTGCGGCGATGACGGGTGACATGCGGATCTGCAGGACCTCGCCGACCCCTGCACTGCTGATGCGCACGGGGCCGGCATGTAGGCCGACGATCGCGTTTCCCTTGGCCGGGCGCCCGAGAACGTCGTAGGCGACCCCGTGCTCGCTGAGATCGAGCAGGAGTGTGACCAAGGGATGCGGGATCATCGTGATGTCAACGGGGGCTGCGTCGTGGTACCGGAAGCCCGCCATCCGGACTCCCGGAGTCGATGGTCGAACCGGGACGGTGACGTCGACCCGACTCCAGTCCCATCGGCCCGTTGCGATCATGCCTCCCAGGCTAGCCGGAGCACGATAGCGTGACATTCGTCCAATACGGCGTGACGATCCCGCGACGAAGCTGTCGGTATGAGCGAATCGAGTCCCACCCGGACACGTGCTGACATGACAATCCATGGATTACATGTCGCCATTGACGGGCATCCCGCGGCACCGCCCATGCTCCTCATCCACGGCTCGGGCGCAACCGGTTCGATGTGGGCACCGGTGGTGCCGTCACTCGCCACCAAGTACCGCGTGATCACGATCGACCTTCCGGGATGCGGCCGGTCTACGCCGGCATCGACGTATGCCGTTGCGCAGCAGGCGGATCGGACCGCGGCGGTGTTGGATGAGCTCGGCATCCGAAATCTGACGGTGGTCGGCCATTCCAGCGGAGGGTACATCGCTACCGCCCTCGTGGAGCGTCGTGCGGACCTGGTCGGCGAGCTGGTTCTGGTCAGTACGGGGCCGAGTCACGCGGCGCTTCTCCCCGAACCGGCGATCATCCGGATGCTCTCCTCACCGCCGTTCGGTCCGCTCGTGTGGGCGATTCGTACCGACTCGATGATCCGCCGCGGGCTGGCAGCGACCGCGGCGGGCACGATCACGGTGCCCGACAGCGCCGTGGCCGATATGCGAAGAACGTCGTATCGAGCTTTCCGCGCGATTCTCGCCTCCTACGTCGACTACATCGCCGAGCGGACGGTCCCCCAGCGCCTCATCGACACCGGAAAACCCCTCCTCGTGATCTTCGGAGATTCCGACCCCCGGTGGGACCCGGCATCGGCGCATCAGTACGAGGCGGTGCCGGGTGCCACGCTGGAATACCTTCGCGGAGTAGGGCATATGGCGATGCTCGAGGACCCCGACGCCCTCGCCCGCTTGATTCTCGACCGGGCACGCTAGGCCGTCAGGAACGTGTCGACAGCTCCTGCTGCCACGTCAGCCGAGTGTGGCAACGGCTTCTGAACGGGAATACTCGAACACGTTGTCAATGCTGAGCATTCCCACGACGACACGTCTCCATCTCAGGCAGTACCCGATCAGTCTCAGGCTCGATCGAGATGGTGCTTCAATACATCGAGCCTGCCGTCCCAGTCGCGGGCGAGCGCTGCCAGGAATTGCTGCGCCACCCGCATGGGCGCCGAATGCAACCGGTAGCGCACCCGGCGCCGCTCCCCCGGCTCGGCAGTCACCAACCCGGCCTCCGAAAGCAGCGCAAGGTGTTTCGCG
Source organism: Nocardia sp. NPDC059180 (assembly GCF_042754945.1). Taxonomy (NCBI): domain Bacteria; kingdom Bacillati; phylum Actinomycetota; class Actinomycetes; order Mycobacteriales; family Nocardiaceae; genus Nocardia; species Nocardia sp. NPDC059180. The sequence continues at coordinate 482,642 of NZ_JBHZBU010000002.1, forward strand.
ATCGCCTGGCGGGTGATCGGCAGACGGGCCGCCAGATCGGTGGCCGTCGCGGGCCCGCCCGACGCCAGCTCCGCCAGGATCGCGCGCCGGCTCGGGTCGGCCAGCGCGACGAATACCTGTTCGGCGATCGCCTCGTTCTCAGGCAGCATCGAGGTAGGTCACCAGCTCACCGAGTTCCTTCATCCACCCGTCGACATTGCCCGAATGCGCGGTCTTGTGCGCCTCGCCGTCGAGTTGGGCGAATCCGGTTTCGACAACCGTCAGCCGCGTACCGGTCCCCACCGGCTCCAACGTGAACTCCACGTAAGTGCGTCGCGGGTCGTCGGCGGCCAATCCGTAGATCGGCCAAGTGAATCCGAATATCCGTGGCTCCTCCACCCGCTCGACCCGCAGATCCTGACGATCACCCTCGTCCCATCGCATCCAGGCCTCACCTCCAGGGCGCAGATCGATCCGCGCTTCGTTACCGAACCACGTGCCGAGCCCTTCCGCCGTGGTAATCGCCGCCCACACCTTCTGCGGTGGATGCGCCAACTCGACCGTCCGCTCGATCCGATCAGGAAAACCCATGACTTCCTCCTTGAGTAGCAACTTGTTGGTTGCAATAGTATGGCAACCAATTGATTGCGTCAACAGCTGAGGGCGCATTACTGGCCGAGCAGGCGCATTACTGGACGCAACCGCCGCTCCACTGAGGACGTCGCCGGCGGTTGAGGGAGCTGATGGCCCGGCGCACCGCCGATCCGAAGCCACCTGCGCCGCCCCGTAAACTGGGCGGATCATGGCGCGCACTGAATCGGATTCCTGCCCCGGGGTGCTGCGGCTGCATGAGGCCGCCGACGGACCACTGGCGCGCATCCGGGTGCCCGGTGGACGGCTCGAGCCGGAGCAATTGCAGGTGTTGGCGGCGGCCGCCGAAGAACTCGGCGACGGCAATATCGAGCTGACCTCGCGCGGGAATGTGCAGCTGCGGCAAGTACGGGATGCGGGTGAGCTGACTGCGCGCCTGGAGGCGGAGGGGCTGCTGCCGAGTCGCACACATGAGCGGGTGCGCAATATCGTCGCGTCTCCGCTGTCGGGGAGAGTCGGCGGGCTGGCCGATGTGCATCCACTGGTTCGCTCGCTGGATGACGGCCTGCGTGCGGCAGCGCGGCTCGCCGCGTTGCCCGGGCGAGTGTTGTTCGCGCTGGACGACGGGCGCGGGGACGTCAGCGCCCTCGGTCCGGATATCGGCGCGCACGCAGTCGATGGTGATGAGTTCGCCCTCCTGCTGGCCGGGCGCGACAGCGGCATCCGAGTCTCGACAGCTGATACGGCGGATGTTCTGCTGGCAGCCGCACACGGATTCCTCGATCTCGGCTCCGGCCAATGGCGGTTGCACGAGATCGACGGCGGCGTGGACCGTCTCACCGAATTACTGGGCCTGACGCCGGGGCCGCAACGACTCGACATCGGTGCCGCACCGCAACATCCGATCGGCTGGTTCCCACAGGACGACGGCCTGGTCGCGTTGGGCGCCGGCGTGCGCCTGGGATCCCTACCCGCCCGCACCGCCGAATTCCTCGCCGCCGTCGAACGGCCGGTATTCCTCACCCCGTGGCGCTCACTGGTCATCACCGACCTCGATGAATGGCCCGCCGAACAGGTCGTGCGAGTGCTCGCCCCGATGGGCCTGATCTTCGACGCCAACTCCCCATGGTTGCAGCTCACCGCCTGCGCGGGCCGCCCCGGCTGCGCCAAATCCCACACCGACGTCCGCGCCGACGCCACCGCCGCCATCGAATCCGGACGCATACTCCCGCCCGGCACCGATACCCCGCCCATCGACACCCCCATCCCCGCCGATCAGATCGTCGCCGCAGGCCGCCAGCACTGGTCGGGCTGCGACCGCCGCTGCGGCCGCCCCACCGGCGCCGTCACCGACGTCATCGCCGGTCCAGACGGATATCGCGTCACCCAGCCCTGAGGGACCGTCCGCTAAGCAGCGGCGTGATTGCCCATATCAACGGTGGCATATATCATCAATGGCATGAAAAATGTTCGACATTGAGGTCGAACCCGAGGTCAGGGCATGGCTGGAATCTCTCAGCGAGGAACACTATGGTCGCGCAATGTACCGGGCAGACATGCTCGCCGAGTCGGCAGGCACGCTCGGCGAGCCTTACTCGAGGCATTTGGACGGCAAGGTTCGCGAGTTGCGTTTCAGCCTCGATGGCCGTTCCGTGCGTATTACATACTGGCTGGCACCCGAGCGGCGTGTCATCCTGTTGACCGTCTTCTACAAGACGCGCCAGCGCGAATCGGCGCAGGTCGTACGTGCGGTGCTGGCGCAAAAGGAGTGCGAGGCCGAGCACGGCCATGCAACCGAGGTTTTCGAGAGGGAGGTCTGACATGAGCGAGAACAAGCATGTCAGGTTGAATACCGACCGCGAGCTGGGCAGTCACGGAGAGGCGGTGCGCGCGGGGTATGAGGCCGAAAAACGAGCAGTCGAACTCGGCCGGGCAGTCCGCGAACGCCGCGAACGCCTCGGCTTGTCACAATCGGAATTGGCCCGACGCGCGGGAACCAGTCAAGCTGCCATCTCCAGACTCGAGGCCGGTGAACACGTCCCGACGCTGAACCTGCTCGACAGGCTGGCCGCAGCCCTCGACGCGACGGTAGACATTTCGTTCACGAGCGCAGCCTGATCGAGTAGGCGCACCGAGCGGAGACCAGCCTGGTCGACCCGCGGCGATACCAGCTACTACCCGGGTCATAGGCTGAGCGGCATGTCCGACGTGCGTGCCAGTTATCTCACCGACGCGGCCGAGATCTATCGGCGGTCGTTCGCCACGATCCGTGCCGAGGCGGATCTGAGCGGGTTTCCGCCGGATGTCGCGCAGGTGGTGGTGCGGATGATCCACGGATGTGGGCAGGTCGATTTGGCGGGGGACGTCGCGTTCACGCCGGGCGTGGTGGCTGCGGCGCGAGCCGCGCTGCGGGCGGGTGCGCCGATCCTGTGTGATGCGAACATGGTCGCGTCGGGGGTGACGCGTAAGCGGCTGCCCGCCGATAACGAGGTGCTGTGTTTGCTGGCCGATCCGAGGGTGCCGGAGCTGGCGCAGCGACTGGGCACCACACGCTCGGCGGCGGCGCTCGAGCTGTGGGCCGAGCGGCTCGACGGCGCGGTGGTCGCGATCGGTAACGCCCCCACCGCACTGTTCCATCTGCTCGACATGCTGGACGCCGGCGCGCCACGTCCGGCCGCGGTGCTGGGTATCCCGGTCGGTTTCGTCGGCGCGGTCGAGTCCAAGGACGCGTTGATCGAGGCGGGGGGCGTCGACTACCTGACCGTGCGCGGCAGGCGCGGCGGCAGCGCCATCACCGCCTCGGCACTGAATGCGATTGCGAGCGAACAGGAATGACCGCACTCGGCAAACTGTGGGGTATCGGGCTCGGCCCCGGCGATCCGGAACTGGTGACGGTGAAGGCGGCGCGGATCATCGGCGCGGCCGATGTGATCGCCTTTCACAGCGCACGACACGGGCGCAGCATCTCCCGCGCCATCGCCGCGCCGTATATGCGGGCAGACCAGCTCGAAGAGCACCTGGTGTACCCGGTGACCACCGAGACCACCGACCATCCCGGCGGCTACCAGGGCGCCATCGACGAGTTCTACGAGCAGGCCGCCGAACGGCTGGCGCGACATCTCGCCGCCGGACGGACCGTCGCCCTGCTCGCGGCTGGAGACCCGCTGTTCTACAGCTCCTATATGCATATGCACCGGCGGCTGGCCGACCGGTTCGAGGCCGAGATCATTCCCGGCATCACCTCGGTGAGCGCGGCGTCGGCGGCGCTGGGTACCCCGCTGGTCGAGGGCGAGCAGGTGCTGACCGTGTTGCCAGGCACGATGCCGGTCGACGAGCTGACCCACCGTCTGCGTGAGGCCGACGCTGCGGCCGTCATGAAGTTGGGCCGCACGTATCCGGCGGTGCGGCAGGCCCTGTCGGATTCCGGCCGGTTGGCCGATGCGTACTACATCGAGCGGGCGAGCACTGGACGCCAGCGGGTGCTGGCCGCCGCCGATGTCGCCGATGACGAGGTTCCCTACTTCGCGATCACCATCGTGCCGGGGCCGGAACCAACCACCCCGCTGCGGATCAGCTCGCCGACCGAAAGCAGCTCGACCGCAGCGCATTCGGCGGTCGACCCGGGAGCTCTCGGAACCGGCTCCGCCGGCACAGGCATGGCAGGGCCCGCGACCGGCAACGGACAGACCGACGGCGAACGATCCACGAAGACGTCCGCCGTCACTGCAGGCAACACCGCCCAGCCTGTGCTCGACGGCAGTGCACTCGACCAACTCGCACCTGCCACGGTGCCCGGGTGCCCTGCTGCTATCGGCGAAGTTGTCGTGGTCGGACTGGGCCCCGGCGCGACCGTATGGACGACACCCGAAGTCGATCGTGCACTCGCCGACGCCACCGACCTCGTCGGATACACCACCTACGTGGATCGCGTCCCGGTCCGGGCAGGCCAGCGCAGGCATGCCAGCGATAACCGGGTCGAATCCGAGCGCGCGGCAATGGCATTGGATCTGGCCAAGCACGGCGCGCGCGTCGCGGTGGTCTCTTCGGGCGATCCGGGTGTGTTCGCGATGGCCGCCGCGGTGCTCGAGGAATCCGCCGAGCCGCAGTGGAAAGGCGTGCCGGTGCGGGTGCTGCCCGGCGTCACGGCCGCGAATGCTGTGGCAAGCCGCGTCGGCGCACCGCTCGGCCACGACTACGCGATGATCTCGCTGTCGGATCGGCTCAAGCCGTGGGATGTGGTCGCGCGACGTCTGTCCGCGGCCGCCGCGGCCGATATGGCCATCGCCATCTACAACCCCGCCTCGAGCCAACGCACCTGGCAGGTCGCGGCCATGCGGGAACTACTGCTCGAGCATCGCACGCCGCTGACGCCGGTCGTGATCGGCCGCGATGTCGGCGGCCCGACCGAATCCGTGCGCGTGGTCTCCCTCGCCGACCTCGATCCGAGTGAGGTCGATATGCGGACTCTGCTCATTATCGGCGCCTCGACCACCGCGGTGGTCGAGGCCGAAGACGGACCCCGCGTGTATACCTCGCGTCGATACGGCCACTGAGCCCGCGATCGTCTCCCGCCTCGGCGAGGCCCTCTTCGGAGGGCATGCACAACATCGGCAGGGTCGGCGGCCTCCAGGGTGCGACACGACAGCCGTGACCGCACCGGGCGTGGAGCAGCAGGCGAGTAGACTCGTCAACATTCCACTATGGAGTGTCGTTGACGATGGGAGCGCAGGTGGCGGACCGCACGAACAGACGCCCATTGAATTCCACGGCCGCCTCATTGCTGGGCTTCCTGCACGAGGGCCCCATGTCGGGCTGGGATCTGGTGAATCTGGCCCAGGAGCGGATCGGCGATTTCTGGACCATCACCCAGAGTCAGGTCTACCGCGAACTCACCGCCATGGACGCGGCGGGCCTTGTCGAGAAGGGGCAGACCGGAGCCCGCGAACGCACGCCGTACCAGATCACAAACGAAGGCCGGGCCGCGTTCCGGGAGTGGATCGCGCGCGACCCCGGCGCGGAAACGATCCGAGTACCACTGCTGCTGACAATGTCGTTCGGCGATCATCTCGACCCCACGCACCTGGACCAGATCATCACCGCAGGCCGCGAAGTCCACCAGAAACGCCTGGACGGCTACCTCCGCGAAGACTGCACCACCATGCGCCCCCACCAGCACGCCACCCTCGAATTCGGCATCGCCTACGAACGCGCCGTCCTCGACTGGTTCGACCGCCTCCCCGCCCTCCTCGCCCGCGACTCCGCCAAGGCACCCGATACCGGCGTGGTCGTCGAGGTTCGGCCGCCGGGATCCGGGGCGGATCCGGCGTAACTGGTTGCATTATGAGATCGGTCTGGGTAGATTCCTAACTGCTTGCATATTGCAACCAGAAAGGGTTTTCGATGACGCAGATCGTCCGGGTTCAGAACTTCAGCATTTCCCGTGATGGGTACGGTGCCGGGGAGGGGCAGAGCCTCGAGCGGCCGTTCGGGAGTGCGAATCCAGCCGATTTCATCTCGTGGGCCGGGGCTACCGCGCACTGGGTGAACCGGACCGACCCCGGCGGGAGCTACGGTCTCGATGACTACATCACTCGTGACTGGGCGAACAACATCGGCGCCGAGATCATGGGGCGCAACAAGTTCGGCCCACAGCGGGGGCCGTGGGAGAACTACGAATGGCAGGGGTGGTGGGGCGAGGAACCTCCGTTCCGCACACCGGTATTCGTGCTCACCCATCACGAGCGGCCATCGTTCACGCTGGCCGACACCACATTCCATTTCCTCGACGCGTCACCGAAAGAAGCCCTGGCGCGCGCATTCGAGGCCGCCGACGGCAAGGACGTGCGGATCGGTGGTGGCGTCGCGACGGTCCGGGAGTTCCTCGACGCCGATCTCATCGACCAGATGCATGTGGCGGTCGCGCCCATCGAACTCGGTGGCGGCGAACGGTTGTGGTCGAGCCCCGAGGAACTGACCGATCGATTTCATCTCGAGCAGGTCCCGAGCCCCAGCGGGGTGGTGCACCACTTCTTCTGGCGACGGTGAGCGGGCACGCGCTCAACTGCGTGTCACGTCCCGACGCAGCCAGTCCATCGCCTCCGCAACAGTGGAAACAACGGCTGTTCCCTCCGGTACCGCGGGTCGGTCGATCATCACCACCGCAAGCCCCGCGTCACGCGCGGCGGTGAGTTTCGCGGCGGTATCAGCGCCGCCACTGTCCTTGGTCACCAGCACGTCGATGCGATGCTCGGCTAGGAGATCGGCTTCGGCCTCGACGGTGAAGGGCCCACGGGCCAGCAGGAGTTCATAGTGGGGCGGCAGCGCCGATTCCGGCGGGTCGATGGCGCGAATGAGGAACCACTGCGCGGTGTGGCCGGCGAACGCGCCGACGCCTTGGCGGCCGATCGTGAGGAACACCCGCTCCCCCAGGTCGCCGACACGCGCGGCCGCGGCGGCAAGGTCGGGGACGCGAATCCAGTTGTCCCCCGGCACCGCCGACCAGCCGGGGCGACTGAGCCGCACCAACGGAACATCGGCGGCTCGGCAGGCGATCGCCGCATTGCCGGTGATCGTGTCGGCGAACGGATGAGTCGCGTCGACAACAGCGGTGATCCGGTGCCCGACCAACCAGTCCCGCAGACCCTGCGCCCCACCGAAACCACCGATACGAACTTCGCCCGAGGGCAGAACGGGTTCACGAACGCGTCCGGCGAGCGAGGAGACGATATCGAATCCTCGCTCGCCGGAAGCGATGCGGGCCAGTTCCCAGGCCTGCCGGGTTCCGCCCAGAATCAGGATGTTCAGGGCTGGCCGCTGAAGTAGGCCAGGCCCGCGTTCAGCAACTCCGGACCACCCGCGACCGCGAGGCCGATGATGGCACCGAGCACGGCACCCGGCAGGATGCCGACCCCGAAGAACAGGATGCCGACTGCGGCGCCGATCAGACCGCCGACGAGCGCGCCGAGCGAGGCGCGCTGCAGTTCGGCCATGAACCAGCCCTGCGCCGAAATGGCTTCGGCCTGGGTCGGGGCCGCCGCGGTCGGGGTGACCTGCGGGGTCAGGGTGAGCTTGGTGTTGTCGGCGTCGAGGGTCGCGGCGATCTCCACCGGCTGCCCCTTGGCGGTGGCGGTCAGCGGGATCGTGGTGACGACGGCGCCGTCGGAGTTCTTCAACGTCACCGTCTTGTCGTCGGTGTCGAGGCTGAACTTGCCACCGGACACGCTGGTAACCAGCGACTTACCGGCCTCGGCGAGTTCGAGGGTGTAGTCCACGCCCTGGTCTTCGCCGGTGACCGTTGGCACCGCGGTGCTCTGGTCCTGCGAGGCGGGCGGGGTGGGTGCCGGAGCGGCGTAGGAGGTGCCTGCGGCGACACCGGTGGCGGCGACGGCGAGCAGCGCGGTGGCGGCGAACTTCTTGTACTTCATGTAACTCCCCGGTCAGGAACTGGGTTTTTCCGATCATGATCGGAACTCGGACCAGACCCTACCCGCTGGAAAGGTCCTGTTTCACCCGTGGGCAACGACCGGATCTGTGCTCAGTTCGCGCCCTTGACCACCGTCCACTGCACCACCGGCAACTGTGGCCGCCATGCGGTGAACCCACCCAGTGACTCCGCGCGGTAGATCTGGAATTTGCGCAGTTCACCGCCGTGCACGGCGACCAGCCCGACCAGCATCGCCTCGGACTCGGCGGTGACGGCATTGGCCACCAGCCGCCCACCCTGGCGCAGATGCGACCAGCATGTCTCGAAAACGCCGTCTTGGGTGAGGCCGCCGCCGAGGAAGATCGCATCGGGAGCCGGGCCGACAGAGCCACCCAGTTCGGCGCGCACCTCGCCCCTGATCTCGATCCGGATGGCGCCGAGTGCCGCGGCGTTCTCGGCGATCCGCTGCCGCCGGCGTTCGATTCGTTCGAAGCTGACCGCCCGGCAGGTGGGGTCGGTGCGGCACCATTCGATGGCGATGCTGCCCGAACCACCGCCGACATCCCACAGCAGTTCACCCGGCGCGGGCGCCAGGGCACTCACGGTCAGGGCGCGGACCTCGGATTTGGTGAGCTGGCCGTCCTCGCCGAACAGCGCGTCGGGCAGCCCGGGCAGCCGTGTGGTCCGGGGACGCCCGGTATCCGCGAGAGCCTCGATGGCGACGATGTTGAGCGGGTCGGCGCTGCCGTTCCACGTCGCCGCCGTCGCCGATACGATCCGCTCGGCCGGGCCCCCGAGCTGTTCGAGAACCGTCAGCTCAGAAGCGCTGAAACCGTTGCGGCTCAGCAGGTTCGCGATCACCGCCGGGGTGCCGCCGTCCTCGCTGAGCACGAGGACTCGACGGCGATCGGCCAGTTCCGGCAACAGATTCGCCGGTGACCGGCCGACCACGGAGACAACCGGGATCTCGGCGAGCGGCCAACCGAGCCGGGCACACGCCAGCGATGCCGACGATGGTTGCGGAAGTACCCGCAGCGCCTGCGGGCCCACGAGTTTCGCCAGTGTCACACCGATGCCGTAGAACATGGGGTCGCCACTGGCCAGTACGCACACGCGCTCGGCGGCATGTTCACGCAGCAGATCAGCGAGTGAGGGCAGCAAGGGTGAGGGCCAGCAGACCCGCCGGGCGGCGACTTCGCCGGGGACGAGCGCGAGCTGCCGCGCCGAGCCCATCAGTACCCCGCACCCCGTGACAGCGTCGCGCGCTGCCGCTCCCAGTCCACTCCATCCCTCGGCGCCGATGCCGACGACCGCGATCGGGGTACCAGGCCACTGTGCGGGCTCTTCCGCCGCGCCCTCGACTCGCGCGTTCACTCGCGCACTCCGAGGTTCATCGAGGCATCCGGCGCCAGATCGGCCGGGGCATCAGCCGGAACGCGACGAAGACGAGCCGCAAGATGCCCGGAACCACGACCCGCCCGGCTCGCCGGTGCAGACCCGCCACAACCGCGTCGGCGACCTCGCCGGGCGTGATGGAGAACGGGGCCGACTCCATGCCTTCGGTCATTCGCCCGATGACGAACCCCGAACGAACCAGCAGCAGATGCACACCGGTGCCGTGGAGCGCGTCACCGAGACCGTTGGCGAATCCGTCGAGAGCTGCCTTCGCCGAACCGTAGACATAGTTCGCCCGCCGCACCCGCACCCCGGCAATCGAGCTGAACACCACGATCTGTCCGCTGTCCTGCTCCCGCAGCATGTTGGCCAGCACGGTGAGCACGCTGACCTGCGCGCTGAAGTCGGTGTGCACTACCGCAAGCGCGTGGGCCGGGTCGCGTTCGGCGCGGGCCTGGTCGCCGAGAATGCCGAAGGCCACGACCACCACACCGAGTGGGCCGTGTTCGGCGGCCACCTTCTCCAGCAGCGCGGGGTGACTCGCGGTGTCATCGGCATCGAACTCGACGCAATGTACGGCTGCCGCCCCCGCCGCTTCGACGGCGGCCGACTCCGCGGCCAGCTCCCCGCTGCGCCGGGCTGCGAGCACGACAGTCCGCCCGGGCGCCACCCGCCGCGCGATCTCGAGTCCGATCTCGCTGCGCCCACCGAGCACCAGCACCGTCCCCGCATCGAGCTCTCGCGCACCACGCAATCCCATGCGCTCATCCTGTCATCCGGTCGGCGGGGCCGGTAATCAGCGATGCGGTCGGACCGCGAGGCCTCCGATACAACAGATCTGGCAGATCCTGGCCGCACCCCCGCTGCCTCCCGGCGGCCAGGCCCGCACCGCCGACCTCGCCGGGCCGCCGATCCCCACCGCGCCCGACGACCCGTCGCCGTGGCGCCGAGCACGTTCGGTAGACGCGGTGGTGGACGCAACTCCCCCACTCGCTACCGTCGACGCATGCCGATCGATGCTGCTGTCGAACTCTCCCCCGCTGCCGCCGAGTTCGTGACCGAGCGGCACCTGGCGACCCTGTCCACCCTGCGCGTCGACGGGACACCACACGTGGTGGCCGTCGGATTCACCTGGGACGCGGCGGCCGGGGTCGCGCGGATCATCGCCGACGGCAAGTCGGTCAAGGTGCGCAATGCCCGCCGGTCCGGGTACGCGGCGGTCAGCCAGGTCGACGGGGCACGTTGGCTGACGCTCGAAGGCCCGGCAACGGTCCTCGACGATCCGGACAGCGTCGCCGATGCGGTGCAGCGCTACGCGGGCCGGTACCGGGTGCCGCGGGAGAACCCGACGCGTGTCGTGATCGCGATCCAGGTGCGCCGGGCCATGTCGAGCAGTACCCTCACCGCGCGCTGATCGCGGGCGGTCTGACGCCCTGGCTGCCATCGGCAACCAGCGAGGCGGCACACGCCGCCTGGTGCGCTCAGAGCACCGTCAGACCGTGCGGACGTTGGTTCATCGACTCGCAGCCGTCCTCGGTGACGACCACGATGTCCTCGATGCGCGCACCCCACTCGCCACGGAAATAGATGCCCGGCTCGACGCTGAACGCCATCCCCTGCCGCAACTCCAGCTTGTTGCCTTCGACGATGTAGGGCTCCTCGTGCACCGACAGGCCTATGCCGTGCCCGGTGCGGTGCACGAACGCATCGCCCAATCCTGCCGCCTTCAACGGTTCTCTGGCAGCGGCGTCCACCGATTCGGCGCTCACGCCCGGGCGCACGGCCGCCACCGCCGCGGCCTGTGCGTCTTCCAGTTCGGTGTAGCGGGTGGCCACCTCGGAGCGGGGCTCGCCCAAGACGTAGGTGCGGGTGCAGTCGGAGTTGTAGCCGGTAGCGATCGGGCCGCCGATATCGATGACGACCACGTCGCCCTGCTGCAGGCGCCGCTCCGATTCCATGTGATGCGGGATCGCGCCGTTCGGACCACTGCCGACGATGACGAACTCGGCCTCGGTATGGCCTTCGGCCACGATCGCCTTGCGGATGTCCGCGGCGACCTCGGCTTCGGTGCGGCCGGGCAGCAGCCACTCGCCCATCCTGGCGTGCACGCGGTCGATCGCGTCGCCTGCCTCGCGCAGGGCCTCGATCTCCGCGGCGTCCTTGATCATGCGCAGTTCGCGCAGCACGGGCGTCGCCGAGACCGGAAGGCCGCTGAAGGATTCGGCCAGCGGCAGCAGGTGCAGGGCGGGCATCGAGTCGGTGACCGCGACGCGGGAGCCGACGTGCAGTGCTGATTTCACGATTTGGTACGGGTCGATACCGTCGACCCAGTCGCTGACCTGCAGACCGAGGTCCGACACCGCGGAGCCGTCGAGGAAGGCGAGCTCCAATTTCGGTATCACCACCGACGGTGTGCTCTTGTCGGCTGGGATGACCAGGCAGGTCAGCCGCTCGAACGAGTCCGCCGCGGAGCCGATCAGATAGCGCAGGTCGGGCCCGGGGGTGATGAGCAGCGCGTCCAGATGAGCGGCGTGCATCAGCTGCACCGTGCGCTCGAGCCGGTCGGCATAGACGTCCCCCGCGAATCGTGAATCCGTGTGCGAGCTCATACCGGTCGACGTTACCCGTAGGACGCGATGCCCGGATCGACTCCGCCCGTTCCGTAGTTGTTGCTCGGATCGACGTATCCGGCACCGGCGCCATCGCCAGTTCCCGGCGACCGGCCTGCCGGGTAGTTGCCCGCCCGACCGAGACCGCACCCGCGCTGCTGCCCGCATCGAACGCATCCGGCACCCGGGCGTTTTCCGTCGGCGCTGTCGGCCCCGGCGGGTAACCTCGCCCCGTGACGTCTGCCGCTCCCGACACCGGACCACTGCTGCTGCTCGACGGGGCCAGCCTGTGGTTCCGCGCCTTCCACGCGATCCCCGAGAAGATCACCGCACCCGACGGCCGGTCGGTGAACGCGGTGCGCGGCTTCACCGATATGGTCGCCGCGCTCATTACTCGGCACTCTCCCAGCAGGCTCGTGGTGTGCCTGGATCTGGATTGGCGGCCGCAGTTCCGGGTGGATCTGGTGCCCACGTACAAGTCCCACCGCCTCGATACTTCGGCGGAGGCCGCACCCGGCGCGGAGGAGGTGCCGGATCGGCTGACCCCGCAAGTGGCCATGATTCTCGAGGTGCTGGCGGCGGCCGGGATCGCCACCGGCGGTGCCGAGGGACTCGAGGCCGACGATGTGCTCGGCACGCTCGCCTCCCAGGAACAGACCGACGACGTCGTCGTGGTGAGCGGCGACCGCGACCTACTCCAACTGGTGCGCGACACCCCCACGCCGCTGGTCCGGGTGCTCTACGTGGGCCGCGGCCTGGCCAAGGCGGAACTGTTCGGCCCCGCCGAGGTATCCGCGAAATACGTTGTGCCGCTGGAGAACGCGGGCCCCGCCTACGCCGATATGGCCACGTTGCGCGGCGACGCCTCCGACGGCCTGCCCGGTGTCGCGGGCATCGGCGAAAAGTCGGCGTCCACCCTCATCACCCGGTTCGGCTCACTCGACGCGTTGCGAGCCGCCGTCGACGATCCCGCCGCCGACCTCGCTCAGGGCGTCCGCGCCAAACTCCGTGCCGCCGAGGACTATTTGACCGCTGCGGCTCCCGTGGTCCGCGTGGTCCGAGACGCCGACGTCGCCCTCTCCCGCTCAGACGTCCTCCCCACCACCCCCGCCGACCCCGACCGCCTGCGCGAACTGGCCCTCACCTACAACGCCGAAAGCCCCGTCACCCGGCTCGTCACCGCGATGGCCGCGCCGCGTTCCTGAATCAGCGCCCGGTGACGCGCGGGCATCGTCGTGATGATCGGTTGATGCGCTGCCGTCCATCCGGGCGCTCCCACAGCATCGGCTACCGCTCACCGAGGAGTGGCAGCAGAACGGAATCGCCGACATCGACTGGCCGTTCGTACGGACCATGCCGATGCCGGCGATCTACCGACTGGAATTCGATCCGGGCGGCGCAGTGATTGCCGCGGGCCCCGGGCTCTGAGGCGACGACAACCGCCGACGGACCGTGCACCGGGCGAGCCCGCCGACGATGCAGGCTGCCCGGTTGAGGATCAGCTCGGGCGGCCGACCTCGTAGGTGCCGTCGTCCTTGGTGATCTTGACGCTGACCTTCTTCGCCTCGCCGCTGACCTTCAGGTCGCAGCTGAAGGTGGCGTCGACCTTGACTTCCTGACCGGCCGGGCACGAGACGTCGCTGACGTCTTCGATGCCGTAGGACTCCGAGAGCACCTTCTGCACACCGGACTGCACGGCCGCCTGGTCGAGTTCGTCCTTGGCGGTCAGCAGCAGGATCAGCGCGACGATGCCGCCGACGATCGCCACGCCGAGCACGGCGAGGCCGATGATCAGGCCCTTGCTCTTACCGCCGCCACTGCCGCCCTGCTGGGGCTGCTGCGGCTGGTTCGGGTTCCACTGCTGCTGGCCCTGCTGACCCCAGTCCTGCTGCGGCTGCTGCTGTCCCCACTGCTGCTGGGGTTGCTGCTGCGGCTGACCCCACTGCTGCTGCGGCTGCTGCTGGGGTTGCGCCCACGGCTGGCTCTGCGGCTGGCTCGGCTGCTGAGGTTGCTGCGGCTGCTGACCCCACGGCTGCTGGGGCTGGTTGGGCTGCTGGGGCTGGTTGGGCTGCTGCCCCCACTGCTGCTGCGACGCCTGCTCGCCACCACCCCACTGCTGGGTGGGCTGTGCCGCGGACGGCTGCTGGCCGCCCCACTGTTGGGTGGGCCCGGCCCCGCCGGGCGCCTGCTGTCCGCCCCAGTGCTGGGTGGGATCGTTGCGTCCCTCCCCGGGACCAGGGGCGTCGTTCGGTCCGTACGGGCCGCTCATCTGGTTGCCTCCACTCGCATCGGTACACACACGGTAGCCCCCCGCGTGCGAAAGAAATCAAATCACAAACGCTTCTGTCACGCGGCGTCCACCGCGACGACACCCCGCCGGATCGCCCGCACCGCCTTCGCCGCGGTGGCCGCGACCTCCGTATCGTCGGCAACGCTGTGGATCTGGTCGAGCAGGTCGATGACCTGACGGCACCAGCGCACGAAATCGCCTGCCGACAACGGTGAACCCTGGTCACCGCTGGCGAGCAACGACTCGGCCAACCCGTCGCCGCGGGCCCAGGTGTGGATACCGGTGACGAATCCGAGGTCCGGTTCGCGGGTGGGCGCGAGTTTGTGCCTGGCTTCATCGGTCCGCAACTGCGACCACACCGCGACAGTGGCGCCGACCGCTCTTCGCACCGGCTCCGTCGGCCCGGACGCGCCGAGGTATCCGCCCTCCTGGCGTGATTCGTAGACCAGGATCGACACCACGGCCGCCAGTTCGGCAGGCCCCATTCCGCGCCACAGCCCCTGGCGCAGGCATTCGGCGACCAATAGATCGCTTTCAGCGTAGATCCTGGCGAGTCGGCGGCCGTCCGTGGTGACCTCGCCCTCGTGCACGAAACCGCGTTCTTCCAGCAGTCCGAGGATCCGGTCGAAGGTGCGTGCCAGCGAGTTCGTCGTCGCGGCAACCTTCTGGCGCATGGTGTCGGTTTCCCGGGTCAGCCGTGCATAGCGTTCGCCGATGCGGCTGAGCTGCTCGCGGTCGGGTCTGCTGTGCGCGGGATGGGCACGCAGGCTGCGCCGCAAGGTGGCCAGTTCCCGGTCGTCGGCGGCGCGGGAGCGTTGACCGCGACGCTGCCTGCCGGGTGCCGCGATGCCGGTGCTGCGCAACGCGGAGGCAAGATCGCGGCGGGTGCGGGCGGTGCGGTGATCGACCCGGCGCGGCAACCGCATATGGCCGAGTGCCTGGGCGGGGACAGGGAAATCGGCGACCGAGATCCGTCCGGCCCACTTGTCCTCGGTGAGCACGAGGGGACGCGGGTCGCCGGGAGTGGCGTCGGCTTCCAGGATCACCGCGAGCCCCGCGCGGCGCCCGGACGGAATCGCGACGACGTCGCCGCGCCGCAACGAGGTCAGCGCAGCGACCGCCGCACCGCGCCGATCGGTCCTGCCCTGCAGCTCGATCTGACGTTCGCGCTGCTTGATCCGCTCCCGCAGCGAGAAGTACTCGAAGAAATCGCCCTCCACCCCACCGAGCTGTCCGGCGAGTTTGCGCAACTGGTTCTCGTTGCGTTCGATGCCACGGACCAACCCGACCACCGAGCGGTCGGCCTGGAACTGCGCGAACGACCGCTCCAGCAGTGCCCGCGCCTCGTCGGCACCCATTCGATCGATCAGGTTGATCGACATGTTGTAGCCGGGCCGGAACGAGCTGCGCAGCGGGTAGGTGCGGGTGGAGGCCAGACCGGCCACCGCGCTGGTGTCGACCTCCGGCTGCCACAGCACCACCGCGTGGCCTTCGACGTCGATGCCGCGACGTCCGGCGCGGCCGGTGAGCTGGGTGTACTCACCGGGGGTGAGTTCGGCGTGGGATTCGCCGTTGAACTTGACCAGCCGTTCCAGCACGACGGTGCGGGCGGGCATGTTGATGCCGAGCGCGAGCGTCTCGGTGGCGAACACCGCGCGCACCAGCCCGTTGACGAACAGCTCTTCCACGGTGTGCCGGAACGCGGGCAGCATGCCCGCATGGTGCGCGGCGAGCCCGCGATGCAGCGCCTCGCGCCACTCCCAGTAGCCCAGCACCTCGAGATCGGCCTTGGGCAGCTCGCCGGTGTGCTTTTCGATGATCGCGTCGACCCGGTCCTGATCTTCGTCTCGGCTCAGATCCAGCCGCGACCGCAGGCATTGCGCCAGCGCGCCGTCGCAGCCTGCCCGGCTGAAGATGAATGTGATGGCCGGCAGCAATGCTTCTTCGTCCAGCTTGGCCAGCACCTCGGGGCGTGGCAGCGGCCGGAAGTCGCGGCGCCCGCCGCCACGCCCGCGCGGGCCGCTACCCCAGTTGTTCATCCGGTCGGCGCTCTCGCGGTGGCGGATGTAGCGGACCAGGTCTTCGTCGACGAGCACTTTCTGCTCGGAGGAATTGCTGTCGAACAGATCGAACATGCGCCGGCCGACCATGACGTGCTGCCACAGCGGGACCGGGCGGGTCTCGTCCACCACGACGGCGGTATCGCCGCGCACGGTCTCCATCCACGCACCGAACTCTTCGGCATTGGACACCGTGGCCGACAGGCTGACCAGCCGCACTTCCGGCGACAGGTGCAGGATGACCTCTTCCCACACCGCGCCGCGGAAGCGGTCGGCCAGGTAGTGCACCTCGTCCATGACCACATAGGACAGTCCGTACAGCGAGTCCGAGGACGCATAGAGCATGTTGCGCAAGACCTCGGTGGTCATGACCACGATCGGGGCGCGAGAGTTGATCGACTGGTCACCGGTCAGCAGCCCGACCTTGTCGCGGCCGTAGCGCGCGGTGAGATCGGCGAACTTCTGGTTCGACAGCGCTTTGATCGGTGTGGTGTAGAAGCATTTGCCGCCGGTAGCCAGCGCCAGGTGTACCGCGAACTCACCGACGACGGTTTTGCCCGCGCCGGTGGGTGCGCACACCAGGACGCTGTGCCCGTCTTCGAGGGCGCGGCATGCCTGCTGCTGAAAGGGGTCCAGCCGGAAGGTCAGATCGGCGGAAAAGCTGTCCAGCTCCCCCGTCAGCGACCGATTCTGTGTCACGCGTCAGAGAGTATCGGAGTAGTCCGACACCGGGCGGGTGCTTTTCTCCGGGGGCGCCACGGGCTCCGCGCCGACGATGGGATCGGCGGATCCGACGGAATCGGGACCGGACAACGTCGAGGCCTGCTCGTCGTCGAGCTCGCCCCAGCCCTCCGCGCGTTCGCGCCTGGCCCGGCGTGCGTCGTTGATCCGCGCGAACTGGACGGCCACCTCGAACAGCACCGTCAACGCCAGCGCGAGCGCGAGCATGGAGAACGGGTCCTGCGGGGTGACGATGGCGGCGAAGACGAACAGTCCGAAGATGATGCCGCGCCGCCAGGCCTTGAGCCGGACGTAGGTCAGCACGCCGATCAGGTTGAGCCCGATGATCAGCAGCGGCGTCTCGAAACTGACACCGAAGATCACCAGCAGCTGCATGATGAAACTGAAGTACTCCGAACCGCTCAACGCGGTGATCTGCACGTTGTCGCCGATGGAGAGCAGGAAGCTCAACGCGTGCGCGATCACCACATAGGCCAGCACCGCACCGGTAACGAACAGCACCGAACCGCAGGCGACGAAGCCGATCGCGTACTTGCGTTCCTTGGCGTACAGGCCTGGGGTGATGAACGCCCAGAGCTGGTACAGCCACACCGGGCAGGCCATCACGATGCCCGCGGTCATACCCACCTTCAACCGGAGCATGAACTGCTCGAACGGTGCGGTGGCCAG
Source organism: Nocardia sp. NPDC059180 (assembly GCF_042754945.1). Lineage (NCBI taxonomy): Bacteria > Bacillati > Actinomycetota > Actinomycetes > Mycobacteriales > Nocardiaceae > Nocardia > Nocardia sp. NPDC059180. The sequence continues at coordinate 500,399 of NZ_JBHZBU010000002.1, forward strand.
CAGGCGACATTCGCCGTCCGGGGTCAACGAGGCCCGCGCCTCCGACGGCAACCCACAGTAGGGTCCGCGCAGGATCTCGCCGAGGCTTTCGATGCCGAGGAAGGAATGCGCGTACCAGAGGAAACCGAGCACCGTGGTGACCAGGACCGCGGCGATCGAGATCAGCAGCCGGGTACGCAGCTCATGGAGATGCTCGACCAACGACATGGTGCCGTCGGGATTGGTCCTGCGCCTGCTGCGCCGGGGGTCGAACGGAATTCGCATGGTGTGTGTGGTTGCCCTTGTGCTCGCGTGCCCGGACCGCTCACCGCCGACGCCGAGCGATGGCCGGACGCCAACAGCAAAATACCCGGAGTGAGTCCGAACTCACTCCGGTCGGCGCGTTGGTCAGAGCGTTTTCGACTCGGTGCGCGGCTGGTCGGCGGGCGCCGGGTTCGCGGCCTGTCCGGACGGGAGCTGCTGAGCGGGGGCGGCAGGTGCGGCCGAGGAGGCGGCGGAGTTGCCGCCCTCGTTCTGCATCTGGCTGACCTCGCTCTTGAAGATCCGCAGCGATCGACCGAGGCTGCGGGCCGCGTCGGGCATCCGTTTCGCGCCGAAGAACATCACGAAGACCACCGCGATGATCAGCCAGTGCCAGATGCTCAGACTGCCCATGTTCTACCTCCAAAGACTGTGATAGCACCGATGCTACCGGACCATGACGTGGGCGAACCCGCCCGTAGGCACCCGTTGGCCTGGCGTTCAACCAGCTCGGCGTCGGTCATTCGGCGCTCTGGGCGGCCGCTTCACGCAATTGCCCGAGCAACTGCGGCCCACTCCAGCGACGATCGTCACCCTGCTCGGCGGCCAGGATCAGTTCGATGAGCCGCTGGTTCACCGGTGTCGGCCGCCCGACCATCGCACCGAGGCTGACGATTTCGCCGCACAGCCAAGAGATTTCGGTACGGCGACCGGCGGCGAGGTCATCGGCCATCGACGAGCGCGCCATCGGGTCCACGGCCAGCACCCGTCCGGCCACCCGCTCGAACACCGCGTCGGGGACGGTGAGCAACCGGGCCATCAGCGACGGCGGCAGCGCGGTCAGCCGGGCCGGCTGAATTCGCGCGCTGTTCATCACATCGAGCGCTTCGCGCTGGGCGAGCGCGAGGCAGCGCCGGTAGTCGCGCTGAGCGAGTTCGGTCCGCAGCGGCAGGCCCGACAGCGCGTTGACCGGGTTGTTCAGGTTCAGCAGCAGCTTGGCCCACTGCACCGGCAGCAGGTCGGCATGCCGGTCAAGGGGCAGACCCGCGCGATGGAAGTGCTCGGAGAAGCGGTCGAGCGCCGGATCGTCGTGGACGGCGATGACGCCGTCGGTGCCGCGGTGGAAGTGGCCGTTGCCGTGCTGGACGACGTTGAACATCACCATGCCCGCCAGCACCACGCTGCCGGACAGCACGGTGCGGATCACGCCGTCGTTGCCGATGCCGTTCTGCAGGCTCAGGACCACAGTCCCGGGCCGGAGCTTGCCGTACAGGCTGTGCGCGGCATCGCCGGTCGCACCGGATTTCACCGTGACCAGCACCAGATCGGCGGATTCGGCGCCCTCCGGTTCGGTCGCGACGGCGAATCGGTCGGCGGCCACGGTCACCGATCCGCCATCGAGATCGGTCAGCCGCAGGCCGGAGGCACTGATCTGGTCGAGTAGCGGACGTCTGCCGACGAAGGTCACCTCCGCGCCCGCCGCTGCCAGCTTCCCGCCGACAAAGGTTCCGATACTGCCGGCGCCGAGCACCATGACCCGATTCGTCAAGCCGGTCCTGCCTCCTCATAACCTGCTTCGTCGTATGCGGCCAGTGCCGCGTTCGACCGTTCGCGCACCGCGGCCACCAGTTCCGGCGGCCCGAGGACGGTGACCCCTGACCCGAAGCCGAGTAGCAGCCGCGCCATCCAGTCCAGCGTCGCGAACCGCATGGTCGCCTCCAGGCTGCCGTCGGCGTGCACGGCCAGCCGCTGGATCGGGTACTGGTCCAGGACCCAGCCGTAGTCGCCGCGGATCCGCAAACGCGCCAGCGGGAGCGCCGGATCGTCCTGGAACAGGTCGAGCGCGGCATCGTCGGCGGCATCACTGGGCGGACGGGCAGCCTCGTCGAGCTCGGTGGCAGCCTCGATCCGGTCGAACCGGAACAGGCGCACCCCCTCGGCTTGACGGCACCAGGCTTGCAGGTAGCTGTTGTTGTCGACGAGCACGATCCGGACCGGGTCGACGATGCGTTCGGAGACCACATCGCGGCTGGCCGAGTAATACACCAGCCGCAATGCGTGCCGGGCCGCCAGCGCCGCCCGCACGGTCGCCACAGCCGGCGCTTCCACGGGCCGGGGCACACCAGCGGCCTCGGGTGCGGCGCCGGAGATGGCGGCTTCGATCTTGGCGATCGCCGAGTGGGCGGCACTCGGGTCGACCATGCCCGGTGTGTCCACGATCGAACGCAGCGCCACCAGCAGTGCGGTGGCCTCGGTGGAGGTCAGGCGCAGCGGACGATCGATACCCGCGGAGAAGGTGACGTCGATGCTCTCCTCGGAGAACGAGAGGTCGATCAGATCACCGGGGCCATAACCGGGCAGACCGCACATCCACAGCTGATTCAAATCACTCATCAGCTGTTTGGTGGTCACACCGAGGTCGGCGGCGGCCTCGGCGGCGCTGATCCCTGGATGGGCCATCAGGTACGGGACCATGTTCAGCAGCCGCGACAGCCGCACCGACAACCGGCTGCTCATGCTGCCTCCTCCTGGCATGATCGGACGCCCTGCGTGGTGACGAACGCTCCCGCCTTCGGGCGCTGAACCCTCATGCCGTGACCTCCGTGTGGTCGAAGACCGACCGCAGCCGGGCCACGACATCCTCACGCAGGTCACGCGGGGCAAACACCACCGCATCGGGGCCGAGACCGGTGATCAACCGAGCGATCCAGTCGCGCGAGCGCACCGGAACCTCGATGACGGTGCCGGTGCGACCTCCGATGGTGCGAGAACCGCCCGCGACACCCAGTCGGCGCAGTTCCCGACCGCGGCCGTCGGCCACCCAGATCGTCGCCGAACCGGACACCGGGACGGTGCCGGTCACCCTGGTGACGATCTCACGCAGATCGACGTCGTCGGGTTTGCGCACCGCGTTGCGCGGACCGTACGGGGTGATCTCGTCGCCGATGCGCGAGAGCCGGAAGGTGCGGGTGGCATTACGTTCGCGATCATGGCCGACCAGATACCAGCGGCCGTGATGGGTCACCACGCCCCACGGCTCCACATCGCGCATGAGGTACGGCGCGTTGACGGCGCCGCGATGCTCGAACCGCACCGCCTGCCCGGCGTCGACGGCAGCGAGCAGTTTGCCGAGCACCGGTTCGGACCCGCGGGTTCGCGCAGGCACCGCGGGCACCGAGGCCAGGCCCGCGTCGGTTTCCACGTGGATGCCCGCGGCGCGCAGTTTGAGCAGCGCGCCCTCAGCCGCGGCGGCCAGTTCCGGCGATTCCCACATCTGCACCGCCACGGCGACGGCTGCCGCTTCAGCGCTGGTCAGGTCGATATCGGGGAGTTCGTAGGCGTCCCGGTTGATCCGGTAACCCTCGACGGTGGAGAACCGGCTCACCGGCCCCACCTCGAGCGGGATGCCGAGGTCGCGCAGTTCGTTCTTATCGCGTTCGAACATCCGGCTGAATGCTTCGTCGCTGACCGAGTCCTCGTATCCCGCGACGCTGTCCCTGATCCGCTCGGCGGTGAGGAACTGCCGGGTCGACAGCAGGGCGATGACCAGATTCATCAACCGCTCGACCTTGGATATCGCCACTCGAACAGGGTAATGCGCCGCGCGGTGTGGTGTTGCGGCGGCGCACGGGTTACCCGTTTGGCAGTGTGGAATAACCACGCACCCGATCCGAGGAGCCGACCATGATCATCGCGTTCTCCGTCACCCCGCTGGGCGCCGGTGTGGATGTGGGCCGGGCTGTTGCCGAGGCGGTGCGGGTGGTGCGCGCGAGCGGACTGCCCAACCGCACCGACGCCATGTTCACCACGATCGAGGGCGAATGGGACGAGGTGATGGCGGTGGTCAAGCAGGCGACCGACGTGATTCTCGACGTGGCACCACGATGCAGCCTGGTACTGAAGGCCGATATCCGGCCGGGAGTCACCGATGCGATGACGTCGAAGGTCGAGACGGTGGAGCGTCATCTCGCCGGCGACTGAACGCCGCCGGCGAGCACGCACTACATCGAGGCGATGAGCCTGTCGACCCGCTCGTCGACCGAACGGAACGGGTCCTTGCACAGCACCGTGCGCTGAGCCTGATCATTGAGCTTCAGGTGCACCCAGTCGACGGTGAAATCGCGTCCGGCTTCCTGGGCGGCGGTGATGAAATCGCCGCGCAGTTTGGCCCGGGTGGTCTGCGGGGGCGTTTCCACCGCGGCGTCGACCGCGTCGTCCTCGGTGACCCGCTTGGCCAGACCCTTGCGCTGCAGCAGATCGAACACGCCGCGGCCGCGCTTGATGTCGTGGTAGGCCAGGTCCAGCTGGGCGATCTTGGGATCGGACAGCTCCATGTTGTAGCGGTCCTGGTAGCGCTGGAACAGCTTGCGCTTGATCACCCAGTCGACCTCGGTGTCGACCTTCGCGAAGTCCTGCGCCTCCACCGCGTCGAGGGTGCGGCCCCACAGGTCGACGACCTGGTCGATCTGCGGATCGCGATCGCGGTTGCGCAGATGCTCGACCGCGCGGGCGTAGTACTCGCGCTGGATCTCGAGGGCGCTTGCCTGGCGTCCGCCGGCGAGCCGAACCGGACGCTTGCCGGTGAGGTCGTGGCTGACCTCGCGGATGGCGCGAATCGGATTGTCGAGGGCGAAATCGCGGAAGGACACGCCCGCCTCGATCATCTCCAGCACCAGCGAAGCCGTGCCTACCTTGAGCATGGTCGTGGTCTCGGACATGTTCGAGTCGCCGACGATCACATGCAGACGGCGATACTTCTCGGCATCGGCATGCGGTTCGTCGCGAGTGTTGATGATCGGCCGGGACCGGGTGGTCGCCGAGGAGACGCCCTCCCAGATGTGCTCGGCCCGCTGCGATAGGCAGAACGTGGCCGCCTTGGGCGTCTGCAGCACCTTGCCTGCACCACAGATCAGCTGCCTGGTCACCAGGAAGGGCAGCAGCACATCGGAGATCCGGGAGAACTCCCCCGCACGGACCACGAGGAAGTTCTCATGGCAGCCGTAGGAGTTGCCCGCCGAGTCGGTGTTGTTCTTGAACAGGTAGATATCCCCGCCGATACCTTCTTCGGCGAGTCGCTGTTCTGCGTCGATGAGCAGTTCCTCGAGAACCCGCTCACCGGCCCGGTCGTGGGTGACCAACTGGGCCAGGTTGTCGCATTCTGCGGTGGCGTATTCCGGATGCGAGCCGACGTCGAGGTACAACCGGGCGCCGTTGCGGAGGAATACGTTGGAACTGCGACCCCAGGACACCACCCGGCGGAACAGATACCGGGCCACCTCGTCGGGGCTGAGCCTGCGGTGTCCGTGGAAGGTGCACGTCACACCGAATTCGGTCTCGATCCCCATGATTCGTCGCTGCACACTATCGACATTACAGCCATGACCAGCCCTCGCGCGGGGATCGGAGAACCCGTATGTATACGTCTTGGCAACGATTTGGACGGTAATCGTTCGACGGCAAGGCCTCGTGGGCGCCAGATTTTTGGTTCGGGCCGTGCAGCAGCCACACAGCAACCCGACCTGTCGCCGTCGCGCCCGGCGGGCGCGTGGTGTCCGGTCCGCTCGCTCCATCCGTCGGACCGGGCTCTGAGCCGACTTCGGGCCGTACGCGACGGCGCTACCGTCGCGTACGGCCCGAATCAGCTGCTGCTACTTCTCGGTGGCCTCGCCCTCGCCTGCGGCCTCCGCCTGTGCTTCCGCTTCGGCCTCGGTGCCTGCGCCGGCTGCCGACGTATCGAGCAACCGCTCCAATACCGCCGTGCCGATCCGCCGGAACGCCCGGCGGGGCCGCGCCTGCTCCAGCGTGGCGACCTCGAGTGAGGAAACGCCGAGCACGCGCTTGTCCTTATCACCCTCGGGCAGTCCGGCCTGCAACGCCTTGACCGCGACGCCGATGGCGCCCGCGAGATCGAGACCGGGTTCATAGGACGCCTTCAACGCGGTGAGAATGGGCTCGGTGGTGCCGCCCATGACCACGTATTCACGTTCGTCGACGATCGAGCCGTCGAAGGTGATCCGGTACAGCACCGCACTGCGGTCCTGTTCCGGATAGGCCACCTCGGCGACACAGATCTCGACCTCGAAGGGTTTGAGCTGGTCGGTGAAGATCGAGCCGAGCGACTGGGCGTAGGCATTGGCCAATGCCCGGCCGGTGACGTCGCGGCGACCGTATTGGTAGCCGCGCAGATCGGCCTGCAGGATCCCGCCGCGACGCAGGTTCTCGAACTCGTTGTACTTACCGACGGCCGCGAAGCCGATCCGGTCGTAGAGTTCGCTCACCTTGTGCAGCGTCGCCGAGGGATTCTCGGCGACGAACACCACGCCCTTGTCGTAGACGAGAACGACGACACTGCGACCCCGCGCGATGCCCTTGCGCGCGAGCTCGGTCTTGTCGCGCATGATCTGCTCGGCCGACGCGTAGTACGGCAGCGTCATTCGCTGGCACTCCTTGCTGTGTCGTGCGGGAGGACCGTCATCGGGCCTCCTGCGCTGCCTCCCGGTCGGCGACGATGCCGCGGGCGATCTCCTCGAGCCTGGTGTCGGTCACCTCGAGCGCACCGTCGGCATTGATGACGATCGCCGTGGGATAGATGCCGCGCAGCAGATCGGGACCGCCGGTGGCGGTGTCGTCGTCGGCGGCGTCGAACAGCGACTCCACCGCGATACGCAACGCCCGGTCTTCGTCGATCCCCTTGGCGTAGAGCTTCTTCAGCGACGACTTGGCGAAGTTCGAGCCCGAACCCACTGCGGCGTAACCGAATCGCTCCTCGCTCTGCCCACCGACGACGTCATAGGAGATGATCCGGCCGACCTTGTCGGGATCGGTCGCCTCCAGGTCGTAGCCGACCAGCACGGGAACCACCGCCAGGCCCTGCAGGGCCGCGGGCAGGTTGTCGCGCACCATCTTCGACAGCTTGTTGGCCTTGCCGTCGAAGGTCAGCGGGACCCCTTCGATCTTCTCGTAATGCTCGAGTTCCACCGCGAACAACCGCACCATCTCCACGGCCATGCCCGCGGTACCCGCGATACCGGCCGCCGAGTAGGAGTCGGTGATGTAGACCTTCTCCATGTCCCGGCTGGCCAGCAGGTTGCCCTGGGTGGCGCGCCGGTCGCCCGCGATGAGCACGCCGCCGCGGAAGGTGACCGCGACGATGGTGGTGCCGTGTGGGGCGATATCGCGTGCACCGCCGCCGGGGATTCCGGCGGCGGAGTTCATCGCAGCGAATCCGTTGCTGGGCAACAGATCGGGTGCGTGCATGCGCAGATGTTCGGAGAAGGACGACAGGGCGTACCCCGGGTGGAGACGCAAGGGGTCACCTGAGGTCACTGGCCGCCTTTCTGCACGTAGGCGCGGACGAAGTCCTCGGCGTTCTCCTCGAGCACATCATCGATCTCGTCGAGCAGGTCGTCGGTGTCCTCCGCGAGCTTTTCGCGCCGCTCCTGACCGGCGGCGTCAACGCCCTCCGGGCCCTCGTCCTCGTCGCCGCCCCCGGCGCGTTTGGTCTGCTCTTGTGCCATGGCAGCCGACCTCCTGTTGTTTCACCACGCCCGGACCCTGGGTGAGCACCGGCCCGGTCGTGCGCAATGTGCGTGCTCGTTCTTCAACACTACCCAGCCGCACCGACACGTTGTCGGATTCGGTGAGTGTCGTGACCCGGCACCGGCCCGCGCACGAGTGCCGCGGGCCGGTCACAGACCTAAGTGGTGAGCTGTTGCACCAGGTCGGCGGCGGTATCGACGCCGTCGAGCAGCTTGCCGACATGCGCCTTGGTGCCACGGCGCGGTTCCAGCGTCGGGATGCGCACCAGCGAGTCACCGCCGAGGTCGAAGATGACCGAATCCCAGCTCGCGGCCGCGATATCGGCGCCGAATCGGCGCAGGCACTCGCCACGGAAGTAGGCGCGGGTGTCGGTGGGCGGTTGGGTCATCGCATCGAGCACCTGCTGTTCGCTGACCAGACGCTTCATCGAGCCGCGCGCGACAAGGCGGTTGTAGAGGCCCTTGTCCAGCCGCACGTCCGAGTACTGCAGATCCATCAGATGCAGTTTCGGCGCCGCCCAGCTCAGCCCCTCACGGTTGCGCATGCCCTCGAGCAGCCGCAGCTTGGCCGGCCAGTCCAGCAGGTGCGCGCATTCCATCGGATCGCGCTCGAGCAGATCGAGCACCATGGCCCAGTTGTCCATGACGTCGGCCACGCGCGGATCGTCGTTGCCTTCGCGATGAAGGAACTTGGCGACCCGCTCGTGATAGAGCCGCTGCAGCGCCAGGCCGGTGAGTTCGCGGCCGTCGGCCAGCGCGACGGTGGCGCGCAGCGTGGGGTCGTGGCTGATGGTGTGCACGGCGGTGACCGGGCGGGCCAGCTGCATATCCGACAGGTCCTCGCCGGATTCGATCAGATCCAGCACCAGCGCGGTGGTGCCGACCTTCAGATAGGTCGACATCTCGGCCAGGTTGGCGTCACCGATGATGACGTGCAGCCTGCGGTATTTGTCGGCGTCGGCGTGCGGTTCGTCGCGGGTGTTGATGATGCCGCGCTTGAGCGTGGTCTCCAGGCCGACCTCGACCTCGATGTAGTCCGCGCGCTGCGACAGCTGGAATCCGGCGTGGTCGCCGGACTGGCCGATGCCCACACGACCGGACCCGCAGATCACCTGCCGGGAGACGAAGAACGGCGTGAGCCCGACGATGATCGCGTTGAACGGCGTGTCGCGGTTCATCAGGTAGTTCTCGTGGGTGCCGTAGGAGGCGCCCTTACCGTCGACGTTGTTCTTGTACAGCTGTAGCCGCGGCGCGCCCGGCACGCTCGACGCGTGCCGCGCCGCGGCCTCCATGACCCGCTCGCCCGCCTTGTCCCAGATCACCGCGTCCAGCGGATCGGTGACCTCGGGCGCGGAGTATTCGGGGTGAGCGTGGTCGACGTAGAGCCGCGCCCCGTTGGTGAGGATCATGTTCGCCGCGCCCACCTCGTCGGCGTCGATCACCGGAGCCGGGCCGTTCATCCGGCTCAGATCGAATCCGCGCGCATCGCGCAGCGGTGACTCCACCTCGTAATCCCACCGGGTTCGTTTGGCCCGCGGCACGCCTTCGGCGGCGGCGTAGGCCAGCACCGCCTGGGTGGAGGTGAGGATCGGGTTGGCCGACGGCTCCGTGGGGGTCGAGATGCCGTATTCGACCTCGATTCCGATGATGCGCTGCATGTGCACGAGCGTAGGCGACGCGACCGACTGTCCGGATGTCATACCGATCGTGGTACTTACGGGGGACCCGTCCGCGCACCTGCCCGCGCGATAGTCGGAGCATGACCGAATCGCTGGCCACGACCACCTCCGCGACGCCGGCCACCCGGCCGCCGCGGCTGGTCGCACTCGATGTGCTGCGCGGGATCGCGATCCTTGGCACCCTCGGCACCAATATCTGGATCCTCACCAACCCGGAGGGGATCATCGGCTATATCAACGAACTCGGCTCGCCGGCCACCGACGGGTGGGACTGGACCGAACGGGTGCTGCAGCAATTCGTGCAGGGCAAGTATCTCGGACTGCTGACCATCATGTTCGGTATCGGTCTGGCGATTCAGCAGGCGTCGGCGCAGCGGGTGGGGCGGCGCTGGCCCGGCAAGTATCCGATCCGGGCTGGTTTGCTGCTGCTGGACGGCCTGCTGAACTTCCTGCTGATCGCCGAATTCGACGTGTTGATGGGGTATGCGGTCACGGGATTGGTCGTCGCGTTCATCCTGGCCACCTCGCCGCGTGCGCAGTGGCGCTGGCTGATCGTGCAGGCGAGCATCCATCTCGCGATGCTGACGCTGCTGGCGGTCGCCATGGTTGCCGGCGGTTCGGCAGGTGGCGAGCAGCGCACGCCGGAACCGCTGGATCCGAATCCCTATGCCGACGGTTCGTTCTGGGATCTCGTGCTGTTCCGGATGGAAAACGCGCTCACCTTCCGGCTGGAGACGATCGTCATCTTCCCGATGTCGATCGCGCTGTTCCTGCTCGGCGTGAAGCTGTTCCGGGCGGGCGTGTTCGCCTCGGAGGGCGCGCGGCTACGCAAGTGGCTGATGATCGTCGGGTTCGGCGTGGCAGCGCCCGTGGATCTACTTCTCGGACTCGTCGTGGGCGGCGACGCCGTGCTTATCACTCGCTATGGAATTGCGCCGTTCGTATCGCTGGGCATCCTCGCGCTGGTGGCGCATTTCTATCTGCACCGCCCGAAGACCGGCTTCACCGGCGCCCGACTCACCGAAGTCGGCCGCATGGCGTTGAGCTGCTACATCCTGCAGAACCTGTTCGCCTCGATCATCTGCTACGGCTGGGGGTTGGGCCTGGCCGCACAGGTCTCCCCCGATGCCAGGGTGCCGTTCACGGTCGCGGTCTACCTCGTCGTCGCGGTCATGATCGTCGGCTTCGCTCACCTGTGGCTGCGCCGCTTCGACCGTGGCCCGGTCGAATGGTTGTGGAACGCCACCTACCGGCGGCTGGCGGGCGAGTAGCACCGGCTCACGCCGAGCGACGGCTGCGATGGTCGGCGACGTGGACGCGATTCGAGCATCGGGTCGAGCAGAAACGGCGTCGACCGTTACGCGAGGTGTCGACGTAGACGGTGCCGCAGCCGTCCCGGGCACAGCGACCGATCCGGGTGGGGTCCGCACAGAACAGCTCCGCCAAACCGGCGGCGGTGTAGGCCTTCACCCGCTCGTCCACCGGCGCGTCGATCCGCGAGTAGTGCAGATGCGGGGCGCGGCCATCGTGCGTGGATATGTAGGGCTGGCTTGTCGTCTCGGCGAGCAGCGCGTTCAGCAGCTCCACCGACGGTGTGGTGAAGACCTCGTCGAGGCGGACGATCCAGCGGCGAAGTTCGGTGATCTGCCGGCCATCGAGCGGGGTGAGCGGCTTGTATTCGGCCTCGGCGAGCAGGCCGAGCAGGTCCCGGTCGGGCGGTGCGTTGACCAATTGGACGGCGAGTTGGGCGGCCGCGCCACCGTAAGGGTTGAAATGCACTAGACCATTACATCAGGCTGATGACATGACCGCTACCTGCCCTTCCTGCTCCTGGCCCACCCCCGGCGCCGTTTCCTCCCACGGCGCGGTCCGCTATCTCCGGTGCGTTTGCGGGCAGTGGCTCGTCTGCGTCGACGGCGCGATCGTCGCGACACCGGGCAGCGGAGGATTCGCCGGCAAATCGGTTACCCGCACCGATTCGCATGTCCACGCAGAACTCGGCCCCGCCAGCGACTCCGCCCGTCAGCGCACATGACGACCGCATCTGGTGGGCGTTCGGTGGTGCCTCCGTTCGACCACACCGAGGCACAACGCACCTCGGGTATCGTCGAGGCATGTTCACGCGAGCGCAGTTGACGGTGGGTGCGGTGCTCACGGCCCTGCTGCCGGCGCTCGTGCTGCTCACCGCACCCGTCGGTGAACCCGCCACGGTTTTCGGCACCGTGGCGGTGGTGCTGGTCGCCGCACTGGTGGCGACACCTTCGATGCGGTTGGTCCCCGTGCGTGTCGGTACCGCCGGACCTCCGCAGGCCGCACAACGCAGGCGCCGCGGTTCTTATCTGCGCCAGAGCAATCCGGACACCGCGGGACGCCCGCGACCCCGAGCACCCGGTTACGCGCACGCCTGACGGCTGCCCCCTTCGGGCGGTGCGTCGGCGTTCCCGCTGACCCGTCCCATTCGCGCGCCCGATGCGCGCGCCATTCAGTCAGGGGTGCCTCCGGCATGCTCGATTTCGTCTACTATCCCGTCTCCGCCGCGCTCTCGTTGTGGCACACCGCGGCCGCCGCCGTCTTCGGTTCCGGTTCGCTCGCTTGGATCGCTGCGGTGATCCTGCTCGTGATGACGTTGCGGGCGGCGCTATTTCCCGTCTTCCTGAAACAATCCCGCAGCCAAGCCGCCATCCGACGTCTACAACCCCAGATCGAAGCGATCAAGAAGAAGCACTCGGATGATCGCCAGACACAGGCCGCCGAAACCCAGAAGCTCTACCGCGCGCACGGTGTCAGCCCGTTCGCCGGCTGCCTGCCACTGCTCGGCCAGGCCTTCGTGTTCCTAGGACTATTTCACGTTCTGCGGTCCTTCGACCGCACCTCCGCGAGCGCACATCTCCCATTCACCGCGACATCGTCGCCGATGACGGCCGAACAGAATGCGCTCACCCCGAACTACGCCTTCGACGCCACCGACGTGCGGTCGTTCCTGGACGCCGACCTGTTCGGAGCCCCACTCTCGGCCACATTGTCCGGTCACCCGAGCCCAGCGGTGGCGGCTGTCGCGGTCATCCTGATGGTGATCGCCGCAGCAGCCACCCATTTCACCGCCCGCGCAGCCCTGTCCCGCCAGGAATCCCCCGGCTTGCCGTTCATGCGCACGCTGTCACTGTGGGTGTTTCCCGCAGGCGCCCTGATCGGCGGCGCGGTGCTGCCGATCGCCGTGCTGCTGTATTTCGTCACCAACAATGCGTGGACCTTCGCGCAGCAGCGCATCGTGTATCGGAAGGTCGATCGGGAAGCGGTGCAACGGGATACGGAAGAGTCTCCGGCGCGAGCCGACGCTGTTCCAACCAGTACAGGCCCGCGGCCCGGCGCACGCCCACAGAGGCGCAAACGCTGAGATCGGTGGCTTCGAACGCCACGCACCGAGAGCAGCCCAAATGGCTGGCACATGACCGATCCGCCGAAAGGAGATTCACCGTGCAGACTGTGTCCCCCAACGACAGCGTCGGAATGCCGACCCTTGACTCCGTCTCCATCGACCGCACCCGGCTTCCGCTACCGCGTGAAAGAATCGCAAGAATCGGATGAGGGGTGCCGTTGCTGTACGACACGACTGGGAAAACCTATTCGCGCACTCGCCGACCGGACCCACGGATCGCGGAGACGATCTGGCGCGCCTTGTCGGCGCAGTTGTCGGTGGCGAACATCGGAGCCGGGGCCGGTGCATACGAACCTGCTCAAACCGTCGTCGCAGTTGAGCCGAGCTCGGTGATGATCGCCCAACGCCCGCCCGGCGCGGCCGCGGCGGTGCGCGGGGTGGCCGAGTGTCTGCCGGTCGACACGAACGCCGTCGATGCCGCGTTGGCGGTGCTCACTGTGCATCACTGGACAGACCTCGAACGGGGGATCAGCGAACTGGTGCGCATTGCGCGCCGTCGCGTCGTGATCCTCACCTGGGACCACACCGTGATGCGCGAGTTCTGGCTGCTACGCGACTATTTGCCCGCAGCGGCCGCCACCGACGCCCGGCTGGCCGTGCCGCTCGACAAGCTCACCCGGCTACTACCCGGGCTTGTCGAGGTCCTTCCGGTGCCGGTCCCCGCCGACTGCACCGACGGCTTCGGCGCCGCCTACTGGCAACGCCCGCACGCCTACCTCGACCCGGAAGTTCGAGCCGGGATGTCGATGCTTGCCCTCACCCCACCACGATCACTGGCCGCCGGGTTGCAATGCCTGCGGTCCGACCTGCGCACCGGAACCTGGCGGACCCGCAACCACGGCCTGATCGACCGTGAAGAACTCGACACGGGATATCGGCTTGTCGTGGCAGACCTGTGACAGCCGAAATCTCCGCATGGTCCATGCTTCACCCGCGGCTCTCGACAGTGCACCAGCGGGCGAAAGATATTCGTGGCCACACTGTTTCGACGTCGCCGAGCATCATCAGATTGTGCAGCGTCATCGGATCCAAATGATCTGGACCTGGCGTGACCACGGCATCGACATCAGCAGCACGCACTTGCTCGGTCAGCGGGAGTATGGAATTTTCGTCCGGCCACACCAGGACGTATCCGAGTCTGCGCGCCAACGCCCGGATCTGTATCGCCTCCGCCTCCGGTTCGATGGACACATCCGGGTTGATCCACGCCAATGCTGTGGGGCGCTGCCGCATCGCCCCTCAGATTTCGTGCCCGCGCGGCGGGTTCGGCTCATCGCCGATCCCTCGCGGCGTCGCATCGTCCGATGGACCGCGATCCGGCCACGCCAGCGCGGCGACCGTCACCGCCATCAACACGATGACCAGCACCACCAGCACCACATCCCAGAAGGTCACAGCGATGCTCCGGTTTCGGTCAAAGGCCATCGGTGTCCTCGTGGATAGATACCAGGAGTGCGCCGGATGAGCCCCAGCGCGTTCGAGCGAATCTTCATGTAAAGCCCCCTGCTTTCAGCCCGAGTCAGGCCGTCGTGGATGGATCCGCGCACTGCAGTTGCAAACATCCGCGCTGCCGTGTGGGTTCGAATGATCGGAACCGATTGCACGGCACGCTAGAAGTCGAAGCTAGGCGGGCATTTTCGATCCTGGAACGGGTTGACGGTCTACACCCGTCTACAACGGTCCAAGAGTCGGCGGTAGCCGATAGTCTGGGCGTTGTGGATCGACGCGGCTCATCCGACGAGGCGGGGTTGACCGGTGCCCGATTGCGCTCCGCGCGGGAGGCTGCGGGCTTGTCGCTGGCTGCTATGTCGGCACGCGTGCCGTATAGCAAATCCGCGCTCGGCCATTTCGAAACCGGGACGCGAGTCGCCTCCGCAGAGGTGATCGGTTGGTATGACCGTGTGTGCAGCCCGGCGATCGATTGTGTGAGCACGGCGGCAACGGTGGGCCGCAATGATGTCGACCGGCGCAGTTTCTTACGTGGCGCCGCCTACAGCGCAACACTATCGGCGACTGGGCTGGTCGCACTACCTGACATCGCACGGCTGATCGCGATGAACGAATCAGCTTGTGTCGGCATGGCAGAGGTACATGCCGTGCAATCGGTCACCGATGCCTTCCACCGGCTCGATGAAGTGCGCGGCGGTGGTGTCGGCCGGACAGCAGTGGCGGAGTTCCTCGCCACCGATGTTGCGACCATGCTGCGGTCACGCTTCGCCGACGAGTTCGTCCGCGCACACGCGTTCAGCGCTGCCGCCGAACTCGCCTACCTCGCCGGATTCAAGGCCCACGACGCCGGAGCGGACGGCATGGCGCAGCGCTACTATCTCGCGGCACTTCGGCTCGCCGAGGAATCGGGGATGCCAGGACACGACGCGTGGGCGCTGCGCATCCTCGCTTTGCAGTCCACCGACGTCGGCGACCGCGCCTATTCGGTCGCGCTCGCGGAAAACGCCATGGCACGCGCCCGCACCAGGCTGGGACGTGATGCCCTATCGCTGTTCGCCGTCGCGCTGTCTCGATGCCACGCCGAGTCGGGCGATGCCACGTCAGCACGTGCCGTGCTACACCGCACCGAACCGGACATCACGCCCGAGATCACCGACGACATGCCTCGCTGGATCGCGACCTGGACTCCGAACAAGGCGATCACAGTGCATCAGGCAGCGAAGTCGTTGGAAGCCATCGGCGAACTCGCCGCTGCCGAGCAGCACTACCGGCTGACATGTGATATCTGGAACCCCGCAACACACGCCCGAGTACACGCTCTCGCAGCCACCGAGACCGGTCTCATCCGCTGGCGCATGGGCGACCACCAGGACGCAGCGTCCATCCTCCGCCCGGTCGTGAGGGTGCTGACGGCGGTGAATTCCGATCGGACGACCCGACTACTCGCCAAGGTCCGCGACACCGCACCCGAACTCCTGGTCGGTACCGTCGCCGAACACTGACCCACCCCACCTGGTCTCTGCCGATGACTCGCGAATCGGCACAACCCCCAGGGAAAGGCATTCGCGCCCACCTGCCGACTTCCGTACCGTATCTCCTACGAGAGAGCAAGGGGCGCACCGGAATCTCCGGAGCGCGTTCCCCGTGTCAGATCTTTCGTGCCTTTGGTGGCTCAGGCTTCGGTCTGACGGGTTCGATTCCCACATACGGTGTCCCCCACCCGGTCCGCTGCGGCGGCGTGGTCATGCGGGCTCCTCCGGCTACGGCCGGGGGAAGCCCCCGCCGCGTCGTCGGGACCGGGTGGGGTGACATCGGCATGCCAGAGGCTGGTTGAGGACACGACTCCGGGAGGGAGTGAGAAATGTATACGACGGTCATGGCATGGCAGCGCACGCTGCTCTATCGCGACGGGACCCTGGAGCGGGTGCTCGAGCCCGGTCGCCACCGGTACGACGCCAAGCGCTGCACGCTGGTCGAGGTCGATGTGCGGCCACGGCTGATGCACGTCACGGGCCAGGAACTGCTCACTTCCGACGGACTTTCGCTGCGTGCGAGTTTCGCGCTGAACTGGCAGGTCATCGACCCGGTCGCGTTCACCACCGGCGCGCAGAACTCCGAAACCGTGCTGTACGCGGCGGTGCAGGACACCGTGCGCGACGCCGTCGCCGCGCACACCCTCGACGAGGTGATCGCCGACCGCACGCTGCTCACCGCGGACCACACTCGGGTGGCCGGCGCGGTCGCCGAACTCGGCATCGAGGTCAAGAGCCTGCGCGCACGCGACCTGATGCTGCCAGGTGAGCTGCGCAAGGCGGCGCTGGAGACGGTGCTGGCCAAGGAACGCGGTCGCGCCGAGCTCGAGCGCGCACGCGCGGAGGCGGCGGCACTGCGGTCGCTGGCCAACACTGCACGTCTGCTGGAAGAGCACCCGGCGCTGCTGCGGCTGCGCACCCTGCAGGTGGCGGCGAGCCCGGGCACGCAGGTCGTGCTCGATCCGCGCGACAACAGCTGACGCTCACGCTGCTTCCCCGGTTTGTCGCGGCCGGGGAAGCAGTGGTCGCGTCGTGTGTCGGCCTGGTTCGACGGGCGGGGCGCAGTTCGGGATGCCGCCCGGCCAGTCGCGAGCGGAAGTAGCCCAGGCCAGTCGCGAGCACGACGACGCCCGGGTAAGTCGACGACCGGGATACACCTCGGTCGGTGAACGATCCGGCACGGCCCACTCAATCGACCGTCCTGGCCTCCAAGAAGTAGGGCACCGACATCCCGATGAGCGCCTGCCGAATGACGAGCGGCGCCCAACTCGCGGCCGCATCGTGACGGATCAGCGGGTCGGTCAGTGCCACCGTCTGCCCGTGGGTTTCCACCGTGAAATCACCTGCGGCGAGGACGTTTTTCACCCAGTCGACGTCGCGGCCGTAGGTGAGGGCGATGCGGTATTCGTGGCCGTCGGCGAACATCAATACCGGAGTCCGATAGCCGCGCCCGGACTTGCGGCCTTTGTGGACGACGATGCCCATACCGGGCGCATGCCCGGCGAACACCGAGGTCACCGGGTTGGTGACCTGCCGATTGAATTTCCCCAGTGCGCGCGGCAGCGCCATCGAGCCGATCCCTTCGTCGAGCGATCTACGCCGGACACGTTACTCTCGCCCCGTGTCTTCGGAGATGATCGCCGTCTACGACAGCACCGGCCGAGAAGTCGGTGCCGAGGAACGCGCGGTCGTCTACCGCGACGGACTGTGGCATGCCAGTGCGGGCGTGCTCGTGCGCTCCGGTGACGGCCGCTCGATCTATGTGCACCGCCGCACCGACACCAAAATGGTGTTCGCCGGTATGCACGACTGCATCGCGGGCGGTGTGGTGGCGCCGGCAGAATCACCGCGGCAGACCGCGGTCCGCGAACTCGCCGAGGAACTCGGCATCACACCGGACACCGACCCGACTCCCCTGGCCCAGACCTCCTGGGACGGCGAATGGTCGGGCCGCCCGATGCGCTGCCACATGCACCTCTACGAACTGCGCTATGACGGACCGATCCGCCACCAACCAGAGGAGATCGCCGAGGGCTGGTGGTGGCCTGAACAAACACTGCGGGAGCACTTGACCGATCCGGCATGGCCATTCGTGCCCGACTCCCGCCATCTGCTCCGCGGGATCCTGACCTGAATCGAAGAGCTGAGGTGATGCAGATCGCGTGGCGACCGAACAGTTCGACCGGGATCGCCACTTGAGCATGAAATCGATTGTCCGACAGCCGGTTACCACGATTCGATCAGCGGTAGGTCATGCTCTTGCCGACGCCATTCTTCCGTGAGACGAGCGAGTCGGTGCGGGGCCGCGATGCCGCACACCCCTGCGATCTTGTCGTCACGGATCTCCAGGATCGTCACGCCGACGACCCGGTCGTCGAGCGTGACGAGCATGGCCGGGCAGCCGTTGACCACGACAGCATGGATCGACGGCGAGCCACCGGCGAGTCGCCGCTTGGCCGCAGACGGTGTGAGACCGGCCCGCACCGCGCCGGCGAGACGCTCCGGGGTCGAGTACCGGATCAGCTTCCCGACCGGCCCCCGGCCCAGACCGGCGCCGTCGGAGATGCCGGTTGCGTCGTCGGTCAATAACGCGACGAGGCGATCGGTTCGGCCCGAGGAGGCGGCGACGACGAACGCCTCGACGATTCGACGTGCGTGAGCATGGTCGATGTCGGTGCCGTTGCGGGCAGCGGTGATTCGACGCCGGGCTCGGTGGGTGTGTTGTTGACTCCCGGACTCGGTGATGCCGAGAATCTCGGCTATCTCGGCGTGGCTGTACGCAAAGGCCTCGCGCAGCACGTAAACGGCCCGTTCGACCGGCGACAGACGCTCCATGAGAGTCAGCACCGCGAAGGTCACCGATTCACGCTGCTCGACGGTGGCGGCAGGGCCAAGCATCGGGTCGCCGTCGAGCAGCGGTTCGGGCATCCAGGCGCCGACCGCACGTTCGCGCCGCGCCTGCGCCGAACGGAGCCGGTCGAGCGCCAGGTTGGTGACGATCTTGGTCAACCATGCCTCGGGCAGCTCGACGTACCCCCGGTCGGCAGCCTGCCACCGCAGGAACGCGTCCTGCACCGTGTCCTCGGCGTCGGCAGCCGAGCCGAGCAGACGGTAGGCGAGCGAGGCCAGCCGATTCCGGTTGGCCTCGAAACGCGCCACGGTGGCAGCGTCCATGAGACGACTCTATGCGGCGACAACGTTGGGCGAGTGCTCTCGGTCGGTGACCAAACGGTACTTGTGGCTCGCCCTTCCTAAAGTCGGGTGACTCACGGCCCAAGCAGCGGTATTGATGATTGCCGACTTGACCCGGGCGGCCGTGCGGCCACACAAGGCCCCCGGCTTCGCACGCGCGTCGCCGTCGACCGGCTGGAGGATGCCGTCGTTTCGGCCGAGGCTGATGTGGTTGCCGACATATGTCATCGCGATCGGTGAGATCTTGCGACCGGTCAGGTCACCGATGATCGCGGCGGTCGCCTGCTTGCTGGTAGGTCCCGCGGAAGCACAGGACATCGGCAACGGACGACCGTATTCGCCGATCGCGAAGACGCTGTCACCGGCGGCGTAGACGTTCGGGTGCGAAACCGACCGCATCTGACGGTCGACCGTGACCTGGCCGTTGGGTTCTACCGCGAGGCCGCTGGCAGCCGCAATCGGGTGGACAGCGAAGCCGGCTGCCCACACGGTCGCGTCGGAAGCGAAGACAGTGCCGTCGGCGGCGACGGCACTCGTCTCTTCGACGCGCTCGATGGCGGTGTCTTCGTAGACCGTGATTCCGAACCGATCGAAGGCACACATCAGGTGACGACGGGCTTTAGGGCCAAGCCAGCCGCCCAGCTCGCCTCTGGTGGCGAGGCTGACTTGAAGTCCTGGACGGGATTCGGCGAACTCGGTGGCGGCCTCGATCGCAGTCAGATTGCCGCCGATCACCAGTACCTTCCCGACCTCGCCCAGCTCATCCAGGCGTGCGCGCAGCCGCAGTGCGGCCGGCCGCGCAGTCACGTGGAAGGCGTGCTCATCGACACCCGGAACACCGTGGGCGGCAGCGGTGCTACCGAGCGCGTAGAGGAGGGTGTCGTATTCGAGCCGGTCGATGCCCGCACTGTCGGCGACCGTGACAGTTCGGTGCTCGGCGTCGACGCTGGTTACCCGCGCCAGTCGTAGTCGAATGCCGGTACCCGCGAACACCTTCGCCAGCGGCCGATGGCGAATATCCTGCCCGGCGGCGAGCTGATGCAGGCGCAGCCGCTCGACGAAATCGGATTCGGCGTTGACGACGGTGATCTCGAAGTCGTCGGAGTGGAGTTGGCGGGCCAGGTATCCGGCGGAGAAGGCTCCGGCGTATCCGGCACCGAGGACGACGATGCGGTGCTGCATTGGTTCGCTCCTGTCTGGTTCTCGTGCTCCCTGAACGAGACAGCCCCCGATTTCCTGACAGCATTACTCAGTGACGTGGATCACCCGCTGCTCGCTCAGCGGGCCAACTCCATCCGAACCGAGCGAGGGTGCGCCTATCCGGAAGACACCGATGCCGTCCAAGAAGCGAACGCACTCGGGTTTCGGGTCTGCAGTAACACGCGGCCGGGACCCGTGAAGTCGAAGACCAACCCCTCGCCGGATTTCAGCGACTGAATGGATCTCCCCGATACCGCGCGCCGGATGGTGAAATTCATTGCCAGGTCGTAGGCGACGACGTGTCCGGTGTCGATCGTGATCGGCTCGCCGGGCTGTAGGTCGATGACGTCAATTGCGCCGAAGACGCCGACGACGACCTCACCCTCACCGTGCGCGCGCAGACCGAAGCCGCCCTCGCCGCCGAAGAGGTTCGCGAAGCCGCCCCATTTGCTTTCCACCTGCACGCCATGGGAATTGGCGATCCAGCCGCCACGGCTGATGAAGAAGGGGCGGTCGGGCTGGATGGTCAGCGGCAGCATGTCGCCGGGCAACGAGGGGGCGACATCCACCCAGCCACCCTGCTGCGGCGCGGTGAAGGTGGAGACGAAGAACGATTCGCCCGCCAGCACCGACCGTTTGATGCCGGCGAAAATGCCGCCGTCGGCCTTGGCTTGCAGGGTGACTCCCGCCGAATGCGCCACCATGGCGCCGCTTTCGACCCGCATCGGCTCGTTGCCGGCGAGGTAACACCTGGCGACCGCGGAGGCGGGACTGTGGCGCAACTGTACCTTCATGTCCGTCGACCCTACCGGCCGCGATGGGCGCAGATCGTCACCCTCGAGGCCGATTCGACGTCGTCATTGCGGCGTACGAACACTCGGCCGGAATGTTCGCGCCGAGGCACCGCGCTCGAATCGGAGCGCGGGCGCCTCGGGTCGTCGATGTCGATCAGTGCACGATTACCTGCCAGGTTTGCAGGGAGAACGGCAGATCGCAGCTGGTCCAGGACTGCTGCCCGTCGAAGGCGGGGTTGCCCCACCGTTCGTAGCTACTGAACCAGGACCACCACGCCCAGCAGGTGACCCGGACCTGATGCCACACCGGTCCGCCACACTGCGAGTAGGCAGCGGTGGCGCCGACGGGATTGACCGAACAGAACGCACCGGGTTGGGCCTGCGCGGGCGCGGCACCCAGAATTCCCGTCGCACCGATGAGGGTCGCAGCCGACGCGCTGACGGCGATTTTCTTGACGATCGAGTTCATGACAACCTCCAACCGGCGTGGGGCTCGACGCCCCGACCCGTTGCAGGCCCACGCTCGATCCAACCGGACCAGGACCTTCCCGATCCACGATGACATGATCTACATCACACATCATCCGGTCGCCGTTACAGCCGATCAGCCGCATATGGCATCGCCGCGGCTACCGATGCAGATCGCCTCCATCAGCGCGACTACCTGTACTGATGTCCAGCAGAACGCCGCAAGGTCCGCGCCCGACCCATGGGTGGCATCAATCCAGCGACCGCAGCGAATCCTCGTCTCTGGCAACGATCGCCCCACCGTTCGCGGTGAAGACAATGGGCCGCTGTATCAGTTTCGGATTAGCCGCCAGCGCCTCGATCCAGCGATCCCGATCAGCCTCGGTCCGGCCCCAGCCCGGAATACCGAGATCCTTGGCGAGCTGCTCGCCCGTGCGGGTGATATCCCACGGTTCGGCACCGAGCTTGGCCAGGACCGCACGCAACTCGTCGGCAGTAGGCGGTTCGTCCAGGTATCGGCGCACCGTGTATTCGGCGCCGTTCTCGTCCAGGTGCGCGAGCGCGGCACGGCTCTTGGTGCACCGCGGGTTGTGCCAGATCTCGGTCATATCGACAGCGTAATCCGCTGCGCCGGATGGTCCGCCCCCGATGGCACCTACAAAAAACGACAGAGCCGCGCCCCAGATAGAGCGCGGCCCTGTCGGCTCGTCGACGAGGCGGGCTACCCCGCGCTACCGCTGGAGAGCAGCTCCAGGATCGTCTTGAGCAGCACTTCGGCCAGGAAATCCGACGCGGAACCGGACATGGTGACTCCATTCATCTCGATCAGGCGCAACCCCGCTGCGCCAGCTATCTGAAGCATGAACGATTCACATCTCGTGTGCATACGGTTTCGCCGATGAACATCCAGGACATCGCCTGTGCTGCCACGCATCCCGGCGCCCGGCTGGCGTTATAGCTGGACACACGTCCAGTGTCATGCATCACATTACCCGACCCGCCGAACATCCGCGCCACACAGCGCGGCCGCGGCAACGAGTCCGGCAGCAGCGCGCACACCCGCCCACTGACGAGGAAGGGCCGCGCCCCCTACGGAAGCGCGGCCCTCTGCTCGAACCGGATTACAGGTACTGACCCGTATTCGACTCCGTGTCGATCGCCCGGCTGGCACTGGCATTCTTGCCGGTGACCAAGGTGCGGATGTAGACGATCCGTTCACCCTTCTTGCCCGAGATCCGTGCCCAGTCATCAGGATTCGTGGTGTTGGGCAAGTCCTCGTTCTCGGAGAACTCGTCCACGATCGAATCGTAGAGATGCTGTATGCGCAGACCCGGGTTGCCGGTGTCGAGCACCGCCTTGATGGCGTACTTCTTGGAGCGGTCCACGATGTTCTGAATCATGGCGCCGGAGTTGAAGTCCTTGAAGTACAGGACTTCCTTGTCACCATTGGCGTAGGTGACCTCCAGGAAGCGGTTGTCCTCGCTCTCGGCGTACATCCGGTCGACCACCCGCTCGATCATCGCGCGGATGCAGGCACCCTTGTCGCCGCGGAACTCCTCCAGATCGTCGGCGTGCAGCGGCAACTCCTCGGTGAGGTATTTCGAGAAGATGTCCTGGGCCGACTCCGCATCGGGCCGCTCGATCTTGATCTTCACGTCCAGACGTCCCGGACGCAAGATCGCGGGGTCGATCATGTCCTCGCGGTTGGAGGCGCCGATCACGATGACGTTCTCCAGGCCCTCGACGCCATCGATCTCGCTCAGCAGCTGCGGGACGACCGTGGTCTCCACATCCGAGGACACACCTGATCCGCGAGTGCGGAAGATCGAGTCCATCTCGTCGAAGAACACGATCACCGGGGTGCCTTCCGAGGCCTTTTCACGGGCCCGCTGGAAGATGATCCGGATGTGGCGTTCGGTCTCACCGACGAACTTGTTCAGCAGCTCCGGGCCCTTGATGTTGAGGAAGAAGGACTTGGCCTCCTTGGCATCCTCACCACGGGCCTCGGCGATCTTCTTGGCCAGCGAATTGGCCACCGCCTTGGCGATGAGCGTCTTACCGCAGCCCGGCGGACCGTAGAGCAGCACACCCTTGGGCGGGCGCAGCGCGTACTCGCGGAACAGGTCCTTGTGCAGGAACGGCAGCTCCACCGCGTCGCGAATCTGCTCGATCTGGCGACCCAGACCACCGATGTCGTTGTAGTCGACATCGGGCACTTCCTCGAGCACCAGGTCCTCGACCTCGGCCTTGGGGATGCGCTCGAACGCGAAGCCTGCCTTGGTGTCGACCAGCAGCGAATCACCGGGACGCAGCCTGCGGATCGGCGCGTCCGGATCGTCGAGGTCGTCGACCTCGGCGACCTTGGACAGCGGAGCCGACAGCCACACGACGCGCTCTTCGTCGGCATGGCCGACCACGAGCGCGCGGCGACCGTCATCGAGGACCTCGCGCAGGGTGCCGATCTCACCGACCGCGTCGAAGTGCCCGGCCTCGACCACCGTCAGCGCCTCGTTCAACCGCACGGTCTGGCCGTACTCGAGGGTGTCGGTGTCGATATTGGGCGAACACGTCAATCGCATCTTGCGGCCGGAAGTGAACACATCGACGGTTTGATCGTCGTAGGCGCCGATCAGGACGCCGTAACCACTCGGCGGCTGACCGAGCCGATCGACTTCCTCGCGCAGCGCGACCAGTTGCTGGCGCGCCTCTTTGAGGGTGTCCATCAGCTTCGTGTTGCGAATAGTCAGCGAATCGATGCGGGCTTCCAATTCCCGTGAACGATCCGGTGAATCCGCGAGTTGCCTCCGGAGTGCAGCCGCTTCGGCGCGCACCGCCTCGAGCTCTCTCCAGGCCGCCGAATCCGAATTCTCGATGGGGCTCATGTGCTGCTCCTCCCAGTCCCGGTCTATCAACGCTACCGGGCGCGAACCGTTCTCGCTGTCCGACATGGTTTCGTCGTGATCACATCTAGGCAGCGCCCGTCGACCGGAACGACCATGTTAGCCTGCCCTAACACATTACCGGTGAGCCTACTCACCGACTAGCCGAAAGGTTGCCAGTCATGCTCCTTCCCGTGAGGGCACTGCGCTTCTCTGTCGCCGCCGCCGCAACTGTCGCCCTGTCGCTCGGCATGACCGCCTGCGGTTCCGACGACGACAGCAGCGACACCGCCGCGACCAGCACCAGCGCGACCACCAGCGCCGCTGCCGCCGCCACCTCCGGCGCCGAACACGGTGACCACGGCACCGGCGAGGCCCCGACCCCGGAGACGCTGCAGGGTGTGCTCGACAAGTTGGCCAGCCCGGACGTGCCGACCGCCGAGAAGACGCAGCTGATCGTCAACGGCGAGCAGCGCACCGCCAACATCGACCAGATGAACGCCGCGCTGGCCGGCTACGGCACGCTCACCTTCGGCGTCGCCGATGTCACCACCGAGGGCAGCACCGCCACCGCCCAGGTCACCATCGGCTCCCCGAACGGCGCCGCCCCGCCCATGCCGCTGACCTGGGAGAACGTCGACGGCACCTGGAAGCTGTCGGATGCCAGCGGCTGTCTGCTGCTCGGCTTCGCGCAGGCGCCCTGCGTCCCTGCCTGATCCGGTCAAGGCCCGATGCCCCGGCCGTCAGCCCTTCGAGGGCCGACGCTGGGGCTTCGGGGTCACCGTGCCCTCGGCCAGCCTGCGGGCGCTGACCAGGAACGCGGTGTGGCCCTGCATCCGGTGCTCGGGCCGCACCGCAAGCCCCACCACATGCCAACCGCGCACCATCGACTCCCACGACCGCGGCTCGGTCCAGCATTGTTGCTCGCGCAGCGTTTCGACGATCTTCGACAGCTGCGTCACGGTCGCCACGTAGACGATCAGCACGCCCCCGGGGACCAGCGCCTTGGACACCGCGGGCAGCGCGTCCCAGGGTGCGAGCATGTCGAGTACCACCCGGTCGACGGGCGGGCCGTCGTAGTTCGCGACGTCACCGACGGTCAGCGACCAGTTCGCCGGACGTTCGCCGAAGAAGGTCTCCACATTGCGCACGGCGTGCTCGGCGTGGTCCTCGCGGATCTCGTAGGACACCACCTCGCCCTCGGGGCCGACCGCCCGCAGCAGCGAGCAGGTGAGCGCGCCGGAGCCCGCACCTGCCTCGAGCACGCGCGCGCCGGGGAACATATCGCCTTCGTGCACGATCTGGGCGGCGTCTTTGGGGTAGATCACCGCCGCGCCGCGCGGCATCGACAGCACGTAATCGACCAGCAGCGGTCGCAGCGCCAGATACGGGGTGCCGTTGGTGGAGGTCACCACGGTGCCCTCGTCGGTGCCGATCAGATCGTCGTGCTTGATCCCGCCTCGATGGGTGTGGAACTCTTTGCCCGGCTCCAGGAGCACGGTGTACAACCTGCCCTTGGCATCGGTCAGCTGCACCCGGTCACCGATGGTGAATGGCCCGGTCCGTCTGGCCGTCATTGATCTCCGTTCCGCGAAATGTCACTGTCGCTGCCGTCTCCGAGCACCGTGTCGGTGCCGCCGGATAGCCTGCCAGGTATGCCAGCACCCGCGACCACGCCCCCTGCCGACGCCGAACCGGCGCGCGGCTCCGATCCGGCGCGGCCCCGCTCGCGTCCGGCGCTGTCGCCTTCCCGGGCAATGGATTTCAAGCAATGTCCGCTGAAGTACCGCTTCCGTGCGATCGATCGGATTCCGGAGCCGCCCGGTCGTCACGCCGTCCGTGGCACCGTCGTGCACGCGGTGCTGGAAGATCTCTACGGGTTGCCCGCCGCGCAGCGGTTACCCGACCGCGCCGAGGCCTTGGCGGGTGGCGCCTGGGCGCGGGTACTGAGCGAGCGTCCCGAGGTGGCCGAGCTGATCGCCGATGGCGAGCTCGAGGTTTTCCTCGACGAGGTGCGTGCACTGGTGCGCACCTATTACCGCTTGGAGGATCCGACCGGGTTCGATCCCGAGTCGTGTGAGTCCCGCGTCGAGGTCGAACTACCCGACGGTGTGCTGTTGCGCGGGTTCGTCGACCGGATCGATGTGGCGCCCACGGGCGAGCTGCGGGTGGTGGACTACAAGACCGGGCGCGCGCCGGGCCTCACGCAGGAGACCAAGGCGCTGTTCCAGCTGAAGTTCTACGCGCTGGTCATGCTGCGCACCCGCGGCATCGTCCCGGCCCAGCTGCGGCTGATCTACCTGGCCGACGAGCAGATCCTCACCTACACCCCCGACGAGGAAGAACTCACCCGTTTCGAGCGCACGCTCGCGGCACTGTGGCAGGCCATCCGGGAAGCGGGCCGCACCGGGGATTTCCCGCCCACCACGGGTTGGCTGTGCAGGTACTGCGATTTCAAGCACCTGTGCCCCGAATTCGGCGGCACGCCACCGCCGTATCCCGGCTGGCCGGACGAGGCCGAATCTCCCGAGCAGACCTTCGCCGAATCGGTCGCCGACTGATACGGGTGTGCCCTGAATCCTGCCGCCGGGCAGCGGGATTCAGGGCACATCGGGTCGTATCATGCGATGCCGGTCGAGCCGATCATGCCGCCGGGACCGGCTGTCCGTTCCAGACCTCAGAAAGCCCGGCAGGACCGGATATCGGTGGCGAGGATCGCCTTCGCGCCTAGATCGGCGAGCTGGTCCATCACCGAGTTGCCCAGCTTGCGCGGCACCAGCGCGCGGACCGCGACCCAGTCGGGGTCGGTCAGCGGCGAGACGGTCGGCGATTCCAGGCCGGGGGTGATCTGGGCGGCCTGATCGAGCAGGACCCTGGGGCAGTCGTAGTCCAGCATCAGGTACTGCTGGGCGAACACGACGCCCTTGACCCGGTCGATGAGCTGGTTGCGAGCCCGGTCGTCGCGATCGGCGCCCTCGCGCTCGATCAGCACGCCCTCCGAATCGCACAGCGATTCACCGAAGGCGACCAGGTTGTGCTGACGCAGGGTGCGCCCGGAACCAACCACGTCGGCGATCGCATCGGCGACGCCGAGCTGGATGGAGATCTCCACCGCGCCGTCGAGCCGGATGACCTCGGCCTCGATGCCGCGCTTGGCCAGATCCGCCAGCACGAGATTCGGGTACGAGGTGGCGATGCGCTTGTCGGCGAGGTCTTCGACGGTCCAGTCGCGCCCGGCCGGAGCGGCGTAGCGGAAGGTGGAACCGCCGAAACCGAGACCGAGCCGCTCGGTGACCGGTGCGGCGGAGTCGAGCGCCAGATCGCGACCGGTGATGCCCAGATCGAGTTCACCCGATCCGACGTAGATGGCGATGTCCTTGGGCCGCAGGAAGAAGAACTCCACCTGGTTGGACAGATCGAGGACGGTCAGATCGCGGGAATCGGTGCGTTTGCGGTATCCGGCCTCGGACAGGATCGACACGGCCGATTCGGAGAGTGCGCCTTTATTGGGGACTGCGACGCGCAGCATGGGATGGTCCTTTCGGGAGGGGGAACGACTGCGGATTCAGGCGGTCGTCACAGATGTCGGTAGACATCCTCGAGCCGCAGTCCACGGCCCACCATCAGCACCTGCACCCAGTACAGCAGCTGCGAGATCTCCTCGGCGAGCGATTCGTCGCTCTCGTGTTCGGCGGCCAGCCACACCTCACCGGCCTCTTCGAGCACCTTCTTGCCCTGGGTATGCACGCCCGCGTCCAGCGCGGCCACCGTCCCCGACCCCTCGGGGCGGGTAACGGCACGATCCTGGAGCTCGGCGAACAGGGCCTCGAAAGTCTTCACAGGGGGTTATTGTTTCAGACCCCCGCAAACCGTTTCCGGTCGAGTGGTGGGGGGGGGGGGGGCGGGCCCCCCCCCCCCCCCCCCCCCCCCCCCAACACCAAGAAAACACCCCACAAACCCCAAAAAAAAAGATAAGAGGGGTGGGTGTGAGAAA
>NZ_JBHZBU010000002.1:528809-945782 GCF_042754945.1 Nocardia sp. NPDC059180
CCAGGCCCCTTAATGTCTCCCGTGGGGGTTTTTTTTACACACCCCCCCAACCCGTTCCCTGTCGCGGGCTGCCCGCCGGCAACCGCGCCCCCGGCCCACCACTCGACCCGGACGTCAGTGCGCTGCCAGCAGGGCTTGCAGGTCGGCGACCGCGGTCCGCAGATGTCCGGCGAAGGCGTGCATCTGATCGGCGACCGGCGCGGGTGTGGCCAGGTACAGATTCCAGCGATCGGGCAGCAGCACGTAGGCCACCCCGATGCAGCGCGGACTGGTGGAGCCGAAACCGAAGTACCGGATGTTGACCGACGGCGCCGAGCTGGTGCTCAGGTAGTCGTCACGCATGATCGTCCAGCCGGGACTGGTGTAGAGCGCGATCGGATCGGTGACGCCCAGTTCGGCACCGCGGCGGCGCTGGATCCACTCCAGCTCCCACAGATGCTGTTCCGGCGCCTCGCCGGCCTGGCATTGTTTGGCCCGCGCCACGTGGGCGGCCGCGGCGGTGCGGGCGGCGGCGAGGCGGGTCGCGGTGTCGGCGGACTCGTCCTGCATGGCGTCCACGAACGCCACCATTTCCGGGGTGATCACCCGCATGGCCTCGGTGCGGCCGTTGCGGTACTGCCGGGTGGCGATGGATTCGTAGGTGGCGCCGGTGATGCCCTTACTGCGGCGGTGGGCCAGCTGATAGCTCAGCTGGGCGAAAGCGTCAGGGGAAATCCCGAGCTGCTTGGCCTTCGCGGTCCCGAAATCGTCGAACGACACTGTGGTGGTGGCGTTCTCGGCGGCATAGTGTGCGAACGCCGCGCCTGCCGCCCCGATCTCACCACGCTGTTCGGCGCTGAGCCGGAACTCGATCGGCTCCACCACAGGCAGCCCCTGCGGCTGCGCACCGGATCGTTCGGCGTGATCGGCGGCGGTGGTCTCGAGCAAGGTGTCGACGAACGACAGGATCGTCGTGCCGTCCAAACCACAGTGCTCGACGTTGATACCGGCCTGCCCGTCGGCGAAGACGATGAACGACACCGCCTTGTCGAACCAGCGGTTGGCGCTGTCGCCGTGCAGCAGGATGTCGCAGGCGTGGGCCTCATCGCGCGGCGCGAAATCCTCGAGGCACACGCAGAACAGCGCGGTCTCGATGGTGTCGAGCGCGGCGGCGTCGACCGGGTCGGCCAGCAGAGCGGCCCGGCTGCGCGCCCAGTCCGCGCGCGGCAGGGTGGTCAGATGGCCGACAGCGGTATCGGTGGCCGCGTATTTCGTTCCCGCCTTGAGGACGGCGCGCAGGCCGTCGGTCAGGTCCTCGAAGCTGTGCGGTGCGCCGTCGGCTCCGATGACCTCCATCCGGAACATGCTGCCGCGGTGGAAGACCAGGATGTGACGGGCGTCGGACGGGCCCGGCCATTCAGGGCTGTAGGGCACGCGCACACTGTCCTGCTCCTCGCCCGGGATGCGGGTTTCGGAGAACAGGTACTTGTTCTGCCACATCGACAGCTGCTGACCACGCTGAGTGACCGGCGGGATCTCCTCCCGGTCCAGGGCCAGCTTGTAGTCGACGGCGGCGCTGACGATCCCGGCCGCCCGCTCGACCTGTCCCGCGCCGGTGGACGCCGCGAGGGTGGTGTCGTCGCGGAACAGGAAGAAGAAGTTGGCGTTGAGCGCGATCCGGTCGCGCCGGCCCAGATACCGCGACGGCCAGAACTCGTCGAGCCAGCTGCCGACGCCGGGAGTGGCGTCGTAGTCGCGCAGTGCGGTATCCAGGGTCCGGCCCGGGCCGCCGGGGCGCAGCAGGTCGGCGACGGCGGCCTCGGTGGCGGCGAGTTCGTCGGCGCTGAGCAGCGGCGTGCACCACTCCACGAACCGGGTGCAGCTGTCCTCCAGCGTCGGCAGCGGTACCCGGGGTAGGTGGTCCTCGGCGGCAAACGTGCGTTCGGTCAAGTCGGTTTCCTCGGTGTGGTTATGTGTCTGGCTGCGGCGTGGGTATGTGTCAGGCGGCGGGGCGGGAGAGGTAGAGGTTGGCGTAGAGCCAGCCGCTGTCTTCCCGGTCGGTCGGATCGATTCCGTTGGCGGACAGAGTATTCAACACCTGCGCCTGTTCGGCATCCGAGGCGAAGCGGCGCTGGGCGAAATCGCCGGGCACCTGCTCGGTGCGGTAGCCGAGAGCCGACAGCTCGCCCTCGATCGCATCGAAGCCGTACATGCGCAATACGAAGTGTGCCATCCACGGCCTGCGTTCGGGATGAGCGGTGGCCACCCGCAGCAGCGTCTTCTCGGTGACGTAGCCGATACATCCGGTCGAGATCACCAGATCGGCTCCGGCCAGCACCGCACGCTGCTCGTCGGTGGGGTCGGTGGCTTCCAGATCGGCGTGCACCGCGTCGTGCAGCAGGCCCGCGGCCTGGGCGTAGTCCAGCGCGGGACGGGCGGCGTCCATGCCGACGAAGCGCACCTCTGGTCGGATGTCCTCGGCGTCGAGCCTGGCCCGGTCCCTGGCGATCAGCGTGGCCGGATCGCCGGCATCGGCGCCGCGGTAGTGCTCCCCCAGATCATCGATGGTCGTGTCCAGTCGCAGCAGTGCCGCGTTGACGCCGTAGGAGCAGCCGATATCGAGCACGGTCGGCGCCTCGACCCCGGTCGCCGCACTGTATTCGGCGAGCTGCTGCTCGAAATGCGGCTTCGCCAATTGCGGTATGCAGTAATCCAATTCGGCCATGCGCGCGTAGTACTCGCGCGGATCGGGACGGTCGTAGATATCGTCGAAGGAGGCTTTCCCGGTGGTGTGCATAGGCACGGACACGATGGTTCCTCTCGGGTCGAACTGTGCTGCTCAGTCGAGTAGCCGGTCGCCACGGACAGCATCGGCCGCGGCGTGATGGTCCGACAGCACCCGCCCGAAGAGCTGGCGGGTGCGTTCCACGGTGCCGATGACACCTGGTCGGTCGCTGTAGGCGAAGATCGCCGTATGCCGTTGGGTCCGGCCGCTCACCGGGGACACCCGATGCAGGGAGTAGCGGCCCTGGAACAGTTGCAGATCGCCGGGACGCAGCTCGAGCTGCTGGGTCAGACCCGCACCCGATCCGGTCAGCACCGCACGCACGTCGTCGAGGTTCTCCGCGTGCGGCGAGCGGATGCCGGGGCAGTATTCGAAAACACCGCCCGCCTCCGGCGCTCGAGTGAGCATGCTGACGGTGTATTCGTTGGTGTCGAAATGCCAAGGATGCGACATACCCGGCGCGACGACGTTGAGCACCAGACCGGCCAGCGGGTCGGCGAATTCGTGCAAGCCGGGCAGCTCGAAGCAGTCGGCGATGAAGCGCTGGAACAGCTGACTGGTGTAGAGCTGGTGAATCAGCGCGTCGGTGTCGATACGGTCGCGGGGGACGAACGCATTGCCGCGTTCGAGCACGATCCGACCCGGATGATCCTCGGGCAGTTCGGTATCGAGCGGAATGTTGTAGGCGTTGACCCGCTCCACCTGATAGTGCGCGTGCGGCGCCATCTGCTCACCCTGGTCCCGCAAGCGCTCATGCAGATCGGGCCGGATGAATTCGCGCAGCACGGTGCATCCGTCCTGCGCCAGGTCGGCTCGCGCAGCCGCCACCGCCGCGCGCCAGCCGGCGCTATCGGGTTCGGTGAGCGGAAAGCGAGTGGTGTCGACGATCTCGTCCAGGGCTACCGTCGCTGCCATAGCGACATTGTTATCGGACTATTCCCGACACGCCCGGGTTTTTCCGAGATAGGCGGTGACAATCGTCACGAACCGCTCGGTCTCGTTGCACGGCAACACAGTTCGACCAGGGCAAATACCCCGGCAGCAACGTCGTAGCTCAGGCCTGATCCAGCGGGTACCGAGTACGCAGGACATCGTGCAGGTCCGTCACCGAGAGCGCGACGAGGGAGTCACGCTGCGAACGGGTGGGCGCCTCGGGGACCGCGATCTCGCACGGCACCACGAGTACCGCGCAGCCGGCAGCCTCCGCCGATGCGGCACCGGTCGGCGAGTCCTCAACCGCCACACAGGTTTTCGGGTCGAGGCCGAGAAGTTCGGCCGCGCGCAGGTAGACGGCGGGGTCGGGTTTACCGTGCGGAACCTCGTCACCACAGACCGACGCGTCGAAGTACTCCCGGCCGAGCGTGTCCAGCCCGAACTCGGCAAGCGACCGTTTGGTGTTGGTGACGAGGGCGCTGGGCAGCCCGGCCGCGCGCACCATCGCCAATGCGTCCTTGGCGCCGGGCCGCCACGGAATGGGCTCGGCCATCAGTTCAGTGACTCGACGCTCCAGGAAGCCGCCCGCGGCCCGCATGGCCTCCGGGTCCGGATCGAGGCCGAGCCCGGTGAACACGATGCGCAAAGCGTTGGGGCCGGAGGCTCCGATGAGGGAGCGACGGATCTCGTCGGTCATCTCCGAGCCGAGCTCGACCGCGAGGTCGCGCACGGCGATGTCCCACAGCTTCTCCGAATCCAGCAGCGTGCCGTCCATATCCCACAGCACTCCGGCCAGCCGCGTGTTCACCCGAATCGTCTCCTTGTCGTCCCCCTACAGCCCCGAATTGGCGATCAGCAACCGCCTGTTGTCCGAGGCGACCTGGATCCACCGGCTCTCGGTGGAGGTCGAACCGTCCTTCAGGGTATAGGTCATGGAAACGGTCGCCCCGGTCTCACCGTTGGGTGTGACGTTGTGCACGGTGAGGGCGCTGATGCCGGACCAGAAGTTCAGGTAGTCGCTCTGGCCGGTCTGCGCCTGGTAGCTGGGCGCGAGCATGGACCACGCGCCGGCGGCATTGCCCGGCAGCATGCCGTAGTAGCTGCTGACGAACTGAGCCACTCGGTCGGGGGTCGGCGGTCCGAAGCTGGTCGTGACGCTGGTAGGCGTGGTCGGAGTGGTGGACGCGCTCGGTGTAGTGGACGCGGTGGTCGACGTCGGGCTCGTGGTGGTCGATGCCGTCGTGGGTTGCGCGGTGGTTGTCAGCTCGGTAGGGGCGTCGTCGCCGGACTCGGACTCCCCCGCGCCATCGGGACCGAGAGCTGCCACCGAGGGGTGCGCGGCCGTCACCGTCGGCGATCCGGACCCGTCCGCCGACGGTTCGCCGCCGCCGTTCATCGCAGCGGCGATCAAGCCGGCCAGGAAGAGGATGCCGACCGCGACACCCGCCATCACGGCGACCATGCGGCCACGGCCGGGCCCGCTCGATGGAACCGGGACGGGCGCGGCAGGACTCGTGACCGGTCCCGGCGCAGCTGCGGCGGGGACGGTGGCCGGGCGAGGCACCGCTTGCGTCGAATCATCCGCCCCGCCGATTGCCGACGCGGGCGAGGGCTGCGGCAGGATCTTCGTGGTGGCGGGGGCGGCCATCTTGGGACTGCGGCCCGCCGCAACGTCTTTCAGCGCACGCTGGGCCTCACGCATGGTCGGGCGTTCGGCGACGTCAGCCGACAGCAACCGCATCAGCACCGGACCGAGATCGCCTACGTTCGCCGGCGGACGGACCTGGCCGCGCGCCACCGCATGCAGTACCGCCAGCGGATTGTCGCCCTCGCCGAACGGCGGGGTGCCCTCGACCGCCGCGTACAGCGTCGAGCCGAGCGCGAACACATCCGAGGCGGGTTCCGGGTTCTCACCGCGTGCCACCTCGGGCGCGAGATAGGCGGGTGTACCGGCGAGGAAGCCGGTCGCGGTGACGGTGACGTCGCCGACGGCGCGCGAGATGCCGAAGTCGGTGATCTTCACCGTGCCGTCGTCGGCGACCAGCAGATTGGCCGGCTTCACATCGCGGTGCACGATGCCGGCATCATGTGCGGCGACCAGCGCGGCGGCGGCTTGGGCGCCGATCTCGGCGACCTCGGTGGCGGGCAAGGTTCGCCGACCGGCCAGCTTCGCCGCCAGGCTGGGCGCGTCCATGTATTCCATGACCAGCCAGGGCTGCCCGTCTTCCTCGACGACGTCGAAGACGGTGATCGCGTTGGGGTGGTGCAGTCGTGCCGCGATCCGGCCCTCGCGCTTGGCGCGCAATTTCGCCTCGAGTGCGGCTTCCGGCGTGAGGCCTGGGCCGAGCAGCACCTGTTTGACGGCGACGGTGCGCCGCAATCGGACGTCGGTGGCTCGCCACACCACGCCCATGGCGCCTGTGCCGATCGGATCCGTGAGCCGATACCGTCCAGCGATCAACCGATCCGCCGTCATGAGGTTGCGCCCCTCCTGCTTTCCCGCCGAGTCCTCGACCCTTCCGCGCGTGGTCCAGGTGGATCCTGGGATCTCTACGCGCCGAAGTTGTTTGCACCGGTGAGCTGCAGGATGAAAACGCATCCGCCGACTGCCCCGGATGCAGTTGCCACCCTCCGACAATGGCATAAGCGTCCGACAGGTTCCAGCAGCGTTGCTGGTTTCGGCGGCGTCGCCGGTGTGGCGGACCGGTGTCGCGACGTTCTCACGCCGAACCGGCGCCGCGGTGAGCCGGAACTCGACCCCACCGATTCGGAAATGGCCAGGTCACCGCGGTGCGCGAGTCCGGGCGATCACCCCTACCCCACCTGCCGACGATTATCCGTGAGAACGGTCACAACGCGAGCGAGACCGGCACCCGGAGCGCCGCCCCCGGGTGCCGTCGGTCAAGCGTTGAAGTACTTCGCCTCCGGATGCAGCAGCACGAACGCGTCGGTGGACTGTTCGGGGTGCAGCTGCAGTTCTTCCGACAGATTGACGCCGATGCGGCCCGCGTCGAGCAGGTCGACGAGTTTGGCGCGGTCTTCGAGTTCGGGGCAGGCGCCGTAGCCGAAGGAGTAGCGCGCCCCACGGTAGCCGAGCTTGAAGTAGTCCTGCACGTCGTCGGGGTCGGAGTCGGCGACCGAATGCCCGTCCAGGACCAGTTCTTCGCGAACGCGGCGATGCCAGTATTCGGCGAGCGCCTCGGTGAGCTGGACGCCGATGCCGTGGACTTCGAGGTAGTCGCGGTAGTTGTCGGCGGCGAACAGTTCGTTGGCGAAATCGGCGATCGGCTGGCCCATGGTGACCAGCTGGAACGGCAGCACATCCACCTGGCCGGTCTCGACGGCGCGTTCGCGGGAGCGGATGAAGTCGGCGATGCACAGGAACCGATCGCGTTGCTGACGCGGGAAGGTGAACCGATACCGTTGCGGCGCGGCGGGATCGGGTTCGGTCAGCACGATGACGTCGTCGCCCTCGGAAATCGCCGGGAAGTACCCGTAGACGACCGCCGCATGCTGCAGCACACCCTCGGTGGACAGCCGATCCAGCCACGCCCGCAGGCGCGGGCGGCCCTCGGACTCGACCAGTTCCTCATAGGTGGGCCCGTCGCCGCTGCGCTGACCGCGCAGCCCCCACTGGCCGAGGAACAGTGCGCGTTCGTCGAGCAGACCCGAGTACTCGTGCAGCGCCAGGCCTTTGACCACGCGGGTGCCCCAGAACGGCGGCACCGGCACCGGCAGGTCCGCGGCCACGTCCGAGCGTTCGGGTACCACGACCGGAGCTTCGGCGGCCTTGCGTTCGGCGGCGATCCGTTTGGAGCGTTCGTGACGGGCCTTGCGTTCGGCGGCCTTCTCCCGCTCGGCGATGGCCTCGGGGCTGTCGGGATCGGGGCCGCCGCCGCGTTTGCGGGACATGATGTCGTCCATCAGGCGCAGGCCCTCGAAGGCGTCGCGTGCGTAGTGCACGTCGCCGAGGTAGACCTCGGTGAGGTCGTTCTCCACGTAGGAGCGGGTCAGCGCGGCGCCACCGAGCAGCACCGGGAACTGATCGGACATACCCTTGGCGTTGAGCTCCTCGAGGTTCTCCTTCATCACCACCGTCGACTTCACCAGCAGCCCGGACATGCCGATGACGTCTGCCTTCTTGTCCACCGCAGCGTCCAGAATGGTCGAAATCGGTTGTTTGATACCGAGATTGACCACTTCGTAGCCGTTGTTGGACAGGATGATGTCGACGAGGTTCTTACCGATGTCGTGCACATCGCCCTTGACGGTGGCCAGCACGATCCGGCCCTTACCGGAATCGTCGGTGGCCTCCATATGCGGCTCCAGATACGCCACGGCGGTTTTCATGACTTCCGCCGACTGCAGCACGAACGGCAGCTGCATCTGCCCGGATCCGAACAGCTCACCCACCGTCTTCATCCCCGCGAGCAGCGTTTCGTTGATGATCCGCAGCGGCGGTACTTCCTGCATGGCGGCATCCAGGTCGGCGTCCATGCCGGCCTTCTCACCGTCGACGATGCGGCGCTCGAGCCGTTCGAACAGCGGCAATGCCGCCAGTTCTTCCGCGCGAGAGGCCTTCGACGACGACGCCGATACACCTTCGAACAGTTGCATCAGCTTCTGCAGCGGGTCATAGCCCTCACGGCGGCGGTCGTAGACCAGATCCAGCGCCGTCTCGCGCTGCTCCTGCGGGATCCGGGCGATCGGCAGAATCTTCGACGCGTGCACGATCGCGCTGTCGAGCCCGGCCTGCACGCATTCGTGCATGAACACCGAGTTCAGCACCTGACGAGCGGCCGGATTCAGGCCGAAGGAAATATTGGACAGGCCGAGGGTGGTCTGCACGGCGGGATGGCGACGCTTGAGTTCGCGGATCGCTTCGATGGTCTCCAAGCCGTCGCGGCGCGATTCCTCCTGACCGGTGCCGAGGGTGAAGGTCAGGGTGTCGATGATGATGTCGGACTCGTCCAAGCCCCACGTGCCGGTGATATCGGCGATCAGGCGTTCGGCGATCTGTACCTTGTGCTCCGCGGTGCGGGCCTGGCCCTCCTCGTCGATGGTCAACGCAACCACCGCCGCGCCGTGCTCGGCGACCAGCCGCATGATCTGCTGATACCGCGAATCGGGTCCGTCGCCGTCCTCGTAGTTGACCGAGTTGACCGCGCAGCGCCCACCCAGATGCTCGAGCCCGGCCTGCAGCACCGGCGGCTCGGTGGAGTCGAGCATGATCGGCAACGTCGAGGCCGTCGCCAACCGGCCCGCCAGCTCATGCATATCGGCGGTGCCGTCGCGGCCGACGTAGTCGATGCACAGATCGAGCATGTGCGCGCCGTCGCGGGTCTGGTCCTTGGCGATATCGAGGCACTTCTGCCAATCAGCGGCAAGCATCGCTTCACGGAAAGCCTTGGAGCCGTTGGCGTTGGTGCGCTCGCCGATCATCATGATGCTGGCGTCCTGCTCGAACGGCACCGCCGTGTACATGCTCGACACCGCGGGCTCGTGCACCGGTGCGCGCCGCGCCGCGATCGGCGGCAGGCTCGGCTCGATCTCGCGCACCGCCTCGGTCACCTGACGGATGTGCTCGGGTGTCGTTCCGCAGCAACCACCCACCAAGCCCAGCCCGAACTCGGAGACGAAGCCCGACAGCGCCACCGCCAGCTCCTCCGGCGTCAGCGGGTATTCCGCACCGTTGGCGCCGAGCACCGGCAGACCCGCGTTCGGCATCACCGACACCGGGATCCGGGCGTGCCGCGACAGATGCCGCAGATGTTCGCTCATCTCATCCGGGCCGGTCGCGCAGTTCAGGCCGATCATGTCGATACCGAGCGGCTCGAGCGCCGTCAACGCGGCGCCGATCTCACTGCCGACCAGCATGGTGCCGGTGGTCTCGACGGTGACGTGGGTGATGATCGGAATCCGGCGTCCCGCCCGCTCCATCGCGCGCCGGCTGCCGGTCACCGCGGCCTTCACCTGCAGCAGGTCCTGGCAGGTCTCGACCAAAATGGCATCCGCTCCCCCATCGAGCATGCCGAGCGCCGCCTCGGTGTAGGCATCACGCAGCGCGTCATACGGCGCGTGACCCAGCGTCGGCAGCTTCGTGCCCGGCCCCATCGACCCCAGCACGAATCGTGCCGAGCCGTCGGCACCCGGACCCATCTCATCGGCCACATCCCGCGCCAGGCGGGTGCCCTTCTCCGACAGGTCGCGGATCCGGTCGGCGATGTCGTAATCGGCAAGGTTCGGCAGATTGCAGCCGAAGGTATTGGTCTCCACCGCGTCCGCACCGGCCTCGAAATAGGCGCGATGAATACTGCGCAGCACATCCGGGCGGGTGTCGTTCAGGATCTCATTGCATCCTTCGAGGCCACGGAAATCGTCCAGGGTCAGATCCGCGGCCTGCAACATCGTGCCCATCGCGCCGTCGCCGATGACGACACGACGAGCGAGCGTGTCGAGAAGCGTGGTATCGAACGCGGTGGAGCTGGACGCAGACATGCCCTCCAGGGTAGATGGCGCGTACATCGTTCCGCGCTGGTACACCCGTTCATCGTGCGACCGGACACAGCGGGGCTAGAGGTACGAGGCAAAGGAGACTGTCCGGTCGCCCGGCCATGGACCGCGCATGGCCGCAGCAAGTGTGGAGGTACGCCCACGCTGCCCCCGACACGCGCCGTCGAATACCGCGTCGCGGACACGGTGAATCGGCTCTGGTCGTAGGCTGGCTCGGGTGAACTCGAGTGAATCTGCGGCCTCGCCCGGTCCGGAACTGCCGCCGTTGCGGGATCCGGTGCTCGTCGCCGCCTTCGAGGGCTGGAACGACGCGGGTGACGCTGCCAGCGGTGCGGTCGAACATCTCGAACTCATCTGGGATGCCAGACCACTGGCCGAACTCGATTCCGAGGACTATTACGACTACCAGGTCAATCGGCCGATGGTGCGGCAGGTCGACGGGGTGACCAGGGAAATCGTGTGGCCGGCCACGGTGCTGACGGTGTGCTCGCCGCCGGGCAGCGATCGCGATGTGGTGTTGTTGCGCGGGATCGAACCCAATATGCGCTGGCGCCGGTTCTGCGCCGATCTGCTGGAACTCATCGACCAGCTCGAGGTGCAGACCGTGGTCATCCTCGGCGCCCTGCTCGCCGATACTCCGCATACGCGCCCCGTGCCGGTCACCGGCTCCGCCTATAACAAGGAGGCGGCCGAGCGGTTCAACCTCGAGCAGACCCGCTACGAAGGCCCCACCGGTATCACCGGCGTGCTCCAGGATCAGTGCGTGAAGGCGGGCGTACCCGCGGTGTCGTTCTGGGCGGCTGTTCCGCACTACGTCTCGCAGCCGCCCAACCCCAAGGCCACGATCGCGTTGCTGCACCGGGTCGAGGATGTCCTCGATATCGAGGTGCCGCTGCGGGAGCTGCCCGCGCAGGCCGAGGAATGGGAGTCGACGGTCAACGAGATGACGGTCAACGACGAGGAGATCAGCGAGTACGTGCGCTCACTCGAGGAGCGTGGTGACGCCGCGAGCGATCTCAACGAGACCATGGCCAAGATCGATGGCGATGCCATCGCCGCGGAGTTCGAGAAGTATCTGCGCCGGCGCGGGCCCGGTAGCTTCGGCCGCTGAGGGCGGCCCGGCTGTCACGGGCGATCCACCGCGACAATCGATTTCGGATAGGGCGCGCGGCGGCGGGGCTCAGGTTTGCAGCGTCCAGACCTGAGCCTCCGCATCGCTGGCCAGCTTCGCGAGCAGCAGTTCTCGCGGAATCGTCTGACCGGCAAGGTGATCAAGCGATGGCACCACCACGTGGTGGGCGTCGGCTCGCTTCAGTTCTTGGGTGAGCTCGGCGAACGCCGTACCGTCACCCGCGGTCGATTCATGGAATGTCGCGGCGAAGCAGAGCCCCGCGGCGCGAGCGAGGCCGCGCAGCGCGGCTTCCAGCTCGTCGCCATGGCCCTCGGCCAAATCGTCACGCAAATATCCATAGATCAACGCTTCCACCCGTACCTCCTGGGTCTTCCCCCGCCGCGGCGGGGAGCAGTGCGCCTCCGGGATCTCGCCCCGCGGATGCGGGGGTGTTGCGCTGGGCCGGACCAACATCGGCCCATGTACAGCATGTCCGATCTACTGCGGCGA
Organism: Nocardia sp. NPDC059180; assembly: GCF_042754945.1. Classification (NCBI taxonomy): domain Bacteria; kingdom Bacillati; phylum Actinomycetota; class Actinomycetes; order Mycobacteriales; family Nocardiaceae; genus Nocardia; species Nocardia sp. NPDC059180. Next base: position 540,641 of record NZ_JBHZBU010000002.1, read on the forward strand.
AAGCAGATGTCAACCCAGTGACATCTAGGTGCCCTATCCGGTGCACCGAAAGTTAACTGGTGCGATACTACAGACGTGGCCGCTGCTGACGATCGACCCGTCTGGGCTGTCCGGATGCGCTCGGAGCGCGACGCGAGAGGGTGGTCACAAGCAGACGCCGTCCGCGCGATGCGCGCCAAGTCATCCCACAACCTGCCGACAGACAGTACCTTGCTGCGTAACTGGCGACGGTGGGAATCGGGCGAGTCCCGGCCCGACGAGTTCTACGCCCCCATCATCGCAGCCGCCTTCGATACCGTCACCGCGGCGTTCTTTCCGAAGTCGCGACCCAATCGCGATGACGAGCTGCTGGCCGCAACCGGTATGGACACACTGGAATTCATCGGCCGCCTGCGCATGTCGGACGTTTCCGCGGCCACACTCGAGGCCATCCGGATCACCGCCGAGCGGCTGTGTTGTGAATACCCCTATACGGATCCACACGAGTTGCACGTCGAGGGCACCAACTGGTTGCGCCGGATCACCTCGTTGCTCGACGGCAGGCTGACCCTGTCCCAGCATCGTGAGGTGCTGGAACTGGCGGGCTGGGTGGCGCTGCTGGTGGGCTGCGTCGACTACGACCTCGGTCGGCGCACCACCGCCGAGGCCACCCGCCGAGCGGCTCGTTCGCTGGGCCACGAGGCCGAACATCCTGAAATCGTCGGCTGGAGTGCGGAAATGGCGGCCTGGTTCGCCTTGACCCAGGGCAATTATCGCGGTGCGATCGAGGCGGCGGATCCTGGTCTGGCCGACTGTGGTTCGTTCGGGGTCGGTGTGCAGCTGGCCGCGCAGCGGGCCAAGGCCTGGGCTCGGATCGGCGACCGCCGGGAAGTGGACGCGGCATTGTCTACGGGGCGGGCCATTCTCGATGGGCTCCATCATCCAGCTGATCTCGATAATCATTTCGTGGTCGATCCGCAGAAGTTCGACTTCTACGCGATGGATTGCTGCCGGGTCGCCGGCGAGGACAAGTTGGCCGAAACCTACGCAAGGCAGGTGATCGCGGACGCCACCCGCGCCGACGGTTCGGTGCGCAATCCGATGCGCGTCTCCGAAGCTCACCTGACACTGGCCGTGGTGGCGGTGCGGCAGCGCGATCTCGAGCTCGCCGTTGACGAAGGGGTGCGTGCCTTCTCCGGGAAACGGCGATCGTTGCCGTCGCTGATGTGGATCGCCGGCGAGGTCGCCCGCGAGATCATCGAACGTTTCCCCGGCGATCCACGCACCCGCACCTACCTCGATCAGCTGCGCGCACTGTCCCCCGAGTGAGCCGGGCGAACACCGCCATACCGGACGCGGCCACGCCGAACGGGGGTTCATCGTTCCGGTAGCGACCGGCCCGCTATTACCCTGTTCCCGGTGACCGCTTCCGCCGACAGCTCCCCGAGCACCGAACCCGCGTTCCGGGACGAGCGTCTTCGGCTGTTCTCGTTCGCCACCGCCGAGAAGCGCGCCGACTACCTGCGCGTTCTCGACGCCTTCGATCGGGCGCGGGCAGGCTATGTGGTGTTGCTGCACGCCGATGACGTCGCCGCATGGATCGACACCGCCGACAACACTGCCACCGACACCGGCACCGCCGCGTTAGCCCGGCTGACCGCCGCGGAGATCGGCCCGCTGCTCGATCAGCTGCATCGCTGGGGTGTGCTGGAACGCAGCTACGACGGCTCCCGCGCGGCGACCCTGGCCGAGTACCGCAACCGGCATTTCGTCTACCAGTTCGCTCAGGCCGGGTTCCAGGCCTATCGCGCGGTCGCGGGTGTACTGGAAGCCCGGCTCGACGATGTGTCGCTGCCCCGGCTGGTGCTGCCGGAGCTGCTGGCCGACCTGCACACCCTCGCCGAGGCCAACCGCGGCGCCGACGCCGAACGGGTCTATCGCACCCTGCGCAGGCTCGATATCGCGCTGACCGATATGGCCGGGCACGCGGCACAGTTCTATCTGTCGCTCGGCGATCTGGTCCGCACCACCGAGATCACCCCGGAAGCGTTCCTCGCCCACAAGGACGCCCTGCTCGCGCATATGCGCGAATTCGGCCTCGACCTGGCCCGGTTCGCGCCACGGCTGGCCGCCGCGATCACCGCGGTCGAAGACACCGGCATCGACGAGCTGATCGAACGCGCCGCGGGTTGTGATGAGCGGGTATTGCTGAGTCCGGCACGGCGGCAGGCGGATTGGCGCGCACGCTGGGATGGTTTGCGCACCTGGTTCGTGCCGCCGGAGGACACCGCGGGCGCGAGCACCGAGGCCGAGCGGCTGCGTGAGGCCACCATGAGCGCGATCGCCGCGGTGCTGTCGCTGTTGCGGCGGGTGACCGAGACACGCAAGGGCGGTGTCAGCCGCGAATCGGCACTGCGGCATCTGGCGGCGTGGTTCACCGCCGCGCCCACCGCCGACAGCGCGCACGCGCTCTTCGATGCCGTATTCGGGCTCGGCAGGCCGCGGCATCTGGCCACCGAACATCCCGACGCCGATATCGTGCCCGCGATCCGAACCTGGTGGGAGGCACCGCCATTGGAGATCTCGCGAACACTCGCCGAAACCGGGCGGCCACCGTCGGCCGGCGCACCGGCCCGGATCCACCGCAACGACGCGGGCATTCGGCGGTTGCGGGAAACCCAGTTGGCGGCCCAGCGGGAGCGGGCGGCGGCGGCGCGATCACTGGCTGGCTCCGATGTGCACGAACGGGTGCTCGACGTGCGGGAGACCGAGGTACTGCTGCGGCTGCTCGACGCCGCCTCGACGGCGTGGGTGCCGGTCAGCGGGCGAGTCGGCGGCACCAGCGGGTCCGATAGCGGCGTCACGCTCACCGTCTCCGCGCATACCGGTTCCACCGAGGTCCGCACGGCCGCGGGTGTGCTGCATCTGAACAATCGCAAGCTCGAGGTCCGGCAGACGACACGTGCTTCGACTCGCACGGCCGCGACCGGCGGCACAGGGGGCACGCCATGACACGCGGACGCATCGACGCCCTCGCGCTGGACAACTATCAGCGCGCAGCCCGCGTCGTGCTGGCCAACCATCTGGTCACCCGTACCTACCCGGATCGCATCGCCCTGCCGCTGGTGCGGCGCTGGGCCACCGAGCTGCGCGAGGATCTGGCGGAGCTTTTCGGTTACCGGCTGGAGGTCACCGAGACCACGGCAAGGGTGTTCCCGGTGCTGGACCGGTTGGACGCGAGCAGGCCAGCGCGGACGTCCGCCGACCGGGTGTTCGACCGCCGTCGCTACGCGTATCTGGCGCTCGCATTGGCCGCGTTGGGCCGGGCCGGAGATCAGATCACCCTGTCCGAGCTCGCCGACCAGGTGGCTGTGTACACCGCGCAGCTCGACGGGCTCGACCTGGCCACCGATCGTGCCGCCGACCGTGACGCCTTCGTCGACGCGGTGGGCTGGCTGGCCACCCGCGGGGCGCTGACATTGGCCGACGGCGATGCGAGCGGTTGGGCCTCGGACCCCAACGCCGGTGAGGCGCTCTACGACATCGACCGCGCCGTGGTGTTCGCGCTGTTCCGGCCGCCGCGGGCGTTGCAGCACCTGCACAGCGTGCACGGGTTGCTCGGTGAACCCACCGCCACCGGCCCGGCATCGCCTCGCCATTCCGAGGCGGCGCGGCACGTGCGGCGGGCGCTGGTCGAGCGGCCGGTGGTGTACGCCGCGGACCTCGAGGCCGACGAATTGCCGCTGCTGACCCAGGATCGGCTCATCGCCGAGGTCGAACTGTTCACCGGCTTGCGCGCCGAACGCCGCGCCGAGGGTGTGGCATTGATCGATACGTCCGGGCGGTTGTCCGATGTCCGGTTCCCCGGCACCGGCACGCTCGCCCAGGTCGGTTTGCTGCTGGCGGGTGAGATCGCCGATCGGGTCCTCGATATCGACGATCCGATCGCCCGACGCACTGGGGCCACCGAACCCGCCTCCGCACTCGCGGCCGACCTCGACGCGGCGATCCCGCAGTCGTCGGTGTTCGAGCCGCTGAGCGAACTCGATGCGGCGTCAACCGAATCCGATGAGCCGCCCACCGAAGACGTGCCGGAGCCCGACTACCCCTTCCTCGACACCGCGTGGATCGAGGAAACCGTGCACGCGCTCACCGACCGCTACGGCGCCACCTTCGCCGCCCAGTGGCAGGCCGACGTGCCCGGCCTCACGGCTGAGGTCATCGCATTGCTGGAACGTCTCCGACTCATCGCCCGAGTGACGGGCGGGTTGCTGGTACTGCCCGCGTTGGCACGGTATCGGGGCGCGGTCGTCACGGTGCGCGCGAAGAAGTCCGCCGAGTTGTTCGTCACCGCCGCCGAGACCTACCCGTCCGCCGACGCTGTCTCGAGCACTCGATCTGCGGATCCCGCCCCCGACGACGCCGTCGACCCCGCCGCGTCCCCCACCGAAGACCGACTTCACCGAGAACCCGTGCTGGACACGGCCGGTACGGAAGGAGCCGAGTAGATGTCGCTCATTCATGGCGGGGTGCGGTTCGTGCCGACCCGCGCGGGGATCGTGAACCTGTGGGACTACCGCGATCAGGAGTTCTGCTTCGCCGACGGCAGGCTGGTGCTGCGCGGGCCCAACGGTTCCGGCAAGACCAAGGCTCTCGAGGTGCTGTTCCCGTTCGTGCTGGACGGCCGGATCGAGCCGCGGCGGCTCAATCCGTTCGCCGGTGAAGAACGCACCATGAAGTCGAATCTGCTCTACCGCAAACAGGAATCGGCGTACTCCTACGTCTGGATGGAGTTCGCGCGCGGCGACTGGGACGACCCGGAAGTCGTGACCGTTGGTATCGGCATGCGGGCCACACGTTCGGCGGACAAGGTGACGCGCTGGTACTTCGTCGCCGACGGACGCGTCGGCGTCGACTTCTCCCTGCTCGGGCCGGACGACCGGCCGTTCACCCGCAAACAGCTGGCCGAGCAGATCGGCTCGGACGCCATCGTCGACCGGCCGGTGGAGTACCGGACCGCGATCGACGCGCGCATGTTTGGACTCGGCACTCAACGCTACGACCAGCTCATCAACCTGATCCTCACACTGCGCCGCCCGCAGCTGGCCAAGAACCTCGATCCGCGCGGCCTGTCACAGGCGCTGACCGACGGTTTGCGGCCGCTCGACGATCAGCTGATCACCGATGCCGCCCGCTCGTTCAGCGATATGGAGGAGGTCGGGCGCACGCTGTCGGGGTTGGTCCAGGCCGACACCGCGACCAGGGATTTCGTATCGGTGTACCGGAAATACCTTGCGGTACAGGCCAAGACCGATGTCGAGCAGGTGGCCGCCCGCCTCGACGCGGTTACCCATGCCGGGACCGCGTTGTTCGCGGCGACGGCGCTGCGCGAGCGTCGCGAGGGCGAACGCACGGCGGCCGAGGCACGCGCCGACGACGCTGACCGCGCCTACGAGCAGTCCATCGCCGATCGGGAGACCCTGCAGCGTTCCAGCGCCTACGAGGGCAAACAGCAGCTCGACGACCTCGCCGACGCCGTCCGCCGATTGGAAACCTCCGCGGGCGCGCATCGCGACAAGTCGGTCAAAGCGGCGCAGACCCTCGATCAGCGTGCCCAGGAAGCCGAACGTGCCGCAGCGGCCGTCGCCACCACCACCTCGGCGCTCGCCCGTGGCGAAGACGAGCTGAGCGCGGCCGCGGAGGAGGCGGGGATCTCCTGGACGCCGCTGTCGGATCTGTCGCGGGCCGAGCAGGTGACCACCGCCGTGCGCGGCCACGCCGAAGAGCGCGACGCCGACGTTCGCGCCGTCCGGCATGCGCTCGGCCTGCTCGACACCGCGTCGGCCGAGCGAACCAGGGCCGAACGGCTCGCCGATCGCGCACGCACGGCACGTGATGCGGCCACCGCCGAGATCGTCCGCGCCGAAGCAGCGGTGGCGGTGGCGCGCACCGAGGCGAGTTCGGCTCTGCGCCAGTGGTGGAGCGCGCACCGTGAGGTGTACTCCGCCGAGGGGAACGACATCGTCGACGCGCTGGACACAGCACTCGCCCAGACCGGAGCCGACGAGGTCGCGGGCCTGTCGGAAATCCTCGCCGAACATGCCGAACCGCTGCTCGACGAGCTGCGCACGCGTCGTCAGGAGGCGAAGGCACGCGCTGCCGCCGCGGGCAATCAGATCCGCGAACTCCGGTCCGAACGCGACCGGGTCGCCGCGCAACGAGACGACGCACCGCCGGCCTCATGCACCCGGACAGACGTTCGCGACGGCTTGCCGGGCGCACCGCTGTGGCGGCTCGTCCGTTTCGCCGACGACGTACCTATCGAGACCGCCGCAGGAATCGAATCGGCGTTGGCCGCCGCGGGCCTACTCGACTCATGGGTCTGCGCCGATGCCGACCGCCCCGCCCAGTACGACTCCGAGGCTTTCCTCACCCCGCTGCCCGCCGATGCGCGCCCGGTCGGCCGCACCCTCGCCGATGTGCTGATCGTGGAGGAGGATTCCGATGAGCTGACCGTGCCTCGGGCGGAGGTAGCTGCTGTACTGGCGTCGATCGCAGTCAGCGACGATGGCTGGGATGATGTCACTGTCTTATCGGGCCTCGCAGATCTCGACGACTTCACTGGTGCCGCACGTCTGGACCGCGAGGGCGGGCGCGCCCGCTCGACCGGGCAAGGCAGTGGCGCACCGAGTCTCGCAGCGGGAGATGCGGGCACCAATTCGCCGACGACTGCTGCTGCCGCCCCTGACACTGCGTCGCGCACCGCCGAGCCCGGTGATCACTCCGACCGGCTGGTTACTGCGCAGCAGAGTTCCGACGACGCGCCTGGCGGGTCGACCCCGTACGACCGTGGCGTTCGAGGGACCGATCTAGCGGGTGCCGAGTCGTCGGCCCAGGCTGCTTCCGCCGAGACCGCGACCGTTTCTGCCTCCGGCCACTTCCGGCTCGGTGTATTGCTCGGCCGCCACCGCAAGCCCCATGCCGAGTTCATCGGCACCACCGCACGCGCCCGCCGACGCGACCTGCGGGTCGCCGAACTGGATCTCGCCATCGAGGCGGCCACCACGGAACAGCATGCCGCCACCGACGACGAAGCAGCCGCCACCGCGCAGCTCACCCGAATAAGCGCCGCCGCCAAAGCGCTGCCTCGCCCCACTGGTGTGACCGCCGCACTCCGCGCAGTCTCCGAATGCGCGGGCATGTTGCGCTCCAAAACCGAGGCCGCGACGCAAGCCGATGCCGACCTCGACCAGGCGGTGGCACAGACGTCGACGGCGGACAAGGCCCTGCGCACTGCCGCCGTCGCGCACCGCACGCCGCGCGACCCGCGCGAGATCGACGCCCTGGCCGCCGCGATCCGGCATTTCGAGAACACCGGCACAGGCCTGCTGCGCCTGCGCGCCGAACACGAGCGCGATCGTGAGCGGGAACGCGAGGCAGGCGACCGCCACGCCGAGGCACGTGACCTCGCCGAGGCCTTCGCCGAGGAGGCCGAGGCCGCGCAGTCCGGGTTCGAGGAACAGTCGCGCAAGCTGGAGACGCTGCGCGAATCCCTAGGTGCGAGCGCCGCCGATATCGATCGCGACCTGGAGCAGGCACGCGAACGCATCGAAGCGGCCAGGGCCGAGCAGAAGGCCGCGCGCAAGGCCGCCAATACCGCCATCGAAGCGGTCGGCGACGCCGAGGCCGCCTACCGCACCGCACACGAATCGCTGGGTACCGCGCTGACAGAGGTGCTCGCCGATGTCCGCGCGCTGGCGCCCTACGCACAACCGGACCTGCTCGCACTGCTGGGTGCGAATACCGAATGCCGCTGGCCCAGTAGCGATGCCGCGTGGTCCACGCCGGATCAGCTGCTGTACCGCATCGCCTCGGCCGGGCCGGAATCCGAGCCACGAGTGCTTCCCGACGAGGTGGCCGAACTCTTCGCCGAACTGCGCACCGCGACCGAATCGGTGCGCGCGAGCGAAGCGGGCCGCAAGTCGACCCGAAGCGCGGTGACCACCGCCCTCCAAGAGTTCGACGCCGCGCTCGCCGCATCCGGCCGCGACTACCGGGTCCACTGGGACGCCGCCGACGGGCTGACAGTGGTGCGCGTCCACGACGACCACGGTGTCGCCCCGCTCGCGGATTTCGCGCACCGTGTCGACGCAGCCAGACGCGACCAAGAACTACTGCTCACCGACGCCGAACGCCGCATTCTCGAAGACGCCCTGCTGACCGGTCTCGCCCAGCAGATCCACGAACGCACCAGCGATGCCCGCGAACTGATCAGCCGGATGAGTACGGAGATGGAGCAGCGGCGCATGTCCTCGGGCAACACCATCGGTGTGCACTGGCTGCTCGCCGACGGGTTGTCCGATGCGGCACGCTCGATGTGCAAACTGCTCGACCGTGACACCTCCGCATTGAGCGCTGAGGACCTTGCGGCCATCCGAGCCCATTTCGCCGCCGAGATCCGCGCAGCCCGCGCCGCCCACCCTGAACGCTCCTACCCTGAGATCCTCGCCGCGACCTTGGATTACCGCACGTGGCGGGTGTTCTCGTTCACGCTGATCTCCGGCGACGGATCCGAGGACCGGCTCACCGTCGCCCGCCACAGCGCCCTCTCCGGTGGTGAGCAGTCGGTCTCCCTGCACCTGCCACTGTTCGCTGCCGCCCACGTCATGCTCGACTCCGCCGACCCCCAGGCACCACGGCTACTCGCCCTGGACGAGGCCTTCGCCGGCGTCGACGACAACGGCCGCAGCGAATTGCTCGGCCTCAGCGTCCAATTCGACCTCGATCTCTTCATGACCGGCTACGACCTGTGGATCACCTACCCCCACGTCCCCGCCTGCGCCCACTACGACCTCGCCCACTCCACGGCCGAGAACACGGTGAGCGCCACGCTACTGGTCTGGGACGCCGGCGACCTCCTCGCCGAACACGACGGCACCGACCTCACCACTGCCCTGCACTCCCCCAACCGCCGTCGCCTTGCCCATTCGATCCACGGAGGGCTCGCGCTGGAATCCGTCGGCTGAGCATCGCGCACCACCTCGGACACCGCGGCAAGCGCTCGTCATCACCGGCCGGTGCCGACCTCGACCGGCCAGATATGCACGCCGGACAGCCGATTTCCGCGCACAGCGCCGTGCGGATCTACTGTTCGGGGGACGCCCGTCGTGACTCGTCGTGCAAGATCTCGAGCAGTTCCTGCTCCAGCGCGACGAATTCGGGCGCGGTGATCGTCGTCAGGTCCCGCGGTCGTGGAAGATCGACACGCACCTCATGACGCACGGTGGCGGGGCGCGCCGACAGCACGATCACGCGGTCCGACAGGTAGACGGCCTCGCGAATATCGTGGGTGATCATCAGGACCGTCCACCGGTATCGCTGCCACACCTGCTGCAACCACGACTGCATCTCGGTACGTGTCAACGAGTCGAGCGCGCCGAAAGGTTCGTCCAGTAGCAGCACGTCACGTTCCTGGACGACCGTGCGCAGCATCGCTGCCCGCTGCCGCATCCCGCCCGACAGCTGGGCGGGCCGGGCGTTCTCGAACCCCGTCAATCCGAACACCGGGAACAGCTCGAGGGCGCGGCGGCGGGCCTGCGACTTGGCAACGCCCTGGACCTGCAAACCGAGGATGGTGTTGTCGAGGATGGTCCGCCACGGGAACAGCAGATCCTTCTGCGGCATATAAGCACAGTGCGAGGCCGGGTTGTCGTCATCGGTCGCGCGGAAGTGGACACCGCCCGAGTCGGGGGATTCGAGCCCGGCCAGCATGTTGAACACGGTGCTCTTGCCGCACCCGCTCGGCCCGATGATGCTGACGAACTCGCCCGGCCGGACCGTGAACGAGACCCCGCCGAGCACCGCGAGATCCGGGCTACGCCGCCCGGGCCGCGAAAACGACTTCCTGAGTCCGTCGACGACGAGCCGGTCGTCCCCGTCGTCAAGCACGGCCGCTCCTGCTCTCCGCGAGGGCCCACGGCGCGACCAGTCGTTCGATCACGAACGTCGCCAGATACAGCGCGATGCTCAACAGCGCGGTCACCAGCACCGCCGCCAGCACCAAATCGGTGCGGAACGAATTCTTCTGCAAACTCATGTAGATGCCGAGCCCCGCACTGGCACCGACGTACTCGGCGAACACCGCACCCACCACCGCGTAGGTGATCCCGATACGCAAGGCGGTGAAGAAACGCGGCACCGCTGAGGGCAACCGCACATACCGGAACACCTGAATCCGGGAGGCCCCCATGCTCCGCAACAGCGCGCCTGCCTCCCGGTCCGCCGCCGCGAATCCCTCGATCAGGCCGATCGCCATCGGGAAGAAGGTCACCAGCGAGACCACCAGGATCTTCGGCAGCAGACCGAACCCGAACCAGATGATCATCAGCGGTGCGATCGCGACGATCGGCAAGGTCTGCGACGCGACGAACAACGGCACGAACGCGCGCCGCAGCCACGGTGAGAAGTCCACGACGATCGCCAGCACCCAGGCCAGCGTCAGCGAGACCGCGAACCCGATCAGCGTCACCTGCACAGTGGCCGCCGCGTGCGTGCCGATCTCGTCTCGATGCGCCCACCCCTGCCGCACCACCCGCATCGGCGACGGCAGCACCTGCGGGCGGATACCGCTGGTCGAGACGTAGATCTGCCAGACGGCGACCAGCACGGCCACCATCACGACCGACGGGACAGCCCACCGGATTCCACCCGGGCGAGCTGTTTCGCCTACCGCGATGTCACGGGTTGGTGAGGTACTCATTGGTGAAATAGCTCGACCAATCGGGCTCCTCAGACAGCGGCGTTCCGTCGGGCCCGTTCAGCAGACCTCCCCGATACAGGAAGCCGGAGTTCGCCGCCCACTGCTCCGGCGTCTGGCCGCCCACCCGGCCCGCGGCGTCTTTCATGAACTGCTCGGCCAGCATGCGCTGGCTTTCGAAGACCAGCGCCTCGTCGTTGAACGCGCCCGGATTGGCGTCGATCAGGTCCTTGGCCGCCGCGTCGGGGTTGTCGGCGGCGAACTGGTAGCCGCGTTGCAGCGCTTGCACGAAGCTGCGCGCCCGATCCGGGTTCGCGGCGAGCCAGTCCTCGTTGGCATCGATCACGATGGCGTACGCGTCGGGAAAGCCGAAATCGGTGTAGCGGAAGTACTTCATCGGCGTGCCGTGATGTTCTGCCTCGATGCCCTCCCACGCCAGATAGGAGACGGTGAAGTCGGCCTTACCGGAATAGACCGCCTCGTAGGCGGACGATCCCAGCATCACCGACGTGAAATCGCCGGTGCCGCCGTCGTTCCGGATGACCTGTTGCAGCGCTTCCTTCTCGCCCGGGTCACCGAAGCCGGCGTAGGTCTTGCCGTCCAGGTCCTTCGGGCTCGCGATATCGGCGCGGTCGGCGCGCACACCGATTCCCGTCGCCCAGTGCTGTAATGGTGCGAGCACCGACTTCGTGCGCGCACCGGCCGCGCGAGCGAAGGTGGCCGAATTGTGCGTGCTGATACCGAATTCCGCGTTCCCGGCGTCGACCACGGTGTCGACGGCCGTGTTGTTGTACGGCAGGATCTGCACGTCGAGGCCCGCTTCGGCGAAGTAGCCCTGCTGCATCGCGACATAGAGCCCGGTGTGGTTGGTGTTCGGCGTCCAATCCAGCGCGAAGCGAATCGTCTCATCGGAGCCGCCACCCGACCCGCACGCGGTGAGCGCCGAAAGCACGGCGACAGCGGTGACTGCGACCGCGAGGGCGCGGCGCAAGCGGGCGTTCATCCGGCAGGCCAGGGCTGCGGATGCAGGGCGGTGTCCCAGAACATCAATTCGTACCGCGTGGCGAGGGTGAACGCGGCCGCCATCGCCTCCCGCTCACCGTCGCCCGCCGACTCGGCGGCCGCGTCGACCATGGAGCGGGCCGTGGCGGCGGACTTCTGGAAGTCCTCGGCGCCGTAGGTGGTGACCCACCGCGCGTACGGGTGGTCCGGGTCGGCGGCGACCACCTGCGCGGCGCTCTCGGCCAGGTCGCGACCGACCTCGGCGTAGATCCAGAAGCAGGGCAGCGCCGCCGCGGCGGCGACCGCGTAGGTTTCCGTCGCGGCGGTCGCGATCAGGTAGGACACGTACGCCAGACACGTCGGCGAATGCTCCGGCTCACCTTCCCGCGGCGGCAACGCTGCGCTGCTGAGCAGCTCGTTGTGCATCGCGGATTCGACGGTGGCCGCGGTGGCCGACGAGTTCGCCCAGAACGCGGCGGTCTGCGGATCGGGCGATTTCGAAGCCAGGATGGCCAGCGCCTTCGAGTACCCGGTCAGGTACAGCGAATCCTGTTCGATGTAGGTGCGGAACACCTCGGGTGGCAAGGTGCCGTCACCGAGTCGGCGCAGGAATTCGAGGTCGTCGATCGCGACCCGCAGGACCTTCGTCCGGTCCCAGAGCTGGTCGGTGAACCGACCCGTGTTCGTCGTGTGGGCGTGCACCGCCGTGACATCCCTTCGTCAGTATTACCTGAACAGGTTCGCCGGGTGTGTTCTCAGCCTCGCGGTCGCGAAGCACCCCGTGTCCGACGACCGACCATAGCAGTGCCGATCCGGACGAAGGGGACGTCCGCCCGGACCTCGACCGCCGCACAGCGCTCAGGAGGTGCCGCGCATCACAGTCGGCCCCCTCCATTAGGCAAGGCTTTCCTGCATTCGGCCGAACTGGATAGACTGCGCGTGACTACCCGCCCGAACGATGCGTAGGGGTTCCTCTGTGCCCGAAGACAGCCTGACCGGCGACCGTCCCGAGACGGCCGCCGACACGAAGCAGGCCAAACAAGCCGAAAAGGCGGCGCGCAACGCGATACTCGCGCCGGTGCGCGGGCGCCTGGCGATCGCCAGCGCGATCGTGTTCGTCTCCGCGCTGTGCGCGGTGCTGCCGTTCGTGCTGATCGTCGAGGCCGCCCGGCGGCTCCTCGACGGTGACACCACCGACGTGTGGCAGCCGGTGCTGGTTGCGCTGATCCTGCTCGGCCTGCGCGGCATGCTGTACTCCGGCGCGCTGCTGTGGACCCACGTCATCGACGCCGGCAACCAGCTGCATCTGCGACAGTCGCTGGCCGACAAACTACGGCGCGTACCACTGGGCTGGTTCGGGGCCCGCACCTCGGGTGAGGTCAAGAAGCTCCTCCAGGACGACGTGGAGTCGATCCATTACCTGGTCGCCCACGCGCAAATGGAGTTCACCGCGGCGATCGTGACGCCCATCCTGACGCTTGGCTATCTGTTCCTCGTCGACTGGCGGCTCGCGCTGGCCCTGCTGGCGCCACTGGCCCTGTACGGGGTGGCGCTCGGGGCGATGATGGGCCGCAACTACGACGAGAAGATGCGCGAATACACCGAGTGGGAGAAGCGCTCGGAGTCGGCGACGGTCGAGTTCGTCGACGGCATCCAGGTGGTCCGGGCGTTCGGGCAGGCCCGCCGCGCCCACCACCGCTACCGCGACGCGGTCGAGGGATTCACCGACTACTTCAAGGCGTGGGCGACGCCGATGACGCGGATCGAGGCGTCGGCGAGCTTGCTGCTCAATCCGGTGTTCCTCATGGTGGTCGTGCTCGCCGTCGGCCTGCCGCTGGTCTCGGGCGGTATGTCCGCGCTGGATTTGCTGCCGTTCCTGCTGCTCGGCCTCGGACTCGGCACCACGGTGCTGACGGTCGGCTACTCGGCACAGTCGCTGCGCCAGGCCGACGCGGCGTGCCTGCGACTGTACGAGCAGTTGCAGGTTGCGGAGCTGGAGCAGATCGACCCGGCCGAGGCGGCGGGCGTGGAGCCGGGAACAGTCCGGTTCGAGGACGTGCAGTTCGGCTACCACGAAGGCCACGATGTCCTGAAGGGCGTCACGGCGACGCTGCGCCCGGGCACCATCACCGCGCTGGTCGGGCCGAGTGGGTCCGGCAAGTCGACCATGGCGAAACTGCTGCCGCGCTTCCACGACGTCACGCGGGGGCGCATCACCATCGACGGCCAGGACATCCGGTCGATGCGGCAGGAAGACCTGTACCGGCGCGTGGCATTCGTGTTCCAGGACGTGCGCCTGCTCCACGACACGGTGCGCGCGAACCTGGCGCTGGCGCGGCCGAACGCGAGCGAGGAGGAGATCGAACGCGTCGCGCGCGCGGCGCAGATCCACGAGCGCATCCTGGAGCTCCCGCGTGGCTACGACTCCGTGATCGGCGATGACGCCCGATTGTCCGGCGGTGAGGCGCAACGACTCTCGATCGCCCGGGCACTGCTCGCCGACGCGCCGATCCTGGTGCTGGACGAGGCGACCGCGTTCGCCGATCCGGAATCGGAGGCAGCGATCCAGGATGCTCTGGCCACGCTGGTCGCCGGACGCACGGTACTGGTAATCGCGCATCGCCTGCACACCATCACCGGCGTCGACGAGTTGCTCGTCCTCGAGGACGGCAAGCTGGTCGAGCAGGGCACACACGAGGAATTGCTCGCGGCGGCCGGAACCTACCGCGGGCTGTGGGACGCGAACGAGGCCGCGGTCCGCGATCTCGGCGAAATCGAGGGAGCCGCACGATGATTCGCCAGCTCACCCGCCTGGTGCCCGAAGAGCACCGGCCGCTGCTCCCCCGATACGGCGCCGCGCTGATCGTGTTGTCGATCGCACAGGGCGTCGCCTACGTCATGCTCGCGCCGCTGCTCGAGGACGTCTTCGCCGATCGCATCGATCGGGCGGCCTGGTGGCTCGCCGGGATCGTCGGCGCGTACCTGGTGGTCGCCGCCACCAGCTTCCTGCAAGCTCAGATCGGCCTGCGCATCGGCGTCGCGCTGATGCGCCACTTGCAGATGCGGCTCGGCGATCACCTGGGCGCCATGCCGCTCGGCGCGTTCGGCCCGTCCACCTCGGGCCAGGCCTCACGCTTGATCACCTCCAGCACCCGCGAGGTGATGGGCGTGTTCGCGCATCTGCTCACGCCACTGGTCACCGCTGTGCTGGTCCCGATGACGGTCGCTGTCGGCATGCTGTTCGTCGACTGGCGGATCTCCCTGGCGATGGTGGCGAGCGCACCCGTCCTCTACTTCGTGAACAAGTGGGGCGGGTCGCTCTACGCACACGCCACCGTGGGCCAGCATCAGGCCGCCGCCGAGGCCAACTCCCGCGTCATCGAATTCGCCCAGGCGCAGCCGGTTCTGCGCGCTTTCGGCGCCGACGACGCAGGCACCGACGCGCTCCGGACGGCGCTGCGCGAACAGGGCCGCGCCACCACGCGCTCCATCTGGGCGTCCGTGCCCGGACTGGTGATCTTCGCTTTCGTCGTGCAGCTGACGTTCATTCCCCTGGTGTGGCTGGCGATCTCGCTGGCTACCTCGGGCGATGTCTCGGTGCCGGTCGCGATCGCGCTGATCGCCGTGAGCTCCAGGTTCGTCGAGCCGCTCAACCAGGCCGCCGAGTTGTCGACCGCCATCCGCCGCGCGATGGTCGCGGTGAACAAGATCAACAAGTTCCTCGACACCCCAGTGGTCGCCGAGCCGGCCGAGCCCGCGCAGCCGGTCGACGCCGGTGTCCGGTTCGACGACGTCACCTTCGGCTACCGATCCGACGACACGGTGCTGGAGGGCGTGTCGTTCGAGGCACCTGCCGGGACGACCACCGCGATCGTCGGACCCAGCGGCGCGGGCAAGACCACGGTGCTGCGACTGGCCGCCCGGTTCTACGACGCGGACAGCGGCCGCATCCTGCTCGGCGACCGCGACGTCCGCGACCTGACCTCCGAAACGCTGCTGAACCAGGTCTCCCTCGTCTTCCAGGACGTGTACCTGTTCGACCAGACGGTCATGGACAACATCCGCGTCGGCCGGCCGGAAGCCACCGACGAGGAAGTGCTCCAGGCGGCCCGCACCGCGCGGGTCGACGAAATCGCCGCGCGGCTACCCGAAGGCTGGGACACCCGCGTCGGCGAGGGCGGCACCGCGCTGTCCGGTGGTGAGCGCCAACGCATCTCGATCGCGCGGGCCCTGCTCAAGAACGCGCCCGTCGTACTACTCGACGAGGCGACCAGCGCCCTGGACCCGCAGAACGAGGCCGCCGTCGTGCGCGGTATCCGCGAACTCACCGAGGGCAAGACCGTACTGGTGGTCGCCCACCGCCTGCCCACCATCCGCCACGCCGACCAGATTCTTTTCGTCGATGAGGGTGGCATCGTGGAACGCGGCACGCACGACGAGCTGGTCGCGGCCGACGGGCGCTATGCGGCGTTCTGGTCGGAACGCACTCGGGCTGCTGGGTGGCGGCTCACCGCCGCCCGCGGCTGAGGTGGCTCTTTAGACCTGTCCCCGGTGGCGGCTTCGCGCTGATGCGCTGCCGCCCCGGGGATTCCCACCCGGCCACCAGATCGCACCGGCAACTCGGATGGAGCCATTCGATCCAGGAGCTTCCATTGCCACTGGAATCGGCGGACCGAATCGTCGCGAGGCACGCCAATGGCCGCACCGGCGTCACGGTTGCACGAGGCACGCCGGTTGCCACACTGACGTCACGGTTGCGTGATGCGGACCAGCTGCTTGCCGAGGTTGCCGCCCTCGAATACCGCACGCAATGCGCTCGGCGCGGATTCCAGCCCACTGCTCACAGTTTCGGCGATCGTGATGGCCCCCTGGTCGTGCCAGTGACGCAACGCGGCAAACGCTTCCGGGAAACGGTCGACATAATCGAGAAAGATGAAGCCCTCCATGCGCGCCCGGTCGAGGGCCAGGCGCATGTAGTTCCGTGGGCCACACGGCGGGTCGGCACCTTGATAACCGGACGAGATGGCTCCGGCCAGCACGACGCGAGCGTGAGGCGCCAGGTGCGCCAGACCGTGTTCGAGGATGCGACCGCCGACGCCGTCGAAGAAGACGTCCACACCGTTGGGGGCCAAGCGGGCCAGACGGGCGTCGATATCGTCGTTCGTGTAATCGATGGCGGCATGCAGGCCCGCATGTTCGGTGAGCCAGGAGCATTTGCGCGGACCGCCCGCAACCCCGATGACCGTGCAGTCCAACGCCTTCGCGATCTGGCCCGCGATGGACCCGGTCACACCGGCCGCAGCCGATACAAGCACCGTCTGCCCCGGTTCGGGGCGGCCGATGTCGGTCATGCCGAAGTACGCGGTCAGGCCGGGTGCTCCGAACAGGCTCAGCATGAGTGTCGGCGGCACACCGTCGGGAATCACGTTCAGCCCGAACAATCCGCCCGCAGACGCCACCACGTAGTCCTGCCACCCCACCATCCCCGCAACCCAACTGCCAACCGGATACCGCGGATCGTCCGAGCGGACCACCTCCCCGATACCGCTACCCCGCATCACCGCACCGGCCGGCACGGCATCGATATAGTTGGCGCCCTCATTGAGCCAGCCCCGCTGCGTGGGGTCGATACCCAGCCAGTGCACCTTGACCAGGGCTTCCACCTCCCCCGGACTCGGCACGGGCCCGGTCACCAGCTCGAAGTCCTCGTCCCGCACCGCGCCCTCCGGGCGCCGCCGTAGCAGCCACTGCCGATTCACCGCATCCGTCACCGGGCGATGCTAGATCACTGCCTGCGTAACCTTCGACCGCATTTTTGCCCGCCCCGGAACCGCGGCAGTCATGGCACCGACCGGTTGCCCGGCTCCTTGTCTATACCCAGAGTGACCATCGAGACCTCGAACGATTCTCATTCCCCACCCGGCCACCAGATGGCCAAAACCACCACCAGAAGCGGCAAACCGACCGCGACCGCGAGGCCGACGATCTCCCAGCCGCTCACCACGTGACCCCGACCGTCGACCACCTCGCGAACGACAGACGCGGCAACACCACCTCCACGTCGGCAAACTCCATCACACTGTTCAGTGCGAGCGGTCCGAGATGCTCGGGCGCGGGCAGGATCACCAGCTTCGCACCCGCGTTGCGCACCTGCTCGGCTATCGGTAGCACTGAGAGTTCAGACGGCCACACGACCGGATACCCGAGGCGGCGAGCAAGCCGTTGGATCTGCGCGGCGTCCCAGTCGGGGGCAGTACTCACGTCGTAATCGATCCATCCGAATGCAGTCGGTTTTGTCACCCCGGGAGTTGTGGATTCCATAGGCCTTCCCGCCGCGTGGTGGTGGATGCACTCGTGCCGGGAACGTTCTTGTGGCCCTGCGATCAGAGCCTTCCCGAGCAAGTGACGTACACCTGCGATATTTCGCTCACGACGACACCTTCGAAACCACGTCCAGGGGACGTTCGAGGGCGTTAGGCTGGCCATACAACGTCCTGAACGTCCCAGGGGGGCTTGCGATGTCATTGCGATCAGCTCCGAATGAACGCCTGCGCACCGCGATCGCGGATGCAGGGCTCACCAATCAAGCACTGGCCGAGCAGATCGAACTCGACCCTAAGAGCGTCCATCGCTGGGTCACCAAGGGGGTCGTCCCACGTCGCGCCACGGCCCGCAAAGCCGCCGAGCTGTTGGGAGTCTCGGTCGGCTTCCTTTGGCCGGAGCTAGATCTGGGTACGAAGCCAGCCGCCCAGTTAGAGATCGTGGGCGTGTATCCACACCGGGCGGACACGCCGCGCCACTTGTGGCTGGATCTACTGTCGAACACCGAGTCAGAACTGTGGCTGTTCGCCAACGCCAGCCTCTTTCTGCCTGAGCAGAATCCCGAATCCATCGACTTGATTCGACGCAATGCCGAGAACGGCGTCCGTGTACGGATACTTCTGGGCGATCCGGATTCACCCGAGATGTCGCTGCGAGGCGAGGAGGAGCGGCTGTACGAGGCGATACCCGCACGTATCCGCATGGCACTCACGTACTACAGCCCTTTGGTGGGAGTTCCCGGAGTCGAGTTCCGGCTACACCGTACGTGCCTCTACAACTCGATCTTTCGCTACGACGATCAGATGCTGGTCAACCAGCATGTCTACGGCACCTATGGCTACAAGGCGCCGATCCTACACTTGCGGCGTGTCCACGGCGGCGACTTTTTCGATATGTATGTCCGCAGCTTCGAACGAGTATGGGAAGACGCCTCACCCGTCACAGATTCACAATTCTGGAAGATGTTCTCGGCTGCAAACTTCAGGACGCAAGCGTCTGCTTGATCGCCGCCAGAAACGCGGCAGTATCCTCCAGACTGGGGAGCACCACATCGGCCCCCGCCTCGGCGAGAACCGCCGCGCGATCGCTGCCCGTGGCAACTCCGACAACTTTGGCTCCACCATCGAGTCCGGCTCGTACATCATTGGGCGTATCGCCGATCAGCACCGTGTTGCCCCGCGCGAACGACACCAAGTACTTCTCCGCTGCGCGGCCTTGGGCGATGCCAACCAGGTTGGCGCGGATGTGATCGTCAGAGCCGAATGCTCCGATGTCCCAATCCAACGGCGGGCCGGCCAAGCCGAACGTGTCGAGCTTCGTGAAGCCATTAGGCCGGATGTTCCCCGTCAGCACCGACTGGATGACTCCACCCTCCTGAGCCAGGGCTTCCAACGCTTCCCGAACACCTGGTAGTGCGCGCCCCCGGGCCGCGAGATCGGCTCGGCGAGCCAGCAGCGATCGTTCCAACGCGTTGAAGATCCTTTCCGCATCCTCTGTGAGCGCCACCCCGTGGCGGTCAGCCAGATCGCGCATGATCAGCGCGTCAGTGCTCCCACCAGTGCGAGGCCGGCTCTCAGGCCGCACTCCAGTCAGTAACTCGAACGCCCCGGCGTATGTGTCCTTCGATACACCACCGTTGGCGATCATCGTGTTGTCCACATCCCACAGGACGAGCAGCGATCCCACCCGACAAAGCCTACGTGGTCTGCACGCGACCGCCGGTACGAACTTCGCACACGTAGTGGGCCCGACAGGGCCACCACCGTGATGCTCTTGTCGCCGTCTACCGGCTGTATCCCACAGATTGTTGGCGCCCGCAAAGAGCGCTTGTCGTGCATTCGAGACGGGCTTCGGTTACCCCTACTACTGTCGATGAGGCTATCTCCGGGTGGCAGTTTCACCGAATACCGCAACAGCTCTTGGAACAGATCCGCATCTCGTTAGGAGCGCAGAATGAGCACGGATGCCAACGGTGCGGAGGAAACGGTCACCTTCGCCGACGAGCTGGGCTATCTGAAGTCGCTCCCGAGGGCCGGTTGGCTGCGTGCCGGGATAACCGATGGGGAACCTGTCGCTGCGCATTCGTGGCGGGTGGCTGTGTTGGCGTTCGCGCTCGCCGTGATCGAGGGCGCCGACGCGGAGCGAGCAGCGGTGCTGGGGTTATTCCACGACATCCCGGAGACTCGATACGGCGACGTACAAGCCTCGGGGAAGGCTTACGTCACCCAGGTTCCGGCTGTCGACGTGGTGGCCGATCAAACCGCCGGTCTGCCTGAGGAACTCGCGGAGTGCATCAGTGCCGCCGTCTCCGAGCACGAATCCGCCAAACAGCCCGGGGCGAGCACCGAAGCGTTGTGCTCACGTGATGCCGACAAGCTCGACCTGCTGCTCACCGCACGTGAGTACCAGGAAGCAGGGCGGAGCGCCGCCTCCATGGACCGGTTCATTCGCAGCATGATCCCCCTAATCACCACCGCGACAGGGAAGGCACTGGCCGAGGCCGCACTAGCAGTGCCGCCCACCGCATGGTGGGACGAGTTCGCCAGGAAGTTCGGTACTCCCGCCGCGGCCGAACGACCGATACACGGGTCATTCAGAACCTAGGTGTTACGGGTCAGGACGTCCGTTGCGCAGAGGAAGGCCGCTTACGTTGAGCACCGTCGGTTGGTGAGAGGGGAACGTGCATCGCCTGACGTGGATCCCGGGGGCTGGTGTCAGTGGACGGTAGAGGTACATCCAAAGCTGTTGACATCAGTAGCTGCGATCGGCGCCAGCGTGAGTGGCACGCGCACCCAATGCTTTTACCAAGAATCATGACAGAAGGTGTCGTGATTCGTTGGGAGCCTTGATTCGGCGGCCATCGGACGGCCCGATCGGTCAGTTCACGAAGGAGCATTCACGTGGGTTCTCAGGTCAATCCGTGCATCACGTTCAATGGGAACGCGCGGGAGGCGATGGAGTTCTACCAGCAGGTCTTCGGTGGCGCACTGGAGATTTCAACGGTCGCGGACTTCGGCTCACCGGACTCGCCGGGCGCTGACAAGGTCATGCACTCTCGTCTGGACACTGCCGCCGGATACACGTTGATGGCCTGGGACTTTCCGGATGAAAGACCCGGCCACCCGCCCTATCAGCCGGGCAACGACGTTGCGGTCTTCCTCGGTGGCGACGACGGAGAACTCCGCGACTACTTCGAGAAGCTGTCGGTCGGTGGCACTGTCACGCTGGCTCTTGAAACGCAGGCATGGGGAGACGAGGCCGGCTCGCTCGTTGACCGATTCGGGATCAGCTGGATGTTCAACATCACCGCCCAGCGCCACTGACCGACGACCTGATTCGTCTGTCTGATCGGTGACCGGCTCGTCCCGGCCGAGCCGGTCACCGACGGCTGGCAAATGGCCCAACCGCGGCCATCCGATCCTCATCGCTCAACACGCGATCGTGACCGGGCACGTTTGCTCGCACCCCGTCAGCGACCTACACAGCCCCAGTGGTTGCAGTTGACCTCCAGCCATCGCACGCCTTCGATCGGGCCGACATCGACGGTATGGCCGCTGTACGGCAACACCTTCCGTTGCGCTCAGCTCGGCCGAGTCGGGCGAAGTGTGCCGCCTCATCTCAAACCGCACCGGATCTCGTCGACCATCGCGCGAACTATCTCCAACTCGTGGCGGCGATCCAGGCCGTAGACATCGGCCGCGTCGACAGGTCTCGCGAGGTTGCTCTCACGGCCCTCTTCTCTTGTCATTCTTCCTCGGTGTTCTTCCGGTGAGTACGTACCTCTATCAATCGATCGAATGCGCCATCGACAACATTGTTGCCTAAGCCGGTGCCTCGCAGGGCAGCACGCAGCTTGTCCAGGTCAACGGCATGTACAAGTTCTTCTTTGTGGAATTTCTCGACGAAATCGGAAAAGGATTCATCCTGGATATCGTCAGGGGAATCGGGTATGCAGGCTTCGATGGGATAGCCGGGGTAACGTCCGGCGATAAATGCCTCATACGCTTCATCGTCTACGGGGTCCCAGCAGCCAGGTCGGTAGTCTTCTCCGGCCTCTTCGAACATGCCTGTTTCGAGTGCGATAACAAACGTTTCGAGCCATGCTTCGAGGGAGGGGTAGAGGATGTTCCGGGACTCGGCCTTGCTGCGGAACTCGATGAGCTGCCCAG
Source organism: Nocardia sp. NPDC059180 (assembly GCF_042754945.1). NCBI lineage: Bacteria > Bacillati > Actinomycetota > Actinomycetes > Mycobacteriales > Nocardiaceae > Nocardia > Nocardia sp. NPDC059180. The sequence goes on from NZ_JBHZBU010000002.1 coordinate 562,868, forward strand.
GTTTGCCGTCGAAGGCACCCTGTAGATCGACGCACACATAGTCACCGTAAATGTTTGCCAGGAAAGGGACCCACCCGGCGCCCCACCACAGATCCTCGAAACCCTGAGTCTCTTTGACCCACACCATATCTTCCATGGCGGCGGCGATGTCTTCGGTCGACATCAGAAACCAGAGAGACTCCAGGCATCCATCGTTGTCCCCGTTCTGTCCGTTATGCCAGGTGAACAGCTCCCGAAGCAGCGGGGGGAGATCACCACCGACATCACGCGCGAGCTCATCGATGTCGGCCTCCGAAGCACCGGGCATGAGTCCGGCATGGTAGGCGGGTCGATTCACCGCGAGCCATCGGTCGAGTCGCGCGAGGAACGGGCTCATACCGCGAACCTACCGGCAGAGAATGCAACTCGTAGCTTCAGAGCCGGGGAACTGCTCACCGCTCTGCATGGAAGTGTCCCGATCAACGGCTCTGGTTCGCCCACTTTCGGCACATCCGCCCGTCAGCGCATACACGACCGCGGTGAACACGGGGAGAGTAGAAGCACCAGTCTGGAGGAGCTCGGGCGCGAGTCGCTCCGTCATCGAACCGACCTGGCCTCACCACCGATGCCACCACCGCACGGCCGGAACCCAAGGCGATCGGGGCGCACGGGGAAGGCGCCCAGAACGACACAGGTTCCGTCGAGGGTCACAGATTCGGCCGCGACAGGATGCCGAACGTCATCGCGCGATGTCACCGACCGGAAGCCCGCCGGCTCGCGCCAGCTCATGCAGAATCGCTGCGGTAGAACCATCCAGCGGATATGACAGCTCGATGGCCAGTTCGGCCAGGGTAGAGATCCTGTAAAGCCGGATCTCCAGTCGCACGCACCTGCCCGATCAGCCTCTCCAGGAGAGACTTTCGGACCTGCCGGTAGTTGAGTTCCGTTCTCGCAACGGCACATCCAGCGCCACGCAGAGCTTCAGCACCATCGCCCGGCTCGGCTGCGATCGACCGGTCTCGAGATAGGAAATGTGCCGCGCCGAACTATCGGCCGCCAGGGCGAGTTCGAGCTGGCTCAACCGTCGCCGATGCCGCCACTGCCGCAACAATGCCCCGACCGGAGAACCCTGGTTGCCCTGTCGCACTCCCGAAGCGTAGCGATTCCTGCCCTCGCGAACCCCGTCCGATCCATGACCTGTCAGGTCATTGAGCATGCGAGTACTGCTCTGGCAGCGTCGTGGCCGAGCCCGTCCGGCTCATCAGGAGAGGAAGAACTCATGACCGACCACGTGATCCCCGAAAATGCGCTGCGGGCCCTTCTGCACGCCCAGATCGAGGCATGGGCGGCCGCAGACGGCGCCGCCTTCGCGGACACCTTCACCGAGGACGCCGTCTTCGTCTCGGTGATCGGCGAATACATCCGGGGCCGCGCAACGATCGCGGCCACCGTGCAGGAGGGATTGAACGGATTCATGAAAGGGACCCGGATGCTGGAGCCGGCGGTGCTGAACCTGCATTTCCCGGCGCCGGATACGGCGATCCTGATCACCCGGTCCGGGCGGCCCGTGCGACCGGGCACGACACCGGATCCCGACGAGAAATCGATCCAGACCCGGCTGGCTGTGTGCAGACGGCGACAGTGGCTGTTCAGCAGCTTCCAGAACACCCGCATCGGCGGCTTTCCCGCCCCGGTGAACTGACCTCGGCCGCCATCGCGGGACGAAGGATCCACCTGACGGTAGTACGCCCGCTCCCCTCAGGGCGCTCAGGAGAAGTCCTCGGCGGTGATGCTGTCGGCGTGTCCGGGTGGCCACTGCACCAACTCGATCCGGTAGCCATCCGGGTCGGTGAGCCACGATGTCTGCGGGCCCTGCGGCCCGCCCGGGTACTGGACGGGTCCCGGCGCCAGGCCTGCGTCGGTCAGCCGTTCCCGGGTGGAGGCAAGTGCATCCACTTGGATAGCCAGGTGGTCGACGCTCCCGCCCCCGTCGACGCGTCCGCCGTCGGGGCGGTGGACCAGTTCGAGCGAGGCCGCCGGTTCGCCGGGGAACTGGAGCAGCGCGAGGTGACTGTCGTCGCCGGGCTCGACCCGGCCCAGCTCGACGTAGCCGAGGGCGGTGTAGAAGTCGAGCGAGCGGTTCAGGTCGGTGACGCGGAAGGCGACGAAAAGTGTCTTCATCCGAGCTCCTCGGGCCGACGTACCCGGTAGCGCAGGTGCGTGACGTCTCGGTCCTCGAGCCGCCGGATGAGGTCGAGTTCGATGTGTTCGCCGCCGAGGTGGTCGAACAGTCGCCGACCGTCCCCGAGCAGGACCGGAACCAGGTGGATCTCCATTTCGTCGAGGTGCCCGGCCCGCAGGAGCGCTTGGGCCGCGCCCGCGCCGTGAACCATGACCGGCCGATCCCCAGCGGCCGCGCGAGCCTGGCCCGCGCAGGCATCGACGTCGGTGACGAAACGCGCGTGGCCGGGTGGCACGTCCTCGTCATCCACCCGGTGGGTGAGGACGAAGATCGGCACGCCGTCGTGATGATCGCCCTGCCAGCGCCCGGCGAGTTCGAAGGTCCGTCGACCGGAGATCAACGCGCCGGTCGCCAGCGCCTCGCGATACACCTGTCCGCTGGGGCCGTCGGTTTCCCGGTCGTCGAGCCAGTTGAAAAGGCGTCCACCGCCGTATCCGAGCTCCTGTCCCGCTCGATCGTCCGGGCCGGCGATATAGCCGTCGAGCGACATCGACATGTACAGCCGAATCGGATTGCGCATGCTGGCCTCCTTCTTCCCCCAGGATATGAGGCTGCTCCGCTTCCAGCATTCAGCGGTGACGCAGGCGAGGGCTCCGAGAACAGTTCCACTCGGGGCCGAACTCCGCTCAGCGCACGCTGGCGTCGGGCACGCGGGGCGGGCAGGGCAGGCCGGGGACGGTGGCCAACTCGAAATGCCACCACTCGTTGTCGAATGTGCGACACAGCCCCCAGCGGTTGCCGTTGACCTCCAGCCAGCGCGCGCCCTCGATCGGGCCGACGTCGACGGCATGACCAGTCACGTGGGTGGATTCGTTCGGCGGCAGTACCCAGCGGCGGGCTTCGGCGGGGCTGCCGTGGGTGCGCACGCCGTCGTCCCACAGTGCCTGTTGTTCAGCGTGGGTGCGGTAGCCGGAGGTGATCGACAGCGGCACACCAGATGCGTGTGCCTCGTCGGCAGCCATGTTGTAGGCGAGCGCCAGCAGAGGATTCAAGCCCTCGGTGCCTGCCCCGGCGACAGGTCGCACCGCGACCGCTCCCGAGGGCGCCGGGGTTGGCGCCGCCTGCGCGGCAGGCGCCATCACACTCAGCGCCACTGCCGTCGGTGTCACCGCCGCGGCCGCGAGCGCAAGGCGCCTCGACCATGCCGCGTTACGCCCATTGCGCGCTTCACCCGTTGCCCACATAGCCGTCGATCGTAGCGCGACGCGCCGAGCGTCCCAGCTCACACCGGGTACGACATGACCTGGGACAACAGGTTGAAACGGCAACTGTCCACAAGGTTATCCACGTGTTGTGGATCACATTCACCAAGCGGCAATGGGTTTCAGCGCCAACGTGGTCAAGGCCGTTGACCACCACCGATGCCGATTCGAGGCCGATGGGAACCGACTGCCGCGCAGCCGGTTCCGCTCAGGATCCGCGCTGTCCACAGGTCATCCCCATCATGTGCACAACCTATGACTCGCCCGAGTCCGGGGCGCGGGCGCGTCGGTCAGACGCGTTCCTTGGAGCGGGTGCGGACCCGCAGCGCGATCGGCTTCTGGGTTTCGGCGAAGAAGTCGTTGCCCTTGTCGTCGACGACGATGAAGGCAGGGAAATCCTCGACGTCGATCTTCCAGACCGCTTCCATACCCAGCTCGGGGTATTCGAGCACCTCGACGTTCTTGATGCAGTCCAGCGCCAGACGCGCGGCGGGGCCGCCGATGGAGCCGAGGTAGAAGCCGCCGTATTCCTTGCAGGCCTTGGTGACCTGCGCGGAGCGGTTGCCCTTGGCCAGCATGACGAACGAGCCGCCTGCGGCTTGGAACTGGTCGACGTAGGAGTCCATGCGGCCCGCGGTCGTGGGGCCGAACGAGCCGGAGGCGTAACCCTCAGGGGTCTTGGCGGGGCCGGCGTAGTAGACGGCCATATCGCGCAGATACTGCGGCATCGGCTCGCCCGCGTCGAGGCGTTCCTTGATCTTGGCGTGGGCGATATCACGCGCCACCACCAGCGAGCCGGTCAGCGAAAGGCGGGTCTTGACGGGGTACTTCGACAGCTCGGCGCGGATCTCGTCCATCGGGCGGTTCAGGTCGATCTGGACCACGTCCCCGCCGAGGATGTCCTCGGTCTGCTCCGGGAGGTACTGGGCCGGTTCGGTTTCCAGCTGTTCCAGGAAGATGCCGTCCTTGGTGATCTTGGCCAGAGCCTGACGGTCGGCCGAGCAGGACACCGCGATGGCCACCGGGCAGGATGCGCCGTGGCGGGGCAGGCGCACCACGCGGACGTCGTGGCAGAAGTACTTGCCGCCGAACTGCGCGCCGATGCCGAATTCGCGAGTGAGCTGGAAAACCTCTTCCTCGAGCTCGAGATCGCGGAAAGCATGCCCAGCCATCGAGCCCTCGGTGGGCAGATTGTCCAGGTAATGCGCGGAGGCGTATTTGGCCGTCTTCAAGGCGAATTCGGCGCTGGTGCCGCCGATGACCACGGCAAGGTGGTACGGCGGGCAGGCGGCGGTGCCGAGCGAGCGGATCTTCTCGTCGAGGAATTCGAGCATGCGCTCGGGGTTCAGGACGGCCTTGGTCTCCTGGTACAGGAACGACTTGTTGGCCGAACCGCCGCCCTTGGCCATGAACAGGAACTTGTAGACCGGGTTGTCCTTGTCGCCTTCGGTGGCGTAGAGCTCGATCTGCGCGGGCAGGTTGGAGCCGGTGTTCTTCTCGTCCCACATGGTGATCGGCGCCAGCTGCGAGTAGCGCAGGTTCAGCCGGGAGTAGGCGTCGAACACGCCGCGGCTGATCGCCTCGGCGTCGTCGGCGCCGGTGAGCACGCCTTCGCTCTTCTTGCCCATCACGATCGCGGTGCCGGTGTCCTGACACATCGGCAGCACGCCACCGGCGGAAATGTTGAGGTTCTTCAGCAGGTCCAGTGCGACGAAGCGGTCGTTGCCGGAGGCTTCCGGGTCGTCGATGATCTTGCGCAGCTGAGCCAGGTGCGCGGGGCGCAGGTAGTGGCTGATGTCGTGGATCGCGGTCTCGGTGAGCAGGCGCAGCGCCTCGGGCTCGACCTTCAAGAAGGTGCGGCCGTCCACCTCGATGGTGCTCACACCCTCGGTGGTGAGCAGGCGGTACGGGGTCTCGTCGGCGCCGATCGGCAGCAGATCGGAATAGCGGAACTCCGGCGCGGTCACGGCAACGCACTCCTTCGAACAAGTGTCGGGCTTGGGCCACAGCCACAGCTGGACTGAAGCACAGCGAGCCTAACGACCGATCGGGACCACACCTGCGGTTAGGCAACCCTATCCAGAAGTCATGACACTGGGATGCGCCACAAAAGGTTGCACGTTCAACCCCGGGAGTGCTACCTCTCGTTCCAGCAGGTATCGCGCGGGGCGCCGAGCGCGCGCTACCTCACCTGATACGCCGGAATTGGAGCGCCAACGTGACCGACCCCCACTGGCTCGATGACGTCGAGATGCGGGCCTGGCTGGGATTCGTCCGGACCCGCGACTTGATCGCGGCCGCCGTCGGACGCGATTCGACACGAGAAGCCGACCTCACCTACGTCGAGTATTCGGTCCTCGCCTATCTCGTCGAGGACCCTGAACACTGCCTGACCTTCGCCGATCTGGCGGCCAAGCTCGAATGGTCGCAGAGCAGACTGTCGCATCAGATCACCCGGATGGAGAAGCGCGACCTCGTTGCGCGGCAACCGATCCCCGATGATGCCCGCCGCACCGCTGCCCGGCTCACCCCGCGCGGTCTCGAAGTGCTCGTCACAGCCGCGCCTGCGCACGTCCAGAGCGTGCGCAGGCACATGATCGACGTGCTCGACCGAGAGCAGCTGTCCAGCTTGGCCGATATCTACGACATCCTGCTGAACCACCATCGCGGCTCGAACGGTGACCGAGATTTGTCGCCGGACGCGCCTGCCGGAAACCCACTCGGGATCAGCCTCGATTCGACCGCAACCCAGGGCGACGACGGGCCCACGCCACCGTGAACGAGCTCCCGCGCATGCCTGCGCGCCGGCTCAGTGCAGTACGGCGGCGAGCACTGCGTCGGCGTAGTCCCGGTCGACGGGTTCGTCACTGACCAGCAGCCGATACCACAGCGGCGCGACCAGTGAATCCTCCAGCAGTTCGGGGTCGATGGCGGGCAGTAGCCCGGCGCGCTGAGCGGCCACAAGGCAGGTCTGGTTTCCGGCCCGCAGCGGCGCGTGCACCCGCTCGCGGATCGCCGCCTTGAGTTCGGGATCGAGCTGGGCGGCACCGAGAACGCCGACGATGACCGGACGCAGAGTCGGGTCATTGAAGGTATCCACGAACCCGTACAGCCAACGGCGCAGATCCGCGACCACGTCCTGCTCCCCGGAGTCGGTCATGGGCACCACCGGAGCCGCCCAGATCTCCAGTAACGCGTCGAGCAGGACCGCGCTTTTGGACCGCCACCAGCGGTACACCGTCGGCTTGCCCACCGCGGCCCTGGTCGCGATCGCTTCCATCGTGACAGCCGCGAACCCGTGTTCGGCACACAGTTCGATGGCGGCTTGCAGGATCGCGGACCGGGAACGGGCCGCGCGCGGGTTCGCAGCGTCGGGCACCGCTCGACCCTAACACCAAAACGAAACGTTACGTTCTTGACGCGACTCAGCTCGGCGACCCATACTCAACGAAACGTTACGTAACGTTTTGTACCTAGGTCCTCGTGAGCGAGGCAGCCGACGAATGGAGTTCATGCGTGTCCGGAAACGACAAGCCCGCTGACGTCACGGCAATCGGCCTCGGACAGTTGGGAACTCGGCTCGCTGAGGCCTTCCTCGCCGATGACCAGCGCACGATCGTCTGGAACCGCACTGCGGCCGCAGCCGATCCCCTGGTCGCCAGGGGTGCGATTCGGACCGGCTCGCTCGCCACCGCGATCGAGTCCGCACAGGTCATCGTGATCTGTCTTCCGGACTACGCGACGGTGTCCGAGGTGCTCGAACCCCATATGGAACGGCTACGCGGCCGCATCCTGGTGAACCTGACCTCGGGAACACCGCAGGAGGCTCGTCACATGGCCGACCGGCTGGGCGAAGCGGGCGCGGGCTACCTCGACGGTGCAGCGATGAGCGGCACAGCGCGGGTCGGGCAACGCAAGGCGCTGTTCGTCTTCAGCGGATCCACCGAGGTGTTCGATGGGCATCGGGAAACACTGGCGAGCCTGGGCAATTGCGTACATCTGGGCACTGACCCAGGGTTGGCAGCGGTGTACGACACGGCGTTGTTCGGCCTGGCTTGGGGCGCACTGGCGGGCTTCTATCACGCTGCGGCATTGGCCGGAGAAGCCGGTGTCGAGCCGGACGCGTTCGCGAAGGTGGCGACCGGACATCTGCCGTTCGTCGCGGAGCTCATGACCGAGCACGCCGAACAACTTGCCGCACACAGGTATCCGAACGACGACGGCACCGTCGAGGTGCACGCCGCCGCGATGGACCACCTCATTGCGACCAGCGCCGCGCACAACCTGCATACCGACCTGCCCGAAACCTTCCGGGCGATGCTCGCCCGGGCGGTGGAGGCAGGGCACGGCACGCATGGCATCGCAAGCGTCGCGGCAGCGATGGGCAAGGTAGGCGTCGGCCTCTGACGCTCGACCCGACCCTTCGAGGTGCCGGCTCACACCGAGTGAGCCGGCGCCACACCTCAGGCAGGGTTCGAGACCGCCGCGTCGCGATCGGCCGCGGCCGGAACACCCAGCGCCCGTTCGAATCCCGCAGGCACGACGATGTCGCTGCGGTCCAGCTCGGCAATGCTGGTCTTGCGCAGACCGAGCAGGGCGGAATCGATACCGCCGCGCAGGATGTCGAGGACGTTCTCCACGCCCGCCTGACCGTTGGCGGCCAGGCCCCACAGGTAGGCGCGGCCGATCATGACGGCGCGGGCGCCGAGCGCGACAGCCTTGACGACATCGCTGCCGCGGCGGATACCGCCGTCGAGCAGGATCTCGATCTCCGAACCGACCGCGTCGGCCAGCACGGGCAGCGCGCGGATGGCGGCGGGGGTGCCGTCGAGGTTGTTGCCGCCGTGGTTGGACACCGAGATGGCGGCCACGCCCGCGTCGACGGCGCGGTGGGCGTCATCGACGCGCATGACGCCCTTGAGCATCACCGGGCCGTCCCACTGTTCGCAGATCCAGGCGACATCGGCCCAGTCTGGGGCGGGTGTGCCCATCCACTCACCGTAGGCACCGAAGAATCCGGGCGCCGCGGCGCCACCCACCGCCATATTGGGCGCGGTGAGGTCGGGCAGCTTGCCCGAGCGCACGTAGGTGGTCAGCCAGCGCGGCTTGACCATGGTCTGCGGGGCGAACTTCATCATGGTGCGCAGATTCAGCGATTCGGGGATGACGGGGCTGCCCCAGTCGCGCCCGTGCGAGAAGGACCAGTCCAGCGTCAGGATGAGTCCGACGGCGCCCGCAGCCTTCGCCCTGGCCATCCGCGCGGAGATCTCGTCCTTGCTGCCACACCAGTACAGCTGGAAGAAGGTCGAGGGGTTGGCGGCGATCACCTCTTCGATCGGCTTGCTCGCGAACGAGGACAACCCCATGGCGGTCCCGCGCGCGGCGGCGGCACGGGCCACCGCGACCTCGCCGTCGGGGTGCACGGCCTGCACACCGGTCGGCGAGATCAGCACCGGCATCGAAATCTGTTGCCCGAGTACGGTGGTCGACTGATCCCGCTCACCGATCGGCCCGGCGACGTGCGGCGCGAAACCCAGTTCGGTGAACGCGGTCTGGTTGTCCTCGATGGTCTGGCCACGTTCGGAGCCGGCGATCAGCGCGCCGTAGACCGACTTCGGTAGTCGCTTCTTCGCGCGCCGCTGCGCTTCGGCGACGGTTTCGAACCACGCGTTCATGGCTGGGTCCTTTCGGTCTCCGGCCACCACAGCCGGGTCTGGTCGGTCAGTTGTGAGGTCAGTTGATCGAGCAGGGCTGCGCCCTCGTCGGCGGTCGCGCCGGCAGGATCCCCGAGGACACCGTTGGGGCTCACGGCGCGCACTCCCCCGGCGCGCAGCAGCGGCAAAGTCTGCGACAGCGGCCGGACATCGCCGGCTTCGGCGAGGCCGGTACGGACCCGGCCGGGCGAGAGCGCGAGCTGGAGCGCGGTTTCGGTGCGGCCCGCATGCGGATCACCGTCGTAGCGCGGCAGGAACAGGCGCACGTCGCGGGATTCGCTGCGCAGCAGTGCCACCGCACGACGCAACGGTTCGACATTGCCGCCGTGCCCATTGACCAGCAAAATCCGGTCGAAGCTGTCGGTGGCCGAGCGGCACAGCTCGACGATCAGCAGCTCCAGCGCGGCCGCGCCGATGGACAGCGTGCCGGGGAAGCCCGCGTGTTCACCGCTGGAGCCGTACGGAACAGCAGGCGCGACAAGCACATCCGTGCGCTCGGCTGCCAACCCGGCGCACAGTGCGAGGGCGATATCGGTGTCGGTGGACAGCGGCAGATGTGGGCCGTGCTGTTCGGTCGAACCGACGGGCACGGCAAGGATCACACCCGCGGCGACATATTCTCCCGCCTCGGGCCATGTGAGATCCGCCATCATGCCGCCGACATTAACGTCACTCACTGACATAATCAATAGGCCGTTCGGACGCATAATCAATAGCCGTGACGGCACACAGCACCCGCGGGCGCCCGCGCGGCACCAGCAAGCGCGCCCTCGAACTCATCGCTATGCGGTTGTTCAGCGAACAGGGCTTCGACGACACCACCGTCGAGCAGATCGCCGCGGCGGCGGGGGTGAGCGGCCGAACGTTCTTCCGCTATTTCCCCAGCAAGGCCGAAGTGCTCTGGTACCAGTTCGATGCCGAGGTCACCGCGCTCCGAGCCGCGTTCGCGACCGTCGACCCCGATATCCCGATGATGACCGCTGTGCGCCGCGTGGTGGTCAACGCCAACCGATACCGCGCCGAAGACGTGCCCGAACTGCGCACCCGCATGCAACTGGTCGCGACCGTGCCCGCGCTCGCCGCCACCGCGGGTGCCCATTACGACGCCTGGGAGCGCACCGTCAGCTCCTTCGCCGCGAGCCGCCTCGGCCAGCCCGAGGACGCGCTGATCCCCATGGCCGTCGGTCGCGCCACCCTCGCCGCCGCACGCGCCGCCTTCGATGCCTGGCTGACCCGCGCCGACACCGATCTCACCGTCTATCTGGACGAGGTGCTCGGCGCCCTGGAGCACGGCTTCGCCACCCCGGACGACAGCGGAGGTGACCGGCGCCACGGCCGAACAGCCCGACCTGGTGGTTTCAGCGGTAGCACCGCTGGGGTATGACTAGGCTCGATATCGGCACGCAGCCGAGCGTCACCACGCCCGAGATACGCAAGACCTGTCGTACCCGTCGAAAGGGGCACGAGTTTCCATGTCCGAGGTGTCCATGAGCCTTTCGGCGGACTCACTGGCCGCAGGACCGGTCGACAATCTGCTTCCGCAGCTGGTCGAGCATCTGCGTCAGAACCGCACCGTGCTGCGTGAAGAATGGGCGCGCCGCATTACCGACGCCCGCCTGCTGACCGCGATGACGCCGGAGGAGATCTTCTCCGAGGCCACCTCGATCTTCGACAATTACGTCGAGGTGCTCGAGACCGGTAGCGTCGAGGCGCTGCAGGCCTACGCTCGCGATCTGTCCGAGCGCATCATCCCGAGAGGCGTCGAGACCGACGAGATCCTCGGCATCGTGCTGCTCCTGCGTGACGTGCTGGCCCGCTCGCTGTTCGAGAAGTACCAGTCGAACTTCGAACTGCTCAACGACGTCCTCGACGCCTACGAACCGGCCGCCAACCGCATCGCCAACACCGTGGGCGTCTCGTTCGTCCAGGAGCGCGAGCGCGTCATCCGCCAGCAGCAAGAAGCCATCCGCGAGCTGTCGACGCCGGTGCTGCAGGTTCGCGAGCAGCTGCTCATCCTGCCGATCATCGGCGTGCTCGACAGCCAGCGCGCCCGCCAGCTCACCGAACAGTTGCTACGCGCGATCCGCGCCAATCGCGCCAAGGTGGTCGTCATCGACATCACCGGTGTGCCGGAGATCGACCAGACCGTCGCCAACCACCTGGTGCAGACCGTCGACGCCTCCGGGCTGATGGGCGCCAACGTCATCATCACCGGCCTGTCCTCGGATATCGCGCTCACCCTGGTGACCATCGGGCTGGACCTGTCCAAGATGAACGCTGTCGGTGACCTGCAGGGCGGTATCGAGGAGGCCGAGCGGCTGCTCGGCTACGAGATCACGCGGGTCTCCGCCGAACGCAGCGGGCGCTGATCAGCCGATCATGCCGGTTCCCATCCTCAAACAGGGCACATACCTCATCGCATCAGTGCAATCCGCGCTGACCGATGCCGATACCGAGCGTCTCCAGGACGACCTGATGACACAGGTCAGCAAGTACCGTGCGCATGGCATCATCGTCGACGTGACCGCCATCGACGTGATGGACTCGTTCGCGGCGAGATCGTTGCGGACCATCGCGCATATGACGCAGTTGCGCGGCGCCCAGACCGTCATCGTCGGGTTGCAGCCCGAAGTCGCGTTCGCCATGGTCCAGCTCGGCCTCACCTTCGAGGACATGCACACCGCCCTCGACCTGGAAGAGGGCCTGGCCTGGTTGAACAGCAATGTTCCTGCCCGGCGGAGAGACGGTCGTGACCGTGGCCGCTGAGGACAGAGTCATCGCGGTGAAAATGTCCAACGACATCGTCACCGCTCGTCAGGCCGGACGTGAACTGGCCGAACAACTCGGCTTCTCCCTCACCGATCGCACCATGATCTCCACCGCCATCTCCGAAGTCGCCCGCAACATCACCAGCTACGCGGGCAGCGGCGAGATCCGATTACTCGTCGACGAACGCGATGGTCGTCAAGCGCTGGTGGTGCAGGCCAGCGACAAGGGGCCCGGCATTCGCGACATCGCCCGCGCAATGGAAGACGGCTATTCGACCGGCCTCGGGCTCGGCCTCGGGTTACCCGGGGCGAAACGACTCATGGACCGGCTCACGGTCGATTCCGGCCCCGGTCGCGGCACGTTGGTGGAGATGTGGAAGTGGGTACCCAACGGTGCATGATGACGGGTACATCGGCCGGATCGAATGGGCCGTTGCCGGTCGTGCCTTGCCCGGACAGCAGATCTCCGGCGATCGTTGCGCAGTGCTCGACACCGGAGCAGGCACCGCGCTGTTCGCCGTGCTGGACGGGCTCGGGCACGGCGAGGCCGCCGCGACAGCGGTCGACAAAGCCGCGCAAGTCCTGGCCGATAATCGCGCCGAACCCTTGGACGTACTGATGGTGCTGTGCCACCGGGCGATGGCCGACACCCGCGGTGCCGCGGTCTCGCTGGCGCTGTTCAGCGCGGAGTCGGTGCAGTGGCTCGGTGTCGGCAATGTCGATTCCCAACTGCTGACCGCAGGCCCCGCCGGGCCCTCGATCAGCGCGACCGTGCTGCAGACCGGCGGGATCGTCGGCTATCGGCTGCCGCCGCACCTGCAACCACAGACCGTCGCGGTGCGCCCCGGCGATCTGCTGCTGATGTCCACCGACGGCGTCGTCATCGATTCCGGCGCCGGAATCGATCTGTCGAAACCCGCGGCCGATATCACCACGACGCTGCTGGACCACAACGCCAAGGACACCGACGACGCCCTGGTCCTCGCGGCCCGGGTACGCGGCGCGAACGGAACCTCATGAGCGGTGGGTGCCGACAATGAGCACGGTCCTGTCCGCCTTCCTCGACGACTACGCCGACGCATTGCGGCGGCATCTGCGCTCCCCCGCGCACGACGGGCTGGCCGAAGGCCATGAACTGGGCAGACGAGCCCTGGTCGAGGGCATCAGCCTGCTCGATCTCACCGAGAACCACTACCGGGTCGTCAAACAGGTGCAGACCGAATCCGGAGCACCGAGCGCGACTCCGCTGGAGGAGTCGGCGCTGGAATTCCTGCTGCAGACCCTCATCACCCTCGATGTCGCCACCCGCGGCTACCTCGACGGCACCCGCCGCTATGAACAGCAGCGCACCCGTGCCGACGACCTCGCGGGCCGCGACGAGTTCCGCACCGCGCTGGTGGAGTCGCTGCAGGACGGGTTCTTCGTGGCCGACGCGCGCGGCACCATCATCGAGATCAACTCAGCCTTCGGTGAATTGACCGGTTACGGCGCGACCGAGGTGCCGTATGCGCTGCCGCATCCATGGTCGATCCCCGAGGGCCCGCGCTACCCCGATCTCGGCACCGCCGCACTGCGATTCGTCACCCAGATCCGCCATCGTGACGGCAGGGACCGCTGGCTCGCGGTGAGCACGAGCACCCTGGTCAAACCCGAGGGCAACGAACGGATCTTCGTCGGCACCATTCGCGACGTCACCTCCGAGCACGATGCCCAGGCCCGCGATCAGGCCGCCTCGCGGCTGGCGAACGCCGTCGCCTCGGCAATCAGTGTGGCCGAGGTGCTCGAAGTCGGGCTGGACGAGCTGCGGCGCACCATCGACGCGGAAACCGCCGTTGTCGCGGTATGGGCTACTCGGCAGGGTGCGCCCGAGGTCTACGTGTCCGGTGCGCCGGCGGAATCGGAACCGGATGCCGTCGGCGAACCACAGTCGGCCGAGGTGCTCGCGCCCGAGACTCGGGAGCTGCTGGAGCGGGCTCGGCTGCGCCCCGGCCGCACGCTGATCGCAGTGCCGGAGGCCGCCGATCGCGCCGAAGGCATCGTCGCCCCGCTCGGTGAGACCGCGGACGCGGCGCTGTGGCTGCGATTCGCCGCGCCGCGCGTCGTCGGTGCCGCCGATTGGACGCTGTTCTCGCTGCTGATCGGACATCTCAGCCTCGCGGTGCAGCGTGCACGCAACTTCGACCAGGCCCGCGCCACCTCGCTCACCTTGCAGCGCGCCATGCTCGGCCCGATCGAACTGCCGCCGCGGTTCTCGGTGCACTACGAACCCGCGCTGCCGCCGCTCGAGATCGGCGGCGACTGGTACGACGTGGTGCCGTTGAAGGACGGCACGATCGGGGTGGTCGTCGGCGATTGCGTCGGCCGTGGACTGTCGGCCGCGGTGGTGATGGGTCAGCTGCGCACCGCGGCACGGGCACTGCTGCTGCGCGGTGCCGGTCCGGCGCAATTGCTGGCCGAGCTGGACACCGTCGCGGCCCGGATCCCCGGCGCCATGTGCACCACGGTGTGCGCGGCCGTCCTCGACCCGATCCGCGGCCTGGTCCGCTACAGCAACGCAGGCCATATGCCGCCCATCCTCGCCGACGTCGGCGTCACCGGCCGGATGCTGGAAGGCGGACGTGCGGTGCCACTGGCGACCTTCGATATGCCACGGCGCCCCGAAGCCACCACACCGCTGCCACCGGGATCGACGCTGGTGCTGTTCACCGACGGGCTGGTCGAACAGCGCGGTGTCGACATCTTCGACGGATTCGACCAGATCGCGAGCGTGCTGGCCGACACCCATGAACGGCTGCCGCGTGAAGTCGCCGACGCTGTGCTGTCGCGCCTGCGTCCGGCCGGCGGTTACGACGACGACGTCGCGATGGTCGTCTACCGGCAACCACCGGCACCGCTGCGGGTCGAGGTACCCGCCCGCGCTGATCAGCTCTCCGCGCTGCGGCGCACCCTCAAGGAGTGGCTCACCGCTGCGGCCGTACCGCACGATCTGGCCTCGGATCTGGTCGCGGCGACGAACGAGGCGTGCAGCAACAGCATCGAGCACGCCTACCGTGACGGCGAACCCGGCCGGGTCGCGCTGAGCGCGGAATGCGGTACCGAAACGGTGGAGATCCGAGTCACCGACTCCGGCAACTGGAAACCGCAGTCCGCCGATCGCGGGTACCGTGGCCGTGGACTGGATATGATGCGCGCGCTCACCGAAGAGCTCGACATCGACCACAGCGGGCCCGGCACGAGGGTGCGAATGTCGGTAACCCTGCCGGCAATCGCTTTCCCGGTGGCCAACCCGCTGCGCGGAACGAACAAACAGGTATCCGGGTGACGATTCGGCAGGATCGCCCGGATCATGGCAGATTGTGATGATGTGACAAACACTTCCGGAGACGCGTACCCCCTCACCGACACGATGACGACCACCGTCGCCACCCGCGATGGGGCGACCGTGCTCACGGTAACCGGGGAGGTCGACCTGGCCACGGCACCCGCCCTGGAGAATGCGATCGACGCGGCCCTCGGCAGCGCACCGTCGGGCCTGATCATCGATCTGACCGCGGTCACCTTCCTGGCGTCGGCGGGCATGGCGGCCCTCGTCGCGGCCCATCAGCGGGCCGGTGAGACCACCGCGATCGCCGTCGTCGCCGACGGCCCCGCCACCAGCCGTCAGCTCAAGATGACCAGCCTCGATCAGGTCTTCGCCCTGCACACCACGCTGGAGGCGGCGCTGGACGGGCTCCGCGGCAACTAGCCCACCGAAACCACGGGCCCCGCATCACCGAAGAGGCGATGCGGGGCCCGTGGTCACTCGGACAGGGCCGCCTGCTCGGGCGACCCTGTCGGCGTACTCAGTCGCAGAGAGAGCGCAGCTGCTCGATCAAGCCCACTCGTTCAGCGGGGGTGGCCGCCATCGGGACGACGTTGAGCACCGTCACACCGGCCTCGGCGAACGCCGCGATCCGTTCCTTGACGAAGCTCGCAGGACCGACCAGCGAGATATCGCGCACCAGGTCGTCCGGGACGACCTTGGCCGCCTCCTCTTTCTTCCCGGCCAGGTACAGCTCCTGGATGCGGTCGGCCTCGGCGCCGTAGCCGTACTTGGTGGCCAGCGTGTGATAGAAGTTCTTGCCCTTGGCGCCCATGCCGCCGATGTAGAGGGCGAGATGCGGTTTCACGAATTCCAGTAGCGGCGTGACGTTCTCGCCGATGGCCAGCGCCGGGCCCGCGTAGACCTCGAGATCGCCCAGTGCCGGATCACGCTGTGCCCGACCGGCCGCCAGCGCATCGCCCCACACCTTTTCCGCCTGCTCGGGCAGGAAGAAGATCGGCTGCCAGCCCTCGGCGATCTCCGCCGCCAGCTGCACGTTCTTCGGGCCGAGTGCGGCCAGCAGCACCGGAATGCGTTCGCGCACCGGATGGTTGATCAGCTTGAGCGGCTTACCCAGGCCGGTGCCGCGCTCGGCGGGCAGCGGGATCTGGTAGTACTTGCCGTCGTATTCGAGCCGTTCGCGCCGCCATACCTTGCGGCAGATCTCCACCAGTTCCCTGGTGCGACCGATGGGAGCGTCGTAGGGCACGCCGTGGAATCCCTCGATCACCTGCGGGCCGGACGCACCGAGGCCGAGGACGAAGCGGCCGTCGGAGACGAAGTCCAGGCCCGCCGCGGTCATCGCGGTCAGGCTCGGGGTGCGGGTGTAGAGCTGCAGAATGCCCGAGGCGAGCTGGATGCGCTCGGTCTTGGCGGCCAGGTAGCCCAGTGCGCTCACCGCGTCGAAGGAGTACGCCTCCGGGACGAACACGACGTCGAGGCCTGCCCGTTCGAGATCGGCGACCTCGGCCGCGACCTCCTTGAAGCCCCCCGAATAATTGATACCCAATCCGATCCGCATAGCACTCAACATAGACACGGCCGACCGACCGCCCGCGACCGGCCACACCGAGATCGCGGTAGCGTGAGAGCGCCCGCTCGCGTACCAGAACGAAAGGCCACACCGCCGTGTCGCAGCCGACCACCTCGCATCCGGATCTCGCGCCGAGCTTCGCCGACGCCACCGTCGCCGGATATCTGGCCGATCTGGCGGCCAAGGTGCCCGCCCCCGGAGGCGGCGCGGTGGCCGCGCTGCACGCCGCCCAGGGCGCGGCATTGGTCGCGATGGTCGCCCGGTACACCACCAGGGCCAAGGACGCCGAGCACCGGCCCGTGGTGGATCGGATCATCGAGGCCGCCGACGCGGCCAGGCAGCGCGCGCTGACGCTCGCCGATGCCGACGCCGCCGCTTTCACCGCTGTGGGTGCGGCCTACAAGCTGCCCAAGACCACCCCCGAGGAGACCGAGGCCCGCGGCGCCGCGATCACGGCCGCGCTGCTGGAGGCGGCACGGGTGCCCGCCGCGGTGGTGGACGAGGCCGACGAGGTGCTGTCGCTGGCCGCCGAACTGCTGCCGATCGGCAACCCCAACGTGGTCACCGACATCGGCGCCGCTGCCGATGCCGCCCGTGCGGCCGCGACGAGCTCGCGGCTCAATATCGAGATCAATGTCGGCTCGCTGTCGGCCGAGGACGGCGCCGCCTTCGCCGCGGCGCTCGGCCGAATCGAGACCATCACCGCCCGCGCCGACGCCCTGCATGCGGACGTGCTGCACGCCGTGCGCGGCTGAGCATCCTCGTCACCGGCCCGGCCGTCACGGCGGCCGGGCCTCGTCGTGTCCGGACTACCCGCCAAATAAATAGCCGACACATAGCCAGCACGGCTTAAAACCGCTATACAGATCCCGAACTCGCCACAATCCGGCCACACGAAAGCCAGGGCCGCGCACCACAACTGCCAGTAGATGCCCGATTCCGATGCTCAACCGCACCGGAATCCGCCTTCTACCGGCGTACTGCCGAGTAGGTAACTGAGTGGGCGTACACTGGGCCGCGGTTTCGTGATACGCATCACTTCACGGACCGTTCTTGCTTCACCTGCTTTGTGCGTCACCACGAGTCACCAGCGTGATCGGCGGCCATCCGCCGCCGTAACTGATAGCTCGAGCTCGACATGCAGGAGGTAACGGTGAGGATCGGGTACATCACGGCGCCACCGACGCTCGAACCGGACGACCTGGACCGCACGGCTGGCCAGGCAGCCAGGATCGACGTCATCACGGTGCGCCAGGTCGTTTCCAACATCGCGGACTGCTCGGCCGATCCCGGCGAGCTGACCGTCGGTCAGGCACGCCGCGCCCACGACATCCACCGCTACTGTTCACCCGATTGCCTGGTTCTCAGACGAGCCAGGTACACGCTGAACGCGACGGCCACCGGCCGTGCGGCGTTCACGCTGGCCCCCGATCGGGCGGGGGCAGGCGCCGTGTAGATCACCCACGATGCCGCTTCGGACATCCGCGAGTTGTCCGTGCAGCAGTGCGCTGCTGCCTCATTGCGCCGGACACTATCGGCGCCGGTCACATTCGTTGCCCTGATGAGACCGAATGGTTCGTGATCAGCTCCACCCATCGGCCGACGGGTACGCCACGCGCGTGCCACGGCCACCGCTGAGGAGGATTGCGTTGAGCACCATATTCACCCACGAGGACACCGATTCCGATTCCGGCATACTCGGCCGAAAACCCGGCAGCGACGCGTTGAACGGCGCCTCCCGCCACCGGCCACTCAGCATCGTTCTCGTCGCTCCCCCGTACTTCGATGTCCCACCCGCCGGGTACGGCGGGGTGGAGGCCGTGGTCGCCGAACTCGCCGACACCCTTGTCGCGCGCGGCCATCAGGTCACCTTGCTCGGCGCCGGAAAGCCCGGCACAGCAGCGGAATTCGTGCCGGTCTGGGACCGCATCCAGGCCGACCGGCTCGGCGATCCGTTCCCCGAGGTCGTCAACGCGCTCAAGGTCCGGCGCATCATCGAGGACCTGGCCCGCACCAGGCCGATCGATATCATCCACGACCACACCTTCGCTGGGCCGCTCAACGCGCCCGCCTACGAGGCGCTCGGCATTCCTACCGCGGTCACCGTGCACGGCCCGGTCGACGGCGATATGTGCGACTACTACGGCGCCCTCGACGAGCACACCCGCCTGGTCGCGATCAGCGATCGCCAGCGCGCGCTCGCGCCGACGTTCAACTGGATCGCCCGGGTACACAACGCATTGCGTCCCAGCGAATGGCCGTTCCAGGTCGAGAAGAAGGACTACGCGCTGTTCCTCGGCCGCTACGCCTCCTACAAGGGCCCGCATCTGGCACTGCACGCCGCCCACGAGGCCGGAATCCCGTTGATCCTGGCCGGTAAATGCAATGAACCGCCGGAGAAGGCCTACTTCGCGCAGGAAATCGAACCGCTGCTGACCGACAGCGATCATGTCTTCGGCGAGGCGGACGCGGTGGCCAAACGGCGACTGCTCGCCTCCGCGCGCTGCCTGCTGTTCCCGATCCGCTGGGAGGAGCCCTTCGGCATCGTGATGATCGAGGCCATGGCCTGCGGCACCCCGGTGGTGGCGTTGCGTGGCGGTGCGGTGGAGGAGGTCGTCGTCGACGGCGTCACCGGCATCATCTGCGACGATCCGGCCGAACTTCCCGCCGCCATCGCGCGCGCGAGCGAACTCGACCCGTACGCCTGCCGCAGGCGCGTCGAGGAACTTTTCGGTGTCGATCAACTGGGTGCGGGCTACGAGGCGGCCTACTACCGCATACTCGAAGCGTGGGACGAATCCCATCGCCCGGCAGATGAATTGACCACCGTCGAGCTCCGGCGCAGCGGCCTGCTCGGCCTGCGTGCGGACAACGGCACGACACCGGCTTGGAGTCGAGCATGACCGAACCCCCCAGGGTGCTCAATTCCGGTCAACCCGCCGCCGTCAACGGCGGCGGGGGGACCATCACCCTCGTCGAAGCGAGCACCTTCTGTCTCTCCGATCAGCTCGGCGACATCCATTCGGGTACCTCACAGGGCCTTTTCTACCGTGACGCCCGGGTGATCTCGCGGTGGGAGCTGCGGCTGGACGGCCTTGCGGCCGAACAACTCACGGTGCTCACCCCGGAGGCGTTCAAGGCGCGGTTCATCATGCGCAAGCAGCCGCGTCAAGGCATCGCCGACAGCACTGTGCTCGTGGTGCGCAAGCGCATGATCGGGCAGGGGCTCAAGGAAGCGATCATCGTGCAGAACCTCGGTCACGAGGACACCGCGATCACCGTCACCTTGTTCGCCGACGCCGATTTCGCCGACCTGTTCGCCGTCAAGGAGGGTCGCAAACATCTCGGCAGCGCCGAGGCTCAATCCGTCGACGGCGAACTGCATCTGATCGACCACACCGATCCGGGCCGCGGCCTGACCATCAGCGCCACCGGCGATCCGGTCATGTTGCCCGGGACCGTCACCTGGCAGGTGGTGGTGCCCGCGCATGGCCAGTGGAAGACCGAGATCCTGGCCCAGCCGGTGGTCGCGCACCGTCGGGTGCAGATGGCCTTCGGTGACGACGAGGACAGCCCGATCAGCAGGCTCAAGGCCTGGCGGGCCACCGCGACCGATCTGACCGCCACCGATGCCCGGCTCACCCAGGTGCTGCAACGCACCGAAAGTGATCTCGGCGCACTGCGGATCGACGGCCGCGGCGACGGCTCACCCGCGTATGTGGCGGCGGGCGCCCCGTGGTTCATGACCTTGTTCGGCCGCGACAGCCTGCTCACCTCGTGGATGGCACTGCCGTTGGATTCGGCGCTCGCGGTCGGGACGCTGCGGCAGCTGGCCAAACTCCAGGGCACCAAGGTGGAACCGATCACCGAGGAAGAGCCGGGCCGGATCATGCACGAGATGCGGCACGGCCCGGCAGGGGGCCAGGTCCTCGGCGGCGAGGTGTACTACGGCTCGATCGACTCCACCCCGCTTTTTGTGATGCTGCTGGCCGAATGCTGGCGCTGGGGTGCCGACGAATCGGCCATCCGGGAGCTGCTTCCCGCCGCCGACGCCGCGCTGGCCTGGATCGACGAATACGGTGACGCCGACGGTGACGGCTTCGTCGAATACCGCCGCAAGACCGACCGCGGCCTCACCAACCAGGGCTGGAAGGACAGTTTCGACGCGATCAACGACGCGAGCGGCCATCTCGCCGAACCGTCCATCGCGCTGAGTGAGGTGCAGGGCTACGCGTACGCGGCCCGGCTGGCCAGGGCCGAACTGGCCGACCATTTCGGTGATACCGAGACCGCGGTACGGCTGCGCGGTCAGGCCGAGGATCTCAAGACGAGGTTCGACGAGGCGTTCTGGGTCGCCAAGAACGGCTGGTACGCGATCGCACTGGACGGGCACAAACATCAGGTCGATGCCTTGACCAGCAATGCCGCCCAATGCCTGTGGTCGGGGATCGTCGCCGACGAGCGCGCCGCCGAGCTGATCGAGAAGCTCGCCGACGCCTCGATGGATTCCGGTTTCGGGTTGCGCACGCTGGCGGCCACGATGGGCGCCTACAACCCGATGAGCTACCACAACGGCTCGGTGTGGCCGCATGACACCGCCATCGCGGTGGCCGGGCTGCAGCGCTACCGCCACATTCCCGGCGCCAGCGAACTCGCCGAGCGGCTGACCACAGGTCTGCTCGACGCGGCCGCCGAGTTCGGTGGACGGCTACCGGAGTTGTTCTGCGGGTTCGGTCGCGGCGAGTTCCGGTCCCCCATCCCCTATCCGACCTCCTGTTCGCCACAGGCGTGGGCCAGTGCGGCGCCGCTGCTGCTGGTGCGCTCGTTCCTCGGGTTGACGCCGTGCGTGCCGAACCGGCGGCTCACCGTCACCCCGCGGTTACCGCGTCGATGGGGCAAGCTCGCGTTGACAGACATGCGGCTCGGGCCGGCCACGGTCACCCTGCATGCCGAGGGGTCGGAGATTCATGTGCACGGATTACCCGACGATTGGCAGTTGGTCACCGAGTAAGCGACCCACCCACCGAGTAACGAGCACGCAACGCTCTGCGCCGTAGTTGATCATGCGCGCCTAGAATGGATCTCTGCCCACCACACCGTCTCGAAGGGGTGGAGCCATGCGGAGCGTAGTTCGACATTTGTTTCTGGCGACCGCGATCATGGCATTGGCCATGTTCGGGTCGGGCGCGGCGAACGCCATGTTGATCGACCGATCCCCGCCGGGCGCGGGTGTCGGTTCGGTCGCTTCCATCACGCCTTCTGAGGGCCGGATGGTCGGGATCGCCCATCCGGTGACCATCCGATTCGCGGCCGATGTCGCGGATCGGGCCGCCGCCGAGAAATCGACGGTGATCACGGCCGATCAACCATTGACCGGCACCTTCTCCTGGACCGGCGACCGGCAACTGACCTGGACGCCGACCGGTTTCCTGCCCGCCAACGCCACCATCGGCGTGCGCATCGGTGAGACTCGCACCGAATTCACCACCAATGCCGGTGTCGTCGCCGACGCGAATATGTCGGCGCACACCTTCACCGTCAGCATCGGCGGTCAGGTGGTCCGGCAGATGCCCGCCTCGATGGGTAAGCCGGGCTGGGAGACACCGACGGGCACCTTCCCGGTGCTGGAGAAGTTCCGGCATATCGTCTTCGATTCGCGCACCATCGGCATCCCGTTGGATTCCCCCGAGGGATATCTGATCGACGGTGAATACGGTGTGCGTCTCACCTGGGGCGGTGTGTTCGTGCATTCAGCGCCGTGGTCGGTCGACCAACAGGGCAATGCCAACGTCAGCCACGGCTGCATCAACCTCGCCCCCGGCGACGCGGCCTGGTACTACGAGAACGTCGGCATCGGCGACCCGGTCAACGTTTTCTGGTGATTCCCGTGCGACAGCCCGAGCGGTATCCCGAACCGCCCGGGCGGGTGTCGCGAGCGCCCATTCACCCGTCGGTCCAGTACAAATAGGTGGACCTGACGGAAGAACCTGACGAAGGTGGGGGCGTTATGGATCGACGGGACAGTGCGCGCGACGACGAGGGAGCGTCCGGCGCCGGGAAGACCGAGGGCGAATCGAACGCGGATTATGTGGGCGAGTGGGCGGATTGGATGTCCCAGTTGCCCGCGCCCGTGAAGATCGCACCGGGTCGGCCCGCACCGGCCGGGGAGGACGCACCGCTCCGGATCGGTCGACGCGAACCGATCGAGCCGGCACCCGGTAAACGACGGTGGATCCCACCTGCACTCGGCCTGCTCGGCGCCGGTGTGCTGCTGGGAGCCGCCTACGTGCAGTTCGGCGGCTCGGGCTCCGATCCCGCGCCCGCACAGGCGCAGGCCGGCGCCGCCGCGCCTGACCATGCCGCGGGCCCTGCTTCGTGCGCGCCGGAACGAGTCGGCAACCGGATCCAGGGCAATGCGGCCGGCGGGGACGACTCCGGGCCCGCCGCCATTTTCGCGTTTCAGCACGCCTTCTACATCGCCCGCTCCGGCGAGCAGGCGCGCGCGGTGGTCGCTCCCGGTGCGGCCGTCCCGTCGGCACCCGATATCCAGCGCGGTATCGATTCCGTTCCCGCCGGGACGACGCATTGCCTCACCATCAGTCCGGGGGCGTTCGTCGGCCAGTACACCGTCGTCATCACCGAGTACCGGCCGCACGCAGAGCCGATCACCTACAACGCCCAGCTCGTCACGACCGCTGGCGTCGACGGCAGAACCTTGATCACGGGTATCAGCCCCATCACCTGACGGTGCCCGCGTCGGCAACGGCGGACCGCCGACCAGACCGGGCTCAGTGCTGAACGATCACCAGACATGCGCCCGACGACCCTGGTCAGCAGCCTGCGGGAGGGGCACACTCACAAATATGACCAACATCGACGAAGTTCGGATTCCCGAGCATCCGACGGTTCTGGCCGCGCTGCGGCTGGCCTGCCGGGCGCCGTCGGTGCACAACACCCAGCCCTGGCGTTGGGTGTTCGACGGAGCCCGGCTGCATCTGTACGCCGACGGGGAGCGCCGGTTGCATTCGGCCGATCCACAGGGCAGGCAGCTGGTGATCAGCTGCGGGGCGATGCTGCATCACGTGAGCACCGCGTTCGCGGCCCGCGGCTGGCATACCGACATCACCCGGCTGCCCGATCCTGCCCGCCGCGATCATCTGGCAGTCCTCGATTTCAAGCCACGGCCCGATCCTCCTGATCGCGTGCTCGCACTCGCCCGCGCGATCGATCGACGCCACACCGACCGGCTGCCGATGCTCGAACCTCCGCACTGGGACGAGCGCAGCGCCGAGGTGCGCACGCTGATCTCGGCCTACGAGGTCGAGTTCGATCAGCTCGACGGCTCGGAGCGGCCGCGCCTGGCCGCCGCCTCGGAGCAGTCCTCGGCACTGCGCCGCCACGATCCGCACTACCAGAACGAGCTGCACTGGTGGGCGGGTAATACCGCCAATCTGGAAGGGATACCGGCCTCCGCACTGGCCTCGAACGCGGAGCTGTCCCAGGTCGGCGTCGGGCGGGAATTCCCTGCCGGACCGCGCTCACTGCGCCGCGGCGACCTCGACGATCGCGCCGAGCTGGCGGTGCTCAGCTCCCCCGACGACGCACCGCTGCACTGGCTGCGCACCGGTGAAGCGCTCTCGGCGGCCCTGCTCGAATTCACCGCGGCCGGGCTGGCGACCTGTCCGCTGACCCATATCACCGAATTGCCGTCGAGCAGGCGCATCATCGCCGGGCTGATCCCCCGGCCCGGTGTGCCGCAGGTGGTGGTGCGCGTCGGCACCGCACCAGAAGGCCCGGAGCAGCCGCCGACGCCGCGGCGGCCGGTCGCCGAGTTCTTCTCCGTCGACCGGTCCGCACGCTGAGGGCCGCGCCATGACCACCCCCAGCGCACCGGTCGTCGTCGGCGCCGACGGCTCGCCTTCGGCGTTCGGCGCGGTGCGCTGGGCCGCCGCCGACGCCGCCCGCCACGGCTGCCCGCTGCACATCGTGTACGCGATCGGGGTACCGATCGATGTGGGCCCGACCCTCGGTTACGCACCGATCGACGCCGAAACCTACCGCAAGGCCGGGGAGGAGATACTCGCCGAAGCCGCCGAGATCGCTGCCGCAGCAGCGGCTCCGATCGGCGAGATCGACATCGAGACCTGCGTGCGGGAGGCAGCGCCGGTGCCGCTGCTGCGTGATCGCTCGACGTCGGCCAGGTTGCTCGTCGTCGGTACCCGCGGGCTCGGCGCGCTGCGGCGGGGCCTGCTCGGATCGGTGAGCACATCGCTGGCGCGCCACGCCCACTGTCCGGTCGCGATCATCCCCGAATCGGCCGAACGCACCGACGGCCCCGTGGTGGTCGGCACCGACTGCTCGCCCACCAGTGTCCGCGCCATCGATATCGCCTTCGACCAAGCCGCGCGGCGCGACACCGAACTGGTTGCGGTGTCGGCATGGACGGAGTTCTACCGCTACCTCTCGCGCGCCGAACTCGAGGCCGAGGCGCGAGCGAAATTGTCGGAAACTCTGGCGCCGTTGCGTTCCCGGTACCCCGGCGTCTCGGTGCGACTGATCGTCGCGGAAGATCGTCCCGCGCGATTGTTGCTCGCCACCGCCGCCGGCGCCCAGCTCCTGGTCGTTGGTAGCCACGGCCACGGTGGCTTCGTCGGCATGACGCTCGGATCGGTCAGCCAGGCCGTGCTGCACGCGACCGAGTGCCCGGTGATCATCGCCCGCTCCCAGTCTTGAGGCCGGCGCCGCTGTCTCGCCGGGCGAACCTCAGGTCGGTCGAGACGCGACACTGACATCAGCGCATCATCTCGCGCAGCGCGTGCCCGGTGGCCGATTCTTTGCAGGCAGCGAGCTGCTCGGGTGTTCCTTCGTAGATGAGTCGTCCACCATGACGGCCAGGGCCAGGGCCGAGGTCGATCACCCGATCGGCACGCCGGATGACCTCCAGGTTGTGTTCGATGACGACGACGGTGTCGCCCTTGCCGACAAGGGAATCCAGCACACCGAGCAGGGTGTCGATATCGGACAGATGCAGTCCGGTGGTCGGCTCGTCGAGGATGTAGAGGGTGTGTTCGGCTCGGGCGGCGAGTTCCCTGGCGATCTTCAGGCGCTGGCATTCGCCGCCGGACAGTGTCGTCAGCGATTGACCCAGGCGCAGATAGCCGAGACCGACATCGGCGATATGGCCGAGCGCGGCGGTAATCGACGGCGTGGTGAGCCTGCGCATTGCCTCGTCGACGGTGAGATCGTCGATATCGGCGATCGAGAGGCCGTCGACCCGGTAGCCGAGCACCTCGTCGGTGAAGCGGCGCCCACCGCAGGTTTCGCATACGATTTCCTGACCGTCCATGAACGCCAGGTCGGTGTAGATCACGCCCAGCCCCTTACACACCGGGCAGGCACCCGCGGAGTTGGCGCTGAACAGCGCGGCGGGGACCGCATTGTTACGGGCGAACAGTTTTCGGATCGCCGGCGCTATGCCGGTGTAGGTAATGGGGGTCGAACGCCGATTGGTGCTCACTGGACGCTGGTCGACGACCGTGGCCGGATGCTGGGCCGCCAGTTCGGCGGCAAGGCTCGATTTTCCGGAACCGGCGACTCCGGTCAGCACGGTGAGGACGCCGGTCGGGATATCGACGTCGAGACCGGTGAGGTTGTTGCGGGTGGCGTTCTCGATCCGGATCTTCCCGGTGGCGGTGCGCGGCGGGCGCGGTGCGCGATGCCCGCGCAGCCCACGTCCGGTCGGGGTGTCGGCGTGCAGTAGCTCGGCGAAATCGCCCTGGAAGACCACCCGCCCGCCGTCGGTTCCCGCACCCGGCCCGATCTCGACGATCTGGTCGGCGATCTGCATGACGTCGGGATCGTGTTCGACCACCAGCACCGCATTGCCCTTGTCCCGCAGCTGTTTCAGCAGTGCGGTCATCGACCGCACATCGTGCGGGTGCAAGCCGATGGTCGGTTCGTCGAAGACATAGAGCATTTCGGTGAGACTGCTCCCCAGATGACGCACCGTTTTGATGCGCTGCGATTCGCCGCCGGAGAGCGTGAGCGTCGGCCGCGACAGAGTCAGGTAACCGAGCCCGATGGTCGTCAGCGCGACGAGCCGCTCACGCAGTGCCGCCACCACGGGCGCCACGCTCGGCTCCCGGACCCCGGTGACGATATCGGCCAGCTCCCCCACCTCTGTGTAGCCGAGCTCGACGATGGTGTGCCCGAGCACCCGCGCGGTCCGGGCCGCCTTGTTCAACCGGTCGCCACCGCAGTCCCGGCAGGACTCGGCGTGGGTGAATCGGTGCACCACCGCCTGTTTGCGTTCCGACATCTCGTCCGAGGTGTGCAGGTAGATCCGCTCGAACCGCTCGACGACCCCCTCATAGTCCTTCGGCGGCCGGGTACCGAGCCGGGCCGCCGCGGTGCCGCCGTACAGCAGCGCCGTCCGTTCCTCAGGGGCCCACTCCCGCAGCGGCGTCGCCGGATCGAAGGATCCGATGTCCGCGTATTGCCGATACCAGTACTGGCCATGACCGAAGCCGGGCAGCAGGATCGCGCCTTGCTCCAGCGATTTGTCCAGATCGAGCACACGATCCACATCGGTCGCGAGGGTCTCCCCCAGGCCCGCGCACGTCGGGCACATACCGGCCGGATCGTTGAACGAGAAGTGATTCGACTCCCCCACAAACGGTTCGCTCACCCGTGAGAACAGCAAGCGCAGATAGGTGTAGACGTCGGTGATGGTGCCGACGGTGGACCGGGCATTGCCGCCGAGCCGCTTCTGGTCGATCACCACCACCGGCGACAACCCGTCGATCGAATCCACCTGCGGCCTGCTCCAGCGCGGCAGGCGGTTGCGCACGAACGGCGGATAGGTCTCGTTGAGTTGATAACCGGCCTCGGCGGCGATGGTGTCGAACACCAGCGAGGATTTGCCGGAGCCGGAGACTCCAGCGAAGACCACCAGCCTGCCGCGCGGGACGTCGATATCGATGCCACGCAGATTGTGGGTGCGCGCCGCCCGGATGCGGATCGAGCGCGTCGGACCGATGTCGTTGGAAGTCACCACTCGACCGTATGACCAGATGCGGCCAGATCTTGACCGCAATGCGCGGAGAATGGAGGTATGCCCGACACCACCGGCCGGATGCTCGAATTGCTGGCCACCCTGCAGACCGGCCGTCGTTTCACCGGCCGCGACCTGTCCTCGCGGCTGGAGGTCAGCCCGCGCACCCTGCGCCGCGATATCGACCGGCTACGCGCCTACGGATACCCGGTCGCGACCCAGCCCGGCCCCACGGGCTACTACCAGCTGGCAGCCGGTCGCACCCTGCCGCCATTGGTCCTCGACGACGACGAAGCGGTGGCCACGCTCATAGCGCTGGCCCTGCTCGGCGCCACCACCCCTGACGACCCGCACGGCACCGCACGCTCCGATATCGGCGCGGCCGCCGACAGGGCCTTCGGCAAGATCGACCAGTTCCTGCCCACCCGGTTGCGGCTGCGCGCCGAGGCCGTGCGCAGCTCACTCGAGGCGGCTCCGCTCGCCGCGCCGTCGGTCGATACCGAGCTGCTGTCGCTGCTGGGCGCCGCGGCGGCCGGGCACGAACGCGTCCGATTCGATTACGCCGACAAGACCGGCGCGAATTCTGCTCGGCGGGTCGAGCCGTATCGCCAGGTCAACCTGCATCTGCGCTGGTATCTGCTCGCCTGGGACCTCGATCGCGCCGACTGGCGCACTTTCCGCATCGATCGGATCACCGGAGCCGTGGCCACCGGCGCCCGGTTCACCCCGCGACCATTGCCCGCCGAGTCCGGTATCGCCTATCTGCGCGCCGGTCTCACCGCACGCCGCTACCGCGCGATCGCCACCGTCGACGCGCCCGCCGCGACGATCCGCGACGCCTTGAAGTTCCAGAACTGCGACATCGAGGCACTATCGGCGGACCGGTCCCGGGTGATCACCCGGGTGGACTCGTTCGAATGGCTGGTGCTCCAACTCGCCCTCACCGGAGCCGATTTCGTCATCGAGGAACCGGCCGAATTCCGCGAACGATGCCGTGAACTGGGCGAGCGGTTACAGCACGCGGCCGGACCGACATGAGCGGCGTCGGTCAGCGTGCCAGGAACTCGTCGATGACCCGCCAGGTGGTCTCGCGCGCGGTCGGCCCGGCCAGAATGCCGAGGTGCCCGCCGGGAACCTCCTCGAATCGAACTTCGGATGCGCCGGTGAGCACCTCGAGCCCGGCGCGGGCGGCGGCAGCCGGCACGACCAAGTCGGTGCGGCTGCCGATGATCAGCACCGGGCAGGTGAGTTTCGCGGTCTCGACGACCAGATCCGGACGCAGCCGGAAGCTGCCGGTCATGAGCTCGTTGCGCAGGATCATCGAGCGATGGATCTGCCGGTAGAGCCGGCCCGGATAGCCGGGCATCATCGACATGAACCGGTCGATGGCCTCCATCCGGGCCAGCGCGTCCTCGTCGAGGATATTGCGGGCGACGAACAGCGGGCGGGTGAGTTCACGCTGAAAGGCCTGGACCCGGAATCCGATCCGGACGATCTGGCTCGGAATACCGCCGAATACCCTGGTGGCGAGATCGACTTCGCGGCCGCCGGTCACAGCGCCGAGCATGCGTAGCGGGGCTACAGTCATGGTCTTGCGCTGATCGAACGGCGGTCCGATCGCGGTGATCGATGCCATCGGCAGGTCCGCATGTCCCGCACCGGCCAGCACCGCCAGGATTCCGCCAAGCGACCAGCCGACGACGTCGACCTCCGCGCCGTCGTGTGCGTCGCTGATCCGGCGAATGGCAGTGGGCACGATGTCGTGGGTCCACTCCTCCAGGCCGAGATCCCGGTCGGCGTAGGTCATCTCGCCATAGTCGATGAGGTAGGGCTGCCTGCCGGTCTCCAGCAGGAATTGCACCAAGCTCTGCCCGGGGCGCAGATCGAAGCAGGCCGGGGTGACCGCGAGCGGCGGCACCAGTAGCACCGGCCGCTGCGTGGACGGCTCGGCGCGGTCGAACCGGCGCAGGCATCGGTGCGGTTCGTCGTAGACGACCGTCGACGGTGTCGGCGCGTACGGCTCGATACCGTCGCCGAACGACAGCGCCCAGACGTTGCGCGCAGCGCGCGGTAGATCCCCCACAAGCGAAACCATGTGTGCCCCTCAACGCCTTTCAACCTCGGGAACGCGTTAACTTACTATACGGTAAGTTAACCGTGGCTCTCAGCCGGGCCGCGCACCGCCCCCGAAATCGCGCCTGTGCTGACCTCGAGCCCCTACCGTTGATGCATGTCTGCGGCAATCGATGTTTCGAACCTGGTCAAAACCTTCGGCCGGACCCGCGCGCTGGACGGGCTCGACCTACAGGTCGCCACCGGCGAGGTACATGGCTTCCTAGGCCCTAATGGGGCAGGAAAATCGACCACGATCCGGGTTCTGCTCGGTTTGCTGCGCGCCGACAGCGGCTCGGCCATGCTGCTGGGCGGTGACCCGTGGGAGCAGACCGCCGAATTACACCGCCGCCTTGCCTACGTCCCCGGCGATGTGAACCTGTGGCCGAATCTCAGCGGCGGCGAGGTCATCGATCTGCTGGGCAAGCTGCGCGGCGGCCTCGACGAGAAGCGCCGCGCCGAGCTGCTCGAGCGTTTCGACCTGGACCCGACGAAGAAGGGCCGCACCTACTCCAAGGGCAATCGGCAGAAGGTGGCACTGGTGGCGGCGCTGTCGTCGGACGTGGAGCTGCTGATGCTGGACGAACCGACCTCCGGGCTCGATCCGCTCATGGAAGCGGTCTTCCAGGAATGTGTAGACGAGATCAAGAACGAGGGCCGTACGGTCCTGCTGTCCAGTCATATCCTCGCCCAGGTCGAGGCGCTGTGCGATCGGGTGACGATCATCCGCCACGGCAAGGCGATCGAAACCGGCAGCCTCGCCGACCTGCGCCACCTGACCAGGACCTCCATCGCCTGCGAGACCACCCGCCCGCCGACCGGGCTCGACGAACTCGCCGGCGTGCACGACCTCGTGGTCGAAGGCAACCGCGCCAGATTCCAGGTCGACACCGTCGATCTGGACCCCGCCATCAGCCACCTCACCGGATTCGGCATCCGCACCCTGACCAGCCAGCCGCCCACACTCGAGGAGCTGTTCCTTCGACACTACGGTGACGAGCTCGCGGCCTCGGGGGTGCAGGAATCATGACGACGACCACGCTGACCGGCGTCGGCACCCTCACCCGCTTCTTCCTGCGCCGCGAACGGATCGCGCTGCCCCTGTGGCTCATCGGCGGCGCCCTCGTCTACTACTCGCAGGCCGTCGGCGTCGATGTCGCCTATCCGAGCCAGGCAGACCTCGACCGGGTCGCCGCGAGCATGGAAGGCAACGCGGCAATGGTGGCCATGGCAGGCCCGCCGCGGGTGCTCGACACCATCGGCGGCCAGGTCGCCTTCCAGGCAAGCGCTTTCGGCATGATCGTGGCCGGGCTGATGAGTATGTTCCTGGTGGGCCGCCACACCCGCGCCAATGAGGAGACCGGCCGCGACGAACTCATCCGCTCCGGCGTCGTCGGCAGGCACGCCACCTTCACCGCAGCGACCATCGTCACCGTGCTGGCCAACCTGGTCTACGGACTCGCCGTCGCGCTGAGCCTGATCTCCTACGGACTGCCCGCGGCCGGATCGATCGCACTCGGAGTCGGCGCCACCTGCGCGGGCCTGGTGTTCATGGCGATCGCGCTATTGGCCGCCCAGCTCACCGAGAGCACCCGCGCCGTCTACGGCATCACCGGCGCGGCGATCGCGGTGTCGTATGTGTTGCGCGCGGTCGGCGATGTGGGCAACGGTGTGCTGTCGTGGCTGTCGCCGCTGGGCTGGGGTCAGGCGATGCGGCCCTACGACGGCGAGATCTGGTGGCCGGTACTGCTGTCGCTCGCGGTCGCCGTCGCAGTGACGGTGGCGGCGCGGCGAGTGCTCGATCACCGCGACTTCGGTGCGGGCGTGGTACCTCCGCGCCCCGGACCGCCGCGCGCAGGAGAATCGTTGCAGAGTGCGTTCGGGCTGGCGTGGCACCTCCAGCGCGGTTCGCTGATCGGCTGGTCGATCGGCATGCTGCTGGCGGGCCTGGCCTTCGGCTCGATCGGCAACGATGTGGGAGATCTGCTCGGCGACGTCGATCTCGGCGAGGTGCTCGGCCAGGATGTGGGCAGTCTGGTGGATGCCTTCTACGCCATGTCGGCCGGATTGCTGGCGCTGATCGGCTCCGCGTACACGATCTCCTCGGGGCTGCGGCTGCGCGCGGAGGAGGCGGCCGGGCGCACCGAACCGCTGCTGTCCACCGGTCTGCCGCGGCTGCGGTGGTTGGCCGGGCACGCCGTCATCATGCTGGCCGGCTCGGCGGTGGTGCTTGCCCTCGGCGGGTTCGGCATGGGACTGATGTACGGGATCATCGCCGGTGACATGTCCCAGCTGCTCCCTCTGCTCGGCGCGTCACTCACCTATCTGCCCGCGGTGTGGGTGCTCGGCGGTATTACGTTGGTGCTCTTTGGTTTTCTGCCGCTGGCCACCTCGGGCGCGTGGATCGCCCTAGCCTTCTGCTTCGTGGTGCTGATGTTCGGGTCGACCTTGAAGTTCCCGGATTGGCTGATGAGCATCTCGCCGTTCGACAATATTCCGCTGGTTCCGGCCGTGGATTTCGCACCGGCACCGGTGTTGGTCACGGCGCTCATCGCGGTGGTGCTGTGCGCGGCAGGCGCGTTCGGGTTCCGCCACCGAGACGTGGAAACCAACTGAAGGTTTCGGGCCGCTTCCCGGAACGGCTGGGAAGCGGCCCGAAGGTTCACCGTGCGGTCAACGGCGGTGACGGCGGAAAGACGACCGGCATCGCGGCCAGCGCCCGGTGGAACGGCCCGGGCCGCCAGCTCAGCTGGTTCGGAGCGATGGCCAGACGCATCTCCGGCAGCACATCCAGCAGCTGGTCGATGGCATCCTGAACCACCAGATACGCCACCGATTTCGCCGGGCACGCATGCGGTCCCGCGCTCCAGGACAAGTGCGATCTGTTGTCGACATAGCGGCCGATACCGACCTCGGGATCATTGTTGCACCCGGACATGCTGATGACGACGGGCTGATGGGCAGGCAGCCACACCCCGTCGATGAGGATCGGCTGACGTGGATAGCTCACGCAGAAATTCGCCATCGGCGGGTCGGTGAACAGCACCTCGTCGAGCGCATCACGGGTGGACAAACTGCCGCCCAGGACACTGCCCGCGAACCGGTCGTCGGTGAGCATCAGCAGCACGGTGTTGACGATCAGGTTCTGCTGCGGCTCGATCCCCGCACCGTAGAGCGTGACCAGCTGATGGATCATCTCCTCCTCGGTCAACGCCGCCGAATGGTGCAGCAGCCGGGAGGCGATATCGTCGGCAGGCGCGGCGCGCTTGGTGGTGACCAGCTCCAGCACCGCCTCGGTGATCATCGCATTGCCCCGCTCGGCGTCGATGCCGTCGAAGATGGCCTGCATCCCGGTGGCCACCCGCTGCCCGAGTTCGGTGGGAAAGCCGAGGATCTCGTTGAGCACCGCGAAGGTGAGCGGGAAGGCGTACTGACTGATCAGCTCCGCGCTCCCGGATTCGCAGAACGAGTTGATCAACGGGATGGCGATCCTCTCGACCGTGCTGTGCAGGGTGTGCAGGTCGACGCCATTGATGGCGGCGGTGTAGGCCTGCCGGTAGCGGGCGTGCTCGGCGCCGGTGCTGCGCAACGCCTGTGGGCGCCATTCCAGCAGCGGCAGCACCGGGCAGTCGAGCGGAATATCCTTCTGCCAGACTCGCGGATCGGCCGGAAAATGGTCCGGGTCGTTGAGGATTCGCACCGCGGTGCGATAGCCGATGACGAGCGTGGCGGGCACACCGGGCGCCAGATCTACCGGGACGAGCGCGCCGTAGCGTGCACGCATCTCCCGGTAGGCGCGGTGTGGATCGGCGGCGAATTCGGCCGCATAGAGTGAAATACGTGGACCCTCGGTATCCATCGGCATGGCATGCGCGACGGGACAGGATCGGCCGGATTCGGCGAGATGGTGCATGGTCAAGATAACGAACTCCAGGTCTGACCTCGGCGGACGCGACCGGACAGCACCGGGCCACTGATGCGTCATCGTCTGCCAGGTGGGCCGGTTCGGGCGCGCCGTTGCACCGAACTACCGAACCCACGAATAACGATCTGCGAGATCGGCGGTCACCGGCCGATCAGGACCGAACCGGCACCGCGGACTCGCCACGCCGCTCTCCATCGCACAGAGAGCAGGCGATCGGATAACCCTCCGCCCCCGTTAGGCGGGCAACTCCCGGTGCCCGTGCTGCTGTTTGCTGCCCGACTGTACCGGGCAGAACACGAGCCGGGCACGCAAACGGGGCGAACCGGGTGTTTAGTCCGCTTGCAGCGGTGGGGATTTCGGGAACACGGCGGGCAGTGCCGATAGCGATCGATGGAACGGGCCCGGCCGCCAGGTGAGCTGTTCGGCGGGCACAGCCAAGGCCAGTTCGGGCAGCGCATCCAACAGTTGATCGATGGCGTCGCGAGCAACCAGATAGGCCACCGACTGCGCCGGGCAGGTGTGCGGTCCGGCACTGAACGCCAGGTGCGAGCGGTTGTCGGCGTACTGCCCGTTGTTGATCGCCGGGTCGTTGTTGCATCCGGTCATGCTGATCACCACCGGCTGGTGGGCGGGCAGCCAGACACCGTCGACCATCGTGGGCTGTCGGGGATAGGTACTACAGAAATTCGCCATCGGCGGGTCGGTGAACAGCACCTCGTCGAGCGCGTCGCGGGTGGACAGGCTGCCGTCGAGGACGCTGCCCGCGAACCGGTCGTCGGTGAGCATCAGCCGCAAGGTGTTGACGGTCAGATTCTGCAGCGGTTCGATTCCCGCCCCGTAGAGCACGACGAGCTGCTGCACCATTTCCTCGTCCGAGAGGCGGGTGTCGTGCTGGAGCAGGCGGGTGGTCACGTCATCGCCCGGCGTCCGCCGCTTGCGCGCGGTCAGCTCCGCGAGCGCGGCCTGCAGCATCGCGTTGCCGCTCTCGGCGTCGATACCTTCGAAGATCGCCGCCATCCCGGTGGCGACCCGTTGCCCGATATCGGGTGGGCAGCCGAGGATCTCATTGAGCACGGCGAAGGTGAGCGGGAAGGCGTATTGGCCGATGAGGTCGACATTGCCGTCCTCGCAGAACGAGTTGATCAGCGATATCGCGATCTTCTCGACCGTCGCGTGCAGTCCATGCATATCGACGCCGCTCAAGGCCGCGGTGTTGGCCGAACGATACCGGGTGTGTTCGGCGCCGGTGGTGCGCAGTGCCGTGGTCCGGAACTCCAGCATGGGCAGTATCGGACAGTCGAGCGGAATGTTCTTCTGCCACAAGCGGGGATCGGCCGGGAAATGCTCGGGATCATTGAGGATCCGGACCGCCGTGTGGTACCCGATCACCAGCGTCGCGTGGATGCCCGGCGACAGCTCGACGGGGACCAGAGCCCCGTAACGCTCGCGCATCTCGCGATAGACGCGATGCGGGTCGGCCGCGAATTCCGCCGAATACAACGAAATTCGCGGCCCGTCCGTCTCGTGTGGTGATACGTGCGGAACCGGGCACGAACCGGTAGACGCGTTCGAGGGCTGCGTTGCCCAGTGGAGAGTCATCTAGAGGTTTGCCATCACCGTTCTGCGCTCAGGTACACCGGTAATTGCTGATGCCCGTTGGATACGAAGCTGACCACCGGCCGCAGCTCGGCCGGATCGACCGCGAGCCGCAGCTCGGGGAACCGGGCGAACAGTGCGGGCAGGGCGAGTTCACCTTCCATCCGAGCCAGCGGCGAACCCACACAGTGGTGTGCGCCGTAGCCGAACGCGACATGCTCCTTGTTCTCGCGGTCGAGATCGAAGACGTCAGCGGTGTCACCGTGCACCTTGGGATCACGGCTGGCCGCCGCGTAGGAGGCGATGATCGCCTCACCCTTCGCGATGTGCACGCCGCCGTCGAGTTCGATGTCGTCCACGGCGAACCGCAGCGGCAGATGCGCGACGGGCGCTTCGAAACGCAGGGTCTCCTCGACCACCTCGGTCCAGGGCAGCCGTCCCGACACCACGGCCTCGCGTTGCTCGGGATGGGTCAGCAGCGCGACGATGGCCTGATCGAGCAGGTTGACCGTCGTCTCGTGGCCGGCGTTGATCACCAGCATCAGCGTGTCGACGAGTTCTTTCTCGGTGAGCTGCGAACCGTCTTCCTCGTCCCGCGCGGCGATCAGGGCACTGGTGATGTCATCGCCAGGGTTGGCGCGCCGGTAGGTGACCAGTTCGGTGACCAGCCCGTACATCTCGACGTAGTTGGCCGCCGCCTCCTCCTGGCCGATCGTGGTGTCGAAATACCGGTCGACACAGACACGAAGGCCCGCCCCCAGCGTTTCCGGCAGCCCGAGCAGTTCGGTGAGGATCTGGATCGGCACCGGGTAGGCGTAGTGCGCTCGCAGATCCACCACCGCACCGGCGGGCATCGCCGCCAGCGCGTCCAGCAGTTCGGCGGTGACCTGCTCGATCCGTGGACGCAGCGCCGCGGTGCGGCGCGCGGTGAACGCCCGCGCCACCAAACGGCGCAGCCGACGATGGTCCTTGCCATAGGCGGTGAACATGTTGTCCACCGCGATCCACGGGAACAGCGGCCACTCGTGGGTGATCTCACCGTTGATGAACGCCGTCCAGTGCTGCCGGGGATCCTTCGACACCCGGGGATCGGCCAGCAGGCTCTTGAGCGCTGCGGCGTCGGTCACCGACCACGCGGGCACACCGTTGGGCAACTCCACCAGCGCCGCAGGCCCACGCTCCCGAAGCCGTGCGGCCTCGCCGTGGGTGTCTGCTCCCGCCATGTCCAGGACGATCGTTTCGCGCTCCACCACAGGATCCTTACGCAATGTTCAACGGAGGGGACTCTGGGAAGGTTACCGGCAAGGTCGTCAGCGCGCGGTGGAAAGGCCCAGGCCGCCAAGACAATTCATCCATCGACTGCGCCAACCGCATTTCGGGTAGCGCATCCAGTAGCTGGTCGATGGCTTCCTGTACCACCACAAGCGCCACCGACTGCGCGGGGCAGGCATGCGGCCCGATGCTCCACGCCAGATGCGAGCGGTTACCGGTACGGTCACCGCCACGGATCGCGGGATCGGTGTTGCACCCGGCCAGACTGATCAGCACCGGCTGGTGCGCGGGTAGCCACGCGTTGTCGATCAGGATGGGCTGGCGCGGATAGGTGGTGCAGAAGTTCGCCATCGGCGGGTCGTTGAACAACACCTCGTCGAGCGCGTCACGAGTCGAGAGGCTGCCGCCGAGCATGTCGCCGCCGAAACGGTCGTCGGTGAGCATCAGCAGCAGGGTGTTGAGGATCAGGTTCTGCTGCGGTTCCAGGCCCGCGCCGTAGAAACTGATCAGGTTGGACAGCAGTTCCTCGTCGTCCAGATTCGACGGATGCGCCACCAGCACCGAGGTGACGTCGTCACCGGGCTGGGACCGCTTGAGCTGGATGAGCTCCATCAGCGCCTCGCTGAGGTAGGTCATCCCCCACTCGGCATTGACTGTGTCGAACAGGGCGGCCATGCCCGCGGCGATCCGCTGCCCCAATTCCGGTGAGCAGCCGACCAGCTGGTTCAGCACCTCGAACACCAGCGGGAACGCGTACTGGGTGACCAGATCGGCCGAACCTTCTTCGCAGAAGGTGTTGATCAACGGCATCGCGATCTTCTCGACGGTGCTGTTGAGGGCGTTCAGATCGATCTTGTCGATACCCGCGACGTAGGCGGCCCGGTAGCGAGCGTGGGCGGTGCCGCTGTTGCGCAGCGCGTTCGGATACCACTCCATCATCGGCTTGACCGGCGAGTCCGGCGGAATGCTCGTCTGCCAGGTGCGCGGGTCGGCCGGGAAGTGGTCGGGGTCGTTGAGGATCCGCACCGCGTCCTGGTAACCGATCACCAGAGTCGCAGGCACGTCGGGCGCCAGATCGATCGGGACCAGCGAGCCGAATCGTCGACGCATCTCACGGTAGGCGTGATGCGGATCGTCGGAGAACTCCTCGGTATACAGCGAGATGCGCGGGCCCTCGGAATCGACCGGCGATCCGTGCGCGACCGGGCAGCCGCTGAAGGGAGGTTGTGGTGTTGTGACGGGCTGATGGGTTGTCAAAGACGAGACTCCAGTCGATGGAACAGGAATTCGACGAGCATGATCAACGAGCGCAGGCAGGTGCCTCGGTCACGCGCGTCCAGTGCGGTCAGTGGGGTGTCCGGGGTGAGGTCGAGCGCGTCGCGGACCTCCGAGAGCGGAAACCGGTCGGCGCCTTCGAACTCGTTGACGCCCACCGCGTACGGCACACCGCGTTCCTCGAGCACCGACAGCACCTCGTCGGACTTCTCGATACGGCGGGTGTCGACCAGAACCAGCGCGCCGAGCGCACCTCGGGCCAACTCTTCCCACAGTGGCACGAACCGCTGCTGGCCCGGGGTGCCGAAAAGGTACAGCGCCAGTTCGGGGTTGAGCGTGATACGTCCGAAATCCATCGCCACGGTGGTCTGCGATTTACCCGGCAGACCGGCCATATCGTCGATGCCGACGCTGGCCTGGGTGATGGTTTCCTCGGTGCGTAGCGGCTTGATCTCGGAAATACTGCTGACGAAGGTGGTCTTGCCGACCCCGAAACTTCCGGCGACGAGCAATTTCACCGATCGGGTCACGGTCTCCGGCACATAGTCGACGGTGCGGTCAGGCCGGGAGAGCACGGAGCCCATTGAGAACCTCCTGGAGCAAAGCTATCTCCGGCAGTGATTCGGCCG
The DNA here is from genome assembly GCF_042754945.1 of Nocardia sp. NPDC059180. Lineage (NCBI taxonomy): Bacteria > Bacillati > Actinomycetota > Actinomycetes > Mycobacteriales > Nocardiaceae > Nocardia > Nocardia sp. NPDC059180. The sequence goes on from NZ_JBHZBU010000002.1 coordinate 601,530, forward strand.
GGGTGGGTATGGCGAGGTGTTCGGTGTCGAGGAGGTCGGCGGCGATGATCTTGACCACCGAGAACGGCAGGTCCAGGTAGGCGGCAATCTCGGCGATCGAGAGGGCGCCGCGGGCGCAGACACCGGCCACCCGCCGCGCGTCGGGACTCGTTCCCGGCCCCGGACTCTTGACGGCGATGACGAGGGTGACCAAGTCCAACTCACGGGTCGGACGCGAGCGTCCCCTGGTCCGCACATACGCGCGAACCAGGTCGGGATCACGCCGCGGCCCGCTCATGGCATTTCGCCGCCGTCAACGCTCCCGCGCGGCTGGCTGCCGAGTTCGTGGCCGACTCGGCCGGCCAGCTCGTTCATCCGGTGCGCGATGAGGCCCACATCGATGTCGGTGGTGGTGGAGACCCCGAGCAGGGCACCCTCGCCGGCCGCGGTGATGAGGATCATCCCCTTGTCGTACTCGGTCATGTTCTGCCGCACACCGTTCTGTGCGCCGCCGCAGAACTCACCGAGCGCCTTGCCGAGCGAACTCAGACCGGACGCGGCAGCGGCGAAACGCTCGGCGTCGTCTTTGGTGACTCCGCTGGAGTGCGCGATCCGCAGCCCGTCGTCGGACAGCAGGACCGCGAAGCGGACGCCGGGAATCTCGAGGTCCTCGAGTAACCAGCCCAGCTTGTTGGTGCTGTCACTGACAACAGTTCTCGGTGAGCCCATCAGGATGTCATCCCTTCGGTGTCGTCGGTTGCGGCGGCGCGGCCGCTCTTGGAGCCGCTATGCCAAGCGGCGGCGATCTCGGGCCGGGCCGTGCCCGGTTCGGCATTCGGGCTGCGTTGCCCGACCGGCGGTACCACCGCGACCGCACGGCGGCGGCGCTTGGGCAGACCCCCCGTGGTGAGGTCGGTCATCGTGGGACGGTCCTCGGTGTCTGAGAAGTCGGACACCCCGGTCAACGCATTGCCCCCCGTCGTCGTGGTTCGGATCAGCGACTCGGCCGGACCGCTCCCCGCGGCCGATCCGGCACTCGCCGTGGTCATGCTGGTAACAGCGGCCAGCGGTGCCGATTCCCGGACCCGCGTGGCGGCCGGAGCCGATTCTCCGTGCAGTACGGCGGCGGCGGGACCCGACGACGGCGTGACCGCCGGAATCGACGACATACCCGCCGGTCCCGACGGCGCGGCGTCCTCGGCCTGCGGCGCCCGCGGACTGACCAGCAGCGTCTCGGGGATGTACACCATGGCGCGCATACCGCCGTAGGCGTTGGGGCCATCGATGTAGACGGTGAATCCGTAACGGCGGGCCAGCGCCGCGATGCCGGGGAAACCGACCTTGGGGGCCGGGCCGAGCTGGTGGATGTCGACCGAGCGTTCGTGCGCGAGCACCTGCCTGGCCTCTTCCATCTGCTCGGCGTTCATGCGCACACCGGCGTCGTCGACGATCACGGTGACGCCGTGATGGCCTTCCTGGAAGCTGACGTCGACGTAGGAGGTGGGCGGCGAGTAGCGCAGCGCGTTGTCGATGAGCGCGGCGAGGGTGTGCACCAGCGGCTCCACCGAACGGCTGATCACCACGCGATCGAGCTGGCCCGAACGCACTCGCAGGAAGTCGCGGACGCGGCCGGTGGCGCCGCCGACCACGTCGGTGAGCGACTGCGCGGGCCAGCGGCGTCCGGGCAGACCACCACACACGATCACGTAGGACTGCGCCTGACGGATCATCTGCTGCACGGTGTGGTCGATGCGGATGAGGGTTTCGTAGACCGCGTCGTCGCGATGCTCGCGCAGGGCGGCGCTGACCACCTGGCTCACATCGGCACCGAGGCTGACCACGGAGGTACCGAACGAGCGCACTGCGGCACTGGTGGCCTCACGTGCCGCGCCTTCGGCCTTCTCACGTTTGGCCGCCTCGTCGGCGCGCACGGTGGACTCGGCGGTGGTGATCGCGCGATGGGTCTGCTCTTCGGCCTCGCGGACCGTATTTTCCCTGGTCTCGGTCTGGATTCCGCGCAAATCCTCGGAAATGCGCTCGGACACCCAGCGCATGACCTGCGCGAACCGCGAATCCTCCAGCCCCTCCGGGACTTCGACGACACTCGCGGGCTGCTCATGCCTGCGGACCGACTCGGTCAGCGACGGCAGCGTTGTGGTGGCGAAACGCTCCAGGATCTCCTCGCGGATACCGAGGTCTCGCTCCAGCGCGTCGGCCCGGGTCCGCTGCTCCCGCACCGCCCGCACCGCGTACCAGGCCACCGCGAGGACGAGAGCAGGAGCCAAGATCCACGGAACCAGCACGGCGATATTCAGATTCATCAGCTCTCTCGTTGACGTGGCTCGAGGGAGCGCCACAAGATGCCACAGCCTGCTGCCACAGCGCTTCTTTTCGCCTTCCTCGTGACGCCCGACCATGACTGCACCTCTGGCCGGATGAGGTTGTGCGTCGGGCACCCGGCAGAGCATCGAAAACCCTCGACAGGCTGCCCGAAAGCAACCGCCGGACAAGCACTTCGATCGACCGCCGAGCCAACGGACCAACCCTGCCCCGGCAGCTCGGAACCCGACGACTCGCCCACACTAGCAGCATTGCCGAAAACTCTCTGCCGAACTGGCAACGCCGGCTCACAGAACGCGATCCGTTGCGGCGGAGAGGATCCCGTTCGTGCACGTCAACGGCGGTTGGGACAGGACCGGACCGGGCGGTCGGTGTGTTCACGGCGCGGTGAGAGGCCCGACGCCGCATATGTAAAGCGATGTCACCGAAAGCTGCGGACGGGTCCGCGTTTCTGGAAGACTTTCCGAATACGTATCGGCTGTGCGCGGTGACCGAGCCATACGACAGGGACAGGAGGGGCCCGCGTGGATATGGATCTCGTGGTCGACCTGCTGATCGCGCACGCGGTGGGGTGGCAGGCCCGTGTGGGGCTGCGCGTGGGCGAGTTCACCGGCTGGGCGTTGGATACCGCGTCGGACAAGGTCTCGTCCATCGTCACCGCACGGCTCGGCACCGACCCCGCGATTGATCAGCTGATCTGGGAAACCCGGTCGAGCGGCAAGCCCTCCGAAGCTACTCGGGTCGCGGCGCGCCAGGTCCTCGAATCGACGGCGCGCGCAGATCCGGAATTCCGGGACGCACTGACACGGGCGGTGGTCGTACCGCCGCCGCAGGCCACGCAGACGCAGCCGCCGGGCCAGGCCCACCACGACTCATTGCCCCAGCAGGAGCAGTGGGGGCAGCCGCAGTCGCCGCAGCAAGAGCAGTGGAGTACACAGCCGCCGCCCGGCGACGACGACGACGGCGCAGCACACAGCCATCGCAGGCGCCGCCTCCGCTTACGGTTTCGCAGACGAGATCCGTCGCATCAGGGAACCGATGTTTCCGCGGTGGACGACGGCGGCTTTCCGGGGATGTCCAACACCGACGCGAACGCGGACCTGCCCCAGGCTATCGATGATCTGACACCATCACAGGTCGCACCGACCGACGACATCTGGGCCTACGCCTGCTACCCGCGACTGGAGGCGCCCGACGTCGTCATCGCCAACGAGCCGTTCGAGCTCACCGTCGGGCTGTCGGAGACCTTCGATATGGCGACGATGGTGTCCGGCCAGATGCACGTGTACTCCTCCGACCCTGAATTCGAGATCGATATCGAGGTGCTGGTCGACCCGAAATCGCTGGTCGTCGCCGGTGATCCGCATATCGGTGTGCGGGTGACGCTCGCGGATCCGTACCCGCGCCACACCCTCACCCTGCGCGCGCTGACCGATCCGTCACTGACGCCCGAACGCACCCTCCGGCTGATCATCCGCAGGCAAGGGCGGATCATCGGGCTGGCCGCCCGCACTCTCGTCGTCGTCGCGAATGCGAGCAGGCTGGCCACCCAGCCGCCTCCTCCCCCGCCGCCACGCCAGCTGCTGGATCTCGGGTCGCTACTCGACGAGACCCCGCCCGACCTCGTCGTCGTGGTGTACCGGGCCGACGAACCCGACACCTACGTGTGGGACGCCTACGCCCTCGGCGGCCACATCACGCTCCCCGATGCCGAGCGACGCAGCCGGATCGACCACACCGCACGCGATTTCGCCACCTACACCCGCCGACTGGTCAAAGCGGAGGCGTTTCGTGGGGTCGGGATCTTCGACAACCTGAAGGGCTACGGCGATCTGGTGTTCTCGGCCCTGCCGAGCGGAATCCGCACGGTGCTGCGCGAGCTCGTGCGCGAGCGCATCGACGCCCCAGCCGTGCTCTGGCTGACCGAGGAGGCGTTCGTCCCGTGGGAGCTCGCCGTCTTCGACCCGCCCCTGGACACCCGCTATGCGGGCGAGGCCCCATTCCTCGGCGCGCATCTGGCGATGTCGCGCTGGCCCTTCGCGCCGGAGGGGCCGCGGCCGAGTTCGCGTCGCGAGCATCCGATCACCGCACAGGCGGTGCTGACCGCCGACTACGAGGGGGTCAGGAACTTCCCGCCGCTGCCCGCCGCGGTCGCCGAGGCCGTGCGGTTCGACGAGAAGTACGGCCCCCTCACGCCCCTGCCACCGATGCGGGAGCAGGTCATCGGCTGTCTGGAGGGCCGAACGCCGGTCGATCTGCTGCACGTCGCGCTGCACGGCACCTTCGACGAGGCGGTTCAGGAAGACGGCCTTGTCCTGCTGGAACCGCGCGGCGACGGATTCGCCGCCTCGTTCCTCACCGCCCTCGCGGTGCGCGGCCTGCGCAACACCAGCAGCACGCCGTTCGTCTACCTGAACGCCTGTTCGGTCGGAGCGGGCCAGTCGATCCTCGGCAGCTACGCAGGATTCGCGACGGCGCTGCTGCGCACCGGCGCGATCGGTGTCGTGGCCCCGTTGTGGACCATCGACGACACCGTCGCCGCCGAACTCGCGGCGCGCTTCTACGACGGCGCGTTCGCCGACCCGCCGGTTCCGGTCGCGGAGCTGCTGCGCCGAGCTCGCGCCGACTACACCCGCGACCGGGTGGCGGCCGATCCCGAGCGGATCACCCCGACCCATCTCGGCTTTCTCGCTTTCGGCCATCCACGACTGACACTGCGGCGCACCAGATCACCGGAAAGGTAGCGGCATATGCCCGAGGAGTTCCTGCTCGATGAGGACGGCCGTGCGGTCGAGGTGCACCGGCGGATCACCTTGCGTACTCCCGGCCTGGCCGGGCGGGCGACCGTGCACGAGGCGAGCAGCACCGGCACCCGTGCCGCCGAACAGACCACCGACTCACTACTGACGGCGTTGACGCTCAACGATATCGAGGAGGATCTCACCGTCGAGATCCTCGAACCGCGCGAACGGACCGAATCGAGCGGGACCAGGGCGGCCGGTGGGCCGGACGATATCGTCATGCAGGTCGAGGATCCGGGCGCGGGCTGGCGGCAAGTGGTGTTGTACGTCTCCGAGGACGGTGCGGTCACCTGGCACTTCCCGGACGCGGCCCCGGGCCTGCTCACCTATCGGATTCCGCGCACCGTGGTGCCCGCGGCCGAGGCCCCCGGTGCGCACCGCGGATTGACCGGCGCGATCGGCACCAAGATCTTGAAAGTGCTCGTGTTCCGGTTGGTGCGCGAAGGCGCGGGCTGGGTCGGTGCGCGGTTCGCCGAATTCGTCGAGAACAGGCGGCATCCGCATCGCTTGCGCGCAGTCGGTCCGGACAACTACCGCGCCTCCGGGGCCGAGCTGAGCAACGACGCGCTGGGCCAGATGGGTACGGGCCGGGCATTGTTGCTGCTGCACGGCACTTTCAGTTCGGCGCACGGCGCTTTCGGCGAACTTCCGATGGAGACGATGCGAGAACTGCACGCCGCCTACGAAGGACGGGTCGTCGCCTTCGATCATCCGACGGTCTCGCGCACGCCGGTCGACAACATCCGCTGGCTCATCGACCATCTGCGCGAACGCGGTACACGCCTCGACGTCGACGTCGTCTGCCATTCCCGCGGCGGGCTGGTCGGACGCGTGCTGACCGAGCGCCCGGATCTGGCCGACGTCACCGACACGCTGTCGGTGGGCAAGATCGTGCTGGTCGGTACCCCCAACGCAGGCACGGCGCTGGCCGATGTCGGCAGACACGAGCAACTGCTCAACCGGTTCACCTCGCTGCTGCAACTGGTGCCGGACAACGGCGTCACCGACGCCCTCGATATCGTGCTGGCGCTGGTGAAACAGGTGGCTGCGGGCGTCGCCGAGGGCCTCGACGGTCTCATGGCGATGAATCCGAGTGCATCGTTTCTCACCGAAGACCTCACCGGCCGCCACCCCACCAGCGCACGCTATTTCACTGCGGGCGCGAACTACGAGCCACCCGCAGGCTCCTCGCTGCTCCGCATCGCGGGAGACGGCGGCGTCGACCTGGTCTTCGGGCGCGCCGACAACGACCTGGTCGTTCCGACGGCGGGCGCTCTCGCGCTCGATGGCACCCATCCCCTGCCGGTCACCGATCACCTCGCCGTCGACGCCACGTCCGCCGTCGACCACTTCGGGTACTTCGACCACCCCGCGCTGACCGAATCACTCGTCCGCTGGCTGCGCACAGAGTGATGGTCCCGAAACGACGTGACCACCGCGGATGGTTCGCGGTGGTCACGTGAGGTGTCGTGCGGGGCGGATCAGACGGTGAACCCGAGGGCGCGCAGCTGTTCGCGACCGTCGTCGGTGATCTTGTCCGGGCCCCACGGCGGCATCCAGACCCAGTTGATCTTCAGGTCGTCGACCAGACCGCTGCGGACCAGAGCATTGCGGGACTGGTCCTCGATGACGTCGGTCAGCGGACATGCGGCCGAGGTGAGGGTCATGTCGAGGGTGGCGACATTGTCCTGATCCACCTGTATGCCGTAGACCAATCCGAGGTCGACGACGTTGATGCCCAGTTCGGGGTCGACGACATCACGCATCGCCTCCTCGAGGTCCTCGAGGTGCTTGATATCCTCGGCCGAGAGTTCGGCAGGCGCCGCGGCTTCGGTGGTCGGTGTTTCACTCATGACGTTCCCCATTCGTGGACGGATCACTGCCCATTGTCCGCTTGGCGTCTTCGGCGGAGGAAATGCGGACCACCGCGTCCTTGAACGCCATCCAGCCCAGTAGCGCGCATTTGACCCGCGCCGGGTACTTGGCGACGCCCGCAAGGGCGATACCGTCGCCGATCACGTCCTCGTCACCCTCGACGGTGCCGCGGCTGGAGATCATCTCGCTGTAGGAGTCGACCACCTTCAGCGCCTGCTGCACCGGCAGCCCGATCACCTGATCGGTGAGGATCGAGGTGGCGGCCTGGCTGATCGAACAGCCCTGCCCCTCGTAGGACACGTCGGCGACGTCACCGTTGCCGTCCAGGTGGACGCGCAAGGTCACCTCGTCGCCGCAGGTCGGGTTCACGTGGTGCACCTCGGCACCGAACGGCTCCCGCAGCCCGCGGTGGTGCGGGTGCTTGTAGTGGTCCAGGATCACTTCCTGGTACATCTGCTCCATGCGCATGACTTATTCAACCCCGAAGAAGCTCTGTGCCTTCCGCACCGCGGCAACCAGCTTGTCGACCTCGTCGAGGGTGTTGTAGACCGCGAACGAAGCGCGCGCGGTGGCGGCGATACCGAAACGACGGTGCAGCGGCCAGGCGCAGTGGTGACCGACACGGATCGCGACGCCCTGATCATCGAGGATCTGGCCGACGTCATGGGCGTGGATGCCGTCCACCACGAAGGCCACCGCGCCACCGCGGCCCACGTTCTCGGTGGGGCCGATGATGCGCACCCCGTCGATCTCGCCGAGTCCGGCCAGCGCGGCCTCGACCAGCGCGTGCTCGTGTGCGGCGACGGCTTCCATGCCGATGGCATCCAGGTACCGCACGGCGGCGGCCAGCCCGATGACCTGCGAGGTCATCGGCACGCCCGCCTCGAACCGCTGCGGCGGCGGCGCATAGGTGCTGCGTTCCATGGTGACGGTCTCGATCATCGACCCGCCGGTGATGTAGGGCGGGGTCTCCTCGAGCAGGGCTCGTTTGCCGTACAGCACGCCGACACCGGACGGTCCGAGCATCTTGTGCCCGGAGAACGCGGCGAAATCCACCTCGAGTTCATGGAAGTCGACCGGCATATGCGGCACCGACTGGCAGGCATCGAGCACCACGAGGGCACCGACCGCCCGCGCGCGACGCACCAGTTCGGCAACCGGCGCGACGGCGCCGGTGACGTTGGACTGGTGGGTGAACGCGACGACCTTGGTCGCCGGGGTCAGCTCCAGCGAGTCGAGGTCGATTCGCCCGTCCTCGGTGACGCCGTACCACTTCAGCGTCGCGCCGGTGCGGCGCGAGAGCTCCTGCCACGGCACGAGATTCGCGTGATGCTCGAGCTCGGTGATGACGATCTCGTCGCCCGGACCGACGTGGTACGGGAAGCGGTCGTCGCCGAAGGCATTGGTGACCAGGTTCAGCGATTCGGTCGCGTTCTTGGTGAACACGATCTCACCGACGTCGGCGCCGACGAACCTGGCGATATCGGCGCGGGCGCCCTCATAGGCGTCGGTGGCCTCTTCCGAGAGCTGATGCGCGCCGCGATGCACCGCCGAGTTCGCCGTGACGATGAACTCACGCTCGGCGTCGAGCACCGCCAGCGGCCGCTGCGAAGTGGCGCCGGAGTCCAGGTACACCAACGGTTTCCCGTCCCGGACCGTGCGGTTCAGGATCGGGAAGTCGGCCCGGACCCGGGCCACGTCGAGTGTGCGGACCGTAGCGGTCATATCAGGCTCCAGCGGTGGCGGACTGAGTGAAGCGGACGTAGCCGTTGGCGTCGAGTTCCTCGGCCAGTTCGGCACCGCCCTCGGCGACGATGCGGCCGCCGACGAACACGTGCACGAACTCCGGCTGGATGTAGCGCAGGATGCGGGTGTAGTGGGTGATCAGCAGCACGCCACCGTTCTCGCGCTCCTTGTAGCGGTTCACGCCCTCGGACACGATGCGCAGCGCATCGACGTCGAGGCCGGAGTCGGTCTCGTCCAGGATGGCGATCTTCGGCTTGAGCAGGCCCAGCTGCAGGATCTCGTGGCGCTTCTTCTCACCGCCGGAGAAACCTTCGTTGACGCTGCGGTCGGCGAAGGCGGCGTCGATCTCGAGCTCGCTCATCGACTCCTTCACCTCCTTGACCCAGTGCCGCAGCTTCGGGGCCTCACCGCGCACGGCGGTGGCGGCGGTCCGCAGGAAATTCGACATCGAGACCCCGGGCACCTCGACCGGGTACTGCATGGCCAGGAACAGGCCGGCCCGCGCACGCTCGTCGACCGACATCTCGAGTACGTTTTCACCGTCGAGGGTGATCGAGCCGGAGGTCACGGTGTACTTGGGGTGGCCGGCGATGGCGTAGGACAGGGTGGACTTGCCGGAACCGTTGGGGCCCATGATCGCGTGCGTCTCGCCCGAGCGCACGGTCAGGTTCACGCCCTTGAGGATCTTGATGGGCTCGCCGGTCTCGTCGGGGTTGGCGACCTCGGCGTGCAGGTCCTTGATTTCCAGGGTGGTCATGGAGTTCGAATTCCTTCGTGAGGTAAGTGGTTCGGGTCAGACGCCGATCGCGGCGAGTTCGGCCTCGATGGCCGACTCCAGCCGCTCCCGGATCTCGTGGACCGCGATCTTCTGGATGATCTCGTGGAAGAAGCCACGCACGACCAGGCGCCGCGCGACATCCTCCGGGATACCGCGAGCACGCAGGTAGAACAGCTGCTCGTCATCGAAACGGCCGGTGGCGCTGGCATGGCCGGCGCCGGCGATCTCACCGGTCTCGATCTCCAGGTTCGGCACCGAGTCGGCGCGCGCACCGTCGGTGAGCACCAGGTTGCGGTTCACCTCGAAGGTGTCGGTGCCCTCGGCGGCCGCGCGGATCAACACGTCGCCGACCCATACCGTGCGGGCATCGCCCTTGGGCGAATGCGGATCACCCTGCAGCGCGCCCTTGTACAGCACATTCGATTTGCAGTTGGGCTGGGAGTGGTCCACGAGCAGACGCTGCTCGAAGTGCTGGCCCGCATCGGCGAAGTAGAGGCCGAGCAGTTCGGCGTCGCCACCGGGACCGTCGTACTTCACCGTGCCGGTGAGACGGACCAGCTCGCCACCCAGGGTGACGGCGATGTGGCGAAGCGTGGCGTCGCGGCCGAGCTTCGCGTGGTGCGCGGTCGTGTTGACGGCGTCGTCGGCCCAGTCCTGCACCGCGACGACCGTCAGCTTGGCGCTGTCACCGAGCACGAACTCCACGTTCTCGGCGTAGGTTCCGCTGCCCCGCTGGTCGATGACCACGGTGGCAACCGCGAAGTTGCCGAGGCGGATCTGCAGGTGACCGTAGGCGGTCTTGCCCTCGCCGGGGCCGGTGACCGTGACCACGACCGGTTCGGCGACCTCGGTCTCCGCGCCGACCGACACGAGGGTGGCCGATTCGAAGCCCGAGTATGCCTGGGCGGCAACACGATCGGCGGGCACACCGGCGTGGCCGAGGCGAGCGTCGGTGCGCTCTACAGTCTCCACGTTCACGCCCTCGACCGAGCTCACCTCGACAGTGGCGGCGCCGTCGCGCACCGCGGTGCCGTCGTGCAGGCCACGCAGGCGGCGCAGCGGGGTGAACCGCCACTCCTCGTCACGGCCCGAGGGCACCTCGAAGGCGTTCACATCGAACGAGGTGAAGACCTCGCCCTTGTTGATCGCGGCTCCGGCGCCCGGGTTCTGAATCGGCTTGGTTGTCGGGTTCTCACCCTCGACCGCGCCCACCACACCAGTTGCCATCAGCCGACGGCTCCTTCCATCTGCAGCTCGATGAGCCGGTTCAGTTCCAATGCGTATTCCATCGGCAGTTCCTTGGCGATGGGCTCGACGAACCCGCGCACCACCATCGCCATGGCCTCGTCCTCGGTGAGGCCGCGGCTCATCAGGTAGAACAGCTGATCCTCCGACACCTTGGACACCGTGGCCTCATGGCCCATGGTCACGTCGTCCTCGCGGATATCGACGTAGGGGTAGGTGTCGGAGCGGCTGATCGTGTCGACCAGCAGCGCGTCACACTTCACGGTGGACTTGGAACCGTGCGCACCCTTGTTGACCTGGACCAGGCCACGGTAGGAGGCCCGGCCGCCGCCGCGCGCCACCGACTTCGACACGATGGTCGAGGAGGTGTGCGGGGCCAGGTGCAGCATCTTCGCGCCGGTGTCCTGGTGCTGGCCCTCGCCGGCGAAAGCCACCGAGAGGACCTCGCCCTTGGCGTACTCGCCGGTCATCCAGACCGCCGGGTACTTCATGGTGACCTTGGAACCGATATTGCCGTCGATCCACTCCATGGTCGCGCCCGCCTCGGCCTTGGCCCGCTTGGTGACCAGGTTGTAGACGTTGTTCGACCAGTTCTGAATCGTGGTGTAGCGGCAGCGGCCGCCCTTCTTGACAATGATCTCCACGACCGCCGAATGCAGCGAGTCGGACTTGTAGATCGGCGCGGTGCAGCCCTCGACGTAGTGCACGTAGGCGTCCTCGTCGACGATGATCAGCGTCCGCTCGAACTGGCCCATGTTCTCGGTGTTGATCCGGAAGTAGGCCTGCAGCGGAATGTCGACGTGCACGCCCGGCGGCACGTAGATGAACGAGCCACCCGACCACACCGCGGTGTTCAGCGCGGAGAACTTGTTGTCACCGGCGGGGATGACCGAGCCGAAGTACTGCTCGAAGATCTCCGGGTGCTCCTTGAGCGCGGTATCGGTGTCGAGGAAGATGACGCCCTGCTTCTCCAGGTCCTCACGGATGGAGTGGTAGACGACCTCGGACTCGTACTGCGCGGCGACACCGGAGACGAGGCGCTGCTTCTCCGCCTCGGGGATACCGAGCTTGTCGTAGGTGTTCTTGATGTCTTCGGGCAGGTCTTCCCAGCTCTCGGCCTGCTTCTCCGACGAGCGCACGAAGTACTTGATGTTGTCGAAGTCGATGCCGTCGAGGTTGGAGCCCCAGTGCGGCATGGGCTTGCGATCGAAGATGCGCAGCGCCTTGAGTCGCTGCTCGAGCATCCAGGGCTGCTCGCTCTTCTTGGCCGAGATGTCGCGGACGACAGCCTCGGACAGGCCTCGTTGCGCACTGGCACCGGCCACGTCCGAATCGGCCCAGCCGTAACCGTATTTACCCAGCGACGCGATGGTCTCTTCCTGAGTGAGCGGTTGCACCTGGTCGGTGGTCGTCGTCATTCGGCACTCCTTCCGGAGTCGTTCGTTCCTACCGTTGCGGGCTGTGCAACGGCTGATGGAGAGGCTTTATTCGGTTCGGCGTGTGCCTCGCCCGGTGTCAGCACCATCAGCGGCACGTGCGTCGTGCACGCGCAGTCGCCGTTGGCGATGGTGGCCAGTCGCTGCACGTGCGTGCCGAGCAGCTCCCGGAATGCTTCGAGCTCGGCCTGGCACAGCTGTGGGAACTCCTCGGCCACATGCGAGACCGGGCAGTGATGCTGGCAGATCTGCACGCCGGTGCCCACCTTGCGGGTGGTCGCGGCGAACCCGGCGTCGGTGAACGCCTCGGCGATCTCCTCGGCCTTGGCCTCGGTGTCCGCCTGGGTGTGCTCCTGCACCGGTTCGATCCCGGCCACGATAGTCCTGGCACGTTTGCGGGCGAATTCGGTGATGGCCTTGTCGCCGCCGATCTCGCCGAGCTGGCGGATCGCGGCTCCGGCCAGATCGTCGTAGGCGTGGCCGAGGCGACCCCGGCCCGCGGCGGTGAGTTGATACTGCTTGGCCGGACGGCCGCGCCCCTTCTGCTGCCACGGCGCCGAGCGGCTCGCCCGCGCCTGTCCGGAGTCGATGAGGGCGTCGAGGTGGCGGCGCACGCCGGCGGGAGTGAGTTCGAGCCTGGCGCCGATCGCGGTCGCGGTGATCGGCCCTTCCTCCAGCAGCAGCTGGACGATGGCCGCCCGGGTATGGCCTTCGCCGGACGCCGCGGGCGCAGCACTCGATGCGGTACCGGCCCGGTGACCAGCCCTTTCATCGGTGTTCGGCAAACCCACGGTTTTCACAACATCAGTGTGGCGGAATTCGTTCCCGAAATCTAATAAGGGTGCCCTGACCTCGGGCGTAGCGGTTCGGCGCCGGTCGCCCCCGCACCCGCCTCACCTCCGGTTTCGCGACGAAACCCCAGGCCGCACGACACCGATCAGCACCGAAAGGTGAAGCAAATCACCCTCGGCACCCCGCTGGAACCCACCTCCACCACAGGGTTCATCGCCGCCGCCGAGCGGAGAAGTCCGTCGCGGCGGTCGCGTCGAGGAATGCCGGACCCGGATTTCGGCTGGGCACCGACCCGCGCAGCGCGGGATGAATGCTGGAGATTAGCCATGCGGAATCCGGGTGCGAAAGCCGACCGGGCCTACCTCGACTGCCCCTGTGTCCACAGGCAGGCTGACTACGAACTACGCCTGGCAGTGCCCGCTAGGCTTTCCTGTCGTGGCGGTACTGGAGGGCGCGCGGCGCAAGACATCGACGCTGGGGCGCCGGGCACTCGGTCTGGACGCACCGGCCGCGGATCACACCATCGCGGTGCTGCACCGCGATGAATCCGAGGTGCCCGGACTCGACCGCAAAGAAACGGTGCAACTGGACCGGATCCGGCTGCTCGGAGCCACCGGCACGGTCCTCATGGCCATCAGCGCCCTCGGTATCGGCGCCCAGCCGGTCCATCAGAACCCGACCTCGGGCGTGCGCGTGCTCGGCATCTTCGCCCGCGCGCACACCGGCTCGCTGGCCATGTGCATGGTCGGCACGGTGATCGTGGTGCTGGCCTGGCTGTTGCTCGGCCGGTTCGCGGTTGGCGGGCTCGGCGGCTCACCGATCCGCCGGCTGACCCGCTCGCAGATGGACCGCACGCTGCTGCTGTGGATCATCCCGCTCAGCGTCGCGCCGCCGCTGTTCAGCAACGACGTCTACTCCTATCTCGCGCAGAGTGAGATCGCCGCCCGCGGCATCGACCCCTATAAAGAGGGGCCGGTGGCCGGGCTCGGCATCGACAACGTGCTCACCAACAATGTGCCGACCATCTGGCGTGACACCCCCGCCCCTTACGGACCGCTGTTCCTGTGGATGGGCCGCGGCATCGCCACGATCACCGGCGACAACATCATCGCCGGGGTCTGGGTGCATCGGCTGCTCGCCCTCGCGGGTGTGGCCTTGATCGTCTGGGCGCTACCCCGGCTGTCGGTCCGGTGCGGTGTCGCGCCGGTGAGCGCATTGTGGCTGGGTGCGGCCAATCCGCTGGTGCTGTTCCACCTGGTCGGCGGAGTACACAATGACGCGCTCATGCTCGGGCTGATGCTGGCCGGTGTCGAACTCACTCTTCGGGCCATCGAGGACATCCACCCGTTCGACGGACGCGCGTACGCATTACTGATCGGTGGCGCGGTGGTCATCACCCTGTCATCGTCGGTGAAGATCACCTCACTGGCCGCGCTCGGATTCGTCGGCATGGCGCTGGCCAGACGCTGGGGCGGCGGGATCCGGCCGTTGCTGGCCGCCGCCGCGTTACTCGGCGTAATAGCGGTGGCCACGACGTTGTTCGTCAGCACGGCCAGCGGTCTCGGATTCGGCTGGACGCAGACGTTGAACGTCGCGAGCGCGGTGCGCAGCTGGATGTCGCTACCCACCGCGCTCGGCATCATCACCGGATTCGGCGGGGTGCTGCTCGGCCTGGGTGATCACACCACCGCACTACTGAGCATCACCCGGCCGATCGCTATCCTGACCGCCGCGTTCATCACCGTGCGCATGCTGGTCGCGACGGGCACCGGCCGACTGCATCCGGTCGGCGCGCTCGGCGTCTCGATGGGCGCCATCGTGCTGCTGTTCCCGGTGGTGCAGCCCTGGTATCTGCTGTGGGCGATCGTGCCGCTGGCCGCCTGGGCGACGCGACCGGTGTTCCGCGTGCCTGCGGTCGCGTTGTCGGCGGTGGTCAGTGTGCTGCAGATGCCGCGCGGGGCCGATATGGAGGTCTTCCAGATCGTCGGCGCCGCCATCGCCACCACCATCGTGTGCGTGCTGTTCATCGTGGTGACGCGCAACGCGCTGCCCTGGCGCGTCCAGACAGGGGTGTCGGCTCGGTCACAGCCGGCCACGGCTTACGGTGTGACATCGTGACCGAAGCCTCCGGACCCGCCGTGCGCGTCGACGGCGTCGTCAAGCGCTACGGCGAGACCACGGCGGTCGACGGCATCGGATTCGACGTCGAACGCGCCCAGGTACTCGCACTGTTGGGACCCAACGGCGCGGGCAAGACCACCACCGTCGAGATGTGTGAGGGTTTCGTCACGCCCGACGCCGGTTCGGTGCGGGTACTCGGCCTCGATCCCCTCGCCGATTCCGACAAGCTGCGCCCGCGCATCGGTGTGATGCTGCAGGGCGGCGGCGCCTACCCCGGTTCCAGGGCCGGCGAGATGCTCGATCTGGTCGCCTCCTACTCCGCCGACCCGCTGGACCCGGCCTGGCTGCTGCGCACCCTCGGGCTCGACGACAACCGTCGTACCCCGTACCGCAGGCTCTCCGGCGGTCAGCAGCAGCGGCTGTCGCTGGCCTGCGCGCTCGTGGGACGGCCGGAGATCGTCTTCCTCGACGAACCGACCGCCGGTCTGGACGCACAGGCTCGGATCATGGTGTGGGAGTTGATCGATGCGCTGCGCCGCGACGGCGTCACCGTCGTGCTCACCACGCACATGATGGACGAGGCCGAGGAACTGGCCGATCAGCTGGTGATCATCGACCACGGCCGGATCGTCGCCGCGGGCACGCCCGCCGAGGTCACCGCACACGGCGCGGCGGGCCAATTGCGGTTCTCCGCGCCACCAAAGCTCGATTTGGAACTGCTGAAATCGGCACTGCCGGAAGGTTTCGCGCCCCGCGAGACCAGCCCGGGCGCCTACCTGGTCGAGGGTGAGATCGACCCGCAGGTACTGGCCACGGTGACGGCGTGGTGCGCTCGGGTGAATGTGCTCGCCACCGATATCCGCATCGATCAGCGCCGCCTCGAGGACGTCTTCCTGGAACTGACCGGACGGGATCTGCGCGGATGACCAAACCGGACCTGTCCACCAACCGCTTCCCCGCGGGCACCTTCTCCCCCGCGCCGCGCCCGAACGCGCGCGCCACCATGCTGGCCGCGCAGACCCGCCTCGAACTGATCCTGTTGCTGCGCAACGGCGAACAGCTGCTGCTCACCATGCTGATTCCGATCACGCTGCTGATCGGGTTGAGCCTGCTGCCATTCGGGGATCTGGGTACCGACCGGGTCGACCAGATCGTGCCCGCGGTGATGATGGTGGCGGTCATGTCCACCGCATTCACCGGTCAGGCGATCGCGGTCGGCTTCGATCGCCGCTACGGCGCACTCAAGCGCTTGGGCGCGACCGCGCTGCCGAAGTGGGGCATCGTCGCAGGCAAGAGCGCCGCGGTGTTGATCGTGGTGGTGTTGCAGGCAGTGCTGCTCGGCCTGATCGGCGCCGCGCTGGGCTGGCGCCCCGAACCCGCGGGGCTGTTGCTCGGCGCTGTGGTGATCGCGCTGGGCACGGCCACCTTCGCCACGATGGGTCTGCTGCTGGGCGGCACGCTCAAGGCCGAGGTGGTGCTGGCGCTGGCGAACGTGCTGTGGTTCGTCATGCTCGGCGTGGCCACGGTGGTGTTCGCCTCCGACGATCTGCCGACCGCCGTGAGCGTGCTCGCGCGACTGATCCCCTCGGGTGCGATGGCCGTGGCACTCGAAGACGCCTTGCGCAACAGCATCGACTGGTTCGGTGTCGCCGTGCTCGCGGCATGGGGCCTGATCTGCGGTTTCCTAGCCACCAAGTTCTTCCGCTTCCACTGAGCGCGGAGCACGGTCGCCGATTCGCTACCCCAGCGACGACTTCAAACGACAACTTGTAGTAGTCCGCCTGCGGGCCGCCGAATCGGTGCCGCTACCATCGTGACGTGCTGTATCGCGCGTTCCTGCGTCTCGTCGACCGCCTGCCGCTGCTGTCCCAGCGCGGCCAGCTCCTGATTGCCGCCGGGGTCATCGCCTCGCAGGCCGGCATCTCGGTGACAGGCGCGATCGTGCGCGTCACCGCGTCCGGCCTCGGCTGCCCTACCTGGCCGCAGTGCTTCCCCGGCAGCTTCACCCCGGTGGGTGTGTCCGAGGTGCCGGTGCTGCATCAGACCGTCGAGTTCGGTAACCGGCTGCTGACCTTCGTCGTCACGCTGTTCGCCGCGCTCATTGTGCTCGCGGTGGTCAGGGCGCGACGCAGGCACGAGGTGCTCGTCTACGCGTGGTTGATGCCCGCGGGCACGGTCGTGCAGGCGATCATCGGCGGTATCACCGTGCGCACCGGTCTGCTCTGGTGGACGGTCGCCGTGCATCTGCTGGCGTCGATGCTGATGGTGTGGCTGGCCGTGGTCATGTACGCCAAGATCAGCGAACCGGACGACGGCGTGGAGACCGTCCGCGCCCCCGCCCCGCTGCGCTGGCTGACCGTGCTCAGCGGTGTCGCTCTTGCGGGCGTGCTGGTCGCGGGCACCCTGGTCACAGCGGCGGGCCCGCATGCCGGCGACAAGAGCATCGACCGGCCTGTCGAACGTCTCGAGGTCGAGATCGTGACGCTGGTGCATCTGCATTCGCAGCTGCTGGTCGGTTACCTCGCACTGCTCGTCGGATTGGCCTTCGGCCTGCTGGCCGTCGGCGTCGCCAAGCCCGTGCGCACTCGGATGTATGTACTGCTCGGCATCGTCGCGTCTCAGTCGCTGGTCGGCGTCGTGCAGTACTTCACCGATGTGCCCGCCGCGCTCGTCGCGATTCATGTGGGCGGCGCCGCCGCGTCGACGGCGGCCACCGCCGCACTGTGGGCCTCACTGCGTACGAGGGAGCCGGTGCCCGCGCCGGTCGCAGATCCGGCCGTGTCGGCAGCCTGACCCGTGTTCAGGCCAGGGTCAGCTGGACGTCGATATTGCCGCGGGTGGCGTTCGAGTACGGGCACACCTGATGAGCCGCGGCCATGAGCGCCTCGCCCTGTTCCCGCTCGACGCCCGGCAGGTCGACCGTCAGCGCTACCGACAGCCCGTAGCCCGCGCCGTTGGGACCGATGCCGACCGCGCCGGTGACCGAGGTGCCGTTCAGCGCGACCTTCTCCCGTCGCGCGACCACCTGCAACGCACTGTGGAAGCACGCCGCAAAACCCGCCGCGAACAGCTGCTCGGGATTCGTGCCCGCGCCGCCCGCGCCACCGAGTTCCTTCGGAATGCTCAGGCTCAGATCCAGGGCCGTATCGGTCGAGCGGACGTGGCCGCCGCGTCCGGCTCCGGTGGCGGTGGCTTCGGCGGTGTACAGGGTGGTCATGCGTTCTCCTCGGTGTCGTCCAGCGCCAAATGCTGGTTGTCGATGAAGGCGGTGATCGCGCGTAGTTGCGCACGGAATCCGTCGAGATCGGCGCCGGCCAAACCGGTCGCGCAGCCGATCTGCCGCGGGACCGACTTGGCGCGCTCGCGCAGTGCCTGCCCCTGGGCAGTGGTCTCGACCAGCACCGAACGCTCGTCGCCCGCCGCGCGCCTGCGCCGCACCATCCCGGCCGATTCCAGCCGTTTGAGCAGCGGCGACAACGTCCCCGAATCCAGTTCGAGAGCCGCGCCCAGGTCCTTGACGGTCACTTCGCCGCGTTCCCACAGCACCAGCAGCACCAGGTATTGCGGATAGGTCAGGCCCAACTCGTCCAGCAGCGGCCGGTACATCCGGGTCACCGCCCGAGAGGCCGAGTACAGCGCGAAGCACACCTGTCGGTCGAGTGCGAGCTCATTCGAGTCCGTCATCTGATCACCACCTCCACCGAGAACGGTAGTGAGCAATTTAGTTTTGCACAACTAATCTGTTCGTGACGCTCGACTCACCCGGCACAGAAATGCCTCGGCCCCCTGGAATTCCAGGGGGCCGAGGCGGTAGATCAGGCGGAGTGCGCAGACGAGGCGCGATAGCTGCGCGCCACCAGCGCCGAGGTGAGATACCAGAGCCCGGACGGTTGCGTCGGGTCGAAACCGGTCAGCATCCGTACTCGCTTGAGGCGATAGTCGAGGGTGTTGGTGTGCATATGCATCAACCGGGCCGTGCGCTGACGGTTGAAGTTGTTGGCAATGTGCTGACGCAGCGTCTCCAGCAACTCCGGATGCTCATCCAGCGGATCGAGGATGCCGCTGAGATATTCGCGTGCCGGACCGGGCCGGGTGATCTGGAATTCGAGCGCGAGATCGTTGAAGCGGTGCAACCCGCCGAGACCGGAGATCCGCTGCACGGTATCGAGTAGATCGTGGGCCTGTTCGGAGGCGGCCGGGATATCGGCGGGCGCCGCCGGGACGACGGTGGCGGTGATCGACACCCGTGCGGCCGCCGACAACTGGGAGATCAACTCGTCCAGCGCATCGTCATCGAAATCGGCCGACGGCAGCAGCACCGTGCCGCCGTCGACGCTCAGCAGCGATAACGCGCGATCGCCGCAGCGCCTCGCCAACTCGGCCTGGATTCGCCGCAGCTTACGCCGCGCCACGATCTTGCCGTCGACCTCGGGTGAGGTCTCGTCCGCGTGCGGCGGAATCGCCAGTGCCAGTACGGCATAGGAGTCGACGATCTCGATACCGCATTCCCTGGCCATGGTCGAGGTGCTGTGCCCGCCGAGCAGTGCCGAGGTCAGGGTGTGCACCGCCGTGTGGTGTTCGCTGACCACGGAGCGATACTCGCGCACATAGGCCATCGAGACCGTGGTGGTGATGGTGTCCAGGATTTCCAGCAGCCGCCGCGCGGTGGTCACCAGGTCGGCGTAGTCGGCCGGTGAGGCATTGGTGAGCAGCGCGTCGAGTCCGAGTTTGAAGCCCTCGTGGATGGCGTGGTTGATCGTGTCGATGGGGATGCCCTCGCGCGCCCATTCCGCGGCGGCGTCACCGATCTGCTCGATCTGCTCGGGCAGGCCGCGACCGTCGAGCAGGCTGAGCGTGAGTTCCAAACAGACCCGCGTCACGGCGGTGACATCGCCCTGCAGCGCATCGCCAGGCAATGTCCCGCAGGGGGCGACGTTTTCGATGAAGTGCCCGACCATCCGGCGCGAGAGCGAGGTGACATCGCGCAGATGGGTCGTTACCGGGTGACCGGAAACTGTCAGGCGCGGGCGAGTCGAGTCGACGACCGTCATATCGATTCCTTCTGGCCCGGAGGTTGATCTCGGAGTGATCACGGTATCCCGGATAGTTACCGGCCAGTAGGGGTTGGCGGCTGGATTGTGAAATCAACCAGCAATCCGGTCGTGCGCCTGTGACGGCGCACAAACCGGTGCGGTCTTGCTATTGCTCGTTGCGCGCCCTGGGGAAGCGTGTCTGCTTGGCGACCCAGCCCGCCATCTTGGCCCAATGGCCGGTGCGCGGGGTGACGATCGAGGTCAGCTCACGATCCCATTCGTCGGCCTCACTCAGCCCGTCCACCCGCTCGACCAGCGCCTTCGCGATGGCGAGATCGTCGACGACGCGGTCACCGAGGATCCCGTCGGAGCCGACGAGGGTGACCCGCACGCCCATGCGGCCGATCGGCTGCAGGACGGCGGTCGCGGAACCGCCGTGGTCGGCGACGAACTTCTTCACCGAATCCACGATGGAACTCGGCACCTGCGCGGTCACGGTGGCGACATCTGCACTCATGCCCGCAGTTTACCGACGGGTAGGGAAAGCTCCACCCCCGCGGTCGGCCGGATCGGGGTGGTCGCGGTGTAGAACTGAGTCCATGCGCGCCATCCAGGTTTCCGAGCACGGTGGTCCCGAGGTCCTGACCTACGCCGAGGTGGCGGACCCGCAGATCGGGCCCGGTCAGCTGCTCGTAGACACCGACGCGATCGGCGTCAACTTCATCGACACCTATATCCGCACCGGCACCTACAAGCAGCCGGTCCCCTACATCCCGGGCGCCGAGGGCACCGGCGTGGTCGCCGAAGTTGGCGCGGAGGTCACCGATTTCCGCCCTGGTGATCGGGTCGCGTGGGCGAACGCACCAGGCAGCTATGCGCCGCTGGTGGCCGTCGACGAAGCCGTCGCCGTCGCGGTCCCCGACGAGGTCGACCCACCCATCGCGGCATCGGCGCTGCTGCAAGGAATGACAGCGCACTACCTGATCGAGTCGATCTACCGGCCCGAGCCCGGGGAGACCGTGCTCGTGCACGCGGGCGCGGGCGGGGTGGGCCTGCTGCTGACCCAGATGGCGGCCGCGCGCGGCGTCCGGGTGATCACCACGGTGTCCTCGGACGAGAAGGAGACGCTCTCGCGCGCGGCGGGCGCCGAGGAGGTCCTGCGCTACGGCGACGATCTGGCCGAGCGGGTGCGCGCGCTGACCGACGGCGTCGGTGTGGCCGCGGTGTACGACGGTGTCGGCGCCGCGACCTTCGACGCGAGCCTCGCATCGTTGCGGATCCGCGGAATGCTGGCGCTGTTCGGTGCCGCGAGCGGTCCCGTGCCGTCGTTCGATCTGCAACGGCTCAATTCCGGCGGCTCGCTGTTCGTCACCCGGCCCACGCTCGCGCACTACACCCGCGATCGTGCCGAATTGCTGTGGCGGGCCGGTGAAGTGCTCGAAGCCATCGCCGAGGGAGCGTTGGCGATCCGGGTCGGCGCCACCTATCCGCTGGCCGATGCCGCGCAGGCGCACCGCGACCTGGAGGGCCGCAAGACCACCGGCTCGATCGTGCTGCTGCCGTGAGGAAGGTCAGTAGTCGCGTCCGGTGAGCCCGCGATAGATGAAGCGGGTCAGCCCCTCGATCGCCTCGTCGTCGGACAGCCGCACCGCGCCGTCCTCGACGCCGGTGAGAATGCCCTGGGCGAGGTAGAACACCATCGCCAAGCTGGCGTCCACGCCGCTGGGCAGCTGTAACCCCTTGGCCGCCAGCCCGTCCAGGTGGTCGGCGATATCGGCGCGTTGGTCGACGCCGAAACGGCTCAGCGTACGGGCGAAGTCCTCGTTGACGATCGCAGCCTGACCCATGGCCCGCAGCACCACGGCATTCTTCTTGGCGAAATTCCAGTAACCGGCGATATGGAATCGCACGGCGTCCGGATCGCTGAAATCCGGGTTGTGGCCGGGCTGTTCGGCCTGTTCATCGCCTGCCACGGCCAGATCGGCCAGCAGCGCCTGCAGCAGCTCTTCCTTGCTCGCGAAGTGGTTGTAGAACGATCCGGCGGCGCGCCCGGCGGCGGTCGTGATGTCGGTGATCTTGGTGTTGAGGTATCCGCGTTCGGCGAACACCCGCTGCGCGGCGTCCTTGAGTGCCTGTTCGGTCTCCACCGATCGCTCTTTGCGGCTGGCCACCACATCACCTCCTTGACATCGCAACCTATCAACTCCAATACTGAATATGTATTCACTGAATGTTGATTCAGAACAAAATCACTGTCCGGCTCAGGAGTTCCCATGCAGCACCCCGTACTCATCGCAGGCGCAGGCCCCACCGGCCTCACCCTGGCCATCGACCTCGCACGCCGCGGCATCGCGGTACGTCTCATCGATCGGGCCGCGGAGTTCTTCGCGGGCTCACGCGGCGACGGCATCCAGCCCCGCACCCTCGAGGTCTTCGACGATCTCGGCGTCTTCGACGCCATCGACGCTGCCGCGGCGTCCGCGCCGGTCATGCGCGCCTACCTGGATGGACAGTTCGCAGGCGAGCACCGGATGAGTGACCCGGTCGAGCCGACGCCCGCGATCCCGTACCCGAACCTGCGGATGCTCGGGCAATCCAGGACCGAGGCGATCCTGCGCGAGCGCCTCGCCGAATTCGGGGTCCGGGTCGAGCTCGGCACGGCGCTCGAGTCCTTCGATCAGGACGCGGACGGCGTCACAGCCGTCATAGCGCGTGACGGTGCCACCGAGACCGTGCGCGCCGCCTATCTCGTCGGCGCAGACGGCGGCGCCAGCACCGTCCGCAAGGCTCTCGCCATCGCGTTCGAAGGGACGACCGACGATTCCCTGCGCATGCTGCTCGGCGATGTCCGCGCCGACGCGCTCGACCACGACTACGGTCATTGGTTCGCCGCCGCGGCCAACCCCATGGCGGGAATCGCCCTGTCCCCCTTGCCCGGTGGACGCCACTTCCAATTCGCCGCACCACTCGACGGAGACGCCGAGCCCACCCTCGCGACCTTGCAGGAGTACCTACACCGGTACTCCGCACGCGAGGATCTCAACCTGACCGAGCTCGCCTGGGTCACCGTATGGCGCCCCAATATCCGGCTGGCGCAACGATTCCGTAGCGGAAGGGTGTTCTTGGCCGGCGATGCCGCCCATGTGCATCCGCCGACCGGCGGTCAGGGCATGAACACCGGCATCCAGGATGCTTACAACCTCGGCTGGAAACTCGCGGCCGCGATCGACGGTGATCCAGGGCCGCTGCAGACCTACGAACCGGAGCGGCGGGCGGTGGCCGCTCGGGTACTCGGCATCAGCACCGACCTGCTGGACAAGCTGGTCGAGGGCGCCGAGGACGCGATGGAACGCGGCGAACAGACCCGTCAGCTCGACCTCACCTACCGCAATCCGGCCGACACCGGGCGCGTCGCGGTCGGCGACCGCGCTCCGGACGCGCCGTTGAAGGACGCCGCCGGGAACGCCGTGCGCCTGTTCGATCTGTTCCGCGGCCCGCACGCGACGCTGCTGCGCTTCGGGGCGGCCGGTGAGCTGCCCGCCGAACCCGGAGTGCGGGCGTATGTGGTGGTGAGACCGGGCGAGCCGGCGGGTGAAGGTGCCGTCATCGACGTGGAGGGTCATGCATACAACGCCTACGACGCCGTCGACGGGACACAGATCCTGGTACGGCCGGACGGCTACATCGGCACCAGACAACACATGACTCCGGCCCGATGATCCCGGGCCGGGGGCCTCAGCCGAAGAGGACCTCGCCGATGGTCGTCCAGCCGAGCACCGAATCGATGGCAAGGCCACAGAACACCACGGCCAGGTAGTTGTTGGACTGCAGGAACAGTCGCAGCGGCTTCACCGATTCACCGCGACGCACACCCGAGTAGAGCTGGTGGGCCATCAGCAGGAACCAGGCACCTGCGACGAGCGCGACGGCCGCGTAGATCACGCCGGTGGCCGGGACGAGCGCCAGCGTGGTCAGCACGGTCAGCCAGGTGTAGATGACGATCTGTTTGGTGACGGTCTGCTCGGTGGCCACCACCGGCAGCATCGGCACACCGGCCGCGCGGTAGTCCTCCTTGTAGCGCATGGCCAGCGCCCAGGTGTGCGGCGGCGTCCAGAAGAAGATGACGCCGAACAGCGCGATCGCGGGCCAGCCGATGGTGCCGGTGACCGCCGACCAACCGACCAGCGCGGGCATGCATCCGGCGGCACCGCCCCACACCACGTTCTGCGAGGTGCGACGCTTGAGCCCGAGGGTGTAGACGAAGACGTAGAACAGGATCGTCACGACCACCAGCACGCCGCTGAGCAAGTTGGCCTGCCACCACAGCCAGGCGAACGAACCGATACCGAGCACGACACCGAAGACGAACGCGTGTGAGGTCGGCACCGCGTCGCGCGCCAGCGGACGCTTGGCGGTCCGCTTCATCACCTTGTCGATATCGGCGTCGGCGACACAATTGAGGGTGTTCGCGCTCGCGGCGCCCATCCAGCCGCCGAACAGGGTGGCCAGGATCAGGCGGATGTCTACCTCGCCGCGATCGGCGAGCAACATGGTCGGGATGGTGGCGACCAGCAGCAGTTCGATGACGCGCGGCTTGGTCAGCGCGATATACGCCAGCGGACGACGCAAGGCTTTCGACAACGGGCCGTCACCGGTGACCCGATCCGCCAGGGCCGGTGAGGAGTCGTGCGCACCGCCGACCCCCGGCTGTTGACCGATCCGCACTGTCTCTCCTCGCACGCTGTGCATCGCATCCGACTGTGGAACGAGCAGCGCGCAGCTGCGGCGCGGCCACTACTACAGACGATGGTAGACCCACGCCCACAGCGCACCGACCCGCGCCCCCTGCCCCGGCGACCGCCCGTTCACTCGCGGGTTACCGCCCACACCCGGCGTGAACAGCGGCGGTTCACGCACTCCGGCGCCCTTTCGTGGCGAGGGACACATTCGCTGCGACCGGCACCGGATGCGCAGCCCCGCCACGGGCGCGTGGCACGCCACGCCGCCGAGCGGCGGATTTCCCCCGGGTTCGTGCGCGGCCGGTCGCGGGCACATCTAGGGTGGTAGGTACATCCGGCACGCGCTTTTCTGCGTTGCCGTACGTCATGCCACCGCCCACCCCGCCATCGTCGACGAAACCAATGTCAGGAGAACCTCGGTCGTGTCAGTGACAGACGACATCCGCGCCCTCACCCAGCCGAACCACCCGGCCGACTGGACGGACCTGGACACCAAGGCGGTCGACACGATCCGGGTGCTGGCCGCCGACGCGGTCCAGAACGCGGGCAACGGTCACCCCGGTACCGCGATGAGCCTCGCGCCGCTGGCCTACGTGCTCTACCAGCGCGTCATGAACCACGATCCCAGCGATCCGAGCTGGGCGGGCCGCGACCGCTTCGTGCTCTCGTGTGGTCACTCCAGCCTCACCCAGTACATCCAGCTGTACTTGGCCGGCTTCGGGCTCGAGCTCGACGATCTGAAGAACCTGCGCAAGTGGGGCTCGCTGACCCCGGGCCACCCGGAGTTCCGCCACACCGACGGCGTCGAGATCACCACCGGCCCGCTCGGCCAGGGCCTGGCCTCCGCGGTCGGTATGGCGATGGCGGCCCGTCGTGAGCGCGGCCTGTTCGATCCGGACACCGCGCCCGGCGCCAGTCCGTTCGACCATTTCATCTACGTCGTCGCCTCCGACGGTGACCTGGAAGAGGGCGTCACCTCCGAGGCGTCCTCGCTTGCGGGCACCCAGCAGCTGGGCAACCTGGTCGTGATCTACGACGACAACAAGATCTCCATCGAAGACGACACCACCATCGCCTTCACCGAGGACGTCGCCGCCCGCTACGCCGCCTACGGCTGGCATGTGCAGACCGTCGAGGGCGGCGAGGACGTCGTCGCGATCGAGGCCGCCATCGAGGCCGCCAAGGCCGAGACCGGCAAGCCGTCGATCATCGTGCTGCGCACCGTCATCGGCTACCCGGCGCCCACCAAGATGAACACCGGCGCCTCGCACGGTGCCGCGCTCGGCGGCGACGAGGTGGCCGCCACCAAGAAGATCCTCGGTTTCGATCCGGAGCGCAGCTTCCAGGTCGACGACGCCGTCATCGCGCACACCCGCAAGGCGGTCGACCGCGGACAGCAGGCGCATCAGGACTGGCAGCAGGGCTTCGACGCGTGGGCGCAGGCCAACCCGGAGAACAAGGCCCTATTCGATCGTCTGGCCAAGCGCGAGCTGCCCGCGGGCTGGGCCGCGAATCTGCCCACCTACGCGGCGGATCCGGCCGGTGTGGCCACCCGTAAGGCCTCGGGCAAGGTGCTGGCCGCGCTGGCGCCGGTGCTGCCGGAGCTGTGGGGCGGTTCGGCCGACCTCGCCGAATCCAACAACACCACCATGCCCGATGTGCCGAGCTTCGGTCCCGAGTCGATCTCCACCGGCATGTGGAAGACCAGCCCGTACGGCCGCACGCTGCACTTCGGTGTCCGCGAGCACGCCATGGGCTCGATCCTCAACGGCATCGCGCTGCACGGCCCGACCCGCCCCTACGGTGGCACCTTCCTGGTGTTCAGCGACTACATGCGTCCGGCGGTGCGCTTGGCCGCGCTGATGCGGATCCCGGTCACCTATGTCTGGACCCACGACTCCATCGGTCTCGGTGAAGACGGCCCCACCCACCAGCCGATCGAGCATCTGGCCGCGCTGCGCGCCATCCCCGGCCTGAACGTGGTCCGCCCCGGCGACGCCAACGAGACCACCTACGCCTGGCGCACCATCCTCGAGCGCGACAGCAGCGAGCACAGCTCGCACTTCTCGGTGTCGGAGCTCCCGCATCAGGACGGCCCGTCGGCGCTGGCGCTGACCCGGCAGAACCTGCCGGTCCAGGAGGGCACCAGCTACGAGGGCGTGTCGAAGGGCGGCTACATCCTGGCCGAGGCTTCGACCGGAACCCCGCAGGTGATCTTGATCGCCACCGGTTCGGAACTCCAGCTCGCCGTCGAGGCGCGCACTACGCTGGAGGAGCAGGGTATCGGCACCCGCGTGGTCTCGATGCCGTGCGTGGAGTGGTTCGACGCGCAGGACAAGGCCTACCGCGACGAGGTGCTGCCGCCGTCGGTCGCCGCAAGGGTGACAGTCGAGGCCGGTATCGCGATGCCGTGGCACCGGTTCGCCGGTGATGCGGGCGAGATCGTCTCCATCGAGCACTTCGGCGCTTCCGCCGATTACAAGACCCTGTTCCGCGAGTTCGGCTTCACGACCGAGGCCGTCGTGGCCGCCGCCCAGCGCACGCTCAGCAACGTGAAGGGATAAGTGCTCATGGCACAGAACGAGAACGTCGCCGCCCTCGGTGCGGCCGGAGTGTCGGTCTGGCTCGACGATCTGTCCCGCGACCGGATCAATTCCGGCAATCTCGCGGAACTCATCGCGACCCGCGGCGTGGTCGGAGTGACCACCAACCCGACCATCTTCCAGGGCGCATTGAGCAAGGGCCACGCCTACGATGCCCAGGTCGCGGCGCTGGCCGCCCAGGGTGCCGACGCGGACGCCGCCATCCGCACCATCACCACCGACGACGTGCGCGCGGCCTGCGATGTGCTGGCCACGGTGTTCGAGGAGACCGGCGGGGTCGACGGCCGGGTCTCCATCGAGGTCGATCCGCGGCTGGCCTTCGACGCGGAGAAGACCACCGCGCAGGCGGTCGAGCTGTGGAAGATCGTCGACCGGCCCAACCTGTTCATCAAGATCCCGGCCACCGAAGAGGGCCTGCCCGCGATCACCGCGGTGATCGCGGAGGGCATCAGCGTCAATGTCACGCTGATCTTCTCGGTCGCCCGGTACCGCTCGGTGATGGGCGCCTACCTCGACGGCCTCCGCAAGGCACGCACCGCGGGCCACGATCTGGCCTACATCCATTCGGTGGCCTCGTTCTTCGTGTCCCGGGTGGACACCGAGATCGATAAGCGGCTCGAAGCGATCGGCTCGCCGGAGGCGCTGGCCCTGCGCGGCCAGGCCGGTGTGGCCAACGCCCGGCTCGCCTACGCCGAATACCAGGACGTCTTCGACGGCGGGGCGCACACCTCGACCTACACCCACCTCGCGGCCATGGGCGGTAACCGTCAGCGGCCGTTGTGGGCGTCGACCGGGGTGAAGAACCCGGACTACTCCGACACGATGTACGTCACCGAGCTGGCGGCGCCGAACACGGTGAACACCCTCCCGGAGAAGACTCTGGAAGCGGTGGCCGATCACGGTGAGATCCGTGGCGACGCCGTCTCCGGTACCGCTGCCGCGGCGCAGGAGGTGTTCGACAAGCTGACGGCCGTCGGCATCGACCTCGACGATGTGTTCGCTGTGCTCGAACGCGAAGGCGTCGACAAATTCGAGAAGTCGTGGGAGGAACTGCTTTCGGCCACCGCACAGGAACTGTCCGCGGCCGGGGGTAACTGACCCTGATGGCCGGTACCGGACACGCAGCGACCACAGCCGGGTGGCGTAACCCACTGCGCGACGGACGGGACAAGCGGGTACCGCGGATCGCGGGACCGTGCAGCATGGTGATTTTCGGCGTCACCGGAGATCTGTCCCGGAAGAAGCTCATGCCGGCCATCTACGACCTGGCGAACCGGGGGCTGCTGCCCCCGGGTTTCGCGCTGGTGGGTTTCGCCCGCCGCGATATGGGCGACGCCGATTTCGCCGATATCGTGCTGGAGGCGGTCCGGGCGCACTCGCGCACACCGTTCCGGCAGGAGGTGTGGGACCACCTCGCCGAAGGCATCCGTTTCGTCCAAGGTTCTTTCGAGGACGACGCTGCCTTCGCGCAGCTGGCCACGACGCTGGCAGGTTTGGACGCCGAACGCGGCACCGGCGGCAATCACGCCTTCTACCTGTCGATTCCGCCTGCCATGTTCCCGGTGGTGCTCGACCAGCTCTCCGAACACGGGCTCGCCAAACCGGCGCAGGTGCACGGCCGTACGCTGTGGCGGCGGGTGGTGATCGAGAAGCCGTTCGGACACGACCTGGCCAGCGCACGCGAACTCAACGCACTGGTCAACCGGGTGTTCCCGGAGGAGACGGTGTTTCGCATCGACCACTATCTCGGCAAGGAGACGGTGCAGAACATCTTGGCGTTGCGCTTCGCCAACCAGTTGTTCGATCCGATCTGGAACGCCAACTACGTCGACCATGTGCAGATCACCATGGCCGAGGACATCGGCCTCGGCGGTCGCGCGGGGTACTACGACGGCATCGGCGCCGCCCGTGACGTCATCCAGAATCATCTGCTGCAACTGCTCGCGCTCACCGCGATGGAGGAGCCGATCAGCTTCGCTCCCAACCAGTTGCAGATGGAGAAGATCAAAGTCCTCTCCGCGACCACACTGGTCGAACCGCTGGACGAGACCACCGCGCGCGGCCAGTACGCGGCGGGCTGGCAGGGCGGCGAACAGGTCGTCGGCCTGCTCGATGAGGAGGGCTTCGATCCGGATTCGCGCACCGAGACCTATGCCGCGCTGACCCTCGAGGTCAATACCCGGCGTTGGGCGGGTGTGCCGTTCTATCTGCGCACCGGTAAGCGCCTGGGCCGGCGCGTCACCGAGATCGCCGTGGTGTTCAAGCGGGCGCCGCATCTGCCCTTCGACCAGACGATGACCGAGGAGCTGGGCCAGAACGCGCTGGTCATCCGGGTGCAGCCGGATGAGGGCATCACCATGCGGTTCGGCTCCAAGGTGCCGGGATCGGGGATGGAGGTGCGCGATGTCAATATGGATTTCAGTTACGGCGAAGCGTTCACCGAGTCCTCCCCCGAGGCCTACGAACGACTGATCCTGGACGTGCTGCTCGGAGTTCCTTCCCTGTTCCCGGTCAACGCGGAGGTCGAATTGTCCTGGAGCATCCTCGATCCGGTGCTCGACCATTGGGCGGCGGTCGGCAAACCGGAACAGTACGAGGCAGGCACCTGGGGACCGGAATCCGCCGATGAAATGCTGGCTCGCACCGGCCGGGAATGGCGGCGCCCGTGATCGTCGACATGCCCGACACCACCACCGGCGAGGTCACCAAACGGCTGGTGCTGCTGCGTGAGAGCAATGGCGTCATCACCATGGGCCGGGTCCTCACCCTGGTGGTGTGCACGCTCGACAGCTCAGAGGCCGAGGACGCGATCGACGCCGCCAACGACGCCAGCCGCGAGCATCCCTGCCGGGTGGTCGTGCTGGCACGCGGCGACCGTGATGCCGAGACCCGCCTGGACGCCCAGATCCGCGTCGGTGGGGACGCGGGCGCGGCCGAGGTGATCGTGCTGCGGTTGCAGGGCCAGCTCATCAATCACGAGAGCAGCGTCGTCATCCCGTTCCTGCTGCCGGACACACCTGTGGTGGCGTGGTGGCCGCGCGGCGCGCCGGAGTTCCCGTCCAAGGACTCGGTCGGCAGGCTGGCCACCCGGCGAATCACCGATGCCACCTTCGCCGCCGACCCGCAGGCCACCATCAAAAAGCGGCTCGACTCTTACGCGTCCGGCGACACCGATCTGGCGTGGAGCCGGATCACCTATTGGCGAGCCTTGCTGGCGGCCGCGATGGACGAACCACCGTTCGACCCCGTCGAATCGGTGACGGTGTCGGGGCTGCGCGACGAACCGGCACTCGACATCCTGGCCGGCTGGCTCGCCGGACGTCTGGACTGCCCGGTGTATCGACGCACGGGCGCACTGCAGGTGGAGCTGCATCGGCCGACGGTGTCGATCGGTATCACCCGCCCGCAGACCGGTGTCACCGCCACACTCACCCGCACCGGGGAACCGGATCAGCGGATCGCGTTGGCGCGCAGGGAAGCTCGGGACTGCCTCGCCGAAGAGCTGCGCCGGCTCGACGCCGACGACATCTATGCCGAGGCGCTGGCCGGAATCGAAAGGGTGACCTATGACTAGCAGCACCGATTCGGAGTTCCCCGGCGATACCGTCGAGGTGCATCCCGACGCCGATGCCTTGGTCGCCGCGGCGGCCAAACGCTTCGTCGGGATCGTCGTCGCGGCGCAGGCCGAGCGCGGTTCGGCGTCGGTGGTGCTCACCGGCGGCGGCACCGGCATCGACCTGCTGAAAAAGGTCCGCGAAACCCCCGGCGACATCGACTGGTCACGACTGGACGTGTTCTGGGGCGACGAGCGATTCGTTCCCGCAGGCGACCCGGAACGCAATGAACTCCAAGCCCGCGAGGCCCTGCTCGACCATGTGCCGGTGGACCCGCACCGCGTGCATCCGGTGGCGACCTCCGACGGCGAATACCCCGACCCGGTGGCCGCGGCGGCCGAATACTCTGCGGCGGTGCACGCGCACCTGGCCGAGCACAAAGCCTTCGACCTGCATCTGCTCGGTATGGGCGGCGAAGGGCACATCAATTCGCTGTTCCCCGATACCGACGCGGTACGCGAAGAACACGAACTCGTCGTCGCGGTCATCAACTCCCCCAAACCGCCCCCGGTCCGCGTCACCCTGACCTTGCCCGCAATCCGCCACGCCCGCCATGTAGTGCTGGTGGTCGGTGGTGGGGCGAAAGCCGATGCGGTGGCGGCTGCCATCGCGGGTGCGGAACCGGTCGATGTCCCGGCCGCGGGCGCTTCGGGTTCGGAGTCGACGACCTGGTTGCTCGACCGCGCCGCAGCGGCTTCGCTGCGCTGATCGCTGGTTCCCGCTTTCGACACGGCTCGCGGAGGCCGACCCCGTAACCCGATGTGCGGTTCACCGGCGGGTCGGTACCACAGAGCCGGATGGCCGTTCGTGGGAAGTGCCCTGCTTGCGATCGCTACATCTCCACCGTAGAAGTGCGAGTGTGACAGCTACACACGCGCCGACCTATGCCAACCTCGCCGAGCGACTGGTCTCGCTCGGCATGATCTCCCCCGACACCGCACAAGAAGTTCTCGCCGATGACGTCGACCGGCAGCACGAGGAGCTGGACAACGAGGAGTTGTCCTACGCACTGACCGATTTCGGAGTGGCGATCTCGGTGTACGCCGAAGGTGTCGAGGATCTGGAAAGCGCCTACGCCAGCATGTTGGAGGACGCGGCGAGGTGCAGTGGTGGCGCCATGACCATTGGCGATGTCAATTTGATCACCGACTCGGACGAGCTCGATGTGCTGCGATTCGTCTGCAATGGCGAAGTCTTCGAATGGTTGATGCGGCACGATGGGGACGGCCTGGACCACATGGGCATCTGGGACCAGATGCCCAGACTCGACCCTGGCAATGGCAGAACCTTCCTGGCCGTCGAGCAAGAGCAGTCGGGAGAAAGCATCTTTGTGCTCGCGACCGACGAGCACGCCCGTGTTCTGATCGAGGAGTTCGGCGTGCGCCTGGAGCTGGACGAGGACTGATTCCGCGCTAGGACGTGCGAACCCCGCGCCGGCACCAGCCCGCCGCGCGGGTGCTCGCACGCCCGGTTCTCGGCACTGAGCATTCACCTCGCCCGCATCTGCGCGGGTGTGGTCTACAGGGTGAGATTGCCGTGCGGGAAGTGCGACATCAACCGATCGAACTCCGCGCCCGCCATATGGACGAGGGTGCCGTGGTCGCCGCCTTCGAAGTAGATGTCGTCCCGGTTGCCGAGGTGGTCGTCGACCACGCAGGGCACGCGGTACGGCTCGGACATCACCGGGATGGCGCCGGTCGCGCAGTCCGGGAACAGCGCGGCCGCCTCGTCTTCGGAAGCGAGCCGAACCGATTCACCGACGACCGACCCGGCCTCGACCAGGTCGAGGAGTCGGTTGGCCGGAAGTACGGCCACCATGAAGTCCCCGTTCTTCTTCAGCACGACCCCCTTCGCGAGCTCCCGGCCGCGTATATGGCTGACCTGCGCGGTCCTGGCCGAGGTGGGGGTCTTGTCATGCTCGGTCACGTCGTAGTGGACGTGGTGCTCGTCGAGATACTCGCGCATGCTCATTGCGATGCCCATGATCGTTGCCTTCCACTGGTGTGCGGGCGAGTCGACGACCACTGACGGAACCGGCCAACGGACAGTCCTGCCGTCCAGCAGGCTACTTCCGCGTCGTGGGGCGGCTTGAACAGGGAGAATTTTACTCTCGTCGGGAGCGGGTGCCGAAGGCTGAAACTGCCTGCGGCCACCACTCCGGCTGCGGGCCTACCCGGCTCGTAGCGGCGTGGAAGCCGATACGCACTCGAGCCGCAGCGCGGCGTGGCCGACTGCGTGCCTGCCAGCCGTACGCTGGCGGGCATGGTCTGGGTCCGCGAGCGGTCGCCGTAGTCCCGCGATGAGTGAGCAGGAGCTCGAACGGCGGTTCCGTGCGGCTGTGGCGGCGGCGGTGCCGGGATCTGCACGGCTACCCGGTGAACTGGTGGCTGCCGGGGTGAGTGGAGCGCTCTGCGTCGAGCTCTTCGAGTCTCAGGTGACGAGTCGGCAGTTGGATGTGGCGGCGCGGCGGTTGGGGCGGGCGGGGCGGGGTTTTTACAGCATCGGGTCGTCGGGGCATGAGGGGAACGCGGTGCTGGCGGCAGCAACGCGGGTGAGTGATCCTGCGTTGTTGCATTACCGGTCGGGAGCGTTCTTCGTGCAGCGAGCGCGGCGGATAGCGGGGCTGGATCCGGTTCGGGATGTGTTGCTCGGTGTTGTTGCGGCGGCAGCTGATCCGATTTCCGGTGGTCGGCACAAGGTGTTCGGAAGCAAGGCCGCCGGGGTGATTCCGCAGACGTCAACCATCGCTTCGCATCTGCCGCGGGCGGTGGGGCTGGCATTCGCTCTCGATCGGGGCGCTCGGCTCGGAATACCTCGGGAGTGGCCGGAAGATGCGGTGGCGCTCTGCACATTCGGAGACGCGTCCGCCAACCACTCCACCGCGACCGGCGCGATCAATGCCGCCGTCCACACCGCCCATCTCGGCGTCGGCATGCCGATCCTGTTCGTATGCGAGGACAACGGCATCGGGATCAGCGTGCCGACCCCGCCTGATTGGATCCCTGCCGCCTACGGCCAACGGCCCGGGTTGCGCTACTTCGACGCAGATGGCTGTGATCTGCTCGACGCCTTCGGTGCCGCGATCGAAGCCGTGAATTGGGTTCGTGCCCAACGCACGCCGGCGTTCCTGCGGCTGCGCACGGTCCGCCTTCTCGGCCATGCGGGTTCGGATGTCGAAACCGCCTATCGGGATCCCACTGCGATTGATGCCGACCTATCCCGCGACCCGGTCGCCGCCACGTCGCGCATGCTGATAACCACCGGAGTCTGCACACTGGAGGAGATCCTCGCTCGCTACGATGCGATCGCCGAGCATGTTGCTGATGTGGCGGAGGAACTCTCGGACACTCCGAAGCTCACGTCCGCGGCGGAGGTGATGGCGCCGCTCGCTCCGGCGCATCCGGACCTCGTGCGCGCCGATGTGTTGCGGGGCGTGAACGCCGCGCACGAAGACTCTGCCATCGCCGGCACTGAACTGGTTGCGGCTGAACAAGTTCCAATGACGCTGGCGCAGAGCATCAACCACACCCTGCGCGACTTACTGGCGCGCGATCGCGACGTCCTGGTGTTCGGGGAGGACGTGAGCCGCAAAGGCGGCGTCTACGGCGTCACGAAGGGATTGCGCAAGGAGTTCGGGGCGCGGCGGATATTCGACACCCTGCTGGATGAGCAGAGTGTGCTCGGAACGGCACTGGGTGCGGGGTTGGCGGGATTCGTGCCGATTCCCGAGATCCAGTACCTGGCGTACGTACACAACGCCCTCGATCAACTGCGGGGTGAGGCCGCCACCCTGTCGTTCTTCTCCGAGGGCCGCTACCGCAATCCGATGGTGGTGCGGATCGCGGGGCTCGCTTATCAGAAAGGCTTCGGCGGCCATTTCCACAATGACAATTCCCTCGCGGCATTGCGCGATATCCCAGGACTCGTGGTCGCCGTGCCCGCGCGTGCCGACGACGCCGCCGCCCTGTTGCGCACCTGCGTGTCCGCCGCGCGGGTGGACGGACGAGTGTGCGTCATCATCGAGCCGATTGCCCTCTACCACACCCGTGACCTGCACGAACCCGACGACGATGGTTGGCTGGCACCCGCAACCACTGCCGAGCACGTCCCGATCGGCCGGTCCAGGATCTACGGCGACGGCACCGACCTCGCCATCGTCACCTTCGGCAACGGGGTACCGATGAGCCTGCGCGTCGCCCGCCGACTCGCCGCGCGTGGCATCAGCGCCCGCGTTCTCGATCTGCGTTGGCTCACCCCACTCCCCCTCGACGACCTGCGCCACCACGCCGACATCACCGGCAACGTGTTGGTGGCCGACGAAACCCGGCGCAGCGGTGGTGTTTCGGAATCGGTGTGTGCTGCCCTGGTCGATGGCGGGTTCACCGGCCGCCTCGCGCGGGTCACCAGCGCGGACAGCTTCGTCCCGCTCGGGCCTGCCGCGGCCGCGGTCCTGCTCAGCGAACCCACTATCGAGGCCGCCGCGATCGAGCTCTTTTCGGCTCCGTAGACCGCAACGGACAGCCGGTCGCGGGAAACCGGTGAATTCCGCCGTGTCGCTGCGTCCTTACATGTAACGCTGTCCCGTCGGCCCGGCCAGCGCACCGTTGTCCCCGACCGCGAAGGATCAGCACATGGGCAAGATCGTCTCGAATTTCTTCACCTCGCTCGATGGTGTCGTCGAAGCACCCGATCAGTGGCACTTTCCCTATTTCGACGACGAGATGGGAGCGGTGATCGGTGCTGGTATGCAGGCCGCGGGCGCGTTTCTGATGGGTCGCACGCTGTATGAGGAATGGTCGCAGTACTGGCCGACCTCCGAGGACGCCGAGACCGCCGAATTCTTCAACAACATTCCGAAGTTCGTCGTGTCGAACACCTTGGAGAAGGCCGGGTGGAACAACACCACGATCATCTCCGGAGATATCGCCGTCGGCGTGCGCGAGGCAAAGGAGCAGACCGAGGGCGATATCCAGATGTCGGGCAGCGCGACAACCGTACGTTGGCTGCTGGCCAACGGCCTGCTCGACGAGCTGCGTTTGCTCGTCCACCCGATCCTCGTCGGTCACGGTCAGCGGTTGTTCGAGGACACCACGCCTCGGCCGCTGACGCTGGTGAAGTCCGAGACCCTCGGTTCCGGCGTGCTCAATCTGGCCTACACCGCGCAGACCGCATGACCTGAATCCGTCGCAACACGCTTCTCGCCGGGAACCCGATCATCGCGCTGTCCATCCGATTGCGCCGATTCCGGATTCGGGACCAGCACATGGGAAATACTCTGCACAAGACAACCGCTCCGGGAGGTACGCCCATGACGACGATGTCGATGCTCGGCGAGGTGCGGCCGGAACACGATTGCCCCGATGACCTCGTACTTCTGCACTATCTGCGCTCGTTTCGCCATCCGGTGCTCGAGGTGTGGGCGGCATGTACCGAACCCCGGCAGATCGTGCGCTGGTTCGGTGCGGTCTCGGGGACGGGCACCGACCTCATCATCGAACCCGCCGAGGGCCCGGTGCCTGGGCCGCTCACCGTGCACGTCGACCACTGCTCGGCCCCGAACGAGCTGCTCGCCAGAGTCGACGACGGCGCCCTCGAACTACACCTGACCCAGGTCGGCGTGGTCACCAACCTGGAACTCGTCCGCCGCCACGTTCCCCCCGACGATGCCGCAAACCTCGGCCCACGCTGGCAGTACCTGCTCGACCGTTTCACCGCATACTTGGACGTTCAACCGACACCCCATTGGCTCGATTACGCGGACCTGGCGGTCGAATACCGCTGAGCGGCACCGCCGGTCAACCGAGGTCCCACCAGCGGCCGGGTCAAAGCAGGCAAGCCCCGTCCGGCGTACGAGCCGACCGGAATCAGGCAAAAACCTCGTCGATCGTCGACGCAGTCAGGATCCGCCGCGTCCACACCCGCAGCTGAGCCGCATCAGCCGCATGCACAGCCGACACGACAGCCGTTCGCCCCAACGCATGCCCTGGCCGCTCCGCGCGCCGATCGAGCCCACGGAGCGTCCTCGGAAATCACGGCGCAGACGGATTCGTTCGCGCGGTTTGCTCAGCGCAGAAACGGATCAGACGATCACGACCCGTCGCCCACGCGTGTGACCCGCATGGCTGTCGATATGCGCCGCCGCGGCGTCGGCGAGCGTGTACGACTTCTCGACCGGGATGTGGAGCTTTCCCCGCGAGATGAGGTCGACGGCCTCAGCGAGCGCATCCGGCATGCTCCCGGCCACGCCCGAGAATCGGACACCGCGCTCCAACGCACCGAAATCGCCGATGGAGACGACCTTCTGCGGATCTCCGGTCAACTCGACGAGCTCGTCGAGCACGCCTGATCCGGCCAGATCCAGAGCTGCGTGGACATGGCCGAGCTCACGCACTCGTTCGGCCCAGCCTTCGCCGTAGGTGGTGGCGAGTGCACCCAGGCTGCGCAGGTAGTCCTGGTTCGCGGCCCCAGCCGTGCCGATCACCGTGATGCCGCGCTCGCGGGCGATTTGCAGTACCGCCGAGCCGACTCCCCCGGACGCACCGCTGACCAGCAGCGTCTGCCCGGACTGCACCCCGACCTCGCCGATGATGCGCAGCGCGGTCTCCACCACGGCGGGGTACCCGGCCGCTTCTTCGAACCTCAAGCCCTCGGGCATGCGGGCCCAGGCCGACAGCACAGCGAACTCGGCATAGGTGCTCGAACCTTCCCCGAATACGTGGTCGCCGACCTCGACACCCTCGACACCCTCGCCGATCTCATCCACGACCCCGGAGGCGTCGATCCCGACCCCGGCAGGCAACTCGATCGGATCGGCCTGCTGGAACTGGCCTTCACGGATCCGCCAGTCGACGGGATTCACCCCCGCCGCCCGCACGGCGACGCGGACCTGACCGGGGCCCGCGTGGGGCTCCTCGGCGTCGAGGAGTTGCAGTACATCTGGACCGCCGAACTCGGCGAAGCTCACTTTCTTCATGCGATCGACGTTAACACTAACGGTTAGCTTTTTGAAACAGCTATGGTTTTCTACCTGATAGCCTCAGTCGATGACCGAGCCGCCCGGACGCCGCGAGCGCAAGAAGGCCGCGACCCGCCAGAAGATCGCCGACAGCGCCCTGCGGCTGTTCCTGGAACGCGGGTACGACGCGGTGGGCATCCGTGACGTGGCCGCCGAGGCAGACGTGGCCGTCACCACCCTCTTCTCCCACTTCGCTTCGAAAGAGGCCCTGGTGTTCGACCAGGACGACAACTTCGAACAACGCCTCACTCGGGCGGTCACCGAATGCACGCCGGACGAGTCGCTCATCCCTGCACTACGCCGCGAGATCCACGCCATGGTGCGGCATTGCGCAGCGGAGAGCGCCACCCCGATCTGGCGCATGATCGACGAGTCACCCGCCCTGACCGAGTACGAGAAGTCGATGAGGCTGCGCCATGCGGAATCGCTGGCCACAGCCATCGCCGCCGACCTCGATCTCTCCCAGACCACAACGGCCTGCCGGACAATCGCGAGATTCGTGATCGACGCATTTTCACTGGCCCGCGAGGCGCCCGACCCGGAGGCCGCGGTGGACGAAATCTTCCGAATGATCGAGGCGGCCTGGGAGGTCTCCGGCCTGGCTCGCGCTCGCTGATATACGAGGATGCCGTGATATGCGGCTTCGACTAATGTCGAAAGTGCAGACTGCGGAGCACCGCGTGCGGGTTGGACCCACACGGCTCCGCCAGGAGCCGCCATGAGAATCGCATCGATCGTCCTCACATCACTACTGGCCGCAGCGCTCATCATCTCCGCTGCGCTGAAGCTGTCCCACAGGCCAGAGGTGGTTGCAGAGTACGAGCGGGTCGGCGTGCCGAGAGAGCGCCTGGACTACCTCGCGGCCATCCTGCTCGCGGGTGCGGCGGGACTGATCGGCGGGCTCTTCTGGAGCCCACTCGACATCGCCGCCGCGGCGGGGGTGGTCATCTATTTCGCACTCGCCATCGTGGCGCACATCCATGCTCGCGATGCCCAGCACGTTGCGATCCCCGTCGCCGTCGAGCTTCTCGCTGTGGCGGCGCTTGCCTTGCAGCTGGCATCCGCCTAACAGCCGCGACCCACCAGAAGATCGCCGACAGCGCGCTGTGGTGCCCCACCGAAGGGGCAGCCGATGTTCCCGGATCAGCCCGATACCAATCCGAGTTGGCGGTACAGCCCGGCTTCATCGAGCCGACCCCACCGTTCGACGATGCGGTCGCCGTCGATGCGGAATATCTGGATGCCGGTGAGCACGATGGTTGTGCCGGTGGGCGCTGCGCCCATCAGCTCGCCGCGGTGGGTACCGCTGGCGGTGAACCGTTCGACGACGAGGTCGTCCTCGGCGATGAGCTGGTCGATCTGGCTGTGCCAGTCCGGGCTCGCCTCGCGCATCATCGCGGCGGCGAGCCGCAAACCCTCGGCGCCTTCCGGTGCGCCGGGGAACGGGGCGTCGTGGTTGACGAAATTCGGGTGGACATAGCGGTCGACGGCGCCGAGGTCACCCTTGGTGAACAGTTCTTGGATGAACGTCTCGACGAGTTGCTTGTTCTGCGTGGTGCGGTTGCCGGTCATAGTCTGATCGTCGAACGTGTGCGGGTCGGCGACCATCCCAAGTAGTTGGGATCCGATCCGATCGGGCCGATACTGGAGCTGTGCCCAGGGCAGCGAGCACGACCCGTGCCGTGCATGACCTGGTCCGCCATTGCCATGGCGGACTGGATCTCCCTGAGCTTCCTCAGCAACTGCTGCGCTCGGTTCGGCGGCTGATGCCAGTCGATGCAGCGTTCTTCGCCACCGCCGATCCTGACACCTTGCTGTTCACCGGGTCCTACGCCGAGGAGCCACTGGAAGCGGCAGCAACGCTGTTTCTCGACAACGAGTTCAGCGGCGCGGACGTGAACCGGTTCGCATCCCTGGCCACCTCGACCACCCACGTCGCCTCGCTCGACGCCGCGACGCACTCCGACCGCGCCTCCAGCGGCCGGTATCGCGACATCATGCGACCATTGGGCCTCGGCGACGAACTGCGCGCAGCCCTGGTCGCCGGGTCGCACTGCTGGGGCTACCTGTGTCTGCATCGCGCGGACCATCCGCTCGGCTTCACCGATGCCGAGACCGCGCTGATCGCGAGCATCGGCCCCCACCTCGCGCACGCCCTCCGCCGAGCCGTACTGCTGAATGGTTCCCCTGCGAGCGGCGGAACCGGTGAGCCGGGTGTTGTCCTGCTCGCCGAAGACCTCAGCCTGGTGGCCGTCACACCGGAGGCGGCACACCTGTTGTTACTGGTCGAGAAAGGCAACCTGCCGCTACCGGCGTCTGTTTACGCCGTGGCGATGGCGCTGCGCTCGATCGAACAGGGCACGGCGCCGCCGCAGACACTGCCCACCAGCCGCATCCACGCCCTCGATGGACGGTGGCTCACTTTGTATGCGTCCCGGCTGCGCGGCCCTCCCGGCGAGCAGCGCATCAGTGTCGTGATCAAAACCGCCGAGGCCGCCACCACCGTGCCACTGCTGCTGTCGGCCTACGGGCTGAGCCCGCGCGAGGCAGAGGTGGCACGATTGGTGCTGCGCGGCACCTCGACCCAAGCCATCTCCGACACGTTGCACATCTCCCGGCACACCGTCCAAGACCACCTCAAAGCCGTCTTCGACAAGGTCGGCGTACGCAGCAGGCGCGATCTGATCGGCGAACTCTTGCGCCCGCCGGGAACCGACGAGAGATGACCAGCCCCGGCAGGCGTCCGGCATCAAGGCACCGCCAGCTCCCAGTCGAGTTCCCAGCGCCGAATGGTCCCGTCCCCGCTCGCGGAGAGGGCGAACGAGGCATCTGCACTGATCAGGACGCCGTTCACCGCACCGCCGTGGCCCTCGAGTACCGTGAGGCAATTCCCGGTGCCGAGGTCCCAGATCCGTACGGTGGTATCGCTGCCGCCGGAGATCGCGAACCGCCCGTCCGGGCTGAACCGCACATTCTTCTTCGGGACGCTGGGGACCGAATTGATCCCTCGCACGTGGTCGGGCTCGTCGCCGAAGACGCGAAGGCTTTCGCCGGTCGCCAGGTCCCACAGCCGAATCGTGCGGTCGGTGTATCCGCCGGCGGTGAGGGCATAGCGGTCGTCCGGACTCAGGCAGACCGACATCACCGAATTCGTGTGGCCGCGTAGGGTGTGCCGGCATTCGCCCGTATTCAGATCCCAGATCCGCGTCACACCATCGGATCCCGCGGAAGCGGCGAGCCCCGAGCCGAGCCCGAGCGCCTCGACACGGGTCTTCGGCGCATGTGCGGGCAGCTCCAACTCGCATGCGCCGGTGTCCAGGTTCCACAACCGGATCGCGTCGTGCCGGGCAATCAAGACCGTCCGACGGGCTCGGTCGATCGTGGTCATGCCCAGCGTCAGCGGGTGGTCGAGAACAGCGATGCGCTCACCGGTAGCGACCGACCAGACGGTAATGGCTCCACCGACGCTGTGGACCGCGCGTGCCCCATCTGCACTGACAGCGACGGAGCGGACCAGGTTGTGCCCGGTGTCGATCTCCCGCAGACAAGTTCGATTGTCCAGATCCCACACCCGGACGCCGTGCCCGCCGGACACCGCGACCCGCCCATCCCCGTTCACCGCCAACGCATATTGCAGGCGACCTGCCTCGAGAGCCCCTGTGTACCAGGCGGAGCGGAGTCCGACCCGGGCGATCGAACCGCCGAGATCTCGCCAGGCCGCGATCACTCCTGGATCCCGCTCGAACCCTGGTACCGCCCGCGCCTCGGTGAGCAGTGTCAGGGCAACACGCGTATCCGTGGCCGACCGTGCCCGCTCCATCAGGTCGGATACCGTGCCGGCGAGCAGGCTCAGCTCGTTGTGCTTGCGCGGTTTGCTCAGCTGGGTAGGTGCGCAGTATCGCGGGGGTACCGCCCACCAGCGCATGAGGTTGTTCTGCCAAGCGGATCGCAGCACACCCGCTGCGGTGTCGAGATGGACTGCGAGCAGGCGCGTTCCGTCGCCCCGCAAGGTACGCAGGCATTGTCCGTTGCCACGCCCCCACAGCCGGACCGTATCGTCGACATCGGTGGACACCACGTATCCGCCGGACACGGACGCGCGGGCCAGCCTGCCCGCCCCGCGCAGGATACGGATCCGTCCCGTGTCGACGTCCCAGACCCAGATCTTCTTCTCACCCGCCACCACCGCCGTGTTCGCATCGGCGCTGAGCCACGTCGTGTTGCCCCCCTTAGCGCAGTCGAGTACGCCGACACAGCGGCCGGTGTCGACTTCCCACAGCCGCGCGGTGGAATCCCGGTGTCCCGCGGTGAGCGCCAGGCGCCCATCGTGACCGAGTGCCGCGGTCGCATGTTGTGGCGATCCGATCAGGGTCTGCCGGAGTTCGCCGCTGCGAAAGTCCCAGATCAGCACAGTTCCGTCCCAATACGCCGCTGACGCGACCCGGCCGTCACCGCTGAGGCATACCGAGTTCGGCCAGTGCAGTGGCTGGCTCAGATTCTCCTGAGCATCGAAGGTCCGCAGGCAGCGGCCGTTGTCGACATCCCAGAATCGGACGGCAGTCCCCCCGGCGGTGATCGCATACCGACCGTCGCCGGTGATCGCGAGGTACACGCTGCCTCCGTCCCGGTGGGTAGTGTCGGCCACCGCTCGCAGGCATCGGCCTGTCTCGACATCCCACGTGCTCAAAACGCCATCGCAGACGGTCACCGCACGCAGGCCGTCACCGGTGAACCGGACCTGGATCGACGGCCGCGACGGCTTGACCATCATCTGAATAACC
This sequence comes from Nocardia sp. NPDC059180, assembly GCF_042754945.1. Lineage (NCBI taxonomy): Bacteria > Bacillati > Actinomycetota > Actinomycetes > Mycobacteriales > Nocardiaceae > Nocardia > Nocardia sp. NPDC059180. The sequence goes on from NZ_JBHZBU010000002.1 coordinate 644,428, forward strand.
GGGTCGTAGACCGCGGCGGGCTCCGGGTGGATGTACCAGGGGATACGCCGGGCGCCCTCCAGCACGGCGGCGGAGACCACCGGCTCCGGATCGATCCCCGTGTCCGCCCGCCGATGGTCGCCGCGTTCTCGGTGCACCCCGGCGATCAGTCGCCGGAACTCGTCGGCGTCAACGATGCCGGCGGCGGTCGCTTCGACAGCGGCGACTAGGTCTTCATCAGTGCACTCGCCACGACGCCAGCGCAGTAGACCGGCGTTGTAGGTGGCGTAGAGATGCTGGGCGTCGGCGGCCAGCGCGTCATCGAAGGCCGCGTATGCCTCGGCGGTTTTGCCGAGGTCGAGCCAGGAGACGCCGCGGTTGTTGCGTTCGTCGGCCCGAAGATCAGCGGCAGCCGGCACGGGGCGCGCATACGCTGTGCCGATCTCCGCTTCGTAGATGTCGACGAGCTGCTTGGCGACCTCCGCGATGGAGCCCAGTCGAGCTTGCGCGTTATGGCGCAGACAATGTGCCAGCAGATCAGCCAGTTTCGGCGGTAGCTCGGGAATTCCGGGCTCCGAATGACCACATCGAGTCGCCAGTGCGGCGCCCGCTTCGAACCCGGAGCCCCACCGACGTCCACCGGTGAACATCTCCAGCATGGACACGGCGAAACTGTAGACGTCAGTGGAAAAGTCCAACCGCTGTCGCCGAGCCTGTTCCGGAGAGGCATACGCGGGGGTCCAGCCCATGTTCGTCACCGACCTGCTCCTCCCGTGCACCTGCTCCGCGGTCGCGTCCGCACCCGCGGCCTTGGCGCGCGCCAGACCGAAGTCGGCTACCTTGGCCACAATTCCGCTCGAGGTCGGGTCCAGCAGCACATTGCCGGGCTTCACATCCTGGTGGACGACACCGCGACTGTGTGCGTACGCCAACCCCCACGCGATCTGCACTGCGATATCGAGAATGCGGGCCAGGGCCTCGGCCGGGTCACCGGCATACAGACGTCGGTCCCTTATCCAGTCCCGCAAGCTTCCACCGGCGACGTACTCGGCGAACACTCGCGGAATGCCATCGAGGTCGCGGACATAGTGGCACGCGCATACATTCGGATGCAGGCCCAGCGAGACCCAGGTGTCCGCCTCGGCAATGAATCGCTCGCGCTGTTCCTCGGTGTCGAATCGTTCCGGGCGCGGACACTTCACCGCCAGATCCGTACCACATTCGAGATGCCGCACCCGGTATACCTGGCCCATGCCGCCGTCGTCGTGGATGTCATCGACTCGGTAGCGCCCGTCGATTACGTCGCCGAACTGCCACGCCCTGCCCTCGGCCACCCGATTCTCCTCCGACCCAATCCGCGAGGTTCCGGCCATCGGCCGAGTCCCGGTCAGATGCGCTCTGGCCACGACATCGGAAACCTACCCGGAGAGGCCGGGTCCGGCAGGGCTGTCGAACTCGTTTCACCTCTGCGCGAACACAGTCCGAGTCCTGGAGGGTGCCTGGCGGTTCGCCGACCGCATGTCAGGTGGGAGTATTGCCGAACCCCTCGATGCCGAGCTTCTCGCCGATCGCGGCGAGGGCCTCGACGACGGTCCGCCCGCCGAGGGACTCCCAGCCGGGGAAGTCCGCGCCTCGGGAGGTGTTCGGGCCGGCGACTTGGTCGAGGGTCAGGCCGACGTGCTTATCGAGGTAGTGCAGCAAGGTGCCGACGGTGACGATGTCGCCTCGGTAGTTGGTGATGGTCTCTTCGAGGAATGACATGTCAGCTCCATTCGCGTACTTGGTTATTGCCGCCGAGAAGATGTCCCAGGGGAAGTTCGGACCGACGTCGGTATGCGAGCCGACGCCGAGGCCTTCGGTGATCGCGTAGTGGTCGGCTATGCCTGCCTGCCCGGCGCCGAGTTCCGCGGGTGAGATGACTCGCGGCGGAATGCCGTATCTGCGGCAGTCCTGCACGGCGAGGTAGGCGGTGACGTCGATCGCGCGGCTCATATTGTCGAGCCACTCCTGCCGGGACCAGGCCGCGCGGCTCCCGGCGAAGCACAGGTTGATCGAGCGGTTGTTGGCGTCGAGGACCGACCACGACGCGACATCGGTATTCACGACATCCACCACGGTCACCGAGTTGTCGATCGTGTAGTGGTAGGACACACCACTGGACGAGTTCTGTAGGTAATTCGCCAGCGACTCGGCGGTGCCGTTGCCTTCCTGCGTGTGCAGCAGCCACCACAGCACCGGTGCGCCCTCACGGGAATGCCAGTTCGGGGAGACTCCGATCTCGTTGATCTCACGAAATTCCGGCTTGGGCGGCGCGCTGCTCGCGAGCGACCATTGCCCGTAGTCGGGCTTCAGCACGGAGTTGACATCGACGGTCACCCCGCCGACCTGACGGGAGTCGATCTCGATCTGGTGCAGATGTGCGGCCGGGTGATCGACATTGATGTCCGGGTCGCCGGACCAGTTGTGTTGCCAGAACCACCGGGCGACGTCGTCCTCCAGCGCCCACTCGATGCAGCGGGCGTTGCCGTACATACCGGTCCACTCGAGGCCGACCACACTGGCCCAGCCGCGCAGGAACGGCGCGATCAAGCTGTTCCACTGTTGCAGGGTGGGATTCGAGTCCACTGGTGCGTAGATCGGTCGCCGCTGCGGCCCGCCGGCTTCGGTGTGGAAGCGCACCGCGATTTCGGCGTGGTGGACACCGGCGTCGTAGCCGCCGAGCCAATCGGAGGTATCCCCCTTGCCGTACTGGTAGTTGGAGACGATTTCCAGCCCGTGCGCACGCAATGCGTCGCAATAGTCGCGCCGCAGCGGCTTGGCGCCGAAGTCGGTCCCCGGCCGAGATTCTGAAAAGTAGCCGATCACACCGCCGTACCCGGCATCCACGATCGCCTGCGGATCGATCAGGCTTGCTGAGAAGTCCAGCAGCTGCACAACCGTTCTCCTTGCACCTCGTCGAGCCGACCTGTGCTGCGTTCAGACGGTGGAGCGGACGCCACTCGACGAGCCGGGCAGGCAGCCGAGCAGCGGCGGTCCGAGATCCCCGGCATAACCGCAGCTGAGAACACCCTCACGACCCAACGCCGAACTTGCCGGCACCTCGACATCACCCAGTCCGAACTTGCCAGGGCAACGCCTCGAGATCCCGGCAAACATGTGGCGATGGGGATGCGCTGCGCCCGAACAGCTCTCCCGGTGGCAGGTCGCACCTTTCACGATACGAGGTGGGCACCGATCGCGGCCACGATTAGCCGCATCGTGTCCAGATGGGATTCTGGCTGTTCTGACCACGAGACCATCGATGTTGCGGAGGGGCACCGTGGTGCGGTCTGCCGACGAGATCATCGGCGCTGCTGAAACCTTCGGACTGCCACGGAAGTGAGCGACAGGGTTGGGCGACATACCCGCCCAGCCCACCAGCTGAGGCCGACGCGATCTCCTCGGCGAACTATCCGTCCGCCCGAAACCGACGCCAGGCGATCTGGACCGCGCTTCCGAGTCCGCCGTGAGTTTCGGAAGCGCGGTCTGAGATTCCGCCAAGGCCCCTGGAGTCAGGCGGGCCGTTCGAACCTGCCCTCCGATACCCCTGTCAAGAACGCGTCCCACCCGCCCGGGCCGAAGACCAGGGCCGGGCCGGTGGGGTTCTTCGAGTCGCGCAGGCCGACCAAGCCGGACGCGAGGTGCGCGACCTCGACGCACTCCTTACTGCCGGTGCTGCGCGTGCTCTTGAACCAAACCACGTCGGACAGATCAGATTTCACTCTGCACCTCCTTCAGAATCACCTCGATGAGGCTACGAGTATCCCCTTCGTCCAACGCTACCCGGCCGATGTCCGTGTAAGCCGCCCGATAAGTCTCCGTCTCGAGGGGCTTGTCCAGGTACAGATCGCCCGTGAAGCCCTCGATGTACACCACCGGCGGTTCACTCAACAACGGATTCAGGTGTTCGGGAAACTCGATATACACGAAGTCCTTGTTGATCAACCCGGCGTGGCTGGGCGTGGCCAGGGGCGCCACTCGAATCGACACGTTCGGGAGTGAGCCAACCTCGATGAGTCGTTTCAGTTGTTCGGCCATGACTTCCGCGCCACCCACCCGACGACGCAATACGGACTCGCACAGGAACGCGCAGAAGCTGAAGTTCTCCGCATCCTGCAAGCGGCGCTGCCGTTCTTCGAGCAGCTCGATCTCCCGCCCGAAGTCGATGCGCTGCCGCTGCGTCTTCGCGATCTCCCACACCGCTTGCCGGTACCCCGGCGTCTGAAGCAGACCTGGCACCAGCGTCGATTGCCACGTGATGGTGGCGCGTGCCGACTGTTCGAGGCCGACGTACATCTCGACCTCTGGGACCATCGCGTCGACGTATGACTGCCACCAGCCTTCCTTCTTGGACTCCTCCGCGAGCCAGAGGAGTTCGCGCCGCTCGTCGTCACTCGATTCATAGAGATCGCACAGCTCTTTGATCACCATCCGCTTGACCTCACTGCTGCGCCCAGACTCCAGCCGCCACAGCGTCTGCGTGCCCATCTGAACCTGCTGCGCCGCACGTGCACGGCTCAGTTCCCTTGCTTCGCGCATTTCACTCAGTCGTCGCCCGAGGACCCGGCGCGGCAGGGTCGATGGGTTCGATTCCGTCTGCACGGATACCGCCTTTCGTTAGCTTTGCTTACTGTCATGTCAGACTGAATGGAACGGTCATTCAGTCTGTAGAAACCACTCCAGGTGGATCAATTTCATTGTGCGCCAATTGCATACAGACACGCCAGAAGCGAGAAATTTCAGTGTTTACTTACTGCGTGTCCGGCGGTGAATAGGACTACGCACCGCAGCCGACGCCCCTCCGCACGGTGCGCCGAGTCCCCACCGCGAATAGTCGGCGGTACCGCCGGGCACACCCATTCATCCGCGTTCCGGAAAGTTAGAGGTGCCGAAGATGTTCGGAGTCCCCGTGACTGATCACCAGCGTGTGCCGTCCATGACCGCAGGCGAGGCGCATCGGGTGATGCAGGCGCATATCGACTGCCTGGTGTCGGTGTGCCCGATCAAGCAGCAAGCCAAGGCGCGCCTGGTAGCTGACCGCCGCATGATGCCCGCCGACCGCCCGCACATGGGTTTCTGACACCGATCACCTTGGAGCTATTCGTGAAAGTGCCTTTGCCGCGACGGAACCCGGGCCGATCCGGCGTCCCGTTGCCGAAACACCCACTGACCTGCCCCGTCATCACCGATACTCGATCATTGACACGATTCGCCGACGCACTGCGCAACTGGCAGCCCGACACCGAGAACAGGAGCCGAGCCCAGTGAACGAGCCACCGCCCACAGACCCCGAAACGGCGGCGCGACTGCGCTTCCTCACACCCCGCGCCCGCCGCGCCGGCTATCAACTGATCGCCGACCCGGACGAGAACCGGTGGGCTCTACTCGACGCAGCAGACGGCGTCAAACTGTACTCGGCGGACTCACTGGGCGACATCGAAAAATACTTGAGCGAATAACACGCGTTCCGCATCCGATTCGCAGTTTCAACCGTCGCCAATTCCGCCCGGAATATTCCCAGCGGTATTCGCCGCGAACCGCACGGCGACAATATTTCTCGCCCGCGAGCGAACCGGCCCCTTCCGGTGATTCCGGCACCCAGCCGACGCACACCGCTCCCCCGCCGCCCGCGCATCACCTTATTTTCTGCATTCCCGGCATCACCTTATTTTCTGCATTCCCGGATGACCGCATGCCCTGACGAACGGCCATTTCCCATGACTCACAGCCATTCTGAAAACACCATTCTGACAATTCCTCCGAAACCCATACCGGGAGACCACCTCCATCCTCGCCCACACGCCATCGGCTACCTCCGCGCCGACAGTCGGTGGCCCTGCGCACCTTCTGCGCTCCGCACCGGCGAGATCCCGCACATCCGCCTCGACCTCGACCCCCGGCGCACTCGGCCTGCGGATCGGCGCGATCAGCGACCGGTAGATCGGCCGCACCACTCGACCAGGCAGATGACGGCGCCGCGCCGCTTCCCTCACTCTCGCCCAACGCAGAATGCTCGCCGGGGGATTATCGCTGATTCAAGCGGCGGCCGGTCGCGGCCGTGTTTGTTGGCGGCGCCATTGTCGGTGTTGTTCGCGGGCGTGTTCGTTGCGAACATGGATGCGCGAGAGCGCTTGGGCGAGTAGTTCGTTGGCGTGATGCCGGTGGTTGATGCGTGGTTTCTGCTGTGGGTCGATGTGAGGTGGGGCGATCCAAGCCGTGCGGCCCGCGTACGGGGAGCGGGGGCCTTCGATGCGGGTTTTCCAGCCGCCGGGCCCGTCGTGGATGAGCGCGTGGCAGGCGTCGCAGGCCAGGGTGAGGTTCTCGATGTCGGTGCTGCCGTTCTTGCGGTAATCGAGGACGTGGTGGACCGCGCACAGGCTCGCCGGAGCGTCGCAGCCCGGGCGTGAGCAGCCTTTCAGTGCGGCGATCAACGCCAACCGCTGATCCCGCGAGGCAAGGCGTTTGGTTCGGCCGAGGTGTAGTGGGAGTCCGGTGTGGTCGAAGACCGCGAGCCAGGGTTGTGATCGTTGGGTCATGGTGAGGGCGTCGGGGATGGGGATGGTGCCGCCGGTGGCGGTGGTCGCTACTCCGGCGGCGCGTTCGACGTCATCGATGCTCATGGTGAGGATCGTCGCCACTGGCACTCCGCGGTGGGTGCCGAGCTGGTCGGCGATCACCCCGGATTCCAGCAGGGCTTTGAGTGCATCGTGGTTGCGTTGTGCGGGCGAGCGGTGGTCGCGGGCAGCGGCCTCGGCCAGGAGCGCCGGATCTAGCGACTCGGGGCCGGTTGGGCAGGCGGGGTCGTCGGGGTTGCACATGCCCGGGCGGGCGTACTTCGCAAGCAGCGGATCCAGCAACGCGCGCAGCACCGGGTCGATGTCTCCGCGAATCGGGCTCATGCCGTCGGGGCGTTGACGACCGATGATGATGCCACGCATGCGGGCGCGATCGTTGTCGGTGGTCAGGTGGCCGTCGGGGTCGAGGTAGGCCAGGATCTTGTCGCCGACCTTGCCGATATCGTCCGGTGAACCGGTGCGAGCGAACTCGGTCAGAACTTCCTCGGCCGCCGCGCGGTCATCGGCCGACGCTCCGCGCGGAACCCGATTGATGACTGTCGCGATACCGCGGGCATGGTCGGCGGAGATGTCCCCGGCAGTCAGTGCGCGTGCGGTGTGGGGCAGGAGCGGGTCGACCGGTTCTCCGGCCATGTCGTGGAACGTGGCAACCGTCTGCGCCTGATGCACCCGCGAACCAGCGTCTGCGCCGGCCAGGTTCAGGGTTTCCATCAGGAACCGCTTCAACGACTTCGACCCGTGCCGGGCGGGCAGGGACCGATCGGAGGCTTCGACGAGCAGGCGGTGGCGCACCATGGTCAGCATCCGGGTGCAGCGCTCCACATCCCGCATCAGGTCGATGACACCGCCATCCGACAATCCAGTCAATGGTTCGTCGAGAAGGTCGGTGATGGCGGCGCGCAACCGTGCCGCGATGCCCGTTTCCCCAATCCCCCCACTCGAATGCATGTTCGAATTCTACCTCGAGTTACGTCTCAGCAACAGCGGAATCGAGAACGTCACTCACGATGCGCCCGGTTGCAGGCTTGGTGAGGTGATGCGTCGCCTCGTGCGGCGTGGACCCGTTGCCGACCGGCGGCGCAGTAACCAGGACGACAGCGGAACCGACTGCGGCGGGAAACAATTCGGCGAACTTGATGCGGGCGGAAACCAGATCATCACGGTCCACGAGGTTGCCCCCCCCCCCCCCACTGGGTGACCGGGTGACCGCAGGCGGAACGGTTGCCGGATGCGGGCGCAGTTCGGTGAGCGCCGCTGTCTCGCTTTCGCGGACGTCAGATGACTATCCGCCCAGTGCGCTGGCGACCGGACCGGCGCACGGCTCGGGCGGTCGGTCGACGGACGCATCAGCGCGGAATCACCGCGACACGCGACTCCCCCGCGCACTCAACTTGCGGATCGGCCCGATCAGCGACCGGTAGATCGGCCGCACTAAACGTCCAGGCAGATGGCGGTGCCGCTCCTCTTCCCACACTCTCGCCCTGGGATGCGAAGCGAGGGGCGACCAGCGGTCCGGGATCGGGGGTTCGGTGGTGTCGAATTCGATGCGGGAGAGGTGCTTTGTGTTGATGAAGCCGTATTGGTGGGGGCTGACCAAGCGGACTGGGGCGCCGTGGTCGCTGTCGAGTGGTCGGCCGTTGAGGCGGTCGGCGATGAGGACGTTGTCGGCCAGTACGTCTTCGAGGAGGACGATCGACTGGAAGCCGTCGAGGCCTTCGAAGACGACGTGGCTGATCGAGTCACCCGCCTCGATCAGCGGTTCGACCCGGGTGCGGTAGAGGGTCTCGAAGGGGACGCCTTCCCAGAGGAGGTCGGTGGCCGACCATCCGGCGACGCAATGGAAGTCGGCTCGGATCTCTCGCCGCGGCAACGTTGCGAGTTCGGCCACGGACAGCGTGATGGACTCGGCCAGCGCCCCGCCGATCTCGATCACAGGGTCGGCGGGAACGTCCGGAGGTGGGTGGTGGAGGTGGGTGCCGAAGCGGGGGAATCCGTCGACGGCGCGTTGGCCCGGGGGAAGTGCCATGTCGATCCTCCATCTATACGGGGCCGTATATGATAGGAGCGTACCTCGCGAGTACAGCGAGGTCGAGAACAATTACTGGACCGCCCGACTACGCCGATTCGAGCATGCCGAGGTAGGCATCGAGCTGACCCGCGCCCGCGAGGAGATTGCGGCTGCGCGCGGTCAGCCGGTTCTGCCAGGAGTCGAGAAAGGCGGCAAGCACGTCCGCCCCGCCCGCCTCGCGCAGCTGAACGAGAAACTGGCCGACCTGAGAGAGCTGGTAGCCGCCCTGGCGCAGCTGCCGCGCGATCTCGGCGTCACGGACGCTGTCCGGGCCGTATTCGCGATAGCCCGTTACCCGGTCGCGTTCGGGGTGCAGAATGCCTTCGGCCTCCCAGGTACGCAGTGTCGCCGGGTGCACACCGATGCGGCGGGCGAGTTCACCCACGGTCAACGGCCGTCCAGGAACCGGGGTCGGCGGTGTGGTGGACAGTGCGCCCAGAGCTGCCGCGACCTCGGTACGTGTGTGGCGTTCGTCGAGCAGCGCGACGTGCGCGGAATCGATGAGCCGATAGGCCGAGTCGGTGTCACCGCGGTTGATCGCACGCATGATTTCCAGCGCTCGCTGATGTCCGTGGCCACCGCGCAACGCGAGGAACGCGCGCAGGGCCTGCGCGTGCAGGGGTGTGTAGCGCCGGTAGCCGGTCTCGCTGCGCTCGGTGGGCGGGAGGATGCCTGCGTCGTCGTAGTTGCGGATCGCCTGGGCGGACAAACCGTGTTCACGGGCAAGGTCGATGGGTCGCAGTGTGCACCTCCATTTGAGGCTTTTAATCAGAGCCTGCTGTAAATCTCAGCAGAAGTCTCACTCGAACCTTCAACGATACCGTCAAAGGTAGTTCCTTCCGAAAAGGGGTTTTGCATGTCTACTGCCACATCACTGCATGAGTTCGGCCGCCAACTCGACGACGCGGCAAGCCTCGGCCGTGCCGTCGACGAACTACTCGCCGCCCGCGACGAGCCGCCGACCCTACTCGCGCTCGGCGAGCCGACCCACGGGATCGCGGCGTTCCCGTTGCTGCGCAACGAACTCCTCGCATATCTGGTCGAACGTGGCTACCGGTCGATCGTGTTGGAGATCGATAGGTTCGCCGCGTCCGTTGTCGACGACTACGTCAACGGTGCGAACACTGAGATCGACGCGGTGCTCTCGACCGGGTTCAGCCACCACTTCGGCGCCATCCCGGGCAATCGCGAACTGGTCGAATGGCTTCGCGCGCACAATTCCGGTCGTGCGCCTCAGGATCGGGTTCGCTTCCACGGGTTCGACTCACCGGGTGATCAGACCGATATACCGAGTCCACGGCCGGCGCTGTCCGCAGTTGCCGACTACCTGCCCGCGGCGCTGCGACCGGAGTCTGCCCGAGACCTCGACGCGCTACTGGGCGAGGACGCCGACTGGACGAATCAGGCGGCCATGTACGACCCGTCGGCCTCCATCGGCAACTCCGACCGCGCTCGCGCCCTGCGCATCGTCGCCGACGACCTGGCGAGCGCGCTGCGCCGCGCGGCACCCATCCTGCGCCCCGTGGACCCGACCGGCTACGACCACGGCTGCGCACACGCGCGCACCGCGCTCGGCCTGCTGCGCTATCACGCCGCCATGGCGAGCCCCGGACCCGATCGCACCGCTACGCTGCTCAGCCTGCGCGCCGAGATGATGGCCGAGAACCTGCTCGCCATCCGCGCCGAGGAGCAGCTGCGCGGGCCGAGCCTGGTGTTCGCGCACAACGTGCACCTCCAGCCGGCGCGGTCGACGATGTCGATGGGCGGGGATGAGGTGAATTGGTGCAGCGCAGGCGCTCTCGTCGCGCTCACTCTCGGTGAGGGCTACGTCTTCCTGGCCACCGATGCCAATCCGCACAGTGAACCGGGCACCCTCCAGGGGGTGCTGGCCGAAGCGACAACATCCCGCCGCACCCTGTTCCCGGCACAGCACCTGCGCGCCGCGCTCGACCCGGCGATCGGCACGGGCGAACCGATCGTGCCCGGTCATATCCCGTTGAAACCGGCCGACGTGGAGGGCGCCGACGCTGTCATCTTCGTCGCCGACACCGACGGACAGCGCCGGTGGTGAGTTGGGGTACTGCCCGAATAACCCTACTCAGGAGCCCGCGATGATGTCACAGCAACTCGACCAGCACCGATACACAGTCATGGACAGGACAGCGTCCGCATTGCCTTGGCGCCATCCGGTTGCCGGAACCTACTTCTGCGAGGACGTCGGCCCGTACGCCTACATGATCATGCGCCAGAACTCACACAAGTGGGCGGTCGGCTCGATCCCGCTCGAGGACCCGTCGACGCCGTGGCCGATTCTCGTATACGTCCGCACCGCCGGGCGCCGGTATGCGGGTCTGCCAGCGGCACCACGACCGGAGCGCGTCATGAACGACGACGACTACGCGTGGATCACGACCGCTGTGGAAGACGCGCTAACCGCCCATTGCACAGCCCTGGCGGCGATCCAGCCTGTACCCGCTCCTCTCGTGGAAACTCTGTCGGATCTCATCATGGCCCTCTCACTCACCGACGACTACAGGGTCGTAAAGGGCCTGCGTCGGCTGGGTGCCGCAGTGGAACTACCCGAGGACGCGCGCCTGTACCTTGAGGAAAACACTCCCGAGGAATGGCTGGGACTGAGCGTAGAAGAAATCGAGCGCGAGGAAGACCACAGCGCGGAGATCATGCGGCGGGTCCTCGAAGAGTACGAGCAGCGCCACGGGCAGAAACTACTCGGCGAACGCTGATCGCGACCAGCACCCTCTGGCTTCGGTCGGGGGGGTGCTCCTGTACGCCATGCGGTAGGGTTCGGGCCGTCGTGTCATGCGGTCAGTGAAGGGGCGGGATGAGAAACCGAATCGTGTTGTCGGGACTTGTTGTCGGCGCGGTCGCATTGGGCACAGTGGCATGTGGAGACACCACGGACGGGACGCCGACCACCACCACGTCCGACGTAGCCAGCGCCGCGGCCGCCGTCGAGCTGTTCAATCCCTGTTCGGATCTGAGCGAGCAGGCGCTGACCGACGCGGGACTGGATCCCAGCACCGAACGCACGTCTGTTGATCCGCCGTCCGGTGAGGCTGATTGGCGTATCTGCTCATGGAAGCCGACCGATTCCAGCGCCACCGTCCGCGTCGACGTCTTTTCGACCAGCTACACCATCGACGAGGCGCGGCAGAACGACAACCTGACCGGCTTCGAGAACGTGACAATCGGCCCGCGTTCCGGTGTGACGTTGTACGACAAGAGCGACACCAAACGCGACCGCTGCTATGCCGCCATGCCCGCCGCACAAGGGATGTTCGAAATCGCGGTGACCTGGCGCGGCTCCGAGTCGGCGATGCCCGACATGTGTGATCTTGCCGTCGAGCAGGCGGCCCGGCTCGAACCGAATCTGCCGAAATAGGGGGGACACAATGGCCGACGACAACGCGTTTCAGCACTGGACAGACATGAAGCAGAAGGCGATCGCTGGCGAGCTGAAGATGGACGACCAGATCGGTGCCGCTCTGCGCGACCGCTGCGAGACGTTCCGGCTGGAGCTGCTCGACCTGCGCGACGATGCTCGAAATCTCGCCCATGTCAGCGGGTTCGGCGGACTCGAGTCGGCAAAGGCCCTCCAGGCCAAGTTCGCGGCCGTGGCGACCGGTGGAGCCGACATCGAACAGTCCGCGAGCGCGGTGGGACGCTTGGACGAGGCAATCAAGATCGTGGAACTCATGCGCGACACCTACGCGGCATCGATCGGCAAGCTCCAACAGGCCGACCAGGACAACGCGGCGGGCGTCAATAACGCCGGGGATGGCGTTCGGTAGGTCACCGCCGCCGATACATGTGCAGTCGCTGTATCAGCCGTTTCGCCTCGTCCGTCTTCCCGTCCTCCAGCGCCGTGATGATCTCCTCCAGCTTGTGGTTGGGAACCTCACCCGCTCGGGCCACCTCGGCGCGCAAATCGACGTACTTGTCCGGCCCTAATAGGGCGTTCAGCCTGCTCCGTGTACTCATGAGTCCAGGGTACATAACCGCAGGTCAGAGCGTTTTTGCACTAGGGAGAGCTAGAGGGAGAAATCGCGCGACGAACGCGTCCGAGAAGCCTTGCGCGACAACGGATGCCGATAGCCCCCCCATGGGTGGGAAGAGTCGGGCGTCCTCCACCGTGCTCGGCATGCATGCTGTGGGTAGGTGGAGCCACAGGTCGACCGTGGTGAGGTGTGTGCGTTCAAGTGGACAGCGGTTGATCATGGCAGCGAGCAGGTAGTGACGGTTCGACAGGGTATCGGTGCAGGTAAGTGGGCTGTAGTGAATCACTACGTCAGCGCTGGCCCTCGGGTCCTGACCACATACATGCCGTTTGTCCACCACATGAGAACGATCATTTTGTTTCGTTTATGAATGATTGAACTTGATTCAGGTTGATCAGGCAATCAAGGTCATGATGCATGCAAGGCAACACAGAGCACTGACTAGGTAGGTGGTGTGGGTGCAGGTGGGTGCAGGGCAGGCAGGCTAGGTGCGGTGCAGTAGTGGTGTGGTGCACTACCAACGTCGTGATGTCTTCACACGCTGCATGTCTGCTACCAGTGTGGCAGTGCGTATTCCATTGCAGCGTGAGTGTGCTGGTTTCAGGTTTGACTTGTCGTAGGCCAGGTGTGGGTGGGTACGCACAGGTAACACGTGATCGAGTGTCCAGCCACGTGGATGCCGTCCGGAGAGGTGGGGCGCTATGGGTTCCTCACAGACGTGGCATATCCAGGGCAGGAACGTTTTTGCCCACACACGTAATTCGGCCCACTCGCGGGTTTTGTAGATCGGGTTAACGCGGCGGCTACGACTCATGACGACTACTCGGGCTGGATTCATGGTTGGGGCAATGCGATTCGTGCCTGGCGTCGAGTACTTGATCCAGGAGGTTGACAGCGGTCGTATTGCCAGCACGCCAAGCCATTTCACGTAGGTAGATCAGCTCATGCAGCGATAGCGCCATCAGGATAGCCACATCGGCCTGCCTGTTCTCGCGGGTGTAGGTGTTGTGCCACAGGCCCCCGGCAGGAGCAGACAAGGAGGCAAGGAACCCCTGCCGGGGGTGTGGTTTTCGGTCCGCCACGCCGGGAAGAAGTACCTCGAAGTACCGGCGGTGATGCCGCAACCGAAGTCTCTGTGCAATTGTGTTACGCGGCTACCGGTTCCTTGTGCTTCGGCAGGGCGACGAATTTGTCGTGGTGATAGCCGTTGCGTCGCAGCCAGTCCGGGGTTTCCGGATCGGGGGTCCAGACCGGTGCCCGCATGATCACTTTCAGCCGGAGGTTCATGTCACGCCTCCTCGGGGTCGGGGAGAGCCCGCCAGTCTTCGATCGGGAGCCCCTCGCGAACCAGGGAGTCCGGGCCGGGTTCGTCCATAGCGCTGTCCATCTCGGCGAGCACGCGGTTCTGTTCCTGCTCGAAGGCACGCTCGTTGTATCGGCGGACCTGGCGCAGTACCTCAAAACTCATGACCGGCTCAGTCCTTCTCGTCGTCGACATCCACCAGCTCGACCGTGTAGCCGTCCCCGAACATCTCGATCAGCTTCGCGTCGTAGTCCATGATCAGGCCCTCACTCCGGTGTCGACCGAGAATGCCCCGGGCTGGAGTACCTGCACATCGGCCCGGAGGTGCGCCACAAACGCCAGTTGCCCATTGTCCGCAAAGCGCTCTCTAAGTAACTCGATCTCGAAACCATGCCTGATGCCGATCGCCAGCAAATCCCACTGCCCCGTATAGATTTCGGAGGTGTCGTTGCTGGTCCCCGTGGTGAGGTTGACCGGCACCTGCTTGGTGAAATACAGCGGCAGCATCCCGGAAGGCGGTACCAGATAGTCGTTTTGGCTGTTCTTCAGCTTCGACAGTGACGTGCCCGTCCTCGGTGCGGCGATGTGGGCCGTGGGCTCGTAGTTGTTGTTACGCACCGCCCCCGCCGCATCGACGAACCAGTCGTAATTCGCGATGGCCGAGCCGTTCGCACCGTGGGTGGTGGTGGTGATCCCGGCGGTGTTGAGCACGCCACGCGGTTCGGGTGCAGATCCACTGCCGCGCAAGGCGACCCGGTCGAGTTCCACACCGATCTGTGCCGCGAATGACCTGGCAATAATGTCACCGGCGGCAGGATCGGAGTCCTGGAACAGTTCCCGAGATAGCACCACCAGACGGTCCAGGCTACGCGCGGTGAAGGTGACAGCATCGAACGACAGATCGCCCGCCGTGATCGCCGCGCCCTCGTTCCTCCAGGAGGGTCCGCCTTCACCGGAAAGCCGTGGCACCTTCAGGGTTGCGGAACTCATTGGAACGGTGATCGCACCGGCTCGGACGACCTGGGTTGCGTTGCGGGCCAAATCGATGACCTTGTTCGCCAGCGGAGTCGGCACGACGTGGCCTCCGGCAGACAGGGTGCCCTCCACCATGGCGCGTTCGTGTACGGCGTTGTGCCAGTTGCCCGTTGCCAGCCCGCGGAGGTAGAGGCCGAAATTGCCGCCCTCGTCGGTGGTGTGGCCGTTGTCGCGGCTCCAGTCGCTGACCTTCTGCTCTCGGGTCAGAATCGCCTCACCGGCCAGTTTCGGTGCGGGGCTGGAGGCCCGGTAGGTGGCCTCGTCGCGCTCGTGCCGGTGATCACCGCCGCCGCCGCTGGCGAACTGTGAGCTGTTCGGATCGGCCGCATAAAGGCGCTTGACCTCCTCGGCGCGGTTCTCGATGCGTTCGATGTTCTGCCGCAGCAGCTTCGCCCGGTCCGCGATCTCGTCGAATCGCTCGGCATCGTTGCCCGCGATGTCCTGCCCGTCGGCCCTGGCGAGAATGGCGCGTGCCTCGGTTTCGAGCTGTGCCCGTTCTTTCTTCATCTGGTCGAGCTGGAGTACCCGCCCGTTGGAGTCCTTGAGTGTCATTGGTTCTGTGCCTTACATCTCGAATTCGATAGCGAATATCCGCCGAGCCGAGTCGATGTCGATGACCGGGACATCCTGCGTACGCACACCGGCGATCAGCGCCTTGCTGTACGCGGGAGAGGTTGTCACCAAGGACACCTCGCGCATCGCTGCCTCGGTCCGTACCACGACACCGTCGGAGTCGATGTGGTCGCGGATCGGTGAGAAGCCGATAGAGAACGAGTCGATGATGCCGTCGCGGATCAGGGTCAGCGCATCGTTGCCAGCGGTGGTGTCGCTGATCAGGAACACAGCGCGCAGGCCGGTGGAGACCTCGGTTAATTCCACAGCCTGGCCTACAGGCAGGGATCGCTCGGAGTGCTGGATCAGCAAACGGATCTTGTGCCCGCGCTGTTCGATACTGCGTGCGAAGGCCCCCATCTGGAACCGCTCCCGGTAGCTTCGGCCACTGGGGAAGTCACGGACGGTCGCGATCTCGCCATACGGCACGACGGTGCCGTGGACGGTGCGGCCGGTGGTGTCGCCCATAGGCGCGGATCGGTGCAGTACTTCGATCATGATCGTCGCTCGGTTTCCTACGCATGCCGGTTCTCGGCGGAATCTGCGTGGCGATCGCGCTCTCGTCCGGGTTGTTCCGGCGCTGGCTGCGAGTGCCGAGCTGATATCAGTCTAGCTCAAATACAGGTACGGGGTAGGGGTGTGGCGCTCTTACACCCAGTCCTCGGGGATGTGGTCGGGGACGCGCTGGTAGTCGGTCGCGGCGGTGGTGATCATGTCGGCCAGTCCGTCGATCAACTCGCCAGCGAATGGGGTGTCCCGGTAGCGGTGCGCCACTGCGGCGAGCAGTCGGGCGGTGAATCCCGAGCCGACCTCGGTTGCGAACATACCCAGCGCCGCCTGATAGTTCGTATTGCCCGCCAGGATGCCCGCCAGCGCGAGGGGGAGGTTCGCCTCGCGTGGTGAGCCCAGCGCTGCGTAGCCACGACTCAGGGCCTCGAATTCACTGATCAGACTGTCGCGGGTGTAGTTGTGGTCGGGGGTGTCGTCGCGGCAGTCAGGCATGATCTTGGTCCTCTCGGTCGATCGCGGCAGCGAGGTTGGCCAGACCTTGCGGGTCGAAGTCGGTGGCGGTGGCTTGCTGGAATCGGAGCCGGGCGCGGTCGAGTCGTTCGGCGTCGTCGAATTCGCGTGCGGTGGTGAGTTCGTAGCGGCGGCGGACGGTCGGCATCGGCTTCGTGCGCGGTGTGGACTTGCGCCGTCGTGGCCAGGGTCTGCTCGTCGTCCTCGTGCCGGTCGGCGGGTCGTGGTATTCCACATCCTGATCACTCGTCCAGGTGACTTTCATGCTCGGCTCCCAGGTGAGATGTGTCTGGTTCTCGGCGGGGTCGACTACGTGGTGTCGCGAGCGCTGGCAGCGCAGGGTGAGGTCGCCGGGAACGATCTTGTTGCAGCGTGCCATGATCATTTCTCCGTTCAATTCGTGATCTTGGAAAATGTGTTCCAGATTTTGCTGTGTGGGTGTGGAGACTTCTCCTGTTCTCCTCAGCGCCTGGTCAGACACTCTTTTCTATGTACATGTGTGCATGGCAGCAGAATCTGGAACATATTTCCCTAGTCGAAAACCGACAGATCGACTTCAGCCGCGAGGGTGTAGAACCACCGGGTTCGATCGGGACCGATTTCCATTTCGTCGCACTCCAGCAGTTCCAGCATGTGCAGCGCCTGCAACTCCCGGTCGACAGAATTCCGTGCCTTGCCGAGCCTCTTCCGGACCTCCTGCGTCGAACTGTGGGGATGGGCGGCAAGGTCCCGGAGGATCGCCAGCCGCAGCGGTGGGACGGAATCGGCCGCGCAGCGGATCGCCAGCCGCACGCCCTCCACCGATGACAACCCGATCGCCAGGCCGCCGCGGACGACCTGCAACAGCTGCTTGGCGAATCGGGTGGCCATCTCGGGCGCGTGGGCGTCGATGACGTTGCCCTGGTAGTCGCGCTCCACCCCTGTGCGCGCCAGCGTCACCAGGTCCGCCGCGTCCAACAGCCTCTCCTGTTCGGCGTCCTCCACAACGGGCGGCGTCCCGTCTCCGACACCGGCCAGCACACCCGCGACGGCGGCGGCCAGCTCGGCGCGCATCTCGACCTCGTGCCCGGTGTTCGACAGGGCGCGTCTACCGGCAGCACGACGCACGGTCGGGGTCCGCGAGTCCATCCGCAGCAGCACGAAACGGTCACCCATCGCCGCGATGACCGAATGCGCCGAATCCCAGGCCGTGGTCACCGCCCCGACGATCGCGATCCGGCCCACCCACTCCAGGGTCCGGCCACCGTCCACGCCGACATTGCGCACCCATTTGCCGTCATAGATCTCCCGCAGCGCTGCCAGGACCGGCCCCCGTGCATCCCCGGACATCGACAGGAGCGTGGTGACGTCCTTCACCACCAGCACCCCGCCGGGGCAGAAGCTCCGTAACAGGCCGCCGGTCGCATTCTTGGCGCGTTGTTTCTGCGCCGTCCCCGACAACAGAGCCCCCTCGGACGCGACGGTGGAGGCGATGATCGCCCCGGCGCCGGCGAGTGCCTGCACGGTCTCCGTCTTCGCATTGCCCGGCCCGGACACCAGCAGCACCCACAGCGGATCACCGTCGAGTCGTTCCACCGCGGCAGCCGCCAGCACCACGTCCAGGGCATCCAGGTCGTAGTCATTGCCGAGCCACTTACGGAACACGGCGTGCACTTCGTCCAGCGCGATCGGGGTCACGGGCTCGGGCGCGGAAGACTCGACCACCCACTTCACATAGATCTCCCCGTCGTGCTCCTCCTCCACTCGCTGTGTGCACTCGGGCGCGAGGATCGCGAAGATCCGTTCGTCTTCCGCCCAGCACCTCACCTTGAGACGGGCGCGCTCGGCGATGGCATCGAGTTCGGCCGGGGTCTTCGCCAGTGCCTTGCCGACCGAGTGCGCCAGCATGTCCGAGAACTCGTCGGGGGCCTGCTCGGGCTTCGCCAGGTCGAACCACTTCCGGACCGCGTCCAGCACCGCCGACGACACCATGCCTGCACCCATTTCCTCGCAGGCCATGTTCAGCGTCTTTTGCGCCGTACCGTGCCGGTTGTCGGGGTTCAGTAGCTCCAGGGTCGCCGCGATGTGCTCGAGGTCCCGGTCGTTCGGGGCGGCCCACCGCGTGATGAACGCGGCCACGTCGGCGGCTACAGCGGTCGGTGTCGTCGGTGCGTGCACAGCGTCGGCGTCGGCGGTGAGGTCGATACCCAGCTCGGCGGCGAGCGCGTCGGGGTCCCAGGGCGTGGCCTCGTTCGGATGGACCAGGAAGCCCACCGGCGACGGCGGATCGGTCTTGTGGTTGGAGGCACCGACCGGGCGCAACAGATTCTCGTCCGTCACCTTCGATGGGTCGCCGCCGGGAATACGGGCACACAGGGCCTTGCACAGCGCGTGGTGCTCATCGTAGGTGAGTTCGCGGGTGACCTCGATATAGATGTGCGCCTTACCGGGGCTCGATTCGACCGCCCACCCGTGAAGTGCCCGCGCGATCTCGGCATGGTCCGGTCCGGGGGTGTCGGCGTCACAGTGAATCCGCCTGCGCGCCACCGCGTTGCGCTGTACCCGGCCCGTCTTCTTGTGTCCGCTCGGGTCGTAGTCGGTGCGCATCAGATAGGGGCAGGCCCAGACATTGCCGTCATGGCCGCGGATGAGTCGCGCCAGGTTCTCGCGCTCGGCGGGCCAGCGACGACGACGTGGGCGTTCGCCGCCCCTGCTCTTGCCCCGCTGCTGGATCAGCAGATAGGCGTGCCCGGTGTCGGTGCCGAAGACATGGTCTAGATAGTCGAGGGTATCGGTGTCCGGTTCCCGGAAAATGTCGGTTCCGCTGGGTAGAATATCTGTCATTGGCGATTCCTCCGCCTGGTTCGAGAAAGCCCTCCAAGTGGTCCTGGGGGGCTTCTCTCATTCTGGCCGGGGTGGCGGACATTTTCCGGGATCGGTGCATGGTAAACGGCGTTAATTAATGCGAATTCTTGTAAGTCCGTTCGTATTATAAATAAATGGAATGATTCCAGAGAGTGATTCTCTCTACGTCAGCGCCGCCGTCAACGCGGTCCGGTCGGTCAATATCCGCTCCACCACAACGGATTCCGGGTCGAAACCCTTACCGCGCCTGCCCGTCGCCAGAATCGTCACCCGCACAGTCAATTTCACGACGGTCCGCTTCTCGTCCAGCGACAGCGACTGCCACAGCGCCGCCGGGTCCTTCGATATCGCCGCCAGCAACGGATGAACCGTTTTCGGTACCGCGCGCTTCTCTGCCTCGGAAATCTGTGTCAGCAGACCCTTTTCGACTCGGGACAGCATCGCCGCACTCAATTCGCCTGCCGCATAGGAACTCGCCGCATCTTCCAGTCGCTTCCGCAACGTCGCCAATTCCACACGCGCCGACAATGATTCATCCGGCACACCACCCACCACCGACTCCCCGTGCTCGTCCTCGACGACATCGAACAGGAAGGTGTCGGCCCGCCAGTCGGACAGTGCCCGCAACACCTCTCGGACCACATGGTCGTCGGTCTGCTGCTTCTTCGCGCGGTAGCTGTGGCCGGTGCGGCAGGCGTAAGCGGCCCCCTGTGCCCGTAGCGCCACCTTCTCGCCACACTCGCCGCAGACCGCGATACCCGACAACAGATGCCGCGCCCTCGGCCCCCCGGCGTCATGGTGCAGACGGGCCGGATCGGTCAGCAGCGCGGTCAGCGCCCGGTGTTCGTCGGTGGTGATGATCGCAGGCCACAGCGCACCAGGACCCGTGACGATGCCCTGATGGGTCCTCAACCCCGCCAGCGATGCCCGTAGCAGTGACTGCCGCGCCTTCGCGATGTTCCACGCCTGCCCGCTCGGCCGCACCACCCCTCGCGCGTTCCAGTCCCGCACGACCGATGCCAACGAGCGCCCGGCCAGGATCGACGCCACCGCCTCACGGATCGCCGGACCGGCCACCGGGTCGACCTCCCAGCGTGAGCGGCCGTCGGGATCGAACACGCGCACCCAGCCGAAGCCCAGCCCGGTCAGCGCGGCACCACGTTCGGCGGCGTAGCGCTTCTCGCGCTGGATACGCTCCCTGGTCCGGTCGGACTCGTGCTCGGCGGTGACAGCGCTGATGCCCGTACTGAGCCGGTCCGATGGTCGCGTGAGGTCATAGACGTTGCCACCGGCGACCAGCAGCACACCACGGGCAGCGCAGAGGTCGCGTAGTTCCACCCAGTCCGACAGCTTGCGTGTGGCCCTGCTCGGCTCCCAGACCACCAGCGCGTCGCCGGACCGGAGTTCGTCGAGCAGCATCCGATAGCCGGGCCGGTCCTTGGTGGCGTAGCTGGAGGCGCTCAGGCCCTCGTCGCGGATGACCTTGCCGAGTTCCCAGCCGTGTTGTGCGACCACGGCCCGGCAGTCCATGACCTGATCATTCACCGATGTCGAGCGGCCGTCGCGATCCTTGCTGACTCTGGCGTAGACGACGGCGCGGCGCTGATCTTGATTATTGACCATTGCTATATCTCCAGGTGAAGGCTACATTCGAGCGTACCCCAACAATCTGGCCGACAGCGGCATCAGTACTGGTAGCCGCTCTAAGTGCAGGGCAAGGGTCAGCGTGGTAGGCCTCGCGGGGTAGGTATTCCTCTGCTGCTTGTCGCGCTGACCGCGCTACCTCCCAACGATTATGGACGTCGCCTTCCACGGCACACGGGCCACCACTCGCCGGGCCGGGTACACCTCCTAACCGCATAGCCTCTCGATTCTGTCGGCCGGGACATATCGCGGGCATATCGAAAACTACATACGCGCCTACAACACCACGCTGCTTTGACTGAAGGCATGAAACAGCGTCAACCAGCACGAACCGGACCTCGCCGGGGCGGGTCCGCCGTCCTCGCCGCCCCCACGGAAAAGTTGGATCGGCGAGTCGATACGAACGCACCCGACTCGGGAACCGTCACCTCGGGTTCGCCAAGCTGATCCCCACGCAGATGCCAGGGCCCGAGCTGGCCCAGCTGTTGCAACCGTACGGCGATCTGAGCCCGGCTTCGGTGCTGTGGTTGCAGGTCGGCAGCTGTTATCCGTATGAGATCACGATCGGCGCAGTGGAGGTCGTGGCCGGGCTGTTGCTGTTCGTGCCTCGGACCGCGGTGCTCGGTGCCGCGTTGAGTCTGGGCAGCACCGCGCAAATCCTCTTGGTGAACATGTCCTACGACATACCGGAGAAACTGCTCGCCTCGCACCTGCTTCTGATCAGCCTGATCCTGCTCGCCCCGTATCTGCGGCGACTGGTCGATGTCTTTGTGCGGCAACGCGCGTGCGAGCCGCTGACACAACCCGCGCTGTTCGCCGACGACCGGAAGAACCGCATCGCGCTGTGGATTACGGTGGCTATCGGCCTCTGCATCGCGCTGGACAGCAGCTCCGACCGTTGGCGGGTCTGGCAAGAACAGTACGGCCCGCACAGCCCCAAATCCGAGCTGTACGGCATCTGGAACGTACGCGATCTCACCCTCGACGGCCAATCTCTCCTCCCACTGACCACCAACGAAATCCGCTGGCAACGACTAGTTTTCGATGACCCCGAACAGGCAACCTACCAAGAGATGGACGGCGACCTCATCCCCGCCGCCGCCACGTTCTTGCCCAACGGGACCCTGGAACTCAGGACAACCGAAACCGCTGTTCCCCAAACACCTTTGGCCACCCTGTCCCACGAACAACCCACCCCAGACCAACTACTCCTACGCGGCACCCTCCACAACCGCCCGGTAGTGATCACCCTCGAACGCGTAGACCTGGACAGCTTCACCCTCCGCAACCGAGGCTTCCACTGGGTTCAGGACTACATCTACTTCCGATGAATTACTCGGCAGTGGGTCCGGTTTCGGGTCGCGTCGACGCTGGACAGTTCATTCATCAGCTACGCCGAATCTGCCCGATTCTCGGCGAATGGTGCGGCGACTCCGAGGTCACCCAGGCTGCTGAGCAAGAAGGCGTTGACCGCGTCGGCGCGCTCGAGCTGGACGAGATGACCAGCACCGCCGATCTTTTCGACCGCCCGGAGGTCAGGCACATACGCCCGCATGGTCTCGAGCGGGTCACGCCCGCTGAAACCCTCCATATCGGGGTCGTTCTCGCCGTAGACGAAATACACCGGGACTGCGACAGAAGCGCCGGCATAGTCGGCGGTCAGCTCCCAGTTACGGTCGATGGCTCGGTACCAGCTCAGTCCGCCGGTGAAGCCGGTACGTTCGAATTCTGTGGCTAGGGTGTCGAATTCGTCGGTCGAGAGCCAGCTCCACGGCAGCGTGGGCGCCTGTGGCAGCGCCTCGAGGTAGCTGATGCCCGGAGGGTTTCGCCAGGTGTCGAGATAGTGGTAGTCACCGCTGAGGGCGTAGTACACCCGAGCCAGGAATTCGCGCGGCTGGGCAGCCAGCGCGGCATCGGCGACACCGGGCTCACGGAAGTACTCGAGGTGCAAGAAGTGCTTCTCCGCCATCCGCGACCAGTAGCTCGACGGCACGCGCGGCGCGCGCGGAGTGAACGGGTTGTTCAGCACCACCAGGCCGCGCACCCGCTCCGGCGCACGCAATGCCAGCTCCCACAGCAGCGCGGCACCGAAATCAAGGCCTACGAACACGGCCTGGTCTGCGCCGATATCGTCGAGGAGCGCGAGCAGATCACCGATGACGGCCTCGTTGGTGTAGGCGTCGGCGTCGTCGGGGATGCCGGTACGGCCGTATCCGCGCATATCCGGGGCAAGCGCGCGCAAGCCCGCCTTCGCCGCCGCCTCCATCTGCCGATGCCAGACGTACCAGGTGTGCGGGAATCCGTGGCAGAACACCACCGGATAGCCCGCACCCTGCTCCGCCACGTGCAGCCGCACGCCCTTGGTCGTTACGAACCGATGCGTTACATCCACGACAACCTCCCGAACACTAGAACGCGTTTCAGTTTCACGGTAATGTCCCGAGACCGTGAGCGGAATACCTGCAGAACTAGACGGCCGGGTCGCGGTAGTCACCGGAGCCAGCCGCGGCATCGGCAAAGGCATCGCCCTCGAACTGGGTGCGGCCGGGGCGACGGTGTACGTCACCGGTCGGTCGGTCACGGCGGGCAGACTCCCCGGTACCGTGCACGACACAGCCATCCAGATCGACGAACTCGGCGGCACCGGTATCCCCTACATCTGCGATCACCGCGACGACGACGCCGTCGCGCGCCTGTTCGACATGGTGCGCTCCGAGCAGGGCAGGCTCGATGTGCTGGTGAACAACGTCTACAACTCCCCCGCCGCGGCTCGCTGGCTCGGCAAACCGTTCTGGGAAGTACCGCCGTCCGCGTGGGACGAGACCTTCGACGTGGGGGTTCGCTCGCACTACGCCGCCGGCGTGTTCGCCGCTCCGCTGCTGCGGGAATCGGGCGGGCTGATCGTCAATATCTCCTCCCCCGGCGCCGAACGCTACATGCACAACGCCGTCTACGGCGTTGCCAAAACCGCCCTGGACCGGCTCACCGCCGATATGGCGCATGAACTCACCGATTCCGGCGTGACCGTAGTGTCGCTGTGGCCTGGCATCGTGGATACCGAACTGCTGCAAATGATTCCTGCCGACGCCGAAGGCAAACGTCAGGTCACGCTGCCCGGCGAAGGCACCTTCGATCTCAATGCGGCCGAGACGCCGCGTTTCCCGGGCCGGGCGGTAGCGGCTCTGGCCGCCGATCCCGACCGGAAGCGGCGCACGGGGCGCGCCTTCCGGGTCGCGGACCTCGCCGAGGAGTACGGATTCACCGACGTCGACGGGCGGGTACCGCGCGCGGAGTGACTGCAACCCGCGAGCCCGTTCAGGCGACCTCGAGGAAACGGCGCACCGCCCGCGGTGGCTCGGAACGCCACGCCAGTCGAACCCGCGACGGGGGCGCATCCGGTACATCGCGATAGACCACGCCCGGATGCGGCGCGCGCACGCGGGCGAGTTCGGGCACCACACCGATCCCACGATCGGCGGCAACCAACTCGATCCATTCGTCGAAGTTCGTGCAGGTGATGACCGCGCGCTCGTGATCTGGCGGGTCCCAGGACGCGGCGGTGGTCGTCCCGGAGATCGTATTGACCACCAGTGGCTCATGGGCGAGGTCGGACCAGCTCAGTCCGACGGCCTCGGCAAGCGGTGAGCCCGCACTGACGGCGAGCACTCGGCGTTCGGTAGCGATCGACCGGGAGCGCAGGTGGCGGGGCAGGCCGTTGTCGGTGCGGTAGATGGCGATATCGATGGCGCGTTCGTCGAGCGCGGCCAGCGGGTCATCGACGCGCCGCAGGCTGATCCGTCCGCCGAGGGCCTCGAACCGGGTGCGGGTCTCGGCGAACCATTCGTCGGGCAGCAGCCAGGAGAATCCGATCTCGACCGTGGCGCGGCGGCGCAGGTCAGCGGAGATGGCGTCGACGTCGGCGACAACCCGGCGGGCGCGGTTCAGCAGGTCGGAGCCCTCGTCGGTGAGCGCGAAGCTTCGGGAGCTTCGTTCGATCAACCGGCATTCCAGCAGCCGCTCCAACTGCTGGATCGTGCGGGTGAGTGCGGGCTGGCTCAGGTTCAGGCGGGCGGCGGCACGGGTGTAGTTGGCCTCCTCGCACAGCGCGACGAACGCGCGCAGGTGACGCAACTCCACATCCATGCGTCCAGCGTATACATCGTGCACAACAAGCATTTCACGGCGGGCGGAGCGGACCGTAGCGTCGATTCACGTGACCGAGACAGCGCCCGCACCCGAACGAACCCTCGCACCTGCCTTGGCGGCCTGCGCGGGCTTGGCCGCTGCGATGGGCGTCGGCCGTTTCGCCTATACCCCGCTACTTCCGGTGATGATCGACGCGCATCGTCTCGACGCACATGCCGGTGCGGTCGTCGCGGCCGCCAACTATGCGGGGTACCTGCTCGGCGCGGTGCTGCTGGCTCGTCGGCCTGATCTGAACGGACCCGGCTTCTTCCGGGTCTCGGCAGTGGCGTTGGTGCTCAGCGAAGCCCTGATGGCGCTGCCGATGTCGACTGCTGCCGCCGCGCGGCTGGTCGCGGGGGTGGCGAGTGCGGTGATCTTCGTCGGCTGTGCGCGTGCGGTGGCGGGGCTGCGCGGTCGATATGCCGCCGGTATCGCGTTCGGCGGAGTAGGGCTGGGGATCGCCGTCACCGGTGTGCTGGTGCTCGCGGTGCGGCCGATGCTGTCGTGGCAGGGCATGTGGATCGGCGCGACGGTGCTGACCGTACTGCTGATCGCCCCGGCGCTGTGGCTGGATATTCCGGGCTCGGCGCCCGGTACCGGGGCTACCCGGCATCCGCGCGGTGGGCCGTGGCGGTTGCTGCTCGGCGCGTACTTCCTCGAAGGCCTCGGCTACATCGTGATCGGGACCTTCCTGGTCGCCGCGGTCGGCGACTCGGCGCTGGCTCCGGGCAGTTGGGTGATCGTCGGTGTGGCGGCGGCGCCGGCGACCGTGGTGTGGGGCGTGCTGGCGCGACGCCGGCCGACGGCGGGACTGTTGCCGGTGGCGTTGTTCGCGCAGTTCCTGTCGGCCGGATTGCTCGCGGTATCGACCGGGACGTGGCAGGTGATCGTGTCGGCGGCACTGTTCGGTGCCACATTCATGGGGATCACGCTGCTGGCAATGGAGATCGGCGGCAGGCTGCGGGGCGCGACGGCGGCCGCAGCCCTGACGGCGGTGTATGGGGCAGGTCAGCTGCTGGGTCCGCTGGTGGTGGCGCCGCTACTGGGCGACGGTTACGGTGCCGCGTTCGCGGTCGCGGCGGTGGTCCTGGCTTGCGCCGCTGCGTTGGCTGTCGCTGCGAACCGCCGGATCGGTGCCTCGAACAGCGCGGCCGTCGGCTCCGGCGATCAACCCTCAGCCCAGTTGTCGCGCCGACAGGCTCTCGCGCGGCGATGACATGATCGCGCCCGGTTGCCGGCATGCGGCGACCCAGCACGATCTCGGTCGGTCAGCGGTGTCAGGATGTCGACGGCCCGTGCGTCAGGTGCACGGGCCGCCCGAGGTGATCAGGAGAACTTGATCTCCAGGCCGATGCCGAGGATGGCGATCAGCCAGATGGCCCCGGCGAAGATGGTGAGGCGGGTCAGGTTCTTCTCCACGACCGTCGAGCCCGACAGGCTGGACTGCACACCGCCACCGAACAGGCTGGACAGACCTCCACCCTTGGCGCGGTGCAGCAGCACCAGCAGCACCAGCAGCACGCTGGTGATGATCAGGAGGATATCCAGGAACATCCGCATGGCCGACAGTCTATGCGGACGGGGCGGACTGGAACGAATCAGGTCAGCGCGGGGGCACCGCGACCAGGTGGGTGATCGTGGTCTCGTCGCCACTGGCGAACCGCGTGACGGCACTTTCCCTCAGCTGATCCTGCGCTGTCAACCGAACCTGATGCTGCTGCATATGTTCTGACCAGGACCGCACCACGAACGCCTCCACGTACCGGTCGACGACGCCGACGTCACGGTAGAGCCGCCACTCCATCGCGCCGGTGCGCTGCCTGGACCTGCCGACGAACACCATCGCCGCCAGAAATTCCTCGACGTTCTCCGGCGGCACGTCGTAGGGGCGCAGCACCATGACCGGTCCGTCCGCCGGCGATGGTTCCTCCACCAGCTGCGGTTCCGGCCAGAACGCCGACGGGGTGAGATCGAGCGCGTCGGCGTCGTGGCGGATCGGCAGCCACAGGGTGGTCAGCGCGCAGCAGCCGAGCAGCACGGCCGCGGACAGTAGCGCCGCCACCACCCCGAACGCGCCCGCGACCAGGCCCCACACCAGTGAGCCGATGGCCTGGCCGCCCATGAACACCAGCATGTACACCGACAGCCCGCGCGCTCGCACCCAGCCGGGTAGCAGTAGTTGCATCGTCGCGTTCATGGTGGACAAGGCCAACAACCAAGCGAAGCCCGCACACACCAGAAGCAGCAGGACCGGAACCACCGAGTGCAGCAGAGCCGCGCCGACGGTCGCCACCCCGAACACCACCGCGGCGATCCCCAGCTGCCTGGTCGGGGTGAGCAGCGCACGCACCCGCGACAGCGCGAGTGCACCGAGAACGGCGCCGACACCGAGCGCCCCGAGCATCAGGCCGTACCCGGAGGAGCCGAGGTGCAGACCGTCACGCGCGACGACCGGCAGCAGCGCCCACAACGCGCTACCCGGGGCGATGAACAGGATCGAACGCAGAAGCACGCGCCGGATCGCAGGTGCGGCGCGGATGAACCGGGTACCCGCCTGCAATGCGGCCAGCGGACGTTCGCTGGGCAGCGACCGCTCGGTGGACGGCCTGCGCCACAGGATCAAGGCGGCGACGATGGCGCCGAACGACAGGGCATTGAGGATGAACACCAGCGTCGGCCCGGACAGCGACACCAGCACACCGGCGATCGCGGGCCCCACCGCGCGCCCGATATTCATGCTCATACTGCCGAGCGCGGCGACCGACGGAATCTGTTCGCGCGGGACCAATTCGGGCTGGATCGCCTGCCAAGCCGGAGCCGTCAACGCCTGACCGCAGCCGAGCAGGAACAGCAACGTCAGCAGCACAGCGGGCGTAGTGTGCCCGGTCGCCGTCGTTACCGCGAGGGTGGCCGCCAGCAACGCCATGGTGGTCTGCGCACCGAGCAGCAACCTGCGCCGATCCACCAGATCCGCGATCACTCCCGACGGAATCGACAGCAGCATCACGGGCAGTGTGGTCGCCGTCTGCACGAACGCCACCAACGCCGCGGCATTGGGCTGATCCACCAGAATCCACTGCGCGCCCACCGTCTGCATCCAGGTGCCGAGATTCGACACCAACTGCGCGATCCACAGCGCCCGATACACCCGATTGCGCAGCGGCGCCCAGGTGGAAGGCGGTTTCGGTGCGGCGGTGGTCACTCGAGACAGCCTAGTCGGGGCTCCGACGGCACCTTGATGATCATTGGGCCGGGTGGCCCCGCCTTGCGGTTCGACCTCACCGAGCCCTCTGCCGTGGGAGGCGCGAGTTCGGCTGCGACGACCGGCGCCGACGTCGAACTCCGACGCCGACCCCATCCCCCACGCGCATCCACCTCGGTCGCAGCGTCAGCGCGCCACGGCAGGCGCCGGAGTGAGATCCGGGTCGGCCGCGATCCGGGCGGCGGTCTCGGCGTCGGGCGCGTAGTAGCGGGTGCGGACAACCCACTCGCGGCGCAATTCGGGGATCACGATCTGCATGTTGTCCCACTCGGAGGCGAGGGTGGCACTCCAGTCCATGGGTGCCTGATCGGCGGAGAAGGCGGCGCCGTCCTTGCGGCCGGCCGAGCGGAGCAGTTCCATCGTCACGCCGAGATAGTCGTTCCATCGGGCGTAAGACGTGGCCATGGTGGCCGAAGCGGGGACGTCGAGCTTTATCAGGTGCACGCCGTGCGCCCATTGGTCGAGGCCGAGCAGGCTGTTCGCGGTGTCACGAGTCGGCCCGCGCCGCAGCGCTCTGCCGGGCCAGCACCACACCGGCGCGGCACCATGGCAGGCAATGCCCCGACGCTCCATTTCGGCGACCATGGCGCGGTAGGCGGGTCGCCAGTTCACGACCGCGTATTCCCAATCCGCACGGAAGATACCGTTGTCACGCACGGCTGCAACGACTTCCGGCGCTTGCAACGTCCACAATCGCATCAGCAACCCTCGGGCTGGATAGGCAGCATGATCGTCGAATCCGCGAACATTGGTTCCTCCCCCTATTTCTCGTCGACGAGCAGGAAACATACGCTACGACCGACACCCGTCGGCGTCACCTGGTTTTCTGTCCTTCATTCCTGAACCAGCCGACCCCCCGCCGGTAGGATCGCAACATGTCGGCAAACCTGATCCGGTTCGGAGCGGCGTTGCTGCTCACCCTCGCGGCCGCAACGGCCTGTTCGAACGACGACGACTCCGAACCCGCCGGTCCCCCGCCGACGCCGATGGGCCATACCTACATCTCCACCGAGGTCGAGGGCACTCCCATACCCGGCGGCGGGCCGCTGACGCTCGCCTTCGCCGACGACCGGGTGTCTGCGTCGGCTGGCTGCAATACCCACAACGGCGCCGTCGTGCTCGACGGCAACACCATGAAGGTGTCCGGTTTGGCCAGCACCCTCATGGCGTGCCCCGGCGACAAGATGGACGCCGATCAGTGGCTCGGCGATCTGCTCAATGCCTCCCCCACCTGGCGCCTCGATGAATCGCGGCTCACGTTGGAGGGCAACAACACCACGGTGGTCATGATGGACAAGAAGGTCCTCATGCCCGACCGACCGCTGCGTGGCACCCCCTGGGTCGTCACCGCGCTGCTCACCCCCGACGCCCAGATCCACTCACAGAAGATCGACGAACTCCAGCCCACCTTCACCATCGCCGAAGACGGCACGCTCACGGGTTTCGCCGGCTGCAACCGGCTGACCGGCCAGGCCGCGATCACCGAAACCCCCGAAGGCGCCGACATCGCCTTCACCGTCGCCACCACCAAGATGATGTGCGATCCCGAGACCATGGAAGTAGAACAGGCCGTCCTGACCGCCCTCGACGGCACCGCCCAGGCCACCGTCGACGCCAACGAACTCACCCTGCGCAACCCCAACGGCCACGGACTCATGCTCCGGGCACAGTAACGACCCCGGACAGTAACCAGCTGGTCACTAGGGCGCAGCCAGTCGATGCCCTGTGGTGAGCCAGGCGGTGATGTCGTCGATGACGTGTGGGTCGACGTGTTGGGGTGGGCCGTATTCGGCGGGGGTGGACGGGCC
Source organism: Nocardia sp. NPDC059180 (assembly GCF_042754945.1). Lineage (NCBI taxonomy): Bacteria > Bacillati > Actinomycetota > Actinomycetes > Mycobacteriales > Nocardiaceae > Nocardia > Nocardia sp. NPDC059180. Next base: position 674,821 of record NZ_JBHZBU010000002.1, read on the forward strand.
GGTTCCGGGGAAGAACAGGTGATTGTCGGCGTCATAGACGCGGATGATCACCTCGGGCCGCCCGTCGAGCCCGGCCCGCCAGCGGGCCAGATCGTCATCCACGGTGACTTGATAGTCACGCCCACCCTGCAGGATCAGCATCGGCTTGCCGACCGTGGCCGCGGTCACGACCGGGTCGTAGCCCCGCAGATCCAACCAATACGCCGCCGACAGGCCCAACGGCAGTCGGCCGGCGTCGGTTTCCGATGACAGATCGTCACTGTCTACCAATTGCGCTTGGCAGGTGAGGGTTTCGACAGCCTGCGCAGCGGCGGCACCGCCGTCGGGAGCGAAGGTGGACAGATACCGGGCCACCCGTACCGCGGCCCACTGCATCGGCTCGGCGTCTGCGGCCATGAGGATCAGGCCGGCGACGGCCGGTTCGGCGGCCGCGACCAGAGCTGCGACCTTGCCGCCCATGCTGTGCCCGAGTACGTACACTCGCCCGGCATCTACCGAGGGGTGCTCGCACAGCACCTGCACGGCAGCGACGGCATGCGGAACGTATTCGTCGGTCATGGTGAAGGTTTCGTGCTGGGCGACCATCGCGGCGTGCACATGGGTGACCTTGTCGAACCGCACTACCACGACGCCACGGCCGGCCAAGCCCCACGCGATATCTTTGAGCGGCTTGTTCGACCCGGATGTTGCGTCGCGATCGAACGGCCCACCGCCGGGAAGCAGCACGACGGCGGGGCATCGGGTTGCCGAACGAGGCACGGTAATCGTTGCCGGCACCGCGAGCGGCCCACTGCCCAGCGTTATTTCGTGCTCGTCGAAGGCTGCTCGGTCGGCGTAGTCGGGTGGCTGCCACGGCTGGTGCGGTGGGGTCAGTTGCAGGCCCACCAGACGACCCGAAGCGTCGACGACCAGTTCGACGAATAATGTGCCCTGCGCCAGCAGTACCGGCACCACTACCGATGTTCCCACCGGGCCCGCAGTAGCTGTCGGATCACCGGCCGCCACGAAGGGTCCGTGTTGGTCGTGGATGGATTGCCAGGCGGTGCGCAGAGTCTCGGCCGGGACCAGCGCCTGCAAGTGCGTCGCGAACATCGCGTGCACCTGCGAGAACCGGCCCGCACGCAAATGCTCCACAACCTCGACGCCCGTACGGCTTGGGCTCGCGACCACCATCTGAATCCTCCTCACCAGGCGGACGACAGCATTGTCTCGACCGCCAGTTAATATTCTCATCTTTGCAAACAGTATCAACAATGAGAACATAGCGTTGTGAACCCGATGGAACTGCTCGCCCACCCGGTACGCCTGCGCATCGTGCACGCCATGTCCGGTGGCCGAGCTGCGACAACCGCCCAGCTGCACGCGCAGATGCCCGATGTCTCGAAAGCCACCCTCTACCGGCATGTGGACCTGCTGGCCGAGCATGGAGTCCTGGAGATAGCCGGCGAGCAGCGAGTGCGCGGCGTGGTGGAACGCAGCTATCGCCTGCGCCGCGAACGCGCGGTGATCGACGCCGACGCCGCCGCCGCTGCGACCAACGACGAACACCGTGATGTTTTCGCGATCGCGATGGCCACGCTGATGGCCGAGTTTCAAAGCTATCTCGACCGTGGCGACGCCGATATAGCCGCGGACCAGGTCGGTTACCGGCAGCATGTCATCTGGCTCGATCGCGACGAGCTCGCCGGTTTGATCGACGACCTGCGCGCAGTGATCCTGCCGCGCCTCACCCATGAAGCATCGGCCGACCGAAATCCCTACCTGCTCAGCCCGATCCTGTTTCCCATGACCTCTGCGCGAAACGACTCCACAGAGGGTGGCTCGTGACAGATACCGAGCAGGCCTGGCGTCCACCGCATTACGCAGACGCGGAAGGCTTCGACGAATATGCCATCACCCTCGGGAGCGGGCCGTCAGCCGTATCCGGCACGTTGAGCGTGCCGCAAGGTCGCGGCACGCACGCTGGAGTCGTCTTCTTGCCAGGATCCGGTCCAGCCGACCGCGACAGCACGATGGGCGTGAACAAACCGCTCGAGGACCTTGCCTGGGGGCCGGCGGCTCGTGGTGTCGCTGTGCTGCGGTTCGACAAGATCTATATTGCCCATCCCGAGCAGGTCACCGAAACATATACCCCTACAGACGAATACGTGCCCCATGCGGTGGCCGCTGTGCGCGTCGACCCACACGTCATCGACGACATCTCCACCTGGCTCACCACAGCAGGTCAGGCGATATAGGCGACTGAGGCCCACCGGGATCGGAATCCCGGTGGGCCTCGATGCCTTCACCCGATCAGGGCAGCGGGCCGCCTGCGGCGATGGCCGACAGAGTGGCGAACTCGTCACCCTTGAGGGAGGCTCCGCCGACGAGAGCGCCGTCGATATCGGTCTGCGAGACCAGTTCGCCGACGTTCTTGGCGTTCACCGAACCGCCGTAGAGCACCCGAACCGACGCCGCCACCTCGGGCGAGGCCAGCTCGGCCAGTTCGCCGCGGATGGCGCCGCACACTTCCTGCGCGTCGGCAGGAGTGGCGACCTTACCGGTCCCGATGGCCCAGACCGGCTCGTAGGCGATGACGATCTTCGAGATCTCCTCGGCCGTCAGACCTTTGAGCGAACCGCGCAGCTGCTCGAGGTTGTACTCGACGTGGGTCTTCGCCTCGCGGACGTTGAGACCCTCGCCGATGCACACGATCGGAGTGATCCCGTGCTTAAGCGCCTGCTTGGCCTTGGCGAGCACGATCGCGTCGTCCTCGTTGTGGTACTGCCTGCGCTCGGAATGCCCGACCACCACATAGCTGCAGCCGAGCTTGGCCAGCATGGACGCGCTGATCTCGCCGGTGTAGGCACCCTCGTCGTGCACGGACACGTCCTGCGCGCCGAAGGTGATCCGCAGCTTGTCACCCTCGATGAGGGTCTGGACGCTGCGGATATCGGTGAACGGCGGGACGACGGTGACATCGACCTTGTCGAAGTACTTGTCCGGCAGGGCGAACGCGATCTTCTGCACCAGAGCGATGGCCTCGAGGTGATTGAGGTTCATCTTCCAGTTGCCCGCGATGAGCGGCGTACGAGCCATTACGCGTCCTCCTCCAGCACGCTGATACCGGGGAGTTCCTTGCCCTCGAGGTACTCCAGCGACGCACCGCCGCCGGTCGAGATGTGCGAGAAACCGTCCTCGGGCAGGCCGAGCGTGCGCACGGCCGCGGCCGAGTCACCGCCACCGACGACGGTGAACGCGCCCTTGCTGGTCGCGGTCACGATCGCCTCGGCGACACCGCGGGTACCTGCGGCGAAGTTGTCGAACTCGAACACGCCCATCGGGCCGTTCCAGAACACCGTCTTCGCCTCGGTCAGCAGCGCCGCGAACCGGTCCACCGACTCGGGGCCGATATCCAGGCCCATCCAGCCGTCGGGAATCTCGTTGGACGGGACGACCTTCGAATCGGCATCGGCCGCGAACTTGTCCGCCGCCACGATGTCACGCGGCAGATGGATGACGTCGGCGAAGCGCTCCAGCAGCTGCTTGCAGGTGTCGATCATCTCTTCCTGCAGCAGCGAGGAGCCCACCGGGAGCCCCTGTGCGGCAAGGAAGGTGAAGCACATGCCACCGCCGATGACGAGGGTGTCGACCTTGGGGGCCAGCGCCTCGATCACCGCGAGCTTGTCCGAAACCTTGGATCCACCGAGCACGACCGCGTACGGCCGCTGCGGGTTCTCGGTGAGCTTGGCCAGCACATCGACCTCAGCGGCGACCAGCGTGCCCGCGTAGTGCGGCAGCACCTTCGCCACGTCGTACACCGACGCCTGCTTGCGGTGCACCACACCGAAGCCGTCGGAGACGAACGCGCCGTCATCGCCGACCAGCTCGACCAGCGCGGCGGCCAGCTTGGCCCGCTGCGCGTCGTCCTTGCTGGTCTCACGCGGATCGAAGCGGATGTTCTCCAGCATGAGCACATCGCCGTCGGTGAGGCCCTCCGAACGCGCGAGCGCGTCCTGACCCACCACATCACCGGCGAGCTGAACATTGCGGCCCAGCTCGTCGGCCAGCCGCGCGGCGACCGGCGCCAGCGACAGCTTCGGATCCGGTTCACCCTTGGGCCGGCCCAGATGGGCTGTCACGACCACCTTGGCGCCGGCCTCGACCAGCGCCTTGATGGTGGGCACCGAGGCCAGGATGCGGCCCGCGTCGGTGATCGCGCCGTTGTCGTCGAGGGGGACGTTCAGGTCGGAGCGCACCAGCACGCCCCGGCCTTCGACGCCCTCGCTCAGCAGATCTGCGAGTGTGTGGACTGCCATCTGCGTCAGAGCGACTTGCCGACGACGCCGATGAGGTCGGCGAGGCGGTTGGAGTAGCCCCACTCGTTGTCGTACCAGGACACGACCTTCACCTGGTTGTCGATGACCTTGGTCAGCGGCGCGTCGTAGATCGACGAGTGCGGATCGGTGACGATGTCGCTGGACACGATCGGGTCCACGTTGTACTTCAGGATGCCCTTCAGCGGGCCCTCCGCGGCGGCCTTGAACGCCGCGTTGATCTCCTCGATGGAGGCGGGCTTGGCCAGGGTCGCGGTCAGGTCGGTGACCGAGCCGGTGGGGACCGGCACACGCAGCGCGTAGCCGTCGAGCTTGCCCTGCAGCTCGGGCAGCACCAGGCCGATGGCCTTGGCCGCACCGGTGCCGGTGGGCACGATGTTGAGGGCGGCGGCGCGGGCGCGACGCAGATCCTTGTGCGGCGCGTCCTGCAGGTTCTGGTCCTGGGTGTACGCGTGGATCGTGGTCATCAGGCCCTGGACGATGCCGAACTCGTCGTTGAGCACCTTGGCCAGCGGGCCGAGGCAGTTCGTGGTGCACGAGGCGTTGGAGATGATGTTCTGGCTGCCGTCGTACTTGTCGTCGTTGACGCCCATCACGATGGTGATGTCCTCGCCGGAGGCCGGCGCGGAGATGATGACCTTCTTGGCGCCCGCGGCCAGGTGGCCCTTGGCCTTGGCCGAGTCGGTGAAGATGCCGGTGGACTCGACGACGATGTCCACGCCGAGCTCGCCCCACGGCAGTGCCGACGGGCCCTCCTTGATGGCCAGCGCCTTGATCCGCTGGTCGCCGACCACGATGGTGTCGCCGTCGACGGACACGTCCTGGGGCAGACGACCCAGGATCGAGTCGTACTTCAGCAGCGTCGCCAGGGTGTTGATGTCGGTGAGGTCGTTGACCGCGACAATCTCGATGTCGGTGGTGCCGAGCGCCTTCTGCGCCTCGACCGCCCTGAAGAAGTTACGGCCGATACGACCGAAGCCGTTGATGCCTACCCGGACAGTCACGTTATCGCTCCTCAGCTTTCAAGCGGATTCATTCCGTCTCCACCTACAGTAGTGCCCGGCCGTAACCTCACAGACACGCACCTCACGATTTGAAGCCGGGCGCGGGTGCGTACCGTTGTTGCCGCGAGCAGCACAGGAAGACCGGCATACACCCTGGTTACCGACCGGTATCGACAGGTTCGCCGAGCCTGCGGGCAACGACACCCGCCGAACCACCCGCGCAAACCACCCCGCACACTCCGGGCAGCCGTCACCGATCATGCAAGCCGACTGAACCGGGCCGGCCGAAGCGACCGGCCCGATGACTCAGGCTTCGTCGAGTAGCTCCGCGGTGACCGCCGACTCGGTATCGGGCACGCCCAAATCCTTGGCCCGGCGATCGGCCATCGACAGCAGCCGCCGGATACGGCCGGCTACAGCATCTTTGGTCATCGGCGGATCGGCCAGCTGACCGAGTTCCTCGAGCGAGGCTTGCCGGTGCTGCACGCGCAGTTTGCCTGCGGCGGCCAAGTGGTCGGGCACCTCGTCGGCCAGTATGTCCAGCGCACGCTCCACGCGGGCGGCGGCGGCGACCGCGGCGCGCGCCGAACGACGCAGGTTGGCGTCGTCGAAGTTGGCCAGGCGGTTCGCTGTGGCGCGGACCTCCCGGCGCATCCGGCGCTCTTCCCAGGTGAGCCGGGTGTCTTGTGCACCCATCCTGGTGAGCAGTGCACCGATTGCCTCGCCGTCGCGCACGACGACGCGATCGGTGCCGCGTACCTCGCGCGCCTTGGCCGAGATACCGAGCCGCCGGGCCGCGCCCACCAGCGCCAGCGCCGCCTCCGGGCCGGGGCAGCTCACCTCGAGCGCCGAGGAACGACCGGGTTCGGTGAGCGAGCCATGTGCGAGAAACGCACCGCGCCAAGCGGCTTCGGCGTCACCGACGCTGCCGCCGACGACTTGGGCCGGCAATCCGCGCACCGGACGTCCGCGCACATCGAGCAGTCCGGTCTGGCGCGCCAGCGCTTCGCCCTCCTTGGACACCCGCACCACATAGCGCGAGGTCTTGCGGAGCCCGCCTGCGCCGAGTACGTGCACGTCGGAGCCGTATCCGTAGAGCTCGAAGATTTCCCGCCGTAGCCTGCGCGCGATGGAGCCCATGTCCACCTCGGCCTCGACGATCACCCGCCCGCCGACGATGTGCAGTCCACCGGCGAAGCGCAGCAGGGCGGACAGTTCCGCCTTGCGCGAACTCACCTGGGACACCGCGAGCCTGCTCAGCTCGTCCTTCACTTCGGCTGTCATCGCCACGAGACGCGCTCCTTTCCACCCAACCCGGACCGCACATCCTGACCCATGTGCCGTCCCTCGACTCGAAGCCCTGACATTTGCGGCCGAGGTTCCCGGATCAGTCGATCCAGTGCGGCGGCAAGCTTTCCGGGATGGTGCCGGTCCGTTCCCGCGTCGGCGACATCGGAAAAGACTACCCGCGCTCGCAACTGTTCGGCCGCTCTTGCCACATGTTCGCGCTCCCTGCCCTCGGGCACGCATCCGGAATCGACCAGAACATCGTCGACCGCGAAATCCGGTGCGTGCTGGGACAATACATGTATATGGCGTTCGGCGGAGAATCCTGCCGTCTCCCCCGGCTCGGCGGCCAGATTCAGCACGAGCACCTTGCGCGCCCTGGTGTAGACCAGCGCGTCGCGCAATTCGGGAACGAGCACGTGCGGGATCACGCTGGTGAACCAGGATCCGGGGCCGAGCACCACCACGTCGGCGTGTTCGATCGCCGAGGTGGCTTCCGGGCTCGCGGGTGGATCCGAGGGGATCAACCGCACCCGACGCACCTTGCCCGGTGTCGTGGCCACTGCCACCTGGCCGCGAATGCACCGGCTGACGCGTGGATCGGCCTCGAGGCCGGACACGTCGGCTTCGATGTCCAGGGCGATCGGCGACATCGGCAGCACCCGCCCCGTGACACCGAGCAGCGCCGCCACTTGGTCCAAAGCCGCCACGGGATCGCCGAGCACTTCGGTGAGACCGGCGAGGATCAGGTTGCCGACCGAATGCCCGGCCAGCGCGCCGGTGCCACCGAATCGGTGCTGCACCGTGCGCGTCCACACACCGTCGCCGTCGGCGGCCAGCGCCGCCAGCGCCATGCGCAGATCACCGGGCGGTGGAACACCCAGTTCAGCGCGCAATCTGCCCGAGGATCCGCCGTCGTCGGCGACGGTGACCACCGCGCTGATGCGCGTGGTCAGCCGCCGCACCGCCGTCAGCGTCGCGTACAAACCGTGCCCGCCACCGAGCGCGACAATGGCGGGATTGGTGTCCCAGCCCGTCATTCGCGCCCCAGATCCCGATGGACCACCCGCACCACGTCGACGGCCCCCTCGGAGTCGGTTCGCATCGTTTCGCCCAGCGCTTCGGCGATCGCCACGCTGCGGTGCCTGCCGCCGGTGCACCCCACTGCCACCGTCATGTATCGCTTCCCCTCTTGGCGGTAACCGTTCGTGACCAGGTCGAGCAGGTGGTGGCAGGTACGCAGATAGTCGTCCGCGCCCGGACGCGACAGCACGTACTCGCTGACCACCGACTCCTGTCCAGAATGTTCCCGCAGTTCCGGTATCCAGTGTGGATTGGGCAGAAAACGCACATCCAACACCATGTCTGCGTCCAGCGGTACTCCGTACTTGAAACCGAACGACTGCATCGTCAGCTGCAAGGCGGCCGAGGCACCGCCACCATAGGCCTCCTCGAGCTTGCGGTGCAGCTGATGGATGGACAGTTCGGTGGTGTCGATGACCAGATCGGCGGCGGCCTTCACCGCCGAGAGCCGGATCCGCTCGGCCGCGATACCCGCCGACAAGGTGCCATCGGCGCTCTCGCTCTGCAACGGATGCCTGCGCCGCGCGAACCCGAACCGGCGGATCAGCACATCGTCGGAGGCCTCGAGGAACAGCACCCGCGTCCGCACGCCGCGCTCACGCAGCTGTTCGGTGACCACCGAGAGATCGCCGGTGAAGAAGCGGCTGCGCACATCCATGACCAGAGCCAATCGCCGGATCGGCGGATCGGCGGCGGCACCGAGTTCGACCATGCGCCCGATCAGTTCGGGCGGCAGGTTGTCGGTGACGTACCAGCCGAGGTCCTCGAGCACCTTCGCCGCGGTGCCACGGCCCGCCCCGGACAGGCCGGTCACCAGGACGACCTCTACCTGCGCACCGGCGGGCCCGCCGCGCGCTGCGGCGGGCCCGGGGGCACGGCCGCTGCTGTTCGATTCGACGCGTGTCATGTACCACCGGATCTGTTGTCTTGGGTGCCTCTCGATCATCTCGCACCGGATTCGGTATCCGGCGCATACACAACGTACGCGAACTCGGCTAATCTCCGCGCAACGCGGCCAGCACCGCCTGTGCCGTCGCCACACCGATACCGGGCACCTCGGTGATCTCCTCGACCGTAGCCTCCTTCAACTTGGCGACCGAGCCGAAGTGCGTGACCAGCGCCGTTCGCCGTGCCGCACCCAGCCCGCGCACCGAATCCAGCGCGGAGGCCGTCATCCGGCGGGAGCGTTTGCTGCGGTGGAAGGTGATCGCGAACCGGTGGGCCTCGTCACGTACCCGTTGCAGCAGGTAGAGCGCCTCGCTGGTGCGCGGCATGATCACCGGGTCCGGTTCGCCGGGCACCCACACCTCCTCGAGGCGTTTGGCCAGGCCGATCACCGCGACGTCGGTGATGCCGAGTTCGTCGAGCACCTCGGCGGCCGCCGCGACCTGTGGTGCGCCACCGTCGACGACGTACAGATTGGGCGGGTAGGCGAACCTGCGTGGCTTACCGGTCTTGGGATCGATGCCGGGTAGCGACGTGTGCTCGTCGTCGCCGTCGAGTAGCACGGAAGCGGTCTCGGAGGCGACGGGAGTGTCGAGCTCGACGCGTTCAGCGGCGTCGCGCTCGCGGCGCAGCCGACCGAACCGGCGCCTGGTGACCTCGGCGATACTGCCGACGTCATCAGATCGGCCGTCGCCCGCGGCTTCCTTGATCGTGTAATGCCGGTACTCCGATTTGCGGGGCAGACCGTCCTCGAACACCACCAGCGACGCGACGACGTCAGTGCCCTGGACGTGGCTGATGTCGACACATTCGATGCGCAGCGGCGCGGTGTCGAGGTCGAGGGCGTCCTGAATGTCCTGTAGCGCGGCCGATCTGGAGGTCAGATCGCCTGCCCGGCGCAGCTTGTGCTGGGCAAGCGCCTCCTTGGCGTTGCGCTGCACGGTCTCGGCCAGCGCCTTCTTGTCGCCGCGGCGCGGCACCCGCACCTGCACCGCGGAACCGCGCAGTTGCGACAGCCACTGCTGCACTTGTTCCACATCAGCCGGAAGATCGGGGACCAGCACTTCGCGCGGCACCACGGTGGCCGACTGTTCCTCGGCACCCTGCGCGGCGACGGCGGCCTGTTCGCCGTAGAACTGGGTGAGGAACTGCTCGACCAGGGCTCCCATCTCGCCGCCCGCCTCGGGAACGTCGACAGCGTCGCCGGACTTGTCGACCACCCAGCCGCGTTGACCGCGCACCCTGCCATCACGCACATGGAAGATCTGCACCGCCACCTCGAGCTCGTCGGTGGCGAAGGCGATCACATCGGCGTCGGTGCCGGTGCCGAGCACGACGGCCTGCTTCTCCAGCGCTCGGCGCAGGGCCTGCACGTCGTCGCGCAGTCGGGCGGCGGTTTCGAAGTCGAGGTCGGTGGCGGCGTCGTGCATGCGCCGCTCCAGGTCGCGGACCATGCGGTCGGTGCGCCCGGCCAGGAAGTCGCAGAAGTCCTCGACGATGTCGCGGTGTTCCTCGGCGCTGACCCGGCCGATACATGGCGCCGAGCATTTGTCGATGTAGCCGAGCAGGCAGGGACGTCCGATCTGGCTGTGCCGCTTGAACACTCCGTTCGAGCAGGTGCGGGCGGGGAACACCCGCAGCAGCAGGTCGAGGGTTTCCCGGATCGCCCAGGCATGAGCGTAAGGGCCGAAGTAGCGCACACCCTTCTTGCGTGCGCCGCGGTAGACGAACAGCCGCGGATACTCCTCGTTCAGCGTCACCGCCAGCACCGGATACGACTTGTCGTCGCGGTAGCGGACGTTGAATCGTGGATCGAACTCCTTGATCCAGTTGTATTCCAGCTGCAGCGCCTCGACCTCGGTGGACACCACCGTCCACTCGACGCTCGCCGCGGTGGTGACCATCTGGCGGGTGCGCGGGTGCAGGGAGGCGAGGTCGGCGAAGTAGGAGTTCAACCGGGACCGCAGGCTCTTGGCCTTGCCGACGTAGATGACGCGACGGTAGGAATCCCGGAACTTGTACACACCGGGTTCGACGGGAATCGTGCCCGGCTTCGGCCGGTACGTCGCGGGATCTGCCACCCACCCAGCCTATCGACGCGGTCCGACAAACCCCGCCGTGGGAGCGCGGCCGCGGCCGCGACAGCGCTGCGGTGGGCGAATTCTCCGGGCCCGGCAGCCCGGAGACGGCGCCTGGAACCGATCCTTGGGTTCGGTGAGGGCGTCGGCGGCCACCTCACCGAGATCGGCTTCGTTACCAATATCGTCACAGTAGAACTCCTTTCCAGGCACGGCGCTATGAACTCAACCAACGTTGAGGTCAAGTGGCGGCGGGGGCACACGTCGCGACGTCCGATCGTCTCCGCAGCGGTCCTCGGGCGGGTCGAACGCACCGCGACCATCGAGAAGGCCGGTGCCGATCGCGGGACGTTCGTCGGCGTCAGCGGTTAAGGTCTCCGTTCATGACGCGTGCGCGACAGATTCGCACGGGAGCTGCCGTCGTTGCGGCTCTCGTGATCTCATTGGCCGCTGGTTGTTCGGAGCAACCCGAGGAAACCGCGGCGTGCACAACGGCTCCCAACGGCACGCCGATCACCGCCGCACCCGCCACCGCCGGCGGTGCGACCACCACGCAGAACCTGAGCACCAACCCCGAGATCGCGTCCGGATATCGCAGCGATATGACGCCGGTTCGCACCGCGACCTATGCGGTCTCGACCGCGAATCCGCTGGCTACCCGGGCAGCCTGCGAGGTGCTGCGTGACGGCGGTACTGCAGCCGACGCGCTCATCACCGCACAAACGGTGCTCGGTCTCGTCGAGCCTCAGGCGTCCGGCATCGGAGGTGGGGCGTTCCTGGTCTACTACGACGCGGCGAGCAAGTCGGTGGAGGCCTATGACGGCCGCGAGACCGCACCGGCCGCCGCGACCGAGAACTACCTTCGCTGGGTCAGCGACACCGATCGCACCGAACCGAAACCGGACGCACGGGCCAGCGGCCGATCCATCGGGGTGCCAGGGGTGCTGCGCATGCTCGAACTCACCCATCGCGAACACGGCAAAACACCGTGGGCCGATCTATTCGACCCCGCGGTGTCGCTGGCCGATCGCGGCTTCGAGATCAGCCCGCGCCTGGCGGGCCAGATCGCCGAATCCGCGCCGAACCTCGCGGTGGACGAGGAAGCGAAGTCGTACTTCCTCAACCCCGACGGCTCCCCCAAGCCCGCAGGCTTGGTGCTCACCAATCCGGCGATGTCGAAGACACTGAACGCCATCGCCACCGACGGCGCCGATGCCTTCTACACCGGTGCCATCGCCCGCGACGTGGTCGACGCCGCCACCTCCGGTTCCGGCGGCCGCACCCCCAGCCTCATCACCACCGAGGATCTGGCGAACTACCAGGCGAAGAAGCGCACCGCGCTGTGCACCGACTATCGCGCGCACGAAATCTGCGGTATGCCCGCGCCCTCGTCGGGCGGTATCACCGTCGCCGCCACCCTCGGCATCTTGTCCAACTTCGACCTGGCCGCACTCGGCCCGGACAACGTCGACCGCAACGGTGGCAAGCCGAAAGCCGAAGCGGTGCATCTGATCTCCGAGGCGGAGCGTCTGGCCTACGCCGACCGCAACAAGTACGTCGCCGACACCGATTTCGTGCCACTGCCGGGCAATTCTCCCGAGACACTTGTCAATCCCGAGTATTTGAAGGGCCGTGCCGCACTGATCGACCCGGGTCACAGTATGGGTACGGCGCAACCCGGCGATTTCGGGCCGGTCCCGGTGGGTGTCGGTCCGCAGCCACCCGAGCACGGCACCAGCCAGATCTCGATCGTGGACTCCTACGGCAATGCCGCCGCCATGACCACAACGGTGGAATCGGCCTTCGGCTCGTTCCACATGGTCGACGGGTTCGTGCTGAACAACCAGATGACCGACTTCGCCGCCGAACCGGTCGGCGAGGACGGCATCCCGGTGGCCAATCGGGTGGAGCCGGGTAAGCGCCCGCGCAGTTCGATGAGCCCGACGCTGGTGTTTTCCGACGGCGCCGACGGTACGCGCGGCGAGCTCACCCATGTCGCGGGATCACCGGGTGGTTCGGTGATCATCCAGTTCGTGGTCAAAACGCTGATCGGCATGCTGGATTGGGGCCTGGACCCGCAGCAGGCGGTGTCGGCGGTGTCCTTCGGAGCGGCCAATACTCCGGTCACCGGAGTGGGCGGCGAACATCCGGCGATCGACGCCAGCGACGACGGTGCCCACGATCCGCTGATCGTGCGCCTACGCGAACTGGGGCACGAGGTCTCGGTGGCACCGCAAACGAGCGGGCTCAGTGTGGTCCGCCGTGACGGAGACGGCTGGATCGGCGGCGCAGACCCGCGCCGAGAGGGTGAAGTCCTCGGCGACACCCGCTGATCGACAAGGGGCACACACCGCTGGACCGGCGCCGCGACCCTTCGAGTCGCGGTACCGGTCAGTCGGCGGAACCGGCGTACTTCGCGCCCAGCTCGCGCATCCGATCGAGCGCGGCGGCGGCGTATTCCTTGTCATTGGAGCGGATGGCCAGCATCGGCACGTAGTCGTCGTCGACGAGTTCCAGCCGCGCCCAGGACTTACGGTCCGGGAAGGAGACCCCGCGAATGTATTTCCATGGGAACTCGTTGTCACCGAGCACATTGCGGACCACCACACCCTTGGGCCCGACCCGCACCCGCGGGCGCGTGAGCAGTAGCACCGCGCACGCACCGAGCACGCCGATCCCCGCCATGGCGAACTGATCGAGCACCCGGAAATGCACGCCGGTGGAGCCGACGCGCAGGAAGATCCCGGCGGCGGTGAACGCGATCACCAGCACCACCGCTACCACGACCGCGGTCCGACGTGCCCGGCGCGGGCGTACCTCGAGATCCCAGACGGGCTGCTCGGTGCCCGACCCTGCCGGTGCTGGGCCCGCGTTCCTGCGCCAGATACGGACGACGGGCATCGTCAGTTCGACCCGCGCAGCGAGCGCAGGGTCAGCGCGGCATCCAGGGCCGCGGCACAGGCCTGCTCACCCTTGTCCTCCGCGGAGCCGGGCAGCCCGGCCCGGTCCAGCGCCTGCTTCTCGTTGTTGGTGGTGAGCACACCGTTGGCGACCGGGGTGCCCTCGTCGAGCGAGACCCGGGTCAGCCCTGAGGTGACCGCGTCGCAGACGTATTCGAAATGCGGTGTGTCACCACGGATCACCACGCCGAGGGCGACGACGGCATCGTGCGTGCGAGCGAGTTCCTGCGCGACGACCGGCAGTTCCATCGCACCCGCGCAGCGCACCACCGTCACCTCACGCACACCGGCTTCCTTCGCCACCCGCTCGGCATTGGCGACCAGCGTGTCGCAGATCTGGGTATGCCAGCGCGAGGCGACGATACCGAGCTTCAGCTCCTTGGCATCCTCGAGCGCGAAGGTGGGTACGCCGGTACCGCTCATCGGTTCTCGCCTTTCCGTCCGGCCGGATTCACTGCGCGGTCTCTCCCAGATCCAAGTCGTCCAGACCGATCAGGTCGTGACCCATGCGGTCGCGCTTGGTGCGCAGGTACCGCAGGTTCTCGGCATTGGCGCGCACGGGCATGGGCACTCGCTCGGTGATCCGCAGGCCGTAGCCGTCGAGTCCGACGCGCTTGGCCGGGTTGTTGGTCAGCAGCCGCATCGAGCGGATACCGAGGTCGACCAGGATCTGCGCGCCGGTGCCGTAGTCGCGGGCGTCGGCGGGCAATCCGAGTTCGATATTCGCATCGACGGTGTCGTGGCCGGAATCCTGCAACTGGTAGGCCTGCAACTTGTGCATCAGACCGATGCCGCGACCCTCGTGCCCGCGCATGTAGAGCACGACACCGCGCCCCTCGGCGGCCACCATCTCCATGGCAGCGTCGAGCTGCGGACCGCAATCGCAGCGCAGCGAGCCGAACACGTCACCGGTCAAGCATTCCGAATGCACCCGGACCAGCACGTCGTCACCGTCGAGGATGTCGCCGCGCACCAGCGCCACATGCTCGACCTCGTCGTAGATGCTCTGGTAGCCGACCGCGGTGAACTCGCCGTGCACGGTGGGAATGCGCGCCTCGGCGACTCGGACCACATGCTTTTCGTGCTTGCGGCGCCAAGCGATCATGTCGGCGATGGAGATCAGCGCGAGCTCGTGCTCGTCGGCGAAGACGCGCAGTTCCTCGGTGCGGGCCATATGCCCGTCGTCCTTCTGGCTGACGATCTCGCAGATCACACCGGCCGGACGCAGCCCGGCCATGCGGGAGAGATCGACCGCGGCCTCGGTGTGGCCGGGCCTGCGCAGCACGCCGCCGTCCTTGGCACGCAGCGGAACCACATGTCCGGGGCGGGTGAAGTCGTCGGCATTGGCCTCGGCGTCGGCAAGCAGGCGGATGGTGGTGGCGCGGTCCGCGCCCGAGATGCCGGTACTCACGCCTTCCTTGGCGTCGACCGACACCGTGTAAGCGGTGCCGTGCTTGTCCTGGTTCACCGCGTACATCGGCGGCAGGCCGAGGCGATCGCAGTCCTCACCGGTGAGGGGCACACAGATATACCCGGACGTGTAGCGGATCATGAAGGCCATCAGCTCCGGGGTGGCCTTTTCGGCCGCGAAGATGAGGTCGCCCTCGTTCTCCCGGTCCTCGTCGTCGACGACGACAACCGCCTTACCGGCGGCGATATCGGCGACTGCGCGCTCGATGCTGTCGAACCTGGTCACGTCTGTTGTGCTCCATCTCGAATAAGGTGCCACCCCACACTACTGGGTGGGAAGTGTCGCTCCGGAGGCAGTGGCCCGCCTGGTGGGCGGTGTGGTCAGCCGCGCTGCTGAAGGCGTTCGACGTACTTGGCGATGACGTCCACCTCCAGGTTGACCAGGGTGCCCGGCGCGGCGGTGCCGAGGTTGGTCATCGACAGGGTGGTCGGAATGAGGGAGACCTCGAACCAGTCACGGTTGCCGTCGGCGGCGGGGGTCTCGGACAGGCCGAGCCCGGAAACAGTCAGGGAGATGCCGTCGACGGTGATGGAGCCCTTCTCCACCACATACTTGGCGATGGCGTCGGGCAGCGAGATCCGCACGACCTCCCAGTTCTCCGACGGGGTGCGCGAGAGCACGGTGCCGGTGCCGTCGACGTGGCCCTGCACCAGGTGTCCACCCAGGCGGCTGTCGAGTGCGGCGGCGCGCTCCAGGTTGACCTTGGCGCCGGAGGTGAGGCCGCCGATGCTGGAGCGGTTCAGGGTTTCGGCCATGACGTCGACGGTGAAGCAATCGCCGTCGACCACTTCGACGACGGTGAGACAGACCCCGTTGACGGCGATCGAGTCGCCGTGGCCGGCATCGGAGGTCACCAGTTCGCCCCGGATCGTCAACCGTGCGGCGTCGGCCAGCTGCTCGGTGGCGACGATCTCGCCCAGTTCCTCGACGATGCCTGTGAACATGCCTGACTCCCTGTCGCGTGTGTTCTTCCGGTTGCGGAACGGCCGTGACCCGGACCGGTATTCCCGAGGGCCGTGCCGTGCTCGTGATTCACCCTAATGAGCGGCACCTGGCCCGATGAGCGCGGCCGCACCACATCTGTAGCGATCATCGGCGATAGTCCACCGCGGGGAGCGAGCCGCCGATCGGGTCGATGCCGGACAGCGAGACCGTGACACGCCGTCGAACCCAACCATCGAGCCGTGTCCATCTACTCGAACGGGGACCGATAACTTTCGGCGCGATAATTCTTCACCGATATTCAGAAAAATACCGCTCGTTCGGTCCGTAGCCTTTGTTGGGCGGCATTTTGCGAAACGCACAGAAGAATGTCACGCAAGGCCCGTACAGTCGGTGCCCGTACGAAACACCGCCGAAACATAAATTTCCGCAATCGCTTGCGCCGGGGCGGATATTGACGCAAAATCGTTATGTAGCCGACTCCCACCGTTCAACAGCACCAGCGTTTCCGTACGGCAGAGTGACCACGGACGGCAGAGTCCTACACGGCAGTTCGATCTCGGCACGCCACACGTGACACCTCACCACCGACCACAGCGTCCCCTTGCCATGAGCTCACTGGTAAACCGTTGTGCACCAGTTTGTTTCAGCTCTCGGCAGCACAGCCAACGGCCGGAACATCGCGAGACCGATCGCGCGACGGCGCTATCGCAACAACCACCGCAAGTCCACCACTCGAGGAAGCCGAAAGATCACCGTGGACAGAACCGAGATCGGCGCGGACACCGAGCCCGTCGATCAGCACACATCCACCAGCGAAAACCACACCACCGGGGGTGCGGCGTGACCACGCTCGTCGATTTCACACTGGAAAACCGTTGCGTCAGCTACCGGCGCGAATTCCAATTCCCAGCCACCATCGACCCCACCTCACGACGCATACTCCTGAAAATGGGCGCCCGCTACGGCGCCATCACCATGCCCGCCGAACTCGGCGAACGAGTCCAGCAGCGGCTACGCCTGGCCGGTATCGCCGGGCCCGTTGTCGCCCACCCACGCGCCCGGCGCTGGACCTTCCTCACCGGGCCCGCCCGGCCCGACAGCCTCACCGTCGCCGAATCCGCCGAACTGTTCCGGCTCTACGCCACCGTCGCCAGCGCAGGCAGCCACATCGTGCTGCCCTCCCCCGACGACGAACGCACCGGCTATCGGAGCTGGGTGAAGGCGCCCGAAAGCGGCACCGACCGACCGACGCAAAGTGCCGTCATCGAAGCCATCCGAGCGCTCGGCACCCGCAGGCTCGAGCAGGTATAGCGAATCCTGATCAGCGCGTCCACACCGTGGCGGCCTGCCTGCGCAGCGTCTCCACGGTGGCGCCGGGATCAGCGGTGTTGTAGACCGCCGAACCCGCGACGAAACAATCAATACCGGCTTCTGCGGCCTGCTCGATGGTGTCGGCATTGATACCGCCATCGATCTCCACGACAAGACGCAGCTCACCGGAATCGACAAGACGCCGCACAGTGCGCGCCTTCTCCAGCACACTCGCGATGAACGACTGCCCGCCGAAACCGGGCTCGACGCTCATCACCAGCAACGTGTCGAAATCGCGCAATATCTCCAGATACGGCTCGATCGGAGTGTTCGGCTTCACCGACAAGCCTGCCTTCGCACCCGCCGCCCGGATATCGCGCGCCACCGCCACCGGATCGTCGGTGGCCTCCGCGTGGAAGGTCACGTTGTAGGCGCCCGCCTCCGCGTACGGCGGCGCCCAACGGGCCGGGTCCTCGATCATCAGGTGGCAGTCCAGCGGAATGTCGGTGGCCTTGAGCAGGCTCTCCACCACCGGCAACCCCAGGGTCAGGTTCGGAACGAAATGGGCGTCCATCACATCGACATGCAGCCAGTCGGCGGTGGACACGGCATTCGCCTCGTCCGCGAGATGCGCGAAATCGGCGGACAGGATCGACGGAGCGATCATCGGGGACTTGGGGCGGGAGAACGTCGGCGTGGACACAACGCGGCAGTTTAACGGTAGGGCGCGCGCACTGCGGGATGGGTCACAGCCGTAGTTGGGTTGCCACGGCCCGGAGTGGGTAGCCTCATGGCGTGATCAATATTTCGGCGGAACAGGGGCTCTACAGCACCCCGGTGGAAATTCGGGTCGCGGCATCGGTCGGTCAGCTGCCGATCGTGCGCGGACTCGCCGAAACACTGGTCCTGCTCAGTGATTTCACCCTCGACGAAGTGGCCGACATCCGCCTCGCCGTCGACGAAGTGTGCTCGACGCTCATCGCGGTCGCCGCTCCCGAGAGCAGCCTGCACTGCCGGTTCACTGTCGGTGACCTCGAGCTTCGGGTGCACGTATCCGGCATCGCCGCCGATGAAGGGCTGCCCGACCAGCGCAGCTTCGGCTGGCATGTGCTGCGCACGCTCACCGATTCGGTCGAAGCAGCCCAGGGCCCGTTCGATCCGGCCGCCTCCGGATACCCGACGACGGTCGAATTCCGTCGCGTCCGAGGGAAGGCGTAGTGGCCGACGAGGACACCGTGCTCGACCCCGCAGACAACGACGGTGCTCCCGAGACGCCCGGCAACATCGAACAGCCCACCGGCGATGCCGTCCAGTCCGCTGACAACACCGAACAACCCGCCGACAGCACCGACGACACCATCGAGACGGCGCGACAGGCTTCCGGTTACGACGATGTCGCGGCGCTGTTCACCCGTCTCGGCACCATCGAGACCGGCACCGCCGCCTACATCGCGTTGCGCGACGAACTGATCAACCGATGCATCCCCCTCGCCGACCACATCGCCCGCAAATTCAGCGGACGCGGTGAACCGTTCGACGATCTCACCCAGGTCGCACGTGTCGGCCTGGTTCACGCCGTGGACCGGTTCGACGTCGAACGCGGCTCGAACTTCCTGTCCTTCGCCGTGCCGACCATCATGGGTGAGGTCCGCCGCTACTTCCGCGACAACACCTGGGCGATGCGGGTGCCGCGACGGGTCAAGGAAACCCACCTGCGCATCGGCGCCGCCGTCGACTCGCTGTCCCAGACTCTGGGCCGTTCCCCTACCGCGAAGGAGATCGCCGCCGAACTCGAGGTCGACCCCGACGAGGTCACCCAGGCCGTCATCGCGGGCAACGCCTACCAGCCCACCTCCATCGACGCCGCCTCCGTCGGCCGCGATACCGACGCATCGCTGCTCGACACCCTCGGCGAGGAGGAATCCCAGTTCGACCGGGTGGAGGAATACGTCGCCATCCGGCCACTGCTGGACGGCCTGCCCGAACGTGAACGCCGCATCCTCACCATGCGATTCTTCGAATCCATGACCCAGACCCAGATCGCGCAGCATATGGGGATCTCGCAGATGCACGTCTCCCGCATCCTTGCGAAAACCCTTGCCCGCCTGCGGGAACAGTCCTCACGGGAATAGCCGGGCGGCCGAATTGTCTGCTCAGCCCGCGCGTTCGCGTTCCCTGCGCAGCTTTGCCGGGGCCGATAGCCACCACGCCGCATCCAGCAGTTCGCGCAGCTGGGCGATATCGACCCGGTCGAGGTCGATGAGGATGAACGGATGGCCGTCGTAGTGCGGCGTCGTGTAGTACGACGGATCCCCCGAGGCCAGCAGCGCGGCCTTCTCCTGCGGATCACACAGCAAGACCAGCCCGCCCTCGGCCTCCACCCGCAGCCGCGCGAACCCCTTCTTGCCCACCTTCAGCCCCGGCGTCCGCCACCAGGTCGACTCCTCGACCCCGGGCAACTCCGTCGCCAGCGCCACCACACCCGCCCAGTCGATTCCCATGAGTCGAGTGTGCACTCGTGGATGTGAGACGGCTTGGACGAATGTCGCATGGCGGCGCGGCGCCCGGGCGCACATCGGTCCTCCGGTACCGACGGAACCTCGCCTCGGACGTCCGAGTCGTCGGTCCAGAGTGATGTATCGGCGGCCACCGGTGGCACGATCGCGGCACGACGTTGCGCCACGCCGCCGGACAGCCAGTGCTGTCGGTGCAGGACCCGTATCATCGCCGCACCGGCCGCCGATGGCCGCAGCGGACTGTGGAAGCAGCTGGGCCCGACCACCGCCACGACCAGTCCGAACCACCGATACCCGCCTTGGCAGTGGCACCCGGAATGCCGACGCCGCCCATCCCGCCAGAGAGACGAACGGCGTCGGATCCGGCGACTACAGCGGCTTGCGCAGCGCGGCCAGGAACATGGAGTCGGTCCCATGGCGGTGCGGCCAGAGTTGCGCGCCGGGGCCGGGGCCCAGGTCCGGGACGCCGGGGACGTAGGTGCGGGTGTCGAGTTGCTCGGCGCCGGTGCGGCGGACGGCGTCGGCCACCACGGCCACCGTTTCCGGCAGATGCGGCGAGCAGGTCGAGTAGACCACCACCCCGCCTGGTCGTAGCAGATCCCACGCGGCAGCCAGCAGTTCGCGTTGCAGCACCACCAGTTCGGCGACGTCGGCGGGGGTGCGACGCCAGCGGGCCTCGGGACGGCGGCGCAGAGCGCCGAGCCCGGTGCACGGTGCGTCGACCAGGATGCGGTCGTAGCCGGGGGTAAGTCCGCTGTCGCGGCCGTCGACGACGTGCACCTGGACGGGGAGACCCGAGGTGGACTTGCGGACCAGTTCGGCGCGGTGTTCGGCGGGCTCCACCGCGTCGATGTGGAAACCATCGATGGCGGCGAGCGCACCGAGCAG
Organism: Nocardia sp. NPDC059180; assembly: GCF_042754945.1. Lineage (NCBI taxonomy): Bacteria > Bacillati > Actinomycetota > Actinomycetes > Mycobacteriales > Nocardiaceae > Nocardia > Nocardia sp. NPDC059180. The sequence goes on from NZ_JBHZBU010000002.1 coordinate 695,625, forward strand.
CGCCGCTTTGCCGCCGGGGCCTGCGCACAGGTCCAGCCATCGGCCGTTGTCCGGCCCCTCGAGCGGGGCGCGGGTGAGCGCGAGCGCGACCAGCTGGCTGCCTTCGTCCTGCACCGCGGCCATGCCTTCGCGCACCGGCTCGAGTTTGCCCGGATCACCGCCTTCCAGATACACCGCGTAGGGCGACCAGCGGCCCTCCTCACCACCGGTGACCAGGGCCAGCTCCTCGGAGGTGATATCGCCGGGCCTGGCCACAAGATGCACCGACGGTCGCGCGTCGTCGGCAGCGAGCGCGTCCCCCAGTTCCGCGGCGTCGGCGCCGAGGGCGTCGGCGAAGGCCTGCGCGATCCAGGTCGGATGCGCGTATTCGAAGGCCAGATGGCCCACCGGATCACGAGGGGCGAGCAATTCCACCCATTCGGCAGCGTCGCGCTCGCCTGCCCGGCGCAGCACCGCATTCACGAAACCGGCCTTGCCCGCACCGAACTCGGCCCGTGCCAAGGCCACCGACGTATCGACCGCGGCATGAGCACCGATCCGGGTGCGCAGCAACTGGTACACGCCGAGCCGCAAGATATCCAGCAGCGGACCGTCGATATCGGCGACGTCGCGACCGGCGCATTCGGCGATCACCGCGTCCAGCACGCCCTGTGCCCGGCAAGCGCCGTACCCGAGTTCGGTGGCCAACGCCGCGTCCCTGCCCTCGAGCCGGCGTTCGCGCAGCAGCCCCGGCAGCACCAGGTTGGCGTAGGCATCGCGCTCACGGACCGCGCGCAATGTCTCGAGCGCGACCTCACGTGCCGGATCGATCGAGTCCGGCCGTCGGCCCCGATCCTGCGCTCGCCCACCGGCTTTGGTGCCATGATCTCCTGCACCGCGACGGCCACCGCCGCGTTCTGCACCCTTCGCCGCTCCGCGGCCGCCGGTCGGCCCACCGCGAGCGCCGGGGGCATCACCCGACGCAAACCGCCGCCCTGCGCCGCCGGCCCCGGCCGATCGGGGACGGCCGCCGGATCTCGGCTCCCCCGTGCCGGGCTGATCTCGGCGGTCGCGACGCCCGGCGCCGCCCTCGCCCGGGCCACGACCGCGATCGTCGCGCTGCCCGCCGGTGTAGTCCCGCTTCCCCCGGGCCGATCGCGTCGACGAATCGCGTCGACGGTCCGGCCTGCCCGAATCGTTTCGATCGCCGGAGTTCTGGTTGCCGCTCATTCGACCACCGCACCCGGCTCGAGGCGTGCGCCGCGTGCCCAGTCGAGCGCCGCCATCATGCGTTTACCTTGTGGCTGAACCTGTTCCAGGCGGACGGCAGTGGTCGCGGTGCCGACAAAGACGCCGGACTTGCGGACCTCGATATGCCGTTCCGGAAGCTCTTCTTCGACCAGCTCCACCGGGCCCAGCTTGAGGCGGTTGCCCGCGACTTCGGTCCACGCGCCGGGTGCGGGAGTAACCGCGCGGATGCGGCGGTTGACGGCGAGGGCCGGCTGGTCCCACCGCACCCTGGCGGCTTCCACCAACACCTTCGGAGCGTAGGACACACCATCGGCGGACTGCGGGACCGCTTGCAGCGTCCCGTCTTCCACACCGTCGAGGGTTTTCTCCAGTAGCACCGCGCCGCTGTCGGCGAGCCGGTCCAACAGCGCACCCGCGGTATCGGTGACGGCGATGCGTTCGGTGACCACACCGAAGACCGGACCGGTGTCGAGTCCGGCCTCGATCTGGAAGGTCGAGGCGCCGGTGAACTCGTCGCCCGCATCGATGGCCGCCTGCACCGGCGCCGCGCCACGCCAGGCGGGCAGCAGCGAGAAATGGAGGTTGATCCAGCCGAACCGGGGAATGTCGAGCACCTGCTGCGGCAGCAACGCGCCATAAGCCACCACCGGGCAGCAGTCGGGCGCCAGATCCGTGAGCTGCGCGATGAATTCGGGATCGGAAGGGCGCGACGGGGTCAGGACCGGGATGCCGTGCTCGTCGGCCAGTGTGCCGACCGGCGAGCGGGTGACCTTGCGCCCGCGCCCGGCGACGGCGTCGGGGCGGGTGATCACCGCCACGACCTCATGCCGTTCGGAGTCGATGAACCGCCGCAGCGACGGCACCGCGGGTTCGGGTGTGCCCGCGAACACGATGCGCATCAGCGACCCCGCTCGACGACCGACCGGCTGGGGCGCACGGTGATACCCGCGGCGAACCAGTCCGATTCCCGGATCGACCGCATGGCGTCCTTGCGGTCGGCGGACTCGAGCTTGTCGATGAACAGCACGCCATCGAGATGATCGGATTCGTGCTGCACGCACCGGGCCAGCAGGCCTTCGGCGTCGAACTCGACCGGCGCGCCGGTCATGTCCACACCCGAGGCACGCACGCGCAGCGCGCGGCGGGTGTCGTAGCGCAGGCCGGGAATCGACAGGCAGCCCTCCGGCCCGACCTGCTCCTGATCGTCGAGCACCGTCCAGGTGGGGTTCACCAGATGACCGGCCGCGTCGCCGGTGTCGTAGACGAACACGCGCAACCCGACGCCGATCTGCGGCGCGGCCATGCCGACCCCGCCGTCGTCGTGCATGGTCTCGGTGAGGTCGGTGACCAGCTGCCGCAGCTCACGATCGAAGCCGGTGACCTCCGCGGCGCGGGCTCGCAGGATGGGGTCGCCGAACAGGCGAACGGGCTGAATGGTCACGGCGGCTCCCGGAGTGCGGAGGAAATTCGGTCGCCTCATTCTAGAGAGCACGCCGGGCCGGCCGGAGATCCCGGATCCCGCGACCGATTGCTGGTACAAATCCGGTGCGGTCCGGGCGGGGTGTCGAGCCCTCCGTCCGGCCGCCCGTCTCGGTGTTCCCGCTCAGATATTGCCCCCGATGATCACCTGCGGGATGCCAGTTCCGAGCTGCACGGGTTCGCAGATCGGTGTCGGCGCCGTTGCCGGATCGAGAGCCTCGAGCAACAGCTGCATCACGAACGGGTCGTACACCATGTGGAAGTGTCCGGTCAGGTTCGCGGCGCAGCGGTCCTGGATCACGACGTTCTCGGCGCCGGGACCGTGCAGGGCGATGTTCTCGAAGGGCTGGATCATCTCGTCGACGCGGCTGCCGATGGTTACGTAGTGCACGCCGGGAACGGTGTCGCCACCCGCGTTCAGCTCCAGCATGATCGGTGACCCCTGCACCTGCTGGATCGCGGCCAGCGACGTCACCTGCGCGAATGCTTCCAAGACGCCGGGTATGGCCTGGGCGATCGGCACCAGCCCGTACATCACGCCGCCATAGCTGGGCGAGGCCAGCCCGACCCAACGGCCGACGTTGCCGGCCCCGCCGAGCTTGTTGATGTAGTAGCGCGTCACGTTGGCGCCCTGCGAGAAGCCGACCAGATCGACCTTCTCGGCACCGGTGGCAGCGAGGACGTCGTCGACGAAGTCACCGATCTGATGGGCGCTCAGGCGCAGGTCCTCGGTGCCGAAGCTGGTCGCGCCGGGCTTGCCGCCGTAGTTGAGCGCGAAAACGCAATACCCCTCGGACGCGAGCCGTGGCGCGATCGCCGACCAATCGGAGTAGGCGCTTGCGTCGGTGCCGTGGGCCAGGACGACCGGCCGCGGATGCGCGGCAGTCGGCTTGCAACCGAAGTCGTTGGTGCCTTCAGGGACGGCGTTCGGATGCGTTTTCATATACAGCGCGGCCGCTAGATGGTCCGGCTGCGGTGGCGCCGACCCGCTGGGTACCAGCGGCGGTAGGTATCCGGATGGCTGGGCCCTGGCCGACCCGGATTGCGCCGTCGCCGTACCGATGAGCACGGCCGCCGCCGCGACGCCGGCCAGTACGGCCCGACCCCATTGTGACGTTCCCCGACCCCACAAACCTCGTGCTTGTTCCATGTCACAATGATCTACCCTGTCTGCGCGAAAAGCGCCCCCCGGGCGGGGTATTCACCACCCCGTTATTTTTCGGGGGTCGCGTCGTCAGCCAGGATTCGATAAAGCGAACGGCGTGCTTCGTTGAGCACATCGGCCGCCTTGGCCGCCTGCTCGGGAGTACCCGCCGCCGCGACCTGCGCGACCGCGCCCATGAGCTGTCCGACCAACGCTCGCAGGTCGATCGCCTGGGCACCGACGTCCTGTTTGACGTCGGCCCACGGGTCGCCGAGCTCGTCGCGATGCTCCTCGACGTAGGCGGTGCCGGATTCGGTCAGTTTGGCGGTCTTGCGACCGGCCACCTTCTCGATGAGCACCAGGCCCTCGTCCTCGAGCTGCGCCAGCGCGGGGTAGATGGATCCGGGGCTCGGGCGCCACAGATCGTCACTGCGCTCACGGATCTGCTGGATGAGTTCGTAGCCGTGCATAGGACGTTCGGTCAGCAGCAGCAGGATGGCCGCGCGGACGTCACCGCGCCTGCCCCGGCCGCCGCGACCACGTCCACGGCCGAATCCCGGACCGAAGCCGGGGCCGAAACCAGGACCGAAGCCCGGGCCGAACTCGGGGCCGAAACCGTGGCGCGGGCCACCACCGCGACGGAACTGGCCGCGCCGCGGTCCGAACTCGTCGAATCCTGGCCGTTGCCGACCACCACGTCGTCCATGCTCTCGATGCATCTCTGTGTTTTCCATGTCAAGCCTCCTCAGGCTCTCGTACTTGCTGAACACTATCGACGATATATCGGCAATCTATCCATGACAACCCTTCCGTTGAGATTCTTCGGCACCGCCGGCGTGATGCCCCGCACACAACGGGCGGCCCGCCGGCGCGCCGTCGAACCCTCAGCCCTCCAGCGAATCAATCCAGCGCGCCAACCGATCCCCTTCGGCAGCCATCAGACTCGGGTCACGAAAAGTGTTGGTGAGCAGTGATATTCCTTGATACGCAGCGATGAGCGCGACGCCGAGCTCGGCCGCATCCGATCGCCCCATGGCCTCGAACTGCCGTTGGGCCCAGTCCACGAGAACGCGCATAGTCGCAGCGATCTCCGCATCCAGCACCTCGGGACGCTTGTCCATCTCGGAAGCGAGCGTGCCGAACGGGCAGCCGAACTGTGCGGCCTGGTCGCGCAGGTCGACCCATCCGGCGATCAGGCCGCGCAGCCGAGCCCGCGGACTGTCGAGGCGATCGAACTCATCGAGCAATTGCGCCAGTCGGTGCCGGTGCGCGCCGACCGCCGCCTCGATCAGCTGATCCTTGGTTTTGAAGTAGTAGTACACATTGCCCACCGGCACCTCGGCCACCTTGGCGACGTCGGCGATGGTGGTCTTCTCTACGCCGCGTTCGTAGAAGACCTGGACGGCGGCGTCGACCAACCGCTCTCGCTTCCCCGCCTTCACCGCGCGCACTGAGTCAGTCATACAACTAACTCTAGACAGGTGCGCGGTACATCCACTACGGTTCAGTTAGTCAGCCAACTAACTTAAGGATTTTGATCATGATCGTGGTTACCGGAGCAACCGGAAATGTCGGCACCCCGCTGGTGGGCGCCCTGGCAGCGGCGGGTGCGAGAGTGACGGCCGTGTCGCGCACTGTCGCGCCCGATTCGGTCCCGCAGGGTGTGCGAACACAACAGGCGGACGTGACGGATCCGGAAAGCCTGCGATCGGCCCTCGACGGCGCCGAGGCCCTGTTCCTGCACGACACCGGCATGAGTGCGCACCTGATGCGTCCGGCCGACATCCTCGATATCGCCAAGGCCGGTGGCGTCCGGCGAGTGGTGCTGTTGTCGTCGCAGGGCGTGGCTACCCGACCGGACTCGGCCTCACATGGCGGTATCGGTCGAGCCTTCGACGAGGCCGTACGGCAGTCGGGGCTGGATTGGACCATTCTGCGGCCCGGTGCCTTCCACTCCAACGCGTTCGCCTGGGTGCCCTCGGTGCGTGGCGCGCGGACCATTGCGGCGCCGTTCGGTGATGTCGGCCTGCCGACCATCGATCCGCGCGATATCGCGGAAGTCGCCGCGGCGGCGCTCCAGTCCGATGCTCACGCCGGGCAGGTCTACACGCTCACCGGACCGGAGCTGAGCACGCCGCGGCGGCGGGCGGAGGCCCTCGCTTTCGCTCTCGGTGAGCCGATCGGGTTCGTCGAGCAGACCCGGGCGCAGGCCAGGGAACAGATGCTGGAGTTCATGCCAGAACCGGTGGTCGAGACCACCCTCGACATCCTCGGTGCACCGACCGACGACGAACTGCGGATCAGCACCGATGTGCACCGGGCACTCGGGCGCCCGGCACGCACCTTTGCGGAATGGGCTGCCGACCATATCGCGCCATTCCGCTGACGGCGTCCACCAGGGGCGGCTGATCGGAGTTCGGTTCACCGGCCGCCGGCGTTGCCCCGATCCTCGCTCAGCAGGCGGATCTGCTGCTCCCCCTTGCGGTCTCGCACCTCGACGCCGAGGGCGAGCAGCTTTTCGCCGAACTCCTCGATGGCGGTGCGGTCTTCATCGTCCATGGCCCGGCGGCGGCCACGCAGCACCGCATCGATATCGGCGCCGGTCTCGGGCCTGCCATCGATCCAGCGGGTGTACTCGCCGGCGAAGGGGTCGTTGCCGTCGAGCCACGGATAGTCGTGTGTGCGAAAGGCGCTGGCGACTGCGGCGCCGCTCAGGTCGTCTGCCTTGAAACGGGCCAGCGAACGCCGGTCACGGTCGGCGAGTACCAGGTCGGCGTCCTCACGGAAGACCGAGGCGACCTGCTCATGTGCCACGTACTTGTTGCGGCCACCCTGGGACAGTTCGACATGATCGGCGTCGACGGTCAGGGTCAAGCTCTCACCGCGTGCGATCTCGAACAGCACCGCGCCGCCGATGATCCCGACGGCCGTGAGGATCGGCACCAGCCACACCGCAGGCACGGTCATCGCCACCTCCACCGGACCGGGCACATCCCCCAGCACGTCCACCATCCAATTCCCGACCACCGGCACAGCGAACCCGATACCGCAGCCGAGCACAGCGCCTGCCACGCCGAACGCCACCACCCAGATGTTCGAGAAACGCACGACAACAGGTTCGGCCTTCATCGGTCCTCCATGGGGGTCGGGCGCAGCAGTCGCGATATTGTCGCGCGCACCAGCGGGCGTGGGTCCCGGTCGGTTTCGGCGGGGTCGGCGTTCAAGAAGGCGGCGTCGACAACTGCCAGGATCCACCGCGCGGTTTCCGCCGCGGGGAAGCCAGGATCGAATTGCCGGGCCGCGGCACCTCGTTCGATCAGCGTGGTCAGGGCCTGGGCGCTGAGCCGGGCGTCCTCGACGACCATGATGGCCAGTTCCTGATCGTGACCCAGCCGCCGCAGCAACTCGAACATGAACCCCGGCGCGGCCACGTCCAGCGATTCGGCCGCCAGCGCCTCGGCGATATCGAGAATCGCGCCCAGGCAGTCCGTTCGGTCGATGTGCTCGGCCACCAGTGCCGCGTGCTCCGGAATAGATAGCTCGAAGATCGACCTGAACACCGCGGCCTTGTCCTGGAAGTAATAGAACACGCTGCCCGAACTCAGCCCGGCCGCCGCGGCGATCTGCGCCGCCGTCGTCCGCTCGAAGCCATGCGCCGCGAACAGCTCAGCGGCGGCGAGGGTGATCGCGTGCCGCCGTTCGGCGGCACGCTGCGGATCGACGGTACGGGCCATGAGCTGATTCTATCATTAACTGATCGGCCAGTTAATAAATAAGCTCGGCGAACATGCACCCCGACGGCATCGAGGTCGCGGCCTGGGTCGGCGTCACACTCGGATCCACCAGCGAGGATTGTGGAGGGCGCCGGTGTGGCACACGCCGTGCGGCGAGCGCGGCGGCAGTGTGTCAGCCGATATCCACCGGGTCGATCTGCACGCGCAGCGGGGCATCGGAGCGTTGAGCGCTGCGGACGGCTTGGGCGGCGGTAAGGGATCGGGCCAGAGCGGCGCCGTCACGACGGGGTGCACGCAGCAGCATGCGTTCGACTTCGGCAGGGGAATCGCCGGTGAAGGGCTTGCGAGCCAAGGGCGGGAGCGGCACGGGGCCGAGGAGGTCGGCCGATTCCGGGAGGGTCGCGGCGGCGAGCAGTTCGGTGATGGCCTCGGAGGTTCCGTCGACGGCGGCCATGCGTACCGCGGGCGGGAAGCCGACCTCCGCGCGGCTGTCGACCTCGGTCCTGGCATGGCCGATCGGGTCCCAGCGGATGAGCGCCTGGACCGTCGGGATGGACGGTTCGGCCATCACCAGCACTTGGCCATTCGCGCGGACCAGCGCTGCAGCGGTCATCCAGCGTCGCAGCGCGTCCTCGGCGGCACGCAGGTCGGCGCGGCCGAGCAAGGCCCAGCCGTCGAGGAGCAGCGCGACGCCGTATCCGCCGGGCAGCACAGGTTCCGCACCGACGGTCGCGACGACGACCTGGGGTCCGGGCTCCACCGTGTCGAGAACGACGCCACCGCCGGAACCCCGAATCGGCACGCCGGGAAAGGCGCGGCCGAGTTCCTCCGCGGTGCGGGCCGCACCGATCACCACCGCGCGCAATGCCCGCGATCCGCAGGCCGGGCAGCGAAAGCCGGCCTCGGTGCGCCCGCACCAGCGGCAACTGGGACTATGCGCGACATCGGAGGATTCCGGTCCCCCGCGGCGAGGACCCTCCGGCAGGGCGAGCGGGCCGTTGCAGTGCCGACAGCGCGCCGGTATCCGGCATTTCCCGCAGGCCAGCGACGGCACATACCCGCGGCGCGGCACCTGCACCAGTACCGCGGCTCCTTCCTTCAGCGCGGCACGTGCCGCCGTGAAGGCAGCGCCAGGTATGCGTACCGCGCGCGCGACCGGGTCGCGTTCCAGGGCGATATCGGTGTCGCCCGGCGCGCTGATCCGCGGCGCGGCAGTCCGCAGCGTCGTGCGGTCGGCGACCAGATCGTTCGCCCACCCGGAATCGACGACCGCCTGGATCTCGGCGGTCCGCGCGAACCCGCCCGCGACGAACGCCGCCCCGGTCTCGTGGGCGCGCAGCATCGCCACTTCCCTGGCGTGCGGATACGGGGCGCGCGGCTCGGCGTAGGTGTCGTCACCGTCGTCCCAGATGGCGATCAGGCCCAGGTCGCGGGCGGGCACGAACACCGCGCTACGGGTGCCGACGACCACCCGCGCCGTCCCGCGCAGCACGGCCAGCCAGCGCCGATAGCGTGCCGCGGGCCCGAGCCCCGCCGACAATCCCACCGCCTTGTCCCCCACCAGCCGCTGACATTCGGCAAGGACCCGATCGAGATCTCGTTGATCGGGCACCATCAGCACCGCACTGCGTCCACCGGCGACCACCACCGCCGCCAGTTCCGCCAACCGTGACGCCCACTGTTCCCCCGGCAACGCCTGCCACGCCGCTCGCACACCCTTTCGCTGCGCCACTGCTTCGAGAAAGCTCCCGCCGTGCAAGTACCGGCTCCACCGGGTGGGATCGATACCGGCGCCCGGCTGCAGATCGGAAGGTTCCTCGCTCGCCACTACACACGGCCGGTCGGCCTTCACCCCACCCGGCTGATCCGACCCGTCGGCGCTGGGGACGGCCGATGTGGTCGACGGATCCGCCTCGGGCGCATAGGTTTCGGCGCTGACGAGGTCATGGGTGGCCGGCTCGCCAGACGGCACAGCGGTCGGCGAATCCTCCTCGTCCGCAGCTTGTTTCGCATCCTCGGACGACTTCTCCGCCGCCTTGGATTTCGCGGTCGCACCGTTCTCGGTGCGCGCGTGTCGTGGCGGTATGGCCAGCCGCAGGACATCGGCGCGGGTACCGGCATAACGCGCGGCCACAGAGGTGATCAGCCGCAGGATTTCGGGGGTCAGGACGCGTTCGGCCGAGACGACACGCTCCAAGGGCACCAGTTTCCCCGAGTGATCGCTGCGGGTGAGCCGTGCGAGCAGATAGCCATCGACCAGACGCCCGGCGAAGCGGACGCGGACCCGGACGCCCGGCTGGGCGATCTCGTCGAGTTCGGGTGGAACGAGATAGTCGAAGTCGCGGTCCAGGTGCGCGGGGGTCAGCAGCGGGAGCACCCGGGCGATCGGATGCGAGAGCAACGCTTCGAGCCCCGGCGACGGCCCCGACACAGCCGACACCCCCGGCGACGGTTCGTCGCCGGGGGTGCTGTCGGCCGCGAGCTCGTTCACCCGGGCGCGGAAACTACAGGCCGGCGGCGGCGCGCAGCTTGTCGGCGCGGTCGGTGTGCTCCCAGGGCAGATCGACGTCGGTGCGGCCGAAGTGGCCGTACGCGGCGGTCGGTGCGTAGATCGGGCGCAGCAGATCCAGATCGCGGATGATCGCGCCCGGACGCAGGTCGAAAACCTCGGTGATGGCGCTGGCGATCCGCGCCGGGTCGACCTTCTCGGTGCCGAAGGTCTCCACGAACAGCCCGACCGGCGCTGCCTTGCCGATGGCGTAGGCGACCTGCACCTCCACCCGGTCCGACAGGCCCGCGGCGACCACGTTCTTGGCGACCCAACGCATGGCGTAGGCGGCCGAACGGTCCACCTTCGACGGATCCTTCCCGGAGAACGCGCCACCACCGTGCCGGGCCATGCCGCCGTAGGTGTCGACGATGATCTTGCGACCGGTCAGGCCCGCGTCACCCATCGGACCGCCGAGCACGAACTTGCCGGTGGGGTTGACCAGCAACCGCACGTCGGCGACGTCGAGGCTGGGCAGCGACAGATCGGTCAGCACCGAGTCGACGACCTTCTCGCGGATATCGGGGGCGAGCAGATTGTCCAGATCGATATCTGCGGCGTGCTGGGTGGAAATGACCACTGTGTCCAGCCGGACCGGGCGATCACCCTCGTATTCGATGGTGACCTGGGTCTTGCCGTCGGGCCGCAGGTAGGGCAGCACGCCCGACTTGCGGACCTCGGTGAGCCTGCGCGAGAGCCGGTGCGCAAGCGCGATCGGCAGCGGCATCAGCTCGGGGGTGTCGGTGGTGGCGTAGCCGAACATCAGGCCCTGATCACCGGCGCCCTGCTGTTCGATCTCGTCGTCGGAGCCACCGACGCGCGCCTCGTGCGAGGTGTCCACGCCCTGCGCGATATCCGGCGACTGCGCGCCGATCGCGATGTTCACACCGCAGGAGTTGCCGTCGAAACCCTTTGCCGAGGAGTCGTATCCGATGTCGAGGACCTTCTCCCGGACGATGCGCGGGATGTCCGCGTATGCCTCGGTGGTGACCTCACCGGCGACGTGCACCTGCCCGGTGGTCACCAAGGTCTCCACCGCGACCCGGCTGCGCGGATCCTCCGCCAGCAACGCGTCGAGGATGGAATCGCTGATGGCGTCACAGATCTTGTCCGGATGACCCTCGGTCACGGACTCACTGGTGAATAGCCGACTGCCGGTCGTGCGCACAGTTGTTCCCTCTCCCTCAACGGGTTGCTCTTCTCGGTCTGCGACCATGGTGCCGCGCTGCCGAGGGTGCGATGCCTCCATCCGGCGACATCACTCGCCTCGACGACCACGTTGTCGTGCCAGGGCGCAATCCTGATCCCAGACTATTCCAAACCACCGACATGCCGGTCCGCTGTCCCGGACTGCGGTCCCGCCCGCCGGTGGCACTGTTCGGTTACCCGCTCCCATTAGACGCTGCCGAGACGTTCTCGCGCATCGAGTTGACGTGATTACGCCGGTCGCGCAACGCATCTCGGAGTCGGTCTGCCATGGTGCCCGCCGCGTCGGCTCAGCTCAGCAGCGGTCCGAGCGCATCGAGCACCCGGCTGGCCAGCAACGCCTTGGAGCCATGGTCGAGCGACTGTTCGGTGCCGTCGGCGCCGAGCAACCACCCGTCGTTGGTATCGACCTCGAACGCCTTGCCCTCGCCGACCGCGTTGACGACCAGCAGATCGCACCCCTTGCGGGCCAGTTTGGACCGCGCGTGGGTGAGCACGTCACCGTGCTCGTCGCCGGTTTCGGCGGCGAATCCGACGATCGCGGTGCCGGGCAGCTGCCCGTCGCGGCGAGCCTGGACCAGTCCGGCGAGGATGTCGTCGTTCTTGGTCAGTGCGATGGTGTCGGGTTCACCGGCACCCTTCTTGATCTTGGCCGCGGCCACGTTGGTCGGCCGGAAATCGGCCACCGCCGCCGCCATGATCACCGCGTCCGCGCCGGCCGCGTGCTTGTCGACGGCGGATTTGAGCTGGTCGGCGGTGGTGATGTGCACCAGATCGACCGCCGCGGGGGCAGCCATCTCGATGGTGTTGCCCGCGATGAGGGTGACGTGTGCGCCGCGTTGGGCGGCCACCCTGGCCAAGGCGTACCCCTGCTTACCGGAGCTGCGGTTGCCGAGGAAACGCACCGGATCCAGTGGTTCCCTGGTGCCACCGGCGGTAATGACCACCCGGCGGCCCTCGAGGTCACGCGGCATGGCGTCGGCGCGTTCGAGCAGCAGCGTCGCCAGGCCGAAGATCTCCTCGGGTTCGGGCAGCCGTCCCGGACCGGTGTCGGTGCCGGTGAGCCGGCCCGAGGCGGGTTCCATCACGTTGGCGCCGTGCGCTCGCAAGGTGGCGACATTGGCGACGGTGGCCGGATGCTCCCACATCTCGGTGTGCATCGCGGGCGCGAAGAGAATGGGACATCGCGCGGTGAGCAGGGTGGCGGTGAGTAGATCGTCGGCACGGCCGGTGGCGGCGCGCGCCATCAGATCGGCGGTCGCCGGCGCGATGACGACGAGGTCGGCTTCCTGACCGAGCCGCACATGCGGTACCTCGGGCACGTCGGCGAAGACCCCGGTGTGCACGGGGTTGCCCGACAGCGCCTCGAAGGTGGCCTTGCCGACGAACTCCAGCGCCGATTGGGTGGGAATCACCCGGACCTGGTGTCCGGTTTCGGTGAAGCGGCGCACGAGAGCGCACGCCTTGTAGGCGGCGATGCCCCCGCCGACCCCGACAACGACCCGTGTGGTCATTGCGCCTCCTGTGTTGTGCGGGACACCAGCGCCCGGTTTACCCGGCGAGCGGCGGTGACGCGCACCGGGCTCACCGGGACGAGGTCACTCGCCTTCGGTGTGCTCGAGCAGGTCGGAGTGGATTTCACGCATGGCCACCGACAGCGGCTTCTCCTGCGCGACCGGCTCGACCAGCGGGCCGACGTATTCGAGGATGCCGTCGCCGAGCTGGTTGTAGTAATCGTTGATCTGACGTGCGCGCTTGGCGGCGTAGATGACCAGGGCGTACTTGGACGACGTGCGCTCGAGCAGCTCGTCGATCGGCGGGTTGGTGAGGCCGATCGGAGTGTCGTAGGCGGGCGCGGCGAGGGTGTCCGAACTGCTCACTAGGGGGGCTCCTGCGGTGTGTTTACCGGTGTTGTCGCGGACTGATGTCACGAACTCGAATTTGTGCTAACGAACAACGATACCAACTGCTCGCAGGCACTGGTCACCTCGTCGTTCACGATGACGATGTCGAACTCGTCACAGGCGGCCAATTCGATCCGTGCGGTCTCGAGCCTGCGCTCGATGACTTCCGGCGATTCGGTGCCGCGCGAGCGCAACCGGGAGACGAGTTCATCCCAGCTCGGCGGGGCCAGGAACACCAGCAGCGCCTCGGGCATCGCCTTGCGCACCGAACGAGCGCCTTCCAGGTCGACCTCGACCAGGACGGGCAGGCCTTCGGCCAATGCCTCGCGGACCGGCGCGGCCGGGGTACCGGAGCGCTGCAGTCCGCCGTGGATATCGGCCCATTCGAGCAGGTCCCCAGCGTCGATCATCGCGTCGAAATCGGCGCGGGTGACGAACCGGTAGTCCCGGCCGTCGACCTCCCCGGGCCGGGGGGCCCGGGTTGTGGCCGACACGCTGAACACCAGGTGCGGTAGGCGTTCACGAACGCAGCGCACCACGGTGGACTTGCCCACGGCCGAGGGGCCGACCAGAACAACCAGCCGACCCTTCGTCATGTGTTCGACCACCGGCGGTTGTCAGGCGCCGAGGTCGAACTTGGCCAGCAGGGCCTTGCGCTGCCGATCGCCCAGGCCGCGCAGACGGCGGGTGGGAGCGATCTCCAGCTCGGTCATGATCTCCGCCGCCTTGACCTTGCCGACCTTGGGCAGGGCTTCCAGCAGGGCGGACACCTTCATCTTGCCGATGATCTCATCGGTCTCGGCGTCGGCGAGGACCTTCTTCAGGTCGGTGCCGCCGCGCTTCAAGCGCTCCTTGAGCTCCGCCCGAGCGCGGCGAGCGGCAGCCGCCTTCTCCAAAGCAGCGGCGCGCTGCTCGTCAGTCAGCTGGGGAAGGGCCACGGTTCCTCCGTCTCATCGTTCATTGCATCAACTACTGCCCGATAACTCGGCAGTGACAGCGACCGTACCCACGACTCCGGCCGATTGCGAACCCACCCCCCAGGTCAGCGCACGATTCGGCGATGCCGTAGGGGACGCCGGAGGCAATGCCGAACCCGGCTCGCCGACCCTCCCGAACACCGGTTCGAATGCGCGAAACAGCCTGCAAGCAGGGCGTTTTCGTACACGGAACGAATTAGCGGACCGGTTGCCACGGAGCCGGACGCGCCGCTGGCAAACCCAAAACCGCCCGACCAGGAACTTTCTGGAAAATTTCTGCGTGTCGCCACACGAATCACACGCGTGTCGCGTATCGGGCACTCCATGCGCACATCCGGGCCACGCGAATACCCGCGGGCATGGCGCAGGGCCCGGCCCTCGTCCAGGCGACGTCGGCTGCCGCAGCACGCGTCACCGGCACTGCACAGCGGTCTGCTGGTAGACCCGAAAGGGCGGCAAAGGCCGGTAGACGCGCCTACGGGAGCCGACACCGCACAACCCGATGAACTTCCACACCAACTGACCACATCGTGTTTCAGCGGCTCTCAGGACACCGGGAAGCGCACTCGGCGGACGCCACGAGCACACCTGGTCGATCGACGCTCAGATCTCGGCTCGCACGGCCATGGACACGAATCAGGCCCGGCCCGAGGGGTGGGCGGGCCGGACCTGATGTCCCCCGCGAGCGCGAGGTGCTGTGTGGGCGAACCGCCGGTCGTTGCCCCGCCGACGATCCCCCGTCCAACTTCCACAGCATCCCACCGCCGCGACGCTGATACCAGCACCACGGCCGATGCGTCGCGCATGAGACATCCCGAGGCGAATCGCCGCGCCGCGTGCCGCGATCGTGTACCGCTCGCGCGGGATCAGGCCTGGAGGAAGGCGAAGTCTTCCTGGAGGGCGGTGAGTCGATCGCGCAAGGCGGGGACCGAGGGGCCCTCGCGCAGGACCTCACGAGAGACGTTGGGCACCACGCCGTGCAGCAGGTGGTCGGGGACCAGCGCGCGAATCGACTCCGCTCCCCCGCCCTGGGCGCCGACGCCCGGCATCAGAATCGGCCCGTTGAGCGCACTCAGATCCGGTGCCTCGGTGAGCGTGGCACCGACCACGACGCCGACCGAACCGAAGGCGGTATCCGCGTTGCGGGCCGCGGCGGCGTCGACCATCGTCTGGGCGATGGTACGGCCGTCACCTGCGGTGACGCGCTGCAGTTCAGCGCCTTCCGGGTTCGAGGTCGCGGCGAGCACGAACACCCCGCGGTGATTGGCCTGCGCCAGCTCGAGGGCTGGATTCAGGGAGCCGAAGCCCAGATACGGCGAGACGGTCACCGCATCCGAACCAAGCGGCCCGTCACCGAGCCAGGCCCTGGCGTAGGCGTCCATGGTGGAGCCGATATCGCCGCGTTTGGCATCGGCCAGCACCAGGGTTCCGGAATCACGCAGCACCTCGATGGTGCGTTCGAGCACTCCCACCCCGCCCGCGCCGTACACCTCGAAGAACGCCACCTGGGGTTTGACCAGCGCGACGCAGCCGTCGAAGGCTTCGACGCAGATCTCGGCGAAGGCTTCCAGGCCGTCCACGTCGTCGGTCAGGCCCCACTGAGCCAACAGGGCCGGATGCGGATCGATGCCGACACACAGCGGCCCGAAATGCCGCATGGCGTGCTGTAGCCGGTCGCCGAAGGTCTTCACCGATCCCGCTCCGTTCTCCTGTTCGTGGTTCACCCGCGCAGTACGGCGTGCAGTTCCTGCAGCGACCGGACCCCGATACCGCCGTTGATGCTCGCCTCGATGCCCTGCACGGCCGCGGCCGCACCCTGCACCGTGGTGATGCACGGAATGTTCACACCCACTGCCGCACTGCGGATCTCGTATCCGTCGACACGCGGACCGGAGTTGCCGTAGGGAGTGTTGAACACCATGTCGACCTCGCCGTCACGGATCTGCTCGACGATGGTCGGCTCATCGGCCGGACCGTCCTCGGAGTGCTTGCGCACCCGCTCGCAGGGAATACCGTTGCGACGCAACATCTCCGCGGTGCCCTCGGTGGCGAGGATGCGGAAGCCCAGATCGTTGAGCCGTTTGACCGGGAACACCATCGCCCGTTTGTCGCGGTTGGCGATGGAGACGAACACGGTGCCCTCGGTCGGCAGCGAACCGTAGGCCGCGGCCTGGCTCTTGGCGAAGGCGGTACCGAAATCGGCATCGATGCCCATGACCTCGCCGGTCGACTTCATCTCCGGCGAGAGCAGCGAATCCACGCCGGTGCCGTCGGCCTTGCGGAACCGGTGGAACGGCAGCACGGCTTCCTTGACCGCGACCGGCGCGTCCAGCGCGACATGGCCGCCGTCACCCTCACCGGGCAGCATGCCCTCCTTGCGGAGGTCGGCGATGGTGGCGCCGAGCATGATCCGCGCGGCGGCCTTGGCCAGCGGCACCGCGGTGGCCTTGGAGACGAACGGCACGGTCCGGCTGGCACGCGGGTTGGCCTCGAGCACGTAGAGCACATCGTCCTTGAGCGCGTACTGCACGTTGAGCAGGCCCTTGACGCCGATGCCCTTGGCCAGCGCGACGGTCGAGCGGCGCACGGCCTCGATATCGCTGCGGCCGAGGGTGATCGGCGGCAGCGCACAGGCGGAGTCACCGGAGTGGATACCGGCCTCCTCGATGTGCTCCATCACACCGCCCAGGTAGACCTCCTCGCCGTCGCAGAGCGCGTCCACGTCGATCTCGATGGCGTCTTCCAGGAAGCGGTCGACCAGCACCGGATGTTCCGGGTTCAACTCGGTGGCGCGGGAGATGTAGCCCTCGAGCGAGGTCTCGTCGTAGACGATCTCCATACCGCGGCCGCCGAGTACGTAAGACGGCCGGACCAGGACCGGGTAACCGATTCCGGCGGCGATCTTCTTGGCCTGCTCCACGGTGGTTGCGGTGCCGTACTTCGGTGCGGGCAGACCGGCCGCGACCAGGACGTCACCGAATTCGCCGCGGTCTTCGGCCAGGTCGATAGCGGCGGCGCTGGTACCGACCACCGGCACACCGGCATCGGTGAGCCGCTGCGCGAGTCCCAGCGGGGTCTGGCCGCCGAGCTGCACGATGACGCCCGCGACGGTGCCCGATTCGGACTCCGCGTGATAGATCTCGAGTACGTCTTCGAAAGTGAGCGGCTCGAAGTACAGGCGATCAGCGGTGTCGTAGTCGGTGGAGACGGTCTCCGGGTTGCAGTTGATCATCACCGTCTCGTACCCGGCCTGCGACAGCGTCTGCGCCGCGTGCACGCACGAGTAGTCGAATTCGATGCCCTGACCGATCCGGTTCGGGCCGGATCCGAGGATCAGCACCTTGTCACGGTCAGGCTGCGGCGCGACTTCCGACTCCGCCGCGGGATCGAGCTCATAGGCCGAGTAGTGGTACGGGGTCTTGGCCTCGAACTCGGCCGCGCAGGTGTCGACGGTCTTGAACACCGGGCGCACACCGAGCCGGTGCCGCAGCGCGCGCACGCCGCTCTCCCCCGCCAGTTCGGCACGCAGCGCGGCGATCTGGCGATCGGAGAGGCCGTAGTGCTTGGCCCGGCGCAGCAGCGACTCGTCCAGTACGGGAGCGTCGAGCAGTTCCTGACGCAATTCGACCAGGCCCGCGACCTCGGCGACGAACCACGGGTCGATCCCGGAGGCGGCGGCGACGTCCTCGATGCTCGCACCCAGCCGCAGCGCCCGCTCCACCTGGTAGATGCGTCCCTCGGTGGGCACGCGCAGATCATCGAGGATGGCGGTGATCGCGGCCTGGATCGCCTCGGGCGTATCGGAGGCCGGCGCCCACACGCCGTCGTCGGTGGTCCAGAACCCGGTGGACTTGGTTTCCAGCGAGCGCAGCACCTTGCCGAGCGCCTCGGTGAAGTTACGGCCGAGCGACATTGCCTCGCCCACCGACTTCATGGTGGTGGTCAAGGTGGCGTCGGCACCGGGGAACTTCTCGAACGCGAACCGCGGCGCCTTCACCACGACGTAGTCGAGGGTCGGTTCGAAGCAGGCCGGGGTTTCCTTGGTGATGTCGTTGACGATCTCGTCCAGGGTGTAGCCGATGGCCAGCTTGGCGGCGATCTTGGCGATCGGGAAGCCGGTGGCCTTCGACGCCAGCGCCGAGGACCGCGACACACGCGGGTTCATCTCGATGACGATCAGTCGGCCGTCCCGCGGGTCGACCGCGAACTGGATATTGCAGCCGCCGGTGTCCACGCCGACCTCACGCAGGATGGCGATGCCGAGATCGCGCATCTTCTGGTACTCGCGGTCGGTGAGCGTCATCGCCGGCGCGACGGTCATCGAGTCGCCGGTGTGCACACCCATCGGGTCGACGTTCTCGATGGAGCAGACGATCACGACGTTGTCGCGGCCGTCGCGCATCAGCTCGAGCTCGTATTCCTTCCAGCCGAGGATGGATTCCTCGATGAGCACGTTCGCCGTCGGCGATGCGGCGAGGCCGCCACCGGCGATGCGGTCGAGGTCGGCGTCGTTGTACGCCATACCCGAGCCGAGCCCACCCATGGTGAACGAGGGTCGCACGACGACCGGGAAGCCGAGTTCGCTGACGGTCTCGCGCACCTCGTCCATGGTGAAACAGACGCGGGAACGGGCGCTCTCGCCGCCGACCTTGGCGACGATGTCCTTGAACTTCTGCCGGTCCTCACCGCGCTGGATGGCCTCGAAGTCGGCGCCGATCAGCTCGACGTCGTACTTCTCCAGCACACCACGCTCGTGCAGGGCGACCGCGGTGTTCAGCGCGGTCTGCCCGCCGAGGGTGGCCAGGATGGCGTCGGGGCGCTCCTTGGCGATGACCTTCTCGACGAACTCCGGGGTGATCGGCTCGACGTAGGTGGAGTCGGCGAACTCCGGGTCGGTCATGATCGTGGCCGGGTTGGAGTTCACCAGCGAGACCCGCAGGCCCTCCGCGCGCAGCACTCGGCACGCCTGGGTGCCGGAGTAATCGAACTCGCAGGCCTGACCGATGACGATCGGGCCCGAGCCGATCACCAGAATGTGGTTCAGATCGGTGCGGCGAGGCATCAGGCTCCTTCCATCAGACCGGCGAAACGGTCGAACAAGTACGCGGCGTCATGGGGGCCGGCGGCGGCTTCGGGGTGGTACTGCACGGAGAAAGCGCGGCCGTCGACCAGGCGCACACCCTCGACGGTGCCGTCGTTGGCGCAGACGTGGCTGACCTCGGCCTTGCCGAAGGGGGTGTCGAATTGTTCACCCTGCTCGCCCTCGAGGGCGAAGCCGTGGTTCTGCGCGGTGATCGAGATGCGGCCGGTCCCGTGCTCGACGACCGGGATATTGATGCCGCGATGGCCGAACTTCATCTTGTAGGTGCCGCGGCCCAGCGCCCGGCCCAGGATCTGGTTGCCGAAGCAGATGCCGAACAGCGGCAGGCCCGCGCCGAGAATGCCGCGGGTGAGTTCGACCGCACCGTCCTGGGTGGCCGGGTCGCCCGGCCCGTTGGACAGGAACACACCGTTGGGCTTCAGCTCCTGGATCTGGTCGAACGAGGTGCCCGAGGGCACCACGTGCACCCGGATGCCGCGTTCGGCGAACATGCGCGGGGTGTTGGTCTTGATCCCGAGATCGACCGCCACCACGGTGAAGCGGTGGTCGCCGGTGGGCTCGATGGTGTAGAGCCCGTCGGTGCTGACCTCCTCGGCCAGGTCCGCGCCGAGCATGGACTGCTGGCCGTTGACCTTGGCCACCAGTTCGTCGACGGTGGCGGCGACGGCGTCACCGCTGAAGATGCCCGCCTTCATCGAGCCGCGGGTGCGCAGATGGCGCACCACCGCGCGGGTGTCGATGCCCGCGATACCGACGATGTGCTGGCGGTCCAGCTCATCGGGCAGGGTGCGGGTGGCACGCCAGTTGGAGGCGCGGCGTGCCGGGTCGCGCACCGCGTAGCCTGCGACCCAGATCTTGCCGGACTCGTCGTCCTCGTCGTTCCAGCCGGTATTGCCGATCTGCGGGGCCGTGGCCACCACGATCTGGCGGTGATAGCTGGGGTCGGTGAGGGTCTCCTGGTAGCCGGTCATCGCGGTGCAGAACACCGCCTCACCGAGCGTCTCGCCGACGGCGCCGTAGGCCGTGCCACGGAATACCCGGCCGTCCTCCAGCACCAAGGCCGCTTCGTTATTTCCGCTCATCCCTCGTCTCCCGTCGTCACCCGTGCCCACGCCGGATACACCGTCTTGTCGTCACCTCGGAAACCGGTGTCTATCTCGGTTCCGGTCGGCAGTGTCCAGCGAATCACCAGCACACCATCTTCGGTCATCACCTTGCCCGCGTGGCCGCGTTCGGTGCGGACCGCAGTGATGGATTCCTGGGGAATCCAGATCACCGCCGCGCCGTCACGCTCCAGCAGGATGCCTCGCTCGAACCTGGTGAGTTCGGCGGTGGCACGAAAGCCCAGGTCACCGACCGCGATCCGGTCCTGCCAGCTCGGCGCCATAGTGCTGCCGAGGTAGAGGCCGGTCGTCGGTTCCAGTACCTGTGCGCCCAATTCCTGCGGTACCGGCGGCAGGTCACCGATCCGCTCGACCTGGCGCTTGGCGCGGTTCTGCCAGCCCCGGTACATCAGGTAGATCAGCACCACCCACAGGATGAGCAGGCCGACCACCCACAGTGTCCGCTCCATTACGCCTCTCCCCCGACGCGCGCCGCGGGCACCGCCGCGCCGTCGCGGGCGGTGATCCGGCCGCGCAGCATTGTGGTGGTGACGCAGCCGCGCAGCGTCATGGTTTCGTACGGTGTGTTGTCGGAGATGCTGGCCAGATCCTTCGCCCGCACCGTCCAGGTGGCTTCCGGGTCGACCAGCACGAGGTTCGCCGGCTCGCCGACGGCGATCGGCCGACCGTGCGAATCCAGGCCGACGATCTCGGCGGGACGTTCACTCATCACCCGGGCGACACCGCGCCAGTCCAGCAGGCCGGGCCGCACCATGGTCCCCACCACGATCGACAGCGCCGTCTCCAAACCGAGCATGCCCGGGCGCGCGGCCGCGAATTCGCAGCACTTGTCCTGTTCGGCGTGCGGTGCGTGATCGGTGGCGACACAGTCGACGATGCCTTCGGCCAGCGCCTGCCGCAGGGCCTCGACATCGGAGCGCTCGCGCAGCGGCGGGTTCACCTTGAACACCGCGTCGTAGCTTTCCAGCTGCGAGTCGTCGAGCAGCAGGTGGTGCGGGGTGACCTCGGCCGTGATCGAGATGCCCTGGGCCTTGGCCCATTTCAGCAGTTCCACCGTGCCCGCCGTCGAGGCGTGGCAGATGTGAACGCGCGCGCCGGCGTCGCGAGCGAGCAGGGCGTCGCGGGCGACGATGGATTCCTCGGCGGCGCGCGGCCAGCCTGCCAGGCCGAGCCGGGCCGCGGTGGGGCCTTCGTGTGCCACGGCGCCGACCGTCAGCCGCGGTTCCTCCGCATGCTGGGCGATCAGCACGCCGAGCGAGTTCGCGTATTCCAGCGCGCGACGCATGATCAGCGGGTCGTAGACGCAGTGGCCGTCATCGGAGAACATGCGCACCGCGCCGATCCCGGCGGCCATGGTGCCCATCTCGGCGAGCTGCTTGCCCGCGAGTCCGACGGTGACCGCGCCGACCGGGTAGACATCGACCAGACCGACTTCCTGACCGCGCCGCCACACATGGTCGGTGACCACATGCGAGTCGGCCACCGGATGGGTGTTGGCCATCGCGAAGACCGCGGTGTAGCCGCCGAGCGCGGCCGCCGCCGAACCGGACTCGATGGTCTCGGTGTCCTCCCGTCCGGGTTCACGCAGGTGGGTGTGCAGGTCGACGAAACCGGGCAGCAGGATCTGGCTCTTGCCATCGATGGTCTTGCCGTCGATGATTTCGGCGCTGTCGATGATGCCGAGGTCGGTGGCGATCTCGCGGATCTCGCCATCGACGATCAGGACGTCGACCGGCTCGCCCTCGCCATAGACAAGAACACCCTTCAGCAGCACGGAGCTCATGCTGTTACCTCCTGGCATGGGCGGGCACCCTCCGTGGTTACGCGAGCTGCCTCCTCCCGGCGCTGACCGCTCATGCCACCGCCTCCTGGGTACCGACCAGCAGCCGGAACAGCACCGCCATTCGCATATGCACTCCGTTCGTCACCTGTTGCAGCACTGCGGCCCTGGGCGAATCCGCCACCGACGACGCGATTTCCATACCGCGCAGCATCGGGCCGGGATGCAGCACAACCGCGTGCTCATCCAGCAGCGCGAGCCTGCGCTCGGACAGGCCGTAGTTCACCGCGTATTCGCGGGCCGACGGGAAGAATCCGCCGTTCATCCGTTCGGCCTGCACCCGCAGCATCAGCACCGCGTCCGCGCCGGGCAGTTCGGCGTCGAGGCTGTGCGAGACCCGCACCGGCCAGCTGTCCACACCGATCGGCAGCAGCGTGCGCGGCGCGACCAGCACCACCTCCGCGCCGAGGGTGGACAACAGGAAGGCATTGGAGCGGGCGACCCTGCTGTGCAGGATGTCGCCGACGAGCACCACCCGCTTGCCCTCGATGGTGCCGAGGCGCTGACGCAGGGTGAGCGCGTCGAGCAAGGCCTGGGTGGGGTGCTGGTGCGTGCCGTCGCCGGCGTTGATGACGGCGGGAACCGATCCGCCCGCGGTCTGCGCCCAGTCCTCGAACCAGCGCGCGATCTGATGCGCCGCGCCCGAGGCAGGATGGCGCACGATCAGCGCGTCGGCGCCCGCGGCGTGCAGGGTGAGCGCGGTATCGCGCAGTGATTCACCCTTGGCGACCGAGGAGCTGCTCGCACTGACATTGATGACGTCGGCGCTCATCCATTTGCCCGCGACCTCGAACGAGACGCGGGTGCGGGTGGAGTTCTCGAAGAACACCGTCATCACGGTGCGTCCACGTAGCGTCGGCAGTTTGCGGACCTCACGGCCCAGCAGCGCCTGTTCGAAACGTTCGGCTTCGTCGAGTAACTCGGTGGCGGTGTGCCGATCCAGGTCGGTGACCGTCAGTAGATGCCTCACGCTTCCTCCTGGTGCAGATACACACCGTCGCGGCCGTCATGTTCGGTGAGCAGGACCGAGATGTCCTCGCTGCGGGCGGTCGGCACGTTCTTGCCGACGAAGTCTGCGCGGATCGGCAGTTCGCGGTGGCCGCGGTCGACCAGGACCGCGAGCTGCACGGCGCGGGGACGGCCGAGGTCGCGCAGGCCGTCGAGAGCGGAGCGGACGGTGCGGCCGGAGAACAGCACATCGTCGACGAGGACGACCAGTGCGTCTTCGATGCCGCCTTCCGGGACGGAGGTGCGTTCGAGTGGGCGATGCGGCCTGCTGCGCAGATCGTCGCGGTAGAGGGTGATGTCCAGCGACCCGAGTGCGGGGCGGACACCGGAGAATTCTTCGATCTTGTCCGCGAGCCTGGCCGCGAGGGTGGTGCCGCGGGTCGGGATGCCGATCAGCACTACCCGTGGTGCGGCGGGATCACCCGAATCGAGGGCGGTCTTCTCGATGACCTGATGCGCGATGCGCGCAATGGTGCGGCCGACGTCGGAGGGGGACAACAGTTCCCGGCCCGCGGAGACCCATTCCGGAGTGTGTCGCTCCGAGGGGGACACTGCACCGGTCGCGTCGCGGCTGCCCGCCGACGACTCGGCCTCGGCATCGCCCGACGCGGCTGCCCGTTCTTCGGGCACAGCCATGCCGACCTCCTTCCCCGCCTCACCGGACGGTCCGTTAAAGGATGTCTTACGCCGAGCAGCCTATCAGCCCCGCGCGGCGGCTTTTCACCAGGTGAGGGCATGGTCGCCAGGTTGTGAGCGAGGCCACGGGCGCGTGGTGCGAGTGCAGGTGTGAGCCCGATAACCTGCGCCACCGCGTATCTCGTCGTCGAGCGCTATACCGTCATTGCCGAACGGCGAGGATGTTGCCGGCTTCGGGATCGTTCATGGCGACGGGACGGCCATAGGGCGCGGTCAGTTCGTCCCAGCCACGGAAGCTCGTACGCCAGCCATGGGCGGCGAACCATGCGCCACCGTCCGGACCGAGGCCGTTGATCGGGCGATCCTGGTTACCGTCTTCGGAGACCAGACGGCGCAGCGCCCGGTACTGAGGCGCTGCCTGGTCGACCGCGAAACGCGCGATACCGAACCGGCTGCCCGGCGCCGACAGATCGGTCACGGTGACGGCGACGTCGTAGGCATGTTCGCGCGACAGGTAGCCGAGGACACCCTCATCTATCCACAGGGTCGGCAGCTCGGCACGGAACCCGCTCGCACGCAGCGCTCGAGCCCACTCCCCGGACAGATCCGCAGCGACCACCCTCCGTTCGCAGGCCGGTCGCGCCTGTTGCGCGGCCAGGACGGGTTCCTTGAAGGCGAAGAGTTCGGGGAGGTCGATCTCGAAGAAGCCGATGCCTGCCGGGAGCTCGAGCCGGAACGCTCTGGTGTCGAGGCCCGCACCGAGCAGCACGATCTGCTCGCAACCTGCCGCCACCGCCTCCAGAACGTGGTCGTCGACCAGCTTCACCGCGACCGAACGACCTTCGAAGAACTGGTCGGCCAATGCTTCGAATCTCGCCCAGCGGTTGTCGTCGAAACTGGGCCGTGCGGCTTCGACGAACACTTCGGCCAGCGGATCGTCATAGAGCCGGTCGGGTCGCCGGCTTTCCTGCACCCGGATCAGCGCTACGCCGATCGCGGTCATCGCCACCCCGGCGGTCGGAACGGATCTGGTGCTTTCTGCCATCGGCCGTCTCCCCTCGGCACCGCACGTGGCTGACGCGCGGCTATTCGAATACGCTGCCGCGACTCTAGGCGACCGTCAGCGATGCCGTGGCCGAACCGAGAACCGGATTACCGGCCCAGGACGATCCCGAGAGACCAACTGACACAACGAATGCGGGGCCGGGATACGCTCCCGGCCCCGCATTCGAGGTTTACCCGACCAGATGACGGCCGCTACCGTCGATCACCCCAGGGCAGAGGTTTCGGCGAGGACCTTGTCGCGATGCTGTTCGCGTAGGGCTTTGTGGTGCGGGCGACGCCGGACCACCAGGTAGGCGAGCGCGAGCACCACGAACCAGATCGGCGTGACCAACAGCGCCTGTAGGGTGTCGGACTCCTGGGTCAGCGCCCAGACCAGGAACGCGAAGAACGCGAGGACCGCCCAGACCATCGGCACACCGCCGGGCATTTTGAACTTCGAGGCGGCATGCAGGTGCGGGCGACGGCGCCGGTAGGCGAGGTAGCTGGCCAGGATCATCGTCCACACGAACATGAAGCACAGCGACGAAATCGTGGTCACGACCGTGAACGCCTCGACGATCGATTGCCCCGCGTAGAGCAGCACCACGCCGATCATCAGGAACGCGCACGAGAAACGCAGTGCGTTGGCGGGCACATGCCTGCGGGACAGTTTGCCGAACACCGCAGGCGCATCGCCGTCACCGGCCAGGCCGTACACCATGCGCGAAGTGGAGTAGATGCCCGAATTGGCGCTCGAGGTGGCGCTGGTCAGCACCACGAAGTTGACCACGCTCGCCGCGATCCCGAGCCCGGCCAGGGTGAACATCGCTACGAATGGACTCTCGTCGGCCGAGACCTCCCGCCACGGCGTCACCGCGCAGATGACGATCAGCGCGCCCACATAGAACAGCAGCACGCGCACCGGAATCGAGTTCACCGCGCGCGGCAGGGTCCGCTCCGGGTCCTTGGCCTCGGCGGCGGTCGTGCCGACCAGTTCGATGCCGACGAAGGCGAACACCGCGATCTGGAATCCGGCCACGAATCCCATGGGGCCCATCGGGAAGAAGCCGCCGTCGTTCCACAGATTGGCCAGCGAAGCCGTGCTTCCGCTGTCGCCGGTGAAACCGGTCAGCACCATCACCAGACCGGTGACGATCAGCGCGCCGATGGCGACCACCTTGATCAATGCGAACCAGAACTCGGTCTCACCGAATGCCCGCACCGTGGGCAGATTCAGGACAAGCAGCACCGCGATGCAGATCAGCGCCGGAATCCACAATGGCAGCTCCGGCCACCAGTACGCGACGTAGCCAGCGATCGCGACGACGTCGGCGATACCGGTGACGACCCAGCAGAACCAGTAGGTCCATCCGGTGAAGAATCCCGCCCACGGGCCGAGCAGATCACCGGCGAAGTCGCTGAACGACTTGTACTCCGAGTTCGACAGCAGCAACTCGCCCATCGCCCGCATGACGAAGAACAGGAAGAAGCCGATGATCATGTAGACGAGGATCACCGAGGGCCCGGCCAGCGAAATCGTCTTACCCGACCCCATGAACAGGCCGGTACCGATGGCGCCGCCGATCGCGATCAGCTGGATGTGCCGGTTCGCCAGCTGCCGGCTCAGGTGGCCGGGGCCGCCGCCGGGATCCGCCGGATTCCCCTCGTCCCCCGAACCTCCGTCGCTCTGCAGCACAGCCATAGAACTCCCTCCGAAAACAAGCGCGAGAACCCATTCGACCATCCCGTGGCGGACCCGGACTCGTCGGATAGGGTAAGCACACCAGTCACTAGCACATATGTTCGAATCCCGATATGCTCTGCCTCATGACCATGCCGCTGCAGGGATCCCTGCTGGATGGGTTGGGCGACACCCGGTTGGCACCCCTCGCGCAGGTGCGGCGTATCCCGCTGTCGCATGGCGCCTGGGTGGATCAACTGCCGGGCTGGATGAGTGGAGCCGATGCGCTGTTCGAACAGCTCGTGCATGCAGTGCCGTGGCGCGCCGAGCGACGGCCGATGTACGACCGGGTCGTCGACGTGCCCCGGCTGCTGTGCTTCTACGACGAGCCCGATCCGCTACCGGAGGCAGTGCTGGACGAGGCGCGCCTAGCCCTCACCGCGCACTACGAGTCCGAACTCGGTGAACCATTTCGCACCGCCGGACTGTGTTACTACCGCGACGGTCGCGACAGCGTCGCCTGGCACGGCGACACCATCGGCCGCGGCGCAAGTCACGACACCATGGTCGCCATCGTGTCGCTCGGTGCGCCGCGGCCGCTGCTGCTACGTCCGCGGGGCGGCGGCGAAAGCCTGCGTTTTCATCCCGGGCACGGCGATCTGTTCGTGATGGGCGGGTCGTGTCAGCGCACGTGGGAGCATGCGGTTCCCAAGACCCGCAAACCGGTCGGCCCGCGCATCAGCATCCAGTTCCGGCCACGCAACGTGCGCTGAGGTCACCGATTCCGCGCCGGGACCGCCGGGAGGGCACGGCGGCGAAGGTCGGCCGAACGGCTCCAGAGTCGACGTTGGAGATCCTCTGGATCCGCAGGGCCCCCTCCTCCGGCCTCGATCTCTCCTCGCGCTCGCTGTGCCGCATCGACTCGGCGGCGGTACTGCCGAAAGATCTGCACCTCACCGTCGCGGTCCTCGTCGAGGAAGGTGTAGTCCATGTCGTTCGCGCCGTAGGCACCGAGCCTCTCCACCGCCACTGCCCACTCGCGCAGATGATCCGGTGAGCCGGCGATCATGACGAGACCCCCGACACGCTCGACCCGCTCCCAGCCGGTGGGCTTCGGCGAATAGCGGTCATCGCCCAGATCCCAGCGCGCCCGCCAGTCGTCGAGTTCGGCCACTGCGACGCCGAGGCCGAAGGCCTGCCAGCGCACGGTGCCGTGCGACCGATCGCGGAATGGCAGCCCGCGGCACGCCCATGTCACCTCCGTTCGCGGCTCGCGGTGTCGATACAGGACACCACGCACACACCGGACGGGCAACGGAATTTCGGCAGGTCGTTCGCCCGAAACGTGGTGGCGGCCACTGCGTAGTGTCGGACCCCACCGCTACATTTGGTACATGAATGATCCTGGGGCGGGGGTGCTGGCGGTGATGCCGCTGCACACGATCAGCGATGTCTACGGCGAAGAGGGCCTGCGCGGCCGGTTCCAGCTCGAAACAGCCGAGCTACCCGGCGCCGAACGGCTCACCGCGGCGCTCGAGCTGGCCACCGAGCTGCACCGCGACGACCGGTACGGCCGCGAACCGTACATCAATCATCTACTGCGCGTGGCGATCCGGATCGCCAGCCATTACGAGGTGCGCGACGCCGAGGTGGTGATCGCAGGCCTGCTGCACGACGCGGTCGAAGACCATCCGACCGAGCTGGCAGGAACCCGTCCCGGGCCGGCAACCTCCGCGGCACTGACCGAGCTGGCCGACCGCTTCGGCGAACGGGTCGCCGATATCGTTGCCGCGGTGACGAATCCGGCACACGATCCCGCGCGCGACCGGCACGAGCAATACCGCGAACACGTCACCGCCGAACTCGACCGCGCGCCCTGGGCACGGGTGGTGAAACTGTCGGACTTCACCGACAACGGTGTGGGCATCCTGTATGCCACCGGCCCCGTCCTGCACAAACTCGCCACCAAATACCGGCCACTCACCGACGTCTACCGCGATCTGGTACTTCGTGCGGATACGCCGCTGGCCGAGCACGTCAAGGTGCACATCCTCGAACAACTCGACCTGGCCGACCAGCGATTCGATGCCATCCTGGCGCCACGCTGAGCCCGCAGCGCCTCACGGAGTCCGCAGCACCGATTCCATCAGGGCACGGACCGCCGACAGCACTCGATCGGTCTCCCCCGACCGGACCAGATCGGGCACGGTCTGCCCGGCCAGGCTGTCCAGCAACAGCCGCCCGACGGTCTCGGCATCCAGCTCGGGGCGTGCTTCACGCAGCAGTGCGGTGATGTGCTCGAACCAGAACTGATGGAACTCGGCGGTTCTCGGGTGCGGTGGCTCCGTCCGGTAGACGGCCATCAACTCGAGATTGTCGATCACCAGCCACGCCATCGCCTCGAAGAACGCGACGAGCCGCTCCCCCGCAGCCGCGCCCGGCCCCAGTGGCGGCGGGCCATCCTTGACCGCCCCCATCAGGGTCAGCGCACTTTCGGCCACCATCTCGTGTAAAAGCCCAGCTCGGTTTCCGAAGCGGTGGAAAATCGTCCCTTTTCCGACACCTGCGGCCGCGGCGACCCGATCCATCGTGATCGCCTCGGCGCCGTGCTCGGCGAGCAAAGCCGCGGTCGCTTCCAGGATCGCGCGCCGGTTGCGCGCGGCATCGGCGCGTTCCTTCGGACGGCGGTCGGTCATCGCACTACTTTCATTGACAAGTTGACTGGCGGTCCATATCGTTGGCAACGATAATTGGACCGTCAGTCAACTTATGGAGTTCTGATGCAGGCAATCGTAATGACGGGCGTCGGCGGACCGGAGGTACTGGTCGCTCGCGAGGTTCCCGCGCCGCGACCGGCCGCCGGCGAAATCATGATCCGCACCGAAGCCGTCCCCGTGCTCTACCCCGAAACCCTGTTGCGCTCAGGCGTTTTCCCCATGGCCGCCGAGCCACCCGTGGTCTTCGGATTCCAGGCGGCGGGCGAGGTGACAGAGGTGGGCGCCGGAGTCGATCCGAGCCTGGTCGGCCGCCGGATGGTGGTGGCCACCATGGGCACCGGGTCCTACGCCGAATTCGTCTGCGCTCCCGTCGACGCGGCCGTTCCCATTCCCGACGGCGTCTGCGCCGACGATGCCGCGGCGGCGGTCATGAGCGGTTCGGTGGCCATCGCACTGCTCGAGGCCGCCGGACTCACCGGCACCGAGACGGTGCTCGTCGAGGCGGGGGCGACGGGCGTCGGCAGCTTCCTGGTTCAGCTGGCCGAGGAGTTCGGTGCGGCGCGGGTGATCGCGAGCGCGGGCGGGGCGGCCAAGGCCGTGCGGGCCCGCGAGCTGGGAGCCGACGACGTGGTCGATCATCGGGAAGCGCAGTGGACCGATGCGCTGCGTGAAAATCTGGACGGCGCCACCATCGACGTCGTTTTCGATTCCCTCGGCGGCACGTCGGCGCTCGATCTACTCGATGTCATGACCCCGGCGCGCGGCCGGATGCTCAGTTACGGCTGGCTGTCCGGGGCACCGGCGCAGGTGTCGGCGGCCGATCTGATCCCGCGCGGGCTCACCCTCATCGGCTGCGCCGGGCCGGCCTGGCTGGAGCGCGTCGACGGGCGGCGTGCCGACATTCTTCGACGGGTCCCTGCCCTGGCGCCGGCGGTCGAGACGACGCTGCCGCTCTCGCGGGCGAACAAGGCCCATGAGCTGGTCGAATCGCGTGCGCCGCTCGGCAAGATCATCCTGCGACCCTAGAGCAGCCGCACTGGCCGTCTACCGCTGCGGCTACCGCTCGGCGTACCCCGTGCCGGTCAGCGCTCCAGTATGAAGAAGTACGGCTCGGCCAGCCCACGCATATCCATGACTCCGAGCAGTGCGTCCTCGTCGAGGCGACGGAAGTGGTCGATGATCGGCAGATGGTCATAGACCATTGCCGCACTGACGACGCCGCGGTAGTCGATATCGCGCAGCCGCGCGGTCGGCTTCTTGGTGCGCAGCGCGGGCGAGAGGATCCGTAGGTTGTTGCGCACCGGACGCAACCAGGTGGCCGGGATCCGGCCGGCGAGACCCAGCGGGGCGCGGCGCGGATCGACCGCAAAAATCGAACCGTTCTCATCGGAGAACAGCAGCGGATGCACCGCGTCGGGGCTGTCGAATTGTTTGCCGTACCAGCCGGATTCGACGAGCACACCGGCCCAGGGATGCCCGGTGTCCACCTCACTGCCACGCCAGCGTCCGGTGGTCACCTCCGCGACACGAGCGGCGGGCAGATCGTCGAACACCGCCCACGCCTGCTCCGGCGTGCACCTTCCGCTCAATACCGTGCGCTGGTTCTCGGTCATCGCCCGACTCCTCACCGTGGAAATACTGCGAGAGAAATTCTATCTGTCTCTCATCTCGGCAGGAATGCGGGCGGTATGACGGCCGGATTGACCTCGAGTGCGGTTGAGGATGCACGATCGACTTCGAGAGCGCGGACCGACTTTCCCGGCCGGTCTCCTCGCTCTCGATCCGAGCCGTACACGGTTCCTGCTCACGCTCCCGCCGGGTCCAGTACACCCACCCGGCGGGAGCGTGGACATGAGTCAACGGCTCGGATTCCCGTTCCTACGTAGAGCATTCAACCGATAGGGTGGGCGCATGCGGACTGTGCTCGAACCCCAGGTCGATGCCGCCAATCACCTCACCCGCCGGTGGTGCGATATCGCCGGCGACGGCGATTTCGTCGTCTCGGGTGCCGGATTGTGGCCGCTGCTCGGACTGATGGCCTCGGCGGCCAAGGGGCGTGCGCGCACCGAACTCGAGGACGCGATCGGCATGCCCGCGGACACAGCGCATTCGGCCGCACTCGAGCTGATCGACACGATGCGGCACGCCCGCGATCTGTCGGCAGCGCTCGGCGTGTGGGTGAAGCGGACGCTCCCACTCAACAGCGATTGGCTCGCCGATCTTCCGCGCGGCACGGTCGACCTGATCACAGATCAGGCAGCACTCGACACATGGGCGGATCAAAATACCGGCGGACTTATCAGGCAATTCCCGCTGCAGGTCACTGAGGATACGGTGCTCGTGCTCGCCACCGCATTGCTGGCTCGAACCAGTTGGCGTGAGGTGTTCTACGAGACGACCATGGTTCCCGAGTCCGGTCCCTGGCAGGGCATGAGTGTGCCCGCACTCTCCCGGACTACCGGCACAGCGTGGTGCACGGCGCTTCTGGACGGGCCGCAGCCGATAACGCGCGTCATCGTCGAGGGCCGCGGCGACGTCGACGTGCATCTGCTACAAGGAACCGGGACGCCCGCCGATGTCCTGGCCACCGGACTGGACGCACTCACCGGCGCCGTCGAGGTGCGCACCCAGCTCCCCGCAGGCACAGACGGTCCGGGTCTGACGGTGCGCGAGCAGATTTCGCAACAGGAACGGGACCAGCTGCGACTGACACTACCGCCATTCGACGTACGCTCGAAGCACGATCTGTGCGCGCCGAGTTCGGCGGCTCTGTTCGGTTTGACAGCCGCGAAGACGAACGGTGATCACTTTCCAGGAATCTCACCGGCCCCCTTGTCGGTCGAGCAAGGCGTGCAGGACGTCCTAGCCCGTTTCATGCGTGATGGTTTCGAGGCTGCTGCGGTCACCGCGATCAGCATGGACGTCCGCGGCATGCCACCTCCCCCGACCGAACACCGCATCAAGGTCTACACCGCAACCTTCGACCGCCCCTTCGGCTTCCTTGCGGTCCACCGCCCCACCGGCCTCGCCATCGTGGCCGGCTGGATCGCCACCCGCCCACCGGAACCGCCGCCGACCCGGCCAGAACAGCGCGCCGCACCACGCCCCGTCGACTCCCTCTGACCCTCAGCAGCGTTCAGGAGGATCGCAGGGCCGACCACTTCCTGAGCCCGACTCCGGAAGCTAGTGCCGGACACGCGACAGCGGTGACCGACGAGGGCCCGCCATACGAGCCGGTCCCGGGCGCGAACAATCTCGCGACCGGGACCGTGGCCTCGTACCTACCGGCTGCGTCAGCCGGTGATCTCCCATTCGTACACCGTGACCTCCGACGCGCCGGTGGTATGTACCGGGTCGGTGAACACGATCTCGCGGGCCTGGTCCAGCGATTCGGCCAGCACGATGTAGGCGCCGCCGGTGCCGTCGGTGAATCGGCCGGTCTCCTGGAGCATGCCCTTATCGCGCAATTCCGCGAGGAACTGCTTGTGCGGTTCGACGACGGCGGGGTCGAAATGGGGTGTGCGCATGACCATGACCAGGTATTTGTGCATCACTGCTCCGGGTCGGGGCGCGGGGCGCGGGTGGCCGCGGCGGCGGCGCGCACCTGCGGCGCCACCAGCACCACCTGGCCGAGCACGCCGTTGATGAACGACGGCGAGTCGTCGGTGGACAGCTCCTTGGCCAGCTCCACCGCTTCGTCGACCGCCACCACCGGGGGCACGTCGTTGGCGTGGAACAGCTCCCACACCGCGATCCGAAGAATGGCGCGGTCCACGGCGGGCAGCCGCGACAACGTCCAGTCCTGCAGATAGGACTCGATGGTGCCGTCGACCCGGTCCAGGTCGTCGGCGACGCCCTCGACCAAGGTGCGGGTGTAGGCATGCACCGGCGCGACCGCCTGGTCACTGGCCGACAGTTCGATCCGATCGTCGATCAGATCGGCGGGGTCGATATCGCGGGCCTCCGCTTCGAACAGCAGATCCACCGCGCGACGCCGCGCCTTGTGGCGTGCGCCGAGTTTTTTGAACGCGGGTTTCTTCTCCGCGGGCTGGTCCGCCATCCGGCGTCAGGAGTTGACGCGGCTGATGTAGCTGCCGTCGCGGGTGTCGACCTTCAGCTTGTCGCCCACATTGATGAACAGCGGGACCTGCACCTCGGCACCGGTCTCCATGGTGGCGGGCTTGGTGCCTGCGCTGGAGCGATCGCCCTGCAGACCCGGCTCGGTGTGGGTGACCACGACCTCGATGGAGACCGGGAGCTCGATGAACAGCGCCTCGCCCTCGTGCATGGCGATCTGGACGCCCATGTTCTCCAGCAGGAAGCCACCGGCCTTGCCGACGGTGTCTTCGCCGAGATGGATCTGGTCGTAGGTCTCGCCGTCCATGAAGATGAAGTCGGAGCCGTCGTGGTACAGGTAGGTCATATCGCGACGGTCGACAGTCGCGGTCTCGACCTTCACACCTGCGTTGAAGGTCTTGTCGACGACCTTGCCGGAGACCACGTTCTTCAGCTTGGTCCGCACGAACGCGGGGCCCTTGCCCGGCTTGACGTGCTGGAATTCGACGATCTGCTGCAGCTGATTGTCGATCTTCAGCACGAGGCCGTTCTTGAAGTCGCTGGTGTCCGCCACTGTCTTCGGATCTCCTCGGTTCTCGGCGACCGCCGTCACTCGACGACGGTCAGGTCTTTGCTGGTGCGGGTGAGCAGTTCAGGGCCCCCTTCGCGCACCACGAGCGTGTCCTCGATCCGGACTCCGCCGCGGCCGGGAAAGTACACACCTGGTTCGACGGTCACCGCCACGCCAGACAGCAGTGTACCCGTGCCCGCTTTCGCGATTCCGGGTGCTTCGTGGATACGCAGTCCGACGCCGTGTCCTAGTCCGTGCACGAACAGCGCGCCGTGGCCCGCGGCGTCGATCACCGCGCGGGCCGCGGCGTCCACGTCGGCGACCGGTACGCCCGGCCGCAACGCTTCCCGGCCTGCCCGCTGCGATTCCTGGACCAGCGCATAGACCTCGCGCTGCCAGTCGCTCGGCTGACCGAGCACCAGGGTGCGGGTCATATCGGAGTGGTAGCCACCGACGACGGCCCCGAAGTCCAGTTTCACGAAATCGCCGGCGGCCAGCACCGCATCGGTCGGACGGTGATGCGGGACAGCCGAATTCGCTCCGGCGGCGACGATGGTCTGGAAAGCGACGGCCTCACCGCCGTGTTCGAACATCGCCCATTCCAGATCACGGGCGACCTGGCGTTCGGTGCGCCCCGGACGCAGTGCGCCGCGTGCGAGCAGAGTGGCAAGCGCCGCGTCGCCGACCGCACAGGCCGTACGCAGCCGGTCCACCTCGTAGGCGTCCTTGATCGTGCGCAGCTGCTCCACGAGTCCGGGCGTGGCGACCAGCTCCAGGCCAGTACCGAGCTCCTCGAAACCGCGATGCTCGTCGACGGTGACCACATGGCTTTCGTAGCCGACCCGGCCGACCTGCCACTCCCCCGCCAGTTCCACCACTCGACGAGTGCTGGCGCGCACGATTTCGGCGCGCAAATCCGGCACCTGTTCGGCGACCTGGGTCCGATATCTGCCGTCGGTACCGATGACGGTGTGCTCCTCGGCTCCGTGGGAGTCCCACGACGACACCAGCAGCGCGGCGTTCGAACCGGTGAAGCCGGTCAGATACCTGATGTTGATCAGGTCGGTGACCAGTAATCCGTCGATCTCGTTCTCCACCAGCAGACTCCGCAGCGCGCCGCGACGCGCCGCGTAGTCGGGCCGCAGCCCCGCAGCATCAGCAGACATGGATCAAAACTACCGCCGTGATGCGGCAGGCCTTACACCCGAACACAGTTTGGGAGTACACTCCGATTTAATAG
Source organism: Nocardia sp. NPDC059180 (assembly GCF_042754945.1). Lineage (NCBI taxonomy): Bacteria > Bacillati > Actinomycetota > Actinomycetes > Mycobacteriales > Nocardiaceae > Nocardia > Nocardia sp. NPDC059180. The sequence continues at coordinate 730,865 of NZ_JBHZBU010000002.1, forward strand.
TTCACTCTCAAATAGGTGGTGTCTCCTATGTCAGTGCTGCTTTATCGGTTGGGGGTCTCGAGCTTCCGCCGCCGCGGCGTGGTCGTTGTGCTGTGGATCGCGATGCTCGCTGGGTTCATCGCGGGTGCGGCGGTGCTGTCCGGACCGACGTCGGACTCGTTCACGGTGCCCGGCACCGAATCGCAGCGGGCGATTGATGTGATGACGCAACGGTTCCCCGACGTCGCCGCGAATGGCGCGGTGGCGCGCGTGGTGCTGGTCGCGCCCGCGGGCACCCGGCTGGGCGAGGCGGCGGAGGCGGTGGAGCGGGTTCGCGACCGGCTCGGCACCGGCCCGCATGTTGCGCAGGTCAGCGAATTCGGCGAGGACGCGATAGCACCGGACGGACGGACCGGTCTGCTCGAGGTGTCCTATCGCGTCGGCCGAGAAGAACTGTCGGATGCCGATCGTGACGCCGTCTCCGACGCCCTCGCCACCGCGCGACAGAACGGATTGGCCGCCGAGGCGGGCGGAGATGCGGCGGCCGCCCCCGACGAGGGCGCAGGCGAGGCCATCGGCGTCCTGGTGGCGGCTGCGGTTCTGCTGATCACGCTCGGATCACTGCTCGCGGCCGGATTGCCGCTGGTGGTGGCAGCCGCGGCACTCACCGTCGGGCTGGCGGGAATCACCGCGGCCAGTGGATTCACGGATCTGAATTCTGATACCTCGGCGCTGGCGTTGATGCTGGGAATCGCCGTCGCGATCGACTACTCGCTGTTCATCATCCTGCGTTACCGCCAGCTCGCGGCGGCCGGATACGACCGGCCGGAGGCGGCGGGCCAGGCGGTCGGCCGAGCCGGGGCTGCGGTGTTGTTCGCCGGGCTCACCGTGATCATCGCGCTGGCCGGGTTGTCGGTGGTCGGGATTCCCGCACTTACCCAGGTCGGTCTTGCTGCGGCGTTCACCGTCGCCATGGCGGTGGTCGCGGCATTGACGCTGCTGCCCGCGCTGATGGGCTGGGCCGGTGAGCGGCTGGTGCGGGTCCGCAGGCCGCGGCGCGAGTCGGTGCCAACGCGGGTACCGATGGGCAGGCGGTGGGCGGAATTCGTCGTGACACACCGTCTCGCGGTATTGCTCGGCGCGACAGCGATTCTGCTGCTCGCCGCGATCCCCGCACTCGGACTGCGGCTCGGCTTCCCCGATGACGGCGCGGCGCCCGCCGACACCACCCAGCGCAAGGCATACGACCTGATCGCGGCCGGGTTCGGCCCGGGGGTCAACGGCCCGCTCACCGTTGTCGTCGACGCGGGTACCGGCGGTGACGCCGCCGCGGCCGCGGCCCGGGTGCGCACGCTCATCGACGGCATCGACGGCGTGGCGGCCGTCGCACCACCGATCTTCGACACCTCCGGCGGCACCGCGCTGCTGGCGGTCGTTCCTGAGCACGGCCCGACCGAGGCCGGTACCGAAGATGTCCTCGACGCCATCCGCACCGAGGCCGGCGGCGCCGCACTGCCCGAGGACGCCAGGGTGATGGTCACCGGTCAGACGGCGATCGATATCGATTCCTCGGCGAAACTGCGTGCGGCCCTGTTGCCTTACCTCGCCCTGGTCGGCGGGCTGGCCTTCCTGCTGCTGATCCTGGTCTTCCGCTCCGTGCTGGTGCCGCTGGTGGCCGCGGCGGGGTTCTTGCTCAGCGTCGCCGCCACCTTCGGCATGGTGGTCGCGGTATTCCAGTGGGGCTGGTTCAACGATCTGCTCGGCGTCCATTCCTCCGGGCTCATCGTCAATCTGCTGCCGGTGATATTGATCGGCATGGTGTTCGGGCTGGCGATGGACTACCAGGTGTTCCTGGTGACCCGGATGCGGGAGGAACACCTGCGTGGGGAAAGCACCGACGCCGCGATCATCGACGGTTTCGCCGCAGGTGCGCGCGTGGTCACGGCTGCGGCGATCATCATGATCAGTGTGTTCGCCGGGTTCCTGTTCTCGGCGACGCCTATGGTGCAGTCTTTCGGATTCGCACTCGCGGCCGCCGTGCTCTTCGACGCCTTCGTGGTCCGGATGACGCTGGTACCGGCGACGATGTCGCTGCTGGGCAAGTACGGCTGGTGGCTGCCCGGCCGGCTCGATCGTCTGCTGCCGGAGGTGGATGTGGAGGGTCGTCGGCTCGATGACCGCACGGCCGCCGCCGCATCGCGCCGCGCCATGACGGCACCGCAAGCCGCGCCGGTCGCCGTCGAGGTCGCTGTTGCAGAATCGAAGCAGACGCATCCGCGGAAGTGAGCACAGGGAGTGGAGGTACACGGTGAGGTCGTCGGTGGGAGATCAGCACTCCGCTGCTGCCGGAAAGCCTTCCGGTGCAGCGACCGCCCGATCGAAACCGGCGACCGGGCTGCGCGAACTCAAGAAAGCCAGAACCGCCGCGGCCATTCAGCGCCACGCGATGACGCTGTTCGAGTCCAACGGATACGACGCCACCCCGGTCGAGGCTGTCGCGGCGGCGGCGGAGGTCGCACCGAGCACCGTGTACCGCTACTTTCCCACCAAAGAAGACCTGGTCATCTCCGACGAGTTCGACAATGTCCTTTTCACCAAGTTCGCCGAACAGCCCGCCGATTCGACCGTTGTCGAATCGCTACGCGCGGCCTTTCACGAGGTCAGCGGCAGCATGTCGGCGGAGGACATGGAACTCGGTCGACGACGGACCCGGCTGATGCTGGAAGAGCCGGGCCTGCGCGGAGCCGCGCTGACCAACCTGCTGACCTTGGAGCGCGCCATCGCCGAACAGGTGGCGCAGCGGTCCGGTCGCGGAGCCGACGACCCGGAGATCGCCTGGTTCACCGGCGCCGTCGTCGGTATCGCGCTCGGCTTCATGCGGCGCTGGACCGAGAATCCCGATCTCGACGTCATTCCGGTGTTCGACCATGCACTCGACCGGCTCGCAGCTGGGCTGTCCTTCTGACCGGGTAGCCGGCGTCGGCATCTACTCCCGGCAGAGCCGTGGATGGCACCGGATGCACATCCGAACTGATGGGTGTTCACAGTGGTCCCGGCTATTCACAACCGAGCCTGTGTGGCGTCCGCACCGAGGTTCGACCCATCATCGTTGGTTCATGGAGATATTCGCGCTCATCGTGCTCGGCGGGTGGTGTATCGCGTTGAGTGTCAGCGACATCCGGTCTCGTCGTCTTCCCGACCTGCTCACCGGGCCCGGCGCAGCCGTCGTCCTCATCTATGCCCTGGGTACGGGTCGGTTCGCAGCGGCAGCCGCGGGAGCGGTCCTGCTCGCTGTGCCGTATCTCGTGGTGCACCTGGTGTCGCCGCCCGCATTCGGTGCCGGCGACGTCAAACTGGCGGTCGGGCTCGGAGCGGCAGCGGGAATGGGTGGCGGGCAGGTGTGGGTGTGGGCGGCGGTGAGTGCGCCCGTGTCGACGGCATGCGCGGGTATCGCCGCCGCGCTCGTGATGTCCACCTCCACCGACCCGCTGGAGTACGCGCCGGCCGACCGGTCGATGGGGTCGATCCGACGACGGACCCCATGGCGTCGCGTCCGCGCACCGACCCGACCGGCGGGCGCCGGTCCGGTCACCGTGCCGCACGGTCCGTCGATGTGCCTGGCGACGCTGGTGGCGGTGGTGTTCGGGTGACCGCGCGGCAACCATGGGGCGCAGGCGGGAAGGGTGCCGCTGATCACGGTAGACCGGTTTCCCAACCGAGAGCATCCACATGGGAAGATGGACGGCGTGCTGCGCTGGATAACTGCTGGAGAATCCCATGGTCCCGCTCTCGTCGCCATCGTCGAGGGGATGGTGGCCGGGGTCGAGGTGACGTCGGACGAGATCTCCGCACAGTTGGCGCGCCGACGCCTCGGGTACGGGCGCGGCGCCCGGATGAAGTTCGAGGCCGACAAGGTCACCATCGTCGGCGGTGTGCGTCATGGACACACCATGGGTGGCCCGGTCGCCATCGAGGTCGCCAATTCCGAATGGCCGAAGTGGACCACGGTCATGTCCGCCGACCCGGTCGATCCGGCCGAACTCGCCGATCTTGCCCGCAATGCCCCGCTCACCCGTCCCCGCCCCGGTCACGCCGACTACTCGGGCATGCTCAAGTACGGGTTCGACGACGCCCGCCCGGTCCTCGAACGGGCCAGTGCCCGCGAAACCGCAGCCCGTGTCGCGGCAGGTACGGTGGCCCGCGCCTTCCTGCGGCAGGCCTTCGGCGTCGAGGTCGTCTCGCATGTGATCTCGATCGGCACCGCCGCCAACACCACCGGTCACACCCCGACCGCCGCCGACCTGGATGCGATCGACGCGAGCCCCGTGCGCGCCTTCGACGCCGACGCCGAGGCAGCCATGATCGCCGAGATCGAGGCGGCCAAGAAGGACGGCGACACCCTCGGAGGCGTCGTCGAGGTTGTCATCGAGGGTCTTCCGGTCGGCCTCGGCTCGTTCACCAGCGGCGAGAACCGTCTCGACTCCCGGTTGGCCGCCGCGCTCATGGGCATTCAAGCGATCAAGGGTGTCGAGGTCGGCGACGGCTTCGAGACCGCGCGCCGCCGCGGCAGCCAGGCACACGACGAGATGAAGCCCGGTCCCGACGGCGTGCTGCGCTCCACCAACCGCGCCGGAGGCCTCGAAGGCGGCATGACCAACGGCGAGGCACTGCGGGTGCGCGCCGCGATGAAGCCGATCTCCACCGTGCCCCGCGCCCTGTCGACCGTCGATATGAGCAGCGGCGAGGAAGCCGTGGCTATCCATCAGCGCTCCGATGTGTGCGCGGTGCCCGCCGCGGGTGTGGTGGCCGAATCGATGGTGGCGCTGGTGGTCGCGCAGGCGGCGCTGGAAAAGTTCGGCGGCGATTCGATCGCCGAGACCACCGACAACATCACCAGCTACGTCAAGCGCATCAGCACCCGTCCGCATGTGGCGCCGACCGACGCGGACAGTCGGGCGCGATGATCTCCCAGACCGACCCGCGCGCCCCGCGCGTGGTGCTGGTCGGACCTCCCGGGGCAGGTAAATCGACGATCGGCCGCAAGCTCGCGCGTGAACTCGGCGTCGAGCTGTACGACACCGACGCAGGTATCGAACGCGAAACCGGACGCAGCATCGCCGATATTTTCGCCACCGACGGCGAGGAGGAGTTCCGCAAGATCGAGGAGCGGGTGGTGCGCCGCGCGGTCCTCGATGAACCAGGCGTGGTGTCGCTCGGTGGCGGCGCGGTGCTCTCGGAGAACACCAGGGCCCTGCTGCGCGACCGCACCGTGGTGTATCTGGAAATCAGTGTGGCCGAAGGACTGCGGCGCACCGGTACCAGCAATGCCCGTCCGCTGCTCAACGGCACCGACCCCGGTGCCAAATACCGAGAGCTGATGCAGCGACGCCGCCCGCTCTACCGGGAGGTCGCGACCGTCCGGGTGCGCACCGACGGGCGCAGTCCCGGCCGGGTGGTGAAAATGATCATGGGCAAACTGTCGCTCGAGTCGGTGCGACCGGCCGCAGCCGACACCGCCGAACCGCAGAACCGGGTACCTCGCGCCACCAATCCGCAGGGCAGCAGCAGATCCAGGGCCCGCCGCAGATCTCGGGCGCGGGCAGCAGCCCGCAAAGCGGCGCAGACAGCCGCGAACGGACAGAACGGGACAACCGATCAGTCCGGCACGGCCACTAGCGGGCAGTCCGCAACCACCGCCAGGCAGTCCGGCACAGCCGCCACCGGCCAGAACACCACCGCCGCCGGCACCTCCTCCAACGGACGATCACGCCGCGCCAGGGCTCGCAGAGCTCGCGCACGCGCACGCAAACAACAAGAACGCACAGAATCGGAGCAGAGCACGTGACAGAGCCGAGTCGCATCCAGGTCCGCACCGCCGACCCGTACCCGGTGATCATCGGCCGCGGTTTGCTCGGCGAGCTCGTCGAGTCGGTCACCGGCAGTGGTTCCGGCGTGCGCACGGTCGCGATCTTTCATCAGCCGCCGCTGGCCGAAACTGCCGAGGTCGTGCGTAAGGCGCTGGCCGACACCGGGATCGACGCACATCGCATCGAGATCCCCGACGCCGAAGCCGGTAAGGAACTGGCCGTGGCCGGCTTCTGCTGGGAGGTGCTCGGCCGAATCGGGTTGACCCGCAACGATGTCGTCGTCAGCCTCGGCGGCGGCGCGGCCACCGACCTCGCCGGGTTCGTGGCAGCCACCTGGATGCGCGGGGTGAAGATCGTGCACGTACCGACCACCCTGCTCGCCATGGTGGACGCCGCCGTCGGCGGAAAGACCGGCATCAACACCGACGCGGGCAAGAACCTGGTCGGCTGCTTCCACGAGCCCGCCGCGGTTCTGGTCGATCTGGCCACTCTGGAAACGGTGCCGCACAACGAGATCGTCGCCGGCATGGCCGAGATCATCAAGGCCGGTTTTATCGCCGACCCGGTGATCCTGGAGCTGATCGAAGCCGATCCGAAGGCCGCGCTCGACCCCACCGGCGAGGTGCTGCCAGAACTGATCCGCCGCGCCATCGCGGTCAAGGCAGAGGTGGTGGCCGCCGACCTCAAAGAGGCAGCGCTGCGCGAGATCCTCAACTACGGACACACTCTCGGCCACGCGATCGAGCGTCGGGAACGCTACCGCTGGCGCCATGGTGCCGCCGTCTCGGTGGGCCTGGTGTTCGCCGCCGAGCTCGGCCGGCTGGCCGGGCGCCTCGATGACGCCACCGCCGACCGGCACCGCACGGTTCTGGAAAGCGTTGGCCTGCCCACCACCTACGATGCGGACGCCCTGCCGCAGCTGCTCGAGTCGATGCAGACCGATAAGAAGACCCGTTCGGGCGTTTTGCGTTTCGTGGTGCTCGACGGCCTGGCCAAGCCCGGCCGCCTCGAAGGACCCGATCCCACGCTGCTCGCCGCGGCGTACTCGGCGATCGCCCGCGACGCCGCGCCGGGGACGAGCGCAGCGATCCTGCTCTAGCAGTGATGATCCCGGGCACGCCCGGGATCATCACTCAGGATGCGGCGGCGACCGGCTGGTTGGACCCGGCCGGGGCCGTACCTTTGTTGCGGCCCGCGAGCCTGCGCCCGATCGCGATACCGGCCAGGGCCGGGATGAAGATCAGCAGGACGATGAACGACGCACCCGCGGTCAGTTCGAACAGCAGGCCGTTGTCGCCCAGATCGAAGTTCGGCACCTGGTCCAGGATCCACGACACCAGACCGCTGCCGAGACCGCCGGCCACCGCCGCCGTCAGCCACGGGATCGTCAGATCCGAGCCGCCATCGCCCTCGGGGTGGGCGGCCCGGTCACGGCGCCCGTCGAGAAAGCCCCATCCGGCCACCGCGCCGATAATCACCACCAGGCACAGCAGTCGCATCCACGAGCCCTGCGCCGGCCAGTTCACCATGCCGAACCCCAGCAGGACCCGCAAGGCTACGACCAGCGCACCGAGCACTGTGGCCCGCAACACCCAAGCTGTCATGCCGAACACCATAACCCCCCACCCCTCCGCGCAAAACTAGAACCCGTTACAGAGTTGTGCGCGTCGCCGTCCACGGCCATCATCGCCAGTTCATCGCGGCGTTTCCCAGCCATGGTGAAGCAGTCGCGCCACTGGTAGAGACTTCGTGGTCGGTTCTCGACGATGGAGGCGAAGGCGCGGATGGTTCTCGATCTCGGTGTAGAGCCGACCTATCGGCACGGCGATCCGGATGAGAACGGCCGATTCGGCGCGTTCGGCGGACGCTATGTGCCCGAAGCCCTCATGCCCGCACTGCTCGCACTCGAACAGTCCTATCGCCTGGCCCGTACCGATCCGGTGTTCACCGACCGGCTCACCACCCTGCTGCACGACAGGGTGGGGCGCCCGACCCGGTTGCATCAGGTCCCCCGCTTCGCCGCGACGCTGGGCGTCCCCGGACTGAAGGTCTACCTCAAACGCGAGGATATGGCGTACACCGGCTCACACAAGATCAACAACGCGCTGGGGCAGGCGCTGCTCGCCATCCGCATGGGCAAGACGAGGATCGTGGCCGAGACGGGCGCGGGGCAGCACGGCGCCGCGGTGGCCACCGTGTGCGCGATGCTCGGCCTGGAGTGTGTGATCTACATGGGCGGCCACGACATCCGCCGCCAGCCCGCCACGGTGGCCCGGATGACGCTGCTCGGCGCCGAGGTGCGGTCGGTCGATTCCGGCAACCGCCGGGTCAAGGACGCGATCAGCGCTTCGGTCCGCGAGTGGGTGACAAGTCTGCACAGCACCCATCTATTGCTCGGTACGGCGGTCGGGCCCGCGCCCTACCCCCAGATGGTGCGGGATTTCCAGACGGTGATCGGCGCCGAGACCCGCGAGGACATCCTTCGAACCGAAGGAAGATTGCCCGACCTCGTGCTGGCCTGTGTCGGTGGTGGTAGCAACGCCCTCGGGCTATTTCATCCGTTCGCCGCCGATCCCGAGGTCGAACTGGTCGGCGTCGAGGCGGCAGGGCGTGGCGTGGCCGACGGCGAGCACGCCGCTACCTTGACCGCGGGCAGCCCCGGCGAGGTGGATGGCGCCTTCAGCTACCTGCTGCAGGACGCGGACGGCCAGATCAGTCGCACCCACAGCATCGCGGCCGGTCTCGACTATCCCGGCGTCGGCCCCGAACTCAGCTACCTGCGCGATACCGGCCGCGCGAGCGTCCGTACCGCTACCGATGCCGTCGCGCTACGCGGCATGCTGGCGCTGAGCCATTCCGAAGGCGTCCTCGCGGCCCTCGAATCCGCCCATGCGGTGGGGCATCTGATGGAGCGGGCCGAAAGTGGCGAGCTGGCACCGGGTGCGCTGGTCGTGCTGTGCCTGTCGGGGACCGGCGACAAAGACCTGGCTATCGCGACCGAACGGGTCGGTTCGGGACTCTGAGGAAGTCTCAGTGCGTCGGGTCGAGTGCCGCGGCCATGTCCGCGCGGGGGGCAGGACGGCCGGTGAACTGCTCGACCTGCCCGTAGGCCTGGTTGATCAGCATGTCGAGACCGCTGACCACGGTGTGGCCCGCACGCGCCACGGCTTCGGCCAGCGGGGTCGGCCACGGGTTGTAGATCGCATCGAGCACCACAGGCGCCGCGGCGACCGCGTCGGCCACGGCGCGCGCGGCCGCAGGCGGGACGGTACTCACCGCGGCGCCCGACCGCGCGGCGGCGGCACCAACGGCAGCGGGGTCGAAGCCGATCACCGTGGCCTTCAGTCCCAGCCGACGCGCGAGATCCACCGCACTCGCGGCCCGCCCGGCATCGCGGGCCACGATCGTCACCGCCGCGGCACCCAGTTCGGCCAGGGCGAGCAGCGCCGGACGCGCGGTACCGCCGGCACCGAGCACCAAGGCTTCCGCAAGCGTCGTGACGCCACCACCTCGCAGCGCGCCGAGCACGCCGTCGACATCGGTGCAGTCGGCGCGCCAGCCGCCGTCGATGCGAACCAGGGTGTTGGCCGAGCCGACCAGTTCCGCACGCTCGGTACGCTCGGTCGCGTACGCCAGCGCGGCTTCTTTCCCCGGCATCGTGACCGACAGCCCCACCCATTCAGGGCCGAGCCCATCGACCAGACCAGGCAACTGCTCGGCCGTGCATTCGATGCGCTCGTAGGTCCACGGCAGGCCGAGCGCACGATATGCCGCCAGATGCAGTTGTGGCGAGCGCGAATGCGCGATCGGGCTACCGAGCACCGCGGCCTTGCGCACCTCGGCGCCGGAGAACTCAGCGGCCACTGTCGAGGATTCCGCTCTCCATCGCGCGGTCGATATTGCGCAGATGTTCGGAGTAGCTCTGCGTGAACAAGGTGGTGCCTTGTTGATCGATCGTCACGAAGTACAGCCACGGCCCTGGCTCGGGCTGCTCCACCGCGCGCAACGCCGCCGCCGACGGCGCCGCGATGGGCGTGGCGGGCAGCCCGGACATGGCGTAGGTGTTCCACGGTGTGACGCGCGTGCGGTCGGCGTCGGTGGTGGCGACCTCGGTGGTGTCGAGGGCGTAGTTCACGGTGGAATCGAATTGCAGTGGCTGATCGACCTTCAGCCGGTTCACGATCACCCGCGCGACCTTGCCCATATCCTGCGGCAGCGCTTCACGTTCGACCAGCGAGGCGGCGATCAGCGACTCGTAGGGCGTCAGCCCGGTCTCACCGCCCGATTGCAGCAACCCAGTGGATTCGTAGAGCGCCGCACTCGCGCTGACGAGCTCCTTCAGAATCTGCTCGGGTGAGCCGGTCGGATCGAAATCCCAGCTGCCCGCGGCGATCAGGCCCTCCAGCTGACGCGCACGGTCGGGCACCTGGCGCACCGATTCCATCGCCCATTCCGGCACACCGAGCGCCGCCAGGTCCATGCTCGCGCCGGCGGCCTCCAGCTGCTGGTAGGTCACGCATCGGGGTGTGGGGCCGGTACCGATGCAGCTGGCTGCGGCGATCTTGGTGTAGATGCCTTCCTTGCGTGCACCGGTGTTCACATCGTGCTGGTCGTGCAGTTGCCTGCCCTCGGAGATAACCAGCGCACCGACCCGCGACTCCGGCTTCACCAGCGCCGTCACCGCATCGGCGGCCGGGCTGCGGCTCGGGATCGCGTAATACCCGGGCTGCACCGAGTTCATGTTCGTATTCCGCACGGCGGCTTCGTAGAAGGCGGCGCTGCTCGCGACAACGCCCTTCTCGGCCATCGTGTCCGCGATCTGCAGCGCGGTCTCGCCCTGCTGCACCCGCACGATCACCGGCGGTCCCGCGGGCCCGGCGAAATCCTCGGCTGGTGCGTAGCCGTCCATCAGCTTCATGGCGGCGAAACCGGCGGCTCCGACGAACAGCACCGCGAACACGCCTGCGATGAGCAGCATGGTGCGGCGGCGACGTTTGCGTTCGGCGGCCTTGCGCGAGGCCACCCGGGTCCGCTTGCTGCGTGATCCCGGACGTTTGCGCCCACCGCGCCGCGCCTCGGCTGCTTCCGATTCCGAGCGCTGGCGGGTCCGCGCACCGCTCTTGGTGCGTGTCGAGGCGGCACGCCGGGCCGGTGCCGGCTCGGGCTCGGGTTCGGGTTCTGGCTCGTCGAACTCGTCGTCGACGTACCGGGGAATGACGTTGGTGTCGTCGTCTTCGAGGTAGTCCCACTCGTCGTCGGTGGCGCTACCCACGCCCTCCGTACCCGCGCGAGGTTCTCGCCCCCACGCCTGGTCGTCCCGGCGGTAGCGCCGGTCGGCTTCCCGCTGACGGTAGCGTTCTTCGGCCCGCGCCCACCGATCGGTCATGCATCGTCTCCGGACGACACGCGACGCTCCGCCTCTTCGACCGACTTCAACACCGAACTCCGTTCGTCCAACCATCCCTGCAGGATCGACACGGCAGCGGCTTGGTCGATCACCTGCCGCTGGCCGCGTGCGCGAACTCCGCTGTCCCGCAATGCACGTGCAGCTGACACCGTAGTCAAACGTTCGTCGGAAAGTCGTATAGGCACCGGGGCGACAACCGGTCGCAAACGATCGGCGAACGCGATCGCCAGCGTAGCGGCAGTCCCCTTTTCCCCGCGTAACGTGCGCGGCAAGCCGACGACTATTTCGACGGCCTCGTACTCCCGCACAATCTCGGCAATCCTGGTGATGTCGGGGCCGGGTCCGGCCGCGCGCGGGTTCGGTTTGGCTCTCGGCACGGTTTCCACCGGGGTGGCGAGCACGCCATCGGGATCGCTCGAGGCGACCCCGATACGCACGCTGCCGACGTCGATGGCGATGCGCCTGCCCCGACCCGGGTCGGTGGCCGGATCGGGCCGATCGCCCCGGTGTTCGGTGCTCGCGGGTTCACCCATCAGCCGGCGAGTTCGGCCACCCGAGCCCGGACCGCGGCCAGTCCGGCCGCGATCCCCGACGGATCCGAGCCCGCGCCCTGGGCCATCTCCGGCTTACCGCCGCCGCGCCCGGAGATGCTCGGACCGAAGCTCGCGACCAGATCGCCCGCCTTCATGCCGCGTTCCTGGGCCGGCTTGTTCACCGTGACCACGAACGGCACCTTGCCGTCGGTGTTGCCGAGCAGCACGACCACGGCCGGGTTGCCGCCGAGCCTGCCGCGAATATCGGTGGCCAGGGTGCGCAGATCGCCCGCCGCGACGCCCTCGGGCGCGGCAGCGGCCACCAGCAGCAGCTCACCGACGCGTTCGGCGCCGTCGGCCAGGGCGCCCGCGGAGGCGAGCACCGCGGCGATCTTGGTGCGCTCGAGCTCCTTCTCGGCCACCTTCAAACGCTCCACCAGCTGCTCCACGCGGGCGGGGACTTCGTCGGAGGGCACCTTCAGCGAGGAGGCGACACCGGCAAGCAGCGCGCGCTCCTTGGCCAGGTATTTGTAGGAATCCAGGCCGACGAACGCTTCCACGCGCCGCACGCCCGAACCGACCGACGCTTCACCGAGCAGGGTGATCGGGCCGATCTGCGAGGAATGCTGAACGTGGGTGCCACCGCACAGCTCCATGGAGAACGGACCACCGATCTCCACCACCCGCACCTGGTCGCCGTAGTTCTCACCGAACAACGCGAGCGCGCCCATCTGCTTGGCCTTGGGCAGATCGGTGACGAAGGTGTTCACCGGGTAGTCGGCGCCGACACCGTCGTTGGAGACGGCCTCGATATCGGCCTTCTGCTGCTCGGAGAGCTGGCCCTGCCAGTTGAAGTCGAAACGCAGATAGCCGGGCTTGTTCAGCGAACCGGCCTGCACGGCGTTGGGTCCGAGCACCTGCCGCAGGGCGGCGTGCACCATATGCGTGCCCGAGTGCCCCTGGGTCGCGCCGCGGCGCCAGGCCGGATCGGACTGAGCGAGCACCACATCACCCTCGGTGATCTGGCCCTGCTCGACGGTGCACTTGTGCACCCACACCTTCTTGGCGATTTTCTGCACGTCGTTGACCCGCAGCTTCAGACCCGACGCGGTGATGGTGCCGCGGTCGGCGATCTGTCCACCGGACTCCGCGTAGAGCGGGCTGCGGTCCAGGATCACCTCGACATCGTTGCCCGCGGTGGCGGTCGGCACCCGGACACCGTCGGCGATCAGCGCCAGCACGTGTGCCTCGGAGGTCAGCTCGTCGAAGCCGGTGAACTCGGTGGCGCCGCGGTCGACCAGTTCCTTGTACACCGACAGGTCGGCGTGCGCGTGCTTGCGGGCCTGGGCGTCTTCCTTGGCGCGACGGCGCTGCTCGGCCATCAGCGAGCGGAAGCCCTCCTCATCGACCGAGAGCCCGGCCTCGGCGGCCATCTCCAGGGTGAGGTCGATGGGGAAGCCGTAGGTGTCGTGCAGGGTGAACGCGTCCGAGCCGGCGATGGTCTTACCGCCGGAGGCCTTCACCGAGTCTGCGGTGTCGTCGAACAGCTTCGAGCCGGTGTTCAGCGTCTTCAGGAAGGCGGTCTCCTCGCCCACCGCGACGGTCTCGATACGGCCGTAATCGGTGGCCAGCTCCGGGTACGACGGCGACATCAGCTCGCTGACGACCTTCATGAACTCACTCATGACCGGCTTGTCGGCGCCGAGCAGCCGAGCCGAGCGCACGATGCGGCGCAGCAGACGGCGCAGCACATAGCCACGGCCGTCGTTGCCGGGGTTGACGCCGTCGGCGATCAGCATGGCCGCGGTGCGCGCATGGTCGGCGATGACGCGGAAGCGCACGTCGTCGGCGTGCTCGACACCGTAGGACCGGCCGGTCAGCGCCTCGGCCTTATCGATGATCGGGCGCAGCAGGTCGGTCTCGTAGACATTGTCGACGCCCTGCAGCAGCAGCGCGATCCGCTCCACACCCATCCCGGTATCGATGTTCTTCTTCGGCAGCACACCGACTGGCGGATGGCCGAGCTTGGGGCTCAGCTCACCGCGGATGTCCTGCATGAAGACCAGGTTCCAGATCTCGAGGTAGCGATCCTCGTCGACGACAGGGCCGCCGTCCTTGCCGTGTTCGGGGCCGCGGTCGTAGTAGATCTCCGAGCAGGGGCCACCCGGACCGGGCACGCCCATGTCCCAGTAGTTGTCCTTGCCGTCGCGGAACTGGATGCGCTCGGAGGGTATGCCCGCGACCCGGGCCCAGATCTCGGCGGCCTCCGGATCGGATTCGTAGGCGGTGACCCAGATGCGTTCGGGATCGAACCCGTACCCGCCGTCCTCCTGCGACTTGGTGATCAGCTCCCACGCGAAGGTGATCGCACCTTCCTTGAAGTAGTCACCGAAGGAGAAGTTGCCCGCCATCTGGAAGAAGGTGTTGTGCCGGGTGGTGATGCCCACCTCTTCGATATCGCCGGTGCGCACGCATTTCTGCACGCTCGTCGCCCGCGCGAACGGCGGGGTCTCCTGGCCGAGGAAGTACGGCTTGAACTGGACCATGCCTGCGTTGACGAACAGCAGGTTCGGGTCGTCGAGGATCAACGAGGCGCTGGGCACCTCGGTATGCCCGGCGCGCACGAAATGGTCCAGGAATCGCCGTCGGATCTCGTGGGTCTGCACAAATATCCAGCCTACCGGTGCGGTGCACCCGGTTTTTCATCGAGTCGACCGTGTACCTCACACCCGTGCGCGGCCGACCTCACTCGCCTCGCACGATGCGACGCAACTTGTCCACCCTGGGACCGACCGCGCGTTCGTGGCCGTGGTCGGTCGGGTGGTAATAGTCGACGCCGACCAGCTCGTCGGGCGGATACTGCTGGGCCAGTACGCCGCCCGGATCGTCGTGCGGGTAGCGGTAGCCCTGTGCGTTGCCCAGTTGCGCCGCGCCCGCGTAGTGGCCGTCGCGCAGGTGCGGCGGGACCGCCCCGGCCTTGCCCGCCGACACATCGGCCATGGCAGCCCCGATCGCCGAGACCACGGCACCGGATTTCGGCGCGGTGGCCAGGTGGATCGTGGCCTGCGCCAGGGCGAGCCTGCCCTCCGGAAGCCCGACCAGCTGCACCACCTGCGCCGCGGCGGTGGCGGTTTGCAGGGCTGTGGGATCGGCCATACCGACATCCTCGCTGGCGTGGATCATCAGCCGGCGCGCGATGAAGCGCGGGTCCTCCCCCGCGCTCAGCATTCTGGCCAGATAGTGCAACGCGGCGTCGACATCGGAGCCGCGAATGGATTTGATGAACGCGCTGATGACGTCGTAATGCTGATCGCCTGCCCGGTCGTAGCGGACCGCCGCCTTGTCGACGCTTGCCTCCACCAGATCGACATCGACGGTGCCGTCGAGCGAGGATTCCGCCGACGCCTCCAGCGCGGTGAGCGCGCGCCGCGCGTCACCGCCCGCGATCCGCACGATGTGGTCGAGCGCGGCATCGGTGACGGTGAACTGCTCGCCGAGCCCACGCGGGTCGGCGATGGCGCGGCGCAGCACGGTGCGGATGTCATCCTCGGTCAGTGAACGCAGCTGAAGCACCAGCGACCGCGACAGCAGCGGAGAGACCACCGAGAACGACGGGTTCTCGGTCGTCGCGCCGACCAGCAGCACGATCCGGTTCTCCACCGCGGCCAGCAGCGCATCCTGCTGGGTCTTGGAGAACCGGTGCACCTCGTCGATGAACAGCACCGTCTGCTCGCCTGCGGTCAACCGCCTGCGCGCGATATCGATGACCGCGCGCACCTCCTTGACCCCCGCCGACAGCGCCGACAATGCCTCGAACCGCCGGCCGGTGGCCTGGGAGATCAGCGAGGCCAGCGTGGTTTTGCCGGTGCCCGGCGGCCCGTACAGCAGCACCGACGCCGCACCGGAGCCCTCGATCAGCCTGCGCAGCGGCGAACCGGGACCGAGCAGATGCTGCTGGCCGACGACCTCTTCAAGCGTTGCCGGGCGCATCCGCACCGCCAACGGCGCCGCTGCGCCGGGACCGCGGAAGGCGACGTCGGTGTCGAGTGCACCGGTTCCCGGCGGCCCCGCACCAGGCACATCGAACAATCCGTCGCTCATGCCGCCGCCTCGCAAGCGCTCAGCGTCGCCACGAGCGATAGCTCGGCTGTGTTCGATGCTCGCTCGCTCATATTCTTGACGCTACCGGCCGGGTCCGACACGCCCGCCGGGTGCATCGAGCGGCGCGCGGCGGCTCGATTTGCGAGTGCCGAGCCGATGGACTGTGATCAATAATCGTGGCTGAAAACGTGGTCGTTTCAGATACTGCCGCCGTGCGGCGACGCACGGTGCTGAAGGGCGGGGCGGTCGCCGCGGCCGGTGCGAGCATCGCACTCGCCGCACCTGCACGAGCCGATGCGGCGGTGTTCCGGCACGGTATCGCCTCGGGCGATCCACTGCCCGACGGCGTGATCATCTGGACTCGCGTCACCGTCGCCGACGAGTCCGCCGCGGGCTCGGGGACAGGCGCCACGGCGACGGTGCGCTGGGAGGTGGCGGCCGACGAGAATTTCGCGTCGATCACCGCGGCCGGATCGACCACGGCCGCTGCGGACACCGACCACACGGTGAAGGTCGACGTCACCGGCCTGGCGCCTGGCTGCGTGTACTTCTACCGCTTCACCGCGCTCGATCAGACCTCGCCGGTCGGGCGCACCCGGACCGCGCCCGGGCTGGGCTCCACCCCCGACCGCCTGCGCTTCGGTGTGGTGTCGTGCGCGAACTGGGAGGCCGGATACTTCAGCGCTTACCGCCATCTGGCCGACCGTGCCGACCTCGATGCCATCCTGCATCTGGGCGACTACCTCTACGAATACGGGCGCGGCGAGTACGGCGGACGTACCGGTTCGGTGCGCCCACACGATCCGGCGAACGAGATCGTCACCCTCGCCGACTACCGCATCCGCCACGCCCAGTACAAAACCGATCCCGACCTGCAACGGTTGCACGCGTTGCTGCCGTTCATCTGCACCTGGGACGACCACGAATCCGCGGATAACTCGTGGTCCGGCGGCTCGAGCAAGCACGATCCGGCCACCCAGGGCTCATGGGCCGACCGCAAGGCCGCTTCGGCGCGGGCTTATCTGGAGTGGATGCCGGTGCGGGCGTCGAGTTCGGGTTCCGGTATGCAGATCTATCGCCGTCTGCGATTCGGCACCCTGGCCGAGCTGTCGATGCTGGATCTGCGCAGCTATCGCGACCAGGAGGTGAAGCCGGGCGCGGGCTGGCGTGAGGTGGACAATCCGGAACGCACCCTCACCGGACGGGCGCAGATGGACTGGCTGACCGCGGGGCTGGCGTCGTCGACGACGACCTGGAAGCTGGTGGGCAATTCGGTGATGATCGCGCCGCTGGTGTTCCCGCCGCTGGATCCGAATACCACCGCCGCGATCACCCAGACGATGGGCATTCCGCAGTCGGGCCTGCCCGCCAACGCCGACCAGTGGGACGGCTACACCGCCGACCGGGCGCGGCTGTACCGGGCGATCACCGAGCAGGGCGTGTCGGATGTGGTGTTCCTGACCGGCGATATCCACTCGTCCTGGGCGGCGGATCTGCCGGTGAACGCCGCCGACGCGGCCGGACCGAGCGTCGGGGCGGAGTTCGTGGTGCCGTCGGTGACCTCGTCCAGTATGGGTGAACTGATGCAGGCACCGCCGCGCACCGCAGCGGTGCCGGTCGAGGAGGCGATCAAGGGCGTCAACCGGCATCTGCGCTACGTCGAGCTGGATTCGCACGGATTCGGGGTGCTCGATGTCACCGCCGGGCAGACGCAGATGGACTGGTTCTACGTCATCGACATTGCCGACGCACGCACTGGCGTCCGCCACGGTGCGTCGTTCGCGGTGCGAGCCGGTGGGCGGGTCGAGCCGCGGCCTGCGCCTGCACACTGAGCGCACTGCGAGAGCTGCGTACCGACCGTTACTCGGCCCAGCGCTCCTCGAGCACGGCCGTCATGCCCTCGGCGAAATCGCCGATGACGTCGTCGCCGGTGACGCGTGCGTCCTCGGCCAGGGCGGCCCAGCGATTGATCAGCGCCTCCGACCTGGGCACCGACAGCCCGTGTTCGCGGGCAGCGGCGATGCGGGTGTGATCGGCGGGCAGGAACCAGTACGTCGACAGCCAGACCCAGATCAGGCGCGCTTCCAGGATCTTCTCGGCCAGCAGCACGTCGTCGGCGAGGGCAGGCCAGACACCGACGACCTCGGCGCGCCAGGCCTCGACCATCTGGGCGGCCCGCTCGCGGGACAGCTCCACATCGCACAGGCAACCGGGGAACGACACCAGCGCGTAGGCGATGTCGAGGGTCGCGTCACGGAAGCCGCCCCACTCGTAGTCGAGGATGCGGGCGCCCTCGTCGTTGAGGATGACGTTGTCCGGGCACAGGTCCGACGGGCTGAAGGCGCGGAACCGTCCGCCGGAGAACAGGCGGGCACCGTGCACGATCTTGGTGGCCAGCTCATCGGGCACCTCGACCCCGAGTTCATGGCGCAGCAGGCCGGGTACCTCGGCGACCGCCGCTTCCGACTGCTGGGCGATCCCGTCGATGCGGTGGGCCACGTCGACCCGGCGCAGCAGGGCGACGAAATCGGCCTCGCGGCCGACCGTCGCCGCGTGCATGCGACCCAGTGCCTGCGCGAACGCCATCATGGCGTTCTGAGTGGCCGGTTCGGCACCCGATTGCAGCACGCTGGTCAGCCGGGTGTTCTCGCCGAGGTCGCTGAGCACGAGCAGCCGGTCGGGCAGGCTGTGCGCGATGAGATAGGCGCCGGGCCGCTGCTCGCGACTGAGCGCGGTCGTGAACTGGTACGACACCGCCTCCCGCAGGAACGCGGAGTCGATGCTGGCGACACCGGGGGTGATGCCCGCGTTTCGTGGCACCGGCGCGGTGCCGCGCACCTGCTTGAGGATCAAGGTCCGTGGTAGCGAGAAGGCGTTCTCGGCAACACGTACGCGTAGGACCGTCGTCCTACCACTACCGCTGAGTTCGATGGGATCGCTCAGCTTCACCGGAGCACCCATGCGCTTGGAAAGCAACTGTTGTGCTGCGGACACGACTTCGGTGGCGCGTTCGGCCAATAGTGCGGTCATCACAGATCAAAGTACTCGCATCGGGTCACTTCTAGCGAGCGGTTGCGCAACCTTTCCGCGTCGCTCGGCGTGTCCCCGCGCGGCTCTGGTAGTGGGCGCCGATCACTTGAGACGATGTCAGCCGTGCTGTTTCCTGGTCGTCAACTACCGTGCGCCACACTGCAAACCAGCTGACCCGAAAGGTCGACCACCGTGACCGACACACCATCCGCCGCGCCGCAACCCTCCGGCGACAAGCCCGCGCCGGGCGGCGGCACGGGGCAAGGCCCCGGCGGCGAAGCGTCCGCGCCGTATCCGTCCGGCCACGGCCGCCACGAAATGCCGGGCGCCGCAGGATACCCGCAGTTCGAAGGCCCCGGTGCCGCCCAGTACGGCAACGAAGCGGTCGAACAGGCGCCACCGCTGGGCCAGGCGCAACCACATCCGACCTATGGTCCGCCCGGCACCGGCCCCGACCCGCAGGCGGCGACCTACGGGTATCAGAGCCAGGACGGCACCGGCGTGCCGAGTCCGCTCGACGTCGGCCATGCCCTCAGTTACGGCTGGGAGAAATTTCGCCGAAATCCTGGTCCATGGCTGGCGGTGAGCGCGCTCGGTCTGGTGATCTATCTCCTGTTCGTCGCGGTGGTGCAACTGCTCGCGCCGCGCTCGGCGCTGACGGTGGTGTTCATCTTCCTCGCGGTGATGGTCGGGCTGTGGCTGCTGCAGGCGGCGATGGTTCGCGGCGCGCTCTACGAAACCAACGGTTATCCAGCGACTTTCGGCTCCTATTTCCACCTCGGCAACGCCGGTAACGTGCTGCTGACCGCGGTACTTGCGTTCCTCGCGACATGTCTCGCCTCGGCGCTGTGCCTGCTGCCGGGTGTCGCCGTCGGCATGGGATGCATGTTCTCGCTGCATTTCGTGGTCGATCAGAACCAGGGCCCGATCGAGGCCATCACCTCGAGCGTCAAGTTGGTGATCGCCAATATCTGGCCGGTGCTGCTGCTCATGCTGACGGTCATGGTTGTCGCACTGCTCGGCCTGCTGGCGTGTGGATTCGGTCTGCTGGTGGCCGGCCCGGTGGCGACCATCGCGGTGACCTACGCCTACCGCACCATGACCGGCGGTCAGGTGTCGGCGATCTGAGACGCCACGCAGACGACGACGGCCGGCCCACGTCGGGACCGGCCGTCGTAGTCTCGTAAGTTGCTATCCCTTGGCGGATTCGGTCGTGGCGGCCGCGCCGTCACCCGAAACCTCGGTCACGCCCTTGATTTCCGGCTTGGCGTCGAGTCCGGCTTCCTTACGCTGCTGCGCGGTGATGGGCGCGGGCGCGTCGGTCAGCGGGTCGACACCGCCGCCCGTCTTCGGGAAGGCGATCACCTCGCGAATGGAATCCAGACCGGCCAGCAGCGCGGTGATCCGGTCCCAGCCGAAGGCGATACCACCATGCGGCGGCGCGCCGAAAGCGAAGGCGTCCAACAGGAATCCGAACTTGTCCTGCGCCTCCTCATGGCTGATACCCATCACCTCGAACACGCGTTCCTGCACGTCACGGCGATGGATACGGATGCTGCCGCCGCCGATCTCATTTCCGTTGCAGACGATGTCGTAGGCGTAGGCCAGTGCGGAACCCGGGTCGGTGTCGAAGGTGTCCATCGACTCCGGCTTCGGCGAGGTGAAGGCGTGATGCACCGCCGTCCACGCCGAATGGCCCAGCGCCACATCGCCGCTCGCGGTCGCCTCGGCGGCGGGCTCGAACATCGGCGCGTCCACGATCCATACGAACGCCCAGGCATTCTCATCGATCAGGCCGACCTTGCGCGCGATCTCACCACGCGCGGCCCCGAGCAGCGCCCGCTGCGCCTTGGGCGCACCCGCGGCGAAGAATACGCAGTCGCCCGGCTTGGCGCCGACATGGTCGGCGAGGGTGGCTCGCTCGGTCTCGCTCAGGTTCTTGGCGACCGGACCGCCGAGCACACCGTCCTCGTCGATCAGCACGTACGCCAGCCCCTTGGCGCCACGCTGCTTGGCCCATTCCTGCCAGGCGTCGAGCTGACGACGCGGCTGGTTCGCACCACCGGGCATCACGACCGCGCCGACGTAGGGCGCCTGGAACACCCGGAACGGTGTGTCCTTGAAGAACTCGGTGCACTCGGTGATTTCCACCCCGAAGCGCAGGTCGGGCTTATCGCTACCGAAGCGGCGCATCGCCTCGTGGTAGGTCATATGCGGAATCGGGGTGGGGATCTCGTGGCCGATGAGCTTCCACAGCGCCGCCAGGATCTCCTCGGCCAGCAGGATCACGTCCTCCTGGCGGATGAAGCTCATCTCGATGTCGAGCTGGGTGAACTCGGGCTGCCGATCGGCGCGGAAGTCTTCGTCGCGGTAGCAGCGCGCGATCTGGTAGTAGCGTTCGATGCCACCGACCATGAGCAGCTGCTTGAACAGCTGCGGGCTCTGCGGCAGGGCGTAGAAGTTGCCGGGTTGCAGCCGCGCGGGCACCAGGAAGTCGCGGGCACCTTCGGGAGTGGACCGCGTCAGGGTCGGCGTTTCCACCTCGACGAACTCGTGGTGGGCCAGCACCTGGCGAGCGGCGGCATTGACCTTGGACCGCAGCCGGATGGCGTGGGCCGGACCCTCACGACGCAGGTCCAGATATCGATGGGTCAGCCGGGCCTCTTCGCCGGGCTGCTCGTCGAGCTGGAACGGCAGCGGGGCGCTCTCGTTGAGCACCACCAGCTCGCTGACGTTGACCTCGATGGCGCCGGTGGGCAGGTCGGGGTTCTCGTTGCCCGAAGGACGCAGCTCGACCACGCCGGTGACCTTGACGCAGTACTCCGCACGCAGGCGATGTGCCGCTTCGGCGGCCTCACCCTCACGGAACACCGCCTGCGCCACTCCGGACGCATCGCGCAGATCGATGAAGATCACGCCACCATGGTCACGCCGCCGGGCCACCCAGCCGCTGAGGGTGACGGTCTGACCGGCGTGCTCGCTTCGCAGCGAACCAGCCAAGTGGGTGCGCAGCACGATGTTCCTTTCGACGAATGTGACACCGGAACGCCCGCCCGGTGCAAGCCATCGTAGTGAGACACATTCGCCGAGCGGAAACCGATATCGCCTCCACGCGTGCGAAGCTGTACCGGACACGTCACAGATAGGGATTCTCATGACCTTCAACGAGGGCTTGCAGATCGACCCCAATCGGGCCTCATCCGGCGGCGGGCCGGGGATGGGCGGCAAATTGGCGCTCGGCGGCGGCGCCGGCGGGCTCATCGTGTTGGTGTTGACGTTGCTGCTCGGCGGCGACCCTGGGTCGGTGCTCGGCCAGTTCACCGGCGCGCAGGATGTGCAGTCACAGCCGACTGCCGGGACCCCCGAACACTGCCGGACCGCTGCGGACGCCAACCGGTATGTGGACTGCCGGGTGGTACTCACCGCGCAGAGCCTGGACGCGGTGTGGGCGGTCGAGCTGCCGAAACAGACCGGCGTTGACTACGTGGAACCCAAACTGGTGTTGTTCTCGGGCGCGATATCCACCGGCTGCGGCAATGCCACCAGCGCGGTCGGCCCGTTCTACTGCCCGGCCGATCAGACCGCCTACTTCGACGTCAGCTTCTTCCAGGAGTTGGTGGATCGGTTCGGCTCCAGTGGCGGGCCGCTGGCGCAGGAATACGTGGTCGCGCATGAGGTCGGCCATCACATCCAGACTCTGCTCGGCGATATCGGGCGCTCGCAGCGCGATCCGCGTGGCCCGGAATCCGGCGCGGTGCGCACCGAGTTGCAGGCCGATTGCTATGCCGGGATCTGGGCGCACTATGCCGACAAGATGCCTGCACCCGGCGGGAACGGGCAGCCGTTCCTGCAAAAACTGACAGATGCCGATATCCGCGATGCGCTGTCGGCGGCGTCGGCGGTCGGTGATGATCGGATCCAGCGGGCCGCGCAGGGCCGGGTCAATCCGGAGGCCTGGACGCACGGCTCGTCCGAACAGCGCCAGAAGTGGTTCCTCGCCGGATATCAGACCGGGCAGGTCCAGGCATGCGACACCTACTCCGCGCGCGATCTGAACAATCCCAGCACCAGCTGAGCGGAGCTCGATCACCCAGCGCGTCGACGACAACAGCGGCCTCGCACCGGATTCGGTGCGAGGCCGCTGTTATGGCCGGATACCTGAAGGCAGGCCCTTAGAACTGGTCCTGGTAGTAGTCGGAACCGTCGCCTTCGTCGGTGCTGGTGGCACCGATGACCTCGGGGGTGGATTCGCCCAGCGGGCCGGTGAGGTCGTCGTTGCCGGTGCGGCTGCGATACGGATCGACGTTGCGCCCGTGCTCGTCCTCGTTGTTGCGCTGACCTCCAGCGCCTGCCGCGCCCGGACCGCCCATGAACCCGGAGCTGGAGGCCGGCGTGGTGCCGAGGCTCGAGCCCAGCGGCATACCGGCCACCGGAGCGCGCATGCCGCCGGGAAGTGCGACGCCACCCGGCACGCCGGAGGTCCCGGGAAGCGACGGGATGCCGGTCACGCCACCGGCGCCACCGCGGCCCATCGAGCCGCCGCTGCCACCCGATCGTCCGAAGCCGGTGCCGAACGCTCCGCCGCTCCCACCGGTACCGCTGGCACCACCGCTGCCGTAGCTCGCCGCAGTGGTCGACGCGCCGCTCGTGCCGGTGCCTGTGCCCGAATCGAACCCGGCCGCCGTGGTCGCGGCCTCTTCCGCCTGCGACATGAGCGGCTCGCCGACGTTCTGCATGACCGCCTGCGCGACCTCGGCAGGCGCCGGGCCGTTCTGACCGACCAGCTGGCTTACCAGGCCGTTCAATTCGGCGGTCTTGCCCATCAGGTCACCGCGGGTGGCATTGACGACGCTGACCGCCTGGCCGAGGTGCTCGGTGGCAGTGGCCACCAAGGACGCCTGCGCGGGCGGGGTCATGATGACCGGCGCGAGCGCGACGGCCTGGCTCGCGAACGAGGTGGCGATCGTGGTCAGCTGCGCATTGCCCTGCTGGACTACCGACGCGGCACGCTGGGTGAGTTCGGAAATGTCGATACCGCGCTGACTCGTCTCCAGACCTTCGCTGTTGGCCTTGGTGCCCGCGTCCTGCGCACTGGTGGCGGCCTGGCTCTCCCAGACCTGTTCGACGGCGCCGAGGCTGCCCTTGCCCACCTGCATCGCCATCTCGATGACCTTGGAGGACTGGCTCAGCAACGCGGTGGGATCGAACGCGCCCATGACACCGGTGCCGAAGCTACCGAGCAGGTCGAGAATCGGCTTGAACAGCACATCGATGCCGGGGATCGCGGGCAACGCGAGACCGCTCATCAACGCGCCGACCGGATCGGCGGGCAGCGCGGCCGCAGCCGCTGCCGGCGTGGCCGCCGCACCGGCAACCGACGCGGCGCCCGCGCCAGATGAACCGCCGAGCGCACCGCCGGCCTGGCCGAGCACGCCCTGAGCGGCTTCGAGCACCGGCGCGGCCGCGTGGTTGACCACCGCTGCGGCCTCACCGACAAGCGTCGAGACCTCCGGGGACAGGCCGCCGAGGATGTCCTGCGGCGCGGACGCGGGCGCGCCGAGACCGGACAGGCCGGGCATGCCGCCCGGTGCCGCACCCATTCCCGGGCCCTCATCGGTGATCTTCTTGGCCAGTACGAATTCCGGCGGCTCGATCGGCGGGAGATCGGCAGGAAGCTGCGGCATCGGAAGGTCGAGGATCGCCTGCTGCTCGACCGGCACCGCGGACGCCTGCTGGGCGGCCGCGGCGGCCTGGTCGAGCGCCTGCTCGACCACGGACTGATTCGCCTCGGGCGCGATCACGCCGGAGGCACCGGGGGCATCCAGCGGCTTCACAGCGCACCACCGATCTCGCCGGCGACCTTGCCGAGATCTCCGGCATTGCCGAGATCGGTGACGTCGTAGTTGGTGGCCGAGCTGAACGCGGCCTGCGACAGTTTCGAGTACTTATCGGACAGATCGTTGATATCGCGCGCCTGCAGCACCTGCGCGGCCGCGAACGACAGTAGATAGTCGGCGCCGATCAGCCCGAACACCGGTGTCATCGCGGAGACGCTGGCGGCCACGTCCATATTTCCCGCCCCGGCGATATCGCCCGCGATCGCCGCATTCGTGGCGCCGAACGCTCGGAGCCCTTCGGTTTCCACCGAGACATCACTCATCGAGCTGCCCCCCAATCCTCATCAACATCAGTGTCGTCAACATCGCGTTGCTCGAACGTCCGCCCGCCTGCCCCTACAGCGCAAGTTCGCCCGACAGCACGGCCGCTTCGGTTGCGGCCCAATATAGCCGACGACACCGACATCTCTCGACCCCTCTCGCGCGCACGGCGCGAAACTGGAACGTGTTGCAATTTAGAACAAGTTCTATATTCTCTGTCCCATGAAGGTCGCAGTGACCGGCGCAGCCGGGTACCTTGGCACGAACTTGCTTCCCCTGCTCGCCGATCGCGGACACGAGATCACGGCGATCGACCGGGTCGTACCGCAGCAACCGGCTCCCGCGGGCATCACCTGGGTGTCCGCCGACGTCCTCGACCCCGACTCCATGCGGTCGGCTCTCGACGGCGCCGAGATCGTCTACCACCTGGTCGCGGTCATCACCCTCGCCGAGAAGAACGATCTGGCCTGGCGGGTGAACACCGAAGGCGTGCGGGTGGTGGCCGAAGCAGCACTGGCCACCGGCGCGCGCCGGATGGTGCACGCCAGCTCCATCCACGCCTTCGACCAGTACACCTGTGGCGGCAATATCGACGAGACCTCGGTGCGCTCTACCGATCCGGAGCTGCCGGTATACGACCGTTCCAAGTGGCAGGGCGAGATCGAGCTGCGCGCCGTCATCGAGCAGGGCCTGGACGCGGTGCTGTGCAACCCCACCGGCGTCTACGGCCCGCGCGATCTGAGCACCCCGCTCTCGCGGATCAACCGCACCCTGCGCGATGCCTCCCTCGGCCGGGTTCCCGCGATGATCGGCGGCGGATTCGATCTGGTCGACGTCCGCGACGTGGCCGAGGGACTCATTCTGGCCGGCGAGAAGGGCCGCACCGGCGAGAACTACCTGCTGGGCGGCGAGATGACCTCGATGCTCGATGTCTGCCGCACCGCGGCCACACTCAGCGGCAAGAAGGGCCCGCGGTTCGTCATCTCCCCCAAGGTGATCTCGGGCCTCATGCCGGTGCTCGAGCCGATCGGCAAGCGACTCGGCACCGATATCGTGTCGAAGGCGGCCATCGGCGCGCTGGTTTCCGCGCCGATCGTCGACCACGGCAAGGCGACTCGTGAACTCGGCTACCAGCCACGCCCGCTGCAGGACACGGTGCGCGACCTGGTCGCGTTCTTCGCCGACCCGACCGGCGCGACACCGCCGCAATCGCGTCAGATCGCTTGACACCTGCTAGAACACATGTTCGACTAGCTGGGTGCGGTGGCAAAGCCAGACCCTGGACGCCGACGACGGCGCGCTGCCCGGTCTGAACCGGGCAGGCTTCGTCCGAACTGTACAGACCCCCGAATTCGACGGCATCACCTTTCACGAAGTGCTCTGCAAGAGCGCGCTGAACAAGATGCCCGAGGGCGCGGGCCTGCCGTTCCGGTGGACGATCAACCCGATGCGCGGGTGCTCGCACGCCTGCCGGTATTGCTTCGCCCGCGGCACCCATGAGTATCTGGATCTGGATGCCGGAACCGATTTCGACAACCAAATCGTGGTGAAGACCAATATCGCCGCGGTACTGCGGCGCGAATTAGCGCGCCGCAGCTGGCATCGCGAAACCGTTGCCCTCGGCACGAATACCGATCCCTATCAACGCGCCGAGGGCCGATATCGGCTGATGCCCGGCATCATTGGCGCACTCACCGACTCCGGAACCCCGTTCTCCATCCTCACCAAGGGCACGCTGCTGCGCCGCGATCTGCCGCTACTCACCTCGGCCGCCCGTCAGGTGCCGGTGCATATCGGAGTCTCGCTGGCGATGCTCGATCCCGACCTGCATCACAGTGTCGAGCCGGGCACCCCGGCGCCGAAGGCCCGGCTGGAGTTGGTGCGGGCCCTCGCCGACGCCGGTTTCGAGGTCGATGTGATGGTGGCGCCGGTGATTCCGTATCTCACCGACGGCAGCAGCCATCTCGACGAGCTGTTCGCCGCTATCGCCGAGGCAGGTGCGCGCAGCGTGATCGCGTTCCCCATGCACCTGCGCGGCAGTACCCGCGGCTGGTTCCTCGGCTGGCTGGGCGAGACCCATCCCGCACTACTGCGTCGTTACCGCCAGCTCTACGGGCGCGGCGCTTACGTCACCCCCGAATACTCCAGCTGGTTGCGCGGGCGGATCGACCCACTCCTGGAGCGGCACCGGCTGCGGCGCGACACCTCCGAACAGACCGAGGCGGCCGTGCGGGCTCCGGCAGCGGTCGATCCACAATTGGCCCTGTTCGCCTGATGGGTACGCGGGCACCGAGTACGGCCGTGCGACGCGCCAGCGATCAGCGTGCTTTCCGGGCAGGTCACCCGCCGAGCGGAGTAGGTTGGCCAGGGGCAGCTCTCTTCGACAGGAAGTGAAGCAGGCACATGGTTTCGCACCACAACGACGCAGGCCGGGCGGGCGATCCCGGCGCGCGCACCCGTGCAGACGCGACCCCGGTGGATCAGGTGGTGATCCGATTCGCCGGCGATTCCGGCGACGGTATGCAACTCACCGGCGACCGCTTCACCCATGAGGCGGCCGCCTTCGGTAACGACCTCGCCACCCAGCCCAGCTTCCCCGCCGAGATCCGCGCGCCGCAGGGCACCCTGCCCGGGGTTTCGTCGTTCCAGATCCAGATCGCCGACCACGACATCCTCACCGCGGGCGATCAGCCCGACGTCCTGGTCGCCATGAACCCGGCCGCACTCAAGGCCAACCTCGCCGACCTGCCCCGCGGCGGCACCGTCATCATCGACACCGACGAATTCACCACCCGCAACCTGACCCGTGTCGGCTACGCCATCGATCCACGCACCGATGACACCCTGGCCGATTTCGTGGTGCATCCGGTGCCGATGAGTTCGCTGACGCTGGCCGCCACCGAATCCGCCGAGGTCGGTAAGAAGGCCGCCCAGCGCGCCAAGAACATGTTCGCACTCGGCCTGCTGTCGTGGATGTACGGGCGCGAACTCGGCAGCACCGAACGATTCATGCGGGACAAATTCGCCGACTCCCCCGCCGTCGCCGAGGCCAATATCCTGGCCTTTCACGCCGGATGGAACTACGGCGAGACCACCGAGACCTTCGCGACCACCTATACGGTGGCGCGTGCGGCCCTGCCACCAGGCACCTACCGGCAGATCACCGGTAACACCGCCCTCGCCTACGGCCTGATCACCGCCGGGCGGCTGGCGGGTCTACCGGTCTTCCTCGGCTCATATCCGATCACTCCGGCCTCCGACATCCTGCACGAACTGAGCAAGCACAAGGACTTCGACGTCACTACGTTCCAAGCCGAGGACGAGATCGCCGGTATCGGCGCCGCGCTCGGTGCCGCACTCGGCGGGGCGCTCGGCGTCACCAGCACCTCCGGGCCCGGTCTGTCGCTCAAGAGCGAGACCATCGGGTTGGCGGTGATGACCGAGCTACCGCTGGTGGTGATCGATGTGCAGCGCGGCGGTCCGTCCACCGGCCTGCCGACCAAGACCGAGCAGGCCGATCTCTTCCAGGCCCTCTACGGCCGCAACGGCGAATCGCCGGTCGCGGTCCTGGCCCCACGCTCACCGGCGGACTGTTTCGACACCGCGATCGAAGCGGCACGCATCGCCCTCACCTATCGCACGCCGGTACTGCTGTTGTCCGACGGCGCGATCGCCAACGGGTCCGAGCCGTGGGCGATTCCGCGCGTCGAGGAGCTGGCACCGATCGATCCCGCCTTCGAAACCGAGCCCTCGGACGACGGCTCCTTCCAGCCTTACGCCCGCGACCCGGAGACCCTGGCCCGCCCGCTCGCTGTCCCCGGCACCACGGGGCTGGCCCATCGCATCGGCGGGTTGGAGAAGTCCGACGGCAGCGGTGAGATCTCCTACGATCCGGCCAATCACGAACTCATGGTGCGGCTGCGCCAAGCCAAGATCGATTCGATCGCCGTCCCCGCGGTCGAGGTCGACGACCCAGACGGCCGCGCGGAGCTACTGCTGGTGGGTTGGGGCAGCTCCTACGGTCCGATCGGTGAAGCCTGCCGGCGCGCACGCCGCCGTGGCGTCCCGGTCGCCCACCTGCATCTGCGCCATCTCAACCCGCTGCCGCCGGGCCTCGGCGAGGTGCTGGGCGGATATCGGACCGTGGTCGCGCCGGAAATGAACGGCGGCCAGCTCACCGCGCTGCTGCGGGCCCGCTACCTCGTCGACGTCCGCCCGTGGACCAAGATCGCAGGCACCGCGTTCTCCGCCCAGGAACTCGTCGGGGTCATCGATGCCGCACTCGATGGATCCATCGACGAGATGGAACAGGACAAGGCCTTCGCCGCGAGGGCGCGGGCCACCTATCGCACGCCAGGGGGCCGGTCATGACCATCATCGAAACCTCTGATCTCGCAGCCTTTCTCGGTATGCCCGACGCTTCGGGCACCGCGGCGGTCCCGCGCTCTGATACCCCGCAGCGCGCGAAGGATTTCGCCTCGGATCAAGAGGTGCGGTGGTGCCCCGGATGCGGCGACTACGTCATCCTGGCGACTGTGCGCGGCTTCCTCGCCGAGCTCGGGTTGCGCAAGGAGAACCTGATGTTCGTCTCCGGGATCGGCTGCTCGAGCCGCTTCCCGTACTACCTCGACGCCTACGGTATCCACTCCATCCACGGCCGCGCCCCCGCCCTCGCGACCGGACTGGCGGTGACGAGGCCCGATCTGTCGGTATGGGTGGTGACCGGCGACGGTGACGCGTTGTCCATCGGCGGCAATCACCTCATTCACGCGCTGCGCCGCAACGTCAATATGACCATCCTGCTGTTCAACAATCGGATCTACGGGCTGACCAAGGGCCAGTACTCACCGACCTCGGAGCCGGGCAAGGTCACCAAATCGACGCCCATGGGGTCGGTGGATCATCCGTTCAACACCCTGTCGGTGGCGCTGGGCGCCGAGGCCACCTTCGCCGCACGGGCCCTGGATTCTGATCGTGCCGGGCTCACCGAGGTGCTGCGGGCGGCGACCGCGCATCGCGGCACCTCGTTCGTCGAGGTGTTGCAGGACTGCCCGATCTTCAACGACGGATCCTTCGATGTGCTGCGCCGCGGCGACAGTGAATCCCGGCTGATCCCGTTGCGCGACGGTCAGCCGATCGTTTTCGGCGCCGAGGGCGAGTTCGCCGTGGTGCGTGACGGTTTCGCACTCGCGGTGGCCCGCACCGCCGAGGTGGCCGACAGCGAGATCATCGTGCACGACGCGCAGTCCGATGCGCCCGAGTACGCCTACGCCCTGTCACGGTTGTCGGACCAGAATCTCGATCACGTCGTGACCGGCGTCTTCCGTGATGTCGCGCGCCCGACCTACGACGACGCGGTACGCGCCCAGACCACCGCCGCGAAACAGGACCGCCGCACCGGGCTACAGGAATTGCTGACCGGCACGGAAACCTGGACGGTCAGCTGACCCGGTCCGTCCCGCTCACGCCGGTTTGGCGAAGCCGAGGTCGATGACCGCGGTGCGTTCGGCGTCGAGTTCCGTGACGGTGGCGTCGATCCGCGCGCGCGAGAACTCGTCGATGTCGAGGCCGGGCACGATCGTGTATCCGCCGTGGGCGCAGGTCACCGGGAAGGAGCTGATCAGGCCCTCCGGGACGCCGTAGGAGCCGTCGGACGGCACGGCCATCGACACCCAGTCACCCGAGGTGCCCAGCGCCCAGTCGTGGATGTGGTCGATCGCGGCGCTGGCCGCGCTGGCGGCCGAGGACGCGCCGCGGGCCTGGATGATGGCGGTGCCGCGCTGTTGGACCGTCGGCAGGAAGTCGGTCCGCACCCAGTCCTGATCCACCAGTTCCTGCGCTGGGCGCCCGGCGACGGTGGCGTGGGTGAGATCCGGGTACTGGGTGGCCGAATGGTTGCCCCAGATCGCGACGCGCTCGATGTCGGTGGCGGCGGCGCCCGTCTTCTTCGCCAGCTGGGCGATGGCCCGATTGTGGTCCAGGCGCGTCATCGCGGTGAACCGCTCGGCGGGTACGTCCGGCGCGTTGGACATGGCGATGTAGGCGTTGGTGTTGGCCGGGTTGCCCACCACGAGCACCTTGACGTCATCGGCGGCGCTGGCGTTGATCGCGGCGCCCTGATCGGTGAAGATCGGACCATTGGCGGCCAACAGGTCCGCGCGCTCCATTCCCGCGGTCCGCGGCCGCGCACCGACCAGCAGTGCGATATTCGCGCGGTCGAATCCCTCCCAGGGATCGTCGCTGATGTCCACCGATTCGAGCAGCGGGAAGGCGCCGTCCTCGAGTTCCATCGCGACACCTTCGAGCGAGCTCACCGCGGCCGGAATCTCCAGCAGCCGCAGCCGGATCGGCGTGTCCGGTCCGAGCATGGCGCCGGAGGCGATCCGGAACAGCAATCCGTAGGCGATCTGTCCCGCACCGCCGGTCACGGCGACGGTCACGGGCGCGGTTCGGGCGGTAGGGCTCACAGCGTCTCCTCGGGCGGTCGGCCGGATGATCTCCGTTTCCCACCCTAATCAGGCGCACAGCCTGATCAGGCCGACGGTGAGCTAACAGACACTCAGCCGAGTTCCGCTACTTCCGTGTCGGTCAGTACAACCGGAGAGACATAGTCCTTGGCGCGGACCAGGGTCACCGCCCGGTACAGCGGCCGCTCCCCCAGCCCCGCATCCCGCGCCTCGGCGCGCAGCTGCTGGACCAGCACCCCGGAGACCGCGACGGCCGCGGCGAGATGGCTGGCGGCGAGTGCGTCGGCCAGTTTGCGCAGCCCGAGCAGATGCAGTTCGCGGCCGCTCCCGGCATCGGTGTACATCGCCAGCGGCACGATCTGCACATCGGGCCCGGCCGTCACCCGCAGCACGACCCGGCTCAACCGAGCCGGATAGACCAGCATCTCCACCCCGGTCGCCGCCGCCAGCGAGACCACCCGCTCGCCGAAGAGCCTGCGCGCGTGGATGCTGGTTCCGCTCAGCCACATCCGCCGCCGCCGCAGTGCCAAGGCATAGCCGACCGTCGGCGCGCCGACCACCAGTCCGATGAGCAGGGCGACCGGCCAGCTCACCCAGACCGCCGCCAGGAGCGCGGCGCCGAGGCCGACTCCGATGGCGGCAAGGGTCAGGCGCCGCAGCATCGGCGCGTATACCTCGGGTGCGACCAGGTCGAGCCCGATCGGCGGATCAGGTTCGCCCGATCCGGGCGTTGCATCGGTCACGGCTGCGTATTCGTCCTCACGGCGGGATATTTCCCGGGCACCGTACTACTCCGGGCGGTGCAGCGCGGCGGTTACCGCGCCGACCACCTCACCCAACGGGATCTGCCGCTGGTCACCGGTGCCCATGTTCTTGAGCCCGATGGTGTGCTCGGCCAGGTCGCGGTCGCCGAGCACGAGGGTGAACCTCGCGCCGGAACGGTCGGCCGCCTTCATCGCGCCCTTCAACCCGCGCCCACCGTAGGCCAGGTCGACTCGTACGCCCGCGGCACGCAACTGCGCGGCCAGCACCACCATCCGCTGTGTCGCGGCCTCGCCCAGCGGCACACCGAAGACCTCACAGCGGGCCGGATCGCCCGCGGTCTTGCCCTCGGCCGCCAATGCGAGCACCGTGCGGTCGACACCGATACCGAAGCCGATCCCCGACAGCGCCTGACCACCGAGCTCGGCCATCAGGCCGTCGTAGCGGCCGCCGCCACCGATACCGGACTGCGCGCCGAGACCGTCGTGGACGAACTCGAAGGTGGTCTTGGTGTAGTAGTCCAGACCGCGCACCATCCGCGGGTTGACCACGTACGGCACGCCGAGCGCATCGAGGTGACCGATGACCTGCTCGAAGTGGGTCTTCGCCGACTCCGACAGGTGATCGATCATCAGCGGCGCGTCGGCGGTCAGCTCGCGCACCTCAGGACGTTTGTCGTCGAGCACGCGCAGCGGGTTGATCTGGGCGCGACGGCGGGTGTCCTCGTCCAGCGGCAGGGCCAGCAGGAATTCCTGGAGCAGCTCACGGTACTGCGGGCGGCAGGTCTCATCGCCGAGTGAGGTGATCTCGAGCCGGAAGCCGTCGAGGCCGAGGCCACGGAAGCCGGCGTCGGCCACGGCGATGACCTCGGCATCCAGTGCCGGATCGTCCACACCGATGGCCTCGATGCCCACCTGCTGCAACTGCCGGTAGCGCCCGGCCTGTGGCCGCTCGTAGCGGAAGAACGGGCCGGAATAGCTCAGCTTGACCGGCAGCTGGCCGCGATCGAGTCCGTGCTCGATGACCGCCCGCATCACGCCCGCGGTGCCCTCGGGCCGCAGGGTGACACTGCGATTGCTGCGGTCGGAGAAGGTGAACATCTCCTTGCTCACCACGTCGGTCGACTCGCCGACGCCGCGCGCGAACAGCTCGGTGTCCTCGAAGATCGGCAGCTCGATATGCCCGTACCCGGCGAGTCGGGCGGCGCGGATCAGTCCGTCGCGCACCGCGACGAACTCGGCCGAGCCGGGTGGCACGTAATCCGGTACCCCCTTCGGGGCGGAGAAGCTGCTGGTCTTGGTCACGATGGGCCATTTTCCCTCACCACAGGGCCTCGAGTCCAACCGGTTATCCCGGGCGGGTCGCGACAAGTGCCGAGCGGTCTCAGGAAGAGATGGCACACTCTTAGCCGAAACCGACACCTTCGTGGTGCAGAACAGCCATAGCGAAGAACAGCGCACGGCCGGACCTCGGGTCCGGCCGCCGCACGGGAGGAACGTGGTAGTGCCGAGCAACGAACAGCGTCGAGCGGCAGCGAAACGCAAGCTGGAGCGCCAGCTGGCCAACCGGGCCGCGCGGGCGCGCAAGCGCAAGCAACTCACCATCGCCATGTCGGCGCTCGGCGTCGTCGTCGCGGTCGCGGCGGTGACCGGTGTGTATTTCCTGACCCGTGGTGACGACAGCGAGAACACCGCTTCCGAAACACCGGACGCCTCGCTGTCGAGCACCCCGATCGCGGCACCGCCGCCGCCCGCGCAGGCCAAGCCCGCGACGGTCAGTTGCGCCTACCCCGACAGCCCCAAACCGGCCGACAAGCCGGCCGAGAAGCCGCGCACCGAGGGCATTCCGACCGCCGGTGACAACGCCACCCTGAGCATCAGCGTGGACACCAGCCAGGGCCCGATCGGCCTGACCCTCAACAACGCCGAATCGCCGTGCACGGTGAACAGTTTCGCCAGCCTGGCCGGTCAGGGCTTCTTCGACGGCACCAGCTGCCATCGACTCACCCAGGGCCCCGGCCTCGAGGTGCTGCAGTGCGGCGATCCCACCGGCACCGGTATGGGCGGCCCCGGCTACCAGTTCGGCAACGAGTACCCCACCGATCAGTACGCGCCGACCGATCCCGGCCTGCAGGAGCCCATCGCCTACAAGCGCGGTGTCATCGCCATGGCCAATGCCGGGCCCGGTACCAACGGTAGCCAGTTCTTCCTGGTCTACGGCGATTCCCAGCTACCGCCGAACTACACCATCTTCGGCACGATCGACGAGACCGGCCTCGCCACGCTGGACAAGATCGCCCAGGCCGGTCAGGACGAGTCCAACGGCCCCGGCGACGGTAAGCCGCTCCTGCCGGTGACGCTGAATTCGGTCCGCATGGACTGACCTCACACCCACTCGGCTCGGGCCCGGTATCGCATCGCGGTACCGGGCCCGACGTGTAGGCGGCAAACCCGCCGAGCACCCTCATCATCCGGCTTCGCCGTTCGCGGGCCGAAGATCATCCGGCGAGTTTCGTTCCGTGCCGGAAATGTGCGATATATGCTGTGGGGCGGCACGCTCGTACGACTGCACTCGGGTGATCTCGGGTAATCTCGTAATACGGAGTGCGCGTAGTGAAGTCGGCTGCGTGCCTTCCGGTGTTCGCACAGGTAAGCCACGATATCGCCGGGCGGCCACCTTTTTCGCATGGCGGTTGTATCGATGACGTAAGAAGTCGATCACATATGAAGCGGCGTTCATGACGAAGCACCACAATCATCCATAGGGATCACCGCAGCATCGGGAGCAGCCATGTCCGAGGAACTGGACGATATCGGCCGGGAAACCGCGGCCATGATGAGGACCATGTTGCAGATCGCGACCTTGGTCGCGTTGAAGACCCGGGAACGTGGCCAGAAGGAAGCCGAGGCCAGGGCCAAGGTCACCGAGGCCCGCATGAAAGAAGCCCGCGAGATGCAGGTCCGTGAGGCGCGCGAATCCAAGTCCAAGGATCCGCGCAATGTGGAACTGGCTCAGATGGTTTCCCGGCCCGCGCCGGAGAAGACGATGGGTGCACCCGAAAAGGTCGCATCCGTGGCGATACAGCGGGAGGCCGCGCCGAGCCGGGGCGTCTCGCTGGAGAAGGACCGGTTCTCATTCACCGGACCGGCCGGACAGGTGGCCGCAGCCGCCCAGCCCGCTATCCGCTATGACTCGGTGGAACGCCGGATGGCGTTGGCCGCGCATCTGGCGAAGATCGGTGTAGCACCGGAACTCGCCGCTGTACGGATGCTCGTCGAGGTGGGTCAGGCGAAACCGCCCATCGAAGCGGTCCGCACGCGGCCCGAATACGCGCCTGCGGTGACACGGGCCCGGGAAGAAGAGCTCATCCGCGGTCTGGAACGGACCCGCTGATCCAGACCCTACCAACGCACAACGCCCGCTGGATATCCAGCGGGCGTTGTTGTCGGCGCTGACCGGTTCAGGAGCGGAAGTCCGGATCGGCTGGATTGCTGAAGAATCCATCATCCGGCGTAGTCAATGGCAGCGGGACAAGCATGTCTTTGTGACCGTTTCGCACGCTGCAGTACTTGAACGGCCCCTTCGGATCGAACAGCTTGGCCATGTGCTTGTCCGCGTGGTCGAGGAACCACACGCTGATCCCCGTCGCCGGATCCTGACGGAAATGCTCCCACGCCCGCCACAGCGCATCGAGCCGGGCAACCGCCTCGGCGTGTTGCCACCACTCCGGGCACCACACCGTATCGCTGAGATCGCTGACCTGCCTGCGATACACCACGCTCAGGTAGCTCTCGACGAAATCGACCACGCCCGAATAGATCAGGCCGTCTTGCTCGTTCTCGCTCACAGCGGACGGACCTCCTCGATCTTGCCGTGCCCATCACCCTGGTCGGGCGGTGGGGTCCCCTTCACCAGCGACGGCGAGCCGATCAGGTCGGTGATCAGCGTCTTGCGCTGCGGATCGTGCTCCACGATCGAGTTCTTCACCTCGTCAGCGTATTCGCCCTCCCACCACGGGACAGTGCGCACAAGGACCGGCGGCGCACCCGAGGGGAAGACGATGACGCGTCCGCGTGGCAGTGTCGCCAACGCCTGAACGGTGAACGTCTTCGACGAGCCCAGCGATCGCGAATAACTCTTGCCACCTTTGGATTCCGATACCGAGGCCGAGATCGCGGAATGCTCGCCGATGGCTTCGGAACGTTCACGCAAGAAGTTCGTATCGTCGACACCGCTGCCGAGGACCTTGATATTGGCCGCCGACCACAGGGCGTTCATGCCCGCATCACCCCAGCAGCGCACGCCCTGCGCCCAGGACTGCAGCACGGTCATCACGACGATGCCGCGCGAGCCGAAATGGCTGTACTGCTTGGGCAGGTCCTTCCAGCGCACGACG
The DNA here is from genome assembly GCF_042754945.1 of Nocardia sp. NPDC059180. Taxonomy (NCBI): domain Bacteria; kingdom Bacillati; phylum Actinomycetota; class Actinomycetes; order Mycobacteriales; family Nocardiaceae; genus Nocardia; species Nocardia sp. NPDC059180. The sequence goes on from NZ_JBHZBU010000002.1 coordinate 767,565, forward strand.
TTGGCGGCCTCGTCGAGCACCGCGAGCAGCGGGATGGGCAGCCGGCCTCCGGCCGACCTGGATGCCTTACGCATCGCGACATCGATGACCGCCTCGGTGAGCGCACTCACCAATGGTGATGCGGAACCCCGGCCCTCGAGCGAGAGGCTGTACAGCGTGCCGTTGCGCTCGATGAAATCCAGCTCGTCGAACTGCCTCCGATCTGTTCCCGCGGTGATCCATGGATGCACGTTGGTCAGTTTGAGGCAGCGGGTCATCTTCTTTGCGGTACCGAAGATTCCGCTTCGAGTGCGCTGGTCGGCGTTGTACTGCGACGACAGGCCCGATGCCGTGTAGTCGTGGCCCGAGGTGCGCAGCAACACGATCGGCTCGGTATCGCCAGGATCGGTGACCCACTCCCACACTTGCGTGATCGGCCGGTTGCCGACGGCCGCGGCGAGGAACAGGCCCGCGAGCAGGTCCTCGGCTTCCGGGTCGAAGAACGCGTCTGTCTTGGCATCAGAGCCATCGTCGCCATCAGCGAAATGGCCGGCGAGGCGGGCCGCTCGCATCTCGCACCCTTCATGCCTGGCGTCGACCCAGGCCAGCGGATCCCAATACCACGTGGGTTCCTCACCCGCGACGCTCTGCGGGTCGAACACGAAGGTCGGCGAACCCTTGGCCTCGCGCACGTCACGGGTCGCATCCACTACGTCGCGTTTGTTCGATGTGGCCAATACCGGACCGACGGCGGTGAGGATGGCCGGGATGACCCGGGAGGTCGACTTGCCCTGACGCGGGCCCCAGATGTCGAGGTGCAGGTCTTCGTAGGAGCCGTACAGCATCACACCGTCGGCGACGCCGATGCCGATCGGGACGCCGGGTGCGTCGTCGTAGCCGAGGCGCACGCCCAGCTGCTTGGCCTTCTCCCGCACACCGGCTTCGGTGAGGGAGGCGATGGCGCCGCCGTTGCCCATGACATCGGCCTTGTCGTCGACGCCGAGCCTGCCCTTGCTGCGGCGGGCCTTCATCCGGCGCCGGAACATCACGACCCCGGCCGCGGTCGCGATGACGAGCAGCACGATCACCGTCGACGCGCGTGGCCATTGCAGGTTGCCGCGGATCAGCCCGGCGACGATCTCGATCGGGTTCACCGGGATGTTCTGGTGGGTCACCGCGAGCATATTGCCCAGATGCAGGGCCAGCCACAGTGTTGCGAGGATCGCCCCCACCGCGTAGATCAGGATGAGGGTGGCGTCGGGTCCGACAACAGCCGGATCCTTCACCGGTTTCTTTTTCGCCATACCTGCCTCCTGATGGTTCCCGTGTGGAAAGCGTTGTCACCGATAGCCGTCGAGGCGCCAGCCGTCCGGTGTGCGGACGACGGTGGCGATGACGGTAGCGGGCGGGAGCTGCTCCTCGCGCCCGTCCGGATAGACGACGGTCTGCTCGATACCGATCTTGAACTGCTGCACATTCGGATCGGCGCCTACGGGCGCCTTCTCCCCAGATGCGAAGGTGAACGCCTCGACCTGTGCACCCGCGCTCGCCCATTCCGCCCAGCGCAGCGTTGGTTTGGGCGTTTCACGAACGTCTGTAGATCCATCGACTACCCGGGTCAGGCTGGGGCCGAGCCATTTACGCGCGCGCACCAACGAGGCGCCCTGATCTTCACTGACCGGTTTCCAGGTGTAGATCTCCCGCAATGCCGCGACCGCGACTCCCTCGGGGGTCACCGGGTCCGGTGCCGGAACGGCTTCCAGCCGACGGGTCGTCGAGGTGGCGGGTCCGTCGCCCGGACCTGCCTGTTCTTGCTCGCGACCGCAGGCCGCGCTCAGCATCGCGATGCCCGTCACCAGCACCACCACCAGTTTCGCGTGCGCCGATACCTTGTTCTTCCAGGCTAACCGCCCGGGCCGCCGGTTCGGCACTACCGCACGCGTGTTCACAGCACTCTCCTCGCTCGCGCATCGCCCGGCACCGGTGCCTCGGCGACCCCACCGGCGGAATTCACGTCCGCGCCGGGTGCGGACCGGATCATCTGCCCGTCACCGGCATAGACGCCGACCTGGGCGGGACCGCGCGGACCGAAGTCGCTGAATACCAGGTCACCCGGCTGTAGTGCGCTCAACGACACCTCGACCCCGGCCTCCCACTGCTGTTCGGCGGTGCGGGGCAAGGTAATCGCTCCCGACGATGCGGCAAAAACCGCGGCCGCGGTAAGGCCGGGACCGTCGAGTCCACCACCGGTCGGACCTTGCGCGCCGCCACCACCCCACACATACGGTGTGCCGAGCCAATCGTGGGCCGCTTCGACGATCTGGCTGCCGCCGGTGCCCTCACCCGGGGTGAATCGCCCGAGCGAACCGGGAGCACGGTATTGCGGTTCCATCGCCAGGATGTTCGCCACGTACGGATGGGTCTCGGAGTAGTGGGCGGCAACCTGATTCGGCATACCGCCCGAGGCGAGCACCGCGCCCTCGCCCGCGTTGTAGGCGGCGAGCGTCAACGATACGAGGTCGCCCTGCACACGACCCTCGGACATCCAGCCGGTGATCTTGTGCGCGATGGCGCACATATAGCGACCCTGGCCGACGATGGCGTCACCGTCGTCCCACACACTGGCGTCACCGTTGCCGTCGGCGTCGATCACATACGGTTGTCCGTCATCGGGATTGATACTGGCCGCCGTCCCCGGCAGGAACTGTGCCAAGCCCTGCGCACCCGCGGGCGAGGTGGCGCCGCGGCGGAAGCCGGATTCCTGCCTGCCCTGCGCTGCGAGCAGCGACGGGGTGATCTCCGGGCAGATCGAACCGGCGCGGCGATACCAGATCTCGAGTTCCTGCGGGACCTTGCCGTCGGCCAGTGCGCCACCGGCGCTACCGAATCCGCGGACACAGCGCGGGTCGGCGGAGAAGGCGCGCGCGCCACCGACATCCGGTGTCGGAGCCCCCTCGAGCCACGGCATCGGGTCGATCTGGCGACCGCCGGTGAATCGACCGCCCGGAACGACCTCGAAATGCAGGTGCGGACCACTGGACTCGCCTGCCGACCCGACGTAACCGATGTGCTGGCCCGCGCGGACGGTCTCGCCCACCCGCACCAGCACCCCGCTGTCCCACATATGGCCGTAGACCGCCGAATAGGCGCGGCCGTTGGTGTCGACGGAGTCGACGACGATCCAGTTGCCGAACCCGGAGGCCGGACCGGCGGCGACGACGCGACCATCGCCGACCGAGAAAATCGGGGTGCCATCGGAAGCCGCCATATCGATGCCCTTGTGCCCGCCGTCGCGGGAACCGAAGACATCGGAAATGCTGTAGGTGCCGGTGGCCAGCGGCAATGTGCGACGCAGTGAACCCACACCGGCGGCCAGCGACGGTGTCGCGATGACGGCCGGATTCGCCTGTGCCGCCGGACTACCCGAGGCAGGCGCCGACGGCGAAGCACCCGCGGCCCGCGGATCGCCCGGCGCGTATCCGCCCAGCGGCGGCAGCATCGTCTGCGAAGGTCCGAGGACGGAGCCGCCCTCACAGGGATCGTCCACCGACGGCAGCACGATCACCACCACCAGCATCATCAGTCCGAGCATCGCACCGACGGCCAGCGCCAGCACAGAACGCACGTTCATGACACCCTCGCAGGGTTCACGTGCGGCGCCGGGATTCGTTGAGGGTATCGGCCAATGCCCTGTTCATTTCCGCCGCGGCGGCCAGCTGCTGCTGTAACAGCGCGACCTTGCGCCGCAGGGCAACTGCATCCATCCGTTCCAGACCCGGCCCCTCCGCAGCACGTACCCAGTTGCGCACCGAATTGGTGTGCACCCCGATCTGTTCGGCGACCACTCGGCACGCCTCGGACTCGCTGCGCAACTTATCGGTGAGCGCGACGACCTGCTCTACGGCGGCGTCACGCACTTCGGGCGAGACCCTGCGATAGGACCGGTGCGGCATCATGCTGCGCTCCCGCCCGCCGAATCAGAACCGCCGGGGTCGGAACCACCCGCGGGGTCGGGCACCCGGTTGAACTCGTCGAACCGCTGATTGGTGTCGTGGATCCCGCTTTCCTTCTCCGACAGCGTGAACTCCATGTGGAACGGAATACCCGGCCTGCGATCCTCACCGATCTTGAGCAAGAACTTGCCGGTTCCCGGCGGGGACGGCCGCACCTGACCCGGTTTGAGCGCCTCACCCGTGAGTGCCTGGGGCGCCGACCAGCCGGTGACCATCTCCTCCTCGGCGGCGGTGAACGGGATCGTGCTGTCGAGTCGTTTGATCTCCTCGGCAGGCAGTGCGCCGAAGATCTTGGCGCGTGCGCGTTCCAGGAAGCCGAGTGCCTTGGCGATCGCCGCTTCCGAACCCAGCGACTGCAGGTCCTTGATGGTGTGGCTGATCATGATCAGCGCGGTGGCGATACCGCGCTGCAGACGGGTCAGCTCGTCGACGCGGTCGACCATGAAGTCGCCGAGGCCGAGCACCTGCCACAGCTCGTCCATCACCACCTGGAAGTAGCGTTGTGGCGCCATCCCCGCGTCGGTGAGCGTGTGCGCGGCCTCCACCGCTGCGAAACCGTCGGCCCAGCAAGCCAGCATGACCGCGGCCTTGAGTTTCTTGTCGCCTTGCGGAATATGCGAGACATCGATGCAGACGGCGACCGAATCGGTGTCGATGGGTACCGAAGTCTGGCCGTTGAAGACCGCGCCGAACGGGCCCTGGGTGAGGGCTCGCAGCGATCGGCGCAGGTTCTTGATCGCCACCTGGTACTCGGATTCGTTATCGGCGCCCGCGTCCAGCATCATCTCCTCGCCGCCCGCGACGATCACCTCGAGCAGGTTGTCCATGATGGGCGGCTGGTCCGGGGTGAATCCGCTGCCCGGCCGGTACAGGATGCGCAGCGCGGTGGAGATGAGCGTTTCCTCGAAATCGCGCACCCTGGCACCACGCACCAACTCCACCAGGCCCGCGATCAGCGTCACCTGACGAGCGCGCAGATCCTGCATCACCTGTAGTTGCAGTGCGGGCAGATGATCCAGTCGCGGCACGACGTGGCCGAGCACGCCCGCGGCCAGCGGATTGAGTTTGCCGTGACCGTAGCCGAGATCGATCACCTGGCCGCCGACCATTTCCACCATCTTGCGGTAGTCCGGTTTGACGTCGGCCAGGATCAGCGGCGTGATGCCCTGGGCGATACCGCCGAGCACGATCCGGCGCACCAGCGAGGACTTACCGAATCCGTTGAGCCCGAGCACGAACAGGCTGGGCGCGGTGATGAAGCTGCCGCGCATGAACCAGTTCATCGGGTCGAAACACACCGGTGCGCCGGTATGCAGGTGCGAGCCGAGCGGGGTGCCGATCAGTGGTGCACCCGCGCCGACCGACCACGGCCACAGGCCCGCGACCTGGGCGGTGGTGGCGCGGTATTCGACCGGGCGCCCGACGACGTTCATCCGGCCGCCGCCCGCGCCCGCGTAACCGCGGTCGGTGAGCTCGGCGACCTGACGGTCGAATCCGTCCTCGAAGGTCTGTTCGGCGCGCGCGGCGTAGTTGCGGCGCCGGATGTCGTCGGTGCGCACGCGGAAGGTGGCCCAGGCCGCGCGCAGCCCGGACTGCTCGCGGCTGATCATTTCCAGCCGGGCGCGCGTCTGGTCATCGAGCAGTGGCGGCCCGGACTGCTGACGCTTGTCTGCCTTGGCCTTCGCCCGCTGGGCGGCCCGGTCCTGTTTCGGGGTGCGCATAGCGCGGTCGGCGGACTTGTCGAATGTCACCGGGCGCGCGCGGTTCTGGTCGGCGCGCTTGGGCCGGGCTCTGCCGCCGCGGCCGGTTCCGTCCGCAGTGCCTTGCGCCGGGTCGGTCCGCGGAAGGTCGGCACGCGAGCGATCACCGTCGGCCCGCGGCGCACCGGCGCGTGGGCGTTGTCCGCCCGTGCGAGGGGCACGCCTGGCGGGTTCCTCCCGCGTGGATTCGCGCCGACGTTCGGGCCGTGCCCATTCGTCGTGATCGGTCTCGGCCCGCCAAGCCCGGCGGACGGCCTCCTCGCGCTCCCGTACGGGTGGCTCGTGCTCGCGTGCCATCAATCGCTCACCCCGCAAGTGCTTTCGGAATCGTCGCGTGTTCGGGCAGGATCACTCCGCAGCCGAGTGAGGCCGCGAAGGCTGCCGCCTGGTAGCGGTAGCACCGCCGGATCTTCAACCGCGCCTGTGTGGACAGGTCACGGGTGATCGCCTCGATCCGTGGCAGATCCCCGCGTAGGGGCTCGGTGATGGTCACCAGAGCCCCGAAGCGGGTCACGCCGTGGCCACGCGCCTGCTCCTCACGGGCCTGCTGGGTGGCGCCGACCCGCAGTGTCGCCGACGCGGAGACGACTCCGCGTTCGCTCTGCTGGGCCACCAGCGCGTTCTTGAAGTCGTCATCGACGATCTCGGCGGCGTCGGCGGCTGAATGCGGACGGTACACGATGGCGATACGCTTACGCGGCACTTCGGGATTCGGCGCAAGCAGCCGCTGCAGCACCCGTTCGTCGACGGCGCCCTCCGGTGCCGCGTCCATCTCCCAGGTAACCGAGCGACCACCGTCGTGCACGAAGTGATCCCATTTCTCGTCGTGCGAGATCGGGCCCGCATCGGCCCAGTCCAGCCCGTGGCCTTCAGGGTCGCCTGCGGCGACCTCGAGGTCGGCCTGGGCGGCCGGATCGTAGCTGCGCCGGATGAACGAGATCACTTCGTCGGCCGCCATGGGCTGGGCCCGCACACCCGCCTCGGCGAGCGCGGCGCAGATACCGGGCAGCCTGCGCCCGATCTCCACCGCTTCCTCGGCCGGGTTCTTGCGGCGTTCGGCCGTGGTGGCCTTGAAGGTGATCGCCACGCGCGGCAGCAACTGCACCCGCTCCTGCGGCAATTCGGTGGCCAGCTCGTACATCACCTGCTGGGCCAGCTCAGGGGCTTCCGGCCGCGTGATCGTGGAAACCTCGGTGAGCAGCCGGTTTCCGGTTTCGGGCACGGTATCGATGACGGGCACGACGGCGACGATGTCGCTGGTCTGGCCCACCGAGGCGAGGAAGGTGCCCCAGGCCGAAACCCAGCGATCGATCACCGGCTGGTCGACCGCCTCATGGCCTTGCGGCCATGCCCGCAACACCACCGTGTACTGGGCGAACTGTGGCAGGTGGATCATGCCGAAGCTGTACCCACCCGCGTCGATGCCCTCGTACAACTTCGACGGAGCCAGTAGTCCGGGCAGCCGGGTGACCCCGCCGGGGATCCGGGAGAACCGGCCGCCGCGATACACGTGCTCGCCGCGACTGCGCGAACGCATCCAGTTGAACATCATCAATCCCGTCTCGTATCCGGAGCGGCCCCCCGTCCGCCACACCAGTGGAACCATCACCGCGATGCCGAGGCCACCCACGATCAGCCCCCACTGGAAGCCGCCGACCATCGCGGTGATCAGTGCGGTGATCACGACGACGAAACCGAGCACGGTCTCTTCCCAGCGCAGGCCGAAAAGGCCTGCGCTGCGCGGTTTCTGCCACAGGCCGTAGGAACGGCGCTCGTAGGTGTCGGTGGTCGTCATCGCGGGATGGTGCTCCTGCCGAGGTCGGGTGCGCGGTTGGCCCAGCGGTCGCCCGCGACATCACCCATGGCTTGATCTGCGCGGCTCATGCCGGCCGTCGCGGCGCGTGCCGCACCGATCCGTCCTGCCGCGGCGGCCGCTCCGGACGGTACCCCGGCCGCACCGGCGGGCCCGCCCGAGGCTCGTGGTGGCTGGCCGGTGCCGCCGCCACCGCCGCGCGGTGGCGGTGCGGGTCGTGGTGCGCCACCGCCGCGTCCGCCTCCCCCGCCCGGCGGCGGGCTGCCTGCCCCACCGACGTAACCTGCCGCACCCGGCGCAGCTGTGCTCTTGACCCCGACGGCCTTGGTGCCCGCCAGGGCGCCGATGCCCGCCGCGGCCAGCAGGGTGCCGCCCGTTGCCGTCAGACCCGAGCCACCACTGCCGACGATCGCGACGGCCGGTGTCACCAGGCGCATCAGCGCGGGCAGCACGAACGCCACGCTGCACAGCAGCACGATCGATACCAGCATGCGCTGCGCCTGTTCGGCATCGGGCAGCCCGGAGGTACTGGTCAGCTCGTCGACGTGGCCCGCGGTGGTGAAGGCGATCATGTACACGATCGCGGCGACGGGTTTCCACAACATGAAGGCGATGATCCAGCCCACCAGCTTCTGATAGGACTGCTTGCCGGTATTCATTCCCGAGGCGGCGGCCGCGAGCGGTAGCACACCGGCAGCGATCACCAGCAGGCCCTGCCGGACGATGGCGAGCACGATCTGGGCCAGCGCGCCGAGCAATCCGACGATCGCGATGATCAGCACGAGGCCGGGCGAAAATGCCTGGAGCTTACTGGTTTTCACCATCAACTCGGCCAGGTTCTTGGCATTGCCATTGGTGGAGTCGGTGATGATCCATTCGGCGAAGCGGTCCGAGGCTATGGTCCCGGCCACGATCACCGCACCGAGCATCCAGGAACTGAACACCACGCGCGCGAACATGCGGAACGATTCGGCCGCTTCATTCATCACGGCCCCGCGTCTGGCTTCGGCCAATCTGAGTCCGGAGATCATCACCGACGCGATGAGCAACAGGATCTGCACCTGATAGGTGTAGTCGTTGATCTTGGTGAACAGCGATCCGGAATCGCTGACCGCCTCGTTCGGGACCTTCATCCAGAAGGTCAGCGCGAGGATGATCGCCTCACCGAGGCCGTTCATCAGCGAGTCGACCACCTTGCCGAAGGTCGAATCCCAGGCCTTGTCCTTCACCGCGGTCGCGGCTTGGCCGGGATGTGCGCCGGCGTTGCCCGCCTTGCACACCGCCGAGGCGGCGTCACCGAGCGAGACGCCGGGGATGCCGACATTGTCGAGGGTGTCGTGGATTTCGTTGCACGCCTCGTCGAAGCCGTAGGTCTGGCCATAGGCCACCGTCGGCGTCGCGATCATCACCGTGAAGATGACCGCGAAGATCGTGACAATTCGCCTCACCATGTCAACCCCTCGTTGTCGTGCGGGGAATCGGTCCGGTCCAGCAGTTCGTCTGTCACCCTCGTGAGCTTCCCATCTCCCTGTCGCCGTCTCGGTACTCCGTGCGCGCGTTGCGGTCACCATGCCGTCCACCCCTGCAGCGATTCGATGTATTCCGCGGGCGGGTTCTGCGAGGTGGTCGGCTTCAGCCGCCAGTCACCGGCATCCCACACCATGATCATCCGCATGGCCACCCACAACTGTTTGCCATCCACCACCTGGGCGCGCGTGGCCAGGCGCACGATGGCCATATCGTCGGCGTAGTCGTCGACCTTGAACGCGTCCGAGGCGACGAAATACTGAGTCACGTCCTCCGGCTGCTGCTCCGGAAGCCGATCCGCCTCCAGCGCGCGATCGTAGGCCGCGATCTGCTGCGCGGAGACCCGCACCTGCCGGACATACAGATCCCGGTGCGCCGGACGCGCGTTGAGCCGGTAGGTGATCTGCGCCGCCGCCAGCGCCGCGCCCTGCGGAGTATGCGAATACCCCACGGCCAGGCCATCTTCGATCCGTGTCGGCCCATCGGAGGTGGAGAACGGCACCGACGCGCCGTACACCCGCTGCCAGCCGTGCGGTTGTGTGGTCCCCGCGGGCGCCGCCGTCAGCCAGTCCGGATCCGAGGGTGCGGCCTGCAGCTCCGGGTCCTGCGGAAGTGGCTGTCCGGCAGGATTGTTCGGTACATCGACGCGACGCCCGAAGATGTCGGCATCGGGTTCGGCGAAGCCCTCGGCCGCCGGTCCGTCGACCACCGGCACGCTGCCCTGCTGGTCCGGCGCGTCATCGCCTCCGATATAGACGAAGACACCGATTATCACGATGAGCGTGAGCACCGCAGCGGACGCGACGAGGCCGAAGGAGACGCGATCACGCGCGTACGACTCCCTCTTCTCGCTCACTGTGGTGCCTCCAATATCACGATGTCGCTGGGTAATTCGTCGATGTCCTCGACCGGGCGCGCGGTCGAGTCCGGGTCGGGCAGACGTAACCTCCAGTCCTCGTCGAACCATTCGACAACGGTGTGGTTCACCGCCTTCGAACTGTCCGAATACTCGGTGTAGACGTCCACGGTGGAACGTTCATCGGTGTATCCGGTGATCTTGTAGCCGAGCAGCCGTGGGGCGTATTCCGGTGCCGCAGGCCCGGTGATGGATAGCTGCACCCGGCTCACCACCCACTCGTCCTTGCCCGGGCCCGGCACAACTTCCTCGGCGACCACCCTCGGCCATTGGCTGTCCGTGGCCACCGACAGCCGGACCGTGTGGGTGATCGCGGCGATCGCGGCACCGGGCGGGGAACGGTCGAAACCCGTGGCGGCACCACCGGATTCCCGCGAGGGCCCCTGGTCGGTATGCGGCAACGCCACACCCTGGAACGGCTCCCACCGAACATTGGACGGCGCGGCGGACAAATCAGGTTCTGCCTGATCGCCGCCACCGCAGCCCGCTGCGGCGAGCAGCAATGTCGCGGCGAACGCACCCGCCACCGGGCCGCGTACGCCGCGCCACCGCGCCTGCTGGTTTCCTACTGTGGATTTCATCGGCTGGTGATTCTCTGGGCTCATCCCCGCGTGCGCGGGGAGCACCGATGCCAGCAAGGCAGGCCTCCTCGAGTTCGATGCCGTCGACTCATGCAGGCAGAAACGCCAGCGCGATACCGGAGGCCGTGCTGGCCACCCCCGCGCCGAGCAGGCTCATGAGTACGCCGTGCGAGGAGTCGTTCATCGCCAGGTCGCCACGGAACGCGATCCACAGCTTGCCCGCCGAGACGATCATCCAGGCCAGGCATCCGATCAGCACGAACCACAGCAGCCAGTTGAGCAACTGCATGATCGGCTCGACGACCTCGGCAGGCATCTGCTTGTAGGCCAGCATTTCCATGGCCCGCACGCTGGACATCGTCGACCTCACGTACCGATGACGGCGTTCATGATGGTGCCCGCGCTGGTGGCGACGACACCGCCGATCATGGCGCCCGCGACCATCTTCGGCGATTCGAGACCGCCGCCGGTCCACTTCTCCCAGGCGAACTTACCGCCCGCGTAGGTGATACCGCAGATACCCGACAGCAGCACGAACCAGGTCAGATAGCGCACCAGCTGCAGGATCTTCTCCGACCCGGGAGGCGCCTCGGGTGTCGGATTGCCCACCTGGGCGAGAACGGTGCCGTATGTGTCTTGCACGGCGAGGAGGATCGTGCTCATCGGGTGCCTTTCTCGATGGGTGGAGGGTTGGAGATCGACGGCATCGCATGCAATTGGCTCATCAGTGCCCCGGTGGGTGTGTGGTGACAGGCGGCTGGCCCTGCGGTCCCCAGGTCGGCGGCGCGGGTGGCGCGCTGTTCTGGTTCCAGGAGCCCTGGGCAGACTGCGGTCCCCGCTGATCCCAGCCGGGGGCGGCCTGTGGGTTCGCCACGTACTGGCCGGGTTGAGCCGCGGCTCCGAATCCGGCGTGCCGGCCGTTCTGCTGCGGAACCGGCTGCCTGCCGTACGGATTCCCTGCGGGTTGATGCCCGGGAGCTGCCCACCCCGGCGGTGCGCTCTGCCCGGCGGGCCCGCGTCGATCCGATGTCGACACACGCACGACGACGAAGACCACGACGCCTATCGCCGCCACTGGAATCCCTACCAGCAGGAGCCAAAACCCCCATCGGCTTGCCTGCAACCCCGCATCTGCAGCGGGCGGAGCCTCCGGCGTAGGGTTCCCGACCTGCGCCAGAATCGCCTGGACACCCTCGTGTACCGCCATAACCGTACTCATAGCGCCCCCTCCTCGTTCGCCTCGTCCGCGATGCTCTCCCGTGCCGCCGCGACGATCTCGGCACCGAGATCGCGCAGTTCGAGCGGAACTTCGTCGAGCGGATCAATCCTGCGCTTCTTCAGTGGCGGCTCCACCCCCGGCGCCCACACCGGAAGCTTTTCCGGTTCTACGAGGGTCCATTCCTCATACCACGGCACCTGCCACAACCGGCCGGCCAGCGATCCGACGACCTCGCGGTAGCGCCGGATCTCGGCAGGCATCCGGCCGGGCCGTGCCGCCACGGTAACCAGCCCGAGCACCTCGGAAGGGCCGGCGAACCCCGCGTGATGCTGGCGCAGCAGGTCGTGGGCGCGGGTCAGACCCGCAATGGTTTCCCTGGCGACCAGGACGACGAAGGGCGATTCGCGGTCGAAGACGCCGGGCCAGCGGCGGCCCGAATCCGCCGCGGGCGCAAGCACGTGCGCGAGGCTACTGGCTCCGGCGCCACCGTGCACCCCCAGCAGCCACACCAGCGGTGCACGCCCGGCACCGGGCACCGGGCGTTCCCAGATGGGTGCGCGCCGGGACTCCGGCGGGGCGATCACCCCGGCGGATGCGGGTTCGGGCCTGCGGCGGCGAAGATTCATGGCGGCGGTCATGATGCCACCCCGGCGAGCAGGCGCCCATACGCTCGACGCGTCTGCTCGTCCAGCGAGATGTGCCGGACGAGTTCGCCGCGCGCCAGATGCGCGTCGTAGGGGATCTCCACGATGTCGCGAACCCACCCGGACAGGTGTTCACGCAAATGATCGGCAACCCGCGAGTCGACGCCGGGCTGCTGATGAGAGATGACGATGGTGGTATCACCGACGATGCCGCTGCCCGGACCATCGATGGTGTCACCGAACTCGTCGTCGAGCCATTCCAGCGTCACCCGCAGCCGGTTTGCGGCATCGGTGCGGGCCGGAATGGCAAGCACCAGAGCGACTTCCGCATCGTCGAGCAATGGCCGCAGCTGACGTCCGGCAATCGGGTGGCCACCGTCGTATACCGCGGTGTAGCCCGCGTCGTCGACCGCGCGCCCGACCGTGAGATAACTCGCACGCCTGCGCAGCGGTGCCGCGTCGCGCCACAGCAGCCCGAAGCCCGATGTCGACCGCGACAGGCATTCCTTCAACGGCGCCGGTTCGTCACCGCGTCCGTACAACCACGACTGCAGGCTGATCGGATGCAGATGCTCATCGGCGCCGCGCAGGCCGAGATCGCTGCCCGCGGCGGTGGCGTCGACCGCAACGGTCTGCGTGCCCGACAGGGCGAGCTCACCGGCCAGTCCCAATGCCGTGGTGGTGGTTCCAGCACCACCGCAACCCCCGACCACCAGTACCGGCCGGTGCCCTGCTCGTCCGCCACGCGTGGAGCCGCCCTCACCGCGCAACCGCACCACCGGGGCCTTCGTGCGCCCGGAGCGGTCCGACGGCGCGTCGCCATCCGGCGCGTCGTCGAGCCAGCGGCTCCAGTCGTCTCCCATCGCTCTGCTCTCCCTCTACCCGGCCGCAATACCCGTGATGAGGGTGCGGCCGCCGATCACCTGAGTGGTGACCATCTGCTTGCTGTAGGTGGCCGGTTGGCCATCGGGCCGGTACTCGGTGACCTCGACCGAGTACCGCCCCTGCTCGAGGGTCAGGACACGAACGCAGTGCGTGGTGCCCTCGGCGACGCTGTCGATTCCGCGTTGGATGACCGATACCGGAGGGACGGCCGCGCCGGGCGCAACCACTTCCCATGCCAGCACTGCGGAACGGTCGACGTAGTAGGAGTATTGGAATCGCAGGATCGCATCAGGGCCGGAGCCGGTACCTCCCGCGTCCGCCCCGCGCACAACCTCGTGGGTGCGTTCGGTGGGACAGCGATCGACCGCACCGACGGCGGAATCGGAGCTGCCCGCGGTGAACTGCACCGCGGTGGCTTCACCGGCCTGCCGATCGCCCGAGCCGCCGAGCAGATACAGCACGCCGGCCGCCGCGGCGGCCAGCAACAGCACCGTCCCGATCAGCACCGCAAGAGTGCGCCCGCGCCCGACCCCGGAACGCTTCCCGGCGGCGCGCAGTTCGCGCGTCGTTCCGAGCCGGACGGGTTCGGCGATCTCCGGATGCTCGTCCTCCGGCCACGGGAACCGGACCACGTCGCCGTCGCGCGGGGTGTAGTCGTCGTCGGGCCCCGGTGCCCGATCGGCCACCCAATCCGACCAGCCGCCGGTGAATTCGCTGCGTCGCACGGGCGGGTCGGGAGGGTCGACCGCCTCGTCGTCGTGGATGTAGTCGGGGTACCTCGCGGGGCCGTCGTCCTCGTCGGCGATCGGCGCGCTCTCCTCGGCGGGGCGTGCCGGGGCGCTCGAGCCGGTCTCCGGCTCGAGCGCGCCGTACCAGCGATTGAGCTGTTTGTACGACTTCAACATTCCCCCATTCCCGCAGATCGGGGCACGTGGTATCGCATCGTCGAACCCTCTCGGCGATCAGTTCGTGGAGAACGGGTAGCTAATGGGTGTGTCGGGTCGTTCGGTCGGCTCGATCCGTTCGGTCGTCGCAATCGGTTCGGTGGTTCGGTCCGCAGTCGCGCCGCCAAAGGAGGCGCCGTCGACTCCTGTCCCAAACGGAAATTGTCCCGTACCGGATTCCTCAGGTGAAGGCGACGCGCCGGAGTCGGGCACGGCGAATCCCGGTGCCGGAGCCTGCGCGGTGCCCGAGCCCGCTTGCGGCGTATTGCCGGAACCGAAGGTACCGGCCAGATCCCGGGCGACGGCGGCGAACCAGTCGGCGACGAAGGTCGTCGGTGCATCCCCGTTGGCGGACACGGTGGCCGTGCCGTAGGCGCCGTGACGTTGAACCGTATCCCAATAACGCACCCACGTGGTGGTATTGAGCAGCTCTTTGTTGTCGGTGATGTTCTGCACCACCGCGTCGAAGGCCTGGTTCACCAGCCGGACGCCGGTGGTCGGCGGAATGAGCTGCGGGATTGCGCCCACCAGCTTGGTGCCGAGCATCAGCAGTGCGGCCGGCGGATTGGACAGCCCAGCGGTGGCCAGATCGGCGATGGCGGCCGGGTTCAGCACCGAGCGCACCACGGTGACGACCGCGTTCAGGCCGATCATCCCCACTTTGAGCAGCCCGCGCAATGCGGCCGGGATGTCCAGCGGTGTGCGCGGATCAGCGGCGTCGGCCAGACGCTCGGAGATCGACTTCTTCGGCGAGATGGACAGATTCGCCAGCGTATTGCCCTGTATATCCTCGTTGACCACCGTGGTGGCGGTCTTGATCGAGGTGTAGGCAAGCGCCTGCGCGATCGACACCAGGGAGGCGACGGGGTCGCCACCACTGAGCTTGGCCTGGCCCGCGATATTCGCGACCGCCTTCAGGATGGGCGCGCCTTCGGGGGCGTCGCAGGCGAGATCGCCTGCCGCGCAGAAGCTGGCCACCCGCCCGGTGAGCGCGCCGAAGTTCTCCGCCTTGTCACGTTCGGGACCGATGCCGCCGCCGCTCGCGGGAACCTGCGGCAGCGCGACGATCTCGGCCAGCTCGCCGCCCTCGGTACCGGGTGCGGCATCAGGTGTGGCCTTGCCCGGCGCGCCCGGGAACAGCGGCGCGCCCGGGTTGCGGGTGGGGTCGGCGAACAGCGCGACCGCGGCGACCTTTTCGGCGGGCAGCACACCGGAGCCCTGCCCGACTTCCTGAGCGAACATCGATGCGACGTGCGCGCCTTGGGAGTAGCCGACGATCCCGAACCTGGTGTCCGGGCAGCGCGCGGCGACCGATTTCGCCATGGTGCGCAGCCTCGACAACCCTCCGGTTACCGATTCCGAATACGGTACGACCCCACCGCCGGTGGCGCCACCGAATCCGGATTCGTAAGGCACGTAGGCACGGTCGACAAGCCCGTCATCTGGCGCTTTGGCCATCATCGGCATGAAGACCGTCGACAGCATTCCGGTGTCGGTGGTGGGTGCGGCATCCGGGGACGACTGCCCCGTACCTTGAATTCCCAACGCGTACAGCGCAGGACAGCTATCAATCGGCAAATTGGTCGACGGGCCTGCGGGAACGGGTGCCTGTGCCGCCGCAGCGCCACCCGCGACCGTACCGGCGGTAGCGGTCGACACAGCGACGGTGAGCGCGACCAGCATCCCCGAAAATCGTGCCGTGCATCCAGCCATAGCGACCCGCAATCCGTATTGCAGCAGTTACCCAAGCGCCGTGAAACGCAATAGACCGTAACAGATTCCGGCTATCACCGCTGAAGCGGTGGAAAGTTTACAGGACCCACCGCCCGCCCCCGGATACGCCACGGCGCGGCGAATGAGACCCATGGCAAAGTTTCCGAACTCGCCGGGATGCTTGCCAAGCCCCCATGACAGAGCAACGGGCGGGGCGGAGCCCGCAGAACCTCAGGGAGCCAGGCTGCGCGGCGCGTGATTCAGGCGGCGGAGGTGACCCGGTAGACGTCGTACACGCCCTCGACATTGCGGACGACGTTGAGGATGTGCCCCAGATGTTTCGGATCGCCCATCTCGAAGGTGAACTTGCTGATCGCCACCCGATCACCGTGTGTGGCCACCGACGCGGACAGGATGTTGACCTTCTCGTCGGCGAGCACCTTGGTGACATCGGAGAGCAACCTGGTGCGGTCCAGTGCCTCGATCTGGATGGCGACCAGGAACACCGACGACGGCGACGGCGCCCACTCCACGTCGATGATGCGTTCGGCCTGAGCCTGCAGCGATCCGGCGTTGGTGCAGTCGATCCGGTGCACGCTCACCGCGCCACCGCGGGTCACGAAGCCCATGATCTCGTCGCCGGGCACCGGCGTGCAGCATTTGGCCAGTTTGGCCACGGTGCCCTCGGCACCGGGGATGAGCACGCCCGCATCGCCGGAGACGCGTTGGCGCGCCGGGGTGGTCGACGGTGTGGAGCGTTCGGCGAGTTCGTTTTCCACATCGCCGATGCCGCCGAGCTGCGCCATCAGGCGCTGGACGACGTGATGCGCGGAGACCTGGTGTTCGCCGACGGCGGTGTAGAGCGCGGAGATGTCGGTGTAGTGCAGCTCCTTGGCGACGGCATTCATCGCGTCGACGTTCATGAGCCGTTGCAGTGGCAGCCCGACGCGGCGGACTTCCTTGTTGATCTGCTCTTTACCGCTCTCGAGCGCCTCTTCGCGACGTTCCTTGGCGAACCACTGCCGGATCTTGGCCTTGGCGCGGGGCGAGACCACGAAGCTCTGCCAGTCGCGGCTGGGTCCGGCGTTCTGTGCCTTCGAGGTGAACACCTCGACGACTTCGCCGTTCTCCAGCTGTCGTTCCAGCGCGACCAGCCGCCCGTTCACTCGCGCACCGATGCAGCGGTGACCGACCTCGGTGTGCACCGCGTACGCGAAGTCCACCGGGGTGGATTTCTGCGGCAGGGTGATCACATCACCCTTGGGGGTGAACACGAAGATCTCCGGCGCCTTGAGGTCGAAGCGCAGCGACTCGAGGAATTCGGCGGGATCGGCGGCCTCACGCTGCCAGTCCAGCAGCTGGCGCATCCACGCCATGTCGTCGACTTCGGCGGTATCGCTGGTGTGCTTGCCGCGGGTCTCCTTGTACCGCCAGTGCGCGGCGATACCGAATTCGGCGGTGCGGTGCATGTCCTGGGTGCGGATCTGCACTTCGAGCGGCTTGCCGTCCGGTCCGACGACGGTGGTGTGCAGCGACTGGTAGACGCCATAGCGCGGCTGGGCGATGTAGTCCTTGAACCGGCCGGCCATCGGCTGCCACAGCGAGTGCACGACACCGACGGCCGCGTAGCAGTCGCGCACCTCATCGCAGAGGATGCGGATGCCGACCAGGTCGTGGATATCGTCGAAGTCCTTACCTTTGACGATCATCTTCTGATAGATCGACCAGTAGTGCTTGGGCCTGCCCTCGACGATGGCGTTGATCCGGCTGGCCGCCAGGGTGTTGACGATCTCGGCGCGCACCTTGGCCAGGTAGGTATCGCGCGAGGGCGCGCGGTCGGCGACCAGGCGCACGATCTCGTCGTACTTCTTGGGGTGCAGGATGGCGAAGGCCAGGTCCTCGAGCTCCCATTTGACGGTGGCCATACCGAGGCGATGGGCCAGCGGCGCGATGACCTCGAGGGTCTCCTTGGCCTTCTTGGCCTGCTTCTCCGGCGGCAGGAACCGCATGGTGCGCATGTTGTGCAGCCGGTCGGCCACCTTGATCACCAGCACGCGGGGATCGCGGGCCATCGCGATGATCATCTTGCGGATGGTCTCGGCCTCGGCGGCCGCGCCGAGGTTGACCTTGTCCAGCTTGGTGACACCGTCGACCAGGTGCGCGACCTCGGCGCCGAAGTCGGCGGTGAGCTGGTCGAGCGAATACCCGGTGTCTTCCACCGTGTCGTGCAGCAGTGCCGCCACCAGGGTGGTGGTGTCCATGCCGAGCTCGGCCAGGATGTTGGCCACGGCGAGCGGATGGGTGATGTAGGGGTCACCGGACTTGCGGAACTGCTTGGCGTGACGCTCGTCGGCGACATCGAAGGCGCGTTGCAACAGCGTCAGGTTCGCCTTGGGATACAGCTCGCGATGCACCGTCGCCAGCGGCTCGAGCACCGGCTTGACCGCCGCGATTCCGCGCTGGCCTGTCATCCGCCGAGCCAGGCGCGCCCGCACCCGTCGCGACGCCGAGGTCGGCACCGCCGCAGTGCCACCCTGGCGCACCACCTCGGGATTGGGTCCAGGGGTCGCGGGCCGGGCGGGTTGGGCCGCTGCACCATCGGACGAGGTGGCCGCGGCACCGCCGGGCCGCGAGGCAGCCGATTGCTCGACGTTCGCCTCGCCCAGATGCTGTGTCATGCCACCACCTCTCCACGCCGTGGCCGGGACCTCATCCGACCACCGCAACCTCCCAGACCATCAACTCTAGCCCCCGCTTCCCCGGACCGTCCCACAACAGGTTGCTCAGGCCAATTTCTGGGACCATCGTACCGATGCGCAACGTTCAACCGCGCACACGGCACCTATACTGCCGAGATGGACACGTTGACTCGTGTGCGGGCGAGCTGCCTGCGATTACCCGAGGCCGGCGAACGTATGAGTCACGGATCCCCGACGTTCTTCGTGCGCGCGAAGAAGTCGTTCGCTGTCTACGTCGACGGCGGCTATCACGAGCCAGGACCGACACTGTGGTGCCCGGCACCGGAGGGTGTGCAGGAAGAATTGATCGACACCGAACCCGAACGATTCTTCGTACCGCCCTACGTCGGGCACAGTGGATGGATCGGTGTGCGGCTCGATGTCGATGCCGATTGGGATGAGATCGATGCGATCATTCGCGATGGGTACCGCAGAGTTGCGCCGAAAAAGCTGGTGGCACAACTGGATTGACGGTCAGGTTCGTTCAGCCGTTCACTGATCGGCACCCGGCAGACGGATGCCGTGGCCGCCGGTAGACGGCGGCCACACGCCTATCAGACGGTAACGATGGCTGTCAGCGGGTAATCACCCTGACGCTTACGCCCACCGAGCGATTCCAGTTCCAGCACGACCGCCGCGGCGACGATCTCGGCGCCTGCCTGGGTGAACAGGTCGGCCGCGGCAGCGAGGGTGCCGCCGGTGGCAAGGACGTCGTCGAGGAGCAAAACCTTGCGGCCGACCAGGTCGACGCCGTCGGCGGGGATCTCCAGAGCCGCTTTCCCGTACTCGAGGTCGTATTCGCGGGTGACGACCGGCGGCGGCAGTTTGCCCGCCTTGCGCACGGCGAGCACGCCGGTGCCGAGGGTGGCGGCCACGCCCGCGCCGAGCAGGAAGCCGCGGGCGTCGACGGCGGCGACCAGGTCGGCGTCGGGGGCGCTGGCGGCGAGGCAGTCGATGACGGTGCGGAAGCCCTCGGGATCAGCGAAGACGGGGGTGAGATCGGCGAAGCGGACGCCGGGCTCCGGGAAATCGTCGCGCCAGCGGGTCAACTGATTGACGACCTCCGCGGCCTTGCCCGTCCGCTCGGCGACTGCGTCGTCGGATTCGATCGCCGCGTGCTTGCTCATCGACACCTCTCCATAGTCACATCACCCACAACACCTTGTCACCGCTTCAGTACCCACCGGTCCATGTTCCAACCGGTACCCGCTTGGGTGGGGGCCGCGATGCCGTTCTGCAAACCGCTGCCGAAGGCGATGGTGCGCGGCGTGGCGAACAACGGGATGCTCGGCAGCTGCGCCCACAGCAGGTTCTCGGCCTCGGTGAGCAGATTCAGTCGTGCGGTCGAGTTGTCGTCGGCCGCAAGCTGATCGGTGATCGCATCGTAACGGCCGTTACCGAATCGCCCGAAATTCAGCCCGCTACCGGTCCGCAACGCGCTGGTCGCGGCCACGCCGTCCAATGAGCCCGCGGGGCCGGGGACGCCCGCGGTACCGGCCAGCACGGCATCTACCCCGCCCGCGGCCAGCTGCGCCGGGCGGAAATCGGGCGCGCCGGCATCGACCACGGTGATACCTGCGGGTTTGCAGGATTCGGCGATCTTGGCGATGGTGCGGGCCCGGCGATCATCGGGGGTCTGATAGCCGACGCGAATGGTCAGCTCCGGTGCACCCGCTGCCGCGAGGGCTGCCTTCGAGCCCTCGATGTCGGCCGCACGGAAAGGCTCCGCGGCGCCGCTGACAGCCGGGTAGTAGAGCGAATCCTGTTGGACGATATGGGCGTTCAGTGGTCCGGAGCCGAGACCGGACTCCGGGGCCTCCGGCACCTTGCCGATCTCGTCGAACAAGGCCCGGCGCGGCACACAGAGTGCCAAGGCGCGCCGGGCGTCGACCGAGGCGAGCACGCCGCCGGTGGACAGCACCAGTTGTTCGGCGCCGCGCCCCGGCACCTGCTGCACGGAGAAGCCGCCCAGGTCGAGGTCTTTGACCGACCCGGAACCGATATCGACGACGCTCACCGCGCCCTCGCCCACTTTGGCCGCCAGATCCGTCGACTTGGGCCACACCACCACGCGACCGGTCTCGGGCTTATTGCCCCACCAGCGTTCGTTGGCCACCAGTACCAGACCCTCGTCTGCGCTGAACGATTCGATCCGGTACGGCCCCGACGACGGGAACCGGCTCGCGTCGAGCTCACCCGGTGCCAGCGTCCAGCCACCGTTCCAGAAGTCGGCCAGCCGCTGGATGGCGCCCGGATCACCCGACTGCACCGCCGACACCACATTCGGCACATTCGCCGCACGCGCCGCGATATGCGCGGGCATCAGCTCGCCTGCGGTGAACAGGTTCCGCCAGTCGAGATAGCGGCGGTCCGGCCGGAACACGACCGTGGCGTCCTTGGAACCGGGCAGGCATTCCACCCGCTCGATGTCCTCGTAACCGGCCGTGCTCGCGGCGTCGAACAGCGGCACCGGGCCGCCGTCGCCAGGCCGGGTGAACCGGCCGCTGCGGGCCGCCCAGGCCAGGATCAGGTCGTCGCACGAGGTGGGTACACCATCGGAGTACACACCGTCGGGATTGAGCCGGTACTGGATGGTCTGCGACTCCCCCGGCACCTCCTTGGCCGTGCCGACATCGGTGTCGGCGATCTGCTGGCCGTCGGGGCCGGTGTAGAAGAAGCCGGTCAGTACCCGCCCGAACACCGCGGGGGCGCCGGTACTCGCGCCGAGCGTGCTGCCGCCGTTGTAGCTGGCGACGGCCGCGTCGACGGCGAACCCGATGGACGGGACCTGGCTCTCACTCGAACATCCGGCCGCCAGCCCGGCCACCACCGCCCCGGCGACCGCGGCCGCGAGCAAGCGATGCGGCCGGCGCGCGAAACCTCGCGGCTGTCGCATGAACCGAACCCCCTGTCGTCAGTGGCTCTTCCGGTGACGTTTTCCGCTCGGCCGAGTTCCGGGGCGCGGGCCGGTGTCGCGGGTACGACGCGGCGTTTCGGAGACCTCGCGGCCTGCCGCGGACCCCGCGCGACGCTCGCCTGCCGCCGCGGCCTTGGCACCCGCCGCACCCGAGCGCTTGGCCAGCACCTTCTTGGTGTGCGCGGCCACCGGGCCCCAGCGTTCCTTGATCGACACCAGCACCGGCACGGCGAAGAAGATCGACGAATACGCGCCGACGATCATGCCGACCAGCTGTACCAGCGCCAGATCCTTCAGGGTGCCGACACCGAGCAGCCACACCGCGATGACCAGCATGCCGATGATGGGCAGGATGCCGATCACGGTGGTGTTGATCGAGCGCATCAGCGTCTGGTTGGCGGCGAGGTTCGCCTGTTCTGCGTAGGTACGCCTGGTCAGGTGCAGCACGCCGCGGGTGTTCTCCTCGACCTTGTCGAACACCACGACGTTGTCGTAGAGCACGAAGCCGAGGATGGTGAGCAGACCGATCACCGCGGCCGGGGTGACCTCGAATCCGACCAGCGAATAAATGCCCGCGGTGACGACCAGGTTGAAGAACAAGGACGCGATCGCGGCGATCGACATATCTCGTTCGAAGCGGATCGCAATGTAGATCATCGTCAAGACCACGAAGACCAACAGCGCGATCACCGCTTGCCTGGTGATCTGACTGCCCCAGGTTTCGCTGATCTCGGCGATGCTGATCGCATTGCGCGTCACCTCGCCGTCGGCGTTCTTCGGCTGGAACTCGTCGAACAGCGCGGTTTGGAGTGCTGCGGTTTGCTCTAGGTCCAGGGTCTCGGAGCGGACCTGGATGGTCGCGGAGTCGCCGGAGCCGACCTTCTGCACCGTCACCGGCTCATGGCCGATGGTCTCGGTATAGACGTCCTCGACCTGTTGGGTGGTCGCTATGTCGGATGCGGGCAACTGAATACGCGAACCGCCGGCAAAGTCGATTCCGAGGGTGAAGCCGCGCACCGCGATACTGAGAATCGACAACAGCAGGAACGTCGCGCTCAGCATGTAGAAGAACCGGCGGCGGCCGACGATCTCGAAACCACCGGTACCGGTGTAGAGGCGTTCGAAGAAGCCGTGCTGCGGGGCCCGCGAACGGTTGGGGGCGTCCGGCTCCAGGGTCGGGCTCGAAGTGCTCATCGTGCGGTCTCCTTCACCAGCGCCGGTCCGCCCGCGCCGCGTTCCCTGGCTATCTGTTGCATCACACCGAGACCGTTCACCGACGGCTTCGCCCAGAACGGCGAGCGCGCGGCGAGCATCATCAGCGGTGCGGTGACCAGATAGAGCACGATCACGTCGAGCACGGTCGTGAGGCCGAGGGTGAAGGCGAAGCCCTTGACCTGCCCGGCGGCCAGGATGTAGAGCACGACGGCGGCGATCAAGCTGACCGTCTTACCCGAGAGGTTGGTGCGCTGAGCACGGGCCCAGCCGCGTGGTACCGCGGAGCGGAAGCTGCGGCCCTCACGCATCTCGTCCTTGATGCGTTCGAAGAACACGACGAACGAGTCGGCGGTCATACCGATACCGATGATCAGACCGGCGATACCGGCCAGATCGAGGGTGAACCCGATCCAACGGCCGAGCAGCACGATCAGTCCGTAGACCGCAATACCGGCCGCGACCAGCGACAGCCCCGCCAGGAAGCCGAGCATGCGGTAGTAGAGCAGGCAGTACAGCAGGACAACGACCATGCCGATCGCACCGGCGATCAGACCCGCGCGCAACGAGGACAGACCGAGCGTCGCGGAGACGGTTTCGGCCTCCGAGGTCTGGAACGACAGTGGCAGCGAGCCGTACTTCAGGGTGTTGGCCAGCTCCTTGGCGCTCGAGGCGGTGAAGTTGCCCGAGATCTGCGTGCTGCCACCCTGCTGGGGGCCCTGCTGCACGACCGGCGCGCTGACGACCTGCGAGTCCAGCACGAACGCCACTCGCTTGTAGACGTACTCACCGGTGAGATCGGCCCACGCCTGGCTACCGCTGGACTTGAACTCCAGTGTGACCTCGTGACGGGCCTGCTGCTGGTTCAGACCGGAGGAGGCGTCCTTGATCTCCTGGCCGTCGATGCGGCTGGGGGCGAGCAGGTAGACCTCGGTGCCGTCGGTCGAGCAGGTCACCAGCGGCTTGGCGGGATCGTCGTTACCGGCCAGCGGATCGGGCTTGCTGCAGTCCATCGACGCCATCGCGGCCTGCTGCGTCGCCGGGTCCTCGCTCTGCCTGATCGCCTTGGCAGCGGCGATCTCCTGCTGCGTCTGCTCCTGCGGCGTCAGATCCGCGTCGTCGGCAGGGGGCGCCGGCGAGGGCGTGGGTTCGGTCGGCGCCTGTGCGGGGAACACCCGGTTCTGCGGTGCGGGAGCCTGGCCGGTCTCCGGCGCGGGTGCGGTGCCGCCGGGAGCGGGTGCCTGACCGGTCGTGCCGGGAGCCGGCGCCGGAGTGCCCTGGCCCGGCTGCGGCGCCTGCCCTGCGGTCGCGGGCGCGGCCTGCAGCACCGGCCGGATGTAGAGCTTGGCGGTGGTGGCCAGCGAGCGCGCCTGCTGGCTGTCGTCGCCGGGCACGGTGATCACCAGATTGTCGCCATCGATGACGACCTCGGATCCCGAGACACCGAGACCGTTGACACGGTTCTCGATGATGCCCTGGGCCTGCTTCAGGCTGTCCTGGCTCGGTTTGCTGCCGTCAGGCGTACGTGCTGTCAGCGTGACCCGGGTGCCACCCTGCAGGTCGATGCCGAGCTTCGGTGTCGGGGATTGGTCACCGGTGAAGAACACCAGCGCGTAGATCACGGCCAGCAGCGCGGCATAGACACCGAGCAACCTGAACGGATGCGCCGATCCCTGGGAAGGTGGCACAGTTGGTCATCTCCTAGGCGGAAGTCGAGGTGGAACAGGCGGGGCACACGCCGATGACGCCGGGTGCCGTGCGGTTATCCGCAGGTGGGCATCCGGCGCATACGCGGACGGTCAGTCCTTGGTCAGCCGGGTTTCGGTCTGCTCGGCGGATTCCTCGGTGGCGGTACCGGGCGCCTCATCGGCCTCGGTGTCACCGGTCGTCGTCTCATCGGCCTCGTCGTCGATGCGAACCTCACGGATCGCCTGACGCAGCCAGGTGGTGACGACCTCCTCGGCGATCTCGAGATCGACGGTCGTTTCATCGGCCTCGACCACGGTGCCGTACAGACCCGACGTGGTGATGACCTGGTCGCCGACCTTCAGGCCTTCCTGCATCGTGGCGACCTTCTCGGCTTCCCGCTTCTGGCGGCGGACGCCGAGGAACATCGGTACGAGCAGGGCTACCAGCAGCAGCGGAAACAGCAGTTCCATCGTCGAAGTCAGTCCCTAGTCTGTGGGGTGGGAATGGACAGGTACTCACACAGTCTGCCAGCTTCGGTCACCGGCACCACACCCGCACACCCTGGAGGGACGTGCGGGCCATGCTGCACGGTAGCGCGCGGCAGCGGGCCCCGCGACCGAAACATCGGTGGCGGGGCCCGGGTGCGGACATATCAGGCGCTGTGGCCGTAGCTGTAGTCGTCGAGCGGGAAGCTCACCGCTTCCCGGTGCGCGTTGATGGTGCTGGTCGGGCGTAGCAAGGCTGCCTCCCCGTGCTGGTTGAAGTAGTAGCTGCGCGCGGTCGAGCAGTCGCCGCCGTAGAACACCGAGTTGTCGAGCTTGGTGGTCACTCGGTCCAGGAACTCGGTGTTGGCGCGCTCGCTCACCTCGAAGGTGGTCTCGCCGCGCCGGAACAGCTCGGCGAACAGCCTGCCCATATGTTTCATCTGCGCCTCGATGGTGGTGAAGTAGGACAGCCCGCTGTAGGAATAGGGGCTGTTGAGGCTCAGGAAGTTGGGGAACTTGGGCACGGTGATGCCCTCGTAGGCCTGGAAACGATTGTCGCGCCAGAACTTTCCGAGATTCACCCCATCGCGTCCGATGATCTCGATGGCCGGGAAGTTCACGTCCCACAGGTTGAACCCGGTGGCAAGGATGAGGGTGTCGATCTCGGTCTTGTGCCCGTCGGCGGTGACGATGCCGTCGGGTTCGATCCGCTCGATCGAGTTGGTCTCCAATCGCACATGCGGTTCGTTGAAGGTCTTGAAGTACTGGTTGGAGAAGGTGGGTCGCTTACAGCCGAAGTCGTAGTGCGGGGTGAGCTGCTTGCGGGTCTGCGGATCGCGGACCTGGGCACGCAGATGGGCCTTGGCCAGCAGCGCCGCGCCCTTGTTCATGAGTTTGGCCTGCTTGAAGTGCAGAACGCCGACCACCATCAAGGCCTCGAGCATGCTGGTGTTGACCAGGCGCGCGGCCTTCTGCGTCAGCGGGGCCGAGGCGAACAGCTTCTGCACCGGCGCCGGAATCGGCGCATCCACCTTGGGCACCACCCAGATCGGGGTGCGCTGGAAGACGGTCAGCTCGCGAACCTTCTTGGCCACCTCGGGGACCAGCTGCACGCCGGTGGCGCCGGTACCGATGACGGCGGCCTTGCGATCGGTGAGATCGACACCGTCGTCCCACGCGGTGGTGTGGATGATCTTGCCGGCGAAGGATTCGATACCGGGGAACGGCGGCGTGTAGGGCTGGGACAGGAAACCGGTGGCGGCGAGTAGGTAGCGGCCGGTGAGAGTTTCCCCGCCGGCGATCGAGACCACCCACTGCTGGTCTTCTTCGTCCCAGCGGGCGCCGTCGACGACGGTGCCGAAGCGCATCCGGCGGCGCAGGCCGTATTTGTCGGCGACGTGCTCGGCGTACTTCTTCAGTTCGGCACCCGGCGCGAACAGCCGCGACCAGTACGGGTTGGGTTCGAAGGAATAGGAGTAGGTCACCGAGGCGATATCGACGGCAAGGCCCGGATACCGGTTCACATGCCAGGTGCCGCCGAGATCGTCTTCACGCTCCAGGATGACGAAATTACTCAGGCCGAGGCGGTCGAGCTCGATACCCGCCCCCATTCCGCCGAAACCCGCACCGACCACGATGGCATCGAACTGAGGCGCCACGTCGAACCTCCTGTTATCTGAACCGACTCTCCGGGAATGACACATCATTCCGTTTGTGACAACGGTATCATCACAGGTGTGACGAAGCCATCCACACGTGCCGAGCGCCGCAAGGCCGAACTGCGCCGGGAGATCATCGATACCGCTTTCGTGTGTTTCGCCGAGAAGGGCTACCACGCGACCGGTATCGCCGATATCGCCGCTCACCTGGGGATCGGCCACGGCACCTTCTACCGGTACTTCAGCAATAAGCGCGACATCATCGACCATGTCATCGACGATCTGGCAACCAGGATCATCGAGGCACTCGGCACCGAGAACGCCCCCGACGCCGCCACCAGCCTGGAGGAATACCGCGAGCAGATCGATCGCATCGGCACCGCGCTGACCCACATCCTGATCGAGGACCGGCGGGTGGCGCAGTTGCTGCTGTTCCACGCCACCGGGATCGACGACGAGCTGACCGAGCGCCTGTACGGGCTGCTCGACACGGCCGACACACTGACCGCCGGCTATCTCGAGCACGGTGTAGAGCTGGGCTATCTGCGCGAGGACCTCGACACCCTGAACACCGCGCGGGCGGTGACCGGAATGCTGATGGCGGGCGTGGTGCACGGGCTGCGCGATATGGACGAGACCGCCATCGCCGCCCTCAACGAGGCGATCCGCCGACTGCTGATCGAAGGCGTGCGCAAACCGTGATCGAGGCCGTGGCGCTCGAAAACTGGCCGGAAGCACGGTAATCCGGCACAGGTGCTGACACAATGACGCCCGTGACTCCCGAGGATGTCGGACAGACGACGTTCGCTTTGACCCCGCCCGGACGTCGCGGATACCACACAGACGAGGTCGACGCCTTCCTCGAACTGGTCGCCGCCACCCTCGGCGGTAGCGGCGCGCTCACCGCGGACGACCTGCGCCAGGTCGGTTTCGGCGCACCCCGCGGCGGGCGGCGCGGCTACCGCGCCGAGCAGGTGGACGAATTCCTCGACCGGGTGCGTGCCGAACTCGAGTTCCGCCAGCGTGGAGTGCGGCCGGTGCCCGCGGCAGCACCGGCACCCGCGCCGGCGACGTTGCTGACACCTGCCGATGTGCACCGGATGCGGTTCACCCCAGCACCGCTCGAGCAGCGCGGGTACCACATCGAAGAGGTGGATGCCTTTCTCGATCTGGTCGCCGCGACACTGGCGCACGACGGCCCGGGCAGTCTCACTGTCGAGGATGTGCGCGCGGTGCGGTTCACGGTGGCGCGCCTGGGGGTACGCGGCTATCAGCGCGACGAAGTGGATGCGTTTCTCGATCTGGTGATCACCGCGCTGCAGCAACCCGCGTACCTGCGCTGAGGTTGTCTGTTCGCCTACTCGAACAGGTCCAGCGTCGGATGTGGTTCACGCCCACGGACTTCGATCGACCCGAAGACCAGGTCTGGCGGCGGAACCAGCCCGAGGTGCTCCCAGGCCGTCGCCGTCGCGACACGGCCACGTGGTGTGCGGGCCACCATGCCTGCGCGGACAAGGAACGGTTCGCAGACCTCCTCGACGGTGGCGGCCTCCTCCCCCACCGCGACCGCGAGCGTCGACACCCCGACCGGCCCGCCGCCGAAGCCGCGGACCAGCGCGCCCAGCACGGCCCGGTCCAACCGGTCCAAGCCGAGGCCGTCGACGTCGTACACCTGCAGCGCCGCCGCGGCGATGGGCTTGGTGATGTGACCGTCGGCGCGGACCTCGGCGTAATCACGGACGCGGCGCAGCAGCCGGTTGGCGATACGCGGGGTGCCGCGGGAACGTCCGGCGATCTCGGCGGCGGCGTCGTGGTCGATATCGACGCCGAGGATGCGCGCCGACCGCAGCAGAATGCCGAGTAGTTCGCTCGGTTCGTAGAAATCCATATGGCCGGTGAAGCCGAAACGGTCGCGCAGTGGACCGGTCAGCGCACCGGAGCGGGTGGTGGCGCCGACCAGGGTGAACGGCGCGATATCGAGCGGGATCGAGGTGGCGCCCGGGCCCTTGCCGACAACCACGTCGACCCGGAAGTCCTCCATCGCCAGGTACAGCATTTCCTCGGCGGGCCGCGCCATCCGGTGGATTTCGTCGATGAACAGCACATCGCCCTCGACCAGATTGCTCAGCATAGCCGCCAGATCACCGGCGCGTTCCAGCGCCGGACCGGAGGTGATCCGCAGGGCGGTGCCGAGTTCGCCGGCGATGATCATCGCCATGCTGGTCTTGCCGAGGCCGGGCGGGCCGGACAGCAGGATGTGGTCGGGGGTGCCGCCACGCCCGCGCGCACCGCGCAGAACCAGCGCGAGCTGTTCACGCACCCGGGGCTGGCCGATGAAGTCGTCCAGCGATTTCGGGCGCAGGCTGGTCTCGATATCTCCGTCGACGCTGGAATAGTGTGCGCTGACCGGGGATTCGTCGTGATCGTGCTCGTCGTATTCCATCTGCGCCTACCGGTTCTTGCCCAGCATGCCGAGCGCGGCGCGCAGCGCGGCCGAAGTGGTGGCAGCCGGATCGTCGGCCAGGACGGAGTCGACGGCCGGTTCGGCCTGTTTGAGGGGGAATCCCAGCCCGGTGAGTGCCTCGACGACCTGATCGCGCACCGGCGTGACCACCGCCGCGGGCGCACTGCCGGGCGGACCTGATTGCACCGGAACGAGATTCACCTTGTCGCGCAGTTCGACGACCATGCGCTCGGCGCCGCGTTTGCCGATGCCGGGCACCCGGGTGAGCGCGGCGACATTGCTTTCGGCCAGCGCCTTGCGCAGCGCTTCGGGTTCGAGCACCGCAAGGACGGCCATCGCCAGCCGAGGGCCGACACCGGAGACGGTTTGCAGGAGACCGAACAGGTCACGCGCCTCGGTATCGGCGAACCCGTACAGCGTCATCGAGTCCTCGCGCACGATCATCGCCGTGTACAGCCGAGCCTGTTCCCCGCGGGTGAGCCCGGACAGGGTGGCCGGGGTGGCGTTGAGCCGATAGCCGACGCCGGCGGCCTCGACCACTACATGGTCGAGCGCGATCTCGAGTACCTCACCGCGTACCGACGCGATCACCGGCGCACCGCCTTCCGTTGTCGATCCAGCTTCTCGGCATACCGCTTGCGTGCCTGTTCGGCCTGGGCTTCGGCGCGGGCCATGCGCTCCATCAGCGGGGCACGCCAACAATGACAGATGGCCAGGGCGAGCGCATCGGCGGCGTCGGCCGGTTTGGGCGCGACCTGCAGCCCGAGAATCCGGGTGACCATGGCTGTCACCTGGGCTTTGTCGGCGGTGCCGTTACCGGTGACGGCGGCCTTCACCTCGCTGGGGGTGTGGAATGCGACGGGTATACCGCGCCGCGCGGCGGCCAATGCGATCACCCCACCCGCCTGTGCCGTGCCCATCGCGGTGCGCACATTGTGCTGGGCGAAGACGCGCTCGATCGCCACCGCGGCGGGGCGGTGGGTGTCCATCCAGTGCTCGGCGGCGTCGGCGACCGCCATCAGCCGCAGCGCCAGATCCATGTCCGCGGGGGTGCGCACGACGTCGACGTCGAGTGCGGTGACCTTCCTGCCGACACCGCCTTCGACCATGCTGAGCCCGCATCGAGTGAGCCCGGGGTCGACACCCATCACCCGCACGGAAAACACCCCTTCGGACACGCGAACAGTTGTTCGAAGTCTAGTCGACGCGCGGCGCGGGCGGTTCGAGCGACACGGACCCCGCCATATCGCGACGGCGCCGGGCGCGCTCAGCGATTCCCACACCTGGCCGCAACCTCTGGGGTGACGTAGGGTCCCGTGCGCCGCATGTCCTGACATGCGACAGCAGTGAATGCAGTGATTGGAGTTGTGTCAGCGTGTCGCTATCGACAAAGGTCATCGGCGCGGTGGCGGCCGGGGTGATCGGCCTGGTTTCCGTTGCCACACCCGCCTTCGCCCAGCCATCCCCGCAGCAGCCGCAGTACGCGCCCACGATGCTCGTGCTCGACGCGTCGGGCTCGATGCTCGCGGCCGATCCCAGCGGCGGGACCAAGATGGACGCCGCCAAGACCGCCGTGCGGACCTTCGTCGCCTCAGCGCCGGACGCATCCACAGTCGGCCTGACGGTGTATGGCACCGAGACAGGGAACTCGGATGCGGAGAAAGACGCGGGCTGCCGCGATGTCCGAGTACTGCAACCCGCCGAGACCATCGATAAATCCGCACTGACCTCTGCGGTCGATCAGATCGCTCCGCGCGGCTACACCCCGATCGGCACATCGCTGCGCACGGCGAACGATGCGTTGCCGAAGGACGGCCCGAAGTCGATCGTGCTGGTATCCGACGGTCTGGACACCTGCATGCCGCCCGATCCGTGTGAGGTCGCCCGTGAGCTCGAGGCACAGGGCACCGATCTCGTCGTGCACGCCATCGGTTTCGGCGTCGACGATCCCTCCCGCGCCCAGCTGACCTGCATCGCGCAGAGCACAGGCGGCACTTACACCGACGCGGTCGACGGCAAGACCCTCGGACAGGTGCTGCCCCGGGTCAGCGCCACCGCGTTGCGCAACTACTCCGCGGTGGGCACCCCGATCGAAGGGACCGACGGTTACCGAGACGCGCCGGTCGCCGAGCCCGGCCAGTATCTGGATGTGCTCGGGCAGAAGAAGCAGCGCTTCTACGCGGTGGATGTCCCCGAGGGCGCGACAGCGTATTTCAGTGGCACCGTTTCGTTCCCGCGCGGCGGCGAGGCCGTGTCCGCGAACAACCGTCTCGATCTGCGGGTGTTCGGCACCGACGGACACGACTGCCACGCCTACGAGAACGAGTTGGCCACTCGATCTGCCGATGGTGTCGCACTGACGGTCGGCACGGTGTGGGACGGTGCGACACAGCCGGAGTCGGACAGCCCGAGCACCGCCAAATGCACCGGTGGCGGCCGGTACTACTTCACCCTGGAATGGGCCCATGTCGCCGATAACGCACCAGCCCAACTGCCGGTCGAGGTTTCGGTCGGTATCGAGCCCGCGGTAACCGATCCCGGGGAGGCCGCCGAACCGGCCCCGGTCACCTTCACCGCACCGGACGGCCCGATGGTGCCGGTAACCGGCGGTGGATCGTTCAACGTCGCGGCCACGCTGCCCGAATCCGGCCGGTACACCGATACTTTGCAGCGCGGTGAGTTCGTTTTCTACCGGGTGAAACTGGATTGGGGTCAGGCCCTGGCCTACCGAGTGCGTTTCGCCGAGACACCGGGGCGCGGATCCGAGAACATCTCCAATATCGCCACCACGCTCTATGCGCCCTCTCGCGAGGAAATCGACTCCGACACCACCTCCTACGGGGGGCACGAGAAGATCCTGCCGACGAACGATCCCGCGCTGGCGACCGCGCCGGTCCGATACCTGAATCGTGATGTCCGTGACGGCGCCATCGCAAAACAGGCGGTGGCCGGTTGGTACTACATCGCGGTGAAGCTGAGCCCGTCGGCCGGGAATGAGCGGGCCGCAGGGGTACCGATCGAGCTGGAACTCGATGTCACCGGCGACCCGGAGCCCGGACCCCAATACCGGGAAGCCGCAGGCGAAACCTTCGGCAACGACAAGCCGGTCGATCGCCCCGGTGGTGACCAGACCGTCGCCGCGGGCGAGTCCGGAGATGGTGACGGAGTGCCGCCGGTGGTGTGGGTCGCGAGTGCGCTCGGCGTGTGCGTCGTGGCCGCAGCCGGCATTCTCGTCGCACTGATCCGTCGACGTAGGACGCACTGAGTCGAGGCAGGCGCTCGGCGTGCTTGCTCACCGCGCGCGGAGGTATGTCCATGCCGTGTACTCACCGCCGTCCGGGCGATCTCCGCGCGAGGGCCAATTCCACGGCCTCGGCAGGATCGTCGGCGATCATCCCGATGTTCAACGGCGCGCCGTCGGCATCCACGACCCGCCAACCGCCGAGGGACACGACCGGGACGGTCGCACGGTGCCGGGCCAGTGCCAATTCCGACAGCGTGCCCCACGATCCGCCGATGACGATGACAGCGTCGGCCGAGCGCACCAGGATCGCGTTGCGTGCCTCGCCCATGTTCGTATAGAGCACCGCCGACAGGCCCGCGCACGTGCCACCACGGTCGGTGTCGGGGCGCACGCCGATCACCAATCCACCAGCGCGCGAAGCGCCTTCGGCCACCGCGGCCATGACCCCGGTGCCGCCACCGCACAACACGGTCGCCCCGGCCTCGCCGAGCAGCCGCCCGACCGTCCGCGCATTCGCGGTGTCGATGTCGGTGCAGGCGCTGGGGCCGCAGACGGCTACCTGCACGGGCCTGCGGCTACTTGCTCGGATATTTGTAGAACCCTTCCCCGGTGGCTATGCCGAGTTTGCCCTTGTCGATGTAGTTCTCCTTCAGGTACGCGGCGAATCGCTGAGCGGCCTCGTCGCCGTGGGCGGAGATGTTGTACGCGGTGGTGAGGCCGACGATGTCGAAGATCTGCAGCGGGCCCATAGGTGCGCCGGTGGCGATCTTCCAGGTCTTGTCGACGGTCTCGGGGTCGGCGTAACCATCGGCGACCAGCTCGCCCGCCGCGTTCAGGAACGGCACCAGCAATGAGTTCAGTACGTAGCCGGCCTTTTCCTTGTGCAGTTCGATCGGCACCATGCCGATGTCCTTCGCGAACTGCACCACCGTGCGAAACACTTGCGGATCGGTGTCGGCGGTACCCATCACCTCGGCGGTGTTGAACGTCCACACCCGATTGGCGAAGTGCAGGGCGAGGAATCGGTCCGGGCGGCCGGTCGCGTCCTTCATATCGCTGGGCAGCAGGGTGGAGGAGTTGGTGGCGAAGATCGTCGACTGCGGGGCCAGCTTGCCGAGCTCGGTATAGGTGTCGATCTTGATCTTCAGCACCTCGGGGATCGCCTCGATGACCAGATCGGCTTCGCGCACCGCGTCGGCGAGGTCGGCGGTGAGCCGGATCCTCGCCCGCCCGTCCTCGGCCTTGCCGTCGGCCGCACCGGCCACCTCGTCCCGATAGGTCTGCACCAAACCGTCGAACCGGGACGCCGCCTTCTCCACGGCCGCGTCGTCGATGTCGTAGGCGACCACGTCGAAGCCGCTGTAGGCGGTCTGGAATGCGATCTGCGAGCCGAGCACGCCCGTGCCGAGCACGGTGACCTTGCCGATCGTTGTGGTCATAGCCCTGCCTCTCCCTGGCGGATACCGGACACCCGATGCGGGCGCCGATGATGAAGTCCCGAACGAAAAAGCCGATCCCCCAGCACGGTACTAGGCAGGGCCCAACGGCGTCGACCAGCCACCCAGAGGCCGCGGCGCAGGCACTAAGCCCTCGCGCTGGTTCTGCTGTTGCCGCCGCTGCCCCCGCCATCGACCGCCGCCGTCGCAGTGGACGCGCCGGCGCGGCAGTGCTGATCGGCGCGGTGAGTCGGGCGCCGCGGAGGTGAGTCCGGTCAGTCCGGCGCGTGGGCAGCGAAGGCGGCGTGGGCGCGTTCATCGAACAGGACGAAGCGAGCCTCGCGTACCGAAGTGCTGGTGTGGGTGACCGTTTCGATGGCAATGCGGGCACCGTCGTCGATCGGCCAGCCGAAGATGCCGGTCGAGATCGCTGGAAACGCGACGGTGTCCGCACCCAGTTCATCGGCGACCCGAAGTGATTCGCGGTAGCAGGAGGCCAGCAGGGCGGAGCGGTCGTCACCGGCCGACCACACCGGTCCCACGGTGTGGATGACCCAGCGGGCCGGGAGGTTTCCCGCCGTTGTGGCCACCGCCTGGCCCGTCGGCAAGCCCTTGCCATATTGGGAGGCGCGGAGTTTGCGGCATTCGGCCAGGACTTCGGGCCCGCCACGACGGTGAATGGCACCGTCGACTCCCCCACCACCGAGCAGCGACGAATTCGCGGCGTTGACCACCGCGTCCACCTCCTGTTCGGTGATGTCTCCGCGCACGAACAGCAGCTCGACCATTCCTCGATTCTCACCGGCATACCGTGACGTCGCCACCGTTTTCCGCGGCGAATCCGGGCACCGCCGGGCATATCGTTGGCAAACCGATGCGCACACCGGTGGCGAATGTCCCGCATTCGGAGCGCGCGCGCTTCTACCATCCGAGTATGAGCATTGGCGCCAAGGCTGTCCTCGAGGGCGGGCCGCAGGACCTGCCCGAACGTATCGTGCCGATCACCCCGCCCGGGTACGAGCTGAAGATCCAGTTCAAAGGTGGCTACGAACACTTCAAGACCACCGGACGGGAGCAGGACACACCCGAAGGTCGACTGCCGGTCTACGCCTGGAGCGACCGCACCGAAATCGCGGAGTGATCCCGCACGATCCCTGTAGGCGGCGGCACTGATCGGGCCGTCGCCACTCTCCCGCCGTTTCACGAACTCCATCGATGGACAAATGCGTAACCACATGGTTACACTTTCTCCGTGGACGAGGTGGCGGGCGCGATCGCCGATCCGGTACGCCGGGAAATCCTGGAGATGCTGCGCGGTACCCGGCTCACCGCCGGTGAGATCGCCGGACACTTCACCATCAGCAGGCCCGCGATCAGCAGACATCTGCGCGTCCTGCGCGACAGCGGCCTGGTACACGACAAACTCGTCGGCAGACAGCGCTATTACCGGCTCGACACCGCGCCCTTCGGCGCCCTCACCGACTGGCTGACCGCATTCACCCAGTCGGCCACCTGGGAACGCCACCTCGACGCACTCGACACCGAGGTCTACCGCACCAGGCGCGAACGCCGCACCGCGGACCACGCGACGACAAAGGAGAACACCGCATGACCCCCCGACCCACCGGACGACTGTTTCCCGCGCCGACCGGCCGGGACCTGGTGTTGACCCGCATCTACCGCGCCCCGATCGAGGACGTGTGGGCCAGTATCACCGAATCCGACCGCACCGCGCGCTGGTTCGGCCCCTGGGAGGGCGAGGCGGGCGCCGGTAAGACCATCAAGGTGCAGATGGCGTTCGAAGACGACGAGCCATGGATGGATATGCGCATCGACGCCTGCGAGCCGCCCCGCCACCTCGGCGTCTCCGCCGAGGACGAGGCCGGATCCTGGTTCCTGGACGTGGAGCTCACCGAAACAGACGGCACCACCGAACTGCGATTCACCCACCACCTGCGCACCGAGGACGAGATTGCTCAGGCTCCGCAGGTCGGACCGGGCTGGGAGTTCTACCTCGACATGCTCGGCGCCGCCCGCGCCGGCACCGACCGCCCCGATTTCGACGACTATTACCCGGCGATGAAGGAGCACTACGAACTGCAGACCGGCTGAACCGTCACGGTTCATCCGCTGACGCCGAGGGCATCACCCGCTGCCGCATCTGCCTTGGCCGTTCAGTGTCGCTCGTCAACTCGAGGGACGGCGCCCGCTGCCTCGACACAGAAAGCCCCCGCATCGGTGCGCGCACCAGTGCGGGGGCCTCGAGACTCCAGTCGCCGACGAGTCGTCGAATGGCCGGGTCAGTCGTCCAGTTCAGCGAGGACCTCGTCGGAGACGTCGACGTTGGTGTAAACGTTCTGCACGTCGTCGCTGTCTTCGAGGGCGTCGACCAGTTTGAAGACCTTGCGCGCGCCGTCGGCGTCGACCGCGACACTGACCGAGGGCTGGAAGCCGGACTCGGCGGAGTCGTAGTCGATACCGGCGGACTGCAGCGCCGAACGCACCGCGATCAGGTCGCCGGGCTCGCTGATGATCTCGAAGGCTTCACCGAGATCGTTGACCTCTTCGGCGCCCGCGTCCAGGACCGCCATCAGCACGTCGTCCTCGGACAGGCCGTTCTTGTCCAGCATGACGACGCCCTTGCGGTGGAACAGGTACGACACCGAACCCGGGTCGGCCATATTGCCGCCGTTGCGGGTCATCGCGACACGCACCTCACCTGCGGCGCGGTTGCGGTTGTCGGTGAGGCATTCGATCAGCACGGCGACACCATTGGGGCCGTAGCCCTCGTACATGATGGTCTGCCAGTCGGCGCCGCCGGCTTCCTCGCCGCCACCTCGCTTGCGGGCACGCTCGATGTTGTCGTTGGGGACCGACGACTTCTTCGCCTTCTGGATGGCGTCGAACAGGGTCGGGTTGCCCTCCGGGTCACCGCCACCCGTCCGGGCCGCCACCTCGATGTTCTTGATCAACTTGGCGAAGAGCTTGCCGCGCTTCGCGTCGATCGCCGCCTTCTTGTGCTTGGTGGTGGCCCATTTGGAGTGGCCGCTCATTCCCCTACTTCCTTCAGGTCGATGGCATGTGTGGTCGTCTACGGTACCGGCTGCGCCGGGCGGACAACTCGATCAGCCTACTCGGCAGGGGTGCGGCGTGTGGCCTGGCGGGCCCTGATCAGCTCGCGCGAACCAGATCGACGAACATTCGGTGCACCCGCAGATCGCCGGTGACTTCAGGATGGAACGACGTCGCGAGGACATTGCGCTGACGCACGGCGACGATCCTGCCCGCGGCCGGACCGCTCGGCACCCGTGCCAGCACCTCGACGCCCTCACCCACCCGCTCGACCCATGGTGCCCGGATGAACACCGC
This sequence comes from Nocardia sp. NPDC059180, assembly GCF_042754945.1. Classification (NCBI taxonomy): domain Bacteria; kingdom Bacillati; phylum Actinomycetota; class Actinomycetes; order Mycobacteriales; family Nocardiaceae; genus Nocardia; species Nocardia sp. NPDC059180. The sequence goes on from NZ_JBHZBU010000002.1 coordinate 804,771, forward strand.
GCGGACCGGTCCATCGTCGAGCCCGGCGAACTCGAGATCGGTTTCGAAGGAATCGACCTGACGGCCGAAAGCATTGCGCCGCACTGTCATATCGATTCCGGACAGATGCTTGGCATCCGGGCGGGTGTCGAGCACCTCGTCGGCGAGCAAGATCATGCCCGCGCACGACCCGAAGGCGGGCAGCCCGTCACGCAGCCGGGCGCGCAACGGTTCCAGCAGCTCGAACACCTCGAGCAGTTTGCTGATGGCGGTGGATTCCCCACCGGGCAGCACCAGCCCGTCGACGGCCGCGAGCTCCTCGACCCGGCGCACCAGCACCGGACGCGCACCGCAGCGCTCCAGCGCCGACACATGTTCGCGCACATCACCCTGCAGGGCCAGCACACCGATGGCAGGCTGGGCGCTCTCGCGCGCGGAGGTCTGCGCCGCGGGCGCGGCGACCGCTGAACCGTTCACCCCGCAGAGCTTACGAGGCGTCGCGCTGTGGGCCTGCTCACGGTCGCCGTCAACATTGCGTCAAGCCCCGCCGATGATCGTCGCGCACGGGCCGACACTCGCTGACATGACTACTGTGTTGCCGTCACCGGGGCCCGGGGACGTATCCGCCGCACGCCGAGGACTGACCGTCCCGACGGGCTTGTCCGGGCTCTCACTGGACGCGATGGCGTCGGTTTCCTACGGCCCCGAGGCCATCGTGCTGGTGCTCGCCGCGGCGGGCTCGGCCGGACTCGGGATGACGCTGCCGGTCACCCTGGCGATCACCGCGCTGCTCGCGGTGCTGATCGCCTCCTACCGCCAGGTCATCGCGGCGTTCCCCAACGGTGGCGGCGCCTATGCGGTGGCCAAGGCACAGCTGGGCGATCGCGCGGCGCTGGTGGCGGCGGCCTCGCTGATCGTGGACTACGTGCTGAATGTCGCGGTGTCCATCGCGGCCGGTGTGGCGGCGCTGACTTCGGCGTTCCCGGCGCTGCACAACTACACGGTGTGGCTGTGCCTTGCGGTGCTGATCGGCATCACGGCGGTGAATCTGCTTGGTATCACCCACAGCGCACGTGCGTTCATGGTGCCGACGATCGTGTTCGTGGCCGGCATCTGCACCGTGATCGTCGCGGGGCTGCTGCGTGCGGAGCCGGCGAGCGTCACCACGGGCGCGGCCGCGGTGACGGATGTGCAGACGGTCGGAGTCCTGTTGCTGCTCAAGGCCTTCTCCAGCGGATGCGCGGCGCTGACCGGCGTGGAGGCTATCGCCAACGCGGTGCCGGACTTCCGCTCGCCCGGTATCCGCCGGGCGCAGCGCGCCGAGGTGGCGCTGGGAGCGCTGCTCGGCACGATGCTCATCGGACTCGCCCTGCTGATCGAGAAATTCGCCCTGCACCCCGTCGCGGGCACCACGGTGCTGTCGCAGTTGACCGAGGCGGCGCTCGGCCACGGAGTCGGCTACTACATCGTGCAATTCGCCACCGTGGTGCTGCTGGCGCTGGCGGCCAACACCTCGTATGGCGGACTGCCGACCTTGGCTCGGCTGCTGGCCGACGACAACTGCCTGCCGCACCGGTTCGCCGTGAATTCGCCGCGACGGGTGTACCGGCACGGTGTGCTCGCTCTCGGGATCTGCGCGGCGGTGCTGCTGATCGGATCCAGCGGAAACATGAACGCGCTGGTGCCGCTGTTCGCGATCGGCGTGTTCGTCGGGTTCACCCTCGCCCAGGCCGGCATGGTGCGCCACTGGTGGGCGACACCGCACGCCCCACGTCGCCGGCTGCGGTTGGCGCTCAATGGATTCGGTGCCGCGGCGACCGGCGCGGCGGCCGTCGTCACCATGGCCGTGAAATTCCAGGAGGGCGCGTGGCTGATCATTGTCGTGCTGGCCGCGCTGGTCTTCGGGATGCGGCGGGTGCGACGCGCCTATCGACTCATCGGCGCCCAGCGTCGCGCGGACGCCGTGCCGCCCGCACCGCGAGGGCGGGACGCCGTCGTCGTGGTTCCTGCGGCGGAGGTATCCGGGCTCACTTGTGAGGCATTGTCGGCGGCGCTGTCGCTGGGGAGCGAGGTGGTGGCGGTGCACGTCTGCCTGGACGACGAACGCGCCGAGGAGTTCACCGCCGCCTGGGAGAACTGGCATCCCGAGGTTCCGCTGGTCCTGCTCCCCGACCACGACGCGACCGTCGCAGGCCCGGTCGCCCACTATCTGCGCCAGACCTTCCCGGATCGGCGCAAGATCGTGGTCGTGGCCGAGGTGGATCCGCCCACCGGCTGGGATCGGGTGCTACCCAGCCATCGCAGCGACGAACTCGAACGCACACTGCGACGGATGAGCGACACCATCGTGTGTCATCTCCGGGTCCAGGCGGTCTGAGGCCCGCGCGTCGTGCTTACTTCTCGCGCGGCGTGCGGATCAGCCCTTCCTGAACAACGGAGGCGACCAGTTCGCCTGCGCGGTTGAAGATCTTGCCGCCGGTGAGAGCGCGGCCGAAGCCCGCCGACGGCGAGGACTGGTCGTAGAGCAGCCAGTCGTCGGCGCGGAACGGGCGCAGGAACCACATGGCGTGGTCGAGCGAGGCGTCCTGGGTGGGCTCGTCGGGGTGGGTGACCTTCGACGAACCCAGCAGCGTCATATCGCTCATGTACGCGAGGGTGCACACGTGGAACAGCGGGTCGTCGGGCAGCGGGTGCCGGTAGCGGAACCACACCTGCTGCGGGGAAACCACTCCCGGCCGCTGGGTGACCGACTCCTGCGGGACCGGGCGGATGTCCCAGTGCTCCCATTCCCGCATGGCCCACAGTCGCTCGGGGCTCATGGTGGTCTTCGCATCGGGCAGCTCGTCGGGCGCCTGCACCACCGGCATCTCGTCCTGATGGGACGGGCCTTCGTCACCGACATGGAACGACGCCGACATGGTGAAGATCGCGGCACCGTCCTGAACCCCGGTCACCCGGCGGGTGCAGAAGGAGCGTCCGTCACGGATACGTTCGACGAGGTACACCGTCGGCTGATCGGGGTTGCCCGGCCGCAGGAAGTAGCCGTGCAGCGAATGCACCTGGAACCGTGGGTCCACCGTGCGCACCGCCGAGACCAGGGCCTGGCCTGCGACCTGACCGCCGAAGGTTCGCCGTAGCTGGGTCTTGGGCGAGGCTCCCCGAAAGATGTCTCGCTCGAGCCGATCGATCTCCAGCGCTTCTTCGATGGTCGCCAACTTCTCCGCCTCTCCGCGCCACTGGCCGGTCGTGTGAGTACTGCGCAACCGTGCGGGCGATCGGACGGCAACTTTCGTACCGGCCGGTCCCCGACGGGATCTCTATGTTCGCACGCAGGCGGGGTCGGTCCGGCAGGGGGCGCAGCACGGGCGTACCGGGATGACGGCGGTCACATCGGCCTCGACCCCAGGCAGGTCGCGCGTGGCCGGGGCGGACCAGGTGCGCGCGACTGCGATAACGAGTTCAGGCGCAGGCGGGCGACTGCTCACCGAGTATCGACAGCATGGTGCAGGCCCAGGTCAGCTGAACCTTCCACGTGCCGTCCTCGACCACGAACGGAATTTCGGCCGGGCTGGCCTCGCCGTTGAGGGTGATGTCGACCTTCGCGTAGACGGCGTCACCGAAGGGGTCCGGGTCCACCTCGACGACGCGGACCCGCGCCCCGGCTTCATGTACCGTCTGCGCCAGCCGATACGGCAGCTCCGGATCGGCCTGTGCGCCCTGGACGAACGCGAGCTTGTGCTCGTTGCGGACCGGGTGGATCCACGCCCACACCCGAGCCACCGGATCGAGGCCGGTGCTCAGCTGGTCTTGCAGGGCTTTCGCGGACGGCAGCGGCGGATGCTCGTTGTCGGCTGCAGCCGTGGCAGCTGGGCCGAGCGTCACGGCCACGGCCAGGCAGGCGGTCGCGAGACTGCCGGTCCTGTGAAGGTTCATCTGCACGTTCCCCTGTGTCGCGGAACTCCTAGACCGGGTTCGCTGAGATTCGGAAAGTACCACGACAATGCAGAATTCGGCGCTGAGCTCGGCTACTGCCGACCACGTTGCGGCACGGGCTCGGGACCGCGAAACGCATCGGAGCGGGTGCCTGTGGCACCCGCTCCGCGCACATCCGCTCGCCCTATCGCGGGCGCAGGCTCACCAGCCGCGTTCGGCCAGGCGGTGCGGCTGCGCGATGTCCTCGACATTGATGCCGACCATGGCCTCGCCAAGGCCACGCGACACCTTGGCCAGCACGTCGGCATCGTCGTAGAAGGTGGTGGCCTTGACAATGGCGGCGGCACGCTGGGCCGGGTTGCCGGACTTGAAGATGCCGGAGCCGACGAACACGCCCTCGGCGCCGAGCTGCATCATCATCGCGGCGTCGGCCGGGGTCGCGATACCGCCCGCGGTGAACAGCACGACCGGCAGCTTGCCGGTTTCGGCAACCTCACGGACCAGCTCATAGGGCGCCTGCAGCTCTTTGGCGGCGACGTAGAGCTCATCGGCGGGCAGCGACGCCAGCTTGCGGATCTCCTGGCGGATCTGACGCATGTGGGTGGTGGCGTTGGAGACGTCGCCGGTACCGGCCTCACCCTTGGAGCGGATCATGGCCGCGCCCTCGGTGATGCGGCGAAGGGCCTCACCGAGGTTGGTGGCGCCACAGACGAACGGAACGGTGAAGTTCCACTTCTCGATGTGGTTGGTGTAGTCGGCGGGGGTCAGCACTTCGGACTCGTCGATGTAGTCGACGCCGAGGCTCTGCAGGATCTGCGCCTCCACGAAGTGGCCGATGCGGGCCTTGGCCATCACCGGGATCGACACCGCGGCGATGATGCCGTCGATCATGTCCGGATCGCTCATCCGGGACACGCCGCCCTGGGCGCGGATATCGGCGGGCACGCGCTCGAGCGCCATGACAGCGACTGCGCCCGCGTCCTCGGCGATCTTGGCCTGGTCCGGGGTGACGACGTCCATGATCACCCCGCCCTTGAGCATTTCGGCCATACCGCGCTTCACGCGCGCGGTACCCGCCTCGCGGGTCGCCTCGGTGGTCTGGGTGGTCTCGGGCGTGGTCACGGCAAACTCCTGTGTCATGTGCGCCTATGGGGTCGTCAGCGGTAGAACGACACGATTCTAGGCGTGCCCCGAAGTGCCATTGATAGCCAGTTGGAGACGACTGGCCTTGCCGCGACCAGCACGTTCGCCGGCCTCTGGCCGGACTGGACCGATCGTGGCCGGTCGGTGGAGTCGAATTCGCCGGGCCCGATGCGGCTTCCGCGGGCCCGGCGAACTACCTGCGCCGGATCAGATCGGGTTGATCACCAGCAACGTCGCCCAATACTCCGCAGCGGCGGGGCCGATGATCGGCATCAGGAAATCGAACAGGATGTACGACACGTACTACTCACCTCCACCCACCGAGTCGACCCTCGCTCGGCCGGTCAAACCGCATCGACGGTAACACGACGGTGAATCCGGTCACAGTGATCGAGGAAATAGCCGCCTCACCGGATGGAACGTACCTCTGGGTCGGTATCGGCGGCCGCAGCGGAGGCGGCTTCGGCGATGAGTTCGTCGAGGTGATACGGGTACACCGTTTCGCCGGAAGCATCGAGTGCGGCGATATCGGCCGCGGTGCACCAGCGGTGTCCGGTGATGGATCGCCGCTCGACGTAGGTGAGGTTGGCGGGTCGCGGATCGAACAATTGCACCCGCAGGGCGAAGAACAGCTCCTCGGAGCGGATCAGCTCGCCATTGAACGGGAACACCGCCACCCGCCGCCAGATCGGCCCGCGCAGCGCCGCCGGATCCGCGGTGAACCCGGTTTCCTCGTGGATCTCCCGGACCGCCGCGGCCCGCAGGCTCTCCCCCGGTTCCACGCCGCCGCCGACGGTGAACCAGAACGACACCTCCGGCACTTTCGGATCGTTGCCGCGCATCAGCAGCACGCGGCCCTGGTCGTCGATCAGCACCACCCGGGCAGAGGTGCGGATGGTGTCGACCTCGAGACCGGTCGCGGCGGCCGGGGTCGCGCGTTCGGTGATCTCGAAGTAGGTCGGCAGTGGGGCGGTACCGCCCAGATGCAGAATCCGCACCGGACGCCGGGTGCGCAGCGCCAGGGTGTCGCGGACAGCGTCGTTGTGGAACCTGCGTGCGATCAGCACCCTGGCCTCGGCGTCGGCCAGTTCGGCCACCAGTTGCGGGCGCAGCTGCCCGATATCGACCGACGACAACGCCGCCGAGAGCTGGTTCTCGACCGTTTCCCGGTCGGCGCGACCGGCGCGTTCGGCGCGATCGGCCAGCGTGGACAGCTGTTTGGCCTGATCGGCGAGCACCGGATCGGAGACCGGACCCGCGATCGCCATTGCCACCGCACGGGCGACAACGGCACGGCGCGCCAGCGCGCCGTCGAGCGCCTGCCAGGACTGATCCGATCGCACATGCAGCCGGTCGAGCCGGTTGGCGGTGGAGTAGGCCCACAGCCCGATGGCCACGACCACCGCGGCGATCAGAGCGAGGACGAGAACGGTTGTCGCGGAAAAGGTGATCATCCGGCTGCCCTCACCCGGATGTCGCCGACGGCCACCGTCTCGTACACCCGCAGAATCTGTTCGGCCACCACCGGCCAGTCGTATTCGCCGACGACCTGCGTCGCCGCCCGCACCAATTCCGCGCGCCGGGTGTCATCGGTGAGCACGGTGTCCAGCGCGGTGGCAAGCGCCGCGGAATCACCCACCGGCACCAGCAGACCCGCGAGGCCGTCGCGCAGCACACGGCGGAACGCGTCGAGTTCGCTGGCGACGACCGCGGTACCCGCGGCCATCGCCTCGATCAGGATGATGCCGAAGCTCTCACCACCCAGATTCGGCGCCACGTAGACGTCCGCGCTGCGCATCGCCGAAGCCTTGTCTGCATCGGAGACCTGCCCGAGGAACCGCAGATGCCCGGCGTGCGGGCCCGCCTCCTTGCGCAGCCGTTCCTCGTCACCGCGACCGACGATCAGGATCTCGATCTCCGGATGTTTGCCCACCAGCTCGGGCAATGCGCCGAGCAGCACTTCCATGCCCTTGCGTGGTTCGTCGTAGCGTCCGAGGAACAGTACGGTCGGGCCCCGGCGTGGATAGCCGGGGAGCATCGGGGCGCGGGCGAAGGCGGGGACGTCGACGCCGTTGGGGATCTCCACCGCGTCCGAGCCCAGCGCCTCGACCTGCCAGCGTCGCGCCAGTTCCGAGACCGCGATCCGGCCACTGATCTTCTCGTGATACGGACGCAGCACACCCTGAAAAGTACTGAGCACCAGCGATTTCGTCGTCGAGGTGTGGAAGGTTGCCACGATCGGGCCTTCGGCGATCTTGAGCGCGAGCATGGACAGGCTCGGCGCGTTCGGCTCGTGGATGTGCAGCACGTCGAAATCGTTGCCGTCGATCCAGCGGCGGATGCGGGTGTAGGCCGTCGGCCCGAACGACAACCGCGCGACCGAGCCGTTGTACGGGATCGCCACCGCCCGGCCCGCCGAGACCACGAACTCCGGCAGCGGCGTCGAATCAGACGCGGGCGCAAGGACACTCACCTTGTGCCCACGTTCGATCATGACCCGCGCCAGCTCGACCACATGCGCCTGCACACCGCCAGGGACGTCGAACGAATAGGGGCAGACCATGCCGATCTTCATCGCTGCGCGTCTCCCCCGTCGTTGCCGCCGCCGCGTATGCCCGGATCGTCCAGATCCGCCTGCGCGGCCGCGATTCTGGCGCGTCGCTGTTCGGACAGATCGCTCTCCCACAGCGGTTGCAGCATGTGCCAGTCGGCGGGATGTGCTGCGATATTCGCCGCGAAGCGATCGGCCAGCGCCTGCGCGGCAGGACCGACACCACCCGAAATATCCAGCGGGGCATCGACTTTCATACCCCAACCCTCATGCCCGGACTCGTCGACGGTGAACCAGGCGTGCACCGGCATCAGCGCCGCACCGGTCTCGATCGCCAGCTTCGCCGCCCCGGCGGGCATCCAGGTGCGCTCACCGAAGAAATTCACCGGTACGCCCTTACCGGTCAGATCCCGCTCACCCATCAGGCAGACGATCTTGTTCTCCCGCAATCGCGCCGCCAGCTGCGGAAACGGCGGCTGCTCGCCACCGGTCAGCGCGAACACCTCGAAGCCGAGGCTCTCGCGGTATGCGACGAACCGTTCGAACAGCGATTCCGGCTTCAACCGCTCGGCGACGGTGCTGAAAGTGCCGTAGTTCTGCACCAGCCACATACCCGCCATATCCCAGTTACCCGAATGGGGCAGCACCAAAATCCCGCCGCGACCTCCGGCGAGCGCGGCGTCCAGATGGGCAAGACCCTCCACCGGTATCCGGCCAGGGGAAGCCAGCGCGCCATGGTCCATAGTCGGCAACCGGAACGCCTCGCGCCAATAGCGCGCGTAGGACCGCATGCTGGCGCGGATCAGCTCGTCGGGCACGGCCTCCGGTGCGACCCCGAGCACGCGAGCAAGATTGCGGCGCAGTTGTTCCGGACCGCCGTCTCGCACCACGCGGTCGGCGCCCCAATCGAACAGCCTGCGCGCGACCGGCTCCGGAAGGGCCCGCACCAGCCGCCAGCCTGTCGCGTAACCACGGTCGCTGAGCCCGCTCTTGATGCGTGCGGCAACGCCGTCGAGGGCCTGCGCGGCCCGCGGCCGGGTGGCGGTCGTGGTCACGACTGCCGCTCCGTCGAGTCCTCGGCCGGCTCCTGCGGACGCGGCATCGGGATGATGTCGCGCGCGCCCGGCGAATTGCGTACCGCCAGCACGCGCTGGAATACCGTCACGATGCTGAGCACCGCGAGGATCCACATCGCGACGTGCACCGCCCAGGTCAGCCATTCGATCCCCCAATATCCGCCGATGCCGGTCAATCCGGCGCCCACCAGCACGATGACCAGCCGGTCCGGGCGCTCGATGAGGCCGCCGTCGGCCGACAGTCCGCTGGCTTCGGCCCGCGCTTTCGCATACGAGATGACCTGCGAGGTCACCAGCACGACCAGGGTAGCGAAGAACAGCGGCTTGCTGTGCTCGTGATAGACCGCCCACCAGGCCAGACCACCGAAAATCGCGCCGTCGGCAAGGCGGTCGCAGGTGGCGTCGAGCACGGCGCCGTATTTCGTCCCGCCGCCGCGAGCCCGTGCCATCGCGCCGTCGAGCATGTCGAACATGACGAACAGCCAGATCACCATGGTTCCCCAGAACAGGTGACCGGACGGGAACAGCGTGACCGCCGCGGCGATCGAGGCTGCGGTCCCGATGAGAGTCATCGTGTCCGGGGTGAGGCCGGTGCGCACCAGTGCCCTGCCGAGCGGCGCCGTCGCTTTGGCGAACGTCGCGCGACCGAAGATGCTGAGCACCGATCTACTCCTCGTCCCAGGCCGCCGCGAGCAGCGCCCTGGTCTCCCTGAGCAACTGGGGCATCACCTTGACCCCGCCCACCACGGTGATGAAGTTCGCGTCACCGCCCCATCGCGGCACGATGTGCTGGTGCAGGTGGTCGGCCAGCGACCCGCCCGCGACGCCACCGAGGTTGAGCCCGACGTTGAAACCGTGCGGTCGCGACACCCGCTTCATCACCCGGATGGCCTGCTGGGTGAACTCCATCAGTTCGGCGCTCTCGGCGTCGGTGAGGTCTTCCAGGTTGGCGACGCGACGGTACGGGACCACCATCATGTGGCCGGGGTTGTACGGGTACAGGTTGAGCACCGCGTACACGAGCTCACCGCGGGCGACCACCAGGCCGTCCTCATCGGTCATCTTCGGGATATCGGTGAAGGGATGGCCGGTCGCGTCCTTGGGCGGCGCGGTGGCCGCCTCCGCGATATAGGACATCCGGTAGGGCGTCCACAACCGCTGGAGCCGGTCCGGTTCCCCTGGACCGCGATCGACGATGTCGCCGCCGTTCTCAGTGCCCCGAAGCGCGGCGGCGCCGGTATCGCTCATCGACGCTCACCGCCGCCGGCGGGACGGATCTCGAAGCCCTCCGCGGTCGGGGACGCGTTGTCGCGCCGGGCGATCCAGTCCACGATGGTCTCCACCGCGTCGGCCACCGGCACGCCGTTGACCTGGGTGCCGTCACGGAACCGGAAGCTGACCGCGTCGGCGTTGACGTCACGCTCGCCGGCCAGCAGCATGAACGGGATCTTCTGGGCGGTGTTGTTGAAGATCTTCTTCTGCATGCGGTCGTCGCTGCGATCCACTTGCGCGCGCACCCCGGCCTCGTGCAGCAACTCGATCACCCGGTCCAGATGCGGTGCGAACGCCTCCGCGACCGGGATGCCGACCACCTGCACCGGCGACAGCCACGCCGGGAACGCGCCCGCGTAGTGCTCGGTGAGCACACCGAAGAACCGCTCGATGGAACCGAACAGGGCGCGGTGGATCATCACCGGACGCTGCTTGGTGCCGTCTGAGGCGGTGTATTCGAGGTTGAACCGTTCGGGCAGGTTGAAGTCGAGCTGGATGGTCGACATCTGCCAGGTCCGCCCGAGGGCGTCCTTGGCCTGCACCGAGATCTTCGGCCCGTAGAACGCGGCGCCGCCCGGATCGGGCACCAGGTCGAGGCCGGAGGCCGCGGCCACCTTGGACAGGGTCTCGGTGGCCTCCTCCCAGATCTCGTCGGAGCCGACGAACTTCTCCGGGTCCTTGGTCGACAGCTCCAGGTAGAAGTCGTCGAGGCCGTAGTCCTCGAGCAGGCCCAAAACGAAACGAAGAGTGTCGGTCAGCTCCGCGTGCATCTGCTCTTTGGTGCAGTAGATGTGCGCGTCGTCCTGGGTCATGCCACGCACGCGGGTCAGGCCGTGCACCACACCGGACTTCTCGTACCGGTACACCGAGCCGAACTCGAACAGCCGCAGCGGCAGCTCCCGGTACGACCGGCCACGGGACCGGAAGATCAGGTTGTGCATCGGGCAGTTCATCGGCTTGACGTAGTAGTCCTGGCCGGGCTTGCGGACGGTGCCGTCCTCGTTGTACTCCGCGTCCAGATGCATGGCCGGGAACATGCCGTCGCGGTACCAGTCGAGGTGACCGGACACCTCGAACAGGTGCCCCTTGGTGATGTGGGGGGTGTTCACGAACTCGTAGCCCGCCGCCACATGCCTGCGCCGCGAGTACTCCTCGAGCTCCTTACGGATGATGCCGCCCTTGGGATGGAACACCGGCAGACCGGAACCGAGCTCGTCGGGGAAGCTGAACAGGTCCAGCTCCAGGCCGAGCTTGCGGTGGTCGCGGCGTTCGGCCTCGGCCAGCAGGTGCATGTGCTCGTCGAGCGCCTCCGACGACTCCCAGGCAGTGCCGTAGACGCGCTGCAGGTCTTCGCGGTTCTGATCGCCGCGCCAGTAGGCGGCGGAGCTGCGGGTGAGCTTGAACGCCGGGATGAACTTGGTGGTGGGGATGTGTGGGCCGCGGCACAGATCGCCCCACACGCGTTCACCCGAACGCGGGTCGAGGTTGTCGTAGATGGTCAGCTCTTTACCGCCGACCTCCATCACCTCGGGATCGTCGATACCGGACTTGTCGCTGATCAGTTCGAGCTTGAACGGCTCGTTCGCCAGCTCGACCCTGGCGTCCTCGACCTCGACCACCCGGCGCGAAAACCGCTGCGCGCCTTTGATGATCTTCTTCATCCTGGATTCCAGCTTGGCCAGATCCTCCGGGGTGAACGGCTTGTCGACGCGGAAGTCGTAGTAGAAGCCGTCCTTGATCGGCGGGCCGATGCCGAGCTTGGCCTCGGGGAACTCCTGCTGCACGGCCTGGGCCAGCACATGGGCGGCCGAATGCCGGATGACACTGCGGCCGGCCTCGGTGTTGGCGGCGACCGCGGTCACCTCGACGTCGACGTCGGGGGTCCAGGACAGGTCTTTGAGGTCTCCGTCGGCGTCACGGACGACGACGACGGTCTCCGGCCCCTTGGTCGGCAGGCCCGCCTCACGCACCGCGGCACCCGCCGTAGTCCCGGCCGGCACCCGGACGAGGGCGGCTGGGCTGAGGGGCGCTGTGGTGGTCACGGCTCTGGCTCTCCTTGGCGTTCGCAGCCGGGTTCGTTCCGGCTCACTCCGGTTCATGACGGCTCGATCCGTCGGTCGCGCCGGGCAGAACCCGGCCGCGACCATGCTATCGGGATAGCGGCACCCACGTGACGACGGACCGCTGGCGGCGAGCCCGATGGCCGCTTTCCGCGCCGTGTCGTGCTGACGCGGGGCCGCCGGGATTCGTCGTGTGGACCGTGCCGCCTCGGCGTGCCCGGCCTTATGTCAGGTCGGCGAGCAGTTTCTCGCGATCGGCCTTCGGGCGCTTCGGGCACGACGTGCACATCTGGCAGCCGGGCACCTCGTAGACCAGGCAGCAGGAGATCCGGCGGACGAAGGTGCGGTTGCCCACCTCGACAAATCGCGGGGCGGGCAGTCTGCCGCCGATCTCGGCCGCCAGACGCGCACCCGCCTCCGGGACGCCCGCATCGATCGCTCGATTGCCGATCGCATCGGCGACCACCGCCCACAATGCCGGTGCGCGAGCTCCGGAAACGGCCGCCACCTGCGCGATAGCGGCCGCGAGAGTATCCAGGAGCGCGATGGCCGCCTCGGACTGCTCGACACCGGGCTCGGCGACATCCTCGGCCGCTCCGGTGAGATCGCCGGTAGCTGAGCTACCGATCTCTGCGGTGCTTGCGGCGGATACCGCGAAGACGATCCGGTCGACGCCGCCGTCGGGGCGCACTTCACAGCCGATGCGATCCAGTTGCGCGATGGGCGCGCGCTCGCCTGCGGCGTAGGCCCGCGCGAGCGGCTCCACCAGCGCCGAGGCCACCATGCACCACCACAGGGTGGCGCCGACGCGCGGTGTGTCGGTCCCCCACGACCGCCCCATCTCGGCGATGCGTGCCCTCAGCCAGTCCGGGTCGGTGAGCATCCGGCCCGGGACCGTGTTCACGACATCAGGGGACTGCGCAACCATTGCCACTCGACTCCGATCCAGCCGCCGATCAAACCGAACGTTCCCAGCACCCACAGTGTCGCCACGACCAGCGCGGCGGTGGCCAGCGCGGCCAGCGCCTTGAACACGGTCCCCCGCCCGCCGTACCAGGCCATGACCTGCCGGTACCGGTCCCGCAGCCAGCCGAGCGCACGCCGCGCCCAGGAGAATTCGGTGGCGAGGATGCCGAGACCGGCGAAGACCATCGCCCAACCCGGTCCGGGGTAAGGAATCGCGACGATCCCGATGACGAGCACGACGGTCCCGACCAGCGCCACCCCGATCCGGTAGGCGAGGTTCAGGGTAGGGCGCGCGGAGATCCGGTCCCGGAAGGCGCGCCAGGAGTTCGGCTTGGTCGACGATTTCGGGTCCAGCTCGATGCTCACCATGCCAGCCTAGTGGGGGCTGGACCTCGCATGGCTGGAGCGGATGCGGAGGTATGCCAACGAGGTGCCGCGCACGGCCGCCGGACGCGGATGCGCACCGAACACCCGGATCCTCTTGCCGCACACGCCCACCGACACCACAGCAACCGCTACCCACCCGTGATGAACATGCCGCCGGAACCGGCAGAACCACCTGTGCCGCCGAGCATCCACCCCGCCCGAAGGCGGGGCGGGTACTCCTGCTCGGAGCCGGTCACACCAGCTGCGCCGCGACGCGACGACCGGACTCGTCGATATGAGCGATCCCGTCGACGCTGACCTCGATCACCCGTGCGCTGGCGATATCGAAGAACAGACCCGACACCGTCACCCCGCGTTCGGCGGCCGCACGGCTCACCGCCGGGTGCCGGTGCAGATGCTCGAGCTGCACCGCGATATTGACCATGCTGAGCTGGTCGACCTCGCCGAAGCCTGCGGCCTCGGCGGCCCGGCGGACCGGGTGGTCGTCGCGGAACCGGTCCAGGCTCGGCCGGGCGTGCTCGAGCCAGCCGTCGATCTCGGGTCCGCACGGTTGCCCGGAGTGCAGGGCGGTCATCGCCCCGCAGGAGGAATGTCCGCACACGACCACTGAGCGCACGCTGAGGTTCTGCAGCGCGAACACCAGCGCCGATTCCACCGAGGCGTCGCCGTGCTCGGGCACCAGATTGCCCACATTGCGCACGGTGAACAGGTCGCCGGGACCGCTGTTGGTGATGATGTTGGGCACGATCCGCGAGTCCGAGCAGGTCAGGAAGAACGAGTCCGGATCCTGCCGGTCCCGCAGCTCGTCCAGGTGCGGTCGCACCACATGGGCGTGGCCGCGGTGGTAGGCGGCGATACCGCTGACGATCGGGTCATGAACATCCTCGCTGCCCTTCTTCTCGTCGCGGTCGCTCACCCGCCAGGGGCCGAGCACATCGTCGAGGACGACGCGGCCGAAGCTGCGGGCGGGCGGTGCGCTGGTCGCGGCTTCCATCCGCGCCGAGCCGATCTCCACGAAATCAACCGTGCCGCCATTGGCCTCGTGCTGGCGGGCCCAATCGATGATGGCATCGTAGGCCGCGTGGTCGAGGAAGTCGACGGTCATCTCCACGGTGACGTCCACACCGCTGGGCACCTTGGCGAAGGTCGTCGACAGCTTCGGCAGCGCAAGGAAGGTGCAGGATCCGTCGATGCTCACCAGCCACCGGTCGCTGCCTGCCAAGGGTTTGGCGTCGATCACCACCCGCACGATCCGCCACAGGAGCAGCGCGAACGCCAGTGCAAGACCGATCAGCACGCCTTCGAGCAGGTTCAGGAACACCACCGAGGCAAGGGTGACCACGTAGACGACGAGGTCGCCGGTGCGGTGGGCCAGCTTGATGTGCGCCATTTTGACCAGCTGCACGCCGATCACGATCAGCAGTCCGGCCAGCGCCGCCATCGGGATCTGCTGTACCAGCCCGGCCAGCGCGACCGAGAACAGCAGCACCCACACGCCGTGCATGACCGCCGAGGCGCGGCTGCGCGCGCCCGCCATCACGTTGGTCGAGCTGCGCACGATGACACCGGTGACCGGCAGGCCGCCGAGCAGACCGGACACCACGTTGGCCGAACCCTGACCGATCATCTCCCGGTCGAAGTTCGCCCGCGGGCCGGTGTGCATCTTGTCGATCGCGACGGCCGACAGCAGGCTCTCCACGCTGGCGATCAGTGCGAAGGTGAGGATCATGACCGCGACGGCGGACCAGTTGCCGCTCGGGATTTCCGGCAGCGCGATCGCGTCGAACAATGAGCCGTCGAGCTTGATGCGCTGCACGTCCAGCGGCAGGACCAGCGACAGCACTGTGGCGAGCAGGATCGCCACCAGCGGGCCCGGCACCACTCGGATGCGCGCGGGCATGTATTTCCACCCGACCATGACCCCGATGACGACGAGGCCGATGAAGGCGCCACCGGCGTGCAGCGAAGTCAGCTGGGCAGGCAGGGAGGTGATGTTGGCCCAGGCCGAGCTCTCCGAATCACCGCCGAGCAGCACATGAATCTGCTGCAGTGCGATGGTGACACCGATACCGGCGAGCATCGCGTGCACCACCACCGGCGCGACGGCCAGCGCGGCGCGCGCGATCCGGCTCAAACCGAACACGATCTGTAACAGGCCCGCCGCGACGACGATGAAGCAGGTGACGCGCCAGCCGAATTGGTTGATGGATTCGGCGACGATGACGGTGAGGCCGGCCGCGGGGCCACTCACCTGCAGAACAGAGCCGCCGAGCGAACCGGCGACGATACCGCCGACCACGGCGGCGATGAGGCCGGCGGCGACGGGCGCGCCACAGGCGACCGCGATGCCGAGCGACAGCGGCAGCGCGACGAGAAAGACCACGATCGAGGACGGCAGATCGTAGCGCAGGATCGAGGACAAACGGTCGGACAGGGTGGGTCCGGGCGCCGGGTCGCCTGGCGGTGACAGCGGCGGGTTCGGATCGATCTTGGTAGCCATTGTTCTCCTTCGCCGACTCGGCAAACGCCGAGGTCGGTTGACGATCAACATGTCCAGTCGGGCAAGGACCGCGAACCGGCATCTCGCGGTGAAGAGGCTCTCGGCACGGCGACGGGCCGAGATTTAAACCGCAACAATGATATTGGTAAAGACTTAGCAAAGCCTGAGAAGCGGACATTTCGTACGTAGCGCCACAATCGGACCGGTGCGTGAGTCACATCACATGACACGTCCACTTATTGCGCCGCCGCACCTACCGCGCGTGCGGGCATAAGTGATGACACCGAGCCATATCGCTACTCGCGCGCCGGGCACGACAGGACGGGCCGGACGGCAGTCATCTCGCGATGTTCAGCAACAGCCGGACAGTGCGCACACGCCGGATACCCGCCACCCGGGCGGCCATCCGAAGATCCTGCGCTGTGATGGAATTCGCCTGGTCAGGAACATCGCGACAGGCGGGGCGAGGCGGCCGGAGATAGCGGCCGGGGCGTGACGACGTCCGTGATGCGGGATCGGTGTCGGTCGACATATTTCTCCTTCGCCGGCTCGGCGAATGCCGATCCGGTTCATCGGTGGAACATGCACTGGCATCGAGATCGAGCGCGGGCGGGGCGGTAGCGCGGACTCATCGTGCTGACTGTGACGCCCGGGCAACGCGGAACAGTTCGATAGTAAAGACTTACCAAAGCACCCGAAAAGGCTTTTGGTCCCGAAGATGACAACCGCTATCAAAATGTGACACAGGCCACAGTCCGGGCTTGTCAGGCATGGGAAGTGTTGGCGCACAGCACCGCAACGACAAAGCCCCCGGTCGAAATCCGACCGGGGGCTTGCTGGGTGGTCCCAGCTGGTTTCGAACCAGCGACCTTCCGCGTGTGAGGCGGACGCTCTCCCGCTGAGCTATGGGACCTTCTTCGGCCGATGCACGGCCATTCGGACCGCGCTGCGGGCGCCGTCCGAACGAGAAGGAACCCTAGCACGGAGTCCCCGGCGACCACCAAATCGCCCCTCCCCCAGCACGCCCGGATGATCATTCACGGACTGGTGCAATTCGGCACACGCCGGGTCGCGGCTATCCCGAGGAGATCCCGCTGCACGCCGGATCGGCCGGCGCCACGGCTGTCGCTGCCCAGCGCCAAAGGTCACAGACCATCCGTCCACGGGCCGACCCGACTCCGCGGACAATCGGACAGCACCCGTGCGCGATGCGGCTCCACGGCACCGCAACACAGGCTGCGAGCGCCGGCAGGAGGCCGATCCACGTCAGCAGAAGGGGGCACGACCGGTCAGCGAACACCGCGAGAACAGACAGCGCATGAACTACCCACGTGTAATTCGTTTTCCACCCCCTCTACCTGCGGATTTGTAGGTTGCGCCGAATGTCGGCTAATGTTCTGTCTCGCACCACGGAGGCGAACAACCCGCCACCGGGATGCAAAATGCGGATGTAGCGCAGCTGGTAGCGCATCACCTTGCCAAGGTGAGGGTCGCGGGTTCGAATCCCGTCATCCGCTCGAGAGGTAGGGCCAGGCAATAATTTTTCGCCGTCCCCCTTTGCGCGGTGGAGTGGCCGAGTGGTGAGGCAACGGCCTGCAAAGCCGTGCACACGGGTTCGATTCCCGTCTCCACCTCGCGCGATTAGCTCAGCGGGAGAGCGCTTCCCTGACACGGAAGAGGTCACTGGTTCAATCCCAGTATCGCGCACCACCGTAATAGCAGGTCAGCCCCGGCTTCGGCCGGGGCTTTCGTGTTTTCCGGACTAGTCGGTGCCCACCGCTAGGCTGGCGCCGGCAACGGCGAACCGACCGGGACATCTCGGTCCCAGCAGGGAGTCATACGGGTGGCGACAGACCGGATTCGGCAGCACCAGGACAGCGCGGGGCAGGCCACCGCCGCGGATACGACCGACGATATGGTCGACGATCTCGCCGATCACCTGAGCTTCGAACTCGACGACATCGACGAGCGCCTGGCCCGCCTGATCGACGATTACGCCGTCGACCGCCCGCGCGGCGCACAGATCCTGCGCTTACGCCTCGGCATCGGCGAGGACCGGCCGGAAACACTCACCAGAATCGGGGCCGGGTTCGACTTCTCCCGCGACCGGATCCGGCAGCTGCACACCCGCGCGGTCGGCGAGCTGATCCGCCAGGCCCAGCTCACCGGCAACCTGCCGGCGGCCGAATTCGAGCGACGGTATCCGAAGACGGCCAAGGACCAGCAGCTGGTGCGGGCGCTGCTGACCGAAACCTACGTCACCGCCACCGATCTCGTCGCCAACGAGCTGTCGTACCTGAAACTGCGCCTGGCCGGGCACGCCGCCGCCGACGCCAAGCGTGTCGCGGGATTCGTCACCCAGCGCCTGGCGGCCTGGCGCAAGAAGACCAACCACCGCCTGGCCAGACTGCATGAGGGCACACCGTTCCCGGTGAGCCACGACCACGTCTGGCTCGATCGCGTCGAGTGGCCACCCAGCGCGGGCTCGCCTACCGCCCTACCCACCGATTCGGCGCGCACCCTCGACGGCGACGACGACGGACGCGGCCACTTCTACCTCGACAAGGTAGGCCGCGACGTCGGCTTCGATTCCGGGCTCGAAGCCCGGCTGTTCGGTGTGCTCAATGCCGAGGAACGGGTCAGCACCTTCCAGGAGCACCCCGACGCCGTGCTCTACCGCCTCGACGGGGACGAGGGCGTCCACTTCCCCACCGCAGCCGCCCAGCTCACCGACGGTCGCCGCGTGCTGATCGACGTGCACCCGCTCGGCCAGGTCGCCTTCCGCGGGAACCGAGCGCGGGCCGCCGCGGCCCGCGCTTACGCGCACGACAACGGCTGGGGCTTGCTGATCTGGACCGGCTCCAGGGTCGGTCTCACCGAACTGCGCGAGCTTCGCGTCGACGCCGACATCGAGACCCGCCTCGGCGAGCTGGTAGAACGGGGCGCGGCGTCATGGCAAGTGATCAGGCAGCTACGCGCGGAGACCGGACTCGATCCGCTGGCCCTGACGGCCCTGGTGATCCGCCACGACTGGTCCTGGGACCGTGACTCGCTGCGGCTCAGCGCATCACCAGCGCCGCAGTCATGAACGTCACCAGCAGCATCATCGCGAAGATGGTGATCAGCTGCCAATGATTGATGGTCTGATGCAGCCTGCCGATCGCAGCGCGTAGCGCCCGGTCGGTGCGCTGCTGGTCGATGAGCTTGCGATTGACCTCCGCCACCGTGTCAGCGTGCTTCTGGGCGCTGTGCTCGGTGCGCTCCATCCGGTGGGTGAGCTTGGCGATCTGTTTGGTCTTGTCCCGCACCGATTTCCGCGACATGGCCAGGGCCGTGCGCTGGTTCACCAGCTCCTGGCGCTGCCGGGCCATCACCATCGCCTGCGTCTTGGTGTGCTGCTCCCAATCGGTCACCGATGCCCATCCCTTCCTCAACTCGTCGCGATAGCCCCACGCGACCTCGCCATCGATCCACTGACGCAGGAACTCGCGCAACTCATAGGGCTCCTGGCGCTGGGTCACCAGACCGCCGGATCCGGTTTCCAGCAGACCCGACACGGTGCGGTAGTCGCAGGCGTTGGGTTCGAGGTCCTCGATGCCGAGGGCGGGCAGCTGCGCCACCCAGAAACCGGGCGCGCACAACCACAGCACACCGGTGAATCCGATGGCGCGCAACCGATCCGTATGCGCCTGCGCCAGCTCCTGGGTGAGCGGACCGGTGCGCACCTCGATGGCGTACCGGCTGTCACCTTTACGCCAGTAGACGTCGACGGTCATCGAGCCGATGCGGCAGTCGACCACGGCCTCGTCGGCGCCGAAAGCGAGCATCCTGGCGGCGAGCCAGAACTTGAGTCGCTGAACATCCCATTGCGCGGCTACACACCGCGCGCATCCGCAGCCGTACCCGGCCGGTGACTCACGGGCCTGGCGCGTTTTCCCAGGTCCGTCCGATATCCCCAGGTCGGCAAGGATTGCCCGGCGCCCGCACGCGCTGTCTGTCCGCTGCTTCGTCTGCACGCGACCACCCACCTAACCCATCCCATAGCGACCTGCCCGGCACAGACCGGCACTTTCCAGGGTGCGGCAACCGGCCGGTCCCCGCCACCCTTTCACCGTCAGGCGTTATCCAGATGCGACTCGCCCGCCGCTCGCCTGCCGCCACGGTGTGATGTCGACCGCGTCCGCGTCGGACTGCGCGGCCGGGTCACGCCTCAGGATCGAGCGGATCAGCTCACGCAACCATAGATGTCCGGTGTCGGCGGTGTTGCGTGGATGCCACGCCATGCCGAGAGAAATATCCGGCAGCGGCAGGGGAATGTCGAAGGCGCACAGGTCCAATGGCGGCAGCAGGGTCGCGCTGAGGCGGGCCGGGGCCGGACAGACCAGCGTGCCCGCCCGGACCGCGAGCAGTGCGGTGGCGAGGTCGGGAACGGTGGCGACGACGCGGCGGGTGCGCCCGTGCAGGGCCAGCCGGTCGTCGATCGGCCCGCGGGCGCGGCCGACCCGGGAAATGCTCAGGTGCGCCGCCCCCGCGTAGGCCGCGACGGTGACCCGGTCGGTGATCAGCGGGTGCTCCGGTGCCGCCACCCCGATCCACCGATCGACCAGGATGTGCTGAACCACGGTCTCAGGATCGGTCTGCTCGATGACGCCCACCTCGATATCGGCGCGTCCCTCCCGCAGGGTGCCTGCGCCATCGAGGGTGTCGGGCAGGAAATGGACGGTGACGCCGGGTGCCTCGGTGCGGACGGCAGCCAGCAGTGGTCCCGCCAGTTCGGCGAGAACGCCGTCACCGGCCCGGATCGTGAACCCACGTTTGAGCGTCGCGGGGTCGAGGGCGGCGCGCGGGGTGAGCAGCGTGCGTCCCTGTTCGACCAGCCGGCTCACCTCGTAGCGCAGTTCCAGCGCCCGTGGCGTCGGCACCAGGTTGCGTCCGGCCCGAACCAGCAGCGGATCCGCCAGCACCCGGCGTAGGCGCGCCAGCGTGCGGCTCATCGCGGGCGCGGAGGTATGCAGCCGTTCGGCGGCCAGCGTCACGCTGTTGGTCTCCAGCAACGCGTCCAGCGCCACCAGCAGATTCATATCCAACGACTCCACCGGCGGATTATCACCAGTGCAACCAGGAGTCACCAAACTTGCTCGACCGAACCGGCTCAGCCTTGCCCGGTCGCGCAGCCCCGAGGACCTCGACAGTCGGTATCGGCGTGCCGAAGCGAAAGCGCGGTATGGCCCGTCAGGCGTCGCCCGCGTAGGCGCCCTCGGCCACCGGTGCGCCTTGTGGTGGGACCGGCGCAGCGGACCGACGGTTGCCGAGCACTTGGTAGGCGGCGGGGCGGATCGGACGCACCCATTGCGCGGCACGGGCACCCCGTGGCAGCTTCACGCCCATGTCGGCCATCATGTCGTCGAGGTTCTGGATCGCGAACGGTTCGATGGCGGTGCCGTGGGCGTGTTTGCCTCGAGTGCGCTCCTCCAGCCAGGCCAGGCGGTGGTCGGTGTGTTCGGCCATCGCCTCGAGGCCGGGCAGGGCCAGATCACCGGTCAGCAATGCGGCGGTCCAGTGTGCGCCCACTTCGGCGCCCAGCGCACTGATCAGCGACGAGTTGTAGCCGGCGAAGGTCAGGTGCGGCACACCGAGCGGAAGGATGTGGCGGTACAGGCGGAAGTTGCCGTTGTCGTCGGTCAGCTGCCGCTGGATGTAGGGGGTCAGGAACGGCACCCGCTGCTGGAAACCGGTGGCGCAGACGACGATATCGGCGGCGATCCGCTCCCCATCGGACAAGATCGCCGTCGGGCCGGACTGCCCGACGTGCAGTTCGGCGATCGTCGACTCGCGGCGAACACTGATCCGCCCCTCGGCGACCTGCTCGTAGAAGCCCTCGGTGGCCACGCTGACCGACTGGTCGGCGATCTCCTCGATCCGGCCCTGCGGCATCAGCCCGAGTTCGTCGAGCCGCAAGCGTTTTGCGGCCAGTGCCTGGACCAGATCCAGGTTGCTCTCCCGGAACGAGCGGCCGGGACCGTGCAGGAAGCGTTCGAAGCGCCCGGGTTCCTGATGACGGAAGTGGGCCGCACCGGTCCTGGTCAGCATGAGCTGCTCGGCGTCGATGCCCTTGGCCGGCTTGCGTGGCACCTTCCAGGTCAACCGGCGCGCCACGACCGTGGTCGAGGCCGCGACATGGCTGACGGCCTCGGCCAGATCGCAGGCCGAGCGGCCGTAGCCGACGATCACGACGTTCTGATCACGCACCGCCTCCACGTCGACGAACTGCGAGGCGTGCCCGAGCGCGCCGCCGCCGGCCTGATAGGCGTCCTCACCACGGAAGTACGGCATCGCGGGCTCGCTGGACACGCCGTTGGCGATCACCAGGTGATCGCAGGACGTGCGGTGAATGCCGTCGCCGTCGCGAATCTCGAGCAACCAGCCACCGTCCACCGGATCGGCGGCCACGACCTCGGTCCGCAGTCGCAGTGCGTTCTCGAAGCCGAACCGGTGCACGTATCCGGCCAGATACTCCTGCATCTGCTGCCCGTCGGGCACGCGTGGCCATTCGGCGGGCATCGGATGGTCGGAGAAGTGGTAGGTGTTCTTGCTCGTCTGCGCACGCAGGCCTGGATAATGCCTGGTCGCGCTCCACACCCCGCCGACGTCCGGGGTGCGGTCGAATACCTCGACCGAAAAGCCCGCCCGACTCAGCACTTTCGCGCAGGCCAAACCTGCGATACCCGCACCGACGATTCCGATACGGTTCCCGCTCCTCATGGGCAGGAGACTACGTCGCCGCGGCCCGCCAGCAAAGCGGAGCCCCGGTCACGGGGTCTGGCAGCGCGGCCGATAAGCCGTTTCGGGCGGACCCGGCGCCGCCGCTCGCGGTGATCCGGAACCTGGCGATGCGCTGGGAGCCGATCCCGTGACGAGCCCGGCAAACCCCTGGCACCACCGCTGCTGCGTGCTCAGAATTCGATCTCCACATCGGTGACCGGGTAGGCGACGCAGGAATGTGTGTAGCCGAAGGTGTGGTCCCGTCCGTCCGGCCGAGGAGTATCGATTACCGGGCGTCGTGTGCCGTCAGCAGACCGGTCAGCAGTGCAGTCACCGACGGCGCGAACAATCGCCGGGGCTCAGGGGCCGATTCCAGACCCACGATCAGGCCAGCTTCTTCAGCAGCTCCTCGGCCACTCCCGCGGACGAGGCCGGATTCTGGCCGGTGACCAGGTTACGGTCGACCACTACGTTCGGCGTCCACGCCGCGGCTTCGACGAAATCGGCGCCGAACGCGACCAGACGCTGCTGCAGCAACCACTTCGCCTTGTCGGCCAAACCGGCCTGCGTCTCCTCGGCATCGGTGAATCCGGTGAGACGATAGCCGGCGAAGGCATTCGTGCCGTCGCTCCTTGTCGCGGCCAGCAGGGCAGCCGGGGCGTGGCAGACCACACCGAGCGGCTTACCCGATTCCAGGGTCGCGACCAGCAGCGCGCCCGAGGTGGCGTCGACTGCGAGATCTTCCATCGGACCGTGACCACCGGGGTAGAACACGGCGTCGTAGTCGGCGAGCTGGGCGAGTTCCAACTTGATGGGATTGTTCAATTCTGTGCTGGCGGCGATGACGCCCGCCCTGCGGTCGGCCGTGCCCTGGCCCCCGTTGACTTCGGGCGCGAGGCTGGCCTGGTCCACCGCGGGCACGACACCGCCTGGGGTCGCCACGACGATCTCGTGCCCGCCCGCCTTCAGCGTCTCGAACGGAACGACGAACTCCTCGGCCCAGTAGCCGGTGGGGTGACGGGTTCCATCGGCCAGGGTCCAGTAGTCGACACCGGTCATCACGAACAAGACCTTCGACATGTTGTGCCTCCAGATTCGGATACGAAGGGGATTGACGCTTCACGCCGCACCGAGTCCGCCGGGTGCACGGACTGACACTCTGCGTACGGACCGTCAGCGGCGGCATCTCGAAAGTAGGCCCGTCGAACCCTCGTATGCCAATAGAACTGGCGATATCTGATATCGGCATTTCAATATCTCCGCTCCGAACCGGCCGGAGGCTTCCTCTCGGTCACCATCGCCGGGCCTCATCCAGCAGATGTCGCGCGACCAGATCGACATGACCTCCGCCCGTGGAACCGTGCCTGCGCGCCAGGAAGGCGGTATTGATCGGCGGGTCTTCGGTGTCGATCAGCTCGACGATGAGGCCGGCCGCAAGCTCGGCTTCGTATAGATAGCTCGGCAGGACACTGATGCCCGCACCGGCGCACACCGCCGCAAGCACTGCACGCAGGTCGTCGACGACCAACGCCGCTCGGGCGTCGAGACGGATACCGAAGACGTGGCGCCAGTAACGCCGCAGGATCGGCAGATCGGCTGCATAGCTGAGCAGCGCCAGGCCCGACAGCGCAGCGGGTCCCTCAGCGACCAGCCTGGACCGATCGACTCGCTCGGCGATCTCCGGCGCCGCGACCAAGCCGAACGTTTCATCGCAGAGAGCCTCGGCAATCAACGTCCGCCCACGAGGGCGCACCGTCGACACGACCAGGTCGAGCTTGCCCGCACGCAAGTCACCGAGCAGGTCGTCAGTGAGGCCCGTGCGCACATCCAACCGAACCCCGTCGGCGATCAGTGGAGCCAACGCCGGAATCCCCTTCGCCGCAAGGAAGTCGGCCGGACCGCCCAGCAGTACCGGCGGTTCCGGCGCGCGCGGCACATTCGGGCGGCCGGTGTCGACAACCGCGCTCAGGTCGTCGAGCGGGCCCGAAACCCTGGCCGCGAGATCGTGCGCCGCAGCTGTCGGAGCAACGCCCCTGGGCAGACGTTCGAACAGCGGACGTCCCAGATGACGTTCGAGCCCCTGCAATTGCTGCGTCACAGCGGGTTGGGAATATCCGGCCTGCCGCGCACCCGCGGTCATCGACCCCGCCCGGTACACCGCCAGGAACGTCCGCAGCTGAGTCAGATCGACCGGGGCATCAGCAGATCTATCGACCATCTGATCAATCTATCGGTGAACCAATCGGTATTGCCTGACACGTCCTGGGAACAAGCGGCGACAAACGGTACAGTTTCCCCGCATGAGGAGATTGGCGTCGCGTATCTGCGGCAATGCACCGACTCTTATGGACACATGAACAACACACCGGTCACCGTCGATCGCGCCGGGCTGTGGGATGCCGAAGCGCTCAGTGACGTCGCCGCGGCGACGTTCCCGCTCGCCTGTCCCCCGGACGCGACTGCCGACGATATCGAGATCTTCCTCGCCGAGGTGTTGTCCGGGGAGCGGTTCGGCGAATACCTGTCCGACCCGGCGCGCACGGTGCTCAAGGCGGTTTCGGGCGGCGAAATCGTCGGCTATGCGATGTTGTTCGGTGGTGAGCCGGTCGATCCGGAGGTCGCGGAGGTGGTCGATCTGCATCCGGTGGTCGAGATCAGCAAGATGTATGTGCTGCCCGGCCATCACGGGACCGGTGTGTCCACGGCATTGATGATGGCGGCGCTCGACCACGCTCGCGAGGAGGGCTACCCGGGGATGTGGCTCGGGGTCAATCAGGAGAACACCCGCGCGCAGAGTTTCTACGCCAAGCACGGTTTCGAACGGGTCGGCACCAAGACCTTCACCGTCGGCAACCAGGTGCATCACGACTACGTGATGCGCCTGGTGTTCTGAGACCCGCCGTCAGGCCAGCAGGCGCGCCTTCAGAGTGGCGACCTCGGCGTCGGTGATGCCGAGGCCGGTGCGGACGTAGTTGTCGAAGCTGCCGTATTCGGCGATGGCCTGGTCGAAGGCCGCGTCGAGCCAGGATGCCTCGACACCGTTGAGCAGATCGCCCGGTGCGGCGCCGCGGTATTCGTTGGACAGCAGGTAGTCCTCGGTCACGGTGGCGCGGTCGACACCGAGGATGGTGAGCAGCACCGCCGCCGTCCAGCCGGTGCGATCCTTGCCCGCCGTGCAGTGGAACACCACGGCACCACCGTCTTCGGCCTGCCCGTTCTCGACCACGTCCCGCACCACCGAGGCGAAGGCCGCGTTGGCGCCGGGCGCGGTGATGAACGCGCGGTACATGTCGCCACCGCCGGCCAGGCTGGAGACCAGATCCGGCAGGGGCGCGCCGCCGATCACGTCGTACCAGTTCGCCTGCGCACCGGCCGGGACCCGGTCCGGGGCGAGCGCACGCTCGTAGACGGTGCGTAGATCGTCGACGTCGCGGACGTTGCGCCTGGTCAGTTCGGCCAGGTCCGCGGGGGTGAGATGGTCGAGCTGATCGGTGCGGAACACCAGCCCGGTGCGCACCGTCCGGCCGTCGACGGTGCGGTAGCCGCCGAGATCACGCGCGTTACGCGCGCCCTCGAGGTGCAGGGAGCGGTCGAAGCCGACGGTGCTCGACGCGACCGGCGGATCGGCGGGCGCGATACCGGCCGCGGGGCCGAACGCGATGGCCGCGCCGGCGACCAGCGCGACCGGGACACGCAGTCGGTGACCGGCCATGGTGGAACGGTTGTCCATCGCGAAGCTCCCCTCATCGGCTCGCGGTACCCGCCACGACGCGCGGCACCCACGGCAATTCCCGCCCAGCAAACCAAGCCGGATACCGTGCGGTCAACCCGTTTCGGCGAGTCGTCGCCGTTCAGGCGGTTACTTCGAACCGCGACAACGCCAGCAGACGGGAAATGGCGCGCAAATACTTCTTGCGGTAGCCACCATCGAGCATCTCCTGGGAGAAGATCTCGTCCAGCTTCGCACCGGAGACGGTGACGGGGATGCTGGCGTCGTAGAGGCGGTCGGCCAGCACGACGATCCGCAGCGCCACGGCCTGATCGGTCACCGGGTGCACGTTGTCGATGTAGACCGCCGAGACTCCGGAGATCAGCGCGCCGTACTTGGACGGGTGCAGGGTGCTCAGATGTTTCAGCAGCTGGTCGTATTCATCCAGCGTCGAGCCGGGGGTGGCGGCGGCGCGTTCGGCGAGTTCCTCCCGGGACGTGGGCTCGGGTGCGGGCGGAAGATCACGGTGCCGGTAGTCGGGGCCGTCGACGCGCACAGGCTGGAAGATCGCGCCGAGCTTCTTGATCTCGCGCATGAAGTCCTGTGCGGCGAACCGACCCTCACCGAGTTGGCCGGGCAGTGTGTTGGACGTCGCCGCGATGGACACTCCGCTGGCCGACAGCTCGGTCAGCAGGCGCGAGACCAGCATGGTGTCGCCCGGATCGTCGAGCTCGAATTCGTCGATGCACAGCACGCTGTTGGCGCTGAGCCGCTCGACGGCGTTGGTGAATCCGAGCGCGCCGACCAGGTTGGTCAGCTCGCCGAAGGTGCCGAACGATTTGGGCGCGGGCGCGCTGTGGAAGATCGAGGCCAACAGGTGGGTCTTGCCGACGCCGAATCCGCCGTCGAGGTAGAGCCCGGCGCCGTCGACCTGCTTCTTCTTACCGAACAGGCCCTTCTTCAGGGAGGCCTTGTGGATTTTGGCGACCTGCCCGGAGAACTCCTCGGCCTTGCTCACCGCGGCGGCTTGGCTCGGTTCGTTCGGATCGGGGATGTAGGAGGCGAAGCTGACCTCGTCGAACATGGGTGGAGGAACCATCTGGGCGACGAGTTGATCCGCCGGAACCTCAGGATGGCGATCGACGAGGCGTTCTTGCATGGACGAAGCCTAATGACGTGGTGTGATGTGTGTTCATGCAGCGTATCCACAATGCGATCCAGCTCACAGGACTGACCGACGACGACCTCGCCCAGCTCTACGGCTATCCCAGCGGGCTCGACCGTCCCTGGGTGCGAGCCAATTTCGTCTCCAGTATCGACGGTGCCGCCACCAGCGACGGCGTGTCGGGTGGTCTGGGTACCGACGCCGACCACCAGGTTTTCGCGATGCTGCGGGAATTGGCCGATGTCGTGCTGATCGGGGCGGGCACCGTGCGGGCGGAAAACTACGGGCCGGCCAAGACCGATCCAGCTCTGCGCCGCCACCTGCACGATCTCGGGATCGGCGGAAACCGCGAGGGCGCGCCGCCGCCCATCGCCGTCGTCACCGCCAGCGCCGCGTTGGACGCGGCAGGGCGACTGTTCACCGAGGCCGGCGACACCGGCGCAGCGACCCGCGCCCCGCTGATCATCACGACTGCGGCGGCACCGGCCGACCGCAAGCGACTGCTCGCCGAGGCGGGGGCGGAGGTGATCGAAGCAGGCGACGTCGCGGTGGCCCCGCACGATGCGCTGGCAGTGCTTGCCGACCGCGGCCTGCTGCGGGTGTTGTGCGAGGGCGGACCGCACCTGTTCGGTGACCTGCTGGAAGCCGGGTGCGTCGACGAGCTGTGCCTGACCACCTCGCCGGTGCTGATAGGGGGCACCGCGCGGCGAATCTCGCTGTCACACGAGGAGTTCCGCACCTCGATGACGCCTGCCCACATCGTGCTCGCAGACGACGGCACGATGCTCACTCGGTGGGTGCGGTCCTGAGGGCCTATGTGAAACACGGCACGAGACCTGGCAGGGTGTAACGCATGCGCTGGACTCGGGCCGCGGTGCTGGCCTCGACACTTTCGATCATGATCGCCGGATGCGGGGCCGGACCCTCGGATCGCCCCGGCGTGGCCATCGAACGTCCGCCGGTCGCGGGCGAGGCCACCACCTCGGCCGCGGCCGAGCCGCCACCCGAGGCCGAAGTACCGAAGACGGATCTGAATTGGCGCGAATGCACCGCGCCGACCCTCGATCTGCTCGGTCTCGGACCCGCACCGGAGGGTCTGCTGCTGGAATGCGCCGAGTATTCGACCCCGATCGATGCCTCGGGGGCCATTCTCGGCTCCTTCCGCAACGGCGCCATCCGTGCTCGCCTGCCGCAGACTCCGGCCGACGCGGCGCCGCTGGTGTTGACCTCGGGCACGGACCGCTCCTCCACTGCAACCCTCGCCGGGCTCGCGGTCGGGCCCGCGAATGCGATCCTGGCGCAGCGCCCGATCGTCGCGGTGGATCGGCGCGGCATCGGCAGCTCGCAGCCGATCGACTGCCTGCCACCCGAGATCCGCACCGGCATGCACGACAACGCCCAATTCGCACCAGGTGACGCCGCCCAGGTCGACACCATGGCCGAACTGAGCCAGGACGCCACCATCGCCTGCCGCGACTTCCTACAGCCCTACGACGGCACCTTCGACGCCGCGCACGCCGCCGACGATATCGAGCAGCTGCGCAAACAATGGCAGGTCGAGCACATTTCGCTGCTCGGCACCGGCAACGGTGCGCTGGTCGGCATGGCCTATGCCCGCAAGTTCGGTGATCATCTCGCCCGGCTGGTGCTCGATTCGCCGCATGCGGTCGGCGTCGACGCGGTGACCGGAAGCGAACAGCAGGTGCAGGGTGCCGAGGCGGCGCTGACCGCCTTCGCGCAGCGCTGTGTCGGCGTCGGATGCTCGCTCGGCCCCGATCCACGGGCGACCATCACCTCGCTCGTCGGCAAGGCCGCCGCCGGGGACCTCGGCGACATTTCGGCAAACGCCTTGCTGACCGCGATCACCGGTTTCCTCGGCAGTCCGCGCAGCGACCAGACCAGCCGAGTGGCCGAACTCGCCGACGCGCTGTCGGCGGCCGACCGCGGCGACCTGGGGCCACTGCGGACTCAGATCCAGCGCGCCACCTCCGCCACCGCCGATGACGGACAGTTCGTCAACGGCTGCACCGACACCCAACAGCCACCAACGGCGGGCAAGGTCACCGAGCTGTCGGAGGACTGGGGCGCCAAGTACCCGGTGTTCGGACGGTCCGCGGCGATCTCCCTGCTGACCTGCTCGGCCTGGCCCGTACTCACCCCGCCGGCGCCGCCGGAGAAGCTCGATCTGCCGGTGCTGGTGCTCGCCGGTGTCGCCGATCCAGTCAGTGGTAGCGGGCAGGCCTCGGTCACCGGTGCGCTCGGTCGCGCGGGTGCCCGCAATGCCACGCTCACCTGGCAGGGTTACGGCCATCCGGTGTCGAATCACTCCGGCTGCGCCCAGCGGGCAGTGGTGGAGTATCTGAAGGACGCGAAGCTGCCCGCCGACGGCACCGCCTGCCCGGCCTGATCGAGAGCCCCGGGCGGCCCCGCAGCGCCCGGGTTCTCGGCGTCGTCGGACACCGTGTCCTGGGCGCGCCGGGGCGGGTCCGGGCAACCATCTGGGCACGATCCGGTGTACCGTGCCCCAGTGTTACTTCGACAGCTCGAGCCCCGAACAGCTCGCACCACCGCCGAGGTGATCAAGTTCGCACTGTGGCCCCTTGCGGTCATGACCGTGCTGAACCGGGTCTTCATCAAGGCTGTCAACGGTTTCGTCACAGACGATTACAGGCCCGTCTACCAGGCTTCGCTGGACTTTCTCAACGGACGTGCGGTCTACACGGCCAATTTCGATTCGGTCGACCCGCACTACCTGTATCCGCCTAGTGGCACCCTGATCTTCGCGCCGATCGCCTTTATCGACTACGAGAAGTCGCGGTGGCTGTTCATCCTGCTGAACGCGGTAGCCATTCTGATCGCCTGGTACCTGCTGCTTCGTCTGTTCAACTACACGCTGAAGTCGATCGCCGCTCCTGCCCTGCTGCTGGCGATGTTCATGTCCGAGACGGTGATCAACACTCTGGTCTTCACCAACGTCAACGGATGTCTGCTGGCGGCGGAGCTCTTGTTCATCATGCTGCTGCTGAAACGGCGGGACTTGTGGTCGGGAGCGATACTCGGCTTGACGATCGCGGTCAAACCGACACTGGCGCCACTACTGCTGATAGCGGCCGCGCGGGGCCAGTGGAAGGTATTCATCACCGCACTGGGCGTGCCATTCGTGCTCAACGCGATCGCCTGGCCGTTGATGAAGGACCCAGGCGACTTCCTGCGTCGAACAGGGCCCTACATCATGGAGACCCGCGACTACTTCAACAGCGCAATTGCAGGCAATGCCGAGTACTACGGCCTGCCGCCGTGGCTCACCTGGACCATGCGGCTCGGCCTCGGTGTGATCGTCGCGATCACGCTCTGGCTGCTGTACCGCTACTACCGCCACGACGAACTGTTCTTTGTCTGCACCAGCTCAGGCGTCCTGCTGACGGCCACGTTCGCCCTGTCGTCGCTGGGCCAGATGTACTACTCGATGATGCTGTTCCCGTTCCTCATGACGGTGGTGCTGCGCAATTCGGTGCTGCGCAACTGGCCGGCCTGGTTGGCGATCTTCGGATTCATGAGTTACGACAAGTGGCTGTCGGACCGCTGGCAGAGCCTGGGCCGCAACCTCGAATACCTGCGCATCACCTTCGGCTGGAGCCTGCTGTTGATCGTGGTGTTCTGTGTGCTCGGTGAACGGTATCTGGCCGCGCGCCGGGAGGGCCGACTGAAGTTCGGTATCGATCCCGCGTGGATGGCGACGGCACCGGACCCGCGCGGTCCTGCTGAGCCGGTGACTGTGACCGACATCGCCGACGACGGCGATGAGGCGACGTCAACGACCCTGCGCACTACGCAACCGCGCAATAGTTCGCCGACGGCGGAGGACAAGCGCATTACCGTGGAGTGATGAGCTCCGAATCGGACACCTCCATGCCCGCCCCGCGCATCCAGCTGACACCCCAGCAGTGGCGGTCGAAGTTGAATCCCGAAGAGTTCGCGGTGCTGCGCGAAGCCGCCACCGAGCGGCCCTTCGTCGGCGAATACACCGACACCAAGACCGAGGGCATATACGCCTGCCGTGCATGTGGCGCCGAACTGTTCCGCAGCACGGAAAAGTTCGACTCACACTGCGGCTGGCCGTCGTTCTTCGATCCGGCCGACTCCGACGCGGTGATCCTGCGAGCCGATGATTCGCTCGGCATGCGCCGGGTCGAGGTGCTGTGCGCGAACTGCCACAGCCACCTCGGGCACGTCTTCGAAGGCGAGGGGTACCAGACACCCACCGACCAGCGTTACTGCATCAATTCCATCGCGCTGCGGCTGCACCCCTCGGACACCGCAACGTCTCAGTAAACCCGACGCGCCGTGCGCAAACGGTACGCAGCCAGGCCCGATGGCGCATGCCCCGAAAGTTCGGGGCATGCGCGCTCAGAATCTCAGGGCAGCGCGGTGATCAGCTGCTCCACCTCGACCCGCGGGCCGGTGAAGAACGGCACTTCCTCGCGCACGTGCAGACGCGCCTCGGTGGCGCGCAGATCGCGCATCAGGTCGACGATGCGGTGCAGCTCCGGCGCCTCGAAGGCGAGAATCCACTCGTAGTCGCCGAGGGCGAACGAGCTGACCGTATTGGCCCGCACATCCGGGTAGCCGCGTGCTTGCTTGCCGTGGTCGGCGAGCATCTTGCGACGCTCCTCATCGGGCAGCAGGTACCACTCGTAGGACCGCACGAACGGGTAGACGCAGATGTAGTTGCCCGGATCCTCACCGGCCAGGAACGCCGGGATATGGCTCTTGTTGAATTCTGCGGGGCGGTGGATGGCCACATTGCTCCACACCGGGGCGCTGGCCTTGCCGAGCGCGGTGGTGCGACGGAAGTCGGCGTATACCGCCTGCAGGTCCTCGATCCGTTCGGCGTGCGTCCACAGCATGAAGTCGGCGTCGGCGCGCAGGCCCGCAACGTCGTAGATACCGCGCAGCACTACCCCGCGGTCTTCCAGTCCATCGAAGAAGGCTCGGGCCTCCTTGATCGCCGCTTCCCGATCGTCGCCCAGCGCACCGGGTTGCACCTGGAACACCGAGAACATCAGGTACCGGATGGTCGAATTGAGAGCCTGGTAGTCGAGTCGCGCCATACCCCCATCGTGCCACTCGGCCGTCCGCCCGCCGCCGTCATCCCCACCACATTGCGACGGTTGACCGGCAGGACGCGGGCAGGCGTTCGGAGGAAGCAAAGGCCGACATCCTTGACTAAATTTTCAGTCAAAGTCTAGAGTGGGGGCCGACAGGGTCGCCCATTCATCAGCGACGCGACCTAGACCACACGAGGCTGCATAGATCCAGTGAGCCGCGCTCGGCTCGTCGCGGATCAGCCCCGACAAGAGAGCAGACCAGATGCGGCGGCGCACATTTGTACAGACCTCGATGGCTGCGATCGGCGGATTCCTGCTGGCCGGTTGCACTGACGAGAAGCTGCCCTTCAGCGGTAGTGGATCCAGTAGCGCCTACGACGACGGGAGACAGTGGGTGATGCCCGACGAAGGGCAGCCGCACGCGCGGACCTGGATGGCTTTCGGCGCCAGTGAGCGGATCTGGGGCCGGGAACTGCTGCCCGAGGTGCAGCGCAACCTGGCCACCATCGCCGCCACGATCGGCCGGTTCGAACCGGTGTCGATGCTGGTGCGGCCCGGCGAGATGGGGCTGGCGCAGAGCATGATGGGCGGCGCGAACGTCGAACTGATTCCCGCCGAGATCGACGATCTGTGGATGCGTGACACCGGCCCGGTGTTCGTGAACGGCAGCGGCGGGCGCGCAGGCGTCGACTTCAATTTCAACGGCTGGGGCGACAAACAAGAGCATCGGCGCGACGCCGAGGTCGCCCGGTTGGTCACCGAGCGGGCCGGGGTGGAACGGCTGGAGACCGATCTGGTGCTCGAGGGCGGCGGTATCGAGGTCGACGGCGAGGGCACCGCGCTCATCACCGAGAGCTGCGTGCTCAACAACAATCGCAACCCGGGCTGGAAGAAGGCCGACGTCGAGGAGGAATTGGCGTATCTGCTCGGCATCGAGAAGGTGATCTGGCTACCCGGCATCGCGGGCGAGGACATCACCGACGGCCACACCGATTTCTACGCCCGTTTCGCGAGCCCCGGCGTGGTGGTGGCAGGTCTGGACAACGATCCGGACTCCTTCGACTACGACGTCACCCGCCGTCACCTCGAGATCCTGCAGCAGGCCACCGACGTGCACGACCGCCCGCTCCGAGTCGAGGTGCTCGAGGGCCCGTCGACGGTGCGGGAAACCTTCGCCGACGACGACTTCGCCGCAGGCTATATCAACTTCTACGTCTGCAACGGGGCGGTCATCGCCCCCGAATTCGGTGATCCCGATACCGATCCGGCCACCCGCGACACCCTGCAACGACTGTTCCCCGACCGCGAAATCGTCCAGATCAACATCGATGGCATCGCCGCGGGTGGTGGGGGCATCCACTGCACCACCCAGCAGGAACCCGCCGCCTGACCCATCCGCGAAGCCGCGGCTCGCCAACCCGCGCCGCCGGTCCGAGGCACCACCCTTTCGGATCGGCGGCACCCCGCCCTACTGTGAGGACTCGTGTCACCGCGTCGAACCCAGATCCTCGAGGCCGCCGTCCGCGTCATCGCCCAGGACGGCGTGCGCGGACTACGTATCGAAAAACTCGCCGCGGAAGCGGGCGTGTCCACCGCATTGATCTACTACCACTTCAAAGATCGCGGGGGTGTACTGCACGCCGCGCTCGAACACATCAACCACCGCGCCCAAACCTACACCGACCAGGCCTTCGCCGACAGCGACCCGCGTGCGCAGGTCGAGCACATGCTACTGCTGGAATTGCAGAACACCGACGAGGTCCGCGAAACCAGCGTCGCCTGGGGCGAACTGCGCGCCAGCGCGGTCTTCAACCCGGATCTGCGCGAGCCCTTGCACGCCACCACGCGCGCCTGGAACACCGATGTCGAGACCCTGATTCGCCAAGCCCAGGATACCGGCGCGATCCACCCCGGCATCGACCCGGCCGCCGCCGCCGAACGCCTCACCGCGCTCGTCGAAGGACTCAGCGAACGCTGGCACAGCGGATCGATCACCTTCGACCGCGCCCACGAACTCCTCACCGAGGCAATCGGTCTCGAACTCGACCGCACTCCCTGACCCGACGCCAACCCCTGACACCTCATGACGCGCCGGATCGCACGAGCACTCGGGGGCGAAGCGCTGGGCGAACGCCGGCAGTACCGGCCGTTCCCACACACCGGATCTCGCCGCGCTGCTTCGCCCGGAAGCAGCCTGAGTAGCGCTGCGATAACCGACACCCGGTCAGGTCAGAGCGGCTGCAATGCGCTGGGCGGTGGCGGTGGCGGAGGCTACACAGGCGGGGACGCCGACGCCGTGCAGGTAGGCACCGGTGATCCCCAGGTTGTCGAATTCAGCTGTGGCGGATTCGATCTCGGCGACGCGGGTGGTGTGGCCGGGGGCGTATTGGGCGAGGGCGCCGGGCCAGCGTTGGACGGTGGCCGACAGTGGGGAGATGGGGACGGCGGTGACGGTGGCGAGGTCGGCGACTGCGGCGGCGACGAGTTCGCCGTCCGGCCAGGCGAGGACTGCGTCGTCGCCGAATTTGCCGAAGGAAGCGCGGACCAGAGCGATCTCACGCTCGGCGAGGTGCGGCCATTTGCGGCTGGACAGAGTGAAGGCCTTGGCGCTCAATGGTTCTCTGGTGGCGACGAGGATACCGGAGTTCTGCGGCAGCGGCGTCTCGCGTGGGAGGGCGAGGGCGACGACGGCCGACGAGGACAGCTCGATGCCGGCGAGCAGCGATGCGGCTGCGGGCGCCTCGTCCTCGAGTAGGCGGGCCGTCGCAGGGGCGGGAGTGGCGAGGATGACGGCGTCCACTTCACCCAGCGGGGCGAGCCGCCAACCCGTCGCGGTTCTGGTGAGGTCGGTCGCCTCGCCAGTGATGAACTGCGCGCCGGATCGTTGGGCAAGCGCCTCGAGCAGTACCCGATATCCGTCGCGGATGCCGCCGAACACCGGGGCGTCGGACGGCGGGGGAAGCGCCGCGCCGACCGCGTGCGTGAGGTTGGGCGCACCCTTGTCCAAAGCGGCGGCGAGGGCTGGCAGAGCGGCCCGCACGCCGATGGATCGGGAGCTTCCCGCATATACGCCACCCAGCAGTGGGTCGACGCTGCGATCGGCGACCTCGGCACCGAACCGGTCGGCGACCAGGCTGTAGACGTCGATGTCCGAGCCCGGCCGCCAGCTGAAGAGCTGGTCCGGTTCGGCGGCGACTCGTTCGAGCGTCTCCTCCGAGACCAGCCCGCGCAGCGACTCGGCATCGGAGGGAATTCCCATCAACGTCCGGGCCGGCATCGCATGCGTCCGTCCCTCCGACCAGATCAGCGGACGCAGCCCCGCAGGCCGCACCAGCTGATCATCGAGCCCGAGCTCCGACAGCAGTTCGATGACCTCGGGGCGCCGCCCGACGAACGCCTCCGCCCCCAGATCGACCGGATCCCCGTTGATCTCGCCGGTATAGAGAATTCCCCCCAGCCGCTCCCCCCGCTCGACCACGACGATCTCGGCATCCCGGCCGAGCAGTCCGCGCAGCCGATACGCCGAGACCAGTCCGCTGATTCCACCGCCGACGACCGCGATTCTCATACCTCGACGGTAATCCCCTCGCACTGCCCGCCGTCGCGGTGGTCGGCGAAACAGCTGGTCATCCTGATGGCGGCGCGGCGAGAGTCACACAATCCATCGACGCCACTGGGACCGGCGGGCAACGCGGCCCATGGCAACGCGGTCGGCGGGCAGGGAGATGCGCCGTGGACGACGCGCCCGGTCAATCCAACCGCTCGCAGCGCGCCCCTCAGCGGCAGGCTTATCCGGGCATGGACGGATTGTTCGAATACGGTGAACGTTCGACAGGCCGATTGCGCCGCCAGTACCTGCGGACACCACGCAGTTCCCGCGACACACGAGCTGCCCGAGCAGCCGTTGCCGCGTCACGTGACCCACGTCCGCCGCCGGAATCGCCGGCTCCACCCTGCTCCCCCGCTGTCGAGTCGGATTTCTTTGCGCCCCAACCAAAAATCCCTCTCATGCTGCGATTTTATGGCAAGACACCGACAGATTCGGACTACCGCCGAACCACCGGTCACGGACTCCACGAGACGAGGCGCGGCCAGGCAGTGCCGCCGATATGTCCCCACTGCGCGTGGCTCGCACCCAGTTGCACTCAGCTCCCGACATGCGGGAAGTCGGCGGGCACGAGCTTGCCCGCTTCGATCAAACGCAACCGCGCTTGATTCTTGATCC
Source organism: Nocardia sp. NPDC059180 (assembly GCF_042754945.1). NCBI lineage: Bacteria > Bacillati > Actinomycetota > Actinomycetes > Mycobacteriales > Nocardiaceae > Nocardia > Nocardia sp. NPDC059180. Next base: position 841,607 of record NZ_JBHZBU010000002.1, read on the forward strand.
GGCAGTTGGTGATCAGGCAGCGAATGTGCTTCTGCATCACCAGATGCGCGGTGTGAGTATCCATTACGGGCAAGGGCGCGTGCCCGATCCACGGTTCCAGTTGCAGGCCATAATCGTTCATCGGAATCATCCGTTCGTTCTCCGCGTGGCGTGGGTCGAACTGTGGGAGCATCCGGTAGCCGGGCCATGGCAGGGGCGGCCGGCCACCCGGGGCGACGACTCCAACGTGTTCCCAGGTGTTCCCGAAGGGCGAGGGGTTTCCGAGCTGTCTCGTTGTCCCTTCGAGGTTTCCGGCTACCGGATGCATCAGTAGCCAACACCGAGGTCCGGCCTCGGCGTATGCGTTGACGGGTGATCCACCCGGATCGACCCGTTTTCCCAGCGAACACTCGGAGAACACGACACGATGCGTGATCAGTTAGCGCGACGTTCCGATCCACGGCAATCGCTCACGCCACCCACCAGCCGTTCGCGAGCCACCCACCAGACAGGGGGAAAAATGGGTAAGGCGCCGACCACTATCCCGCGCAGGCAGCTCGGCCGCCAGCTTCGCGAGCTGCGGCTACAGGCTGGAATGTCCATCGTGGACGCCGCGCGCCACATCGAGCGAGGGGCGGGGACGCTCCAACGATTGGAGAAGGGCGAGACACCTCGGATACGTCTGCTGGATGTCAAAGCACTATGTGAACTGTTCGATGCGCCGGAGAAATTAGACGGATTGCTCGAACTCGCACAGGTGGCCGCGGGCCCAGACGGCGAAAACGGACTGTGGTGGGACGAGTTCGGACTCGAGATTCGCATGGACTTCCACCTGTACTTGAGTCTGGAAACCGCTGCGAGAAAGTTGACCATCTACCGCCCCGACATCATCCCGGGGCTCCTGCAGATTCCTGCCTACACCCGCGTTCTCGAATCCGACTTCAACCCCGATTACACGGATGAAGACCTGGACAGGACCGTACGCATCAGGGTGAATCGTCAGCGAATCTTCACTCGCAAGCGGAACCCGGTCGAGGTTTTGCTCATCGTGGACGAGGGAGTACTTCGGCGCGTGGTCGGTGATCGCCGAGTCATGGCGAAGCAGCTTCGCTACCTGGCCGACCTGCCGCCGAACGTCACTGTCCAGGTCCTCCCGTTTTCGCGGGGATACCCGCTCGGCGGCGTATGTGGACCATTCGTAGTGCTCGACTTCGACGACGCAGTATCCGAGCCACCCACCGTGTTCGTCGAGGGCTACCGGGGGAACATGTACTACGACTTGCCAGCGGCCGTGGAGCAGTATCGTCGGGCGGCGCGAGAGCTTCAGTGCGCCTCGCTCTCACCCGCTGATAGCAAGCGATTCCTACGAGATCTAGCAAGGGAGCACGACGGTGGACGTTGATCTGTCCCACATCGAGTGGTTCAAGTCCAGCTACAGCAGCGGCGGCAACGAATGCGTGGAAGTCGCTTATCTCGATGGGGGCAAGGTAGGCGTCCGAGACTCCAAGAACACCTACGGCCCCGCGCTCATCTTCTCCCCGGCCGAATGGGATTCGTTCCTGTCCGGCACCCGAGACGGCACGTTCGACCGGCGCTGACCAGCGAAGCCCCTGACCTCCAGAAATGACGGGAGTCAGGGGCTTCGTCGTGGATGGGTGGACGTCCGGCCAGCTCATACCGGGCAGGCGCCCGCCCTCCAGTCGGTCGGGGTGAACTGTTCGATGTGCACCCGCTCACCCGATACGCCGGCGGCGCTGAGCTGAACCCGGACCGCGTCGAGGAATCCGTCAGCTCCGCAGACGTAGAAGTCGGCGTCGGCGGGGAGGTCGACCGCGGACAGGTCGAGCAAGCCTTGACGGGCCTGGCCGGCCTCGTCCTGGTACCAGAGTTCGAGGGTCGCCGAATCGAGCCGACCGACGAGGGCGCGCATGCGGTCCAGTAGCGGGTGGGTGTGCGGGGTGCGGTCGGCGTGCAGGACCAGGATCGTCCGGGACGAATCGTGGGCGGCCAGGTATTCGAGGGCGCTGAGCATCGGGGTGATGCCGATGCCTGCGGAGATCAGGACCAGCGGGGTGGTCGTGGTGGTGTCGACGGTCAGGTCGCCGAAGGGCAGGGTGATCTCGAGGTGGTCACCGGCGGCGAGGTTGTCGTGCAACCAGCTCGACACCTCACCGGCGGGGCAGCCTGCGATGGGTTCCACGCGTTTGACGGCGAATGCGAGTTTCCCATCCCCGGGATTGTTGACCAGGCTGTACTGACGCAGCTGACGCGCACCGTCGGGCAGTCGCACGCCGACTGAAACATACTGTCCCGGCAGGAATTCCGGGAAGGGTGCGGCGGAGTCGGCCGATTCGACGGCGAAGATCGCGGCACCGGCCGGGTCGTCCGCACGTTCCACGACCACCGCGTCCCGGAAGACGTCACCGGGCTCGACACCGGCGGAGACATACAACTGCTTCTCCAGATCGATCAACGAGTCGGCCATCAGCCAGTAGACGCGATCCCAGGCAGCCGCCACCGGTTCGGTGACCACGTCGGCGCCGAGGACCTCGACGATCGCGGCGAACAGATTGTCGTGCACCACCTGGTACTGATCGGCGGTGATGCCGAGGGAGGCGTGCTTGTGCCCGATCCGCGACAGCATCGCCGCGGGGTGTGGCAGCTGCGGGTCGACCAGGTAGGTGGCATAGGCCGCGACCGAGGCGGCGAGAGCGCGCTGCTGGGAACCCTGCGCCTGGTTACCGCGATTGAACAGGTCACGGATCAATTCGGGATGATTGCCGAACAACCGCCGGTAGAAGGCCGTGGTGATCTCGTCGATATGGGCGCCGACTAAGGGCAGTGTGGCGCGGATCGTTTCGGCATGCTCGGCTTCGAGCTCGGGTTGGGCACGGACGACGCTGTCGGTGTTCACTGGCTTTCCTCCACATCGGAACTACTGCGCACCGAGGAAATGGTGAGCAGATGCAGCAATTCGACAGCCGGCCCGGTGACGAGATCGGTCACGGTATATCGGTCCAATTCCCGATAGAACGCGTCCTTGGCGTCGGCCAGAATTCGGCGCAACCGGCAGGAACCGGCGAGCGGACAGGGATGGTCGCCCTCGCAGACAACGACCTCGCGATCGTTTTCCAGCGCACGAACCAGCCCGCCGACCGACGCTTTACGACCGGCCTCGGTGATGAACAGCCCACCGGAGCGGCCCCGCTGCGCCTCCACCAAACCCAGGTCGACCAGCTGCGTCACTGCCTTCGATACATGGCGTTCGGACGCGTTGACCTGCCGGGCGATCAGCCGGGTGGTCACCCGATTGTCGGCCTCGTCACTCACTGCCAGCCGCATAAGAGCCCGCAGGCCGATATCGGTGAAGCGAGTGAGCTGCATGGCATCGAAGCTACCGAGCCGACGACCCGGTCAACCAATTCCGGGCGGGTGTTCTTAATTACGCGGTTTCGTGCAGATTTTCCGGCGGCGACAAAGGACATGCAGCGTCCTCGGGAAACGATTCGGGAAATGCTGCTACACCGTGGAATCGGTGCCGCGAAACCACATTCCACATCCGCCGCGCGAGGTGATCACCGAGTGCGGATGCGGCCGACATCACAATTGGTGGACGAGTTCGACCAGCGCGGTGATCACACCCGGATCGGTGTCGGGCATGACACCGTGCCCGAGGTTGAAGATATGACCGCTCGCCCCCAAAGTGATCGCCTCATCGGCTTCACTCGCGATACGCCGGGCCTCCGACTCCACGGCGTCCCACCCCGCGAACAGGATCGCCGGATCCAGATTGCCCTGCAACGCTTTTCCGGGACCGACGCGGCGCACGGCCTCGGTCAGCGGCACCCGCCAGTCGACACCGACGACGTCGGCGCCCGCCTCCCCCATCGCGCCGAGCAGCTCACCGGTCCCGACACCGAAGTGGATGCGCGGCACACCGGCGTCGGCGACCTCGGCGAAGACCCGCTCCGAATGCGGCAGCACGAACGTGCGGTAGTCGGCCAGCGACAGCGCACCGGCCCACGAGTCGAATACCTGCACCGCGTCCACCCCCGCGACGAGCTGGGCTTGCAGGAAGGCGATGGTGATGTCGGTGAGCACACCGAGCAGCTCGTGCCAGGTCTGCGGATCGGCGTGCATCATCGCCTTGGTGCGCTCGTGATGCTTGCTCGGACCGCCCTCGACCAGGTACGACGCCAGCGTGAACGGTGCGCCGGCGAACCCGATCAGCGGTGTGTCGCCCAGCGCGTCCAGCAGCAGCCCCACCCCGTCGGTGACGGCCCCGACCTCCTCCGGGCGCAGTCGCGGCAGGGCACGCACGTCGGCGGTGGTGCGCACCGGCGAGGCGACAACCGGGCCGACACCCGGCACGATATCGAGGTCGATACCCGCAGCCTTGAGCGGAACGACGATGTCGGAGAACAGGATTGCCGCATCCACGCCGTGGCGCCGGATCGGCTGCATGGTGATCTCACAGACCAGTTCCGGGTCGAAGCAGGACTCCAGCATGCCGATACCCGCACGCAGCTCCCGGTACTCCGGCAGCGACCGGCCGGCCTGGCGCATGAACCACACCGGCCGCCGACTCGGCTCGGCGCCGGTGGCGGCGGCCAGGAAGGGGGCATCGGTCAACCGGCGGCGCGTCTGTGTGCTCACCATCGTCATCGTAGGCGCGTCACCGGACCCTCAGCGGCGCGCCTCCGACTGCGCCGGGGGCGGTAGGTCTACCGTCACCTCTCGTGACACCGCTCGACTACCGCGACGGCGCCGCATCGACCGAGGGCTCCGACGGCGAACCAGCTTCCTTTCGTGCCGCGGTCGAGGCGATGGGCACCGCATCAGTGCATCCCCGTATCGAGCTGGCCCCGATCCGTCCGCCGCAACGGCTGGCTCCCTATTCCTACGCCCTCGGCGCCGAGGTCAAACACCCCGAGTCCGGGGTGGTGCCGATCGACTCCGAGGGCGACGCCTTCGGCAGGCTGATCCTGCTGCACGATCCCGACGGCGACGAGGCCTGGCACGGCACCTTCCGGCTGGTCGCCTATATCCAGGCCGATATCGATGCCGCGCTGGCCACCGACCCGCTGCTGCCCGAAGTGGCGTGGAGCTGGCTGGTGGACGCGCTCGAGTCGCGTGGGGAGCCGTTCACCGCGCTCGGCGGCACCGTCACCTCGACCAGCTCGGTGCGTTACGGCGATATCGCGGGCCCGCCGCGCGCGCATCAGTTGGAGTTGCGCGCCTCGTGGACCGCCATGACCACCGAGATGCGCCCCCATGTGGAGGCCTTCGGCGAGGTTCTCGCTTTCGCCGCCGGGCTGCCACCGGCCGGAATCACCGATTTGCGGCCACAGTCGTACACCAACAACGATCCCAGCTGAGCGCCACGTAGAGTTCACCTCTATGCCGGAAGCAGATGGGCCCGGCCGCGCCTCGGGGAGCGGCGATACGGACAGCAGTACAGCGCAGGTCTCGGTCGACACCGATACGGAGCCCGCAGTACCGCTGCTCGTCCCGGCCGACGGCGTCCCGCCGGTGCTCAGCACCGCCGCCGAGGTCGCCGAGGCCGCCGCCCGGCTGGCCGCGGGCACCGGCCCGCTGGCCGTCGACGCCGAGCGTGCGTCCGGTTTCCGCTACTCCGCCCGCGCCTATCTGGTGCAACTGCGGCGCGCGGGGGCAGGCAGCTTCCTCATCGATCCGATTCCGGTGGCCGGGGATCTCTCGCCGCTGGCCGAGGCGATCAACGATCTCGAATGGGTGTTGCATTCCGCCGATCAGGACCTGCCCGGGCTCGCCGAGCTCGGGCTGCGCCCGGCGCGGTTGTTCGACACCGAGCTCGGTGGCCGCCTGGCCGGATTCGAGCGGGTGGGGCTCGCGGCCATGGTCGAACGCCTGCTCGGGCGGGAACTGCGCAAGGGGCACGGCGCCGCGGACTGGTCGACCCGGCCGCTGCCCGACGCCTGGCTCAACTACGCAGCCCTCGATGTGGAGCTGCTGCTGGAGCTGCGTGAATCGGTGGCCGTCGCCTTGCATCAGCAGGGCAAGACCGAGTGGGCGGCACAGGAATTCGAGCATGTCCGGTGTACCGAGCCACCGGCACCCAAAGCCGATCGCTGGCGGCGAACGTCGGGCATCCATACCCTGCGCCGGGCGCGGCAACTGGCCACGGTCCGGGAATTGTGGACGACCCGCGACGAGCTGGCCCGTCACCGCGATATCGCGCCCTCGCGCATCCTGCCCGATTCCGCCATCATCGCCGCCGCGAACGGGGAGCCACGCACCATCGCCCAGTTGCGGGAGCTGCCGGTGTTCGGGGGGCCGCGTCAGCGCCGGTATTCGCGCGAATGGCTCGGCGCCGTCGAACGTGCGCGGACGCTGCCCGATACCGAGTTGCCGCCGCTGTCGCAGCCCTATGAGGGGCCGCCGCCGGTCAACCGTTGGGAACGTCGCGACCCGGTGGCCGCCGCCCGGCTGACCCGTGCTCGCGCCGCGATGGGCGAACTGTCGACCGAGGTCGGAGTGCCGGTGGAGAATCTGCTGACCCCGGAGCTGGTGCGCCGCCTGTGCTGGGACGGCCTGCCCACCTACGACTTCGGCCCGGAGGCCGGAACCGAACTTGCCAAGCAGATCGACGAGTTCCTCGACGAGGCGGGTGCACGTCCGTGGCAGCGCGAGCTGTCGGTGCCCCGCCTCACCGTCGCGCTCACCGTCACCGACGCACCGGATCAGGACACGGCGGACGGGCGCTGAGTGGATTACCGTGGCGGCGTGGGTTTTACCGAATACGCGCCAGGTGATGTCGTCTATTTTCCGGAGGGACCATTCAGCGGTGTCTGTGGAGTCGTGCGAATGGTCGACGCCCGCCGCGCCCGGATGCGTATCGACTTCAGCGAGGGAACCGTCCACCGCGAGGGTGGCGTATTGCGGGAGCGCAGGCACAGCCTGACCGTCGACTTCGACGAGGTCGAGTTGGTCTAGTCGCCGTCCCTATTTCCTCGCGAGCCCATCCGATGACCGACGGTAGCCGTCGCACCCCGCGCGCGACGGCTACCAGAGGACCGGTCTACGAATTGGAACCCTGCAAGTGGATGTCCGCCCAGGGGTTCGCTTCCCCGGTGTATTCGCACCGGTAACGGGCGTAGGCACCGGAAACCTGCCGGTGCTGGTCGAGGGCAACCAGGCATTCGTCCATCGAACCGAAGTAGTCGATGTTCTCCCACTGTTCGGCGTGTGCGGCACCGGCCGCCGCGACAGTGATGCCGATCGCCGCCAGCGAGGTCGCGACCGATGCGATGATCTTGCGGAAGGTGTTGGTGGTCATCGGATTTCCTTTCATCGGGCGATTACCATCGCTCCTGACTGTGTCGGCTCAGCGGATCGTTATCGATGCAGCCGAGCCATTTCCTCGGCCCGGCAGGACGTTTCCCGCGGGCACGGGGTCATCGCCGATTCACTGCCCGGACGGGTCCGGAACCAGATCGGCTGAATTCGGGAGGGAACGCGGGTCAGTTACCGGCGTTTCCTGCGGGTGGCTCGGCAGGACCGAAGCGGCCGGTGACGAACTCCCAATAGGTATCCGCGCTCGTCTGACAGGTCTTGCGGTCCACGAAGTCGAAACCGGCACAGACGCTGAGCATGTCGTCGTGGAATCTGTTGTCGAATCGCTGTTTCAGGCCGGGCTGGTTGTAACGGCCCTGACGCCGGAAGTTCTGGTAGGCGAAATCGTGCCGTTCGCAGGCATGGGTGAAGTCGTAGCGTCCCAGCGGCTTGTTCGTCACACCGGTGCATCCGTCGCTGCTCCAGTCGATCTCGGTGCCGTGACGGCGCGCGTTTCGCTCTTCGGTGAAACGGTCGAGGTCGATATCGAACAATGCCCAATCGGTGTAGGCGGCCATCTGGTCTCGATCGAGAGGTCCCGCGGCAGCCGTATTGGTGCCGACCACAATGGCGGCTGCCGCGGCGACGAGAACCGTGGACCATTTGTTGCACCGAATCATATTGTCCCACTTCCCTATTCGAGTGAGCTTCATGCTCCTACTCATGAGATGCGGTTCGGTTCGGCTTCGGTTCAACTATTTCGTCTTCTTTTTCCGGTAATTCGGGTCAGCCTTTCAGGCCGGCGAGCACCGCCACCCGCACCGGGTCGGTGGCCGCACGCGCACGAGCGATGCGCTTCCATACCGATTTGCCCGCGCCGGTGGCACAGCGCACCGATTCGGTGACGGTCTCGGCATGGCGGTCGAGGTGATCGCTGTCGGCGTCGAATACCGCGACGTCGAATGATGCGGTGACGGCGTCCGGGACGACGACCCCGCCGAGCAGAGCCTCGGCGTAGGTGTGCAGAACCACCAGCACCGCGGTGGCATCGGCACCCGGATCGATCAGCACCACCTCACCCTCGCGCCGTACAGCGGGATCCGCGTAGATCACGAATGTCGTCGCCCCGTCTACGCAGCTGCGGACGATCTCCACGCCGAGCTCGGGCAGCGGCGTGCGCTGGACGGCACCGGATCCGGTGCTGGCCGCGAGGTCACTGCTGACCCATTCCCGCACGCGGGCCGTCGGCACCGGACGGATCAGTGTCGCGCGTTGTTCGGACAGTTGCGCGAGCACTCGGTCGAGGATGCCTGCCGCTACGGGCGTCGGCTCAGGCTCCGCGGCGACGCGGTCGAGTGCTTCGAGCTCGGTGCCGAACTGCGCTAGTTGGGTGGCCAGCTGGTTCAGCCGGCCGTGACGTCGAGCGTGGTCTTCAGCGGGCACTGGCTTTCCTCTTCTCCTCTTCGACGATCTTGTGGAACAACGGCATACCTTCCGCGCTCAGTCTGCGCACGGTGCCGTCGGGCATCTGCAACAATTGCGCCGCTTCGCGAATCGTGCGCCGGACGATCCCATCGGCCGAGATGTGGAAGATCGCTTCGAACACCGGCCGATACCGCAGTGGCATCCGGGCCACGAGGTAGGCGCAGTACTCACGCTCGTGCAGCAGCGCCAGCTCGTCGGTGGCGCAGTCGGCCGCCACTGCGGAGACCGCGTCGGGGTCGTCGATGCGCATCCCCGCGTCGCGTTTGAGAGCTTGCTCCCGGCGCAGTAGCTCTTTGACCTTCCAGTCGACGACATTGCGTTCGATGTAGGCCCGCCAGTTGCGAACCGGGCTGTCCGGTAAAGGATTCAAGACCAGATCGCCCATCACCCGTGAGGCGATGTCGTCGGACATGTAGCGCAAACCGCTGCTCAGGTTTCGCCACGCACAGTGCTCGGCGAAGACACAGGCATCGGTCAAACTCACCCCGTATACCCAGGCGAACACGCCGGAGTGGTCTTTGACCGGGACCTCCGCAAGATACCTGCCCAGCCATCGGGCGTAGGGGTGCGCTTCGGTGTGCTCACCCATCGGCCGCCCCGCATACCGATCCGGGGCACCAGTCGGTCCTGCGCCGGTGACCACCGTTTTCCGATGAAACGCTCGGCATCCCGTTCCTTCCGTCCATATGTCGGGGCAGCACCCGGGCGAACCCCTCATATGGGTAGATGCGTTTCACCATCGAACCGGTTCAGCAGCGATCGTGTCGGCTAGATTGGGAAGCCGCCGAGGCGTTGGTTTCCAGGGGGAGCACGGGCATGACCGATCCGCAGATCGAGGCAGCACACCGGATCGGAAACGTCGACGCGGTCGCCGACCACACTCTGCTGCACACCTTGACCGGCTCCGGCCGATCCTGGCTCGAACTGTGCCGTCGAGCCGTCGACGAGGGCGCCGCCGCGGCGGTCGATCTGCTGGCGCCGGGATCACAACCGCACCGCGTATTCGAGAGCCTGTCCACCGCCCAATGGAAGCGGGCAGCCGACACCGCAGAACCGCACGGCGACGACAGCCGATCCGACGACGAGCTGCTCGACGACCTGGCCACCGACGATCGGCCACCTGACCTGTCGGCAGCCGAAGCGGGCGCCGCGCTCGCCCGCTGCCTCACCGGGGCCTGCGATATCGCCGACACCGTCGATACCGTGCTGCGGCACTGCGATCGGGCAGGACTGCATTCGGCCGGACCGCAGATCCCCACCCTCGACGCAGTGCCGGCCACCCCGGACGATCGGCTGCGCGAGCTGATCGTCCATCTCGTCGGACGTGGCACGAGCCGGTCCCGCGGCTATGCGATGCTCGCGGCGCTCGACCTCGCGCGCGGTATGCCACTGGAACGGCGATCCACGACGATGCGGGTGCTCTTCGCCCGCCACGCCTCGGCGTCCGCGCGTGGCGAGGTGGGCACGCTCCGGCTGACCCTGCTCGCCGACGGGCCGAGCGGACTGCACCCCGATCCCCGTCATATGCATTTCCTCCAGGCCGACGACGCGTTCGTCGATGCGATCGGCGCAGCGTGGGCGGTCGCCGGGCTGGACGCAACCTCCGCCTGCGTGGTGTGGTCGCTCATCGGGACCGACGCACGCCCGGTCAACGCGGTCAGCGGCGGATCGCTCGCCGCGGCGTTCGCGGTCGGACTCGACGATCTGACCCCACAGCGCCGGTCGCGACGGATCCGGGTGCGGCGGCTCGACCCTCGTTGCGCGATCACCGCCGACCTCGACGGGCACCACCTGGTCCGGGTCGACGGCTACGACGCGAAGATCGAGGCCGCCCGAACCGCAGGCCTGCGTGTCATCGTCGCCGAAAAGGGTCTGCCGCATGCGATCGCTGCGACACGCGCGGATGGTGTGGACAGTGTCACCGGCGCCGACACCGTCTCCGACGCCATCCGGGAGGCCCGCACCCGGATAAACTCCCGCTTCTACTTCACCGCTGTGTCCGTGATGCTGATCGTCGCTGTTCTGGGAGCGGTTGCGACCACACAGGTCCGCAACGCCTGGCAGCGGGTCGCAGAGCAGAACCGGATCACCCACGCCGAGGCCCAGGCCAACGCCTCCTATGCGGTCCGGCCGCGCCAGCCCGAAACCGGGGCACTGCTGGCGGCACAGGCCTTTCTGACCCATGACAGCCTGCTCACCCGCAGCGCGATCCTCAGCACGCAATCGGACCTGTTCGCCGGACGTCTGACCGGTGGGACCGGGCCGCTGTACGGCGTCGCCTACTCCCCCGACGGTGCCCGGATCGCAACGTCGGGTTATGACGGGCGGCTGCGCGTCTGGGATGCCGCCACCCGTAAGGAGATCGTCACCCACTGGCTCGGCACATCCACCTCCGATGCCGTCGCTTTCGGCGCGAACGGGTGGGTCGTGAGTTCGGCAGGCGGCCGGGTGCGGGTCTTCGACCAGCGCACGGGCAGCGAAGGTGCGAGCCTCGACGGGCAGGCAGGCGGGATGAGCAATCTCGCCTTCGCCGAGCACGGTCGCACCCTGCTCACCATCGGCGCCGTTGACCGGCAGGTCCGTCGGTGGGATCCCGCGACGATGGCCGAACTCCCCGCTCTGCCCGGTCGGCAGGGACGCGCCAACGCGGTCGCGACGAACACCGCGGGATCGACCATCGCTGCGGCGGGCTCGGGCCCGGTGCAGGTGTGGCTCGATCCGGCTGCGTCACCGCTGCTGCTCGACCGGAGCTGGGCGGCCCGGGAGGTCATGACCCTGGCCGTGTCCGCCGACGGGCGCCGGATCGCGGCCGCCAGCGCCGTCGGCGATGTCACGTGGTGGGATCTCGACACCGGCACGACCCACACCTCAGGCACCGACGGCCAAGCCGTCTGGGGCGTCGATTTCAGTCCGAACGGCAAGCTCTTGGCCGTCGGCGACGACGACCACTCCGTGCGACTGTTCGATACCGAGAAGCAAAGGCAGCTCACGATGCTGCTGCACCCGAACTCCGTGCACCGCATCGCGTTCAGCCCCGACGGGCGCACGCTCGCGGCGGCAGGCAGCGACGGCACTGTCGCACTGTGGAACTCCAGCGCCGACTCGACGCTGATGCACCTACCAGGAGAATCGGCCGACGCCGTCGCCTACACCAGCGACGGAGCCACCATCGCCAGTGCCGGTGGCGACGGATACCTGCACCTGTGGGATGCGGAGACCGGGCAGGAGACCGCCGTCCTGCCCGGCCCGTCGCATACGAAAGCGCTGTCGTTCACCCGCGACAACCGTTTCGTGGTCTCCGCGGGTGACAGCGCAGGTGTCGCAGTGCTCGATCTGGCCACCAGACGATGGACGACGCTCGACCCCGGGGTATCGATGAATCTGGCCCTGTCCTCGGACGGGAAGCTACTGGCGGCCGCCATCGGCAAACGGATCAGATTCTGGCGCACCGGAACCTGGGAACCGGTCGCCGAGATCGGCCATCCCACCGGTCATGTCGAGGCACTCGCCTTCAACCCCGGCGGCACCACACTCGCCGTGGGCGATTACCACAACAGGATCCATCTCTGGGATATCCGCACTCTTGCCGCCGCCGGTGCGCAGACGCGTGCGCCGCTGATTCAATCGCTGCGCTCGGGCAGCACGGTCCGCGCGGTCACCTTCAGCCCAGACGGAACGCTGCTCGCCTACGCCAATGGCGAAGGCAATGTCTTCACCTACCGCACCACATCCGACGGGCGCACCGCCGACACCACGACGCGGACCGAGGCCACAGTCCTACCGCCCCCGGGAAACGTTGTCATGCACAACAACTTGGCTCCCCGCCCTGTCCGCGATCTGGTGTTCAGCAACGACGGGTCGCGGCTCGCCGCGGCGGGCGACGAAGGCGCGATCCTCGTCTGGCGTGTCACGAACGCGCAGCCTCGGCACCTGCACGTCGTCATCAACAGCCATCCCGGCGGCGTGTTCCGGCTGGCCTTCGACCCCACAGACGGAAACCGGCTGCTGTCGGCAGGGCGGGACGGGCGAATCCGACGCTGGAACCTCGACCCGCAGGTGGTCGCGGCGCGGGCGTGCGCAGCTGCGGGACGAGCACCGGTGATCAACGAAGAGTGGCGCGCACGTCTGACCGAACTGCTCGACACCGACAACTGCTCGACGCCGTAACAGCGTCGCCGGACTCAGCCCGCGTCGACCCAGCCTGCGATGCGGCGGGCGATATCGGGGGCGGTGAGGCCGAGTTCCTGGCGGACCTGGGCGATGCTGGCGTGGTCCAGGAACTGTTGCGGCACACCGAGATCACGGGTCGGCACGTCCAGCCCTGCGGTGCGCAGACGGGCGGAGACGGTGGATCCGATGCCGCCGTGCAGGCCGCTGTCCTCGACGGTGACAACCATGCGGTAGTTCTCGGCCAGCTTGACGATGGTGTCGGAGACCGGAAGCACCCAGCGCGGGTCGATGACGGTGACCGAAATACCTTCCGGCGCCAGCAGTTCCGCGACCTCGACGGCCACGCTCGCGAAGGAACCCACCGCGAGCAGCAGCACGTCGCCGTGCTGGGTGCGCGCGGTGCCTTCGCCATCGGGCAGACGAAGCACATCCACACCGTCGAGGCGTTCGACCGCCGGAATCTCTTCGATCACAGTGCCTTTGGGGAACCGCAGCGCGGTGGGCCCGTCGGTGACGGCCAATGCCTCGGACAGTTCCTCACGCAGGGTGACGGCGTCACGCGGTGCGGCGACCCGCATGCCGGGCACGATGCCGAGCACCGAAAGATCCCACATGCCGTTATGGCTCGCGCCGTCGGCGCCGGTGATGCCCGCGCGGTCGAGCACCACGGTCACCGGCTGCTTCAACAGCGCGACATCCATCAGCAGCTGGTCGAAGGCGCGGTTGAGGAAGGTCGAGTAGATGGCGACCACCGGATGCATGCCGCCGAGCGCGAGGCCGGCTGCCGACGCCATGGCGTGCTGTTCGGCGATACCGACATCGAACATCCGCTCCGGGAAACGCTCACCGAAGGCGGCCAGACCCGTCGGCCCTGGCATGGCGGCGGTGATGGCGACGATATCGTCGCGGCGCTGGGCGTGCTCGATGAGCTCCGCCGAGAACACCGAGGTCCACTCCTGCGCTTCGCTGCTGCTCACCGGCTCACCGGTGAGCGGGTCGATCGGCCCGCAGGCATGCATCTGGTCGGCCTCGTGGTTCTCGGCCGGCTCGTAGCCGCGGCCCTTCTGGGTGACCGCGTGCACCACGACCGGACCGCCGAAGTCCTTCGCATGCCGCAGCGCGCCCTCGAGCGCGGCGATATCGTGCCCGTCCACCGGGCCGACGTATTTGAGCCCGAGATCGCTGAACAGTTCCTGCGGGCTGACCGCGTCCTTGATGCCCGCTTTCACCGCATGCATCATCGAGTACGCCGAGTCACCGACCCGGGGGATGCTCTTGAGCAACCGCCTGCCCGCGTCGAGTGCGTGCTCGTAGGCGGGCTGGGTGCGCAGGGCGGTGAGCCGCTGAGCCAGGCCGCCGATGGTGGGGGCGTAGGAGCGGCCGTTGTCGTTGACGACGATGACCACCGGACGGTCGGGTGCGGCGGCGATATTGTTCAGGGCCTCCCAGCACATGCCGCCGGTCAGCGCGCCGTCACCGACGACCGCGACCACGTGGCGGTCCTGGCCGGTCAACGCGAACGCCTTGGCCAAGCCGTCGGCGTAGGACAGTGAGGCGGAGGCGTGGGAGGACTCCACCCAGTCGTGCGCGCTCTCCGAACGGCTCGGGTAGCCCGACAGTCCGCCCTGTTTGCGCAGGGTGTCGAACTGGTCCTTGCGGCCGGTGAGGATCTTGTGCACGTAGGCCTGGTGGCCGGTGTCGAAGATCAGCGGGTCGGCGGGCGAGTCGAAGACCCGGTGCAGCGCGATGGTCAGCTCGACCACGCCGAGGTTGGGGCCGAGGTGACCGCCGGTGACCGCGACCTTGCGGACCAGGAACTCACGGATATCCGCCGCCAGCTCGCGCAGCTGCGGCGTCGACAGCTGCCGCAGATCTTCGGGCGTGTCGACCCGGGAAAGCATTCCCACCTGAACTCGCTCCCTCCGGATAGCGCATCTGATCCGATCAGTCTACGGAGCCGCTGTGAGTGCCTTGCACGACGACGGATCCCCACCAGCGGACATGGCCGGTGAATGTGAGACTCGACATACGCTGACCAGCTTAGAGTGGGCCTGTGACCGTGCGCGAACAGCAGAGCACAGCGGTGTCCGCCCCGGGTGTAGTCGCCCGCATCCTCGACGAGGTCTACCGGCAGTATCGCGACGAAGACTCCGGTGCACCGGCCGACTACATCCCCGAACTGGCCGCGGTACAGCCGGATTCGTTCGGGCTGTGCCTGGCCACCGCCGACGGTCTGCGCTACGGCGTGGGTGACGTGGACGCGCCCTTCACCATCCAATCTATTTCCAAGCCCTTCACCTATGCGCTCGCCCTGGCAGACCGGGGCGCGGAACTGGTCGACAGCCGGATCGACGTGGAGCCCTCTGGCGAGCCGTTCAACGAGATCAGCCTCGATCCGGTGACCGAGCGCCCGCGCAATCCGATGATCAACGCCGGCGCCATCACCGCCGCCTCCCTCATCACCGGCACCGACTCCGCCGACCGGTTCGAGCGGGTGCGCCGCTGCTACTCCCGGTTCGCCGGACGAGAGCTGCGCATGAACCAGGCCGTCTACGCCTCCGAGGCGCGCACCGGGTTCCGCAACCGCGCCATCGGCTACATGCTGCGCTCCTTCGGCATCATCGACAGCGATCCGGACGAGGCGGTCGACCGCTATTTCCGTCATTGCTCGGTCGATGTGACCTGCCGTGACCTCGCGCTCATGGCCGCGACCCTGGCCAACAACGGACGCAATCCGATCACCGGGGAGCGGGCGCTGTCGGCGGCGCTGACCGAGCGGGTGCTCAGCGTGATGACGACCTGCGGGATGTACAACGCGGCGGGCGACTGGGTCGCCACCGTCGGGCTGCCCGCCAAGAGCGGTGTCGGTGGTGGCATCCTCGCGGTGCTGCCCGGCCAGATCGGCATCGCCGTCTACTCCCCTCGACTGGACGCGCACGGCAACAGCGTGCGCGGGGTCGCGGTGTGCCGGGAGCTGTCGCGGCGGCTGGAACTGCACTTTCTGCACGTGAGCCGGTCGGCGCGGACCGCGATCCGGGAGGCGTACTCGGTGGCGGAGGTGCCCTCGCGACTGCGGCGCAGTACCGAAGAGACGGCGGCGCTCGCCGAGTTCGGGCAGCAGGCCAGAATCTACGAACTCCACGGCGACCTGCTCTTCGCCGGCGCCGAAAGCGCGGTGCGCGCGATCGAGGCGCAGGCCGGTGCCCTCACCGCACTGGTGATCGACCTGCGGCGGGTGGGCGAGGTGAGTGCGATCGCGGTGCGCATGCTCGACGAGCTGCAGGCCGAACTCGCCGCCGCGGGCTGCCGGGTCGCCATCGTCGACCCCGAGAGCAAACTCGGGCATCTCGTATCGAGCCTGGACCCCGCCGACCCACGTGGGCGGGTGTTCCTCGACCGGGACACCGCCACCGAATGGTGCGAGGACATCGTGCTCGACAGACACCTATCCCCTGCCCAACGGCAATGCGTATCGGTGACCGTGTCGCAACATCCGGCGCTGGCGGCACTCGACCCGGCCGATCGTGCCCGGTTGGCCGAGGAATTCGAGACCAGGACCTTCGCGCGTGGGGAGG
The DNA here is from genome assembly GCF_042754945.1 of Nocardia sp. NPDC059180. Classification (NCBI taxonomy): domain Bacteria; kingdom Bacillati; phylum Actinomycetota; class Actinomycetes; order Mycobacteriales; family Nocardiaceae; genus Nocardia; species Nocardia sp. NPDC059180. Next base: position 858,130 of record NZ_JBHZBU010000002.1, read on the forward strand.
TGATCGCACGGCGCGGCAGCGACCGGTCGGGGCTGTACTTGATTCTCGAGGGCCGGGTGCGGATCACCTTCGACGGAAGTGATCAGCGTTCGCATCGGCTGGCGACGCTGTCGCCGGGCATGTCGTTCGGGGAGATCCCGATGCTCATCGGCTCGCCGTTCGTCAACGAGATGCGGGCGGAGACGGGGGTGCGGGTCGGTGTGCTGAGCCCGCAACGCTTCGATCAGCTCACCGAGCGTGCGCCGCACCTCAAGCTCGCGCTGCTCGAGCGGCTCGCAGCGGGTGCGTACGGGCAGATGGACGCCGCGGTGCGGGCGGTCGCGGTACGCGGCGGGGACTATTGAGGGCGGTGGCTCCGCGAGCGCGGAGTTCCCTACGGCATTCGGCGACAGTCAGGAGAACGCGTGAGCAAGAAGAAGTCTTCGGCGGCAGCGGGCACGGTCACCACCTTCGGTCACGGCACCGCACGCGCCACACCCGATCTGATGCGCGTGACCATCACAGTGGAGAGCCGGGCGAGCAAGGTCGCGTTGGCCTACGGACGCGCCGGTGAACGGGTCGCCGCGGTGACCGACTCGCTGCGTTCGTACCGCGTCGCGAGCACCGACATCGCCACCAGTGGACTGTCGGTGCGCACCGAGACGGTGTGGGTGGAGGGCGGCGGCAACAAGATCACCGGCTATTTGGCCACCACATCGCTGACGGTCACGCTCCGTGATATCGGTGAGAACGCCGATCCCGGCCCCGCCACCATCATCGCGCACTGCGTCGACGCCGGCGGTGACGATGTCCGCCTCGGCGGGCTCGAACTCACCTTCGCCGACCAGGACACCCTGCTCGCCACCGCGCGTGACGCGGCATGGGACGACGCGAAAGCCAAGGCGCAGCAATACGCCGACCGCGCCGACCGCGTCCTCGGTGCGGTCGTGGAGATCACCGAGAACACCTCCGCCCCCGTTCCGGTCCACCGTCCCCGGGCCCGCGGGGCCACCGAAATCGCCTATGCCGCCGCTCCCGTCGCGGTGGAACTCGGCGAATCCGAGATCGGCGCCGACCTGCGCGTCACCTGGCAACTCGACTGAGCCTGGTCTGATCTGGTCGCCCGGATAGGGGCCCGCTCAGCGCTCCAGGAGTGCGAGACATTCCACGTGATGGGTCGCAGGGAAGGCGTCGAATGCACGCAGTTCGGTGAGTTCGTAGCCCGCCGCGCGGTAGAGACCGAGGTCGCGGGCGAAGGAGGCGGGATCGCAGCCGATGTGGACGATCCGGTCGGGGGCGGCGGTGGTCACCGCCGCGATGACCGCTTTGCCCGCGCCGGCCCGCGGCGGATCCAAGACGACGACCTCCGGTGCGCTGCCGGTGTGCTCGGCGACCCAGCGTTCGACGCGGCCACCGTGCAGCTGTAGCTGCGGCAAGTCGGCCAGAGCAGCGGTGCCGTCGGCGACGGCGGGGCGGGCGGATTCGACCGCGCGCACCGAACCGGTCGGACCCACCTGTTCGGCCAGCCGGGCCGCGAACACGCCGACGCCACTGTAGAGATCCCAGGCCGCGGCACCGGGATCGAGGGCAGACCACTGCGCGACCACATCCGAATAGCATTGCGCGGCATCGCGATGCGCCTGCCAGAAACCGGTCGCCGACAGCTCCCAGGCCCGGCCCGCCACGTATTCGACGGCCCGCCCGCTGCCTTCGATCAGCCACTCATCGCGCACCGCGTGCGCCGCGGCACGATGCGCGGCCGCGCGTTGCCGCTCCGCGTTGCCCGGGCGTGCCTCACCACGACGCCCCCGGGGCCCGCCGCGCTTACCGTGACGCGGCCTGTCCCCCGCACGCCCACGTCCCGGGCCCTCGCGGTCGCTGTCACCGGTGTCGCCACGTCGGTCACGACCCCGGCCGGTGTCGGCCTCGATCGGTGGCGCCAATTCCACGATGTGCCGGTTGCCGTCACCGTCGACGGCAATCACCAGGTCCGCTCCCGGCGTCCACAATCGGTCCGCGATCCCGTCCAGCGCATGCGGCACCGGTTGCGGGCAGCGCAGGTCGGCGATCACCTCGGTACTGCGATACCGATGCGCGCCCGCCCGGCCCGCGGCGTCGACCGGCAGCCGGACGCGGGTGCGCCAGCCACCGGTAGCGGTGCCGGTGTCGAGCGGCTCGACGACGATATCGCGGTCGATCCCCGTGATCCGGCGCAATTGTTCGGCCACCACCGACGCTTTGAGTCCCCGCTGCGCGGCAGGGGTGGCATGCGAGAAATCGCAGCACCCGGCCCCGCCAGGGCCGGACACCAGGCAGGTGGCGGGCACCCGGTCCGGCGAGGCCTCCAGGATCTCGATCGCGTCCGCCCGGCAGAACGAGCCCCCCGCGTCTTCGGTGACCCGCGCCCGCACCAGCTCTCCTGGCAGGCCGTGCCGGACGAACACCACCCGGCCCTCATGGCGCCCGACACAGAAGCCACCGTGGCCCGGGGGCCCCAGCCGCACCTCGAAGGTGTTGCCGCGCCAGTCGCTCATCGTTGCCATCCGGGCTCGTGCCTCATGCTCACGTCCGATCCTCGTAACCACGCCGCACCGCACCGGGCGCATTGGTCACACCGGCCGCCCTGGCCTTGGCCGAGGAACTCAGCTGCCACGGCACGCTCGTCACCATCACACCCGGTTCGAACAGCAACCGGCCCTTGAGCCGCAGCGCACTCTGGTTGTGCAGCACCTGCTCCCACCAGTGGCCGACGACGTACTCCGGAATGAACACGGTGACGACATCGCGCGGCGCGTCCTTGCGCACCCGCTTGACGTAGTCCAGCACCGGCTTGGTGATCTCGCGGTACGGCGATTCGATCACCTTGAGCGGCACGTTGATATCGCTGCGCTCCCATTCGCGCACCAACGCCCTGGTATCGGGATCGTCGACGTTGACGGTGATCGCCTCCAGGGTGTCGGGCCTGGTGGCGCGTGCGTAGGCCAGCGCCCGGCGGGTCGGCAGGTGCAGCCGCGAGACCAGCACGATCGAATGCGACCGGCTCGGCAGCACACCGTCCCATTCGTGTTCGTCCAGTTCGCGGGCCACCGAATCGTAGTGCCGCCGAATCATCCTCATCACCGCGAAGATGGCGACCATCACCGCGATGGCGATATAGGCGCCGGCGAAGAACTTGGTGATGACCACGATCACCAGCACTGTGCCCGTCAGCGTCAGGCCGATGGCGTTGATCACCCGCGACCGCTTCATCCTGGAGCGCTGCGCGTCATCGGTTTCGGTGCGCAGCAGCCGGGTCCAATGCCGCAGCATGCCCGTCTGGCTCAACACGAACGAGACGAACACACCGACGATGTAGAGCTGGATCAGCTTGGTCACCTCGGCGCCGAACAGGACGACGAAGGCGATGGCGGCGCCGGACAGGAACAGGATGCCGTTGCTGAAGGCCAGCCGGTCGCCTCGGGTATGCAGCTGACGCGGCAGGTAGCGGTCCTGGGCCAGTACCGAACCGAGCACTGGGAAACCGTTGAACGCCGTGTTCGCGGCCAGCACCAGGATCAGTGCCGTCACCACGGTCAGGAAGAAGAAGCCGATCGGGAAGCCTTCGAACACGGTCTCCGCGAGCTGGGCGATCAGCGTCTTCTGGTGGTAGTCGGCCGGCGCCCCCACCAGATTGTCCGGGTTGTGCGCGTAGACGATCCCGATCTTCTGCGCCAGCATGATGATGCCCATCAGCAACACGATCGAGATGGTGCCGAGCAGCAGCAGGGTGGTCGCGGCATTGCGCGACTTCGGTTTCCGGAAGGCGGGCACACCGTTGCTGATCGCCTCGACACCGGTCAGTGCGGCGCAGCCGGAGGAGAACGCGCGCGCGATCAGGAACGCGAAGGCGATGCCGTACAGATGCTCGTCCTCGGCGTCCAGGCCGAAGCCCGCCGATTCAGCGGTCAGTTCCTCGCCGAAGACGTAGATGCGCAGCAGACCCCACCCGAGCATGAAGAACATGCCGACGATGAACGCGTAGGTCGGGATCGCGAACGTCTTGCCCGACTCCCGGACACCGCGCAGATTGATCGCGGTGAGCAGCGCGATCGCCACCACCGCGAACAGCACCTTGTGCTCGGCGACGAACGGAACGGCGGAGCCGATATTGGACGCCGCCGACGAGATCGAGACCGCGACTGTCAGCACGTAATCCACCAGCAGCGCACTGCCGACCGTCAAGCCGGCGTTGGGACCGAGGTTGGTGGTGGCGACTTCGTAGTCACCACCACCCGACGGATAGGCGTGCACATTCTGCCGATAGCTGGCGACCACCACCGCCATCACCACCGCCACCGCGATACCGACCCACGGCGCGTACACGAACGCGGAAATACCGGCCGCGGATAGGACGAGGAAGATCTCCTCGGGTGCATAGGCGACCGACGACATGGCATCGGAGGCGAAAATAGGCAGGGCGATTCGCTTCGGCAGCAAAGTATGACCGAGCGAATCGCTGCGGAACGGCCTGCCCAGCAGCATTCGCTTCGCCGCTGTCGTCAACTTGGACACTGGAGCGAGCATAGGCCCCGCCGATCCGGTCCGCCCCGGGACGTCACGGTAGTTCCCCTGTTCGATGCGGTGCTGACATGTTTGATGTGACCTGGCGGGGGGAACGTGGGTCTGGGGACGCGTGGCGAGTACGGTTCGATCCCGGACGGACGAACAGACCGGACGCCACGGTTTCCAGGAACGAGGTTGCACGGTGTACGTAGTGATCATGGGGTGCGGACGCGTCGGTTCGTCGCTCGCGCGCGCCCTGGTCCGGATAGGTCACGAGGTCGCCGTGATCGATCGTGATCCGAGCGCGTTCCGGCGCCTCGGCGCGGACTTTCCCGGCGAGCGGGTGCTCGGCGTCGGTTTCGACCGAGACGTGCTGACCCGGGCCGGAATCGAGCGAGCCGGTGCCTTCGCCGCAGTGTCCTCCGGCGATAACTCCAACATCATCTCCGCACGCGTGGCCAGGGAGATGTTCGGTGTCGAACGCGTGGTCGCGCGGATCTACGACGCCAAACGCGCCGCCGTCTACGAGCGGCTCGGCATCCCAACCATCGCCACGGTGCCGTGGACCACCGATCGGTTCCTGCACACGCTGATCGGCGACGCGGGCACCACCACCTGGCGCGACCCCACCGGCACGGTGGCCGTCGCCCAGCTGACCCTGCACGAGGACTGGTACGGACGCACGGTGCGCGATCTGGAACGTACGGTCGGCGCCCGGGTGGCGTTCATCATCCGCTTCGGCCAGGGCGTACTGCCGGAGAACAAGACCGTGGTGCAGGCGGAGGACATCGTCTATGTGGCCGCCACATCCGGGTCGGTCGGCGAAGCCGTCGCCCTCGCCGGTAAGCCCCCAGCGAACGAGGACTGAGATATGAAGGTCGCCATTGCCGGGGCCGGTGCCGTCGGCCGATCCATCGCCAGGGAGCTGCTACGCAACGGGCATCAGGTGATGCTGCTCGAACGCCAGCTCGACCACATCGATCCCGCGGCCATCCCAGACGGGATCTGGGTGCACGCCGACGCGTGCGAGCTCGCGTTGCTCGAGGATGCCGGACTCGAAACCTATGAGGTCGTCATCGCCGCCACCGGCGACGACAAAGCCAATCTGGTGCACAGCCTGCTCGCCAAGACCGAGTTCGGGGTGCGCCGGGTGGTGGCCCGGGTCAACGATCCGCGCAACGAATGGCTTTTCGACGGGTCCTGGGGTGTGGACGTCGCGGTGTCGACGCCACGGCTGCTGGCCTCGCTGGTGGAGGAGGCGGTCTCGGTCGGCGATCTGGTGCGGCTGATGACGCTGCGTCAGGGCCAGGCGAACCTCGTCGAGCTGACGCTGCCGCCGGACACCTCGCTCGCCGGAAAACCCGTGCGCACCTTGAAGCTGCCGCGCGATACCGCGCTGGTGACGATCCTGCGCGGCGGGCGGGTCATCGTGCCCCAGTCCGACGATCCCTTCGAAGGTGAGGACGAATTGCTGTTCGTCACCTCACCCGAGGGAGAGGACGAGTTGCGGGCGACGCTGGCCTCACACGGCGCCAACGCCTGAAGAAGCCTTTCAGGCGGGCACCTTCAGCTCGGCACGCAGTTTGTTCAGCGCCCGATGCTGCATCACCCGCACCACGCCCGGACTGGTCCCGATGGCGTCGGCGGTCTCGGCCGCGGTCCAGCCGAGGATGATCCGCATCACCAGCACCTCCCGATGCACGGGTGCGAGCACCTCCATCAGCTGACGGGTCTCGCGCTGACGCTCGGAGGCGAGCGCCCATTCCTCCGGACCGGCGGCCTGCGATGCGGTCTCGGGCAGCTCGTCGGTGGGGTAGGTCGGGTGGGTCTGCGAGCGACGAAAGGCGTCGGCGACCTTGTTGGCCGCGATCCCGTAGACGAAGGCCAGAAACGATTTGCCCTGGTCCCGGTAGCGCGGAATGGCGTGCACCGTGGCAAGCAGGATCTCCTGCACGACGTCGTCGGCGGTGACCTGCAGATGCGCGGTATTGCCGAGCCGGGACCGGCAGTAGCGATGCACCAGCGGGTGGATCAGGCGCAGGATGTCGGTGACCGCACGACCGTCGCCCGAGGCGGCGGGACCGATCAGCGTGTTCAGCTCGGCCGAGACCCGGCGGCTCTCCGACAGGGCCGGATTGTCCGATCTGCGGCCGGTGCGGGTGGTGGCGGTGGTGCGCTGGGTAGCCAATTCGCCAGTCCTCTCAGCGATCGTTCGTGGTGATGAAACGATCGTCTGACGAATCAGAACCCGCGGCCAGGCACCCCAGGGTGGGTACCACCTCACCTTCACGGCGAGTCGGTGTCGGCCTTCGCCTCGCGCCCGACGGGCAGATGCCCGGCCCGTCGCACCGCCCACACCGTCACCGCCAATGCGACCGCCGTCAGCGGCCAGCCCATCGCGATGCGCGCGATCGCGAGCCACCCGGTGTGGTCGGTGTCGTAGAAATGCGACTGCACCAGGTACCGGGAACCGAATACCAATACCCAGGCCAGCGTGGCGACGTCGTAGAGCCGGACCACACGGCGGTCGGCCCGCCAGTCGGTGCCGTGGCCGTTGAGCACGCCCCAGATGACGCCGACCAAAGGCCAGCGCAGCAGAATCGAGGCGAGGAACACGCCGCCGTAGATGAGGCTGGTGTAGATGCCGAACAGGAAGAACCCCTTGGCCTCCCCCATCCGGTAGGCGATGAAGGCGCAGATGCCGACGCCGATGAACCCGGAGATCGCCGGCTGCACCGGATCCCGCTGCACCAGACGCCAGATCAGGATCGCGGCGGCAACGCCGAGTGAGCCCCAGATCGCGGCGGTCAGCCCGGCAAGGGTGTTCACCGGGACGAAAACCAGCACCGGAAGGGTCGAATAGATCAGGCCGCTGAAACCACCGAGCTGTTCGAGCAGCGTCTGCTGGCGGGCAACCTCCGCCTCTACCTCCTCACCGGCGGTGCCGTCGGGAGCAGGCCCCGGCGCGGTGGCGGTGAAATCGGCGGGCGTCGGTGCGTTCTCGTCGCTCGATGGCATACGTCAGTTGTTCCCGCGCAGTTCGTAGTAGGGGTTGTACATGACCTTGCGGCCGTCCCGGTCGCCCACACGACCGCGGACCATGATCCGCCGCCCGGACTCGATGCCGGGGATGCGCTTGCGCCCGATCCATACCAGGGTGATGGCGTCGGTGCCGTCGTAGAACTCCGCCTGCACGCTCGCGCCGGCGGACTGTGGGCACGCCTCGACACTACGGAGGCGCCCCAGCATCGTCGCTTCGTCGCCGCGGCGACACTCCGATGCCCGGCAGGCTCCCGAGGCGTCGGCCGTTTCGGCCAGCTCCTCGGCGTCGAGCTGATCGATGTCCTCGGTCAGTCTGCGCCCGAGCCTGCGAAAATATCCCGAGGCGGGGTTCGAAGCCGCCCTTCTTCCTCCGAAGGAAGACATTGCTCGGTCTCCTGTAGAGCTGATGGACGTGGGTCACACGACCATCTCGTTGTTCGTCCGACCGTCTGCGGCCGTACACCGCCACTGTAGATGGGCATTCAGCACACCGCTACGCTCGGTCCGATGTTCGACTCACCCACGCCCGCCGTCGTTGTCGGGCTCCCCGGTACCGGGTCCGATGCCCACTTCGCGCACCGCGCGTTCGGCCCGGCGTGTGCCGAGCGCGGACTCGAGCTGATCGCCGTCGAACCCGACCCGCGTGCGGTGGTCGAGAGCTATCTCGCCGCCCTCGACGCGGCGGCGCGGCGCGGTCCGGTATTGGTGGCGGGCATCTCGCTCGGCGCGGCCGTCGCCATCGAATGGGCGAGCGCGCGACCGGATGCCGCGGCAGGCGTTGTGGCCGCACTACCCGCATGGACCGGGCCGGACAGCGGTGGCTGCCCGGCGGCCGCCAGCGCGGCGAGCACCGCCGCGGCATTGCGTGCCGACGGCCTGGAGGAGGTCGTGGCCCGCATGCGAGCGGGCAGCCCCGCATGGCTCGGTGATGCCTTGGACCGGTCGTGGCGCTCCCAATGGCCGTATCTGCCCGAGGCGCTGGAGGAGGCGGCGGCCTACAAATGGCCCGAGCCGCTACGCCTCGAGCGGCTGTCCACTCCGGTGGTGGTGGTCGGCGCGCTCGACGATCCGGTGCACCCCTGGCCGGTCGCCGAGGAGTGGTCCCGGCTGCTGCCCGAGTCCGTGCTGGAAGAACTCACCCTCGACGAACTGGGCGCCGATCCGGCCATCCTGGGACGGCTCGGACTGGCCGCCTTCGGCTGAGCCCGGCGGTCATACCCGCCGAGCCTCGCCACCAGTGTTCGTGCTCAGTTGCGGCCGAGCTGCTGCATCGCCGACCCGTCGGCCCCGCGCCGCGGCTGGTCGGGCACGACCGGCCTGCCCGCGCCCGGCGCGATGCCCGGCACCACACCCGGCGTGCCCTGCTGCGCGGCCATCGCCTGCTGCTGGGCCGCGACCGCCTGCTGCTGGGCCTGCACCTGCTGCTGATGCGCGGCGGCCAGCTGATCGGCCAGTTCCTGCGGCAGCACCACCGGAAGGGGTTCGCGCACCGGCAGCGGATCGGTGCCGCGGCGGATCACCGTCTCACCGAGGATCGTCCGGGCCGCGGTCACCAGCGGACTGTCGGCGTCCGCGGCACCCGACGGGCCCGCGGCGACCAGCCGGACCATCCAGCGGTAGCCGTCCACACCGATGAAGCGTAGATCCGCGCCCTCGGTCACGGCGAACAGCTCCCGGCCCCACGGGCCGGTCTCGATGGCGACCTTCGCTCCGTCTTTGCGCAGCGAATCGGCCAGATCCGAGGCGACGGTGCGCCACTGGCCGGGCGACTTCGGCGCCGCGTAGGCGGCGACGGTGATCCGGCCGTGCTCGGTGGCCAGATGCACCGCCTGCGGGGTGCCTTCCGGGGTCATCTCCACCTGGAGCTGACCACCCGGCGGCACCGGCAAGATCACCGAGCCGAGGTCGAGCCGCTGTTCGACCACGGCCTCGAGCAGCTCGGAGACTTCCTCGAAGTCGTAGGGGCCGGTGCGCGCTTCGCCGTCGTCATCGGGCGCCGCGTGTTCGGCGCGGCGATAGTCGGAATCGTCGTCGTAGTCCTCGTCGGCGTAGTCCTCGTCGTAGCCCTCGTCGGCGTGGTCCTCGTCGTCCGCGATCGCCGCCGCGAAATCATCGGAATACTCGGGGTATTCGTCGGTGTCGTATTCGTCACCGTCGAAGTCGGTGTACTCGCCGGATTCGTCGTAGCGGTCGTCGTCTGTGGGTCTGTCCCGGCGGGTGGTTTTCTTCTTTCCGAACATCGCGTCAGTCCTCCTTGCCGGTCGCCGACGGCGCCGCGTCGGCGGATGCGCTCAGGCTCGCGTGACCACCGCTGGAGCCGTAGCCGCCGGCACCGCGTGTGGTGTCATCGAGCTGGTCGACCTCGGCGAAATCCACCAGTTCCACGCGTTGCACCAGCAGCTGGGCGATCCGGTCGCCGCGACGCAGCTCGATGCGGGTGCGCGGATCGTGGTTGATCAGGCACACCTTGATCTCGCCGCGATACCCCGCATCGACCGTGCCGGGGGTATTCACCACCGACAGTCCGGTCTTGGCGGCCAGCCCCGACCGAGGATGGATGAGGCCGACGGTGCCCACCGGGAGGGCGACCGCGATTCCGGTGCCGACCAGCACCCGCTCCCCTGGTTCCAGGATGACGTCCTCGGTGGTGCACAGGTCCACGCCCGCGTCGCCGGGATGGGCACGCGTGGGCACGGGGATGCCGGGATCGAGCCGCAGCAGAGGTATCGGTGAAAGTGCGCTCACGTAGCACGAGCCTACGCGTTTTCCCGGCTGTACCTGTGCGTAGGACCGGCGAGCCGCTGGCTTACTCTTGAGTTGTGTCCGACCAGCCCGTACCAGCCGATACCCAGCGCACGACCCGGCCGGGTTCGCCCGTCTACCGAGAGCGCCTGTGGGTGCCGCTGTGGTGGTGGCCGGTGGCTTTCGCCATTGCCGGTCTGCTGGCCGCCGAGATCCATATGGGTGCGCCGGGAGTGCGAGCATGGCTGCCCTACGTGCTGCTGTTCCCGGTGCCGGTGTGGGTGCTGTTGTGGATGAGCAGGCATCGGGTGGCGGTGGCCACCGATGCGAACGGATCACCGGAGCTGCGCGTGGATCGTGCGCATCTGCCGGTGGAATTCATCGCCCGCGCGGCCGAGGTGCCCGCGAGCGCGAAGAGCGCGGCGCTGGGTCGTCAGCTCGACCCCGCCGCCTATGTGCAGCATCGCCCGTGGATCGGGTCGATGGTGTTGTTGGTGCTGGACGACCCGGACGACCCGACTCCGTACTGGTTGATCAGTACGCGTCGGCCCGAACGGGTCCTGGCCGCGCTGGGGCTGCCGAGCGCGGACTGAGGTCCTCGCCCGACGGCGCGGTCCGCCGACCCGGCGAGGGGATGCGAGATCCCGGTTCGCGGGGCCGTAGCGATATCGGGCGCGCGCTCAGGCCGCGCAGTCCATGCAGATCATCTGGCCGCCCTTTTCGCTGGCCAGTCGGCTGCGGTGATGAACCAGGAAACAGCTCGAACAGGTGAACTCGTCGGCCTGTTTCGGAATCACCCGGACCGTCAGCACTTCCTCGGACAAGTCCGCGCCGGGAAGCTCGAACGACTCCGCGGTATCGGATTCGTCGATATCCACGACGGCGGACTGAGCCTCGTTGCGACGAGCCTTCAGCTCCTCCAGCGAATCCTCCGACACCTCGTCGGATTCGGTGCGCCTCGGTGCGTCATAGTCGGTTGCCATGTCGTCTTCCCCTCGTCCTTACTCCGTATATCCCGGATCGGCGCGGACATTCCTTTCGGCTGTCCACACCGCCCCGCCGGTGGCACACATCACACGTGTACCGGTCCCCTATCAGGGCAGATCCTGAAGACCTACACCGGATAGCAGTCGGACAACGCTGAACATGCCCTGCTTGTTCCCGCGACCAACCACCGATTTTCGGGCCGGTGTTTCGATCTGGGCCGCCAGACAATAGCGGACGATCAGAGAAAAGTCGCAATCAAAACACAGCCGAGTCGAAACCGTCAGGGAATCGACACCATCGATGCCACGGATCGAGACCAACCGCACGGCGGCTGCAAGGTTCGGCCGGACATTTTCGTAGAGTGTGCTGGTGGTTTCACTGATCACCGAAGGCAGCGCATCGGATTCACGGGGTCGACCCTTCATCCGACGGCGCCTGCAGCCCTGGCTCGTCCTGGTCGCGGTACTGGCCCTGATCTGCACGATTGTGTGGATCAAGGCGCTGACCACCGAGGACACCGACTACACGGCGATGGCGTGCAACTCGCCGAGCCCGGCCACCGGTCCGGATGCCGAACCGCAGCCCCCGCTGGGCCAGCGCGTGGGCCCGAGTCGGCTCGAAGACGTGGAACCGGCCGCGCTGGCCGATACCAAGGTGCGCGTACTCAACGCCAACAACCAGCGCGGACAGGCCGCTCATGCCGCGGCCCAGCTCGGGGACCTTGGTTTCGGAAGCGTCTCGGGCGAGCCTTATGGCAACGATTCGATATACGTCAATGGCGACCTGGAATGCATGGGCCAGATCCGCTTCGGAGTGGACGGCCGCCGGGCCGCCGCGGCGGTACAGCTGGCCGTCCCGTGTGCCGAACTGATCGAAGACAAGCGTGCCGACGACACCGTCGACCTGGTGCTCGGCTCACTGTTCCGCGATATCCAGCCGTCCAACGACGCCGAGGAGGTGCTGCGTTCGCTGAAGAACCCGGCCTCCGGCGCGACCCCGGCGCTCGATATCGACCTCCTCGACGCGGCCAGGCACGCCCGCTGCTGAACGGGCCCGCCTCAGGGCTCGGGGATGGGTGCGCTCACCCCGAGCTCGTCCAGCAGGGCCAGCAGTTCCTCGGCGATTCCGGGCGCGGCCGCGACGAAGAGTTCTCCCGCTCCGCCGGTGGACGTGGCCGGTGGATGGACGACGCGGGCACCGGCCTCGGTGGCGATCAGCGCACCGGCGGCCCAGTCCCACGGGTTGAGACCGTGCTCGTAGTGCGCATCGACACGTCCTTCGGCCACCATGCACAGATCCAGTGCCGCCGCACCGATCCGGCGGATGTCACGCACTCGCGGTAGCACCTCGGCCACCAGCGCGGCCTGGCGCGCACGCCGCGCCACCCCGTAGCCGAATCCGGTCGCGACCAGCGCCATGCGCACCGATTGCACCGGGGTGGCGCCCAGCGGGTGCACCGAGCCGTCGGCGTCGACGCGTTCGGCGCCGAGACCGAGTCCGGCGTGATAGGTCTGCGCGGCGGCGACGTCGACGACCGCGCCCGCGATCGACCGGCCCGCCCGCATGGCGGCCACCGACACGGCATAGGCGGGGATCCCGTACAGGAAGTTGACGGTGCCGTCGATCGGATCGACGACCCAGACCACGGTGTCGTCATCGGCGCGGCTCGGATCGCCACCGCCCTCCTCACCGAGGATGTGATCGGCCGGGCGCAGCCGGGCCAGCATGGTCCGGATGAGCTGTTCGGTCTCGGTGTCGACCACCGTCACCGGATCGGTGGGGGTGCTCTTGGTCCGTACGGCGCCGTCCCCGCCGGTACCGGCGGGTCCGAACACCTCCGGTCTGCGTGCGCGCACATGCGCGGCGGCGGTCTCGGCCAGCTCCACGGCCACGCGGCGCAGCTCGGCCGCGTCGGGCGGGGCGAACTCGGGATTGTCGGCGGTCACGGTGACAGGCTTGCGCGACGATGTCGATTCCGGCACGTACTCCATCGGACCACAGATCCTGCGGACCGTGCGGCGACAGCCGGCCACTACTCTTGTCGTGCACGACACAATGCCGTCGTCGGGCACCGTTCGCGCGCCCGCAGGCGGTCGCCGAGCCTCGCAGCGGCGGCGCGGAATCCGTACTGGCCGGCACAGGGAACGAGGAACCGTCATGTCCGCTCGGGGGCACGCATTCGGGATCGATATCGGTGGCAGCGGCGTGAAGGGCGCCACGGTGGATCTGGCCACCGGTGAGCTCGTGCACCAGCGCATCAAAATCGCGACCCCGCAGCCCGCGACCCCCCACGCGGTGGCCGAGACGGTCGCCGATCTGGTCGCTCAGGCGGGCTGGGCCGGGCCGGTGGGCATCACCCTGCCCTGCGTGGTTCTCGACGGTGTGGCGCGCACAGCCGCCAATGTGGACCCGGCCTGGATCGGCACCGACGCCAGGACACTGTTCAGCGCGGCGCTGGGCGGGCGCGAGGTGAGTGTGCTCAACGATGCCGACGCCGCGGGCATGGCCGAAGACCGCTATGGCGCGGCAAAGGATTTCGACGGCCTTGTCTTGCTGCTGACCTTCGGCACCGGCATCGGCTCGGCGCTGCTCTACGACGGCACCCTGGTACCCAACAGCGAGCTGGGTCATGTCGAGATCGGCGGGATGGAGGCCGAGCACCGGGCCGCCGCATCGATCAAGGATCGCGACGGCCTGTCGTACCAGCAGTGGGCCACCCAGGTGAGTACCGTGCTGATCGGCTTGGAGAATCTTTTCTGGCCGAAAGTGTTCGTCGCGGGCGGCGGGATCAGCCGGGATGCCGGGCAGTGGATCCCCTTGTTGACCAACCGAACTCCGGTGATCGCGGCGAATTTGAAGAACACCGCGGGCATCGTCGGAGCGGCCATGGCCATCGATGCGGGGATCGCACCTTAGCGGTTCCCGGCATCGGAGGCGAGACCCTGCGCGTCCGATCGTTACAATGGAACTGCCCGGCGGTGAGCCGGTGAAACCCGACCGGCGCTGGCCGGTGCAACCCGACAGACCGCTCCGCCGGAAATCTACTCTGGCGTGACGCCGCACGAGACCGTCACGAAAGGGCGTACGTGGTAGCCACGAATACCCGTCAGACCGCCGAATCGGCCGACGCCGACTCCGCAGACTCCGCCGACGTAACCGAAGCACCGCCGGTTCGCAAGGCTGCCGCCAAGAAGGCTCCGGCGAAGAAGGCCGCCGCCAAAAAGGCACCGGCCAAGAAGGCCGCCGCCAAAAAGGCGCCGGCCAAGAAGGCAGGCCCGAAGAAAGTCGCGGCCAAGGGCAAGGACGGCGAGGAACACCTCGACGACGAGTCCGTGGACGTGGAGGACCTCGGTGATCTCGAGGTCTCCGAGGACGACCTGACCGACGAGGGCGAAGAACTGGTCGAAGAGGTCGCCGAGGAGACCGAGGAGGCGGCCGAGGAACCCACGGCCGCGGACAAGGCCTCCGGCGATTTCGTCTGGGACGAGGAGGAATCCGAGGCCCTGCGCCAGGCCCGTAAGGATGCCGAGCTCACGGCCTCCGCCGACTCGGTGCGCGCCTACCTCAAGCAGATCGGCAAGGTCGCGCTGCTCAACGCCGAGGAGGAGGTCGAACTCGCCAAGCGGATCGAGGCGGGCCTGTTCGCGGCGGAGAAGATGCGCGAGTTCGCCGAGCAGGGCGAGAAGCTGCCGGTGGCCACCCGCCGCGACTTCAACTGGATCATCCGCGACGGCAATCGCGCGAAGAACCATCTACTCGAGGCCAACTTGCGCCTTGTCGTCTCGCTGGCCAAGCGCTACACCGGCCGCGGCATGGCGTTCCTGGATCTGATCCAGGAGGGCAACCTCGGCCTGATCCGTGCGGTGGAGAAGTTCGACTACACCAAGGGCTACAAGTTCTCCACGTACGCCACCTGGTGGATCCGGCAGGCCATCACCCGCGCCATGGCCGATCAGGCCCGCACCATCCGCATCCCGGTGCACATGGTGGAGGTCATCAACAAGCTCGGCCGCATCCAGCGCGAGCTGCTCCAGGACCTGGGTCGTGAGCCCACGCCGGAGGAGCTGGCCAAGGAAATGGACATCACGCCGGAGAAGGTGCTGGAGATCCAGCAGTACGCGCGTGAGCCCATCTCGCTGGACCAGACCATCGGCGACGAGGGCGACAGCCAGCTCGGTGACTTCATCGAGGACTCCGAGGCCGTCGTCGCGGTCGACGCGGTGAGCTTCACCCTGCTGCAGGATCAGTTGCAGTCGGTGCTGGAGACGCTGTCCGAACGTGAGGCGGGCGTGGTCCGGCTGCGCTTCGGCCTGACCGACGGTCAGCCACGCACCCTCGACGAGATCGGCCAGGTCTACGGGGTCACCCGTGAACGCATCCGGCAAATCGAGTCGAAGACCATGAGCAAGCTGCGTCACCCGAGCCGCTCCCAGGTCCTGCGCGACTACCTGGACTAGGTTTCACCCGGCAACGGCCCGCGTTCCCACCCCTGCATCAGGACGGGAACGCGGGCCGTTGGCGTGTGGCGGTCAGTCCCGGGTCGGCCAGTACCGGACCGGACGACGTGGGTCGACGGCCGGTGCGGCCGGTTCCCCGGCGTCGGTCATGGCCAGATGCAACAGCAGCACGACCGTGAGCATGCTGACGCCGACGGTCAAGGGGGTCAGCAGTTGGCCGGCGCCCGCGCCGGCGGGTTGATGCATATGCGCGACGTGTTGCACGCGCATGGCGAACATGCCGGTGTAGTGCATTCCCGAAACGGCGACGCCCATGACCGCGGCCGCGCCGACGGTGGCGAGTGTGCCGCGCACATGCAGGGTGAACCAGAGCGCCGCGGTCGCGGCGATCACCGCGATCACGATGGACCCGAGGACGATCCATCCGTTGTAGTCGAGTGCGGCATCGGATTTCATCGCGTACATACCGCAGTAGTGCATGGTGCCGACGCCCGCGCCGGTGATCGCGCCGCCCAGCAGCAGCGCACCCGGGCCCCAGCTGCGCCGTTGCGCCACTCCGAGCCCGATCCACACCACGACCATGGCGATGAGCGCGCTGATCAGCGTTATCGGCACGTTGTAGCGAATCGAGGCGCCGTCGATGGTGAAGCCGAGCATGGCGATGAAGTGCATGACCCAGATGCCGGTGCCGCCGATGGCGACGGCCGCCGCGACCATCCATCCGTCGCGCATCGATGCCGACCGCGCCCTGGCCATGCAGCGTAGGCCTAGCAATGAGCCGGTGAACGACATGAGGTATGCGACGACGGGTGTGAGCCACCCATAGCTGAAGTGATCGATCGTGGGCACACGAGCTCCCTAGCTTGCTCGAACTCGAACCATGCTTCGGCATGATCCGAGCCTCCGATGGACAAGTATCCGCAGGTAGGGAATTTACAGTACTAGTTTCCTTTTAAACAGGAAGGCGTTCGACCGAAGAATGGGATACCGGGTACGGCGGATTCGGCGAGCGGAAGGCCCGACGCAGGCGATCCTGCACCTGTCGCCCGTGAGGGGTCTACCGGGTGTCCCACGCACGCCACCGGCAACTCGCCGGCGCGTCTGTCCGGCTTATGCGCGAGCGGCCGGTCGAACTGGCACGCGACGAGACCTCCCCCCGAGCCGGTCCTGGCTGTCAGTCGTGCGCGTTGGGCAAGTGCTCGCGCTCCGTCGATGTCAGATCGGAGCCCGACAGATCCTTCAGGTCCACACCCGAGCGACCCAACCGTCGCGCACCGGCCACCAGGCCCGCGACGACGCGGGCGGCCTGCCGGTAGCCGAGCCCGTTCGGGCAGTGGATGTTCGACACGCAATTGCGGTCGGCGTCGGTGCGGCCGGGCCGCGGGTGGTGGGTCAGATAGACGCCGAGGCTGTCGGCGACCGAGAGCCCGGGGCGCTCGCCGATGAGGACGAGCACCGTCGCCACGCCCATCGCGACGGCGATGTGATCACCGAGCGCGACGCGGGCCTGTGTCGCGATCACCGGCGGCGCGAACGACGCGGTCGGCCCGAACTCCGTGACGAGGGCATCGATCATCGCCGGACCATGCGCCAGGACCGCGCCCGGCGAGAGTCCGTCCGCGAGGACGATCCCGATGTCGGCGGTGTCGCCTGTGCGCACCGATGCGTCGCCATGGTCGCCGGTGAACGGCCACGACTCGCCGGGCAGCCGGCCCAGATCCGGACGACGCAGGTATTCGGCGCGGTCGCGGGCTCGGCTGTGCACCCGCACCGGCTCGCCCAACCCGGCCGCGGCGATCCGCTCGTGCAGTGCGTCGACCTCCAGCGGGGTGTGTACCGCGTCGCGGGCGGCGGCGTGGGCCGCACGGAACTCGAGCACGCGCGCGGTGGGCAGGGCGTTACCGGTGCGGCCCAGCCCGATGCGTGCCTGCGTCGCGGCACGCAGTTCGGCCCAGAACTGTCGCTGGGCATCCGAGTCCGGCGCGAGGCGATCGCCGCTCATGGCCGGACTCGGGTCAGCGCACGCAGCGGTGAACTCAGCGGCGGCACCGGCAGCACCCTGCCCGCGTCGTCGATCATGCCGAGCCGGTGCAGCCACGCCTCGAACTCCGGGGCCGGACGCAGCCCGAGCACCTGACGTGCGTAGAGCGCGTCGTGGAAACTCAGGCTCTGATAGCCGAGCATCACATCGTCGGCGCCTGGCACCGCGATCACGAATGCGCACCCCGCGGCGCCGAGCAGGGTGAGCAGGGTGTCCATATCGTCTTGATCGGCTTCGGCGTGATTTGTGTAGCAGACGTCCACGCCCATCGGCAGGCCGAGCAGTTTGCCGCAGAAGTGGTCCTCGAGGCCGGCCCGGATGATCTGCTTGCCGTCGTAGAGGTATTCCGGTCCGATGAAGCCGACGACGGTATTCACCAGCAGCGGGTCCAGCTCACGGGCGACCGCATAGGCTCTGGCCTCCAAGGTCTGCTGATCGACCGGGCGGCCACCGGTGCCGAGGTGCGCGCCCGCCGACAGGGCCGAGCCCTGGCCGGTTTCGAAGTACATGACGTTCTGACCGACCGTCCCGCGCCGCAACGCCCGACCGGCCTCGTTCGCCTCCCGCAACAGCGCGATGTTCACCCCGAAGCCGGCGTTGGCACCCTCGGTGCCGGCGATGGATTGGAACACCAGGTCCACGGGCGCACCGGCTTCGATCAGGGCGAGCGTGGTGGTGACATGGGCGAGCACACACGATTGCGCCGGGATGTCGAACCGGGTGCGCACGTCGTCGAGCAGGCTCAGCAGATCGGCGGCGGCGTGCGGTGAGTCGGAGGCTGGGTTGATGCCGATCACCGCGTCACCGCAGCCGAGCAGCAGCCCGTCGAGGACCGCCGCGGCGATGCCGCGCGGATCGTCGGTGGGATGGTTGGGTTGCAGTCTGGTCGCCAGCGTGCCGGGCCGCCCGATCGTGGTGCGGAACGCCGAGTGCACATGCACGGCCCGCGCGACCGCGATCAAGTCCTGATTTCGCATGATCTTGCTGACCGCGGCGACCATCTCCGGAGTCAGCCCGGGCGCGAGGGCCCGCAGCGTCGCCGCCGCCTCGATGCCATCCGCGCCCGCCGCGACCTCGAGCAGCCGGTCACGCAGACCGCCGACGGTCAGATGCGAGATGGCCTGGAAGGCCATCCGGTCATGGCTATCGATGATGAGCCGGGTGACCTCGTCGGACTCGTAGGGCACCACCGGCTCGTTCAGGAATACCGTCAGCGGCAGGTCGGCCAGCGCCCACTGGGCCGCGGCCCGTTCGGCATCGGATTCGGCAGCGCAGCCGGCCAGTTCGTCACCACTGCGTAGTGGCGTGGCCTTGGCCAGTAGATCGATGAGCCCGTCGAAGCGGTAGGTCACGCCACCGGCGGTTGCGGTGTAGGACGCCATCCGATTTCCTTCCGGCGGCGGGCGCGGCGCACTTGTCGTCGGGTGGAAGTAGAACATGCCACCGCGGATTTCGGCCGATGTCGCGGCGGGAATGTCAGGGTTGGATAGCCGGCCCGGCGGATGCGGCCGGGAATCGGCTGAGCACCGGTTCCACGACACGTGCGGCGATCGGCCCCACGATCGCCATGATCAGCACGTAGGCCGACGCCAGTGCGGCCAGTTTGCCGTCGATGGCGCCGGTGCTCACCGCGAGCCCGGCGATGACGATGGAGAACTCGCCGCGCGCGACCAGCGCCACACCCGCCCTGGCCCGGCCCAGGCGCCGGATGCCCTGCCTGCGCGCGCCCCACCAGCCGGTGGCGATCTTGGTGACTGTGGTGACAACCGCCAGCGCGACCGCCCAGCCCAGCACCGGCGGGATGGCGGTCGGATCGGTGTTGAGCCCGAACGCCACGAAAAAGATCGCGGCGAACAGATCACGCAACGGTTCCAGCAGACGTACCGCCTCCCGCGCGGTGGAGCCGGAGATCGCGATACCGAGCAGGAACGCACCGACGGCCGCCGAGACGTTCAGCGCCGAGGCCACACCCGCCACCAGCAAGGCCGCGCCGAGCAGTTTCAGCAGGAACACCTCGCGATCGGTGCTGTCGACCACCGCCGAGACGTAGCGTCCGTAGCGCAGCGTCACCACAAGCACGATGGTGATCGCGGCAAGGGCGACGCCGAGCGACTTCATCCCGCTGACGAAACTCAGGCCCGCCAGCACCGTGGTCAGCACCGGCAGATACACCGCCATCGTCAGGTCCTCGAACACCAGGATCGACAGCACCACCGGCGTTTCGCGGTTACCCAGCCTACCCAGATCGTTGAGCACCTTGGCGGCGATGCCGGAGGACGAGATGTAGGTGACGCCACCGAGGGTCAGCGCGCCGACCGGACCCCAGCCCAGCAGCAGCGCCACCACCGCGCCGGGTGTCGCGTTGGCGACGAGGTCGAACAGGCCGACCGGCCAGGACCGGCGCATTCCGGTGACCAGCTCGGCCGCGGTGTATTCCAGGCCGAGCAGCAACAGCAGTAGCACCACGCCGATCTCGCCGGCGATATGCCCGAACTCGTTGGCGGCCCCGAGGTTGATGAACCCGCCTTGACCGAAAGCGAGGCCGCCGAGCAGATACAGCGGTATGGGAGAGAGCCCGAACCGCCCCGCCACCCGGGCGAACACTCCGAGAGCGAACAACACCGCGCCCAGCTCGATGAGGGCGAGCGCGGTCGTGGCCACCGGATCAGCCGTGCGTGAGAAGCTTCGCCGCGGCGTCAAGGCCGTCGGGTGTCCCGACGACGACGAGAAGGTCACCAGCGGTGAAGGTGAAATCCGGCCCCGGCGAAGGATGCAGCTGCCCGGCCCGCATCACCGCGACGATCGACACCTTGGTGCGGGTGCGCATCGCGGTCTCGCCGAGGGTGCGACCGCCGTAGGGCGATTCATCGGAGATCGGCAGCTGACGGGTGGTGATGCCGGGCATATCGCGATGGTCGTCGTTGAGCCGGGAGACCAGCTGGGGCGCACCGAGCAAATTGGCCAGAACAGCCGCCTCATCGGTGCTCAACGCGACCTGCGCGGCGCAGGCGTCCGGGTCTTCGACCTTGGACACGATCAGATCGATGTCGCCGTCGCGATGGGCGACGACACCGATCCGGCGCCCGGACCGCACCTCGAAGTCTTTTCGCACCCCGATCCCGGGTAACGCAGTGACATCGACATTCACAAGTCCAGGCTAACCGTCCCCGAACAATCCGCCGAGCGCGCCACGAGCTACCACGATTCCGGCAATCGCCAGTGCCCATCCGGTGGCGCTGTCGGCATGGCGAGACAGCCAATCATTGAGCCGGATGAGCAGCGGTTCCACCTGGTTGTGGGCCAGATTCCGGATTCCGATCAGCACCAGCGCGGGCACAACCATGACCGCGCAATAGGCGGCGAGCAGCGCCACCGACGCGCCGGGGGGAAGGTCACTCGAGATCAGCAGTCCGATCGCGGCCAGGTACGGCACCATCGACAGCACTTCCAGCGTGCCCGCGCTGACCGCGAGGACGGCAAGCCCTCGACCCGAGGACTGGGTTCGCAGGGCGCGGTCGCGCCAGGCCGCGGTGCGATCGGCTTCGCCGCGCTCGCGCCGTTTCTTCGAATCGAACCGCCACGACACCGCGAACAACGCGATGCCGAGCGCGAGCTGCGGCCAGAGGACCCAGGGGCTGTCGGCGAGGTCGCCGAAGCGGGCCAAGCCGGCCGACGCGCCGAGCAACAGCGCGACGCCGACGGCGAAATAGAAACCGGCGATGGCCGTCAGGTAGACCAGCATGCGTCGTAGCGGCGGACGGTCGGGGGCGAGCAGCAACCACAGCGGGACGACGAGGGTGCCGATCGAGGTGCTGTCCACCAAGGCGAGTGCGGCCAGACCGAGAACGAGTGTCACCGGTCGAGCCTCGCGCGGATGAGCGCTCGCGCGCGTCGGTCGACGGTGGGATCGCGGCTCATCACTTCGGTGGACCCGCACCGGAGGCGCGCTGTGCTGAGATGGGTGCGTGAAGTGGTGGACGGCGTTGTCGGCGACGGCGCAGGAGGCGCTGATCGTCGCGTTCGTCTTCACCGTCGGCGCGACGCTGTACGGCTTCGGCCTGTACGCGATGACCGGGCCGAGTTCCGAGACGCCGCTGACGGTGCGCATGGCGTTGCTGGCGTTGCTGTGCGCGACCAGCATGTGGCGGCGCCGCAAGCCGATGTGGGCCCTCGCGGTCGGCCTGGTGCCGGTGCTCATCGACTTCGCCCTCGGTCCGACAGTGCCCATCTGGATCGTCTACTCCGACCTCATCTACGCGAGCGTGCTGTACGGGACCCGGCGCCAGTCGCGGTTCGTGGTCGGCGCTGCCATCACCGGGACGGCAGTCGGCGCGGTGGCTGCGCTGGTCATCTCCGGCGAGTGGCGCGCCATGCTGATCACCTTGCTGGCCTCGTCGGCCTTTGTCGGCACGTCGATCTGGTGGGCGTTGACCGTGCGCGCGCACAAGGAGACCGCGCAGGCCGAACGGGCGAAGGCACGCGCGCTGGAACTGGTGGCCGAACTGGACCGCAGGGCCGCGATCGCCGACGAACGCAAGACGATGGCGCGCGATCTGCACGATGTGATCGCCGGGCACCTGTCGGCCATCGCCATCCAATCCGAAGCCGCGCTCGGCCTGCTGTCGCGCCGCGATAACGACGACCCCGCCCTGGCCGGGGTTGTCGAGTCCATCCGGTCCAACAGCGTCAGCGCCCTCCAGGAGATGCGCACCATGATCGGTTTGCTGCGCCGCGACGACGGCGCCGAGGATCTGGCCGCCCCGCGCGGTCTGGCCCAGTTGTCGCTGCTGGTCGACGCGGCCCGCGCGGCGGGAGGCACGGTGCGGGTGCACGGCGAGGTGGACCGCACCCCGCTGCCGAGTGCCGTCGACCAGGCCGCCTACCGGATCATTCAGGAAGCGCTGACCAACGCCATGAAACATGCCCCCGGGCAGGAGGTCGACATCGACATCGCCACCGACGCGACGACGCTTACCGTCGCAGTCCGCAATCCCCTGCCGCCGCGGGCGAACGGATCCACTGCCGACCCGGCGGACCTGCCGCACCGCGGCCTGACGAACATGCGCGAGCGCGCCGCGGCCCTCGGCGGCGAGTTCGCGGCGGGCTCGGCCGCCCGGGTGTGGACGGTGCGGGCGGGCCTGCCGACCACCGTCGCCATCACCCGGGGTGAACCGCGATGACCATCCGGGTGCTGATCGCCGACGATCACAGTGCGATCCGTGCGGGCCTGCGCATGATCCTCGACGCGGCCGAGGGCATCGAGGTGATCGGCGAGGCCGCCGACGGCGACGTGGCGGTCGCGCAGACCAGGGCGCTGCGACCGGATGTCGTGCTGATGGACGTGCGCATGCCCGGTGTCGACGGCATCACCGCCACCGGCCGGATCACCGCAGACGGACTGGCCCGGGTGCTGATCCTGACCACCTTCGATCTGGACGAATACGTCTTCCGCACCTTGCGCGCGGGGGCCTCCGGATTCGTGCTCAAGTCGGTGTCGGGGCAGGACCTGGTGGCGTCGGTGCGCGCTGTCGCGGCCGGCGATGGCGTGCTCGCACCGGAAGTGACACGCGCGGTGATCGACGCCTTCGCCGCCACCCCCGGCGCACCCGCCGACAGCGCGCCCGATGGCCTGGCCGATCTCACCGAACGCGAACGCGAGGTGCTCGTCTGCCTCGGCGAGGGGCTGTCCAACGCCCAGATCGCGGGGCGGCTGTTCATCGGTGAGACCACCGTCAAGACGCATGTCTCGCGGGTGCTCACCAAACTGGGCGTTCGCTCGCGAGTGCAGGCGGCGATCCTGGCGCGCGAACTGCCCGGCGACTAGGCGTGCTCCGGCCATGCGCGGGCTGGGAGTGGGCTTCGCCCCTCAGCGCCCATGAGGCGAACTCAGCGGTCGAGTTCGGCGAAGACTCCGTCGGCGTCGGGCTGGAAATCCTCCACGGCGACCACCGCGGCGGCTGGTAGCGGCCCGTACAGGTGCGGGAACCGCAGCTCGGGATCGTCGGAGGGCACGCCAGGCTCCCACTTCACGGGCGAGCCCAATCGGGCCGGGTCCAGCCGCAGCAGAACCAGGTCGCGCCGGCCCGCGTAGAGACGGTTGGCAGGCAGATGCACCTGCTGCGGGGTGGACAGATGCACGAACCCGTCGATGTCGAGCGAGGCCGGCCGGTGCGCACCGGCGCGCTGTGCGGTCTGCCATTCGGTGACGGTGCACATATGAACCAGAGTGTGAGTGTCGTAGGTCACGGGTAATCTCCCGGTAGACAACTGGATCGGCCTGTTCGAGTCAGAGATTCGAGTGACTTCCCACCCATGACCAGTGGCGTTCGCGCAGAGCGAAAAACCACTGGTCGTGTTAGGGAAAACACATCGATTCGCTTGCGGGAACAAAGCCCCCGTCCCGAACGTCTGACAGAGTAGTCATACCACTGCTGGGAAGTAGCGGTAGCGAGCCCGCGGAGTGACCACGGGCCCCACACCAGGTGAACGGTCTGTGTGCCGGGAGCCAGGACGGAGGAGTCATGCCAGGAACCCTGACAAGCACCCCACTGACCGCGGTCGATCGTTGCGACCGCTGCGGGGCGGCTGCCCGAGTGCGTGCCGTTCTGCCCGCAGGTGGAGAGTTGCTCTTCTGCCAGCACCACGCGAATGAACACATGGACAGGCTGCGCGAGCTCGAAGCCGTGATCGACACGGAATCCGCTCCCGCCCTCTGACCGCTCCTCGCGTCCGACACAACAGCATCGAACAACCGAATACCGTGTAATCCACAGCGGGCGACCTGAACGGTCGCCCGCTGTGGTGTTTCCGGAGCCAGCTCCTGCGGCCGCGAGCAGTCGTCGTAGGACCCGAGCGTCGTCGACTCCGGGCGGCGCATCGGACCCCGAGCGCGCGAGCTTCAGTCAGCCCTGGAGCTACCGGCGGTGCCGAGAATTCCGTCCAGCGTCGCCGCCAACCCGAACTCGAACGCGCCGTCCGGATCGGCGGGTGCCTGGTACAGCTCCCCTACCGCCGCACCCACTCGCGACGCCAGCGGAAACGCATGCGCGGACATGACCTGGGTCAACAGCGGGCCGTGTACCTCCCACCATCTGGCATCGCTCATCTCGGCCGCCTCGCGCGCCGCGGCGACCGCCATGCGGGCATTGCCGGTGGCGAATTCGGTCAGCACCGCGATCACCCGGTCCATCTCGACATCGGTCAGCCCGATCCCGTCCAGCGCCGCGAGCTGACGTTCGTAACGACGCGTTCGCCCCGGCCCCAGTACCACTCGCCACGGTGAGACGTCCAGCAGCCACGGGTGCGCGATCACCTCGGCGCGCACCTGCCGCGCGAGGGCCGCCATGCGCGTACGTGGCGGTGCGTCGACGGGCAGTGGCTCATCGGCGGCGGCGACCGCGTCGACCATCAGCACGGTCAGGGCTCGCATGCTCGGCACATAGGTGTAGAGGCTCATCGGGCGCAACCCGAGTTCGCCGGCGACCGCACGCACCGACAGTTTCGCCAGACCGTCGCGGTCGGCCAGCGCGATGGCGGTCTGCACCACCTCGTCGACGCTGACCGTCTGCTTCGGGCCGCGACCACCGGGACGCGGTGGGAGTTCGTGTCGCCACAGCAGGGCCAGCAATGCCCGCGCCTGATCGGCAGACTCCTCCGCTGCGTGACGATCGGCCATCGAACTCCTCGTGCCAACTGCGGAACAATTCCGGTACGGTATGCGTTACCACAATACTCCGTACACCATACGATGATTTGAGGGGTTCGCTCTGCCCAGCACACAGGCCACCTACCTGCCCGACCGGAACATGTTCGCGGTGTGGACCTGGACCGGTCACGGTCCTGGACGCCCACCGCGCGATCTCGGCGTCGCGGCGAGCCAAGCCCTGGCCGTCCCCACCGGGACCGCCGCGCAGGCCGCGGCAGGCAGCGCGACGGTCGAGGTCGCCGAGGTCGACTGCACACTGCTCGAGCCCGAGGAGTTCGCCACGGCCGCCCTCCCGGACCCGGATGCCTCGGTCATGGCCTGGCGGCAGGCGCAGTCGAGCACCGACCTCCCCGCCGAAGGCGTGCCGCTCCCGCTCGCCGCGCACGCGGTACCGAATGCCACCGGCACCGCGATCATCTCGGCCTGCCACGCACTCACCGCATTCGAGGCGACGCGGGCGGTCGCCGCCGACCTGCGGCAGACGCTGAAGGCCGAACTGCGCCCCTACCAGGCGCGCGGCGTGAGCTGGCTGCGCGCGACCACCGCCGAACACGGCGGCGCTGTTCTCGCCGACGAGATGGGACTCGGTAAGACCGTGCAGACCATCGGCTTGCTTGTCGGCCGGGCCGCCGACGGACCACAGGTGGTGGTCTGCCCGACCTCACTGGTCGGCAACTGGGTGCACGAGATCCATCGCTTCGCACCCGGCCTGCACCCGATCGCCTGGCGCGGCGGGGAATTCGACGCCGAGCCGGGCACGGTCGTGATCACCGGCTACCCGACGCTACGTCTGCACGGCGCCGGATTGCGCGAGACCCGGTGGGCGACCGCCGTCTTCGACGAGGCACAGGCGTTGAAGAACCCGCGCACCCAGGTCTCCAAAGCCGCAAGGGCCATCGACGCCGCGGCGACCGTTGCACTGACCGGGACACCGGTGGAGAACCATCTCGAGGAGCTGTGGGCGCTGCTGAATCTGGTGGCGCCACAGCTTTTCGGACATCGCACCCAGTTCCGGCGTCGATTCGTCCGGCCGATCCAAGAGGGGTCGGCGACAGCGGCCGCCCGGCTGCGTGAGGCCATCGAGCCGGTGGTGCTGACCCGCCGTAAGGACCAGGTCGCCGCGTCGCTGCCGGCCAAGATCCACACCGATCTACTCTGCGATCTGACCGCCGAACAGGAACGGCTCTACGATCAACTGCTCGATCGAGCCATCGACGACGGTTTCGGTCACGGCGTACAGCGCCAGAGCCGCGTCCTGGCGGCACTGACCAGCCTCAAGCAGGTGTGCAACCATCCCGGCCTGATCACCGGGGAGCTCGACGAGCTGGCAGGCCGGTCCGGCAAACTCGATCTGTGCACCGATATCGTGGCCAACAATCTCGACCTCGGCGCGCCGACGCTGGTGTTCACCCAGTACCGCAAGACCGGTGAGCTGCTGGTCCGGCATCTCGCCGAACAGTTCGGGGTCACGGCACCGTTCTTCCACGGCGGACTGAAGCAGTCCGAGCGCGCGCAGATCGTCAGCGGATTCCAGTCCGCGGACGGGCCGCCGGTGCTGATCCTCAGCCTGCGCGCGGCAGGCACCGGGCTCACCCTCACCCGCGCGGCCGACGTCATCCATTTCGATCGCTGGTGGAATCCGGCCGTGGAAGCCCAGGCCTCGGACCGGGCGCACCGGATCGGGCAGACCCGCACCGTCACGGTCACCACCCTCACCTCGGGCACGACCGTCGAGGAGCACATCGCCGCCATGCAGCGGCGCAAATCGGCGCTGACCGACCTCGCGGACGCATCGGGCATCGCCGAGCTGGCCCGCCTCGACGACGACCAGCTGATCGAGATCCTGCGCCGCAAACGGGAGAACTGATGGCCGACAACGAATTCGGATACACCCTGTGGGGCAAGGACTGGGTGCGCCTTGCCGAACCGCTGCGCCAGACCAGACCCGAGCCGCTACTGCCGCGGGCACGCAGCATCGCCCGCAACAACGGCGTGCAGACCACCGTCACCGGCCGGATCGTGCGCGGGCACATCCACCGGGGCGGTCAGGCGTCGGTGACACATGTGGAGGTCGCACCGATGCCGCGCACCACCATCGACGCGATCGCCGCGATCATCCCGGCCGACCCGGTGACCCTCACCGACGAGATGCATCGCGCCATCGTCGCCGTGGGGATCGCCCCCGCACCGGTCCCGGCGGCCATCGACTGTTCCTGCTCGGCCCGCACGGATCGGTGCGTGCACGTGCTGGCCGTCCTGTACGACATGGCCCGCCGCGTCGACGAATCACCGCGCCTGGCGCTCGAGATCCAGGGGTACTTCACAGCCACCGACGCCACGGACGGCGCGGAGATCACGGCGGAATCCGCGCGCTGGATCCCGATCAACACGCTCGCGGCCGCCGGATGGTTCGACCCACCGAGCTGAGTTGTATCCCGCGCGATCGGTGGCCGAACCACGGCGGACCAGATGAGCTCGCAGACTCGAGCCCAGCGCAGCTCGAGACGCGGTGGCGTGGATCCGGCGTCGACCACTCAGAGCACGAGTCCCGCAAGCGCCGCGCGAGGCGGCCAGGCACTCGTGGATCGCGTGGCCGCCGACGGCCGGATCACGCCGGCCTGCGTGCACGGAAACGGAAGCTGCCGGAACCGGTCTCGATCTCGACATCGGTGAAGCCGACCCTGGCGAGCCGTTGGGCCGCGGCATCGGGCGGCACCGGCACGCAGGTGTCACCGAGGTGGATCAACCGGAAGGCTCGGCTGTCGAGCCCGTCGCTGCCTGCGAAGATGCCACCGGGTCGCAAGACCCGAAGTGCCTCGGCGAAGACCGCGTCCTGCTGTTGCGCCGACGGCACGTGATGCAGCATGGTGAAGCACACGACCGCGTCGAACCTGTTGTCCGGTAACGGCATATCCGCGCCGTCGCCGGTGATCACGGTCATCGCGGCACCGTGACGTCCACGTAGCCGGTCGGCGAGTTCCGGATCTATCTCCACGCCGGTCAGTGTGTCGGTGCGAGCGAGCAGTGCGCTCACATTCGCGCCGTAGCCCGGCCCGATTTCCATGGTGTCGCCGCCGAGCTCGGTTCCCGACAACGCCCAGGGCACGATCCGGGTCGCGCTGGCGCGCTCCCAGAACGCGGACCGGCACAGGATTCGATGGAAGAGGTTCATCGCCATGAGCTCACGCTAGGAAAAACCATGCGTGACCACGACCGGCTACGGTGACAACTTGTGTCGCGAGACGGACAGCCCGTGGTGATGCCTGCCGCGCCCGGCGCGACGGCCATGGCCCTCGGCGCGGGTGCCCTGCCGCGCGGGCACTGGTTTCCGCTGCATCAACATCCACAGCACCAGATCGCCTGGGCCGCAGGCGGCGTGCTGGCCGTGGAGACCGCGGGTGGGCGCTGGGTGCTGCCGACGACGCGGGCGCTGTGGCTCCCCGGCGGTACCGCGCACCGCACCGGGACCGCCGAGGGTGCGGATATGCGCGGCATCTACATCGATCCGGACCGCTGTCCTATCGAGTACAGCGCGCCGACCATGCTGCGGGTCACCCGGTTGATCCGGGAATTGTTCGAGCATCTCACCGCACCCGATATCGATCCGCCCCGGCGCGCGCGGGCCGAGGCGACGGTGTTCGACCTGCTGGAACCGGTGGCGGTGATACCGGTCGGTGCCCCCGCGCCCAGCGACCCACGCGCCGCCGAAGTCGCCGCTGCACTGCGGCGCGATCCGGCCGACCCGCGCACCCTGGACGAATTCGCCGCCGCGGTCGCCACCAGTGCCCGAACACTGGCTCGCTCGTTCACCGCCGATACCGGGATGACCTTCGGCCAGTGGCGAACTCAGATCCGGCTTGCCGCCTCACTGCCACTGCTGGCCGCCGGCCTGCCGGTCTCCCGCATCGCCGGGCGCGTCGGCTACGGCACCACCAGCGCCTATGTGGCCGCGTTCCGCCGTGCCGTCGGCGTGCCCCCTGGGCAGTATTTCGCCGAGTGATCAGGCGTTGGTGCCACCGTCGACGGTGAAGAACGCTCCGGAGATGCTGCGACCGGATGGGCCTGCCAGGAAGGCGACGGTGGCGGCGATGTCCTGTGCGGCACCGAAGCGGCCGAGCGCGCTGTAGGTGAGCTGATCCGGTGCGTCCGCGCCGTCGGCCGGATTCATGTCGGTGTCAGTGGGCCCCGGCTGCACCAGGTTGACTGTGATGCCGCGCGGACCGAGTTCGCGGGCAAGGGCTTTGGTGTAGCCGTTGAGCGCCGATTTGCTCATGTTGTACAGACTCAGCCCGCCGAACAACGCCCGCTCGGACAGGTTGGAGCCGATGCTGATGATGCGCGCGCCCTCGCCCATATGCTCGAGCGCGGCCTGTCCGGCCACGAACGCGGCTCGTGCGTGCACATTCAGCGCGCGATCGACCTCGTCCAGGGTGAATTCCTGATACGGCTTGCTGGGGAAGATGCCCGCGTTGTTGACCAGGATGTCGAGCCCGCCCAGCTCGGCTGCGGCCCGATGCACCGCGGCCACTACCGCCCCCGCGTCAGCGCTGTCGGCCTGGACCGCGATGGCTCTGCGCCCCAGCGACTCGATCTCGGCGACCACAGCTTTCGCCCGGTCCTCGGCGTGCTGGTAGGTCAGTGCCACGTCCGCGCCGCCTGCGGCCAGTTCCCGCGCAATGGCCGCGCCGATCCCGCGACTACCTCCGGTCACCAGCGCCACGGTTCCGTGCAGATCCGGCATGAGCCCTCCTCCATTTATGTGTCGATCAGTACATAAATAGCTAAGCCGACGGAACGCGGTACGTCAAGAGGTATATTTAACGATCGACACAGAAAGGAACCTCTCATGGCCGAACGAGGACGTCCCCGCGCTTTCGACCGCGACCTCGCCCTGCAGCGCGCCATGGAAGTGTTCTGGGAGCACGGGTTCGAAGGCTCGTCGATGACCGACCTCACCTCCGCGATGGGCATCAACTCCCCCAGCCTGTACGCGGCCTTCGGCGGCAAGGAAACTCTGTTCCGGGAGGCGATCGAGCTCTACGGCCGTACCGAAGGCAGCCTCACCGCCCGCGCCTTGACCGACGAACCCACCGCACGCGAGGCGATCGAGGCGATGCTGCGCGACAATGCCGTCGCCTACACCGCACCGGATAAACCACACGGATGCATGGTCGTGCTCGCGGGATCGACCTACACCACCCGCACCGAGACCATTCGCGAATTCCTCGTCGACAAGCGCAAAGAGACCAGCGCCGACCTCCGTGCCCGACTCGACCGCGGCGTCACCGACGGCGACCTCCCGGCAGACACGGATACGGCCGAGCTGGCAGCGTTCTACACCACCGTGCTCTACGGGCTCTCCATCCAGGCCCGTGACGGCGAAGGCCACGACGAACTCATGCGCTCGATCGATCGCGCCATGGCCGCCTGGCCCACAACCGAGCAGGCGACCGCGACCTGACCCTCGTCTCCGGCTTTCGCGATCACATACGGCGCAACGCCGCGATGCGCTCACCCAGCTGATCGGCACTGGCCAACGCCGTCGGCGGACCACCACACTGGCGGCGCAGCTCACCGTGGATGACGCCGTGCGGCTTGCCGGTCCGGTGATGATGCATGGCCACCAGGCTGTTGAGCTCGCGACGCAGCTCACCGAGCTTGTCGGCCGTCGCCACCCGCTCCGCCGCACCCGCCGCGTGCGGCGCGGGCTCCGGGACCGACGCCACAGGCGCGCGATCGGCGACCTGACGGGCCTGACGTTCACGCAGCAGCGCACGCATCTGCTCGGCGTCGAGCAGGCCGGGGATGCCGAGATAGTCGGCTTCCTCGGCGCTGCCTGCGAACGTCGCGGTGCCGAAGGAGGAACCGTCGTAGATCACCTGATCCAGTTCGGCGTCGGCGGCCAGGGCGACGAAGGGTTTCTCGTCCTCGCCCGGCTCGTCCTTCTGCTTGTTGGCATCGATGAGCAGCTCGTCGTCGAGGCCGTCCTTCTCCCGATGCGGTTTGCCGATGACGTGGTCGCGCTGCAGTTCCAGCTGCGCGGCCAGATCGAGCAGCACCGGCACCGACGGCAGGAACACGCTCGCGGTCTCGCCGGATTTGCGCGCACGCACGAACCGGCCGATCGCCTGGGCGAAATACAGCGGGGTCGAGGCGCTGGTGGCGTAGACGCCGACCGCCAGTCGCGGCACGTCGACGCCCTCGGACACCATGCGCACCGCGACCATCCACGGCTGGGTGCCCGCACCGAACTCCCCGATTCGAGCCGAGGAGGTCGGATCATCGGACAGCACCAGCACCGGAGGTGTACCGGTCAGATGCTCGAGCAGTTCGGCGTAGGCGCGGGCCCGTTCCTGATCGGTTGCGATCACCAGCCCGCCCGCGTCGGGCATACCGGAGGACCGCAGCTGCCCGAGCCGCATATCGGCCGCTCGCAGCACGGCCGACATCCAGTCGCCCGAGGGGTCGAGCGCGGTCCGCCACGCCCGTGCGGTCTGCTCGGCGTTCAGCGGCTCACCCAGCCGCGCGGAGTACTCCTCGCCGGCGCTGTCACGCCAATGCGCCTCACCGGAATAGGCGAGGAACACCACCGGCCGGACGACGCCGTCGGTGAGGGCCTCTGCGTACCCGTAGGAGTGGTCGGCCCGCGAGCGCGGGAAGCCGCCTTCATCGGGTTCGTAGGTGACGAAGGGGATCTGGCTGTCGTCGCTGCGGAACGGGGTTCCGGTGAGCGCGAGCCTGCGCGTCGCGTCACCGAACGCTTCGGCGGCGGCGTCACCCCAGGTCTTGGCGTCACCGGCGTGGTGGATCTCGTCCAGGATCACCAGGGTGCGGCGATTCTCGGTGCGCACCCGATGCTTGAACGGATGCGAGGCGACCTGGGCATAGGTGACAACCACACCGTGATAGTCGCCGGAGGTGCCGCCGGTGCTGTTGGAGAACCGCGAGTCCAGCGCGATTCCGGCGCGGGCCGCCGCTTGCGCCCACTGATGCTTGAGGTGCTCGGTCGGTGCGACCACGGTGATCTGATCCACCGTGCGATCGGCCAGCAACTCCGCGGCGACCCGCAGCGCGAAGGTGGTCTTACCCGCGCCGGGCGTCGCGACCGCGAGGAAGTCACGAGGTTTCGTCGCAAGGTATTTGGTGAGTGCGCGACGCTGCCAGGCGCGTAGCGCTCCTCCCGCCGCAGTGGCGCCACCCGAACCGGTCACGGGAGGCAACACTATCGGGCGATCCCCGTGTGTCGCCAAACCGACGCGGCGGGCGCGACCGGCGTCACAACAGGCGCGCAGGTAACCAGCGGTTCACCTGCTGCCCGCCGACACGACGCCCGCCCAGTCCGGCCGATCCGGCGCGAGTGCGCGATGCTTGTCACACCATGAGCAACCTGTCCGATATCCGCGCCACCGCGGCCGGCACCTCGCGGCGCGCCGCCGCAGGCGTGGCGCGGGCGGGTCGGCAGACCTGGCGGCTGGTGGCCAGGGTGGCGGTCAAGGCCTGGCAGGATTCGATCTTCGCCAAGTCCGCGGCGGCGGCATTTTGGCAGACCATGTCGTTGGCGCCGTTGTTGCTGGGTGTTCTCGGCAGCCTCGGCTATGTCGGTGGTTTGTTCGGTCCGGACACCGTCGAAATCGTCGAATCGAAGATCCTCACCTTCAGCCGGGACCTGTTCAACCCGACGGTGGTGCACGATCTCATCGAGCCCACCGTCAGCGATGTGCTCGGCCGGGGCCGGGCGGCATTCGTGTCGGTGGGTTTCGTGCTGTCGCTGTGGGCCGGTTCCTCGGCCATGGCCACCTTCGTCGACGCGATCGTTGAGGCGCACGACCAGCAAGACGCCAGGCATCCGGTCTGGCAGCGCATCTTCGCGCTGCTGCTCTACGTGCAGTTCCTGGTGGCGGCGGTGTTCATCCTGCCGTTGATCGCGCTCGGCCCGGTGCTGATCGGGCGTGCCCTGCCCGACGGCTGGCGGGAGCCCGGCCTGCGGCTGATCGACACGTTCTACTACCCGGGCGTCGGCTTGCTGCTGATCGTGGGGCTGACCACGCTGTACAAGCTGGCACTGCACACCTCACTGCCGTGGCATCGGCTCTTCGGCGGTGCCTTGGTCGCGGGTGTGTTCTTCATGGCGGCCAGCGAGGGCCTGCGCCGATATCTGGGGTGGGTCACCCGCACCGGCGTCAGCTACGGCGCGCTGGCCACGCCGATCGCGTTCCTGCTGTTCACGTTCTTCCTCGCGTTCGCCGTCATCGTCGGCGCGGAATTCAACGCGGCGGTGCAGGAATTCTGGCCCGCGCGCGCCACCAGGGTCGAACAGGTGAAGGCGTGGCTGGCCGAACAGGTACGCGGGGATTCCGCGGAGCAGGAACCGGAGACGACCGGCGCCTCCGCACGCATCGAACCCACGTGGGCGCAGGCCCCGGCCGACGGCGCGGCACCCGGCCCACCGCATCGAGAAGCGCAGACCGCGACCGGACCGCCGGTCGACGACAGCCCGCAGCCCTCGCGCGCCGGGCCCGAACGATGACCGGGTCGCTGCGCGCGAGCCTGCGGCAGACGCCGTGTCAGTCGCCCTTACGCAGCTGCTCGTAGACCTTCTTGCAGTCCGGGCAGACCGGGGAGCCGGGCTTGGCCGAGCGGGTCACCGGGAACACCTCGCCGCACAGTGCGACGACATGGGTGCCCATGACCGCGCTTTCGGCGATCTTGTTCTTCTTCACGTAGTGGAAGAACTTGGGGACGTCGTCGCCGGTCGTCTCGTCGGTCGTCGTATCCGGGCGAACCAGAGTGTCGGTACTCACGCCTTCCATGATGCCGTATCCCGATCGCGGCGGCGTGACCACCGGGTGTGCGGCCCGGTGTCGAGAGTGGAAGACTCGGGGTATGCAGCAGCACGGCGATTCCTCCGACGAGAGCGCCGGCCGTGACGACCCGACCGGCGCGCCGATGCCGCCCCGGCCCAGCCGTTCTGCCGGTTACTTTCCCGGCGACGACAAACATCCCGCACTCATCACCGAGGCCGCGCCCTCGCTCGATGACCAGCACCGGGCACGGGTCCGCCGCTACACGATCATCATGGCCTTCCGCATACCGGCACTGGTGCTGGCGG
This sequence comes from Nocardia sp. NPDC059180, assembly GCF_042754945.1. Taxonomy (NCBI): domain Bacteria; kingdom Bacillati; phylum Actinomycetota; class Actinomycetes; order Mycobacteriales; family Nocardiaceae; genus Nocardia; species Nocardia sp. NPDC059180. The sequence continues at coordinate 892,734 of NZ_JBHZBU010000002.1, forward strand.
CGATCGCCTACGGCGCGTTCAGCAACGCGCTGATCTCGATCCTGATCATTGTCGCCTCGATTCCGCTGCCGTGGATCGCGGTGTTGATCGCCAACGATCGCCCGCCCCGCGACAAAAACGAACCCAGTCGATGGGACCGGCCGCGTCCCGCCCTCGAATCGCGGCCGCACAACGCCATCGACGGCTGAGTCCCACGGCCTCGGGCCCCGGCGCCGGCGCTCTCGACAATCCGGGGTAGCAGGGCAGTCGCAGGCCGCAGCGGTGGCAGAGTACCGATGTGCCTACGAATCGTTCGACCACCACGGGATCACTGCTGACCGCCTTGTGCCCGGCGCTGCGGGCCGCGCTGATCCGAGTCGGATATGACGCCGACACTCTGCCGGAGGTGCTCGGGGCCGACGTCCACGCCGCGCTCGGCCGTTCCGAACCGGTGCCGGTACGGCGCGCCGCACGCGCGGCGGGCGAACTCGGCACGCTGATCCGTCTGTTGCTGCTCGGCGACGCACTGCCGGAGCACGCGGTCGCGGCAGCCCTGGCGCCGGTCGACCTCGACCAGGCGGTGGCGGCGGGGCTGCTGGAACGCGACGGCGATGAGCTGCGCGCCGCGCTGGATCTGCGCCCACTGGATTCCGGTTCGGGCACCCGCTGGATCCTGTCCGATCTCGACGATTCGATGCGCAGACGCATGCTCACCGCCGACCACGTCCTCGGCGTCGGTCACGCGTCGCTGTCGCTGCTGCAGGCCACCCCGACCCGCCCGGTCGGCTCGGTACTCGACCTCGGCACCGGATGCGGTGTCCAGGCCGTCCACGCCGCTTCCTACGCGGGCCGGGTCACCGCTACCGATGTGAATCGGCGCGCCCTGTGGCTGGCCGAGGCCACCGCGGCGCTCAACGAGCTGGATCTTGAGCTGGTGGAAGGTTCCTGGTTCGAGCCGGTCGCCGGGCGCCGCTTCGACCAGGTGGTGGCCAATCCCCCGTTCGTGGTCGGACCTGCGCGGGTCGAGCACACCTACCGTGATTCCGGTCTCGCCCTCGATGGCGCCAGCGAGCTGGTGATCTCCCAGGCGCCGGGGCTACTCGCACCGGGCGGCACCGCCGCGATGCTGGCCGCCTGGGTACACCAGGACGGCGAGGACTGGCGGCAACGGGTCTCCTCCTGGCTGCCCTCCCACGGCGTCGACGCGTGGGTCGTGCAGCGCGATGTCGCCGACCCCGCGCTCTATGTCGGCACCTGGCTGCGCGACGCCGGTCTGGATCCGCGTGATCCCCAGGCTCAGCAACGCGCCGAACAGTGGCTGGACGCCTTTACCACCGCCGATGTCGAAGGCATCGGGTTCGGCTTCGTCTATCTGCGTGCTATCGACGGGCCCACCGAACTGCTCGCCGAGGACCTCACCCACGGCTTCGACGACCCGCTCGGTGCGGAGGCGAGCAAATACTTCGAACGCTCGGCCTGGTTGCGCGCGGTCGCCGCCGACAACGACCTCGCCTGGTCGGCCCGCTTCACCGTCGACCCGGCGACGGCACTGGAACGGGTATATCTGCCCGGGCCGCAGGGCTGGGCACAACGGGTGGCGCGGCTGCACCGCGGCGACGGGCCGCGCTGGCAACACGAGGTGGACGAGACGACGATCTCCCTGGTAGCGGGAATGCGGCCAGACGGGCTGCCGTTGCACGAACTGATCGAACTGCTCGCCATCGCCCACGGATCCGACACCGTGACTCCCGAGTTCGCGGCGGACGCACTGGGGGTGGTGGCCGGACTGGTACGCCACGGACTGATCCTTCCCGGGTAGCGCACACGGCCCGCCGCGGCCATGACACGGCACAGGTGCGTTCCCCATCGTGGGGTGTTCTCAGGAACTTCTCAGCCGAACGTGGCGAAAACCGCAGTTCAGAAGCGGTTTACCGGCGCCCGGTCAGGGAACTTTCCCTATGTCGGGTCCGTTGATCGGAGTGAGACACCACCGACAGGAGGCAAGTCATGACAAGCCCCGCCACCACTCGAGTGCGCGCCAGCGATTCCGATCTCGACGCCCAGAGCCCCGCCGCCGACCTGGTACGCGTGTACCTGAACGGGATCGGCCGCACGGCGCTGCTCACGGCGGCCGACGAGGTCGAGCTGGCCAAGCGCATCGAGGCGGGCCTCTATGCCCAGCACCTGCTGGAGACCGGCAAGCGATTGTCTGCCCCGCGCAAGCGCGATCTGGCCGTCATCGTCCGCGAAGGCCAAGCCGCACGCTCGCATCTGCTGGAAGCCAACCTGCGTCTGGTCGTGTCCCTCGCCAAGCGCTACACCGGACGCGGGATGCCGCTGCTGGATCTCATCCAGGAGGGCAACCTCGGCCTGATCCGCGCCATGGAGAAGTTCGACTACGCCAAGGGCTTCAAGTTCTCGACCTATGCCACCTGGTGGATCCGTCAGGCCATCACCCGGGGCATGGCAGATCAGAGCCGCACCATCCGCCTGCCCGTCCACCTGGTCGAGCAGGTCAACAAGTTGGCCAGGATCAAGCGCGAACTGCACCAGCAGCTCGGCCGCGAGGCCACCGACGCCGAATTGGCCAACGAGTCGGGCATTCCGGTGGAGAAGATCGCCGATCTGCTCGACCACAGCCGCGACCCGGTCAGCCTGGACATGCCGGTCGGCAACGATGAGGAAGCACCGCTGGGTGATTTCATCGAGGATTCCGAAGCCACCTCCGCCGAGAGCGCCGTCATCGCGGGTCTGCTGCACCACGATGTCCGCAGCGTCCTCGCGACCCTGGACGAGCGCGAACAGCAGGTGATCCGGCTGCGCTTCGGTCTCGACGACGGCCAGCCCCGCACCCTCGATCAGATCGGCAAGCTGTTCGGCCTCTCCCGTGAGCGAGTCCGTCAGATCGAGCGCGAAGTGATGTCCAAGTTGCGCAAGGGTGAGCGCGCCGACAGGCTGCGCGCCTACGCCAGCTGATCCTCGTGCCGGCACGCCGGCACGAGCCATACGCGGTGACCGCAGCGTCACCTTCCCGACGCCGACCGGTGTCCGCACGTACCGCCCCCTCCGGAGCGTGCGAACCGGTCGGCGTAAACGTGTGAGCGGGAGGCGCTCTCACCGCATCCGGCTGGCGACAGCGCCCGGCCCGGCTCACCCGAGCCGTCGCGGCCCGGTATCGAAACGGCTGGGTTCGGGGCCGATTCTGGCTCGCGCATAGAGGATTTCGGCCGACGACGGCGAGGCCAACACGGGGTCGAAGTACAGTTCTCGCATCTCCGGCAGATCATCGACCAGTGCCGAAATACGTTGCGCCAGCTCGATCAATGCCGCCTTGTCCACCCGCGGGCTGGCCGGGGTGCCCGACAGCAGCGGCGCGGCGCGCGGTGCATCGATCAACGCGGCGGCCTCATCCTGTGACAAGGGCAGTGCGCGATAGGCGCGGTCGCCCAGCATCTCGATGATCAATCCCGACAAGCCGAACTCGATCACAGAACCGAACGACGGATCATCCTGCACCCGCAGCACACAACCGACACCCTTGGTCGCCATCCGCTGAAGGTGCAGGGCCGGTTCGCCGCTGAGCGCCACCAGGTCCGTATAGGCCTGCCGCACCGCGTCGGGACGCCACAGGTCCAGCCGCACCCCGCTCAGATCCGGACGTCGCCGCCATGCCTCGCTGGTCGCCTTGGCCGCCACTGGATATCCCAGCTCTTCGGCCGCCGCCACCGCGGCATCGGCGTCACGCACCTCGCGAAACTCGACCACCGCAATCCCGTAGCACTCCAGCAACGCCACCGTCTCCAGGTCGGTCAACCGGCGGCCACCGGAATCGGCCATCCAGCCCGCGACCAGTTCGGTGGCCCGCACGCTGTCGATTCCGTCCGGCCGTGCCATCGCTGATACCGGCCGGTCGCGCCACTGTGCGTACCGGCGCACCCGGGCCAGCGCCCGCGCAGCCCGTTCCGGATCCGGGTACGACGGAATGGATCCGCGCACCGCGGCCGCACCGCTGCCCCGCACCGCCAGCAGGTTCGGAATCCCCTGCTCGGCGATGAAGGTGGTCAGAATCGGTTTGCCCGCCTCCGGCACCGCCGCCGACGCGGACCGGATCGCATCGGCGAACTCACCGGTCGGCAACGGGACCGGCGGCGCGAACACCACGATCACCGAATCCACCTGCTCCGAACGCAACTGCGCGACCACCGCGTCGAGATAGTCGCCCGGCGTGGCCTGCGGACCGAGATCCACCGGCTCACCGACCACCAAACCCTCACCACGCGCCGCGTCGACCGCCAGCCAGTTCAGCGCCGCACTGTTACCGATCACCGCGAGCCGCGCACCCGCGGGCAACGGCTGATACCCGAGCAGCGCCGCGCAGTCGAACAGCTCGGAAATCGAATCGACCTGCACGATCCCGGCCTGTGCGAACAGGTCGCGCACGATCGAACGATCCATATCGCCTGCCGGTTGCGCCCGCGCCGCCAGCCTGCCGCTGCTGACCGCCACGATCGGCTTGGTCCGCGCCACTCGGCGCGCGATACGCGAGAACTTGCGCGGATTACCGAAACTCTCCAGGTACAGCAACACCACATCGGTATCGGGATCGGTATCCCAGTACTGCAACAGGTCGTTGCCGGACACATCGGCACGGTTACCGGCAGAGACGAAGGTGGACAATCCGAGATTGCGCGCCGCCGCCTCACCGAGAATCGCCGCACCCAACGGTCCGGACTGACAGAAGAATCCGATCCGACCGCGCCCCGGCAGCACCGGCGCCAAGGTGGCATTGAGCGCGATCGCCGGATCGGTGTTGGCGATACCGAGCGCACTCGGACCGACCACCCGCATCCCGTGCCCACGGGCGGCAGCGACCAGATCGCGTTCGGCGGCCATCCCGTCCAGACCCGTCTCGCCGAAGCCTGCGGTGAGCACGACCAATCCCTTGACGCCCTTGGCCATACAGTCGTCGAGCACTGAATCGATGGACGCCGCGGGCACGGCCACCACGGCCAAGTCGACTTCGTCGGGGATCTCACGCACCGTGGCGTAGGCACGAACGCCCCGCACCGAACTACGGGCCGGATTCACCGGGAACACCGGCCCCTGGAAGGCACCGGACAGCAGATTGGCCAGGACGGCGCCACCGACGCGCCCCGCGCTCGGCGTGGCGCCGATGACCGCGATCGACCGTGGCGACAGCAGGTTTCCGACGCTGCGCGCCTCCGAGGCCCGTTCGCGCGCATCACGCACCGACAGCAATGCCTCGGTCGGGTCGATGGCGAACTCCAGATGCAGGACCGACCCGTCCCTGCTGCGCTCGACCTGATAGCCCGCTTCCCGGAAAACCGTCACCATGACGGTGTTCTCGGCCAGTACCTCCGCGACGAACGTCTCGATCTCGTTCTCGGCCGCCGCGCCGGCCAGATGCTCCAGCAGAATCGAGCCGAGGCCACGGCCCTGATGCCCGTCGGCCACCACGAACGCGACCTCCGCCGCGCGCGGGCCGGTGCGATCGAGCAGTTCGTAGCGGCCCACCGCGATGATCGACTCGCCGAGCTCTGCCACCAGCCCGACGCGGTTGTGATGATCGACATGGGTGGAGCGATACAGATCCTTCGGCGAGATCCGCGGGTAGGGCCCGAAATAGCGCAGATACCTGGTTCGATCCGAGAGCGCGGCATGGAATTGCTGCAACCGGTCGGCGTCATCGGCAGTGATCGGGCGCAACCGCACCACACCGCCGTCGGAGGCCAGCACATCGGCGAACCAGTGTTGGGGTGGCGGTGGCGGAACCGCGGGGGTGTCCGGGGTATCTAGCTCAGTCACGGGGATCCTCCGGGTCGAGGCCGAGCGGGCCGAAGCACGCACGGCGGGTTGCCAGCACGGCGGTATCGATGGCGCGCTGGGCTCGGTCGACCCGCGCGTCGCCGGTTTCGGGGGTGCCGCCCGGTCCGTCCCAGCGGCGGAACGACACATCCGCGCCGTCACCCATCGTGGACGGCGGATCGACGCGTGGCGCCGCCGCACGCACCATATCGATCCAGTCCTGCGTGGTGGCGGTCTCCGGTGCGATATCGCGGTCCAGCGCGGCCGCCAGCAGGTGGGTCCAGGCTCGCGGAACCACGCGGACCAGGCCGTATCCACCGCCGCCCACCGCAAGCCACCGCCCTTCGGCATAGCGATCGGCCAGCTCGCGCATGGCCAGAAACGCCGCGCGCTGACCGTCGACGGTGAGTTCCAGATCCGCCAGTGGGTCTTCTCGATGACTGTCGACGCCGCACTGGCTGACCACGATCTGCGGTCGGAACGCCGCTACCGCGCCGGGAACTACGGCGTGAAATCCGCGCAACCACTGCGCGTCCCGAGTGCCTGGCAGTACCGGCAGATTGATCGATGTGCCCGCTCCAGCACCGCTGCCCGTCTCCTCGGGCCAACCTGTGTTGGGCCACAACGTCGCCGGATGCTGATGGATCGAGACGGTGAGTACTCGCGGGTCCGCGTAGAACGCGCGCTGCACGCCGTCGCCGTGGTGGACATCGACATCGAGATAGGCGATGCGGTCGAAACCGTGGTCGAGCAGCCAGGATATGGCCACCGCCGCATCGTTGTAGACGCAGAACCCCGCCGCTGAGGCAGGCATCGCGTGATGCATACCACCACCGATACTCACCGCACGGCGCGTACGACCCTCGGCGATCTCGCGCGCTGCGGCCAGCGTGCCACCGACGATCACCGAGGCGGCCTGATGCATTCCCGGGAACACCGGGTTGTCGGCCGAGCCCAGGCCGAACGGCGGTGCGGCGGGCGGCTCACCGTGCGGCATCGGCGGTGGCACGGCGTGCTCGACGGCCTCCATGTATTCGGCTGTATGGATGCGCAGCAGGTCGGCGGCACCTGCCGAGGCCGGCTCGAGCAGCTCCACGCCCTCGAGGACACCGAGGCTGCGCGCCAGCGCCATGGTGTACGCCAGCCGCGCCGGTTTCATCGGATGCTGCGGGGTCCAGGTGTAATCGAGAAATCGGTCGGTCCACACGACCGTTGCCTCGTTCGTGGGTCCCGGATGCGCGCCGGACACTGCAGTGGCCATGCTCGCAACGCTAGCGGGAAGCTGACGGCCCCGTTCCGCGTTCACATGCAGTAGAAATACATGCATGAGCGAACACGGCGGTATGCCGTGCGCCGACAGGGTTCCCGACGCGCGACGCCTGCCGCAGTGGCGTGCGCTAAACGAGACGTCGCGTGGGTAGAATTCGTGCCGACGAAGGGGTAACAGGTGAAGGATCTGGTCGACACCACGGAGATGTACCTCCGTACCATCTACGACCTCGAGGAGGAGGGCGTGGTGCCCCTGCGCGCTCGGATCGCCGAGCGCCTCGAGCAGAGCGGGCCGACGGTCAGCCAGACGGTCGCCAGGATGGAGCGCGACGGCCTGCTGCTGGTAGCCGGTGACCGCCATCTCGAGCTCACCGACAAGGGCCGCAGCATGGCCGTCGCGGTCATGCGCAAGCACCGGCTCGCCGAGCGGCTGCTGGTCGACATCATCGGGCTGGACTGGCAGAACGTGCACGCCGAGGCGTGCCGCTGGGAGCACGTGATGAGCGAGGACGTCGAACGCCGCCTCGTCGAGGTGCTCAACCACCCCACGACCTCCCCCTACGGCAACCCGATCCCCGGCCTGGACGAGCTCGGTGTGGTGCCGATCGCCTCGGCCGACGAGAATCTGGCCCGGCTCTCGGAGCTGCCGCACGGCCAGGTGCACGCGGTCGTGGTCCGCAGGCTCGCCGAGCACATCCAGACCGATCCCGAGGTCATCAATCGGCTGCGGGAAGCGGGCGTGGTGCCCGATGCCAGGGTCACCGTCGAGACCAAACCCGGCTCCGTGGTGATCACGGTGCCGGGACACGACGGTTTCGAGCTGTCGGACGAAATGGCCCACGCCGTCCAGGTGAAGTTGGTCTGACCGGTGAAACTTCTGGTTACCGGCGGTGCCGGGTATGTCGGTGGAGTGTGCGCGCAGGTCCTGATCGAGGACGGTCATGACGTGGTCGTCCTCGACGACCTGTCCACGGGCAACGCCGATGGTGTTCCCGCGGGTGCGCGTTTCGTCGAGGGCGATATCGCCGACGCCGCGCCGGATCTGCTGGCTTCCGAAAGCTTCGACGGTGTCCTGCATTTCGCGGCGCAGTCGCTGGTGGGTGAATCGGTGCAGCAGCCGGAGAAGTACTGGCACGGCAATGTGGTGAAGACGCTGCGGCTGCTGGAGGCGATGCGCGCCACCGGTACGCCGCGCCTGGTGTTCTCGTCCACGGCCGCGGTGTACGGCGAACCGGAGCAGGTGCCGATCACCGAGGACGCCGCGACCCGGCCCACCAACCCGTACGGCGCTTCGAAACTGGCGATCGACCACGCCATCACCTCCTATGCCGTCGCGCACGGCCTGGCGGCCACCAGCCTGCGGTATTTCAACGTTGCGGGCGCCTATGGCGGACTCGGCGAGAACCGGGTGGTGGAGACCCATCTCATTCCGCTGGTGCTGCAGGTCGCGGCAGGTCATCGCGAGTCCATCGCCGTCTTCGGCACCGACTGGCCGACGCCCGACGGCACCGCCATCCGCGATTACATCCACATCCGTGATCTCGCCGACGCCCATCTGCTCGCCCTGCGCACCGCCGAGGCGGGCACCCACCGGGTGTTCAACCTCGGTAGCGGTACCGGGTTCTCGGTCCGCGAAGTGATCTCGGCGTGCGAGCGGGTCACGGGCCTGCCCATCGCCGCCAAGGATTCGCCGCGCCGCGCGGGTGATCCGGCGGTACTCATCGCCTCCAGCGATCGCGCGGTCGCCGAGCTCGGCTGGCGGCCCGAACACAACGACCTCGACGAGATCGTCACCGACGCCTGGAACTTCCTGCGCGAGCTCGGTCCCCGCGCCCACAGCGCGAGGTAGGCCTCGCCCGGTGTGTGCCGCAATCCGCGGCGTCATCGCGCCACGTCGAGATCGATGCCGAGGTCGGTGGCCGTCTCCTGTCCGCACTTGATCAGGCGCCGGAGCTGCTCCGGATGCATACCGGAACCCAGGGCGGTATCGAGTAATACCGCCATCGGGTGGTCGGGGTCTGCGTCGAGCGCCGCTGCCAGTGCGATCCCGGCGAAGGGTCCATCACCGCGGGCATAGGCGTAGTAGCCGAGCAAGGTGGCGGCTTCGGCGCGGTCGGTATCGGGCAGGCCGCGCGTCATCATCGCCCACAGTTGCTCCGCGGCGTCGGCATGGTCGGTGCCCGCGAGCGCGAACATGGTGTCGCGGACGTGGCGATCACGCAGTGCCGCAGCTAATTCCGCGAGCTCCGTCGCCGACATCGGCACACCCGACGCCACATTCGTGATCTGCCACAGCACGTATTCCACCGCGCGCCTGCTGTATCCGATCCGATCCTGGCCGCCGGCCGCCTCGGCGAATCGCCGATGTGCCCGCGCGAGCGCCGAACCCATTTCCGCACCGACCAGTTCACGCATCCGCGAATCCGCCGCCACCAGCGCGATCAGTTCCGATCGCGACCGCCTGACCTGCCGGCCGTCGAGCACATGGCTGAGCGTGATCGGCGAGGCTGCGGGATCGGGCACCACGCCACGCCGATCCGCGCCGAGCACACTCCACCACCCATGACCGGGCCCGATCCGCTGCACCGCCCACGCGCCGCACAGCGGTATCCCACGCAGCTCCAATTGCGTCGCCAACGCCGTGATCAGCCGATCGCGCCCGGACGCGCCCGCGTCGGGTTCGCTGAGGCGATCGTCGACGATGCTCGCCAGCACCCCGACCACCCCGTCCTGCTCGCATACACCGGCCACCGTGGACGCCAGCGTCATCGGTGGACTCGGAGGCCGGGTGGCAGGCGAGTCCAGGTCGAATCGCGCCACCACGTCGATCAGTGCGCTGCCCGGATCCAACGGCGCGGCCCGCAGCACCGCCACCACCAGCGACCGCACCGGCACGAACCCGAGAATCGCCGGGACACCGGCGAGGAACTCCCCCGGTTCCGCGAGCCTGATCTCCCCGAGCCGCATCTCGACCCGGCCATCCTCCGGATGAACGACATCCCCTGGCCCGTCGTCGCTGTCGCGCTGCCCGCCGGGATCGTCTCGCCACTCGGCCTCGTCGTTGTCCGCGCAGCGCAGGACACCGCCGCCGTCACGGAGCACCGCTTCGACGGCTGGGTCGATGTCGACCGACCAGTCGCCGTCGGACGGTTCGCCGGTGCCGAGTCCCGCCACCCCCGGCTCAGCGGGAGGGAGGTCGAGCCCTCCGGCGTCGGCACTCTTCTGCCCGACCGGGTTCGGCGTAGGGCGCGTGTCCCGCACCGGGACAACCGGACCGAGCACGACGGAATCGGGTGTGGTGTCCGCCTCCACGGTTCGGCGTCCTTCGCCGGGCACACGTCGATGGCATGGGCCGCACATGCGGGGGCCACCTGCTCCGGCACGCGATCGGCGGGAGGCGCCGGGTCTGCCGGGTCGAACACATATGGCATCGGAATCGTCGGCCGGTGCTGCTGATTCGGCCGTGCGGGCGGCGTGGGCGGACCGATGCACAGTGGGCTCGGAGGGTGTCGCGGGAGTCGTCATGGGTGCAGCCTGCACCAGCGGCGGAACGGCGGCGCGAGCGCGACCTGGGCTTTTACCCAGGCCTGTGGATAACTTCCCCTTGTGGACAACTCGCGCGTTTCAGCTGCCCGCGACCCTGTCCACAGTGGTCCGGAACAGCTGTTCCAGCGCCTGGGTATCCGGTTGTGCGTCGCTGAACGACATGTACGTGACCGCGATCCGCACGTCCCCGACCTGCGCGATCAGCGTACTCATCGACTGCGTGAGCCCAGCACCCCCGACGTCGGGATCGACCGTGCGCCGCAGCGCAAGGGCGTCATCGGCATCGACCTGCGGCGCCTGCTCGAGTTCGGTGGTCACGGTACTTGCCGCGCCCGAGCGCGACACTCGGATCCTCTCGCACTGCTGCACCTGATTACGCAACCGCACCAGCGGCTGATCGGTGCGGGTCAGCTCGACGGTAAGGGTGGCGCGCGCCGCGTCATCGGTCCCCACAGCCACAGCGAGCCGGTCCGGGCCGGGACGGGTCTCGGGTGGAGCGCACTCGGCAGGCTGCACACTCGCACCGGTACCGACGCCGTCCAGGTCGCCCGCCGCCTGTCCTGCGGCCTCCGGTGGCAGCACCACGGCGGGATAGCGGTCCGGAAATTCTTCCGCTCCAGGAAGCAAGGCGGCCAATCGGTCCGTGACCTGCCGAGTTACCGCCGTCGGCTCGGCCGATACCGCGTGACCGGAGACGTTCGATCCGCAACCCGCCATCACCAGCGCGGCAACCGCCAGCGCGCCACCGGCCACCGCGCGGCCCAGCGACATCCTGTGCGTCGAATCCGGCACGCCCACAAGCCCCACTCTGCCAAACTCATCGAGCGGCCCCGCCCTCGCCACGCCGACCGTCATCGAGTCACGGGTGCCGGATGTCTCCGGTCGGGAATGCCTGTGGCATCGACGCTGTTGCCCCCACGTATGGGTCGATGTCCGGCCGTGCGCGACTGAGTACATCGCCCATGGGGGACAATGGACTGTGGTTGACCCGGCGACGCGGCCAACGGTGCGAGATACTTGCGCGCCGGCGTCGGCACGCCCGGTACGCCGCGCAGGAAGGAGTACGCGATGGACTACGAGTCGCGAATGTACGAACTGGAGTTCCCCGCTCCACAGCTGTCGTCCGACGACGGCTCGGGTCCGGTCTTGGTGCACGGCCTCGAGGGCTTCACCGATGCCGGTCATGCGGTGCGCCTGGCCACCACGCACCTGCGCGAGAGCCTGGAAAGCGAACTGGTCGCCTCGTTCGACGTGGACGAGCTGCTCGATTACCGGTCGCGACGACCCCTCATGACGTTCAAGTCCGATCACTTCGCCGAATACGCCGAACCCGAGCTGAACCTGTGGGCACTGCGTGACACCGCGGGCACCCCGTTCCTGCTGTTGTCGGGGATGGAACCGGATCTGCGCTGGGAGAAGTTCACCACCGCCGTGCGACTGCTCGCCGAACAGCTCGGTGTGCGGCGCAGTATCGGTTTGAGCGCCATCCCGATGGCGATCCCGCACACCCGCCCGCTCGGTATCACCGCACATTCCTCCGATCGCGATCTGATCGATGAGGACCATCGCTGGCCCGGCGAGCTGCAGGTGCCCGGCAGTGCCTCGTCGCTGCTGGAGTACCGGATGGCCCAGCACGGTCACCAATCGCTGGGTTTCTCGGTGCATGTGCCGCATTACCTGGCGCAGACCGCGTATCCGGAGGCCGCGCAGACGCTGCTCGAGCACGTCAGCGATAACGCGGGCCTGCAGATCCCGCTGGCCGCGCTCGGCGAGGCCGCGGCGCGGGTGCGCGAACAGGTCAACGAGCACATCGCGGGCAATTCCGAGGTCGAGACGGTGGTGCACGCGCTGGAACGCCAGTACGACACCTTCGTCTCCGCGCAGGAGCGTCAGTCGAGTCTGCTTGTCGGCGACGGCGAACTGCCCAGCGGTGACGAACTCGGCGCCGAGTTCGAGCGATTCCTCGCCGAACAGGGCGGTTACGAGGGCGAGGGCTTCGACTTCGGCGACGGCGACGACCCGCGCTGACCTGGATCGGTCCGGCCGACGGCGGCCCGTAGGGTTGTCGGAGTGGATCTGACCGAACTGCTCGAGATACCGGGAACCGACGCCGACGCACTGTACGAGGCGTTCGGGACGTGGGCGGCCGAGCAGGGGACGCCGCTGTATCCCGCGCAGGACGAAGCGCTGTTGGAGCTGGCCTCGGAGTCCAACGTCATCTTGGCGACACCGACCGGCTCCGGTAAATCCCTGGTCGCGGTCGGCGCACACCTGTTCGCCCTGACCCGTGGACAGCGCACCTACTACACCGCTCCGATCAAGGCCCTGGTGAGCGAGAAGTTCTTCGCGCTGTGCGAGGTGTTCGGAGCCGACCGCGTCGGCATGGTCACCGGCGACGCCGCGGTCAACCCCGAGGCGCCGATCATCTGCGCCACCGCGGAGATCCTGGCGAATCTGGCGCTGCGCGAGGGCGCGGACGCCGATATCGGCCAGGTGGTGATGGACGAGTTCCATTTCTATGCCGATCCCGATCGCGGCTGGGCCTGGCAGGTTCCGCTGCTGGAACTGCCGCGCGCACAGTTCCTGCTCATGTCGGCCACGCTCGGCGAGGTCGATTTCTTCGCCACCGATCTGCACAAGCGCACCGGGCGTTCCACCGCTGTCGTCGCAGGCACCGAGCGCCCGGTACCGCTGACCTTCTCTTATGCGCGCACCCCCATCACCGAGACGCTCGAAGAGTTGGTGACCACCCATCAGGCGCCGGTCTACGTCGTGCACTTCACCCAGGCCGCCGCGCTCGAGCGCGCCCAGGCGTTGACCAGCGTCAACTTCGCCAGCCGGGCGGAGAAGGACGCCATCGCCGAAGCGCTCGGCGGCTTCCGGTTCGCCGCCGGATTCGGCAAGACTCTCTCGCGCCTGATCCGGCACGGCGTCGGCGTGCACCACGCCGGGATGCTGCCCAAGTACCGCAGGCTGGTGGAGAAACTGGCCCAGGACGGGCTGCTGAAGGTGGTGTGCGGTACCGACACGCTCGGCGTCGGGATCAACGTCCCGATCCGCACGGTGCTGCTCACCGGTCTGACCAAATACGACGGTGTGCGCACCCGCAGGCTCAAGGCCCGCGAATTCCATCAGATCGCCGGTCGCGCCGGACGCGCCGGATACGACACCATGGGGACCGTGGTGGTGCAGGCTCCCGATCACGAGGTGGAAAACACCCGGATGCTGGCCAAGGCCGGTGACGATCCGAAGAAGCTGCGCAAGGTGCAACGACGCAAGCCCCCGGAGGGCTTCGTATCCTGGAGCGAGGAGACCTTCGACCGGTTGGTGGCCGCGCCGCCGGAGCCGATGGTGTCGCGGTTCGCGGTCACCAACTCGATGCTGCTCAATGTGATCGCCCGCCCCGGTAACTGCTTCGATGCCATGCGGCATCTACTCGAAGACAATCACGAACCGCGTCCCGCCCAGCGTAAACACATCCTGCGTGCCATCCGGCTGTATCGCGCATTGCGTGATGCCGGTGTGGTGCAACAGCTTTCCGATCCGGATGCCCAGGGCCGCCGCGCGCGCCTCACCGTGGATCTGCAACGCGATTTCGCCCTCGATCAACCGCTGTCACCGTTCGCCCTCGCCGCCTTCGAACTGCTCGACGCCGAATCCACCGCTTACACGCTGGAGGTGGTCTCACTCATCGAGTCCACCTTGGAGGACCCTCGCCAGCTGCTGATGGCGCAGCAGCACAAGGCCAGGGGCGAGGCCGTCGCGGAGATGAAGGCCGACGGTATCGATTACGACGAGCGCATGGAGCTGCTCGAAGAGGTCACCTGGCCCAAGCCGCTGTCGGAACTGATCGAACCCGCCTTCGAGACCTACCGGGCAGGCCATCCGTGGGTGTCGGAGTTCGCGCCGTCACCGAAATCGGTGGTGCGCGACATGATCGAGCGATCGATGACCTTCGCCGAACTCATCTCGCACTATGAGCTGGCCCGCTCCGAGGGCGTGGTGCTGCGCTATCTGGCCGACGCCTACCGCGCGCTGCGGCGCACCGTGCCGGAATCGGCGCGGACCGAGGAGCTCGACGACATCACCGAATGGCTGGGCGAGCTGGTCAGGCAGGTGGATTCGAGCCTGCTCGACGAATGGGAGCAGCTGACCAGTCCCGGCGCCGAGACCGATGCCGATCAGCTGGCCTTCGGCGCAGAGACCATCCGGCCGATCTCGGCCAATGAACGTGCCTTCCGGGTGCTGGTCCGCAATGCCATGTTCCGGCGGGTCGAGTTGGCGGCGCTGCGACGCTGGCAGGCGTTGGAGGACCTCGGCACCGGCCCGGACTGGGAGGCCGACCTCGAGCCCTACTTCGCCGAATACGACGCGATCGGTACCGGTCCCGACGCCCGCGGCCCGCAGCTGTTCCGGATCGAGGCCCGGCCGGGGTTCTGGCAGGTGCGTCAGACGCTCGACGATCCGGCAGGCGACCACGGCTGGGCGCTGATCGGTGTGGTCGATCTGGCGGAGTCGGATGCCGCGGGCGAAGTGGTGTTCGACGAGGTCACGGTGACCGCGGGATGACCGGAATTCGACCACCGAAACACGAGGTTTGACGGATTAGTTTCTGGGTACCGGCCGCTGATACTGTTCTCCTCCGCTGCCCGACCGAAAGATCCACCGATGCCCGAATCCCCGTACCTTCTCGTCGACCCCGAGCGTGTGCGTGAGAACTACCACGCGCTCGATGCCGCCCTGACCCGAGCGGGCAAGCGGGCGCGGATCCGGTTCGCCGTGAAGGCGAGTCCGGTGGCGGAGATCGTGCGGATTCTCGACGACGAAGGCGCGCAGTTCGACGTCGCCAGTGTGGGCGAGATCGAGATGTGTCTCGGCCTCGGTGTCGAGCCCGGGCGGTTGTACTACGGCAATCCGATCAAGAAGGCCGCCGAGATCGCTCGCGCGCACGCGTTGGGGGTGCGCCGTTTCGCCTTCGATACCGAAGACGATCTGCTACGGATCGCCGAGCACGCGCCGGGCGCCGAGGTCGAATGCCGTTTCCTGTCCGCTGCGCCGCAGTCGCAGACACCGTTCGGCACCAAGTTCGGCTGCTCGCCGGTCGAGGCGCTGCGACTGCTGGTGCGCGCCCGCGATCTCGGCCTGATCGTCGCCGGCCCGTACTTTCATGTCGGCTCACAGCAACTGGACCCGCGCGCCTGGCGTATCGGCATCGAACAGGCCGCGCGGATCGTGCAGGCATTGTCCGACAAGGACATTGCGGTGTCGTCGGTGAATATCGGCGGCGGCCTGCCGGTGTCCTACGTCGATCGCGCGCCGGGCGTCGACGAGATCGCGGCGGTCGCGATCGGCGCGGCAATGAACCTGTTGCCCGCGAACACCGAGCTGGTCGTGGAGCCGGGCCGCGCACTGGTGGCCACCGCAGGAGTCGTGCACGCCGAAGTGGTCGGAGTGCGGATCGCGCCGGACGGGCGACGCTGGATCTATCTCGACATCGGCCGCTACAACGGTATGGCCGAAACCGAAAACGAGTACATCGCTTACCGTTTCGTCACCGAACGCGACGGAGATCCCGTCGACGAGGCCGTTGTGGCGGGTCCGACCTGCGACGGCGACGATGTACTGTACCAACGCACGCGGGTCCTTCTGCCGACCACGTTGCGAGCCGGTGATCGCGTCCAGATTCTCGACACCGGCGCCTATACCGCGAGTTATTCGTCGGTGTCCTTCAATGGTTTTCCGCCCTTGACCGTGCATGTCGTGGGCGCTGAGGGAGAGTGAGTGTGTCCATGACGGCGGAATTCACCGGTTGGCATGTGCTGGCCGAGTTCGGTGGCGTCGATACGGAGCTGTGCAACGATCTGCAGCGACTCGATGACGCGTTGCGTCAGTCGCTGATCGGCGCCGGTGTCACCATTTGTGATGTGGTGCGCAAGCAGTTCACCCCGCAGGGTGTGACCGTGCTCGCGCTGCTGTCGGAATCGCATGCCTCGATCCACACCTACCCCGAATCCGGTGACATCTTCGTCGACGTGTTCACCTGCGGCAGCATCGTCGCGGGCGCGGAGAAGACGGTGGACCTGTTGCGGGACGCCTTGTCACCCAAGGAAGTTCGCATGACCACTGTTCGCAGGGGACGCGCCGGTCAGCGGGTCGAGGAATCCCTCGGCGCCGGCCTGACCCGCATCTGGGACCTGTCGGAGGTGTTGGTGGACACCAGGACCGACTTCCAGCATCTGCTCATCGCGCGGACCGCGCAGGGCATCAGCCTGTTCTCCGACGGCGACCGCCAGTCCACCGAGTTCTCCCAGATCACCTATCACGAGGCGATGATGGTGCCCGCCTTCGTGCTGGCCGAGAAGCTCGACAATGTGCTCATCATCGGCTCCGGCGAGGGCGTGGCCAGTCAGATGTCGGTGGCCGCCGGCGCCACCAGGGTCGACCACGTCGACATCGACCGGGTCGCAGTGCAGTTGTGCGCCGAGCATCTGCCCTACGGCTATACGACCAGCGAATTAGCCGCCGCCGTCGAAGGTTCGGGCCCGATCCGGGTGCATTATGCCGACGGCTGGGACTTCCTGGCCGGCGCTGCCGCCGAGGGTGTCCGTTATGACGTCATCGTGATCGACCTGCCCGACGAACGCGTCGAGGATGCCCAGCACAACCGGCTCTACGAGGCCGAGTTCCTCCAGCGATGTCGCGCACTGCTGGCACCCGGCGGCGTGCTCAGCGCACAGGCGGGCTGCGCGACGATGTGGCGCAACGAGACTCTCGAGCGTTCCTGGCGGCGCTTCCACGAACACTTCGGCACCGTCGTGCATTACGGCAGTGACGAGCATGAATGGTCGTTCCTGTTCGGACTGGTCGATCGTATCGACGATCCGGTGCCCGGTATGACCGACCGCCTCACCACCCTGCCCTACCGTCCCACCACCATCGACGCCCGCGCCCTGGTGCGCGGCGCGATCGAACCCTACGCACTTCGCAACAGGGACTGAGGGCTTCCGCAGGCGGTCCGAGACGATTCAGGCGGGCCGCTGGGTGCGGATGATCTCGGCGAGGTAGGCGTAATCGTCGGCGCGGGCCGTCGACGCGCGGAAGACCACGCCGAGGGTGCGGCCGGGGGCCGGGGCCGCGAACCGGGCGGTGTCCAAGGTGCCGCGACCGGTTTCGGCCGCCACCGCCATCTCCGGGATGAGAGTGATGCCGAGCCCGCCGGCCACGCACTGCACAACGGTGGCCAGCGACGCCGCACGCGTATCGCCGACCGTGGCGGGATGAGCGTCGGCCGAGCGGCACAACTCCAGAGTCTGATCACGCAGGCAGTGACCCTCGTCCAGCAACAGCATGGGCAGTGCGTCCAGCGCGGCGGGTTCGATATCGGTGCGTCCGGCCAGTTCGTGCTCGCGCGGCAGGACCAGCACGAACTCCTCGGTGTACAACGGAATCTCGACCAGACCCGACGCCTCGGTCGGCAGCGCGAGCACAGCGACGTCGAGCACTCCGGTGCGCAGCCCCTCGAGCAGCCGCGCGGTCTGATCCTCGACCACCTGCGGCACCAGCGCGGGCAGTTTACGGCGCAGCGCGGGCAACAGCGACGGCAGAATATAGGGGGCGGCGGTCGGGATGATGCCCATCCGCAGTGTGCCGCCGAGGCCGTCGCCGGTCGCCGAGGCCAGGAACCGGTCGGCCGCCTCCAGCGTCGCCATTGCCTGTGGCAGCAAACGCATTCCCGCGGCGGTCACCAGCACACGCCGAGTGCTGCGCTCGATCAGCTGCAACCCGAGGCCGTGTTCGAGCGCGGCAAGCGCCTGCGATAACGTGGGCTGGCTCACATTGAGCCGGGCCGCAGCCGTGCCGAAGTGCCGATACTCGGCGATCGCGACGAACGCACGCAGCTGCGACAGGGTTGGCTGATAAGTCTGATCAGTCACGCCTATCAGTGTAGTGCGACCTATCACCTTTACCTTTTACCGGTTCTTGGGCAAGATCACAGAAGAGCTTTCTGCACCCGCCGGCTGGTCATTCCGACCACGCCGGCCATCGACATGACGAGGAGATGAGCATGGCCTTGCTGACCATCGGCGACCAGTTCCCGGCGTACAACCTCACCGCGGTGATCGGCGGTGACCTGTCGAAGGTCGACGCTCAGCAGCCAGACGACTACTTCACCCAGATCACCAGCGACGACCACGCGGGCAAGTGGCGGATCGTGTTCTTCTGGCCGAAGGACTTCACCTTCGTGTGCCCGACCGAGATCGCCGCGTTCGGCAAGCTGAACGAGGAGTTCGCCGACCGTGACGCCCAGGTGCTCGGCGCGTCGGTCGACAACGAGTTCGTGCACTTCCAGTGGCGGGCCCAGCACGAGGACCTCAAGACCCTCCCGTTCCCGATGCTGTCGGACCTCAAGCGTGAACTGGCCGCTGCCACCGGCGTTCTGAACGCCGACGGTGTCGCCGACCGCGCCACCTTCATCATCGATCCGAACAACGAGATCCAGTTCGTCTCGGTGACCGCCGGCTCCGTGGGCCGCAACGTCGACGAGGTGCTGCGCGTTCTCGACGCACTGCAGTCCGACGAGCTCTGCGCCTGCAACTGGAAGAAGGGCGACCCGACCATCAACGCCGGCGAACTACTGTCCGCGAGCGTCTGAGGTAGATAGTCCATGAGCATCGATAATCTGAAGAACTCGCTACCCGAGTACGCCAAGGACCTCAAGCTCAATCTGTCCTCGATCGCGCGGACCACCGTGCTGAACGAGCAGCAGCTGTGGGGCACCCTGCTCGCCACCGCGGCCGCGACCCGCTCGGCCACCACGCTGCGCGAGATCGCCGAGGAAGCTGCCGACACCCTGTCCGCGGAGGCCTACAACGCCGCGCTTGGTGCCGCGTCCATCATGGGCATGAACAACGTGTTCTACCGCGGCAAGGCATTCCTGGACGGTAAGTACGACGATCTGCGGGCCGGTCTGCGCATGCAGATCATCGGGACCCCCGGTGTCGACAAGGCCGACTTCGAGCTGTGGTCGTTCGCGGTGTCCTCGATCAACGGCTGCCAGCACTGCCTGGAGGCGCATGAGCACACCCTGCGCGAAGAGGGCGTCTCACGTGAGGTGATCTTCGAGGCGCTGCGCGCGGCCGCGATCGTGGCCGGTGTCGGCCAGGCCGTGCAGACCACCGAGGCACTGGCTACCACCACGGTCTGACCTGCGTTCTCTGCCGATTCGATGGCCCCGACCGATGCGGTCGGGGCCATCGTCATCCAGCAACGTTTGCCAACTATTTGCTGTGATGTGTGACATGGGGGCCCCTACGGCGCCACCGTCGCCGAGTACGCTCGGCTGGCATGGGCACACAGGCTGAAGTGTTGCGGGTATTCACCGATCCGGCGGGACGATTCGGCAACCAGTTGGGTGTCGTGCGGGCCGCGCAGATCGAGCTGTCGCAGCGGCAGACTCTCGCGGCCCGTCTCGGCTACAGCGAGACGGTGTTCGTGGACGACCCTGTCGAGGAGATCGCTCGCGTGCGGATCTACACCCCCATGGTGGAGCTGCCGTTCGCCGGACACCCGTCGGTCGGCACCGGCTGGTGGCTGGCCGAGCACGGCCTGCCGGCCCACACCCTCGACGTACCGGCCGGACCGGTGGCTGTGGAGCTGGCCGACGGCCTGGTGTGGGTCAGGGCGCGTGGTACCTGGGCCCCTGATTTCACCTTCCATCAGCTCGAGCAGCCCGACGAACTCACCATGGTCAACCCCGACGATTTCCCCGAGGGCTCGCACTATCTGTGGTCGTGGACCGACGAGCACCGTGGCGCCCTGCGTTCGCGGATGTTCGCGCCCGCCATGGGAATCGCCGAGGACGAAGCCACCGGCGCGGCTGCGGTCGCGCTGACCGCGCTGCTGCGCCGTGGCTTGATCATCACCCAGGGCCAAGGGTCGCAGATCTTCACCGAATGGGATTCCGACGGCTGGGTCCGGCTCGGTGGACGCGTGGTCGCCGATTCGATCGTGGATCTGTAGGCGTTATCCGGCTGCCGCGGCCACCAGCATGTACGCCATGCCCAGGTCCATCACGACGTGTGGGACCAGCGCGGCGGGCCTGGATCCCGCGTGGACGAGCCAGCGGTGGTGCCTGCCGGTGACCGCGCAGACGAGCATCATCGCGGCGTCGGCAACAAACAGCACTGCCAGGCCGATCGCGGGAGCAGTCGCCGGCCCGCCCGAATGCCCGCTCGTCGTGTGACCGGACATCGCGTACAGCATCACTGCGGCCGCCAGCACGTGGTATCCGAGAGCGCCTACCCTCGCCACCGGTAGCACCCGGCCACCGGCGTGCCACTCCACCGCCCGAACCGTGAGCAGCGTCCCGAACGCCACCGTCATCGCGATCAGCACACCGCGCAGCGCGTGAGCATGCGTGTGCACCGGAAACACCAGCATCGCGAGCATCACCGCGCACATGATCAGATGCGCGGCATCGGATTCCCGATCATCTGCACCGACGGGCGGCCCGAGTGGAGTTGCCCGGTCAGCGGCATCGGCGGGCACGATCGGGCGCGCGCGCCCCGACTCGACGGCGGCCGCGGACCCGGCAGGGGCGACGTTCACCGTGGCAGTTGTCATCACTCGCGCGGCCACGACCACCCCGGCAACTAC
This sequence comes from Nocardia sp. NPDC059180, assembly GCF_042754945.1. NCBI lineage: Bacteria > Bacillati > Actinomycetota > Actinomycetes > Mycobacteriales > Nocardiaceae > Nocardia > Nocardia sp. NPDC059180. Next base: position 914,010 of record NZ_JBHZBU010000002.1, read on the forward strand.
GAACGCGGCCACCGCCAACCACCGCAGCGTCGCATACTCGAGCACGAATTCGGCCACACCCCACCGCCTCTCACACAGCGACCGTGGACACCGCCATCCATGATCGCATCGCGCAAGCCCGCCCTACGCCTTTTTGCGGCGGATTCCCCCGCTGCCCCCTTGCCGCACAGCCGTGTCGATTTCGCATCGACTGCCTTCCGGAAGCCGGCAACTGAGTCGGGCGCGGAGCGCGTGCACTTCATCCGCGCTGATCCAGTGCGTTCGGCGCTGCCCCCTGCCACCGCCGCCGACGCAGCACCTGCCGGTGATCCAGCACCCCTTCAGATCCCGGGCCGAGGCCTGGGTGCGCAGCCCCGCCGCGTCGTCGGCTCGGTGCTGCGGCCGTTCAGCCCAGTGCGCGGCTGACGGCAGTGGCGAGTTCGGTGAGCTGGGTGTCGGTGGTCACGAACGGCGGCGAGATCTGCAGTGCGCCTGCGCCTGCTGCTCTCGCCGAAATACCGTGGGTACGAAGGGATTTCACCATGGCTGGAGCTTCGGCAGGGTCGACGAGCTGAATGGCAGCCACGGCGCCGAGACCACTGCGGACCTCGGCAACCCTAGGATGCTCGGCCAGCGGCGAGAGGTATTCGTGCAGTGCCGTTTCCAACTGCGCGGAGGCGTCGAGCAGCGACTCGCGTTCGATGATGTCGAGGTTGGCCATGGCGGCCGCGGCGGAACCAGCGTGACCGCCGTAGGTGTAGCCGTGGCGCCACCACACCCCCTCGGCGAAGAACGGTTCGGCCACGTGGGGTGCGATGAAGACCGCACCCATCGGTAAGTAGCCGGAGGTGAGGCCCTTGGCGGTGGTCATCAGATCCGGTTCGAGGCCGAAACGGGTGGAGGCGAACCAGGATCCGCCGATCCGGCCGAAACCGGTGACCACCTCGTCGGCGACGAACAGAATGTCGTGATCGCGGCAGATGCGGCGCACCTCGTTCAGGTATCCCTCGGGCGGCAGGTAGATCCCGCCCGCGCCGATGATCGGCTCGCAGAAGAACGCCGCGATACGCTCCGCGCCGATGTCCTCGATCAACGCCAGCAGTGCTTTGGCGTCGTTCCATTCGATGGTGCGGGCGTCGGCCATCAGCTCGCCATACCCTTCCCGGTTCGGCGCCAACCCCGACAGCGCGGTGCCCGCGACGTGCATACCGTGATAGGCCAGCCGTCGCCCGACGATGATCGACTTACCCGGCTTGCCCAATTCGTGCCAGTAGCGGCGGGCCAGCTTGGCCGCGGTATCGATGGAGTCCGATCCGCCCGAGGTGAAGAAGATCTTGCTGCCGGGCACCGGGGCCAGCCCGGCCAGCCGCTCGGCCAGGTCCCGGGTGACGGGCGCGGCAAGATCACCGAAGTTGGAGTAGTGCGCCAGCCGCGACAGTTGCTCGGCGACGGCGTCGGCGATCTCGCGACGGCCGTGGCCGACATTGGCGAACCACAGACCTGCCGTGGCGTCGAAGTACCGGTTGCCCGCCTCATCCCAGATGTAGGCGCCCTCGCCCCGCGCGACGACGAAAGCGCCGTCGCGTTCGACGGCGCCCATATCGGCGAAACCGTGCCACAGTGATCCCATCAGGCGCTCCTCGCTTCGGCGGCTGTTCGCCGTCCATCCTGCCAGCGGCGTGCGAGTCCGCCGAGTGCTACGACGGCCACCGCCAGCAGCGCGAAACCTCCGGCGAGCACCACCAGACCGATGACCAGCGAGACATAGCCCTGCTCGCGCGGATCGAGGAACGGGTACGGATACCAGTCGACGATCGGGCCGCGGATCAGCGAGTACGCGCCGTAGACCGCCGGATAGATCAGCAGGGCACCGAGCAATCGACCGGTGAGCCCGAGGCTCACCGGAACCAGGACCCAGTCGAGCATCATGACCAGTGGCAGCAGCCGGTGCAGCACATCGTTGATCCACCGGTCGGTGAGCATGACGTCGATATCGGCCAGCAGCACCGCGTACACCACGCCGGTGATCAGCAGGTACAGCGTGCTCGCCCCGCGCACGACCTGCCAGCGGTGGTCGTTCGGATCGACCAGCGCACCGATGAGCAGCACCACGACGCCGAGCACATTCGATTGGATGGTGAAGTAGCTGAAGTAGTTGACGGTCGAGAAGTCGGATTCGCCGAGATTGCGGATCGGTATCCAGGCCAGTGCCACCACACCAAGCACACCGAAGGCAAGTCGCAGCACCCGGATCCACGCCGGTGTACCCCAGCTGGTGATCATGGCGCCGATCGTCGCACACCGGCCACCCGCATACCGGCCGAATCGCGGGTGCGCACACACCCGGCAATCACCGTCGAGGAGTCTGTCCGCGGCGCCTGGCGCTACATGCAGATGTGAACTGGGCGACGATCGTACCGTGCTCCATCACCGATACGCTGGGCAAATGCCACGCCACCCGCTGTCGTCACGAGAAAATGCGGAGCCTCCGCCGGTGGGTGTCCACTAGGCTGGATGCCGCAATGACCAGGACCGCAGCCAGCCCGCGTGAGCTTCGCACCCGCCTGGCCACTCTCACACTCCGCGACGAGCATCGGCTGCGCAGGCAGCTGGACCGGGCACGCGGAGGCGACCTCGGGCGCATCGAGACCGAGATCGCGGTGGCCGAGCAACGCATCGACAACCGTCGTACCGCCGTACCCGAGATCCGCTATCCACCGCAGCTGCCGGTCACCGCGCGGCGCGAGGATATCGCCGCGGCCATCGCCGCCAACCAGGTCGTGATCGTGGCGGGCGAAACGGGCTCGGGTAAGACCACCCAGATCCCGAAGATCTGCCTGGAATTGGGTCGCGGCATTCGCGGCATGATCGGCCACACCCAGCCCCGCAGGCTCGCCGCCCGCGCGGTCGCCGAACGGATCGCCGAGGAATTGGGTACCGAACTCGGCGACGCCGTCGGCTATACGGTCCGCTTCACCGATCAGGCCGCCGAACACACCCTGGTGAAGTTGATGACCGACGGCATCCTGCTGGCGGAGATCCAACGCGACCGGCTGCTGCGCAACTACGACACGATCATCATCGACGAGGCCCACGAACGCAGCCTCAATATCGATTTCCTGCTCGGCTATCTCAAACAGCTACTCCCCCGCAGGCCCGACCTGAAGGTGATCATCACCTCGGCGACCATCGACCCGGAGTTGTTCGCCCGCCATTTCGCCGATGCCGCCGGTGACCCCGCGCCGATCGTCGAGGTCTCGGGCCGGTCCTATCCGGTGGAGGTCCGCTATCGGCCGCTGGCGCTGGCGGTACCGTCCGGTGTGGAGGACGAGGAGGAACGTGTCCTCGACCGCGATCCGGTGGACGCCATCGGCGACGCGGTCACCGAACTGTTCACCGAAGGCGACGGCGATGTGCTGGTCTTTCTGTCCGGTGAACGCGAAATCCGCGATACCGCCGACGCCCTGCGCGAGCTTAAACTGCCACGCACCGAAATCCTGCCGCTCTACGCCCGGCTCTCGGCCGCCGAACAACATCGAGTGTTCGCCTCGCACACCGGACGCCGGGTCGTACTGGCCACCAATGTCGCGGAGACCTCGCTGACGGTGCCGGGGATCCGGTACGTCGTCGATCCGGGCACCGCGCGCATCTCCCGCTATTCGATGCGCACCAAGGTGCAGCGGTTGCCCATCGAACCGGTGTCGCAGGCCTCGGCACGTCAGCGTTCCGGGCGTTGTGGTCGAGTGGCCGATGGCATCTGCATCCGTCTGTACTCCGAGGACGATTTCGAGTCCCGTCCCCTGTTCACCGATCCGGAGATTCTGCGCACCAACCTCGCTGCGGTCATCCTGCAGATGACGGCGCTCGGGCTCGGTGATATCGAGAAGTTCCCGTTCGTAGAGCCGCCCGATTCCCGCGCGATCCGCGACGGCATCGCGTTGCTCGAAGAATTGGGTGCGCTCGCCCGCCGGGCTGTCGGTGCGCCGCAAGCTTCTCCGCAGACGACTGGTGCGGCACAGGGCACGTCCACCGTCACCGACGCTGCCGAGAGCAGCACTCGCCCAGTGGACGACGCCGCGGCAGCCACGGATGAGGCGGCGGCCCCCGCAGGCGGCCCACCGCGTGGACGCAAGCGCGGAGCCCGTCGCCGCGCCGACGACGAGAGCAGCCTGTCGCTGACGCAGATCGGCCGCGAGATGGCGCGGCTACCAGTGGATCCGCGGATGGCGCGGATGCTGGTGGAGGCTCATCGCAACGGGTGTCTCGGTGAGGTGCTCATCATCGTGGCGGCGCTGTCGATCCAGGATGTGCGCGAACGCCCGGCCGATCAGCAGCAGGCCGCCGACACCAAGCACGCGCGGTTCGCCGTCGAGAATTCCGACTTCCTGGCGTACCTGCGGCTGTGGGATTACCTGTCCGGGCAACGTAAGTCGCTGTCGTCGAACCAGTTCCGGCGCATGTGCCGCGAGGAATTCCTGCACTATCTGCGGATTCGGGAGTGGCAGGACCTGCACGGGCAGTTGCGCACCATCACCAAGGGCCTGGGCTGGTCGGCGCACGGCGAGCACGCGGCGCCGGGCCGTGCGGCCGAACCGAAGCGCGGCACACCCGAGCGCTCCGGTGGCCGGGGGTCGGGCAAGCCTGCGAAAGCAGCGGCTCCCGCCGGCACCGACGACGACACCCTCCCGTGGGATGTGACCGCGATCCACCAGGCCTTACTCGCGGGCATGCTCTCTCATATCGGTGTCCGGGAAGCCGAATCACGCGAATTCCTCGGAGCGCGCGGCGCGAAGTTCATGATCTTCCCCGGGTCGTCGCTGGCGAAGAAACCACCGCGCTGGGTGATGGCCGCAGAACTGGTGGAGACCTCACGTCTGTGGGGCCGGATGGCGGCGCGGGTGGAACCCGAGTGGGCCGAACGCCTGGCCGGTGATCTGGTGAAACGCACCTATTCCGAACCGCATTGGTCGTCCAAACGCGGCGCCGCCCGCGCCTACGAGCGCGTCACCCTCTACGGCGTTCCGCTGGTGACTCAGCGCCCGGTCGACTACGGACGCATCGACCCGGTCATCTCACGCGAACTGTTCCTGCGCCACGCGCTCGTGCAGGGCGAATGGCAGACCAAGCACGAGTTCTTCCACCGCAACCGGGAACTGCTCGACGACGTCGCCGATCTAGAGCATCGCGCTCGCCGCCGCGACATCCTCGTCGACGACGAGGTGTTGTTCGAGTTCTACGACCGGCGCGTGCCGGCCGATATCGTCTCCACCCGTCATTTCGACAGCTGGTGGCGCACGGCCGAGCGCACAGATCCCGCGCTGCTCGACTTCACCTCCGACACCGTCGTCAACGAGGGCGCCGCGACGCTGAACCCGACCGACTTCCCCGACACTTGGCGCCAGGGCGAGCTGAGTTTCCCGCTCACCTACCAATTCGAACCCGGCAACGACGACGACGGCGTCACCGCACGGATACCGGTCGCGCAGCTGGCGCACGTGCGTGCCATGGGTTTCGACTGGCTGGTGCCCGGTATGCGCGACGAGCTGGCGACCGCGCTGATCAAGACGCTGCCCAAGAATCTGCGCCGCGCGGTGGTACCCGCACCGGATTTCGCCGCTGCCGCTCTGGCTGCGCTGACCCCGCGCGCCGAACCGCTGCGAACCGGGCTGGCTCGGGAGCTGTCACGGCTGGGCGCGGTGCCGATCGCACCGAACGATCTGGATCCCGCGGCACTGCCTGATCATCTGCGGATGACCTTCGCCGCCGTCGACGACCGCGGCACGGTGCTCACCCGTGACAAGAGCCTCGCGCGCTTGAAAACGCAGCTGGCCGAGCAGGTGTCGAAGTCGGTCGCCCGCGCCACGGCCGGGGCGGAGCGCGCACCCGCACTCGTGTGGACCGCCGAGTCGCTCGGCACGGTCGAACCGACAGTGAAACGGGAGGTAGCCGGGCAGACCATCACCGGCTATCCGGCCCTGGTCCCTGAGGACGAGGGTGTCGCAGTGCGAGTACTGAGCTCCCCCGCCGAGCAGGCCACGGCCATGCGAGCCGGTACCAGGGAACTGGTGTTGCGCGCCATCCCGACCTCGTTACGTGCGGTAACCGCGGGCCTGTCGCCCGCCGACCGGCTGGTGGTGAGTCAGAATCCGTACGGTTCGCTCGACGGCCTGGTCGCCGACTGCCGCGCAGCCGCCGCGAATGAGCTGATCGCCGCGGCCGGTGGACCGGTCTACCGCCCCGAACAGTTCGAGGCGCTGGTGGCGAAGGTCCGGCCGGAACTGGCCGCCGCAGCCGCACGCATGGTGCGGCTGGCGGTGCCGGTGCTGACCGAGGCTCATCGAGTGTCGACGGCATTGGCGACCACCGCCGAACGCGATATCGCCGACGACGTCCGCGATCAACTCGCCGATCTGGTGTTCGACGGCTTCATCTCCGAATGGGGCAGCGCGCGACTACGTGAGCTGCCGCGATACCTGCTGGCCGCGGCGGTGCGGCTCGAGGCCCTGCCCGGCTCGGCGGTGCGCGATCGGCAGGGTATGGCCGAGATCGACACGGTGCTGGCGGCCTATGACCGATTGCTGGCCGGGCTGCCCGAACCGCGCCGCCGCGCGCCGGAGGTGGCCGAGATCTGGTGGATGATCGAGGAACTGCGGGTCAGCCTGTTCGCGCAGAAGCTCGGCACGCCGTACCCGGTGTCGGCCAAGCGGATCCAGAAGGCGATGGGCATGATCCGCCGGTAGGTGTTCGGTGCCCGCCGGGCATCTGCTTCTGAACGGTGTGGCCCTCAGTCCGTGGAGCCGACCGTGGCGGCGCGCGCCTGGCGCATGCCCTGGATTTCGCGCTCGAAATCCTCGGCCGAGGTGAACGACCGGTAGACCGAAGCGAATCGCAAATACGCCACCTCGTCGAGGTCGCGTAGTGGGCCGAGGATGGCCAGGCCGACCTCATGGCTGGGGATTTCCGGCGAACCTTTGGCCCGGACAGAGTCCTCGACCTGCTGTGCGAGCAGGTTCAGCGCGTCGTCGTCGACTTCGCGGCCTTGGCAGGCGCGGCGCACCCCGCGGATGACCTTTTCGCGGCTGAACGGTTCGGTGACTCCGCTGCGTTTGACCACGGACAGGATCGCGGTTTCGACCGTGGTGAAACGGCGTCCGCATTCCGGGCAGGAACGTCTACGGCGGATCGCCGCGCCTTCATCGGCCTCGCGCGAGTCGACCACCCGGGAGTCAGGGTGCCGGCAGTACGGGCAGTGCATCCGAGATCCTTCGTCGATGCGTACGCTCGCGTCCGGGCCGGTTGCCGATCGGGGCCAACCGTCCGGCGAGCGCGTGGGCCGGGGTGGTGCCCGGCACCGGGTACACCCGTGGTGAACTCCGGTATACCTCCATAGCACTTCGAGAATACCCGCGTGGGGTTCGGCTCGGTGGTGCTCACCCCGCGATTGCCGCAGGTACCTGTCGAACTCAACCGGTGAGCTGCCACTGGCTCGTCATGTCAGCGATGACGTCGGGGAGGCGCTGCAGCAGGCGCCCGCGCGCCAATTTGTCCCAGAACGGCTCGGCCAGGACGGCAGCCGCCAGCGACGCGTCGGACTTCATATCGATATGGCGTGGCACCAGATCGCCGGTGATGTAGGTCCAGCGGGCACCGCGATCGGCCCAGTTCCAGCCCGGGAGCGGGGTGCGCAGCGTCAACGTCCGCCCACCCAGCTCGGCGGTGACGGTGGCGGGCTCGAAAACTCCGGGCGCGCGCACACCCGGAACGCCCGCCTTACCGGCCACGGTGCTCACATAAGTGAGCACGCGCCCCATCGCGCCACGGCCGGCGGCGGTGACGTCCCATTGATCGGCGACGACATGATTCTGCTCCCGGTCCGTCATCCGGATCAGCGCGTCGATGTATCCGGCGCGGGTGCCTGAGGCCACCGAATCCCAGGCGGTACGCAGGCCATCGTCGAGGATCCCGGCACGGTACATCTCATCGATACCTGCCGGCCCTTGCGCGAGGTAGGCCTCGTGCATCGGCACCAGGTCGATGAAGATGTGCTTCTGCATGGTCATCAACCGGATCTGGTACCAGACCAGATCGTCCATGCTCAAACGTGGACCCTCGGTGGCCAGCAGTCGGATGTCGTCGGGGAGCCCGCGCACCAGTTCTTCTGGCGTGTGTCGCAGCAGATCGGCGACCACGTTGCCGAGTTGATGGATTCCCGGCAGATCGATCACTCGGCCGACATCGCTCATATCGAAATATCCGGACGCGAAGGACCCGCCGGCGATTCCCGCCAGCCCCGCCCACCAGAACTCCGGATGCCCGGACGCCAGGCGAAGGTAATTGACGTAGACCTGGTTGAACGTCCGCTCTCCTGCGGCGGGTCCGCGACCCGGATCCCATGCCGCCAGGTCGATTCCAGCATTGTCCACCGCGACCACCAGCCAATACTGATGCAGCAGCGTCGCGTAGCGGTGGGGTGCCACGCCGTCGGCTCTGGCCTGATCCAGCGCGATTCGCAACGTCGGCTCGTCCAGCGGTAGGGCCGGATTCAGCCCGCCACCCGCGGAGCCGTCGTCGTTGACGGCGGGCAGATCGAGGTAGGGCGTGTACGCCGGTACTGCGTGCGCGACCGGGACGGAGGCGAACCCGAACAGCAGACAGAGAAGAACAACGGCGGTCCTGGCGAGAAACCGGAGGCGGTATCCGGCGGTGTGCTGAGGCATCATGCGGTCCCGGTTCAGTTGTCGGCGACGTTGCCGAATTCAGGTGTTCAGCACACTAGCAACGTGTTTCAGTTGTCGATCAACATATTCGGCCACGGGTGTTGGCCGATCCTCGATGTCGCCTGCGCGTCGACGCCCGCGCGCCCGCATCCGGCATCAGTTCACTCAGCGCGGCACACCGGACAGACCGCCCGCAGGCATCGGCGCTTCCGGCTCGACGATCGCGGGACCGTCCGGATGATGCTGCGGGGTCACCGCTTCCGCACGCAGATGGGCGATGCCGATCAGCACGGTGACCACCAGCGCGCTCAGCAGAGCAGAGATCGCGAGAACCGCGAAGCCGACCTGAGCCTGCTCCACCCGCTCCTCGGGTCGCGCCGCGTACCCCGACGGCACGAGCCGGACCGGGCGCGAGTCGTAGCGGACCACACCGGCTCGCGGGCCGGCTCCGCGCGGACGCCGATCCGTGGGGCGATAGATCGCGCCGCGGGTCCGAGCACTGCGAGCGGGACGAACCCGAACTGCCGTCGCGGTTTCCCGCCCGCCGTCATGGAGGGCGTCGGGCGATGACCCGGGCGCGGCCGTGCGCCCCTCCTCGCTGTCACAAACGAGGCCGGGCCGCGCACCCGCAGGGCCACCCGAGCCCCCGTGCCCGACTGTGGCCGTGTCGATTTCGCTGATCGCTGTGCTCATCGGACAAACCTCCGTGGTGATACCCCGTCGTTGCTGTCACCCGCCGCACCTCGCGGCGGCCGGTCGCTCTACCTGCGGCATTGCCGGCCGATCGACCCTCATTCGATCACCTGTTCGAAAGAACTGATGTTCGATTTCTACCACGGCGCACCGACAAAGTCAGTAGAAACGCCGGACATGCGTCGAACAGATGTTTGATACATCGCGCCGACCGGACTAGATTCAGAGAACGACATCGACTCCGGTACGGCGTGGTCGAGCCGGGCACCGACACGAAAGGGCGGCAACGGTGAGCCAGACAGACGGCACGGGCGACGGGAGCGGTCTCGGCACCGAAACAGCCGGGACCGGAACGGATCTCACCGTGCGTCAGCGCAAGGTGCTGGAGGTGATCCGCACCTCGGTGAGCGAGCGCGGCTACCCGCCGAGCATCCGCGAGATCGGTGACGCGGTCGGCCTCACCTCGACGTCCTCGGTGGCGCATCAGCTACGCACCTTGGAACGCAAGGGCTATTTGCGCCGCGACCCGAACCGGCCGCGCGCGGTGGATGTGCGCGGCTTGGACGAGGCGGTCCGTGCTGTCACCAGCCTGGCCGCCGTTGGCGGGGGCGCCGATGTCGCCGCCGCAGACCCGGATCGGCCCACACCGACCTTCGTCCCCGTGCTCGGGCGTATCGCCGCCGGTGGCCCGATCCTGGCCGAACAGGCCGTCGAGGACGTCTTCCCGCTGCCCAAGGAGCTGGTCGGCGACGGGTCGCTGTTCCTGCTGAAGGTGGTCGGCGAGTCGATGGTCGACGCCGCCATCTGCGACGGCGACTGGGTCGTGGTCCGGCAGCAGAACGTCGCCGACAACGGCGATATCGTCGCCGCGATGATCGAGGGCGAGGCGACGGTCAAGACGTTCAAACGGTCGGGCAAGGATGTCTGGCTGATGCCGCACAACCCGCATTTCGAGCCGATCCCCGGTAACGACGCCCAGATTCTCGGGAAGGTCGTCACGGTCATTCGCAAGATCTGAGAGCCATGTCGTGTGTCCCGGCGGTCGCGTGAGGTCGGATGCGGCCGTCGGGGATTCGCAAGTCCCCTCGACGGAGCTGGTCTGGTACGCCAGCTACGGCTCCAATATGAATCCGCAGCGTCTGGGCTGTTATCTGCACGGCGGTGCACCGGACGGCGGTGTCATGACCCTACCCGGCTGCCGTGACGCCACACCGCCGCGAAATTCGGTGCCGCTGCTGCTGCCCGGGCTGCTGTATTTCGCCACCGAATCCGCCGTCTGGACCGGCGGACGCGCCTTCTACGACCCCGACATCGCCGACCACACCGCCGCACACGCCTACCTGCTCACCGCCGCCCAGTTCAGCGATATCGCCGCACAGGAGATGTACCGCGAACCAGGCACGGATCTGGATTTCTCCACCGCAGTCGGTACCGGACGCGCCCGCTTCGGTCCGGGACGGTACGAAACCCTCGTCTACGCCGGCATCCGCGACGGCTACCCGATCCTCACTTTCACCGCTCCGTGGGGATGCCACGATGTCGCGGGCAACCCCCCGGCCGCCGCCTACCTGCGGCACCTGGCCCGCGGGCTGATCGCCTCCCACGGATGGACGATCCAGCGCACCGCCGCCTATCTGGCCACCCGCCCCGGCGCCGACCTCACCTGGACCACCGCGTCCGTGGCCACATTGTTGAGCGAGGACGCCCCAGCGCCACCACCCGCCGGCGGCCAGGACTCCGGCGAGCCATACCCGTGAGGAGCGCCGAGGTGTTCACGCTATGCCCGGCGGCTTCCCGAAGGCAGCCGAAATCGCCTGTGCGCCCGCCCGAATCGCCTCGATATAGCCCGCCCGCTCGGCCCTGCGGACCGCGGGCCGCAGCGGCCCGATCTGGACCTCATAGGGCGCGGCCGCACCATCGAACACCGGCGCGGACAGGTAGCTGACCGGCAACGGTTCCTCCGCGGCGACCTCGACGTCGGTGTAGGGCCGCGCCGTCAACCGCGACAACTGCCGCAATACCCGTGACCGTAGTTGCGGCTGCAGCACCTCGGCACCCACCGCTCCCAGCAGATCGGCGAGAACGTCGACCAGACCGGCATCGTCGGCGTCGGGCCGGAACACCGCATAGCCATTGCCCGCGACGAACCGCAGCAATGCGGGTGCCTCTCGGCGGCCGGCACCCGACGCGGTCGACAGCCACGCGCGACGCTCGGCGTCGGTGCGCCACGGCATGACCGCGGCACCGGCCGGATACGCCAGCGGAAGCGATTGCCCGACAGTCAACCCCGGTACCACCCGCGCATCGGCGTACTGCTTGGCCACCACCGTGAGCTGGTCGCTCTCGATGCGGCTGAGCGTGGCACCGCAGCCGGCGGCCGAAGCCAGCGCGGCCAATTCGGCCTGCACGGCCGCGCCGGGTGCTCCGGGTGGAGCGGGCGACAATTTGGCCAGCGCGGGACCCGGCCGATACCGCAGGTCATCGTCGCGGCGCACCCATCCCGCTCCGGTGAGTTCGGCCAGTACCGCCGTGACGGTGGCGCGCGCGAGCGACAGCGATGCCGCGATTTCCGATGCACTCAGCCCACGATCGGATTCGGTGAGCAGCTCGACCACCGCGATGACCCGTCGCGTCGGCGGCGACCCCGCTATAGACATCGTCAACCCCTTGTCGCCGGGCACGTACCGCCCTACACTGCATCGACTATTCGCCGAATGATAGTCGAGTATTCGACACCTAGGAGGACGCGGCGATGATTCTGGATCGATTCCGGCTCGACGGCCGGGTAGCCGTCGTCACCGGCGCGGGGCGCGGTCTCGGGGCGGCGATCGCGGTCGGATTCGCGGAGGCGGGCGCCGACGTGGTGATCGCGGCGCGCACCGAATCCGATCTGCGCGAGGTCGCCGCTCGAATCGAGGCGACCGGGCAGCGCGCACACGTGGTGGTCGCCGATCTCGCCGATCTCGACGCGGCCGCCGCGTTGGCGGACGCGGCCGTCGAACAGTTCGGCCGCCTGGATACCGTGGTGAACAACGTGGGCGGCGCGATGCCGAAACCGCTGCTGGACACCAGCGCCGATGATCTGGCCAAGGCCTTCACCTTCAATGTCGGCACCGCGCACACCCTGGTGCGCGCCGCCGTACCGAAGATCCTCGACACCGCGGGTACCGGCTCGATCATCAACGTAACCTCGACGATGGGCAGGCTGCCCGGCCGCGCGTTCGCCGCCTACGCCACCGCGAAAGCGGCGCTCGCGCACTACACCCGCAGCGCCGCACTCGATCTGTGCCCGCGCATCCGGGTGAACGCGATCGCGCCCGGATCGATTCTCACCTCGGCCCTCGAGATCGTCGCGGGCAACGAGCAGATGCGTTCGAAACTCGAACAGGCCACCCCGATGCGCCGGCTGGGCGATCCGGCCGATATCGCCTCGGCGGCACTGTTTCTCGCCTCGCCTGCGGGCGATTTCCTTACCGGCAAGGTGCTCGAGGTCGACGGCGGCCTCATCGCACCGAATCTCGACATCCCCCTTCCCGATCTGTGAGGTGACGACGATGACATATCGCGTAGTGCAATGGGGCACCGGCAATGTCGGACAGCACTCGTTGGCCGGTGTAATCGACGATCCGCGGCTCGAACTCGTCGGCGTGCGGGTCTCCGGTCCGGACAAGGACGGCCACGACGCGGGCGAACTCGTGAGTATGGCGCCGACCGGCATTCTGGCCACCACCGACACCGAGCGCATCCTGGCGCTGAAGCCCGACTGCGTTGTCTACACGGCCATGACCGACAACCGGCTGGTCGAGGCACTCGAGGAACTGCGGGTGCTGCTCGCGGCGGGGATCAATGTGGTGGCGAGCGCACCGGTGTTCCTGCAGTACCCGTGGGATGTGATCCCGGACGAGCTGCTCGTCCCCGTGGAAAAGGCTGCCGCCACGGGTAATTCGTCGCTGTTCGTCAACGGAATCGACCCGGGTTTCGCCAACGATCTGCTGCCGATGGCGCTGCTGGGAACCTGCCGTCGAGTCGACCAGGTGCGGTGCATCGAGATCGTCGACTATTCGACCTACGACAACCCGGCCGTCATGTTCGACATCATGGGCTTCGGTAAGCCGATGGACGAGACGCCGCTGCTGCTGCAGCCCGGCGTGCTGTCACTGGCCTGGGGCAGCGTGGTCCGTCAACTGGCCGCCGGCCTCGATATCGAACTCGACGCCGTCACCCAGACCTACGAGCGAGTGCCTGCGCCGGAAACCTTCGACATCGACTCCGGCACCATCGAGAAGGGCACCGCGGCCGGTCTGCGCTTCGAGGTGCGCGGGATGGTGGGCGAGCGCGCGGTCACCGTGCTCGAACACATCACCCGCCTGCGCGCCGATATCGCCCCGGACTGGCCGCAACCGGCGCGCGAGGGCGGCTCGTACCGGGTGGAAGTCACCGGCGAACCGCATTACACCCTCGACCTGGCCATGTTCAGCGACAACGGCGACCACAACCACGCCAGCCTCGTCGGCACCGCAATGCGCCTGGTCAACGCCATTTCCGCAGTGGTGGCGGCCCCGGCGGGCATCCGCACGACACTCGATCTGCCGCTGATCACCGGAGCCGGACTCGCCGCACGGGGCGACGACCGCATCAGCTGACACTTTTTCGTCGTCATTCCATCCGCGCGAGCCGTCCGACCGCGGATCCACCTGGTACGGTCGCGCACCTGCGGTCCGCCGTCGCGACGGCAACACCGCCGATCAGGACGGCAACTGTGATCGCACGCGGCCGACTACGGTAGCGACGAGCTCGTCGAATTGCGCGTCGACCGACGTCGGCGCGGCCTGTGCGGCCTCGGTCAGATGTGGTAGTGGCAGGTCGGCATGGGCGTCGAGCCATGTCGCCGGGACCGGGGATGAGTCGATGAGGGTGCGTCCTTCTCGATCGGCCGGATAGTCGACCAGCAGTGCGAACGAAAACAGCAGCAGAGACAGCTGACGGTGTGTGGCGATGGCCGCCACGGGTGTGAGGCCGATCGCACGCAACAGCCCGAGGAACCGATCCGGATTCATCAGCCGGTTCGGGTGGATGGCTGCGGGACTCGCAGTTTCGTCCAATGAGACCAGCAGGGCGCGTGGGTGCCTGCGGTACAGCGCGCGCATCCCCGCGGCATATGCCGCCACCGATTCTTCCCAGTTGCCGGACTCCAGGTCGGGCACTTCCCATTCGGCCAGCATCGCCTCGACGGCGAGGTCGATCACCTCTGCCCGGTCGTCGACGTAGTTGTACAGCGCGCGCACCGTCACGCCGAGCTCGGCGGAAAGGGTCCGCATGGTGACGGCCGGGAAGCCTTGTGCCCCGGCGATTTCCAGGGCCTTGGCAGCGATACCGGTACGGGTGAGCACGGGCCTGCCCTTCCGGGTCGCCGAGCGTCTGCGCTGAGTCGAAGGCACACGGGGAGCTTATCCCGAAAAAACTTCACACACTGTTGACTTTAACGACGAGCTATCGGACGATGCCAGGGAACAACCCAGCGAACATCGAGAATCCGGAGACTTCCGTGCCTGCCCTTCCCCGCCGACTCCCACCGGCACCCGCGATCCTGATACTGGTGATCGCGACCACCGCATTGGTCGTCATCGACACCACGATCGTGGCCATCGGCTTATCCGACCTGCGCGCCGATTTCGGTGTCGCCGGTGTCGAATCGGTGGTGGTGTCGTATCTGGTGACCATGGGTGCACTCACCCAGATCGCCGGTAGCCTGTCCGACCGGATCGGCAGACGGCGGCTGTTCCTGGCCGGCATCGCAGTGTTCACCGCAGCCTCGCTCGCCGCCGCGGCCGCACCGTCGCTGCTCCTGCTCGACCTCGCCCGCGCGCTACAGGGTGTCGGCGCCGCGGTTCTCATGGTCAACGCGCTGCCGCTGCTGTCGCACCGCTACGAGGGCGAAGCACGCAATCTGGCCATCGCCGCGTGGGGCTCGGTCGCGACAGCCTCCGGACTCATCGCACCACTGCTCGGCGGACTGCTGATCGACACCTTCGGGTGGCGAGCGATGTTCGCGGTCAATGTGCCGATCGGCGTGGCGGCCTTGGCTTTCGGGTGGCGAAGGCTCCCCTACGACACCCCGGCAGTCCACCCGGCCGGTGTCGACTGGCTGGGTGGCGCAATGCTCGCCCTCGGGCTGGGATCGGGCACACTGGCCCTGCTGCGCGGCGACGAGCAGGGATGGACCGCACCCGCGACGGCGCTGCTCATCGCGATATCCCTCGTCGCACTGGCGGCCTTTCTGCTGACCGAGCGGCGGGCAGCGGCACCGATGCTCGAGCTACGCCTGTTCGCCCAGCGGGCCTTTACCGGCGCGCTGGCCGCAGTCTTCATCTCCCGGGTGCTCACCATCGGTGGCACCGTGTATTTCGTTGTCTACTTCCAGGATTCGCTGGGCCTGACCGCATCGCAGGCCGGCCTGCTGATGACGCCGGTATTCCTGGCGCAAATGGCGACCGGCATGGTGGGCGCCAAGTTGCTGAGCTGGTGGGCTCCGGGCATCGTCATCGCATCGGGGTACGTACTGAAGGGCGCCGCGGCGCTGGCGTTGGCCATGCTGGTGGCGCCGGATGCCCCGATCTGGGCGCTGATCGTGGCGCTGCTGGTCTGGGGCGCGGGCGGCGGAATCGCCGGATCTCCGGTCATGGCAGTGGCGATGAACGTCACCGCGCCCGAACGCGCGGGCATGGTGGCGGGTGCGGTGACCAGCCTGGCGGCGATCGGTGCCGGTGTCGGCACCGCGGCGCTCGGCGCGATCTTCCGGTCCCGGGTCGATGCGCAGGAGACCGACGGCACCCGGCAAGCCGTCGCGGACGGAGCGTCGGCGGTCTTGTTCACCTCGGCCGCGCTCGCCGCGGTGACGGTCGTCCTCGTGTTGATCCTGATCGATCCGCGTCGCGTTCCCCGTCCGAAACCCGACGCCTCGGCCGAGGCCGAACCCGCACGCACTGGTGACCGGACAGCTCCGGCCGACGATGTCCGCGCATGACGGTCACCGTCGGCCGGAGCCGGACTCAGCTGGTGATCAGGACAGTTTCAGCGACCGCCCGATGATCTCCTTCATGATCTCGGTGGTGCCGCCGTAGATCGTCTGGATGCGAGCGTCCATGTACGCCTTGGCGATCGGGTATTCCTTCATGTAGCCGTAGCCACCGTGCAGTTGCAGGCAGCGGTTGATGAGGTCGAGCTGCTCCTCGGTGCTCCACCACTTGGCCATGGCGGCGTCCTCGACCGAGAGTTTCTCCGCATTCAGGTCCTCGATGAACCGGTCGACCATGATGCGCACGGCGGTCGTCTTCGTGGCCAGCTCGGCCAGCACGAAACGGGTGTTCTGCAAGGCGCCGATCGGCTTGCCGAAGGCCTTGCGGTCACGTACGTACTGGACCGTCATGTCCAGGCAGCCCTCCATGGCGGCGGCGGCCATCACGGCGATCGACATGCGTTCCTGCGGGAGGTTCTGCATCAGGTGGATGAAGCCCATCCCCTCGGTGCCGAGCAGGTTGGCGGCGGGCACCCGCACATCGCTGAAGCTGAGTTCGGCGGTGTCCTGCGCCTTGAGGCCGATCTTGTCGAGGTTGCGTCCACGTTCGAAGCCGGGCATACCGCGCTCGACGACCAGCAGACTGAAGCCCATCGCGCCCTTCTCGGGGTCGGTCTGAGCGACCACGATGACGATATCGGCGTTGATGCCGTTGGTGATGAAGGTCTTGGAGCCGTTGAGCACCCAGTCGTCACCGTCGCGCACAGCGCGGGTCTTGATGCCCTGTAGGTCCGATCCGGTACCCGGCTCGGTCATGGCGATCGCGGTGATGATCTCGCCGGAACAGAATCCGGGCAGCCACCGCTGCTTCTGCTCCTCGTTGGACAGCTCGAGCAGATACGGCGCGATGACATCGTTGTGCAGCGAGAAGCCGAGCCCGGAGTACTGCCCGCGCACGGTCTCTTCGGTGATCACCGCGTTGTAGCGGAAGTCCTTCACGCCGCCGCCGCCGTACTCCTCCGGCACAGCCATTCCGAGGAATCCCTGCTTACCCGCCTCGGTCCACACCGACCGGTCGACGATGCCCTGCTCTTCCCACTTCGCATGGTTCGGCGCGACATGAGTATCGAGAAACTTGCGGAACGACTCCCGGAACAGGTCGTGCTCGGGTTCGAACAGTGTGCGCTCCACACCAACCTCCTAGTGACCACACGAACCGGCCCGCACCGGTCCGTCGTTGTCACCCACCGTACCCGGAATGAGAATGGCTGTTCACTTCACTCCCCGAATTCGTCGTCTCACCTGCTCGAGTAGCGACGCCGACCATGATCAGAGGAGATTCACGACAAACGAAACCGCCGCAGCCTGTCGATGGCACCGGAGGTGAACGCGGCCAGATCGCCACGCACCCGGCCGGTCAGGGTACGACCGGAATCGCGGTCACGTTCGGCGAACAGGAACCTCAGCTCCTCCTCCAGACCCTTGCGGACCACCGCACGCAACTCGACGGCCGCGGCACCGAGGTCGGGGGCGTCACGCCAGGGCGCCGGATCAATCGGCGCGCCCGCGGCGAAGTAGAACCGTTCCGGGCGCGGCAGTGGAGTCGGGCCGATGCCGCGCACCAGCGGTGGGGTGAGTTCGCGGTTGAGACCGAGCGCTTCGACCGCCCACCGCACGGGGCGCAGCACCGGATGATCACCGTCGACGATGATGTCGTAGGCGTCGTCCACGCCGATCATCGCCACCGGCACGATGGGTGCGCCCGCCTCGATCGCCATCCGGGCGAATCCGGTGCGACCCTCCCATTTGAGGTGGTACTTCTCGTTCTTGCGCCGCACCGCTTCCCGCCCGCCGCCGGGGAAGACCATCACGGCTTCACCACGCTCGAGCAGGGCAAGGCAGTTACGCCGGGTCCCGCGCACCGAGCCGTAGTGGTGCAGCAGATGCCGTATCCCCGGCACGGCGATGAGCACGTTCTCCGCCAGCCCACGGATCAGCCTGCCGCGCCGATGCAGCACTTCCGGCAGCAGCAGTGGCGCATCGATTCCGCCGAGCAGATTGTGGTTGCCTACCAGCAACACCGGGCCTTCGGCGGGGATGTTCTCCAGCCCGTAGAACCGCGGGCTGGTCCACGCGCGCAGCGGCGCGAGCAAGGTCTCGATGATGCGCAGGTCGGTGCCGCTCAGCGAGACCGACAGCGGCGCACCGTCGCTGAGCACGGCGGTCTCGGGCAGTGCACCAGCGGCGCCGGGCACAGCACCGGCAGCCTCGGGCGGAGCACCGGCCGGCCGATCACCGGAATCGGCCGAGCCGGAACGGTCGTGCGACATGAACCCTCCTGATGTCGATTCGATGACGATAACGCAACGAAATCGACTGTGTCGCATCGGATATGCCGTCAGCGCTGACCTGCGCCGATGTTCACCCGCCGGACACCCGGTGGATTACGGTGCGGGCCGATCGCCGGTGACGGTGCCCGCATGCGCATACTCCGACAGCGCCGCTGCCAAGGAGTGCGGGACCCGCGCGTGCACCCGAGTGCCCGATTCCTCATGGCTCGAGCTGTCGATCCGGCCATCGGCGTGGATGCGGGCGAGCAGGTCACCGCGGGTGTAGGGCAGCAAAACGCTGATCTCGACATCGAGCCCACCGAGTACCTCGGCCAGCCGGTCACGCAGTGTGTCGATCCCGGTGCCCTTGTGCGCGGAGACGAATTCGGCCCCGGCCAGCAGTGCGCGCAGGCGGGTCAGCTCGACCGTATCGACGGCGTCGATCTTGTTGACGACCAGCAGTTCCGGCGGTGCCGGGGTACCCGATTCGCGAATCACGTCGGTGACGACCTCGCGCACGGCCTTGATCTGCTCGGCGGGCAGTGCGTCGGATCCGTCCACCACATGCAGCAGCAGGTCGGCGCCGGTGACCTCTTCCAGGGTGGAGCGGAATGCCTCGACGAGCTGGGTGGGCAGATGCCGGACGAATCCAACGGTGTCGGTGAACACGACCTCGCGGCCGTCATCGAGTTCGGCGCGGCGAGTGGTCGGGTCCAGGGTGGCGAACAGCGCGTCCTGGACCAGCACGCCGGATCCGGTCAGTGCGTTCATCAGGCTGGACTTGCCCGCGTTGGTGTAGCCGATGATCGCGACCGACGGGATACCGCTCGAGGTGCGCCGCGAGCGCATGGTGTCGCGCGCGGTTTTCATCTCGCGGATCTCGCGGCGCAGCTTGGCCATCCGCTCCCGGATGCGGCGCCGGTCGGTTTCGATCTTGGTCTCACCGGGACCACGCAGGCCCACACCGCCGTTGCTGCCCGCCCGGCCACCGGCCTGACGCGACATCGACTCACCCCAGCCGCGCAGCCTGGGCAGCATGTACTCCATCTGCGCCAGCGCGACCTGCGCCTTGCCCTCACGGGAGGTAGCGTGCTGGGCGAAGATGTCCAGGATCAACGCGGTCCGGTCGATCACCTTGACCTTGACGACCTTCTCCAGTGCGGTGAGCTGCGCGGGAGTCAGTTCACCGTCGCAGATCACCGTGTCCGCACCGCTGCCGAGCACCACCGCGCGCAGTTCCTCGGCCTTACCGGAACCGATGTAGGTGGCCGGGTCGGGCCGGTCGCGGCGCTGGATCAGGGCCTCGAGCACCTCCGAACCTGCGGTCTCGGCGAGTGCG
Source organism: Nocardia sp. NPDC059180 (assembly GCF_042754945.1). Classification (NCBI taxonomy): domain Bacteria; kingdom Bacillati; phylum Actinomycetota; class Actinomycetes; order Mycobacteriales; family Nocardiaceae; genus Nocardia; species Nocardia sp. NPDC059180. The sequence goes on from NZ_JBHZBU010000002.1 coordinate 934,083, forward strand.
GCGAGTTCGGCCATGCTGGCATCGGCGCGTGCGGCGCTGCCCTCGGTCCACACACCGACCAGCACGACCCGCTCGAGTCGCAGCTGCCGGTATTCGACTTCGGTGATATCGGTGAGTTCGGTGGACAGCCCGGCGACACGGCGCAGGGCGCTGCGTTCCTCGAGCTGGAGTTCACCGGCAGTCGGCTCGGGCGCCCATCCGCCACGGCGGCGGTCCGGCTCGGCGTCGGAGCTGAGATCGGTGCCGTCGTACTCGGTGCCGGCTTCGTCGTCGGCGCCGTCGAACAGATCAATACCGTTGGTCATATCGAAAGACTCTGAATTCCTCATACACCATCCATGCTGCCACGAAATCCCAGGACAGCGCATGTGGTTATCCAGCGGGCCCCTCCGATCACTGCTGCTGCCACCAGTCGGCGGCGATCCGGCCGGTCGCCACCAGCACCGATGGTCCGCGTAGCCACGCCTGGCCACCTTCCAGCCCTACCGACACCGCACCACCTGGCACCCGCACGACCACCTCACCGGTGTCCTGCGCGATCCGGAAACCGCCCGCGGCCAGGGCGGCGGCCGCCGCGGCCACCGTTCCCGTCCCGCACGACCGGGTCTCGCCGACGCCCCGCTCATAGACCCGCATATCGACCGCACCCGACGGGTCGAGCGCGGTGACTATCTCGATGTTCACGCCCTGGGGGAACAGATCGGGGTCGTAGCCCGGTGCCACGGTGAGGTCGAGCTTGCCGAGCGCATCGGCAGTGAGCTCGGGGTCGACGCAGGCCAGGTGCGGGTTGCCGACGTCGATGCCGATCCCCGAATAGGCCCATCCGGCCACCGTGGCGGTCGATTCGCCCAGTTCACGGACTTCGCCCATGGTGACGGTGACCTCGCCCTGCACCGGACCGGCCGCATGCACCGTCACCGGACGGGCGCCCGCCCTGCTACCGACGACGAACGATCGGCTCGGTTCCAGGCCGGACGCCGCGAGGTAATGCGCGAACACTCGCACGCCGTTGCCGCACATCTCGGCGATCGAGCCGTCGGCGTTGCGGTAGTCCATGAACCAGTCGTCGGCACCGACACCCTCGGGCAGCTCGGGCAGCACGCCCCCGTCGCGCAACGCACCCGCTCGCGCGACTCGAAGCACCCCGTCGGCGCCGAGGCCGCGTTGCCGATCGCACAGCGCGGCGATCCGCTCGGCGGTCAGGTCGAGCCGCACCGCGGGGTCGGGCAGCACCACGAAATCGTTCTGGGTGCCGTGGCCCTTGGTGTACTCGATGCTGTCGGTTTCTGGCACGTGCAGGCTGCCTCTCGTCATCGCGAACGTCGGGGGAACATCGTGGTCATCTGGCAAACGTCCGGCGTTGCCGGGAAATTTCGTACAGCGCGACCGCGCCGGCCGAAGGCGCACCGAGCGAACTCGCGGTCCCGCCCATGGGGATATCGACGATGTCGTCGCAGGCCTGCGCCCAGCCCGCACTCATTCCCGTGGTCTCGTTGCCGACGACCAGGATCGTCGCCTCGGTGAAATCGTGATCGAACACCGCATGCGAGCCACCTTCGTCGGTACCGACGATGCGGGTCGGGATACCGCGGTCGATCTGCCGATCACGGAACTCGACGATCTGAGCGGGACCGGCCGCGCGCAGCACCGGCATCGCGAACAGTGAACCGGTGGAGGCCCGTACCGCCTGCGGGTCGTACTGATCTGCGCCGTGCCCGGTGACGATCACCGCGTCCGCGCCGAAGGCGTCGGCCGAACGGATCAGCGTGCCGAGATTGCCGGGCGAATTCGGGCGGTCGAACACCACGACCACCGGTGCGTCACCGGGATCGCCCGGTTCGAAGCTGTCCAGCTCGATGGTGCGTGACTCGGCGACCGCCACGACCTCCGGTGCCGCTCCGGCCTTCTCCCCCAGTTCGGCCATCAATTCCGGCACCAGCCCGACCTGCGGTACGTCGCTGGTCTCGAGCAGCTCGCGCGCCCAGCCCGACAGCTCCGGCGTACCCAGCCGGTACAGCAACGTCTCCAGCGGCCAGTCGTTGGCGAGGGCCTGGGTGATCGGACGCACGCCCTGCACCAGGAACCGGCGGTCACGATGACGCTTGGTGCGATTGTTCAGGTAGGCCTGCCATACCTGCACGGAGGCGTTGCGGGTGCTGATACGTCGGGTCACTGCGGGGTCCGCTCCTCGAGGTCGGTGCCGATGCCTGGCTGGGCGGTGGCCAGCAGCGTGGCGACTGTAGCGGCCAGTGCCGGATCGGCGCCCTCCACCCAGCGCACCCGTTGATCGCGGCGGAACCAGGAGCGTTGCCGCCGCACATAGCGCCGGGTGCCGATGAAGGTCCGTTCCTTGGCGTGGGCGAGGTCGTATTCGCCGTCCAGACAGGCGAGCACCTGGGCGTAGCCGATGGCTCTGCGCGCGGTCTGGCCGTCGCGCAGGCCGAGATCGATGAGTCCGCGCACCTCCTCGACCAGGCCGGTGTCGAACATCAGGTCGGTGCGGCGGGCGATGCGGTCGTCGAGTTCGGTGGTGTCGCGGTCGACGCCGATGATGACGGTGCCCCAGCGCGGGCGGCCGATGACCGGCGCGGAAGCCGCGAACGGCTGCCCGGTGAGTTCGACGACCTCGAGCGCACGCACCATCCGTCTACCGTCGGTCGGCAGGATGGTCGCGGCGGCGGCCGGGTCGGCGGCGCGCAGCGCCTCGTGCACCGCGACCACCCCGCGTTCGGCGAGCAACGCCTCCCAGCGGGCCCGGACCGCCGGATCGGTGGCGGGGAAATCCCACTGGTCCAGCAGCGCCTGGACATACATCATCGAGCCGCCGACGATGACCGGTGTGCGGCCGCGGGCCATGATCGCCTCGACATCGGCGGCCGCGGCGGCCTGATAGGCGGCCACCGTCGCGGTCTCGGTCACCTCGAGCACGTCGAGCTGATGGTGCGCGATACCGCGTCGCTGGTCCGGCGGCAGTTTGGCCGTGCCGATGTCCATGCCGCGATACAGCTGCATCGCGTCGATATTGACGATTTCCCCGCCGAGCCGTTCGGCCAGGTCCAGCGCGAGATCGGATTTGCCGGTCGCGGTCGGGCCGACCACAGCGATCGGGGTACTGGTCGTCGTCACCGCTGCCCCGCTCCGGTGCCCGGCCGCCACAGGCTCACCTGGTAGCCGACGCCGAACGGCGCGTCCTGATAGCGGGTGTCGACCGCGGGATCCACCGCGTCGGCGCCGAACACCCCGGCCAGCACCTGGTAGGCGGCCCGGCCCCGGATGCCGACCTCGGCGCATTCGACCGGATCCAACGCGAGCAGGCCGCCACGGTCGCCCGCGCGCAACACGTTCTCCAGCACGGCTTGCCTGTCGGCGGCGCGCGGATCGAAGTAGCCGGGCGCGGACGTGGACAGGGTGGTCGCTCCGTCGGCGACGACGAGCACACCGTGCGGTCGAGGATCGGCATCCAGTTCGGCGCGCAGTTTCGCGCCCAGCTCCACACATCGATCGACCGGGCTGTCGGCGGCCACGATCCGGGCGTCCGCGACCGCGTCCGGCGCGACATGCTCACGTAGCCACGCCGCGATCAGTACTGGTAGCGGTAGCTCCGGGTCCGCGCCCGTCGTTTCGATCGGTCCGGTACCGGTGAGCGCCACGGCGCGGTCCACGCCGAAACCTCGGAAGGTGCCGACTGTCTCCCGCCCCATGACCTGGTCGCGGGCACCCACACCGACGACCGTCCACCGCGAAGTCACCGCTGCCAGGTCGCCGATGGCGGCCAGCGTCGCCGCGCGCAGTTCGGCGACCGCCGGACCCGCGTGGAGACCACCGCAGAGCTCGGGAACCAGGATCGGCGGCGACGGAACCAGGGCCGCAAGACAGAACACCTCGTCAACGGTAGTCGCCCGCCGGAACCGCCCAGCGACCTGTCAGTCCCGGTGCGCCACCATGGGTTCGAGTGTCTCTGCCGGAAATCGGGCCGCAATTGCTACTGTTCGAGGTACTCCAACCCAGGTCATCGCGGGTCGGGGTCCGTGGTGCCACACCGCGGTGCACACACGATCGATGTGGTTTCTAGGGCTCGGACCGGGTTCAATGGGATGAGCTAGGGCGTAACCAGGCAGCCGTGACGCGCGGCAGGGACGAGGAGCAATGACCGACAGCAACGGAACCGCGAAACCCGGCCCCGGCACGACCCCGCGACCGTCCGGAATGCCGAAACCCGGCGGCTCCCCCCACCCCAAACCACACGCCGTCAAACCGCCGCCCGGCGCGTCGACCGAGCATCCGCACCCGGTCATCGTCCCCACGGTCACCGACCCCAGCGAATGGGGCCGCGTCGACGAGAACGGCACCGCCTGGGTCAAAACCGCCGATGGTGAGCGCGAAGTCGGATCCTGGCAGGCCGGTGACGCCACCGAAGGCCTGGCCCATTTCGGCCGCCGATTCGACGATCTGGCCACCGAGGTCGCGCTGCTGGAAGCCCGGCTGGCCGCAGGCGCGGACGCCCGTAAGACCAAGGCCGCGGCGCTGACCATCGCCGAATCGCTGCCCACCGCTGCCGTCATCGGTGATATCGACGGCCTGGCGCAGAGACTGCAGGCTATCGCCGAGCATTCGGAGGAAGCGGCCGCGCACGCCAAAGAGGAGAAAGAGCGCGCCAGGCACGAGCACACCGAACGCAAGGAGACTCTCGCCGCCGAGGCCGAGCGCATCGCCTCCGAGTCCACCCAGTGGAAGGCCGCCGGTGATCGGCTGCGCGAAATCCTCGATGAGTGGAAGTCCATTCGCGGGGTGGACCGCAAGGTCGACGATGCACTCTGGAAGCGGTACTCGAAGGCGCGTGAGGCGTTCAATCGCCGTCGCGGCGCCCACTTCGCCGAACTCGATCGCGAGCGTGCCGCCGCCAAGACCCGCAAGGAAGATCTGTGTGAGCGGGCCGAGGAGCTGTCCGGCTCCACCGATTGGGCGGGCACCGCCGCGGTGTTCCGCGATCTGCTCACCGAATGGAAGGCAGCAGGTCGCGCCCCACGCGAGGCCGATGAGGCACTGTGGCGGCGTTTCAAGAGCGCCCAGGACGTGTTCTTCGCCGCCCGCAACGCCGCGGCCTCCGAACGGGACGCGGAGTTCGAGCACAACGCCGTCGCCAAGGAGGAGCTGCTCGCCGCCTACAGCCACATCGATCCCGCGCACGGTCTCGACGGAGCCCGCGCATCGCTGCGTGAGCTGCTGGACAAGTGGGATGCCATCGGCAAAGTGCCGCGGGAGCGAATGCAGGAGCTGGAAGGCAAACTGCGCACCATCGAAAAGCGGGTCCGCGAGGCGGCCGACGCGCAGTGGCGGCGCACCGACCCCGAGGCCATGGCACGGGCCGCGCAGTTCCGGGAACGGGTCGCACAGTTCGAAGAGCAGGCCGCCAAGGCCACCGCGGCCGGGAAGACCCGCGATGCGGAGAAGGCGCTCGAGCAAGCCAAGCAGTGGCGGGAGTGGGCCGAAGCGGCCGAGGGTGCGGTCACCAACCGCTGACCTGGAGACACGATAAAGGCGCACCCGGCGATGGGCCGGGTGCGCCTGGTCGTTTGGCGGGGACTGTGTGACCGCAGATCGGCTGCCTTGTGGGCCGGCGACCGCGTCGACCTCAGGAGTCGCTGTCGCCGTGCAGCCTGCGCCGGTCCCGCTCTTCCTCGGCGGCGGCCGCGATGCGCCGCTGCTCCTCGGCAGCCAGCTGCAGCGCGGTGCGGCTCCATACGACGCGGACCCAGTGGAAAGTCAGCACGACGGCGGCGATCGTGCCGATGATCAAGCCGATGCCGGGGCCGGCGCCGACGTAGTTGTTCAGGCCGGGAGTCTGGCGGTGCCAGATGGAGAACACGCCGAACGCGCTGGCGATCGCGGAACCGGCCACCGCGATCCACGCCAGCACCCAGCGCCGGGTCATCAGCGCCAGCAGCGAGAACCCGATACCGAACACCACGACGAACCAGACGAAGATCCGCGAGGGCAGGCCGATGTGCTCGGTCACCGTGACATCCGAGCCGAGCAGCACATCGAACCCGCGGGCGGCACCGGCGTGCGGCAGCACCAGCGACACCAGCAACGCGAACACCGCGCCGGCGACGACCATCGCGCGCACACCGGGGTCGATCTCGCCGGCGATCCGGCGCTCGACGGCGTCGAGATCGTCGCGGAACTGTTCGAAATCGTCGGTCTTCTCCACCGAGCTCACGGAGTCCTCGTTTCCTTCGGCTGTGTTGTCGGGTTCGGGTATTTCGGCCGGTTCGGCGACGCCATCGCCGGTAACCGATGCGTCGCCGGAGTGCTCGCCCGGCGCGGCCCCGTTGCCGGCGGCCGGCGGCCCGGTGCCCGGATCGGCCCGGTCGCCGCGACGGAAGGGGCTGCTGTCGTCCGCGTCGCCGGGATCAGGGTGACGCTGGTTCATGTCCCGCATCCGGTGGCGCAGCCCGCGGCGGCCACCGGTTCCGGTGCGGGGGCGCCGATGCGCGGCAGGCCGAGGCCGACGCCGATGGGTTCGGTCTTGGGCGTGGTACCGCGTTCGTGGGCGTCACCCGCGGGGGTGCGTCGATGGGTGCGCAGCGGCGCGTCGGCGATCAGATGATGCGGCGCCGCGCCGGTGATGTCGACGGTGACGATGTCGCCGGGCCGGATCGGCTCGGTGGATTCGGGCCGGAAGTGCACCAGCCGCCCGTCGCGGGCCCGGCCGCTCATGCGTGCGGTCGCGGCGTTCTTCTTCCCCGCGCCGTCGGCCACCACCAGCTCCACCTCGGTGCCGATCAGTGCGCGATTGGCGTCGAGGGAGATCTCCTCCTGCAGCGCGATCAGCCGGTCGTAGCGGGCCTGCACGACCTGTTTGGGCAGCTGGTCGGGCATATCCGCGGCAGGCGTGCCGGGGCGCTTGGAGTACTGGAAGGTGAACGCGCTGGTGAACCGCGCCTGCCGGACCACTTCGAGGGTCTGCTCGAAATCTTCTTCGGTCTCACCGGGGAACCCGACGATGATGTCGGTGGTGATCGCCGCATGCGGCATCGCGGCACGGACCTTCTCGATGATGCCGAGGAAACGGGCCTGCCGGTAGGAGCGGCGCATCGCCTTGAGCACCCGGTCCGAACCGGACTGCAGCGGCATATGCAGCTGCGGGCAGACGTTGGGCGTGTGCGCCATCGCCTCGATGACATCGTCGGTGAATTCGGCCGGATGCGGTGAGGTGAACCGCACCCGCTCCAATCCGTCGATACTTCCGCATGCGCGCAGCAGTTTGGCGAACGCGCCACGGTCGCGCGGCTGCTCCGGGTCGGCGAACGAAGCACCGTAGGAGTTGACGTTCTGGCCGAGCAGAGTCACTTCGAGCACGCCCTGGTCGACCAGCGCCTGCACTTCGGCGAGTACGTCACCGGGACGGCGGTCGACCTCTTTACCGCGCAGTGCGGGCACGATGCAGAAGGTGCAGGTGTTGTTGCAGCCGACCGAGATCGACACCCAGCCCGCGTAGGCCGACTCCCGCTTGGCAGGAAGCGTCGAGGGGAAGGCCTCCAGCGACTCCAGGATCTCCACCTGGGCCTCGTCGTTATGCCTGGCGCGCTCGAGCAGCACCGGCAGCGATCCGATGTTGTGGGTACCGAACACCACGTCGACCCACGGCGCCTTGCGCACCACGGTGTCGCGATCCTTTTGCGCCAGGCAGCCGCCGACAGCGATCTGCATCCCCGGGCGCTCGGCCTTGATCGGCGCGAGATGGCCGAGGGTGCCGTAGAGCTTGTTGTCGGCGTTCTCGCGCACCGCGCAGGTGTTGAACACCACCAGGTCGGCCGTCTGCCCCGACGACGCCCGCACATAACCCGCATCCTCGAGCAGGCCGGACAAGCGCTCGGAATCGTGCACGTTCATCTGGCAGCCGAAGGTGCGGACCTCGTAACTGCGGGCGCCCGACGCCGCCGGGACCAGGGCGGGATGCGCTACTGCCTGTCCGATCGAATCCACCCGTCCAGGGTACGGGCTGCACTGTGCCGGGTTCGCGGCGCATCGGCCCCGGCCCGGCCATCGTGCCGCAGGTCACCGGGCTCGTCGGCAGACTCGCTCGGCGTCGCGGCGGTGCACGCGATCCGAACTCCGCCGAGCTGGCCGCCAGGTTACGGCGACATGTCGATTCGGCGCGACGCCTCGGTGTGTCACGGAAAGCCCCGCAAATCCGTGATTTCCGCTTAAGGTCATGGACCATGACCGACGCCACCGACGCGCCCGGAACGACCGGGGCCGCCGACAGCGGGGACGCCACCGCGCCACCGATGATCTCGATGCGCAACGTCAACAAGCACTTCGGTGCTCTGCACGTGTTGCGTGATATCAACCTCGAGGTGCCCAAAGGGCAGGTCGTGATCGTTTTGGGCCCGTCAGGGTCCGGCAAATCGACGCTGTGCCGCACGATCAATCGGCTCGAGCCGATCGACACCGGCGACATCAGCGTCGACGGTGTGCCGCTGCCTGCCGAGGGCCGCGGCCTTGCCGCACTGCGCGCCGATGTCGGCATGGTGTTCCAGTCGTTCAACCTGTTCGCGCACAAGACGATCCTCGACAACGTCATGCTCGCGCCGATGAAGGTGCGCAAGATCAAAAAGGACGGTGCCCGCACCAAGGCGATGGAACTGCTCGAACGCGTCGGCATCGCCAATCAGGCCGACAAGTACCCGGCTCAGCTGTCGGGCGGTCAGCAGCAGCGTGTCGCCATCGCGCGCGCGTTGGCGATGAACCCCAAGGTGATGCTGTTCGACGAGCCGACCTCCGCGCTCGACCCCGAGATGGTCAACGAGGTCCTCGAAGTCATGGTGTCGCTGGCCAAAGAGGGCATGACCATGCTGGTGGTCACCCACGAAATGGGCTTCGCCCGCAAAGCAGCAAACCGGGTGCTGTTCATGGCAGACGGTCAAGTGGTCGAAGACGCCGTGCCGGAAACGTTCTTCACCACGCCGAAGTCCGACCGGGCCAAGGACTTCCTCGGCAAGATTCTCAGTCACTGAGTCGCCGAGCCGTCCACCGACCACGGCCATCGAAAACCGAATGAGGGAAGAAGGAACTCGATGAGGATCAACCGTGCGCTCCGTCTCGGAGTCGGGGCCATCGCCCTGGCACTGGCCGCCGCCACCACTGCGGGCTGCGGCAGCGGAGACGACAAGACCGCTCTCGACCACGCCAAGGAAGGCAAGCTGACCATCGGCATCAAGTTCGACCAGCCGGGTCTCGGTCAGCGCAACACCGACGGCACCTACAGCGGCTTCGATGTCGAGGTGGCCCGCTATGTCGCGGCCAAGCTCGGCGTGCAGCCCGACGGCATCACCTTCAAGGAGGCACCGTCGGCGCAGCGCGAAACGCTGATCGAGAACGGCCAGGTGGACTTCATCGTCGCCACCTATTCGATCACCGACCAGCGCAAGGAGAAGGTCGATTTCGCCGGGCCGTACTACATCGCGGGCCAGAGCCTGCTGGTGAATGTCGGCAATACCGATATCACCGGTCCGGACACGATCGCGGGCAAGACGGTGTGCTCGGTCAAGGGTTCCACCCCGGCCCAGAACATCGAGAAGAACTTCCCCGACACCCAGCTGCAGACCTACGACACCTACTCGCTGTGCCTCGAGGGCCTCAACAGCGGTGCGGTCGGCGCGATGACCACCGATGACATCATCCTCGCCGGTTACGCCGCCCAGACCCCCGGCCGCTACAAGCTGGTCGGTGAGCGGTTCACCACCGAGAACTATGGGATCGGCCTGAAGAAGGGCGATCAGGAAAGCCGCGACAAGATCAACGACGCGATCGAGGCGATGATCGCCGAGGGCGCCTGGGACAAGGCCTTCCAGGATTCGGTCGGCCGCGCCGCGGGCTACCCCACTCCGCCGGCTCCGCAGGTGGACCGGTACTGATCCGATGATCGATTGCGGTGGGCGCCACGGGCGCCCACCGCTCGGTCATCCGATCGCCGGCCCTTCTCCCACCTCACGATCGGAGGCGCGCACCCACCGTGTTCGATTTGATCTCTGAGTACGACTCCCAATTGCTCGACGCGTTCTGGGTCACCATCAAGTTGACCGCGTTCTCCGCGATCGGCGCGCTGGTGCTCGGCACCATCGTGGCCGCCATGCGGGTCTCGCCGGTCCCGGTGGCGCGCTGGGTCGGCACCCTCTACGTCACTATCTTCCGCAATACACCGCTGACACTGATCCTGGTATTCTGCTCGATCGGCCTGTATTCGACCCTGCGGGTCAAGCTGGCCGCCGAAGGCCCGGACTCACTCGCGGAGAACAACTTCCGCTGGGCGGTCGTCGGTCTGAGTGTCTACACCGCGGCGTTCGTCTGCGAATCGCTGCGCGCGGGCATCAATACTGTGCCGCTCGGGCAGTCCGAGGCGGGCCGCTCGCTCGGCCTCGGGTTCCTGCAGAACCTGCGGCTGATCGTCATGCCGCAGGCGTTCCGTTCGGTGATCGCACCGCTGGGCAGCGTGCTGATCGCGTTGACGAAGAACTCCACCGTCGCCTCCGCTATCGGCGTGGCCGAGGCCTCGTTCCTGATGGCCAAGATGCTCGACACCGAGGCCGCGCTGCTGGCGATCGGTGCGATCTTCGCGCTCGGCTTCGTCATCCTGACGCTGCCGATGGGCCTGCTGTTCGGTTACATCGCCAAACGATTCGAGGTGGCCCGATGAGCCGCGAACCGTCGGTTCTGTTCGACGCGCCCGGTCCCGCGGCGCGCGTGCGCAACATCATCTACTCGGTGATCGTGCTCGCCGTGGTGATCCTGGCGGGATGGTTCGTCTACCGCGGATTCGACGAGCAGGGCCAGTTCGACGCTGAGAAGTGGAAGCCGTTCCTCGAGGCGGATGTCTGGACGACCTATCTGCTGCCCGGTCTGCGCGGCACGATCGTGGCCGCGGTGCTGTCGATCGTCTTCGCGATGGTGCTCGGCATGATCTTCGGTATCGCCCGGCTCTCCGATCACCGATCGGTGCGCTGGGTTGCCGGTGCGGTCGTCGAGATCGCGCGCGCGATTCCGGTGCTGATCCTGATGATCTTCCTGTTCGCGCTGTACTCCGAATACAACGTGTTCGAGTCGGAGTATCTGGCGCTCGGTGCAGTCGTCACCGCGCTGACCATCTACAACGGGTCGGTCATCGCGGAGATCGTGCGGGCCGGTATCCGCTCGCTGCCCAAGGGGCAGACCGAGGCGGCGTCGGCGCTGGGTATGAGCAAGGGCCAGTTGATGCGGTTGATCCTGCTGCCGCAGGCCATCACCGCCATGCTGCCAGCGCTGATCTCGCAGATGGTTGTGGCGTTGAAGGACTCGGCGCTCGGTTACGTCATCACCTACGAAGAGGTGGTCCGCAACGGTCTGCAGCTCGGCGCCGCCAACTCCAACACCATTCCGGCGTTGATCGTGGTCGCCATCATCATGATCGTGTTGAACATGACGCTGTCGCAGGTCGCGACCTGGGTGGAACGGCGTCTGCGCGCCGGCCGACGCAAGGGTGGCGGTGCGGTGGTCGCCGCCGATTCGGTGATCACCGACGCTGCTCCCGGGGTGGACATCACCAAAGCCCCGTAGCCGGTAGTGGTTTCGGGGGGGGGGGGGGGGCCCCCCGCCCACCCGCCCCGAGGTTTGTTGGGAACAAGCCAAACAAAACAGAGGGCAGGCCCGGAAAAAACG